>NZ_OZ257261.1:1892500-3671744 GCF_965279755.1 Sphingopyxis sp. | reverse complement strand
GCTGCTTGAAGGCGCGAAGGCGAAGGCCAAGGCATCGGGCCTCTGGAATTTCTTCCTGCCTCACGGTGACACGGGCACGCCGCTGAGCAATCTCGATTACGCCTATATCGCCGCAGAGCTTGGCAAATCGCCGCTCGCCTCGGAATCGCTGAACTGCTCGGCACCCGATACCGGCAATATGGAAGTGCTCGAAATGGTCGGCACGCCCGAACAGAAGGATCGCTGGCTGAAGCCGCTGCTCAACGGCGAAATCCGCTCGGCCTATGTCATGACCGAGCCGGGCGTCGCCTCATCCGACGCAAGCAACCTCGAAACCAGCGCGGTGCTCGACGGTGACGACTGGGTCATCAACGGCGAGAAATATTTCATCAGCGGTGCGGGCGATCCGCGCTGCAAGATCCTGATCTGCATGCTCAAGACCAATCCCGAAGCGTCACGCAAGGGCCAGCATTCGCAGATCCTGGTGCCGATGGACACGCCGGGCGTGAAGGTGCTGGGGCCGATGCGTGTGTTCGGTGCCGATCACGCGCCGCAGGGCCATATGCACATGCGCTTCGAGAATGTCCGCGTACCGCGCGAGAATATCCTGCTGGGCGAGGGCCGCGGGTTCGAGATTTCGCAGATGCGCCTCGGGCCGGGCCGTATCCATCACTGCATGCGCACGATCGGCAAGGCCGAGGTCGCGCTCGACCTGATGGTGAAGCGCGGCAATTCGCGCACCGCCTTCGGCCGGCCGCTGTCGCAGCTCGGCAAGAATCTGGAAGTCATCGCGCGCGCGCGCTGCGACATTGAGGCGATGCGCCTGATCGTGCTCAAAGCCGCGAAGGCGATGGATCTGCTCGGCAACCGCGAGGCGCGCGTATGGGTCAGCATGGCCAAGGCCATGATCCCCGAACGCGCGTGCCGGATCATCGACGAGGCGATCCAGATCCATGGCGCGACCGGTATCTCGCACTGGACCCCGCTTGCCGAGCTTTATGCCGATGTGCGTCACCTGCGCTTCGCCGACGGTCCGGACGAGGTCCATTACATGGTCGTCGGTCGCGACGAGCTGGCGCGGCACTAGGCCGCGCTAGCGGCGCACGTCAGAAGCTCTTCGGGAGTTTCAGGACGTGCGTCGCGACATGGCTCAATATCAGGTTCGTGCTGATCGGCGCGACCTGATAGAGCCGCGTTTCGCGAAACTTGCGTTCGATGTCATATTCTTCGGCAAAGCCGAAGCCGCCGTGCGTCTGCACGCACATGTCTGCGGCATACCAGCTTGCCTCCGAGGCGAGCATTTTCGACATATTGGCTTCGGTCCCGCACGGCTCGCCCGCGTCGAACATTGCCGCCGCCTGATCGACCATCGCTGCAGCCGCCGATAGCTGGACATAGGCGCGCGCGATCGGGAACTGGATGCCCTGGTTTTCGCCGATCGGCCGCCCGAACACCTCGCGACCCGACGCATAGGCCGAAGCGCGGTCGATGAAGAAGCGCCCGTCGCCGATGCACTCGCTGGCGATCAGGATGCGCTCGGCATTCATGCCGTCGAGGATATATTTGAAGCCCTTGCCTTCCTCGCCGATCAGGTTTGCGGCGGGAACGCGCAGATCGTCGAAGAACAGTTCGGTCGTCGCATGGTTGAGCATCGTGCGGACCGGGCGGATGGTCAGACCGTTGCCGACCGCCTCGCGCATGTCGACCAGCAGCACGCTCATCCCGTCGGACGATTTGGTGACCTGATCGCGCGGGGTGGTGCGGACGAGCAGGACCATCAGGTCGCTATGCTCGGCGCGGCTGATCCAGATTTTTTGCCCGCTGACGATATAATCGTCGCCGTCGCGGCGGGCGAAGGTCTTGATGCGCGTCGTGTCGGTGCCGCTCGTCGGTTCGGTCACGCCGAAGGCCTGCAGGCGCAGCTCGCCGCTGGCGATGCCGGGCAGGTAGCGCGCCTTCTGTTCGGCCGACCCGTGCTTCAGGATCGTGCCCATCGTATACATCTGCGCGTGGCACGCGCCGCCGTTGCAGCCTGAGCGATGGATTTCCTCGAGAATCGCGGTCGCCGCCGACAGGCCGAGCCCCGCGCCGCCATATTCCTCGGGCACCAGCACCGAAAGGAAGCCCGAGCTGGTCAGCGTGCGGACGAATTCGGTCGGATAGATGCGGTCGCGGTCGAGTGCCTGCCAATAGGATCCGGGAAAGTCCGCGCAGAGCCGGCGTACGGATTCACGAATCTCGGGATGGGAGAGCTCCGGCATTTCTGGCATTTCCTCTCTGGTCTTGTTGTCCAAGCCCATAAAGAGGTTGCGCCGGGCCGCAATGGTCAAAGCGCCTGCCGAATGTGACAGCGCGGAGGCTGTCCGGTGCGCAAGCTAGGTTGCCGGCACGCGGTGATCGAGCGCGACGTCGGTCACCGCGACGGCTTCGCGCAGCTTGGCGGCGATCAATGCTGCCTGCGCCGGGGGAAGGTTGCCGGCCTCGATCTCGATCTGCATCCGGCTATCCTCGACGCGCATTCGGGTTGTCGCTGGCACGATATCGCGCTGCGCAAAACAGCCCAGAACACGGAGCAGGGATTGCGGCTCGGCGCTGACCTCGATGCGAAAGCGATGCATTCAGGCGGCCGCCCGCGATGCGCCGGCGATCATGGTTTCGGCCATCTCGTCGGCGACATCGGCTGGCGAGCGAGCCTCGCGCGCCGCGCGTTCGAGGATGGTGCCCACGCGCGGCGCGATTTCGGCGACGCGCGCCTCCACGTCGCTGCGGTCTTCGCCCAGATATTCGGCCGAAACCGAGATGATACCGCCCGCGTTGACGACATAGTCGGGGGCGTAGGCGATGCCCCGCGCCATCAGCAACGGCGCGACCTCGGCGCTCGCGAGCTGGTTGTTCGCGGCGCCGCAGACGAGCCGGGCCTTCAGCTTGCGTGCGACGTCGCGGGTCAGTGCGCCGCCGAGCGCGCATGGTGCGAAGATATCGGCTTCGACTTCGGCGATTTCGTCGGTGCCGACGACTTTCGCTCCGAGGATATGGCTCAGCCGGTCGCGGCGACCGGACTCGGGGTCGGCGATCACCAGATGGGCGCCTGCGTCAGCCAGGCGGCGGCAAAGATCGGCGCCAACGTTGCCGGTGCCCTGCACCGCGACGGTCAGCCCCGCGAGGTCGCGGTCGAGCGTCAGCGCAGCGGCGGCGCGCATCGATTCAAAGACGCCGAGCGCGGTCCATGGCGACGGATCGCCGCCCGCGCGATCACCGGAGGAGGGCAGGCCGGCGACATGTCGTGTCACGCCCGCGATCTGCTCCATGTCGGCAACGGAAGTCCCGACATCCTCGGCGGTGACATAGCGACCGCCAAGCTCGTTCACCGCGCGGCCAAAGGCGCGAAACAGCGCGTCGCGGTCGAACTCGCCTGCGGGGCGGCGGATCACCGCCTTGGCGCCCCCGAAGGGCAGGCCGGCAAGCGCATTCTTGTAGCTCATGCCTTCGGCGAGCCGCATCGCGTCGGCGAGCGCTTCGTCGAGACCCGGATAGCTCCAGAAGCGGCAGCCGCCGGCGCCCGGCCCGAGCGCGGTCGAATGGATCGCAATCACACCGTCGAGGCCGCTTTCGATATCGTGCAGGCGCACGCATTCGACCGGCGGGTGCAGGCGGCTGGGACGGGTGACCACGGCATTTCTCCTTGTGAGCAACGCTCGCCTTGTCGCATTCCGGCCGGGAACAATCTTGCTCGCATTTTCGCCTCGGGCTGCAAGATGGGGATGTTCATACCGGAAATTTGTCCTTATCAGGAATGAATGACCGACCTTGATCCGTTCGAGATAAAGATCCTCCGCGAGCTACAGCGCGACGCGAGCCAGACGACGGCGGAGATTGCCGAGCGCGTCGGGCTGTCTGTCTCGCCGTGCTGGCGGCGCATCGACCGGCTCGAACGCGACGGCTTCATCCGCAAGCGCGTCGCGCTGATCGACCGGCGCAAGGTCGGGCTCAAGGCGCATGTCTTTGCGCAGGTAAAGCTCGACGCGCACGGCCGCGCCAATCTCGACGAGTTCAGCGAGGCGATCCGCGGCTTTCCGGAGGTGCTCGACGCCTATGTGCTGATGGGTACCACCGACTTCATGCTGCGGATCGTCGCGAAGGACATCGACGCCTATGAGCGCTTCTTCTTCGATCGGCTGAGCAAGCTGCCGGGCGTGCAGGAAATCAATTCGACGGTCGCGCTGTCGGAGATCAAGTCGACGAACGAATTGCCGCTGGACGACGGCTGATTGCGCAGGCTCGTGTCGATTTACGCGGGGGCGAATGACGCACGGCGCAACATCCCGGTAAGCGGGTTACAGGAAACAAAAGGGAGACGATGATGACCGAAGCACGGGTATTGCGCGATGACAGCGCGGGTCTGGCGACGCTGACGCTCAATCGGCCGGAGAAGCTGAATGCGCTCGACACGGCGCTGTTCAGGGAGCTTGGCGCGCATGTCGCGGCGATCGCGAAACAGACCGACAGCGTCGGCTGTGTCCTTGTTCGCGGGGCGGGGCGGGCGTTTTCGGCCGGGCACGACCTGGGGGCGATCGGCGCCGGCGAAAGCGACGAGGAGCATAATCTTCAGGCGACCGTCATCGAACAGCTCGCCAACCTGCCGCAGCCCGTCATTT
The DNA here is from genome assembly GCF_965279755.1 of Sphingopyxis sp. Classification (GTDB taxonomy): domain Bacteria; phylum Pseudomonadota; class Alphaproteobacteria; order Sphingomonadales; family Sphingomonadaceae; genus Sphingopyxis. Next base: position 3,667,110 of record NZ_OZ257261.1, on the reverse strand, counting down.
CGGCGGTGCATGGCCATTGCTATACCGGCGCGCTCGAACTGGCGCTGGCGGGGGATATCATTCTGGCGGCGCAAGGCGCGCGCTTTGCCGATACCCATGCGAAATGGGGGCTTACCCCGATCTGGGGGATGAGCCAGCGGTTACCGCGCCGGGTCGGCGCGACAAGGGCGCGCGACCTGATGTTCACCTGCCGGACGGTATCGGGCGCCGAAGCCGAGCGCATCGGCCTCGCCGATCATTGCTTCGACGACGCTTCGTTCGACACCGACGTCGCCACCTTCGCCAAGTCGATCCTCGCCAACAGCTGGTTCAGCAATGCTGCGAACAAACGCCTCCTGATCGAGACCGACGGGCTGCCGCTGGCGGCGGGCCTTGCGCATGAAGTATTCCGCAGCGCCGGGACCGCGCCCGATGCGGCCGCGCGCATCGCAAGCTTCGCGAAACGAAAGGCGTAATCAACGGATTGAAGGGGGCGGGCGATGTCCGCCGAGGCTCCCAAGGACTCTCAGGTCTGCCTCACAAGTCTTTGAAGGAAAATGGTGGACGCACTAGGGCTCGAACCTAGGACCCGCTGATTAAGAGTCAGCTGCTCTACCAACTGAGCTATGCGTCCACATGCCGGTTTCGGCATTCTTTGCGGGACCGGGAAACTCCCTGTCTCGCGAAGAGAGCGGGCCGCTATCATGGTCATCTGGATATGGCAATGCCCCTGGCGCATATTTTTTCGCGCCGAGGTATTTTTCTCGTCGGCAAGCTCGCTAATCCATTCTTGCGTCGACGGATTTCTGCACGCTGCAGGAGCATCGAGAGCCGGACATGTTCCTATACCCTCGCGCGGGCATTGGTTGTCGCGTCACGTTCTCGGGAGTGCCTTTTTGTGCAGCCCGCCAGCACGCGGTCTCGGTCACGGCGAGCCCGCTGGCACGGAATGTGCCGGCGGGCTGAACGGATATGATTTACCGGGATCTATTGGTGAAAGCGGCGGCTGCCGGTCTTGCTGTCATTCTCGACCGCCAGGATGATGCCGACACAGGTCATGATTGTCAGCATCGACGACCCGCCATAGGAAAAGAGCGGCAACGGAATGCCGACGACCGGGGCCATGCCCATCACCATCGACAGGTTGATCGCGATATAGAAGAAGATCGTCATGGTCAGACCGGCTGCGACGAGCTGCCCGAAGCGTGTGCGCGCGCGCAGGGATACGCGGGTTCCCCAACGCAGCAACAGGAAGAAGGCAAAGAGCAGCCCGAGGCCGCCGATCAGCCCCCATTCCTCCGCCATCGTGGCGAAGATGAAATCGGTATGCCCCTCGGGCAGATAGTCGAGGTGGCTTTGCGATCCGTTGAGGAAGCCCTTGCCGCCGATCCCGCCTGACCCGATCGCGATCTTCGACTGGCTGATGTGGTAACCGGCGCCGAGAGGGTCGCTTTCGGGGTCGAGGAAGATCAGCACGCGTTTCTGCTGATAATCGTGGAGGAAGGAGAAGAGCACCGGGAGCGCCGCGAGCCCGGCGATGGCCGTGCTCCCGAACCACCAGAAGGGCAGGCCGGCGACGAACATCACGATGACCCCGCCGATACAGATCGCGAGCGCGGTACCGAGGTCGGGTTGGAGCATCACGAGCGCGGCGGGGACGCCGATCGCCGCCAGCGCGGGCCACAGCGCGGTAAAGGTCCGCGTGTTGCCCGGCGGGAGCTGCGCATAGAAGCGCGCGAGCGCCAGCACGATCGCAACCTTCATCAGTTCGGACGGCTGAAGATTCATGAAGCCGAGGTTGAGCCATCGCTGGCTGCCTCCGCCGACGAAACCCAGCAGCTCGACTGCGATGAGCAGGACGAGCACGCCAATATAGCCGAGATAGGCGAAATCCTCGAACAGTCGTAACGGCATGCGGCTGATGGCGAGCATGACGCCGAGGAAGACGATGAAGCGCACGCCTTGCTGCCACGCCCAAGGCGACCAACTGCCGCCCGCCGCCGAATAGAGCACGAGCAGGTCGAAAATGATGATCGAGCTCAGGAGCGCGATCAGTTTCCACGGGATGCGCTGAATGGCGGGTGGAACGGGGATCATTGCGCGAGCCCCGGATCGGGCGCCGCGACGCCGGCTTTCCACGCGGCATAGTTGCGGTCCATGCGTTCCTTGATCGTGCCGCCCCAGCCGGCCTCGAAGGCATCGAGTGCCGCCATGCCCTTCTCGCGGTCATAGAGGAAGGTGAAGACGTCCTTGGCGACCGGCGCCGCAGCGCGGCTGCCGCCCATGCCATGCTCGATGATGACCGATATGGCGTAGCGGGGATTGTCGACAGGCGCGAAGCCGATGAACAGGCCGTGGTCGCGAAATTTCCACGTCCCGGCTTTGCCGTTGCCGGTGTTGAGACCGCGCACCTGCGCGGTGCCGGTCTTGCCCGCCATCGCAATACCATCGAGCGGCAATTTGCTCCGCCCCGCAGTACCCCCCGGCCCGTTGACGACGAGGTCCATACCAAGGCGCGCGGTCGCCAGCGCTTCCGCCGAGAAGGGCAGGGGCTCGTTCTTGAACTGCCGGTTGACGAGGCGCGGATAGAGATGGCGGCCCGACGCGATACGCGACGCCATGACCGCGAGCTGCAGCGGGTTCACGCTGACATAGCCTTGACCGATCACGGCGTTCAGCGAATCCGACGCCGACCATGGCTGGTTATATTTCTTCATCTTCCACGCGCTGTCGGGAATCGTGCCGAAACGCTGGTTGCTGCCCGCGAGCTGGAATTCCTCGCCGAGCCCCATCAGCTTCGCGGTCGGCGCAATCGCGTCATAGCCCAGCCGGTGCGCGACCCAGTAGAAATAGCTGTTGCAGCTCTTCATGATCGCATGCGGCATGTCGAGGCTGCCGTGGGTGCCGAGGCAGCGGAAGAAGCGGCTGCCGAGGCGGTAGCCGCCGATACAGGTGTGGCGCTCGCTCGGGTCGATCCCATGTTCGATCGCAGCAATCGCAGCCATCGGCTTCAGCGTCGAACCCGGCGGATAGAGCCCGCGCGTCGCCTTGTTGATCAGCGGCTGGTGGTCGTCGGCGCGCAGCCAGCTATATTCCGAATTGCTGATCCCGTCCGAGAAGCTGTTGGGATCGAAGCTCGGCATCGAGACGAAGGCCAGAATGTCGCCGGTCAGCGTGTCGATTACGACCGCGGCGCCGGACTCGGGGCCCATGCGCCGCGCGACATAGTCCTGCAGGTCGGCATCGATGGTCAGATGGACGGTCTTGCCCTGCGTATCGGCCTGGGTGCTGAGTTCGCGCACGACCTTGCCGCGCGCGGTGACCTCGACGCGCTTGGCGCCGGGCTTGCCGCGCAGCATCTGCTGGAAATATTTCTCGAGCCCGTCCTTGCCGGTCTTGTACCCGGGGGTGATGTAGAGCGGATCCTTGACCTTCTCATATTCCTCGGCCGTCGGAGCGCCGACATAGCCAATGAGATGGCCAACGGCGGCGCCGGTCGGATAGTTGCGCGCGAAGCCGCGCTGCGGTGCGACGCCCGACAGTTCGGGCAGGTGGACGAGGATCGAGCTATATTCCTGCTCGGTCATATCCTCCGCGACCGCGACGGGCTGGAATCCCGAGGCGGCTTTCAGGTCGCGCTCGATGCGTTGTATCGCGTCGCCGTCGAGCCGCAGCAGCGTCTTCAGCTGCCCCAGCACCAGCTCCTTGTTGTGGAGACGGTCGGGAATGATGTCGACGCGCAGGCTGACGCGGTTGTTCGCGAGCGCCTTGCCGTGGCGGTCGACGATCCAGCCGCGGCGTGGCGGGATCAGCGTCAGATTGACGCGGTTGCTTTCCGATTCCAGCACATAGCGCTCGTTGTCGATGACCGAAATATACGCCATTCGCGCGCCGATCGCGCCGAGCACGGCCGCCTGCGCCCCGCCGACGACGATCGCGCGGCGGGTGAAGGTGATGCCCCTCCAGGCTTCGGTAATGGGCGGGCTTTTCTTGCCAAACATCGGGGGATTTATCGGCGTTTCAGGCGGAAATTGTCAAACTTCCCCGTAAGGCGAAGGAAGAGCGGGACGAGAAGGACCGAAACGACGATCTGCGGCGCGACGAGCCCCAGAACGCGTCCCGTTGCGGCGTGCGGATGCGTGAGCAGCGCCGCGAGAGCCTGGATGATCGCGACAAGTAAAGCGCCAATCGCCCAGTCGTGAAAAAAACCGCGCCAGTAGATGCGCTGCGAGATGTAGGCGATGGCGATGCTGGCGGTGGTCCACAGGAAGACGGCGGTGCCGATCGGTGCGCCGCTGAACAGATCGTCCCACAGGCCGAGCGGCAGGCCGATCCACACTGGCCACATTTCGGTTCGCAGCAGCTGCCAGCATAGAAAGAAAAGCAGGCCGAGCGGCGGCAGCACCGGCGAACTCGCGACGAGCGGCAGCATCAGCGGCAGCGCCGAGGCGAGCATCACGCTGATGATCGGAATGACGATCATGCGCCACCGCGATGCCGGTTCACCGAGGCGCGGGCCCTTCTGGTTCATGGCGCTTTCGGAACTTCCTGCACGGCGTCGGGCGACGGCGCAAGCTGGGCTTCGGCGTCGGCGGGCGTATAGGGACGCAGCACCGACACCGCGTCGACCTTTGCCGGATCGGCGAGCGGCCGCGCCAGCGCGCCATCGTCCTGCCGCCGGATCACGATCGCGACCGGAATATTCGGCGGATAGATGCCGCCGGTTCCCGAGGTGACGAGGATGTCGCCCGGCTTGAACGGGTTGTTCGCGATGTTCAGCGTGCGGATGTCGAGATCGCCGTTGCCGCGGCCATAGGCAAGCGCCGGCAGGCCGTCGCGCGCGCGGCGAACGGGGACGATATTGTCGATATCGGTAATCAGCAGCACCTGCGAGACCGATGGGCCCGAACCAAGGATGCGGCCGATCAGGCCGTCGGCGCCGCGAACCGGCTGACCCGACGCCACGCCGACATTCCGGCCGAGGCTGAGCAACGCGATGCGCTTGCTGCTCGTCGAGGTCGAGGTGAGGAGATAGCCGTTGGCGATCCCGGCCTTGTCGGTTTCCTGCAACTTCAGGAGCGTCTTGAGCTGCCGGTTCTCTTCCTGCAGCGAGCTGGTCGCGACGAGTTGGCGGCGCGTCTCGGCAAGTTCCTTGCGGAGGCGGCGGTTCTGCGACCCCGCGCCGACATAGGCCGACACCGCATCGTCGATGCCCGAGATGGATCCGATCGCCGAGCGGGTGGCGCGCGCCACCGGCGCCGTTACCTCATGGCTGGCGATACGAAGCTGGGCGAAGCCGACAGGATCGACCACCGACAGGACAGCCAGCAGCAAGCCTGCCACCGCCCCGGTCACCGCGATGACATAGGCAGCAAACAGGCTGTATTGGGCCTTTCGGGATTGCCCCGGACGCCGATGTGCCGGGCGGACCATGACGAGGCGCTACCGCTCGATCAGGCTTGCTGGAGCACGCCGCGGAAGGCGGGATCCTCCATCGCGCGGCCGGTGCCGATCGCGACGCAGGTCAACGGGTCTTCCGCAACCGTGACGGGCAGGCCGGTCGCGTCGCGCAGCAGTTCGTCGAGTTCGGCGATCAGCGCGCCGCCGCCGGTCAGGACGATGCCCTGATCGACGATGTCGGCGGCGAGTTCGGGGGCGGTGTTTTCCAGAGCGATACGGACGCCTTCGACGATCGTGCCGATCGGTTCGGACAGTGCCTCGGCGATCTGCGCCTGGTTGATCGAGATTTCCTTGGGTACGCCGTTGACCAGATCGCGGCCCTTGATGTGGATCGTCAGCCCGACGCCGTCGGCGGGGATGCGCGCGATACCGAAATCCTTCTTGATCCGCTCCGCCGTCGCTTCGCCGATCAGCAGGTTGTGGTGTCGGCGGACATAGGAGACGATCGCTTCGTCCATCTTGTCGCCGCCGGCGCGAACCGAGGTGGTGTAGGCGAGACCGCGCAAGCTGAGCACGGCGACTTCGGTCGTGCCACCGCCGATGTCGACGACCATCGACCCGATCGGTTCGGTGACGGGCATGTCGGCCCCGATCGCGGCGGCCATCGGTTCCTCGATCAGCCACACTTCGCTGGCGCCGGCGTTCGACGCGGCGTCGCGGATCGCGCGGCGTTCGACGCTGGTCGAGCCCGAGGGGACACAGATCACAATTTCGGGGCTGCGAAACGCATTGGGTTTACCGCCATGCACCTTGGTGATGAAGTGCTTGATCATCTGCTCCGCGACGTCGATGTCGGCGATGACGCCATCGCGCAGCGGGCGGATCGCTTCGATGCTGTCGGGGGTCTTGCCCATCATCAGCTTGGCGTCGTCGCCGACCGCCTTCACGCGCTTGATGCCGTTAAGCGTCTCGACCGCAACGACCGAAGGCTCGTTCAGCACGATGCCCTTGCCGCGCACGTAGACCACGGTGTTCGCAGTGCCGAGGTCGATCGCCATGTCTTGGGAATTGAATTTGAACCAGCGGGAAAAGAAGGACATCTATACTGCTTCCTGTCATCGAAGCCGCGCCCCTGATGGGCGCGCCCCTGCCATAATATGATCCGCACGCCCGGCCGGCGACAGCTTCAATCAGGGGGAGATTCCGGCTCGTCCACAGGGGGTGGCTGGACAAAATGATCAGGGCTGTGCGGATGGGTCGCGATTTGCGTTCGACTGCGCTAGGAGAGCGGCCATGTCAATACGTCGCCTGCCGGAAAAGCTAGTAAATCGGATCGCAGCCGGTGAAGTGGTTGAAAGACCCGCCGCAGCGCTCAAGGAACTGGTCGAAAACGCCATCGACGCGGGATCGACCCGTGTTTCGGTGCGAATCGCCGAGGGTGGAATTGCGCGGCTGGAGGTCGAGGATGACGGTTGCGGGATGACCGCCGCTGACATGGCGCTCGCGCTCGAGCGTCATGCGACGTCGAAGCTGCCCGACGACGCGATCGAGGATGTGACGACGCTTGGGTTTCGCGGCGAGGCCTTGCCTTCGATCGCCAGCGTTGCGCGGCTGACGCTCGAAAGCCGCGTCGCGGGCGGCGACGGGTGGAAGCGCGTTGTCGACAATGGCGCGGTCGTGGCCGAAGGGCCGGCAGCGCTGGCGAAGGGCACCCGTGTTCTGGTCGAGGATCTGTTCGCGCGCGTGCCCGCGCGGCGCAAGTTCCTGCGCAGCGGGCGCAGCGAATATGCCGCCTGCCTCGACGTCGTGCGGCGGCTCGCGATGGCACGTCCCGATATCGCCTTCGTCGTCGAACATGACGGCCGCCGCGTCCTCGACGTGCAAGGCGGGCAGGACCGGCTTGCGCGCGTCGCCGCGCTGACCCAGCGCGAGCTGGTGGCCAATAGCATCGGGGTCGATCTCGATCGCGGCGAGGTGCATCTCGGCGGCGTGATCAGCCTGCCGACCTACAACCGCGGCATCGCCGACCATCAATATCTGTTCGTCAACGGGCGACCGGTGAAGGACCGGCTGCTTGTGGGGGCGCTGCGCGGCGCCTATGCCGACTTGCTTGCGCGCGATCGCCATCCGGTCGTCGCACTGTTCCTCGATATCCCGACCAGCGAGGTCGACGTGAACGTCCACCCGGCGAAGACCGAGGTGCGCTTTCGCGACCCGCAGCTGATCCGCGGAATGATCGTCGGCGGGCTGCGCCGCGCGCTCGACGACCATGGCTTCCGCAGCGTCCAGCGCCCCGCCGAAGCCGCGCTTGCTGCATGGCAGCAGGAACCGGTGGCGCCGCAGCCGACCGCGGGCTTTCTCTTCGGCCAGCGGTATGAGCCGGCGGTGCATCTGTTCGGCGCCGACACGCCGCCGCCGGCCGACGATGTCGCGCGGGTCTACGACCGGCTCGTCCCGTTCGCGAGCGCGCCGGCGCCTCTTGCCGGCCGCGCCGAGGTCGCCGAGATCGCCCCGCCGCGGGCCGAAGAGCATCCGCTCGGCATCGCGCGCGGACAGATCGCGAAGACCTATATCGTCGCCGAGGCCGAGGACGGCCTTGTCATCGTCGATCAGCATGCCGCGCACGAGCGGCTCGTACTCGAACAACTCCGCCGGGGCATGGGCGGGCAGGCGGTTCCATCGCAAGGCCTGTTGCTGCCCGAGGTTGTCGAACTCGACGAGCCTGCGTGCGACCGGCTGGAGGCCGCGGCAGCGCAGCTTGCCGCGCTCGGCGTCGAGCTCGAACGCTTCGGACCTGCGGCGGTGATGGTCCGCGCGACCCCCGCGATGCTCGGCCCGATCGACTGCCACAAGCTTGTCACCGACATCGCCGACGACCTCGCGGGCTATGACGCTGCGCTCGGCCTCAACGAAAAGCTCGAACTGGTCGCCGCGACGATGGCGTGCCACGGTTCGGTGCGCGCTGGCCGGACGCTTAACGTCGCCGAGATGAACGCGCTGCTCCGCCAGATGGAGGTGACGCCGCACTCGGGCCAGTGCAACCACGGCCGCCCGACATGGGTGAAGCTCGCGATGGACGATGTCGAGAGATTGTTCGGAAGGAAATAGGATGAAGCTCTACGTTTTGGCCGCGCTGACGGGCACGGCAATGATGGCTGTTCCGACGGTCGGTGCCGAGCCGGCCAAACCCGCCGCGGCCTGTCCCGCCAATCCTGTGCTGCCGCCCGAACTCGCCGACTGGGCGCGCGCGGTGCCGGGCAAGACCTTCTATGCCTATGGCGAACCGCGTGAGGCCGATTTTCCGACGCTGGGCCCGGCGCGGACCGAGCTGCCGCTGCACAAGGCCGAAAGCCTGCGCTACTGGATCACGCCCGAGCGGGCGCCCGATCCGTTCAAATATGGCGGGCTGGTGCCCATCGAGGTCAAGAAGGCTGGGCGCCTCGTCGTCGCGCTCGACACGGGCGCGTGGATCGATCTGGTTCGCGACGCGAAATTCGTGAAGTCGGCGGCGCACGGCCATGGCCCCGCCTGTTCGGGTATCCGCAAGATGGTCGAGTTCGACGTCCAGCCCGGCCGCTATGTGCTGCAGATTTCGAGCGCTCCCGCCGCGTCGGTGCGCGCGATGGCGGTGCTGCGCAACTGATCAGTCGGTGCCGGCCTCGTCGCGGACGCGGATCAGGCCGGTCGATCGCATCGTCATCACCGGCTCGTCCTTCTGGTTGAAGACGCTGAGCTGCGACTTGAACAGCCCCATGTCGGGCCGGCTCTGCGAACGGCGCTTTTCGAGCACTTCGGTTTCGCAGTGGAGCGTGTCGCCCGGATAGACCGGCCGCAGCCAGCGGAGATCCTCGATTCCGGGCGAGCCGAGACCTGCCTGCTCATGCTGCTTCATATTCTCGACCATCATCCGCATCGCCATTGCGCCGGTGTGCCAGCCGCTAGCCGAAAGACGCCCGAAATGGGTGCGGGCGGCCGCCGCGTCATCGAGATGGAAGGGTTGCGGATCGAACTCGGTCGCAAAGGCGATCACTTCCTCGCGGGTGACCGCCTTGTTGCCGAACCTGCGGACCGCGCCGACTTCGATATCTTCGTAATAGAGCATGGTCCCGCTATGGCGCGGGCAGCATCCCGAAGGCAAGCTGCCTGTTACGGCAGTCGCTTGGCAAGCTCGCCGGTCGCGTCGCTCGGCAGCGGCGCGACGCCGATCAGCTTCATCAGCAGCGGATAGACCTCGATATTGTCGACGATGCCGATGTCGCCTTTCAGACCTGTGCCGTTCGCGACGAACAGCGCGAGCATCTGGGGATCCTGATTGTCATAGCCGTGCGCGCCGCCCTTGACGGGGTAGGCGGGCGCGCCCGCAAGGATCGTCCAGCCGGGTTCGGCGATACAGATGATCGCCGCAACGCGTGGATTGCGGCCATAGTGCAGCCGCGCGGGCAGTTCTTCGCGGCGGTTGCAGCTCATATGATCGTGCGGCTTCAGCAGCGCCTCATATACCCGGTTGTCGGTTCCCGCCGCGGGTTCGATCGCCGCATAGGGGCCGGTCTCGACCGCGATGATGCTCGGCAGGTCGATCAGGTCGGCAAGCTGGATCACGCGGCTCTCGTCGGTCGCGTGCATGCCATGGTCGGCAACGACGAGCAGACGGGCGGGCTGATCCATCGCCGCGAGTCCTGCGACCAGATCGCCGATCCGGGCATCGACGTCGGCTATGGCGGCGTTCACCTCGGCGCTATCGGGGCCGAATTCATGCCCGGCGTTGTCGACCGCCTCGAAATAGAGGGTGACGAAGGCGGGGCGAATGTCGGCGGGGCGCCGCATCCAGTCGAGGATCGTGTTGATCCGCTGGGCATAGCCGACATGTTCGTCATAGCGCAGCCAGTCGGGCGGTCGCGTCTCGTGGATCGAAACTTCGCTGCCCGGCCAGAACATCGTCGCGGTCCGCACCCCGGCCTTGTCGGCGGTGACCCACGCAGGTTCGGCCTGATCCCACCAGAAGGGATCGAGCGACTGCTTGGGGTCGCCAAGGCTGAACTTCACATTGGGGCGGCGCGGATCGATCATATTGTTGCCGACAATCCCGTTGGTGTCGGGGCGCTCGCCTGTGACGATCGCATAATGATTGGGGAAGGTCTTGGTCGGGAAGGACGGGCGAAGAGCGCCATGCGCGCCCCCGGCGGCCAGCTTCGACAGGTTCGGGGTAAGGCCGCGGTCCAGATAATCGGCGCGAAAGCCGTCGATCGAAATCAGGATCGTGACCGGTGTGCGTGCCGTTTCGGACCGGGCATGCAGCGGCGCGGCAGCGAGCAGGACGAAGGCGAGAAGGAGGGAGGCGATTCGGGTCATGGGCATCGCGCTTAGGGTGCAGAGATGACCATGCGGCGACAAGCCCCCGGGTTTGCCCGATGCTGCCGCGATGCGACAATATCCGCTTGCATCGCACCGCGTCGCATGGTGATCCGGTTGCAATCGTAACGAATAAGGGGTTCGCAATGAAGAAGATCTGGGTCGCCGCGATGCTGGCAAGCGCTGCGCTCGTCTCGGTTCCGGCCGCTGGGCAAAAGGCCGAGGACAGCAATGCCAATGCGATCATCGATCAGGGCTTCAACCACAGCCAGGTGATGCAGATCGCGCAGGAAATGACCGACGGGCTGGGGCCGCGTCTCACCAATTCGCCGGGCATGCGCCGGGCCGAACAATGGGCGATCGACAAGTTCGGAAACTGGGGCCTCGCCAATATTCGCCGCGACGGGTTCGAATTCGGGCGCGGGTGGGAGATTGTTTCGGTCAGCGCGCGCATGACGACGCCGCGCCCGCTGGCGCTGACGGCGATCCCGATCGCCTGGACGCCCTCGACGAACGGGCCGCTTTCGGCACCGATCATCGTCGCACCGATGACCAAGGAAGCGCATTTCGATGAATGGAAAGGCAAGCTGGCGGGCAAGATCGTGCTCGTCACGCTGCCGGGCGACGGCGATGAACCTGACAAGCCGGCGTTCCGCCGCCTCGAAAGCGCCGACATCGCCAAGCTCGACGAGCTTCGCCAGCCGAAATATGATCCCGACGCGCTCAACCGCCGGCTCGAACGCTCGCGCTATATCGAAAAGCTCGATGCTTTCCTGAAGGCTGAGGGGGCGGTCGCGTGGGTTCGCCAGTCATATCGCGACGGCAAGCTAGTCCATGGCGAAGGCTATAATTATCGCGTCGGCCGCTCGCTGAGTCTGCCGGCGATCGAGCTGGCGGCGGAGGATTATCGCCGCCTCGCGCGTCTGGCGAAGTCGGGCGCCGCGCCGCAGCTCGAGATCGACAGCAATGTCCGCTTCGATGACAGCGATACCAAGGCGTATAACATCATCGCCGAGATCCCAGGCACCGACCCCAAGGCCGGCTATGTGATGGCAGGCGCGCATTTCGACAGCTGGGTTGCCGGCGACGGCGCGACCGACAATGCGGCGGGCAGCGCGGTGGTGATGGAGGCGGCGCGGATCATCAAGACGCTCGGTATCCGGCCGAAGCGGACGATCCGTTTTATATTGTGGACCGGTGAAGAGCAGGGAATTCTCGGCAGCCTTGCCTATGTCGAAAAATATCTCGCCTCGCGGCCCGGTCCGGCGGCGGGCGAGGACGAGGCGGCGGTCACCTCGGGCTGGTCGAACCGTTATCCGATCACGCCGCGGCCGGGCTATGGCGACCTCAAGGCCTATTTCAACATGGACAATGGTTCGGGCAAGCTGCGCGGCCTTTATGCCGAGGGCAATGTCGGCGCGGTTCCGATCCTGACCCAATGGCTCGCGCCCTTCAACGCGCTGGGCGCGGGCAAGGTCGTCGCAGCACCGACGGGGGGCACCGACCATGTCTATATGCAGTCGGTCGGTGTGCCGGGGTTCCAGTTCATCCAGGATCCGCTCGACTATTCGTCGCGTACCCATCACAGCAGCGCCGACACCTTCGATCATCTGAAGGCCGACGATCTACGGCAGGCATCGGTGGTGATGGCGGGCGTGCTCGTTGCCGCTGCGAACAGCGACAAGACGCTGCCGCGCTTCCCGGTGCCGACGCAGCCGTCGCCCTATAACCCGTTCAAATACAAGGATCCGAACGAGTAAGCCGGCCGAGCCGGGGTCAGGCCATCTTGATCCCGGCGACGCCGTTTTCGACGACGCCCGTCGCGCGCTTCGACAGCGTGCCTAGCGGCACCGTCACCTTGTCGACGACCATGAAGTGCGTCTGCCAGGCTTCGCGCCCGACCTCGCACACCAGATAGCCGCGCTGGTCGTTCGCGAATTTGAGCTCGGGATTGAGCTTCAGGAACACGTCGGTGCCCTTGCGCAGATCGCTGCCATCACCGCCGCTGGAGATCGAGGTGCCGACGAATTCGGCGCCGACGACCTTGTCCTTCTGAACCAGATCGCCACAGAAATTCTGATGCTCGTCGCCGGTCAGGACGACCGCATTTTTGAGCCCCGCGAAGCGCGACAAAATCCGCTCGCGCGGCGCTTCATAGCCCGCCCAGCTGTCGAGGTTAACGATCTTCTTCGGCTCGTCCTCCTTGCGGCGGCGGTCGAGCGACATCATCGTCACCTGCTGCGCGATCGCGTTCCATTCGGCGCCGCCCTTAGCCAGATTCTTCGCAAGCCAGTCTTCCTGCGCCTTGCCCAGCACCTGCGCATCCTTGGCGAACACCTCGGGACAGGTCGGCTTGAAACCGTCGCCGCACGGCTGGTTGTCGCGATATTGCCGCGTGTCGAGGATCTGCATTGACATCAGGTCGCCGTACCGCAGCTCGCGGTTGGCAGCGATGAAGCCGCCGCGCGGCAACAGTGCCTTGCGGACCGGCATATGCTCGTACCACGCCTGGAACGCGGCCTGACGGCGCAGCATGAAGACCTCGGGCGGCGGCGCGTCGGGGTCGTTGCCGTCGAGGTCCATCTTCCAGTCGTCATAGGTCGAGACCCAGTCGTTGCGGATCTCGTGATCGTCGAAGGTCGAGATGAAGGCGTGGACCGAACGCGCCGCCTGCATGTCGATGTCGAGCAGGGTCTGCGTATAGGCGGTACGGAAATCGCCGAGATCCTGCAGTCCGCGCAGCGCATATTTGCGGACCGGGCGAACGGGCAGGCCGTCGGGGAACAGATAATCCTGCTGATATTCGTAGATGAAGTCGCCATAATGATAGACGAAAGCCAGATCCTCGCGCGCGAGGTGGCGATAGGCGCCGTAGAAGCCCGATTCATAATGTTGGCAACCGCAGACGCCGAATTTCACCAGATCGGCGCGCGTGCCGGGCAGGGGCAGGGTGCGCGCGCGGCCCCGCAGGCTGCGTTCGCCGCCGGCGGTGAAGCGGTAATAATAGGGACGATCGGGCTTGAGGCCCGCGACTTCGACATGGACGCTGTGGCCGAGTTCGGGGCGTGCGAGTTCGGTGCCCTTCGCCGCGACCGTCCGGAAGCCGCTGTCTTCGGCGACCTCCCATTCGACCGGCACATTGACCAGCGGCATGCCGCCGTGCGGGATCATCGGGTCGGGCGCGAGGCGCGTCCAGATGACGAAGCCGTCGGCCGCCGGATCGCCCGCGGCGACGCCGAGGCTGAACGGGAAGTCGCGGAAGAATCCGGCTTCGGCGCGCAGAATGGCGGGGGCAGACAGGCCCGCGAGCGTCGCGGTGGCGAGGAAGTGGCGGCGATTCAGCATGGGGGGCTCCGAAGGGCGAAGTTGCGACTCAGCGCGGAGGGCATAGCCCAGCCGCGCGCCCATGCCCATGCGTCGCTTCGGACCTTTTGCGGCTTGTCACGCCCGGGCAAGTCTGGAACTATTTGCCCACCAACGGGGGGAATCGATGGTGAAATTGTCAAGGAAGAGCAGCGCGCTGGCTTTGGCCGGTGCCCTGATGATCGCATATGTACCGGCCGCGACGCTTCACGCCGCGCCGCCATCTGCCGCCACAACCGCGGCGCAGGACGATGTGCAGGCCCGGCAGCGCGCAGCGACCGAAAAGCTGCTGAAAGACCTGAACCGCCAGACGGGCACGATCCCGATCGCGGCGGCGAAGGCCGAGCTCAATCTTGGCGACCGCTATTATTTCGTCGGGCCCGAGCAATCGCGTACCATCCTTGTCGACATCTGGCGTAACCCGCCCGCGGCGGCGAACGGCGTGCTCGGCATGGTGTTCCCGAAGGGCAAAAGCTTCGCCGACGATACATGGTCGGCGGTGATCACCTATGAGGACACCGGCTATGTCTCCGACGACGATGCCAAGACGATCGATTATAATGCGATGCTTGCCGACATGCGCAAGAGCGACGAGGCGCAGGCCGCCGATACGCGCGCGCAGGGCTATCCGGCGGGTATCCTCCAGCGCTGGGCCCAGTCGCCGACCTATGACGGCGGCAAGCATTCGCTCGTCTGGGCGCGCGACATCAAGTTCGACGATACGCCCGAAGACACGCTGAATTACGACATCCGCCTGCTGGGCCGCGAGGGCGTGCTGAGCATGAACATCCTCGCCAGCATGAGCCAGCTCGACGAGGTGCGCGAGGCAGCGAAGACCTTTGCCAGCGTCGGCAGCTTCAAGAGCGGCGCGCGCTATGTCGACTATAATGCCGCGACCGACCGCAAGGCCGAATATGGTCTCGCCGGACTGGTCGCCGCGGGCGGCGCGGCGGCGGTCGCGAAGAAGGTCGGCTTGCTCGCGGTGCTCGCGAAGTTCGGCAAGTTCATCCTGATCGGCCTCGTCGCGGCCTTTGCAGCGTTCCGCAATTTCTTCGCGCGCCTGTTCGGCCGCAAGCCCGCGCTCGAGGCGTCGGAATGGGAGGCTCCGTCCGACGAGGACAAGGCGGGCTGACGCGAATCCCCGCCCCGGAGAAAGCGGAAGCAGCAGTGGATCAGGACCGGAGGCGGCGCTCCCGGCGACGAAGGCCGGGTGCGACGGATTGCCGTCGACCGCCTGCGAACATCAACGTCCTCGATCCAGCATCGCGGTCACATCATCCCTCGCAGCATCCACAGCGCCATGCCGATCATCATCAGATTTTCGGTGAGCGAGACAAAGCCCAGCGGCACCTTGCTGCTCCCTCCGACGCAGGCACATTTGATGTCGCGCTTGTCGATATAGACCGCCTTGAACACCGACACCGCGCCTATGCCTGCGATGAACAACGCCAGCGGGATCGACAGCCATGGCAAGAGGTGCGCGGTCATCAGCACGCCCGTCAGCCCCTCGGCAAAGGGATAGATGGTGCCATAGGGTATCCAGTGTTTGGCAAGCAGATCGTAATTGAGGAACATCGTCGCGAACTTGTCGACGTCCTGCAGCTTGAGCAGCGCGAGGACGATCATGCTGAACGAGATGAACCATTCGGCGGCGCGGACCGTGAAGGGGGTGCCGAACACCGAATGACTGGTCGCGAGCGCCATCAGCGCGGTCATCGCGAACAGCGCGATCACCGGGGTGTAGCTGGTCGCGTTGGGGTCGGCGACTTTCAGCCCGAAATGGCGGCGCAGATCATCATAACCGCCGATACGCACGCCATCGATGAAGGTCTGCGGCGTCGTCTTGACGCCATGCTTGGCCTTGAAGGCATCGGTTTCCTCGCGCGACGTCAGCCAGCGGTCATCGACCGTGAAGCCGCGGCTTTCGAGGAGGTGCATTGCCTTGAGGCCAAAGGGGCATGTGTGCCCCGGCATGACCATGCGGTGGAGGGTTGCCTGTTTCGTCATGCGCCCCATATAGCGTCCGTACCATGGTACGGAGTCAAGCGATGCAGCTTACCATCGGAAAACTGGCCGCTGCCGGCGGCGTCGGGGTCGAAACGATCCGCTATTATCAACGGCGCGGCCTGCTGGAGACGCCGGCGCGCAGCGGCGGCGACGGCTGGGGCGGCGGCATCCGGCGCTATGATGCCGACGATGTGCGGCGCCTGAAGTTCATTCGCTCGGCGCAGGCGTCAGGTTTCACGCTCGAAGAGATTTCCGAACTGCTGGCGCTGGAAGCAAGCGACGACCGCATGCGCGTTCGCGCGCTCGCGCGGCAAAGGATCGACGTGCTCGACGAAAAGATCGCACAAATGACCGAAACCCGCGCCGCCCTCGCACGCCTCGCCGATCAGTGCGCGGCGAGCGAGAAGGGGCCCTGTCCGATTTTAGCGGCGTTTGAGCCTTAGCGTCATTGCGAGGAGCGTAGCGACGAAGCAATCTCCAGCTCTCGGCCTATCCGCCGATTAATTCCGGAAACAGGTCGCTATACATTTCGAACCAGACAAATTTGTCGCACCGATAGCGCGCGGAAAAGCCGCTTCGCTTTTCCCGGTGCTGCCACACACGACCGATCAGATTCGACGTTACGCCGGTATACAGCACTACGTCTTTCCTGTTGGTCCTGATGCAAACTGCAGGCTGGGCGTCTGGCTGCATCGCTGGAGATTGCTTCGTCGCTGCGCTCCTCGCAATGACGAAGTTCAAGGACGTCTCAGCTGTGCAGGAAGTGCATCACGTCGCCGTCGTGCACGACATAGGCCTTGCCTTCGGCGCGCAGTTTGCCGGCTTCGCGGGCCTTTGCTTCGCCGCCGAACGCGACATAATCGTCATAGGCGATCGTTTCGGCGCGGATGAAACCCTTCTGGAAATCGCTGTGGATTTCGCCCGCGGCTTCGGGTGCGCTCGCGCCCTGATGCACGGTCCACGCGCGGGCTTCCTGCGGGCCGACGGTGAAGAAGGTGATCAGGTGGAGCAGCTCGTATCCGGCGCGAATGACGCGTGCGAGGCCCGTTTCATGCAGGCCCATCTCTTCGAGGAACTCCAGCCGGTCCGCCATGTCCATCGTGACCAGCTCGCTTTCGATCGCGGCCGAGACGACAACCGCCTGCGCGCCTTCGGCAGCGGCCTTGGCGAAGACCTTTTCGGAGAAGGCATTGCCGTTCGCGGCGCTGCCTTCGTCGACGTTGCAGACGTAAAGGACGGGCTTCGAGGTCAGCAGTTGCGCGGTGCGCAGCACGCGGGCTTCCTCGTCATCCTTCGGCTCGACGAGACGCGCGGGCTTGCCTTCGCGGAGCAGGTCGAGCGCCTGGCCGAGAACCGAGGCCGCGATCTTCGATTCCTTGTCGCCCTGCGCGGCCTTTTTGGCAAAGGCGGGGACGCGCTTTTCGAGGCTTTCGAGGTCGGCGAGCAGCAGTTCGGTCTCGACCGTGTCGGCGTCGGCGACCGGATCGACCTTGTTCTCGACGTGCTGGATGTCGTCATCCTCAAAGCAGCGCAGGACATGGACGATCGCGTCGACTTCGCGGATGTTGCCGAGGAACTGGTTGCCAAGGCCTTCGCCCTTCGACGCGCCGCGCACAAGACCGGCGATGTCGACGAAGGCGAGCTGGGTCGCGATGATCTTCTTGCTGCTGGCGATGGCCGCGAGCTTTTCGAGGCGAGCATCGGGCACCGCGACGTTGCCGATGTTCGGCTCGATCGTGCAGAACGGATAGTTCGCTGCTTGCGCCGCTGCCGTTTCGGTCAGCGCGTTGAACAGGGTGGACTTGCCGACGTTGGGCAGGCCGACGATCCCGCATTTGAAACCCATAAATTCTCCATGGAGCTCCGGCATCCGGCCGGTGTTTGCCCGCGCCCCTAGCGCCAAGTTGCGCCGGACGCCAGTCTTTGGCACCCGTTGCCCGATGTTAAGCCATCCGCTCCTATCGAAAGCATGATGAGATATACGGCTTTCTGGACGACTGCGGCGATAGCCAGCGGTCTGATCGTTGCGGCGGCCCAGGCCGCTCCGAACCGGTTCGAGGCGGCGGTGTTCGCCGAACTCAACCGCTTTCGCGATGATCCCGATGCCTATGCCGACGTGCTGCGCAGCTATCGCCCGCGTTTCGAGGGCAAGCTGCTGATCGCCGAAGAGGGGGGCGAGATCGACATCATGACCAACGAGGGAGTCGCGGCGGTCAACGAGGCCATTCGCGATCTGAAGGGCCAGAAGCCGCTGCCGCGCCTCGCCTATAGCGAGATCCTTGCAAAGGCCGCCGCCGATCATGTCGCCGAGCAATCGCGGTCGGGTGCGGTCGGTCACTATACACGCGGCCGTGGCCCCGGCGAACGGATGCTGGCACGCGGCGGCGGCCGCTATGTCAACGAGGTGATCACCTATGGGCACCACACGCCCGAGGGTGTGATTCACCAGTTGCTGATCGATGATGGCGTGCCGGGGCGCGGGCACAGGCACAGCCTGCTCGCCACTGACCGGAATTATGCGGGCGTCGCCTGCGGCAGCCATCCGGTGCACCGGACGATGTGTGTCATCATCATGTCGCCGACCGCCGATGGCTCCCCGCCACCGCCGCCGAAGCGGCCATAGCCGCTTGCGAACTGTATTATTATGGCATAACAGTCGGTCTCTGTGAAAACAGGGAGATAGCGATGCGTGCCGCGAAACTTGCTCTGCTTCTGCCATTTATCCTGAGCGCCGTTCCCGCTCATGCCAGATCTCTTCCCGACAAGGTGGCGATCGCCGCGACCGCAAAGCAGGCCATGAAGGCGACGGGCTCGCGCGGCCTCGCGATTGCGGTGATCGACAAGGGCAAGGTCGTGTCGGTCCAGACGTTCGGTAAGCGCAACGCCAAGGGCGACCCGCTGACCCCGCAGACGATCATGTATGGCGCGTCGCTGACCAAGCTGGTCTTCGCCTATTCGGTGCTGCGCCTGGCCGATGAGGGCAAGGTCGACCTCGACAAGCCTATCGCATCGATGCTCAAAAAGCCGCTGCCCGATTATGGCAATCTCGAGGCCTATGGCAATTGGGGCGATCTGGCGGGCGACGAGCGCTGGCGGACGATCACCCCGCGGATGGTGCTCAATCACAGCACCGGCTTCGCCAATTTCTCCTTCCTCGAACCCGACGGGAAGCTGCGCTTCCATTTCGATCCGGGCAGCCGCTATGGCTATTCGGGAGAGGGCATCATGCTGCTCCAGTTCGGGCTCGAGCAGGGGCTGGGCCTTGATATGGGCAAGGAGATTCAGCGGCTCGTCTTCGATCCCGTGCATATGCCGAACAGCGGGGTGATGTGGCGCGCGGACTTTGCTGCAAACCTCGCCGACGGCTGGGAACTCGACGGCAAGGCGGTGCCGTATGACGAGCGCGAGCGCGTGCGTCTGGCGGGGTCGATGGACACGACGATCACCGATCTTGCCAATTTCGCGGCGGCATTGATTTCGGGGGAGGGGTTGTCGAAGGCCGCTCGTGCCGAGCTGACGCGCCCCGGCCTCGCGATCCGGTCGCGTTCGCAATTTCCGACCTTGCAGGGCGACGCGCCTGCTGCAGAGCGCCCGGATATTACCGCCACCGTCGGCCTCATCCGCTTCACCGGGCCGCAAGGGACCGGCTATTTTCGCGGCGGGCACAATGATTCGACGGGCAACACGCTGGTGTGCCTCGAAAAGGGTCAGCGCTGTGTGCTGATCATGTCGAACGACGTCCGGTCGGAAGCCGCGTTCCCGATGATCGTGCGCAATATTCTGGGCGAGACCGGAGCGCCGTGGCGCTGGATTTTCGGCGACATGAAATTCGTCTGACGCCGGCGAGGTTTATCCCGGCGCCAGATCTTTCCGGCGCCGGGATCCCCTTTGTTTTTCGCTATCAGGCGCCGACCGGCTTGGCGTCGGTCCGGCGTACGACGATCGTCGACGACCGCGGCTGTTCGCCCGCGACCGGCCAGTTGCCCGTCGGATGCTGGATGTTCACGAAGAAGGTCGTGAGATCGGGGGTATAGGCGATCCCCGTGATCTCGCAGCCCACCGGCCCGACGAGGAAGCGCTTGGACTGCTTCGTCGTCTGGTCGACATAGAACATCGCATTATGGCCAAAGGCCTGATCGATGGTCTTGCCGCTCACGCCCGAGTTGCCGGGGACGCTGTGGTCGGTCTGGACCCAGAGGCGGCCCTGCGGGTCGATGCGCAGGCCATCGGGGCTGGAGAAGGTGTCGCCGTTGATGTTGCCGACCAGGTTGCTGCCGCCTGCTGCCAGTGTCGGGTCGCCGCCGAGCAGGAAGATTTCCCAGCTGAACTTAGTCGCGAGCGGCGAATCAGCCTCCTCGCGGAACTTCAGGATATGGCCGTGCAGGTTGCTGACGCGCGGGTTCATCGCGTCGGTGACGCGGCGGCCGCTGTTGTTGGTCAGCGTCACGAACACGGCCTTGTTGTCGGGCGCGACGGTCAGCCACTCGGGGCGGTCCATCACTGTGCCGCCCGCGACGCGCGCGGCCGATGCCGTATTGATCAGAACGTCGGCCTGATTGTTGAAATTGACCGTTGCCGGGGTGGGCGGCGTCGTGCTCTGGCTGACGTTGCCGGGGTCGAGCGCGCCGGCGGTCAGGCCATTCTGGCCGACGACGAGCGCGCGCCACTCGCCGGTGCCATCGGCGTTGAAGCGCGCGACATAGAGCGTGCCGTAATCGAGCAGATCGCTGTTCGCAGCGCGGTTGGTGCCATAGGCGCGATCGGGCACGAACTTGTAGATACAGCCCGGGGTCGAATCGTCACCCATGTAAAAGGCGACGCGGCGGTCGGCGTTCGCCATATAGGCGACATTCTCATGGCTGAAGCGGCCCATCGCGGTGCGCTTGGTCGCGGGCGCGAGTTCGCGCAGCGGATCGACCTCGACCACCCAGCCATAGTTGGTCGCCGGCTGCGTCGGGTCGAGATAATTGTCTGTGGTCTCTTCGCAGGTCAGATAGGTGTCCCACGGCGTCCGGCCGCTCGAACAATTGTTGAGCATGCCCTTGATCGAACCCGACAGCAGGCCCGCGGCGGGACCGCCCGCGCGATAGCTGGTGTTGCCGGTATAGCGCTTGTTATAGGTCGATCCGGCCTTGACGGCCCATTTGCCGTCGCTGCCTTTCGCGATCTCGACGACCGCGATGCCCACCGCCGACAGGGCGAGCGCTTTCTGGTCCGCCGTCGCGGTCGCGGCATTATAGGTGCCCGACATCAGGATGTTGAAGTCGGGAAGCTCGAAGTTGATCGCGAGCAGGCCGCCGACATTGGGATCGACGCCGGGGATGGTGAAATATTCCATCCCGTCGTGATTGCCGCCGGCCCATTTTTCGGCGACGGCCGGGGTAGGGAAGCTCCCCGAATAGGGCGAGCCGGTCTCAACCGAATCGCCCGCCTTTAGCAGCACATCGACGGTGTAACCGGCGGGAACGGTGACCTTGTCATCCTGATTGGCGGCGACCGAGGCGAAGTTCACCGAATAGCTGACCGGCGGGGTGGGCGTCGGGGTCGGTGTCGGGGTGGGCGTCGGCGTGACGGTCACCGGCGGCGCGCCGTCGTCGTCGCTGCACGCGGCGAGCGCGGCGACAGGAAGCACCGAGAGGCCGAACAGGCCGCCACGGAGCAGCGAGCGGCGCGACGGGTTTTCGGCGACGATCGCCTCCAGACTGTCGGGTCCGTGAAGGTCGTCGGTCACGCGGCGATATGGCGCGCGCGCTTCGTCGGTAAGATGTGACATGCAGTGCCCCTTTGTTGCGTTCCGGAACCCGGCGTTCCGGTTTGGGTCGCTCCCGATTGCAGAACCGGGTGTCAGGGGCGTGGCGTCACGAAGTCGCGAAGAAGCGACTTATGTTGCAGGTTTTTGACAGAGGGCGCGGTTTCAGTCGTGAACCAGCGGCTTGGCGGGAAGCGCGCTCAGCCATATGCGAAGCGCGGCGGGGTCCTTTAACCGGATGACCTTGCTCTCATGGCCGTCGAGTTTCGCTTCGGTGCGTCGCCGCGGGCCGCGGTTCCAGTTCATGACATAGAAAAAGAAGGCGAGATCGAACCGCTCGGGGCAGCCTTCGGTCATGTCGGGTCGGGTGCGTCCGCGATAGGTCCGGATGCGGCGGAGCAGCCGCCACAGGCAGAGACGGACCGGATAGTCGAGGTAGACGACCGTATCCGCGCGAGCGAGGCGCGCAGTCATCGTACCCCCGTAATTGCCGTCGATCAGCCAGCGGTCGCCCGCGATGATTTCGTCGAGCTTGGCCTGCAGCTCTTCCTTGCCGCCCTCGACCCAGCCGGGCCGCCAGTTGAGCTGGTCGATATGGTGGACCGGCAGGGCGAGCCGCTCTCCCAGTTCGGTCGACAGCGTCGACTTGCCCGCGCCGCACGGACCGATGACCAGCACGCGGTCCATGGCGGTCAGCCGTTCAGGCGCAGCGCGAGATCGTTCTGGAAGCGCACATCGTCGCCATCGGCCAGCCATGCCGCTTCGGCGGCGATCGCGCCGAGCAGGTCGGTCAGCGGCTCTACTTCGCTCTTGTGATAGTTACCGAGAACATGGCCCGTCACGCGGTCCTTGTGACCCGGGTGGCCGATGCCGATGCGGACGCGACGGAAATCGTCGCCGATATGGCTGATCATGCTGCGGATGCCATTATGCCCCGCCGCACCGCCGCCCTGTTTCACCTTCACCTTCATCGGCGCGAGGTCGAGTTCGTCGTAGAAGGCGGTGACGTCTTGGGGGGTCAGCTTGTAGAAATCGAGCGCGGCGCGCACGCTGCGGCCGCTTTCGTTCATGAAGGTGCCGGGCTTCAGCAGAAGTATGCGTGTCCGGCCGATCCGGCCGTCCTGCAGCCAGCCCTGGAACTTCTTTGCGGGAGCGGGAAAGCCATGCATGTCGGCGATGACGTCGACGGCCATGAAACCGACGTTGTGACGATTCATCGCATATTGCGGCCCGGGATTGCCGAGACCGACCCAGAGCTGCATGGCGGTGTCTTTCCCGGGGTCAAGGAAAGGGCCGCCTCCCGGTGGAAGGCGGCCCGATCAAATTCAGGCTTCGGCGGCGGCTTCGCCGTCGTCCTTCGTCGTGTCGCCGTCGCTCGACTTGAGCGCCGACGGAGCAACGATGGTCGCGATCGTGAAATCGCGGTCGGTGATCGCGCTTTCGACACCCTTGGGCAGGGTGACACTGCTGATGTGGATCGAATCGCCAACGTCAAAACCGGTGACGTCGATCGAGATTTCTTCGGGGATCTTGTCCGCGTCGCAGACCAGTTCCAGATCGTGGCGGACGATGTTCAGAACGCCGCCGCGCTTCAGGCCCGGCGAGGCTTCTTCGTTCGCGAACACGACCGGCACTTCGACATGGACCTTGGCGTCCTTCGAGATGCGCAGAAAGTCGGCGTGGATCGGACGATCCTTGACCGGGTGGAACGCGACGTCCTTGGGCAGCGTGCGGATCTGCTTGCCGCCGACGTCGATCATCACGACCGAGTTCATGAAGTGACCCGTCATCAGCTGCTTCATCAGCAGCTTTTCTTCGACGTGGATCATCAGGGGTTCTTCCTTGCCGCCATAGACAACGGCGGGGACGCGGCCATTACGACGCAGGTCACGCGAGGCTCCCTTGCCTCCGCGTTCGCGCGTCTCGGCCGTCAGCGTCAGCTGATCGCTCATAATATTTCTCCGAGTACGGTTACACAGTTCCGCCACGCCTCCAGGGATGACCATGACGGAAGCGCGGGCGCATAGCGGGGAAGCGGCGGAAATGCAAGCACGGCGGCGTCTATTGTACTCGCGTGACCTTATAACCCTCGGCCGCGAGCATCGCGGGCAGGCTGTCCTGCCCGACCAGATGTCCGGCGCCGACCGCCATCAACACGGTGCCCGGCTTGTCCAGGCGAGCTTTGACCCAATCGCTCCAGCGGCGGTTGCGGTCGGTGATGATCGCCTTGCGTGCGGCCGGAACCTCATCGACATCCTCGTTCACCACCCGCGCCAGCGCATTGGCGTCGCCGCGCGACCAGGCGTCGGTCATCGAGAGCACGTCGCGTTCGGCACTGGCAGAATTTTCGGCGGCGCGGACGAGCAGCGCGCGCTGTGTAGCGGGGTCGAGCGTTTCGAACAGCATCAACTGCGTCCGCGCGCTTTCCAGACCGCCGATCGGCTTGCCGGCCTTGCGGAACGCGGCGGTCAGCCCGGCCTCGACCCCGTCGGCGGGTGAGAGCTCTACCTGCTGCGCGACGCGCTGCCCCATCATCACCAGCACCGCCCAGTCATCGAGCTCGTCGCCGCCAAGATCGGCATCGCCCTCGATCGCGCGATAGCCAGCGAGCGCCTTGCCGGGCAGCCGTGCGCTCATCGCCAGCGGGGCGCTGCGCGGCGCCAGTTCCTGAAACACTGCGCCCGCCGCGGCCAGTTCGCGCGGCGAAAGCTCGAGCATCAATTCGTCGGCCGCGTCGATCGCCGCGGCAACCTTGCCGCCGCGCCAATCGGTGCCCGCGGGCAGCGCATGCATCGTACCCAGCATATAGATATGTGTGTCGGCATCCTCGACGAGCCACATCGCCGGCCGCGCCTCGGTCGCTGGCTGCGACTGGCAGGCGGCGAGCAACAACGGCGAAAGGGCCGCCGCGAAGCGGCGACCCCAACGTCGATAGAGGATGCTTCTTGCGAGCATTACTGGACGCGCCGCGCCTTCAGGCCGCGCGCCTTCAGATAATCCTGCACGCTCTTGGTGCCGGCAAGATGGCCCGCGCCGACCGCGATGAACACCGTGCCCGGCTTGTCCATGCGCGTCTTGATCTGATCGGCCCAGCGCTCGTTGCGGTCCCAGAGCAGGATCTTCGCCAGCTCCGGCGTCGCCGCCATGCCCTCGTTCATCGTCGCCGCGAGGTTGACCGTGTCGCCCTTGGCCCACAGCGCGACCATCTTGTCGAGCTGCGGCGCAAGCTTGTCGATGTCCTTCACGGTCACGTTCAGGAACGCGATCTGGCCAGCCTCGGGCACCGAGTCGAAGAAGCCGAGCTGTTCCTCGAGCGTTTCGAAGCCCGAAATCGGCTTGGTCGCTGCCTTCGCCGCGGCCGTCAGCTGCATTTCGGCGCCCTGCGTCGGGTCATAGCCAAGCTTGGTCAGCGGCAGGATCGACAGCGTGACTGCCGCGAACCACGGCTTGAAGGCGTCGAAAGCGTTCACCGGCACGCCGAGCCCGCCGAGCGCGGCCTGATAGGCCTTCAGCGCTTCGGGATCGAGCTTCGAGGAGAGCGTCTTGCCGCTCTTGTCCATCGCCAGCGGCATCGTGACCTTCGCGGCTTCCGCCTGATCTTCGGGCAGCACCATTTCGAGGACCATTTCGTCCGACTTGTCGAACGCCTGCTTCACGGCGCCGTCGAACCAGCTGAGGCCGGGCTTCAGCACATGCACCGTGCCGAACAGATAGATCGTCGTATCGGCGTCCTTCACCGTCCACAGGCCGGGCTTGGCGGCGACGCTCGTTGTCGCGGATGCGGTGGCGGGCTCCTTGGCGAACGCCGCATTGCCGGGCGCCAGGGCGCAGGCGGCGAAGGGGACGACCGCGCAGCTGGCAACGAACGTCTTGAACCAGGTTTTCATCGAAAAATACCTTTCAGTCATGGCCTTATGGCCGGGTTGGGTTGGTAAGGGGAGAGGGAAAGTCAGCGAAATTTGAGCCAGAGCCACACGACGGCGTTGACCAGCATCGAGAAGACGAAGAGCTGCATCGCATCGACGGGCGGCGTCAGGCTGGCGCGGTGGAGCACCCACCAGACCGGCGCGGGAAACACAAAGGCGTACCAGCCGGCGAGACCCGCCCACAGCCAGGCGCGCTCCTCATGATCGTCGATCGCGCGGTGATAGACGGCGAGCGAGATCAGCAGACCGACGACCCAGATGAGCGAGGCGCCGATCGCGAAGCCGGTGCTGAGCGAGCCGGTGAATGCCATCTCGAATGCGCCGCGGTCCGCCGGCTGGTCGGCCGAGAGCCATACACCGGCGATCGCGCCGATCACGGCGGCAAAGCCCAGCGAAAAGCGATAGCGCTTCTGGCGCGGCGACAGGGCGCGCTTCGCGGTCTTGCCGTCAGTCATTGTCGTTTCCTTCGGAACCATCGTCGAAAATCTCCTCAATCGGCATGGCGAACAGCCGGGCGAGCTTGAAGGCGAGGGGCAGAGACGGATCATATTTGCCCGTTTCGATCGCGTTCACCGCTTGCCGCGATACGTCCAGCCGGTCGGCCAATTCGGCCTGGCTCCAGTTCCGCATCGCCCGTAATACCTTGAGCCGGTTCTCCATGGCGTCAGACCCAGAGGGTGATGAAGACGGCGAGCAGGCATAGCCATATTGTGGTGGCATCCTCATTCCCTCCCAGAGCGCCGAGCGGCGCCGTGCTGCTTTTCTTCATGCGAGCATCTCCTGTCGTCATGCGACCCTGACCGAATGTCAGGTGTTGTTGACTATATGTCGTGATTCGCTGACTATGTCAACAACACCTGACAAAAAGTTTTGCACGCTTGACAGGGTGCGCAAGCTCGATGCGCCTGTCCCTTGACCCTGTGGCCGTGCTGGGCCAAGGGCGGCGACACTTGTTGCACCTGCGAAAGACGGGAAAAAGGTGGCCGACGCGGCGGAAAAGAAAGTCTTCAGCTTTCAGGACATGATCCTGACGCTGCATGCCTATTGGAGCGCACGCGGCTGCGCGATCCTGCAGCCCTATGACATGCGCGTCGGAGCGGGCACTTTCCACCCCGCGACCACGCTGCGCAGCCTCGGTCCCGAGCCGTGGAACGTCGCCTATGTCCAGCCGAGCCGTCGTCCGACCGACGGACGCTATGGCGAGAACCCGAACCGCCTCCAGCATTATTACCAGTATCAGGTGATCCTGAAGCCGTCGCCGGCCGACCTGCAGGAACAATATCTGGGCAGCCTCGCGGCGATCGGCATCGATCCGCTGCTCCACGACATCCGCTTCGTCGAAGACGACTGGGAATCGCCGACGCTCGGCGCCTGGGGACTGGGCTGGGAAGTCTGGTGCGACGGCATGGAAGTCACCCAGTTCACTTATTTTCAGCAGATGGGCGGCTTTGACTGCAAGCCCGTCGCGGGCGAACTCACCTACGGGCTCGAACGCCTCGCAATGTATATCCAGAATGTCGACAATGTGTACGACCTGCGCTTTTCCGATGCGGTCGGCGATGTCGCGGCGCTCAGCTATGGCGACGTGTATCTGGAAAACGAGCGGCAATTCTCGAAATGGAATTTCGAGGTCGCCGACACCGACACGCTATTCGCAGGCTTCAAGGCGGCCGAGGAAGAGTGCAAGCGCGCGATCGCGGCGAACGTCCCGCTCGCCGCCTATGATCAGGCGATCGAGGCGAGCCATTTGTTCAACCTGCTTCAGGCACGCGGCGTGATCAGTGTGCAGGAACGCGCCAATTATATGGCGCGCGTCCGCGACCTCGCGAAGGGCAGCTGCAAGGCATGGATCGACAGCCAGTCGGAACGCTGGACCGAAAAATATCCGGGGTGGACGCTGTGACCGACTTTCTTCTCGAACTGCGCTCGGAAGAGATTCCCGCCCGCATGCAGGCCGGTGCGCGCGCCGAACTGGAAAAGCTGTTTCGTGCCCAGCTCAGCGCAGCGGGCCTCGAAACGGGTGAGCTCACCATCTGGTCGACGCCGCGCCGCCTTGCGCTGATCGCGCGCGACTTGCCCGAAGCGACCGCCGCGGTCAGCGAAGAACTCAAAGGCCCGCGCAGGAGCGCGCCGCCGCAGGCGCTCGAAGGCTTCCTTCGCAAGACGGGCCTGACGCAGGACCAGCTTGAAGACCGCGACGGCGTATATTTCGCCGTGATCGACAAGCCCGGCCGCGCGACCGCCGAGGTGCTGGCTGAGGCGATCCCCGCGATCGTCCGCGGCTTTTCGTGGCCGAAGTCGATGCGCTGGGGCAAGGAAAGCGCGAGCAGCGAGAGCCTGCGCTGGGTGCGCCCGCTGTCGGGCATCGTCGCGATTTTCGGCGAAGATCTGGTGCCGTGCGAAGTGAGCGGGATTGCGAGCGGCTTCGCGACGCGCGGGCATCGTTTCCACTGCCCGAGCGAGATCACGATCGGTTCGGCATCGGACTATGCCGAGAAGCTGCGCGCGTGCCACGTCATCGTCGATCATGAAGAACGGCAGGCGATCGTCCGCGACGGCGCGGCGAAGGCCGCCGCCGACGCCGGGCTGACGCTGGTCGAGGACGAGGGGCTGGTGATCGAGAATGCCGGCCTCACCGAATGGCCGGTGCCCTTGCTCGGCCGCTTCGACGAAGCGTTTCTGGAAGTGCCGCCCGAGGTCATCCAGCTCACCGCGCGCGTGAACCAGAAATATTTCGTCGTGAATGGCGCAGACGGCAAGCTCGCCAACGGCTTCGTCTGCACCGCGAACATCGACGCACACGACGGCGGCGCGGAGATCGTCGCGGGCAACCGCAAGGTGCTCGCGGCGCGCCTGTCCGACGCGCGCTTCTTCTGGGAACAGGACCAGAAAAAAACGCTCGCGCAGCACGCGGAAAAGCTCGCGAACATCACCTTCCACGAGAAGCTCGGCACCGTCGCCGACAAGGTCGAGCGCGTCGCGAAGCTCGCCGAATGGCTGGCGAGCGAAGGCATCGTCCCGAACTGCGACCCCGCGCTCGCGCGGCAGGCAGCCGAACTGGCGAAGGCCGATCTCGTCACCGAAATGGTGGGCGAATTCCCCGAACTGCAGGGCCTGATGGGTGGCTATTACGCCCGCGCCGAAGGCCTGCCCGATGCAGTCGCCGACGCGATCCGCGACCATTACAAACCGGTCGGGCAAGGCGATGACGTCCCGACGGCGCCGGTGACGGTGGCGGTGGCGCTTGCGGATAAGCTGGATACGATCTTCAGCTTCTTCCTGATTCAGCAAAAGCCGACAGGGTCAAAGGATCCTTTTGCATTACGCCGAGCCGCTCTCGGGGCCCTGGCACTCCTGCAAACTAATGGATCACGATTGCCGATCGGTAAGGCGCTGGACGCTTGGGAAGATCATCTTCTTAGCTTCTGCCAAATTATCTTCGGAACACACGGCAACTACGTGTTGAACCAAAGTTTTGCTCGCCAGAAGGTTGCTGAAGCCGCTGCAGCAGTGGAGGGTATTAAGAGCGCGGAATGGGTGCAGGTAAAGAAGGTTGAAGTAAAGCTAGTCGACGACGACGATAGCGAAATCCAGAAGCGTTTGGGTGTTGCAAGCGGCTTGTTTTCGGCTCTTGATCGAACTTTCGAGCGGGATGAAATTCTCGACTTCCTCGCCGACCGCCTCAAGGTCCAGCAACGCGAAGCCGGCGTCCGTCACGACCTGATCGACGCGGTGTTCGCGCTCGGTGGCGAGGATGATCTTGTTCGGCTCCTCGCTCGCGTGAAGGCTCTGCAGGCGTTTATGGCGACCGAGGACGGCAGCAACCTGCTCGCTGGCTACAAGCGCGCGGCGAATATCCTGAAGCAGGCGGGCGAGGTGAGCGGTACCGCCGCCGCGACACCGCCGACCGATGCCGATGCCGCGCTGCTCGCCGCACTCGACGCCGCCGAGCCCGCGGCCTCCGCCGCAGTCACCGACGAGCGCTTCACCGACGCGATGGCCGCGCTTGCTTCACTGCGGGCGCCGATCGACGCCTTTTTCGAGGGCGTGATGGTCAACGACCCCGACGAAGCGGTCCGCGCCTATCGCCTCGGCCTGCTGGCGCGCTTTACCGGTGCGGTGCACGGCGTCGCCGATTTCTCGAAGATCGAGGGCTAGGGAGGCTGGGCGATGGAACAGGATTTTCCTGTCTGGCTGGCCTTCCTCTTCCCCGTCTTTTTCGTGGCGATGTGGGTCTTGGTGTCGCGCATCATATCTTGGATGGGCTGGTCGGCCTTCGTCGCGCGCTTCGCCTTCGATCGTCAGGTCCCGCCCGACGCGACCCGTTATGGCTCGCAGTCGCTGACGATCGGCGACAAGCTGTTCCGTGCGGCCAGCTACAATAATTGCATGAATATATGGGTCGACCAGCGCGGCCTTTACCTCCGCCCGCAACTCATCTTCCGCCTGTTTCACCCGTTGATTCATATCCGTTGGGATCAGGTCGCACAGGCAGAGGTCCGAACAGGATTTTTGAAGGGAGGTACCCGGCTGAGCTTCAAGGCCGATGTGCCGGTGATTACCATGCGGGGCCGGTCGGGTCAGGCCGTCGCCGAACGATGGCAAGCATCCGGCGCAGGCAAAGCTGCCTGATGCCGCTAAAGGAAAACTGAATCGACCCGACGGGCAACCGTCCCTATCCAGCCGCAACCTCCTCCCCGGGGCAGCAGGAGCATGAAATGATGAAGATGGTGCATTTGTTCGGCGGCGCGGCCACGACGGCCGAACGCTCGAAGGAACTGCTTGGCGGCAAGGGGTCGAACCTTGCCGAAATGGCCTCGATCGGCCTGCCGGTGCCCCCGGGCTTTACGATCACCACCGATGTCTGCACCCAATATTATGCCAATGGCGAACAGTTTCCGGCCGGGCTGGTCGAGGAGGTTGCTGCCGGCATCACGCATATCGAGGGGATTACTGGCAAGCGCTTCGGCGACGCCGCCGATCCGCTACTCGTCTCGGTCCGCTCGGGCGCGCGCGTGTCGATGCCCGGCATGATGGACACCGTCCTCAACCTCGGGCTCAACGACCGCACCGTCGTCGGCCTGTCCGAAGCCTCGGGCGATCCGCGCTTCGCGTGGGACAGCTATCGCCGCTTCGTCCAGATGTACGCCGACGTCGTCATGGGCCTCGACCATGCCGAGTTCGAGGAAGCGCTGGAAATCGCAAAGGAAGACAAGGGCTTTTACCTCGATACCGAAATGTCGGCAGAGGACTGGCAGGCGCTGGTCAAGGAATATCAGGCGATCGTCGAGCGCGAGACGGGCGCGCCGTTCCCGCAGGAACCGAACGACCAGCTCTGGGGCGCGGTCGGCGCCGTCTTCGCAAGCTGGGAAAGCGACCGCGCGAAGGTCTATCGCCGCCTGAACTCCATCCCCGGCGAATGGGGCACCGCGGTCAATGTGCAGGCGATGGTGTTCGGCAATATGGGCGACACCTCGGCGACGGGTGTGGCGTTCACACGCGACCCCGCGACCGGCGAACGCGCCTGGTATGGCGAGTGGCTGATCAACGCGCAGGGCGAAGACGTCGTCGCCGGCATCCGCACGCCGCAATATCTGACGCTCGCCGCGCGCGAACGCGCGGGCGCCAAGCCGCTGTCGATGGAAGAGGCGATGCCCGAAACCTTCGGCGAGCTCGGCCGCGTCTTCGACACGCTCGAAACCCATTATCGCGACATGCAGGACATCGAGTTCACCGTCGAACGCGGGACGCTCTGGATGCTGCAGACGCGGTCGGGCAAGCGCACCGCCAAGGCGGCGCTCCGCATCGCATGCGAGATGGCGGCCGAGGGGCTGATCACCGAAGAGGAGGCCGTCGGCCGCGTCGATCCGGGTGCGCTCGACCAGCTTCTGCACCCGACGCTCGATCCCAAGGCG
This sequence comes from Sphingopyxis sp., assembly GCF_965279755.1. Taxonomy (GTDB): domain Bacteria; phylum Pseudomonadota; class Alphaproteobacteria; order Sphingomonadales; family Sphingomonadaceae; genus Sphingopyxis. The sequence goes on along the minus strand of NZ_OZ257261.1, from coordinate 3,635,422 downwards.
CCGCGCGATGTTCTGACCAAGGGCTTGCCGGCCAGCCCCGGCGCCGCGTCGGGCAAGATCATGTTCGATGCCGACAGCGCCGAAAAGGCCGCGGGCATGGGCGAGGCTGTGATCCTTGTCCGCGTCGAAACATCGCCCGAGGACATCCACGGCATGCACGCCGCCAAGGGCATTCTGACCGCGCGCGGCGGGATGACCAGCCACGCGGCTGTGGTCGCGCGCGGGATGGGCCGCCCCTGCGTCTCGGGTGCCGGCGGGCTGTCGATCGACGGCAATGCCCGCGTGCTGCGCGTCGGCGGGCGTGAGCTTCGCGAGGGCGACATCCTGACCCTCGACGGTTCGACCGGCGAAGTGATGGCGGGCGAGGTCCCGACGCTATTGCCCGAACTCGTCGGCGATTTCGGAACTTTGATGGGCTGGGCCGACAAGGTCCGGCGCATGAAGGTGCGGACCAACGCCGAAACCCCCCAGGATGCGCAGGTTGCGCGCGATTTCGGCGCCGAGGGCATTGGTCTCTGCCGTACCGAGCATATGTTCTTCGACGCCGCGCGCATCACCGCGGTGCGCGAGATGATCCTCGCCGACAGCGAGGACGGCCGCCGCTCGGCGCTCGCGAAGCTGCTCCCCGAACAGCGCGGTGACTTTGCCGCGATCTTCCGCGTCATGGCGGGGCTGCCGGTGACGATCCGCCTGCTCGATCCGCCGCTGCATGAATTCCTGCCGACGCGCGAGGAGGATTTCGCCGACGTCGCCGAGGCGGCGGGCGTCGGGATCGAGAAGCTGAAGGCGCGCGCGAGCGAGCTGCACGAATTCAACCCGATGCTCGGCCATCGCGGCTGCCGCCTCGGCGTGACCTATCCCGAAATCTACGAGATGCAGGCGCGCGCGATCTTCGAGGCGGCGTGCGACGTCGCCGCCGAAACCGGCGCCGCGCCGATCCCCGAGGTGATGATTCCTCTCGTGGCGACGCGCCGCGAGTTCGACCTGATGAAGGCGGTGGTCGACGCGCAGGCCAAGGCCGTGTTCGCCGAAAAGGGCCGCGAGATCGCTTATCTGGTCGGCACGATGATCGAACTGCCGCGCGCCGCGCTGATGGCGGGCGAGATTGCCGAGACGGCGGAGTTCTTCTCGTTCGGCACCAACGACCTGACGCAGACGACGATCGGCATCAGCCGCGACGACGCAGGCCGCTTCCTGACGCAATATGTCGACAAGGGCATCTTTCTGACCGACCCGTTCGTCAGCCTCGATGTCGAGGGTGTCGGCCAGCTGATCGAGCTTGCCGCCGATCGCGGCCGCGCCACACGCGCGGGCATCAAGCTCGGCATCTGCGGCGAGCATGGCGGCGACGCGCCCAGCATCCATTTCTGCGAACAGACCGGCCTCGACTATGTCAGCGCCTCGCCTTACCGTGTACCGATCGCACGTCTGGCGGCAGCACAGGCGGCGCTTAAAAGGAGGTAATTCCCACCTTCGTCATCCCGGCGAAGGCCGGGATCTCACCCTCGCGCCACAATTCAATGGCGAGACCTCGGCCTTCGCCGGGGTGACGGGTGTCGGAGAGGAACACGCAATGAAGAGCTGGCACCGCTATGCGATCACTCTGGTGGGCGGATTGGCGGTGGGGCTTGGCGCGGTGTGGGCGCTCACCAACGGCGGGCTCGGCGAGGGCGGTATCCGCAACGGTCCGTGGACGACCTCGCTCGATTACGGCACCAAGGCGACCGATCTGCTGACGCGTGCGACGGTGGCGCGCGGCGGCCTGCTGGCGCTTCCGGCGAAAGAAACCGTCTATTGGCTCGCGACCACTGACGCCGCGGGCGCGCCGCTCGACGGCAATTGCCGCTACAGCCTGTCGGGCAAGGCGCTCGATGCGCGTTGGTGGAGCGTCACGGTCTACGACAGCAAGGGCTATCTCGTCGATAATCCGGCGCGGGTCTGGTCGGTCAACGGCGCCAACGTCGCGCTCGATGCGAAGGGCGAATGGCGCGTCACCATTTCCCCGGACAAGCCGCAGAATGCCGCATGGTTGCCCGGTATCAAGGGTCGGCCGTTCCAGTTGACGTTGCGCATGTACAACCCCGGCAAGGCATTCCGCGCCGATCCCGAAAAGGCCGCGCTGCCGCGCCTCGTGAAGGAGGGCTGCTGAGATGCGGCGCTGGCTTGGCCCGATCCTGTTCGGCCTGATTGTCGCGGCGGCGATCGCATGGGCCGCCATTCTGTACATTCCCTACGGCCTGATGGGCATTGCGATCGACCGCCTCGGGCAGGGCGGCGTCAATAGCATGTCCTACGGCAATCTCGCGACGCCCGAGCGCCAGCCGGTCGTGAGGCCGAGCCCCGATCTTGCCTATTCGAGCTGCCCCTATGACTTGTCGAAGGGGCCGGTCGCGATCGACGTCGTGCCGGTGCCGGGACGCTATAGCTCACTCAGTATCTTCGACGCCGCGACCGATGTGATCTTCGTACGCAACGACGTCGAGGCGGGCGGCAAGCCCTATCGAATCGTCATAGCGCGGGATGGGCAAATCGTGCCGCCGGGCGCGGAAATCGTCCGGACGAATCACGATAGAGGCATTGCGCTGGTCCGCCTGCTGCTCAAGGAGCCGGCAGAAATCGGAGGGCTTGACGCTGTGCGCCGCCAATCGTCGTGCCAAGTGGTCACAATTCCGAAATAGGGGGTTGCGCGGCTGCCAACTGGCCCTTAAAGGCGCGTCTCCACGCACCCGTAGCTCAGCTGGATAGAGCATCAGACTACGAATCTGAGGGTCGGACGTTCGAATCGTTCCGGGTGCGCCATTTTCTAAAATAGCCGGAAGTATTTGTTTCGATTGGGCTTTGCCCTTCGAACCGGTCGCGTTGCGACAATTGCAGCCACAATGGCGCGAAATGCGCAAAGTGCCGGATAAGTAAAATTTACGATTGCGCCCTATTCGGAATCCCGAGGGACCGTGAATACTGGGGGTAATTGCCTGATGTTCAGGGTACTCGAGTGCATCACGCAGCAGCATGACTATCGTTTCGTTCTGCTCGCCGCGCTGGTTTGCCTCCTCGGAAATATTGGCCTCTTCATCATCCTGAAACGTGCGGGTTTCTGCGTCGAGGCGCGGCGCGGGCACTGGCTGGCCATCGCGGCGGTGGCAGAGGGCACCGCGGTATGGGCGACCCATTTCATCGCGATGCTGGCTTATGACGGCGGAATGCCGATCAGTTTCGACGCAGGGTTGACGATCTTGTCGGTCGCCATTGCGATCGGGGTCTTCTGGGCGGTGTTCCGCTGGCTGGGCCGCACGCCGAGCATGGGCCGCTGCCTTGTTGCGGGCGCCGGCGCGGCGCTGGGCATCGCTGCAATGCATTTCACCGGCGTTGCGTCGATCGTTGCGCCGGTGCATCTGCGATTCGACCCCGTGCCGATCGCGGTCTCGCTATTCCTCGCAGCCCTGCTTTTCGCGGGCGCCTTCCTGACTTTCGCAGCCAGCGATGGCTGGCGGAAGATTGTCATGCCGGCGGCACTGGCGGTGCTTTCGATCGTGGTCCTTCATTTCACCGTGATGTCGGCAACGACGCTGGTCCCCGATCCGACCGAGGCGGCCGAAGGGATCGCCGCCATCAGCCGGCAGTGGCTGGTGCTCGCGGTGGTTTTCGCGACGCTGGTGCTGCTTGCGCTCGCTGTTGCAGGTGCTTTCGTCGATCGATGGCTGACCGATGCGCTGGGGCTCGCCGACGCGACGCTGGAGGCGATTGCAATCGTCAGCGAGGGCAGGATCGTCGAGGTGAACAAGCGCCTTGCCGCGCTGGTCGACGTCAGCGGCGGTGCCCTGGTGGGCAGTGCGCCCAGGGACTGGCTGATTGCGCCCGATGGCGGTCCGTTCGAACTGGCCGGCGGGCAGTCGACCGAAGCGCGCTTCCGCGGTTGTGCTGACGAAGACCAGATCTTCGAGGTCACCGCACACACCATCGAATATCGCGGGCGAAGCTGCGACGTGCTCGCGATCCGCGATCTGTCGGATCGCAAGCGCGCGCAGCGGGCGATCGAGCATATGGCGTCGCACGACGCGCTGACTGATCTCGCCAACCGGGCGTATTTCATGCACGCGCTCGACAAGGCGATCGCTGCCGACGAGCCTTTTGCCTTGCTCGCGCTCGATCTCGACCGTTTCAAGGCGGTCAACGATATCTTCGGGCATGGCGCCGGCGATGACATCCTGCGGCGCGTTGCCGCCATCATGCGATCGTCCGTTCGCGGCGACGATCTGGTCGCGCGCCTCGGTGGTGACGAGTTTCTGATCATCCAGCGCGCGGCGACCAGCGCCGACGATGCGCGCAAGCTCGCCAACCGGATACTCCATACGCTGGCGACCGAGATGGATGTGATGCACGATCCGATGGCGGTCGGCGCGAGCATCGGCGTGGCCTTTTATCCGCAGGACGGACTTGACGCCGAAACGCTTCAGCAGAATGCCGATACCGCGCTGTATCGCGCGAAGAACAACGGCCGCGGTAATGCAGCCTTCTTCGATCAGGAAATGGACGAACTGGCGCGCGAGCGCCGGATGCTCGAACATGATCTGCGCCAGGCGATCACGCGAAACCAGCTGCGGCTCGTGTTTCAGCCGCTTGTCGCGACCGCGTTCAATTCGGTTGTTGGCTATGAGGCGCTGCTGCGCTGGGATCATCCCGAGCGCGGCGAAGTCGCACCCGATTTCTTCATCCCGGTGGCCGAAGAAATCGGCGCGATCGTCGCGATCGGCGAATGGGTGCTGCGCGAGGCCTGCACCGTCGCGGTGACCTGGCCGTCGAACATTTCGATCGCCGTCAATGTGTCGACTGTCCAGTTTCAGGTTCCCAACCTTCCGCAGATCGTGAGCCAGATATTGCGCGAAACAGGGCTTGAGGCGCACCGGCTGGAGCTGGAAATCACCGAGACGGCCTTCATGCGGAACCGGCAGGGTGCGCTGAAGGCGCTGCACGAAATCCGGTCGATGGGGGTTCGCATCGCGATGGACGATTTCGGGACCGGCTATTCCTCGCTGAGCAACCTCAAGGCGTTTCCGTTCGACAAGATCAAGATCGACAAGAGCTTCGTATCCTCGATATCGGACGATGAAGCGGCGCGGTCTATCGTGCGCGCAATTGTCGGGCTAGGACGCAGTTTCAACATGCCGATCGTCGCCGAGGGGGTAGAGACCGAAACCCAGCGGCAGATGCTGCTCGACGAGGGGTGCCCGCAGGCGCAGGGTTTCTATTTCGGGGAACCGGGGAGCGACCCCTATGGCGCGTTGTCCGACGAATCCCGGCGCGAAGGCTGACGGCTCAGGATGCTCTCGGGACTCGCGGCCACAGCCCCGCATAGCTATGTCTATTGCATCGTCGAAAGACGGGCGGCATCCGGAGCCTGACCGGTCACGGGGGCCGGCAAGGGAGAGTCATGAGCGAAGCTATCGTCACGGTCGATATCGGCGGCACCCATGCGCGCTTTGCGATCGCTGAGGTTACGGCGCGACGCGTGGTCTCACTCGGAACGGAAACCACGCTTCACACCAAGGATCATGCGAGCTTCCAGACCGCCTGGCAGGATTTCGAACGCCAGCAGGGCGGTTCGCTGCCGCGTGCGGTCGCGATCGCGATTGCCGGGCCGCCACGCGGCGAGATCATCCGCTTCACCAACAATCCTTGGATCATTCGTCCCGCGCTGATCGGCGAGAAACTGAACGTCGATCGCTACACGCTGGTCAATGATTTCGAGGCGGTGGGTCATGCCGTTGCGCAGGCCGACGCGCACTATTTCGAGCGTCTGACCGGACCTGATGAAGTCTTGCCCGTAGCGGGTACGATCAGTGTCCTCGGACCCGGTACCGGCCTGGGCGTTGCGCATGTCTGGCGCGATGGCGCGGACTATCGTGTTCAGGCGACCGAGGGCGGACATATCGATTTCGCCCCGCTCGACAGCATCGAGGATGCGATTCTTGCCCGGCTGCGCAAGCGGCATCGTCGTGTGTCGATCGAACGGATCGTGTCGGGGCCGGGAATCGTCGATATCTACGAGACGCTGGCGAGCATGGAGGGGCGGGCGATCACGCCGCTCGACGACCGCACGATCTGGACGAACGCGATGAGCGGCGAAGATGCGCTCGCTGCGGCTGCTGCCGACCGCTTCTGCCTGTCGCTCGGCAGCGTCGCGGGCGATCTGGCCCTGGCGCAGGGCGCGAGCGGAGTCGTGATCGCGGGTGGGCTCGGGCTTCGTATTCGTGACCAGCTTGTCCGTTCGGGATTCCCCGAACGCTTCGTGGCGAAAGGGCGGTTCGAGAATTTCATGGCGGCGCTGCCGGTCAAGCTCATCACCCATCCGCAGCCGGGCCTGTTCGGCGCGGCGGCTGCTTTCGCGCGCCAGCACAGCTGAAAATTCCGCTGGCGCGGCGCGCCGAAAATCGGCAGCAAGGGCGCATGTCCTCGCGCCCTGTTCTCGGTATCATCGCCTGCAATCGCACCGTCGGGACCGAGGTCGCGCAGACGGTGATCAATCGCTACGCCACCGCGGCGATGCGTCATGCCGATTGCGCAGCGCTGATCATCCCTTCACTGCCCGATTATATGCGCGCCGGCGAAATCGTCGGTCGGCTCGACGGCGTGTTGCTCACCGGCACGCCGTCAAATGTCGAACCGGCGCGTTATGGCGATGCATCGGCGGGCGAAGGGCCTTTCGATCCCGATCGCGACACCATGATGCTCGAACTGGTCGAGGCGGTGATCGCGGCACAGCGGCCGCTGTTCGGCATCTGCCGCGGCTTTCAGGAAATCAACGTCGCGCTCGGCGGGACGTTGCGGCGCGATACGTCGGCGAGCGCGCAACTGCTCCACCATCATGCGCCGGACGACGTGCCGTTCGATGCGATGTTCGACCATCGACACAAGGTCGATCTGGTCGATGGCGGGCTGCTTGCCACGGCCTATGAAATGCCCTCGCTCGATGTGAACTCGGTTCATTATCAGGGGATTGGCGAGCTTGCCGACGGTCTTGCGGTCGAGGCACGGGCGCCGGACGGGCTGGTCGAGGCCTATAGCGCGCGGCCCAATGGCGCGCCGCTGCTCGCGGTCCAGTGGCACCCCGAATGGGCGACCGACGGCAACGACCAGAGCCAGACCTATTTCCACCTGCTGGGACGCGCGTTAAGAGGCGAATTATGAACTGCCGCGTCACACGCTACGACCGCTATCTCGCGCGCCTCTGCTTTACACCCTGACCGTCCGGATCCGGCTTCTTTCCGTTTCCAGACATTCAGGAGTTTTGACATGCCCCGCAATCACGACATCGCCGAACTGCGCCGCCTCGACGTCGCGCACCATCTTCCCGCACAGGCCGACTGGGCCGAGATCGAAAAGCTCGGCGGCAGCCGCATCATCACCCATGCCGAGGGCTGCACTATCACCGACGGCGACGGCCACCGCATCCTCGACGGGATGGCGGGTTTGTGGTGCGTCAATGTCGGCTATGGCCGCGAAGAGCTGGTAGAGGCCGCGGCGGCGCAGATGCGCGAGCTGCCATTCTATAACACCTTCTTCAAGACTGCGACGCCGCCGACGGTGCTGCTCGCGGCCAAGATTGCCGAACTCACCGGCAATCGCCTGCCGCACATCTTCTTCAACGCTTCGGGCAGTGAGGCGAACGACACCGTGTTCCGCATGGTGCGCCACTATTGGAAGCTGAAGGGCGAACCGAAGCGCACCGTCTTCATCAGCCGCTGGAACGCCTATCATGGTTCGACCGTCGCGGGCGTCTCGCTCGGCGGGATGAAGGCGATGCACGCGCAGGGCGACCTGCCGATCCCCGGCGTCGAGCATGTCCGCCAGCCCTATGCCTATGGCGAAGGGCAGGGGATGACCGAGGAGGAGTTCTGCGATGCCTGCGTAAAGGCGATCGAGGACAAGATACTCGAAGTCGGCCCCGAAAATTGCGCCGCCTTTATAGGTGAACCGGTGCAGGGCGCCGGCGGCGTGATCATCCCGCCCAAGGGCTATTGGCCGAAGGTCGAGGCGGTCGCGCGAAAATATGGCCTGCTGGTCGTCGCCGACGAGGTCATCTGCGGCTTCGGTCGCACCGGAAAGATGTGGGGCCATGAGACGATGGGCTTCACCCCCGACCTGATGCCGATGGCGAAGGGGCTTTCGTCGGGCTATCTGCCGATTTCGGCGACCGCGGTTGCCAGCCATGTCGTCGATGTGCTGAAGACCGGCGGCGATTTCGTCCACGGTTTCACTTACTCGGGCCACCCGGTCGCGGCGGCGGTCGCGCTCAAGAATATCGAGATCATCGAACGCGAAGGACTGGTCGAACGCACCGGCAGCGTCACCGGGCCACATCTGGCCAAGGCGCTCGCGACGCTGAACGATCATCCGCTCGTCGGCGAGGCGCGCTCGATCGGGCTGCTCGGCGCGGTCGAGATCGTTGCCGCCAAGGACACCCGGGCGCGCTTCGGTGGCGCCGAGGGCACTGCGGGGCCGATGGCGCGCGACGCGTGCATTGCGAATGGCCTGATGGTGCGCGGTATCCGCGACAGCCTGGTCATGTGTCCGCCTTTGATCATCACCACCGAACAGATTGACGAGATGGTTGCCATCATCCGCAAATCTCTCGATGAGGTTCTGCCGAAACTCCGCGCGCTCTAAACAGGAAAGCCCAAGACCCTATGCCCTCCGGCCTTTTTGCCCTGCTCGACGACGTCGCCACGATTGCGAAAGTGGCGGCGGCGAGCATCGACGATATCGGCGCCGCGGCGTCGAAGGCCGGGGTCAAGGCGGCGGGGGTCGTTGTCGACGATACCGCGGTCACCCCGCGCTACGTCACCGGCTTCACCCCCGACCGCGAACTGCCGATCATCTGGCGGATCACCAAGGGATCGATTTTCAACAAGCTGGTGCTGATCCTGCCGGCGCTGTTGCTGCTGTCGACGTTCGTGCCGTGGGCGATCACCCCGCTGCTGATGCTCGGCGGCGCCTATCTCTGCTACGAAGGCGCCGAAAAGGTCATCCACTCGCTGCAGAAGGACAAGACGAGCCTGGCGGAAGATGCCGAGATCGTCGCCGACAAGGATCATGAAGAAACGATGGTGAAGGGCGCGGTGCGCACCGACTTCATCCTGTCGGCCGAGATCATGGTGATCGCGCTCAACGAAGTGCTCGACGAGCATCTCGCGATGCGCGCGGCGACGCTCGCGCTTGTGGCGGTCGCGATCACCATCGCGGTCTACGGCGTCGTCGGGCTGATCGTGAAGATGGACGACATCGGCCTGCACATGGCGAAGGAGGGCAACAAGTTTCGCCGCGCCACCGGCCGCGGCCTCGTCGATTTCATGCCGAAGCTGCTCGCCGCGCTGGCGACGATCGGCACCGCGGCGATGCTGTGGGTCGGCGGTCAGATCGTGCTGCACGGGCTGCACGAGTATCACATCGGCGGGATCGCCGAGGCGCTGGAAGCGCTGGCGCATTCGGTCGCCGGCGGTCTGCCGCTGGAGGGCTTGTGGACCTGGCTGATCAAGGCGACCGGCGACGGCATTTTCGGTCTGCTGCTGGGCGGAGTGATCGTCGGGTTGCTGCACCTGTTGCCGGGCAAGAAGGCAGCGCATTGATTTCGTCATCCCGGACCCGATCCGGGATCCACTGCGGCGTTGAAGTCATGGACCCCGGATCAAGTCCGGGGTGACGAAGAAACCGAAAGCCGCAAAGCCTCGCAAGTAGGCATCGAAACCGTGCCTTTCGACAGGCCGAAGGGGCTTAAGGAGACAAAAGATACGGACGTGTGCGCTCAAAATGTCTCCTTTGTCGCTTTAAGCCGAAGCGCGGCGCGGGCGAGATACGACAGAGAGAAAGAGCCAGATCGAAGCTCTCACGCGCGAATAATGTAGGAAAGCGCTTTCTGGCCGGGGTTACCCCAGCAGCACCACAGGGCTATCCGCCCGCCAGTGCATGCTCACCTTGTCGTCCCAGGTGAAATCCTCCTGATCGTGGCGCGACAGATTGGGGCGCGAGACGCGGAGGCGCGCGCCCGATTCGAGCAGGATGTCATAGAGGGTGATGTCGCCGAGGTAGGACATGCCCTTGATACAGCCACGCGCGAAATTATGCCCGTCGGGTGCGTCCTGCGCGGCGGCGCGGACGGCTTTGCCTTCGCCCGGAACGTGGAGATAGATTTTCTCGGGCCGCAGCGCGACCCAGACGTCGGCGCCATGCGGTCCGGTGACGCCATGGTTGAGATAGACCTTGCCGAGACCCGGACAATCGACGGCGGCCTTGTCGGGCTCGTCGAGGATCAGCTTGCCTTCGAAGATGTTCACCGAACCGACGAAGTCGGCGACGAAACGGTTCGCCGGATATTCGTACAGGTCCGAAGGGCCCGCGAGCTGCGACACCTCGCCCTTGTTGATCACCGCGATGCGGCTCGCCATCGACAGCGCCTCGTCCTGATCGTGGGTAACGGTGACGAAGGTGATGCCGACCTGTTCCTGAAGGTCCGACAGCTCGAACTGCATCTGGGCGCGAAGCTTGGCGTCGAGCGCCGACAGCGGCTCGTCGAGCAGAAGCACTTTCGGCCGCATGATCAGGCTGCGCGCTAGGGCGACACGCTGGCGCTGGCCGCCCGACATCTGGTCGGGCATGCGCGTTTCGAACCCGCCGAGTTTGACCAGCTCGAGCGCCTCGGCGACGCGGTCCTTGACTTCGCCGCCCTTTACGCCCGCGATCTTCAGGCCATAGGCGACGTTATCTGCGACGCTCATGTGCGGGAACACAGCATAGCTCTGGAACACCATGTTCACCGGGCGCTTGTTTGGCGGAATACCCGCCATGTCCTGCCCATCGATCAGGATGCGGCCTTCGGTCGGCAATTCGAAGCCCGCGATCATCCGCAGCAGCGTCGTCTTGCCGCAGCCCGACGGACCCAGCAGCACGAAGAACTCGCCTGCCAGAATGTCGAGGCTGACATTGTCGACCGCGGTGACCTTGCCGAAGCGTTTCGAAACGTTCTGGATCTGGATGATCGGCTGTTTGGTATCGGTCATGGTCAGTGGGTTTCCGCGATGGCCTTTACGCCCTGAAGCTTCAGCGCGACGGCGGTCAGGACGATGGTCAGGATGATGAGGAGAGTGGAGGCGGCATTGACCTCCGGCGTCACCGAGAAGCGGAGCATCGAATAGACCTTCACGGGGAAGGTGATCGTGTCGGGGCCGCTGGTGAAATAGGTGATGACGAAATCGTCCAGGCTGAGCGTGAAGGACAGCAAGGCCCCGGCGACGAGCGCGGGCTTCATGTGCGGGATCAGCACGTCGCGAAACATCTGCCATTCGCCCGCACCCAGATCCTTGGCCGCTTCCTCCTGCTCGCGGTTGAAGTTGGCGAGGCGCGAACGCACCACCATGGTGACGAAGGGGAAGCAGAAGGTGATGTGCGCGATGGTGATCGCGCCGAGGTTGAACGGCCAGACGAGATCGGTCGGCCACTGCACCTTTGCGAAGAACATCAGGAAGGCGACGCCCATGCAGATTTCGGGAACGATGATCGGCAGCGAGATCGTCCCGTCGACCGCGCCCTTGAAGGGGAAGCGGAAACGCCAGAGCATCACCGCCGAAATGGCGCCGAGGATCAGGCTGATGAGCGTCGCGAGCGCGGCAATGGTCAGCGAGTTGATCAGCGCCTCGACGAGCACGTCGTTGTTCAGCGCTTTGTCGTAATATTTGAGCGTGAAACCGCGCCAGACGACGTTGCGCTTGCTGTCGTTGAAGCTGAAGATCATCAGGACGATCAGCGGCGCATAGAGAAAGATCATCACCGCGCCGACCCAGAGCCGCATCCACAGGGTGCGACTATATTCGAGGGGCGCAATCGGCGTACGGCGGAAGAGCGCCATCAGGGAATCTCCGGCACTTTGCGGCGCATCGATTGCAGCGCGATCAGGATGAACATCGCATAGATGAGCAGGAAGGACAGCGCGGCGCCAAAGGGCCAGTCGTTCGCTTTCTTGAACTGACGCTCGATGACGTTGGCGATCATCTGGCTGTCGGTGCCGCCCATCAGGTCGGGGGTGAGATAGGCGCCGAGCGCGGGGATCAGCGTGATCATCACCCCGGCGACGATACCCGGCGCCGCAAGCGGCACGACGATCCGCATGATCGTGCGGAAATGGCCGGCGCCAAGGTCGAGGCTGGCCTCGATCAGGCTGCGGTCGAGCCGGTCGAGCGCCGCGTAGAGCGGCAGGACCATGAAGGGCAGGTGGACGTAGACGAGCCCGAAGACGACCGCGAAATTATTGAAGAGGAGCTGCGCGGGCTCCCATGTCGGAAGCGGCTGCAGCCCGATGAGCGTCTTGACCCAGCTTGTACCGCCCCACAACGCTTCGAGCCCCTTGTTGGCATAACCCTGCTGCCCGAGGATGATCATCAGCGCATAGGTGCGGACGAGCAGGTTGGTCCAGAAGGGAAGCATGATGCCGAGCAGCAGCCACGGCCGCCATTTCTCGCTCGCGAAGGTGATCGCCATCGCGACCGGAAAGCCGACGATCAGGCAGATCAGCGTGACGAGCGCAGCGACCGCGAAACTCTTTCCGAAGATGCTGAGATAGAGATATTCGGTCGCGCGCTTGTAGTTGTCGAGCGTGCCTGAAAAGTCGATCCCGGTGTCACCGACTTTGGTACTGAAACTATAGCCCCAGACGATCGCCATCGGAACGACGAAGAAGAGCAACGTCCAAAGCAAGGTCGGCAGCGAAACCGCCGCAAAGACCCGCTTGTTCGTTTTCCAGTCCTGCTCGGCCACCCCCCGATGCCCCCTTCGAAAAACCTACGACGCCCGCACCTTGGTGAAGGCTTCCTCATAGAGCGGCTGAAGCTTCTCGTTGAACTTCGCATATTCGCATTTCGCGAGAATATCCGCCGGCGGGAAGATCACGGGATTATTCTTGTAGCTCTCGGGCATCAGCGCCTTCGCGGCGGCGTTCGGGGTCGGATAGAGGATCGTTTCGGTGATCTTCTTGTCGACTTCGCCGTCGAGCATATAGTTGATGAAGGCGTGGGCATTCTTCGGGTGCGGCGCGCCCTTCGGGATGCACAGCGTGTCCGAATTAAGCTGGCTGCCTTCCTTCGGCACGATGAAGTCGAGATCGTCGTCCTCTGTCATCGCCTGCGCGATGTCGCCATTATATTCGAGCACGACATCGACATCGCCCTTGAGCAAAAGATCCTGCCCGTCATCCTCGTGGAACTTCTTCACATAGGGCTTTTGCTTGATCATCATCGCCGAGATGGTCTCGATGTCCGCGGGCGTCAGCGAATTGACCGACTTGCCCAGATATTTGCCGTAGAGGCGGAACATGTCACCGGCTTCGGACAGCCATGCGATACGGTCCTTATATTCGGGACTGTCGAACAACACTTTCCAGCTGTCGGGCTTCACCTTCACCTTCGATTTGCGATAGCCGATGCCGAGGACGAGCCAGGTATAGGGCATCGAGAATTTACGGCCCGGGTCGTAATCCACGTTCATGAAGCTCGGGTCGATATTTTTGATATTCGGGATTTGTGCATGGTCGAGCGGCTGGAGCATGTCGGCGCGCGCCATGCGTTCGACGAAGTCGTTCGACGGCACGATCACGTCATAGCCGGGGTTGCCCGCCTTGAACTTCGCGAACAAAGTGTCGTTGCTGTCGAAAAGGTCCATCGTGACCTCGACCCCGGTCGCACCCTTGAAATCATCGAGCGTGGTCTCCCCGATATAGGTGTCCCAGTTATAGAAATTGAGCTTGGCTTCCTCGCCGTTCGCGAGCTTCTTGCCGCCTTCCTTGCTGCAGGCGGCGAGGCCCCCGAAACTGATCCCGACTGCTGCCACCCCAAGGGCCTGCAAGAGTGAGCGACGACCCCGGTTGTGTTTCAGCAGTTCGTTCAGATCCATGGCTGGCCTCCCTGTTTTGTGCCTTCAAGCTGACTCAATAATGTCATGTTGGGAAGAGGCTTTTTTGCACTGCACCAACAATTTTTGAAACTTTCATGCGTTGCGCAGGTACCAGTCGTAATCGAGTGTCGGAACGACCCCGAAATAGCGATCCTGCTCGACGCGCTTCACGATGGTGAACATGTCGACGAAACGCTCCCCCAGATAGTCGCGCATGAAGGCCGAACCATGGAAGCGGTCGACCGCGGCGAACCAGTTCGAGGGCGGCTTGTCATCGCCCGAACTGTCGCGGTCATAGCCATTGCCGACGACCGCGGCGCCGGGGTCGGCCTTGCTCTTCATGCCGTGATGCATCCCGGCGAGGACCGCGGCGACAGCGAGATAGGGGTTGGCGTCGGCGCCGCATGCCCGATGTTCGACGTGGCGGCTCGGCGGCGGGCCGGCGGGAATGCGGAACGACACGGTGCGGTTGTTGACGCCCCAGGTCGGCGCGACGGGGGCGTAGCTGTTTGCCTTGAAGCGGCGATAGCTGTTCGCATGCGGCGCGAAGAGCGCGAAGGCGTCGCCGACGGTGCCGATCATCCCGCCGATGGCGTGGCGGAGCGCCGGGGTGCCCTCGGGATCCTCGCTCGCGAAGATGTTCGCACCCTTGTCGTCGTTGATCGACACATGGATGTGCATGCCGCTGCCCGCCTGTTCGGCAAAGGGCTTGGCCATGAAGGTCGCTTCGAGGCCCTGTTGCTGGGCGATTGCTTTGACGAGGCGCTTGTACATAATCGCATCGTCGCAGGCGCGCAGCGTGTCAGGCTTGTAGCACAATGTCAGCTCGAATTGACCCGGCGCGAATTCGGAGATCGCGCTTTCGAGCGGCAGGCCCTGCACTTCGGTGGCGGCATAGAGCGCGTCGAAGAAGGGGCGAAAATCCTCCAGCTCGCGCAGGCCATAAACTTCGACGTTGCGCGGCGTGTCGCGGCTGTAGCCGGGGCGAGCGGGGCGGATGGCGCCGTCGCGGGCGCGGCGCGGGTCGACGAGATAGAATTCGAGTTCGACCGCAAGCGCCGGAGTCAGGCCGTCGGCAGTGAAGCGATCGATCACGCCGCCCAGCACATGCCGCGGATCAAGGTCGTGCGGGGTGCCGTCAAGCTCGTAGAAATCGACGAGGAATTGCGCGGCATTCTCGCCGCCCCACGGCGTGCGGACGAGCGTTCCGGGGATCGGCTTCATCGACCGGTCGGCGTCGCCATCTTCCCAGACGAGGCCGGTTTCGACCGTGTCCTGTCCGGTGATGTCGACGACGGTAATCGAGCCGGGGAACATGCGGCCGCTCTCGTAAACCGCCATTACTTCATGCTGGCGCAGCCGCTTGCCGCGCGGGACGCCGCCAAAGTCGGTATAGATCATCTCGATCGAATCGACGTCGGGGTTCGCCTTGAAAAACGCCTCCGCTTCCGAACGCGGCGCGATCACGCCCGATGACTTCGACATGGCCCCTCTACTCCTTCAATGCATTCACGCAGTCGGCGAAAGCGCCGACGAGCCGGTCGATCTGATCGTCGCCGGTGACCGGGCTCACCAACATCATATTGTGGAACGGCGCCAGCAAAATCCCGCGGTTCGCGAGGAAGAGCTGGATCGCGGCTTCGAGCTCGGGATGCGTCGCCGCCTTCGCCTCGCCGCCGTTCAGCGGCGGTTTCGGGCAGGTCAGAAACTCGACGCGCGCGCCGACCTGCATGACGTGCCACTCGAGATCGGCGTCAGCGATTTCCGCCTCCAGCCCGGCGACGAGCCGAACGGCGCCGCGAAGCATATGGTCGTAAGCGGCCGGGGTGATGACGTCGGACAGCATTGCGTCCATCGCCGTGATCGCGAGGGCATTCGCCGAAAGCGTCGTGCCGATCCCGCTGTGACCCGGAGGGCGCGACCGGTTGAGCGCCGCCATGCGGTCCGCGACCTCGGCGCTCAAGCCATAGACCGCGCACGGGACGCCGCCGCCGATCGACTTGCCGATGACCATCAAGTCGGGCGTAGGGCCATGGGTGACGCCGTGGCCGCCATAGCCAGACGAGATGGTGTGGGTTTCGTCAAACACCAGCAAGGTGTCCGTCTCGTCGCAGAGCCGTCGCAGCGTCTGAAGAAAGCCCGGCGCGTCGCGGACCATGCCCACGTTGGTCATCACCGGCTCGGCGAGGACGCAGGCGATGTCGCCGCCGTGCA
Source organism: Sphingopyxis sp. (assembly GCF_965279755.1). Classification (GTDB taxonomy): domain Bacteria; phylum Pseudomonadota; class Alphaproteobacteria; order Sphingomonadales; family Sphingomonadaceae; genus Sphingopyxis. The sequence continues at coordinate 3,619,276 of NZ_OZ257261.1, read as the reverse complement.
ACGCTGAAGCAAGGGCTTCCTCGTCGTTGAACTCGATCACCGTCGTGGTCTCGCGAAGGTCGTGAACCTGCCCGATCAGGCTGGCGCGCATCGCTGGCGCGCCAGCCTTCAGGTCGACGAAGGCGTCGTCGACCGCGCCGTGATAGGCGCCGTTGAAGGTCAGGACCTTCGGCCGTCCGCTGATCCCGCGGCACCAGCGGATGACGGCACGGTTAGCCTCGCTGGCAGTGGTCGTGACCTGCCATTGCGGCAGCCCGAACATCGATGCGAGGCGTTCGGACAAGGCCGCGCCGCGCTCGGTTGGCAGCATATAGCTCAGCCCTTCACCCACCTGCTTCGCCAGCGCGGCGGCAAGAGCGGGCGGCGAATGGCCGAACAGGCTCGCCGTGTCGCCAAGGCAGAAATCGTCGTAGCGCTGCCCGTCGATGCTGGTCAGCGTTGCATCCTTTGCCGAGGTGGCGACGATCGGCATCGGGCTTGGCCAGTCCTTCATCCAGTGGAACGGCACCGACTGGAACCAGCCCGTCGCGGCGGCATGATGCGCGAAAGCGCGCGGGTTGGCGGCGCGAAAGCGATCGGCTTCGCGCGCTGCCACGCGGGCAATGGCGGCCTCGGTGATCATCCGAGCTTGTCCTTCATCGCATAATAAAGCAGCCCCAGGGTCGCGAGCGGCCGGCGCAGCCATTTGCCGCCGGGGAAGGGCCGCGACGGCAGGCCCGCGAGGATGTCGAAGCGCTCGACGGTTCCCGCCATCGCCTCAGCGATCAGCTCGCCCGCGAGCGTCGTGACCAGCGCGCCATGTCCCGAAAAACCGTGAGCGAAGAATATATTCCCGCGCCGTCCGATATGCGGCAGCCGGTTCATCGTCACCGCGACCGCGCCGCCCCAGCCATAGTCGATCTTTGCATCGGCGATTTGCGGAAAGACCTCTGCCATGAAGGGGCGCACGAATGCCGCGATGTCGCGCGGCGGGGTCTGCGAATAGCGCTCGCCGCCGCCAAAGATCAGGCGCTTGTCGGCCGAGAGGCGGAAATAGTTGAGGACGAAGCGGCTGTCGGCGACGGCGGCGTCGGTCGGCAGCAGCGTATCGGCGTTCGCGAGAGGCGCCGTCGCGATATTATAGTTCATGATCGGAACGGTGTAGCGGCCGAGGTCGGGTTCGATTTCGCCGATCCAACTGTCGGTGGCATTGATGACATAGCGAGCTTCAATGATGTCCTGTGTTGTGAACAGCCCGCTCGACCCGTCGCTTAAGTCTACAATTCTTTCGACGCGTTCATCCTCTAGGATGCACACCCCCATCGCCTCCGCCGCTTTCGCTAGACCGATGGCATAATTAAGCGGATGGAAATGCCCGCCCTGTGGGTCATGGATGCCGCCATGATAGAGCGGGCTGGCGATATGCGCCGCCATGTCCGCCTTTGCGATGACATCGCTCGCATAGCCGAAGCGCGTGTCGAGATAGTCGGCCTCGCGCTTCATCGCGTCGAAATCGCCGGGCGTCCACGCCGCCTCCAGATGACCGGCCTTCAGATCGCAATCGATGCCGTGCTTTTCGATCCGCGCCTTCACGCGATTGTCGCGCCAGCAAAGGTCGAACAGTGCATCGGCGCGTTCGCTACCGAACTCTTCTTCCAGCTCCGACGCTGTCCAGCGTAGACCGGGGATGAGCTGACCGCCGTTGCGTCCCGACGCGCCGAAGCCGATGCTGGCGGCTTCGACGAGGATTACCGAAAATCCGCGTTCGGCGCAGGCGAGCGCGGCAGAAAGGCCAGTGAAGCCGCCGCCTATGACGGCGACGTCGCATTCCAGATCGCCTTCGAACGCGCGCGGTCGCCACGGGTGAGCGGTCGCGGCATAGTAGCTGTTGGCGAGCGGGTCGGTCATGGCTGCGTTGCGGGTCAGACGCGCATCAGCAGATGTTCACGCTCCCAGCTCGACACCACCGACTGGTAATTGAAGAGCTCATAATCTTTCACAGCGAAGAAGATTTCGAAGAAGTCGTCGCCGAGCAGATTGCGGACCTTCTTGCACGAACTGAAGCGGTCGAGAGCGGCCTCCAGGGTACGGGGCAGGGTGCGCGCGCGGTTGTAGGCGCTGCCGGTGATCGACTTCGCGGGCACCATGCGGTCGACGACGCCGATATAGCCGCAGATCAGCGACGCCGCGATCGCCAGATAGGGATTGCTGTCGGCACCGGGCAGGCGGTTCTCCACGCGCCGGTTCGCCTTGTCCGAGATCGGCACGCGGAACCCGCACGAGCGATTGTCCTCGCCCCACTGGACGTTGATCGGGGCCGCGCTGTCGGGGCGCATGCGGCGAAAGCTGTTTACATTGGGCGCCCACAGCGGCGAGATTTGCGGCATATATCGGACGAGGCCTGCGATATAGCTGCGGAACATCGCGCTATCGCGGCCATTCGCGGTCGAGAACAGATTCTTGCCCGTTGCGGCGTCGACCACCGACTGGTGGATATGCATCGCGCTTCCCGGTTGACCCGCCATCGGGTTCGCCATGAAGGTCGCATAGACATTGTGCTGCTTCGCCACGTTGCGCACGACGCGCTTGAACAGGAACACCTCGTCGGCGAGCCGCAGCGGATCGCCATGCTCGAAATTCACCTCGAGCTGCGCGGCGCCCATTTCGTGGATCATCGTGTCGATATCGAGCCCCATCAGCTCGCAATCGTCATAGATATGATCGATGATATCCTCATATTCGTTCATCGCTTCCAGCCCGTAGGGCTGGCTTGCGGTTTCGCTGCGCCCCGACTGGCCGACCGGCGGGGTCAGCGGGAAATCGGGGTCGGCGTTCTGCGATACGAGATAGAATTCGACCTCGGGCGCGATGATCGGTTTCCAGCCCTTTTCGGCATAGAGGCCGAGCACCTTTTTCAGGATGGTGCGCGGCGCAATATCGACCTCGGTGCCGTCGCCATTATAGGCATCGGCAATCACGAAGGCGGTGGGCGAGGTGAAGCCCGGAGCGACGCAGATCGTGCTGGGGTCGGCGATCAGTATCTTGTCGGGATCCTTGTCCCAGATGTCGTCGATATCCTCGGGGTAATGGCCGTCGATCGTACAGATGAAGACGCTGCCCGGAATGCGCAGCGACTTGTCCTTCACCGAAGACAGGAACTTCTTCGCCGGAAGCACCTTGCCGCGTTGAACCCCGTTGATGTCGGGGACGATACATTCGACTTCGTCGATCTTATTTTCGCTGATCCATTGTTCCAGATTGACTGACATGAGCCCCCGAGTGGGCCGAGGAGCCGGCCCGTTTGTGGAGGGCCAGCGTATCGTGAAGTTTGACCGAGCGCCAGAGGGGGCAGCTCTTCGGCCGGTTTTTGCATCAAACCATGCCGAATTCTTCGCTTGAGCAAATGCCCGTTGTCATTGCGCGCCAAGCGAAGCAATCTCCGGTCTTCAGCGTTGCCGGTATTGGCGAGGCCGCGCAGTGACGAACCTGAAGGAGATGGTGATGAGGGGCGAGAACGACCAGATGGCGGCTTTCTGGATGCCCTTTACGTCCAACCGTTCGTACAAGGCGCACCCGCGCCAGCTCGTCTCGGCGAGCGGGATGCATTACCAGTCCAGTGACGGCCGGCAGATCCTTGACGGCACCGCGGGCCTCTGGTGCAGCAATGCCGGCCATTGCCGGCCCGAGATTACCGAGGCTATCGCGAAGGCTGCGGGCACGCTGGATTTCGCGCCGACCTTTCAGCTCGGCCACCCGCTACCGTTCGAATTGGCGCAGCGGCTTGCGGCATTGATGCCCGAGGGACTCGACCGTATTTTCTTCACCAACAGCGGTTCGGAATCGGTCGATACCGCGCTGAAGATCGCGCTCGCGATCCAGCGCGCGAAGGGGCAGGGGACGCGCACCCGCCTGCTCGGCCGCGAACGCGGCTATCACGGCACCGGCTTCGGCGGCATCAGCGTCGGCGGGCTTGTGAACAACCGCCGCGCTTTCGGGGGCGGGCTGCCCGGCGTCGACCATCTGCGCCACACGCACGACCTCGGCCGCAACGCCTTCACGCGCGGCTTTCCGCAGCATGGCGCCGAACTGGCCGACGACCTCCAGCGGCTCGTCGACCTGCACGGTGCCGAAACGATCGCGGCGGTGATCGTCGAGCCGATGGCGGGATCGACCGGGGTGCTCATCCCGCCGGTCGGCTATCTCCAGCGCCTGCGCGACATTTGCGACAAGCATGGTATCATCCTGATCTTCGACGAGGTGATTACCGCGTTCGGCCGTGTCGGTGCGGCGACGGCGTCGGAGGCGTGGGGGGTGACCCCCGACATCATCACGATGGCCAAGGGGCTGACCAACGCCGCGGTGCCGATGGGCGCGGTGGCGGTGAAGCGCGAGCTGCACGACGCGGTGATCGATAGCGTGGCGGGCGGGATCGAACTGTTCCACGGCTATACCTATTCGGGGCATCCGCTCGCGAGCGCGGCCGGACTCGCGACGCTCGACCTTTATGCGCGCGACGGGCTGTTCGACCGCGCGAACGACCTGTCGGCCTATTGGGAAGAGGCCGCGCACAGCCTGAAGGACCGGCGGCATGTCATCGACATTCGCACGATTGGTCTCGTGGCGGGTATCGAACTCGAACCGCGCGCCGGCGCACCGACCGCGCGCGCGATGGAATTGTTCCACGCCTGTTTCGACAATGGGCTGCTCGTTCGCGCGACCGGCGACATTATCGCGCTGTCGCCGCCGCTGATCGTCGAAAAGGGCCAGATCGACGAGATGTTCGGCAAGATTGCCGATCTGCTCGCGGCGATCGACTGACGCTGCCGCATATTTGCCACGACTCGCGGAGGGATCGGGGGCGCTGTTCCGAAACGGGACAAGCAAAATATGGTCAGTATAGCGAAAATGCATTAGAGGGCGGCAGCGCCAATTTCGGCGAATCCCCCTAATTAACAGGTTGTTACATTGACTTTCGCTCTCCGTTCTTTCGCTTCCACGGCCGTGGTTGCGATGTCGCTGGCTGCCTTGCCCGTGCTCGCCCAGTCGGCTTCGCCGATCACCGGCATTGACGCGCTCAAGGAATGGAATCTTGTCGTTCTCGGCAATCTGGAATCCTCGTCGGAAGTCGAGGGGCGGACCTTCGTCGGCGGGAATCTGACCGGGAATTCGTCTAACTACAACATCCGTGGGGGTACGCCCTCGACGAACGGACAGCCGGGCCTGACGGTCGTCGGCGACGTCACCGGCGGGCACAAGAATCTGAACAATGGATCGGGTGCGGTTGTCGGCGGGAATGTCAGCAGCGGCTTTAACCTCAACGGTTCGCCGCAGACGGTGAAGGTCGGCGGGACGATCAGCAACACCAACGTCAATCAGAACACCGTCGTCTCGAACCTCGGCACGACCAACCCGGCCTTTACCGTCCAGCTTCAGCAGCAGAAGACGCAGCTTGCCGACAGCATGGGCAGCCTGTCGTTCAGCATGGGCACGCTGACCTCGAACAGCCAGCTCAGCATCCAGGGCAACAAGGGCGTCTTTACGGCCCAGCCGAATGCGCAGGGGCTCGCGGTGTTCAACATTACCGCCGCCGATCTCGACAAGATCGGCGAGATCCAGTTCAACCTGAATGGCGCCGACACCGCGATCGTCAATGTCAGCGGTCGGGTGATCAACCTCAACGACAATTTCCTTGGCGGTACGAACAATCTTGGCGAGCACGTCATCTGGAATTTCCCCGATGCCGAACAGCTGACGCTGACCACGGCATGGGGCGGATCGGTGCTCGCGCCGCTCGCCGATGCCGAGACGCGCAATTATATTCAGGGCTCGGGCGTGTTCGGCAATCTGAAGCAGAATGGCGAAATGCACGTCGGTACATACGCCGGCACCTACACCCCGCCGTCGACCGGCGGCTCCTCGTCGGGTGGATCATCCGGCGGCGGATCGAGCTCGGGCGGAAGTGACCCCGTGCCGGTGCCCGAACCGGGCATGGTCGGCCTTTTCGGGCTGGGCGTCGCAGGACTGCTCTATCTTCGCCGTCGCCGTGCCAAAAACGGTGACGAATAAGCGCTAGGCGTCGCCGCCGAGCGGGAAGGACACCGACACTCGGGTGCCCTTGCCCTGTTCGCTTTCGATGTCGAGCTGTCCCTGATGGCGCTCGCTGATATGCTTAACGATTGCGAGGCCTAGGCCGGTACCGCCGACCGAGCGGCTGCGCGCTTCATCGACGCGATAGAAGCGCTCGGTCAAACGGGGCAGGTGGTCCGCGGCGATGCCGTCGCCTTCATCGGACACCGACAGGCGCACGCGTTTGCCCTCGCGGGCAAGCTCGACCGTGACGGGCGTTCCGGGGCGGCCATATTTCATCGCGTTCGAGACGATATTGTGGGCGAGCTGACCGAGTTGCGCCTCGTCGCCGAGCATCGGCTGGCGGGCGTCGTCGATCGTCGTGACGATATCCATCGGCCGCGCGTCCTCGCTGTCGCGAAGCTGGGCGACGGTATTCCGGACGATCGCGGCGAGATCGACCGGAGTCGTCGGGCGCCGGAAGCGGTCGGCCTCGACACGCGAGATCGACAGCAGATCGATGACGAGCTGCTGCATCCGCCGCGCTTCGCGATCGATAATCGACAGGAAGCGGTTGCGGGTCGGCAGGTCGGCGTCGCCGTTCATATCCTGCAGCGTTTCGACATAGCCGAGGATCGCCGCGAGCGGGGTGCGCAACTCGTGGCTGGCATTGGCGACGAAATCCGACCGCATCCGGTCGGCCGCGTCGATCGCTGAGCGGTCGGACAGGAAGATGATCCGGTCGCCGCCCGACAGCGCCGCGATACGCATCGTCCAGCGCTGACCCGGCCGAGGAAAATCGACGAGGTTCAACGTCTCGATCGGTCCGTCGTCGTGCAACTGCGACAGCCATTCGGTCGCGGCGGGGTGGCGGATCGCGGTGCGAATGTCGGCGCCGACGATGTGGCGGCCGAGCAGCCGGACGGCGGCATCATTGGCGATGGTCACGATATTGTCGGCGGTACCGATCAGCGGCTCGCGCTCCTGATCGACCCATAGCGCGAAATCCGGATGGCGGAGCAGGGACGGCGTTGCGGTGGTCGCGGCAAGCGAGTCTGCTGATGCTGGCAAGGGGCCCACGGGCGCGGCCGCGCTGTAGACCGTAGCGGCGCCGACGATTCCGGCAATCGCGAGGATAGCGATCGACAGCGCATCGCCGCCGGCGAGGGCCGCGAAGATGATCGCGATGACGATCAGCGTCAGCGCAACGGCAAGACTCGACAGGCGATCGAACATCGCTTGAGCGGGTCGCACGAAGCGACGTCCCGGCGCAAGGCCGTTCGCGGCGATTAGCATTTTTCCTGTCGATGTCTCAAAGCGGGATGGTTGAACATCCCTCGACGTCTTTGCTTTTCCTCACCGCTTCATTGGGTTATGCGCGAGGGATGGAAAATAGCGACATTCCCGCCGAAAACGGCCTCGCCGACGATGAAGCCGCGCCCTCGCGGCGCCGGATGCTGGCGCTCGGCGCCGTCGGCGTCTCGGCCGCGCTGACGATCCGCCCGGCGTTCGCGCAGACCGCCGTGTCGGTGATGAACTGCCAGATCCCGGTTCCCGGCCCGTCGGGCGCGGGGCAATATATCGACGCGGCGGGCAAGCTGGTTCCGGCCGGCACCAAGGGCGCATTTCCGGGCTCTCCGCGGCCGTTTACAGGGGAAGAGGTAAAGCGCGCGTTCAAGGGTCAGATGCTGCCCGGCACGACTTCCAATCAGTCGCAGGCCTATTTGCAGTACATCCGGAACTTGCGGGCAGGGCAGAGCGGCTTTACCTGTTTCGCATCGATTCAGATGCCGCGCTGATCATCGCTCCCCCGATCTGCGATGCGCGTCATCGCAGACAAAGGGACAGATGTGAAACTAGCTTCGCTCAAAGCCGGCCGTGATGGACGGCTGGTCGTCGTTTCGGACGACCTCGCCTGGTACGCCGACGCCGGCCAGATCGTCCCGACGATGCAGGCCGCGCTCGACAATTGGGCCTATGCCGCGCCCCGCCTTGCGGCGCTGGCCGAAGATCTCAACCATGATGCGATTCCGAAAGAGCGCTTTCACGAGCGGGATGCGGCTTCGCCTTTGCCGCGCGCTTATCAGTGGGCCGACGGCAGCGCCTATGTGAACCATGTCGCGCTGGTGCGGCAGGCGCGCGGGGCCGAAATGCCCGACAGCTTCTGGCACGATCCATTGATGTACCAAGGCGGAAGCGATGCGTTTCTGGCGCCGCGCGATCCGATCCCGCTCGGTGATCCGGCATGGGGCTGCGACATGGAGGCGGAAGTTGTCGTTGTCACCGGAGACGTTCCGGCGGGTGTCGATGCAGAAACCGCGCGCAAGCATATCCTGCTGGTCGGACTGACGAACGATGTGTCGCTGCGCGGACTGATTCCGGGCGAACTTGCCAAGGGGTTCGGCTTTTTCCAGTCCAAGCCGTCGAGCGCGATGTCGCCGGTGTTTGTGACGCCCGAAGCGCTCGGCGATCGGTGGAAGGACGGCAAACTGCACGGAACGCTGAGCGTCGATCTCAACGGCCAGCCGCTCGGCCGTGCCGATGCCGGGGTCGATATGACCTTCGATTTCGGCCAGCTCGTCGCGCACGCGGCCAAGACACGCGATCTGGGTGCAGGAACGATCATCGGATCGGGGACGGTGTCGAACCGCGATGCCGATGGCGGTCCGGGCAAGCCGATCGGCGAGGGCGGGCTGGGTTATAGCTGCCTGGCCGAGGTGCGGACGGTAGAGACGATACGGCAGGGCGAACCGAAGACGCCGTTCATGCAGAGGGGCGACACGGTCCGTATCTGGATGGACGACGAACGCCACCACAGCATTTTCGGAGCGATCGAGCAGCAGGTCGGTTGATCGAACGGCCTCGGCGCACAAAAAAAGGGGCGGGATTTCTCCCCCGCCCCTCTTTTTTTGATCAGCCGTTAGCTTAGCCGCCGCCCTTGCCGAAACCGCCGCCCGACATTGCGTCGCCAAGCGAACAGGCCGCCGGGCCGAGAATGACGATGAACAGCACCGGCAGGATGAACAGGATCAGCGGAACGGTCATGATCGCAGGCAGGCGTGCCGCCTTTTCTTCGGCGCGCATCATGCGTTCGTTGCGGAATTCGGCTGACAGGACGCGCAGTGCGCTGGCGAGCGGCGTGCCGTATTTTTCCGTCTGGATCATCGTGGTCACGACGCCCTTCACCGACTCCAGATTGACGCGATAGGCCAGATTTTCGAAGGCCTGACGGCGTTCGGTCAGGAAGCCGAGTTCGATCGAGGTGAGCGCAAATTCCTCACCCAGTTCGGGATAGGCGCGACCCAGTTCCTTCGAGACGCGCGAGAAGGCGCTATCGACCGTCAGACCGGCTTCGGCACAGATCACGAGCAGGTCGAGCGCGTCGGGAAGGCCCTTGCGGATCGCGTCGGTGCGCTTCTGCCGTATATTGTCGACGAACAGATCGGGCGCCTTGTAGCCGAGAAGCAGCGCACCCATCGTATAGCCCGCGCGCTTGAACGGCGTCAGATCCGGCCACATGTCGAGCCAGTAGATCAGGAACACGGCGATACCGCCGAAGAGGATCGGCAGAACCAGGCGGCCAAAGATGACCGTGACCGCGAGGTCCTTCGAGCGGATTCCCGCCTGCGCCAGCTTTTGCTGAACTTCCTTGATCTGCCCGTCCTGCAGAACCTGCAGGCGGCCCAGAAACGTCCGCATCTTGTCGGCGGTCTGGTTCTTGCGAACCAGCTTGGCGCGGCGCTTCGCTGTCGACGCCGTGATGCCCGCCTTGAGCTGCTCGCGGCGTTCGTTCAGCGCCTTCACACGCTTGGCCATCGGGTTGCGCACGGTGAGCGCATTGTAGATGGCAAAGAGCACTGCGGCGACACCAACCGCCGCCAGCATCGTCGCTGCCCAGACGACATCGACGCCCATCAGCGTCGGGCCTGTCTGCGCTCCCGAAAAGGCGGAAAGGAGAAGATTGCTGTTCATCGTCCGCCCTCAGATCTCGAAGCTGATCATTTTTTTCATGATGAATGCGCCGATGCTCATCCACACGAGACCGCCAAGGCCCGCAATCATCAGGCGCTGCTCCGAAAAGAAGCCCGCGAGATATTCGGGATTCATCGTCCAGACGACGCCGAACACGAAGAATGGCAGGGCGCCGACGATATAGGCCGAGGCCTTGGCTTCTGACGACATCGCCTTGATCTTCAGCTTCATCTGCGCGCGCTTGCGCAAGACTTCCGACAGATTGGCGAGCGTTTCAGCAAGGTTGCCGCCGGTTTCACGCTGGATCGCAATCGTGATGCAGAAGAACTGGAATTCAGCCGTGCCAAGCATCTCCGCCGATTCCTGAAGTGCGGCTTCCATCGTGTTGCCGATGCGGATGCGTTCGACGACACCCTTGAATTCCTCGCCCACCGGCCCCGGCAGTTCCTGGCTAACGACCTGGAAGGTTTCGGTAACGGGAAGGCCGGATTTCAGACCGCGAACAAGCAGGTCGATTGCGTCGGGAAAGCGGGTGTTGAACGCAGCGACACGCTTCGTGATCAGCCGCCCCACATAAGCGTGGGGCAGGCCAATGCCAGCCATCAGGCCAGCGAGTCCGGCAAGCAGAAACGGCGTGCGCAGAACGAGCAGTACGCCCGTCACGGCAACGAACAGCCCCATGCACCAGAACATATATTGCGAGAGTGTCCAGTTCTTGGCGGTCCGGCGGAGCCGTTTTTCCATCAGCTCGCGGCGCGGCATCAGGCTGGACAGTCCAGAGCCCGGACGGCCGCCGACCGACTGGATCGTCTTGCGCATCTGGGCGGCGACGACTGCTTCGGTCGAATTCGCGTGGCGATCGCGGACCGATGCCAGACGGCGGCTCTTTGCCTTGCCGGCTGAGGGACCCGCAAAGGCGAAGAGCAGCATCGCGGCCGCCATGACGACGGCGACGATGGTCAGGATCATTGGCAGGTTCAGGTTCATAATGGCCCTTCGTCGGCTTCCTGCTCGAAAGACGGCGGCGATCCGGAAGCCCGGAACGCCGCGCCGCCCTTATTTTGCGCCTTTTTTGGCAACCAGCGTCCCGAGACCACCGAGCTTGCCCAGCAGCGAACTGCCGTTCGACTTGGACTTCGCGGGCGCTGCGGCTTCTTCAGCGCTTTCATCGGCACCATCGACGATGACCCGCATCAGGCTGGTCCAGGCCTGAGCGGCCTTCGTGCCCTTGCAAAGCTCGGCATAGGACTTGCCGAGCTTCGCCGCCTGGCTCACCAGCTTGGGGTCGAATGGAATGGCGATGTCGATCGGACGTTCGATCGACGATTCGAATTCCTTGCGTGACAGTTCGCCGACGGCGTTCTGGAACTTGTTCGCGACCAGAACGACCCGCGATCCGGGGACATTCTGCTTGAACCAGGACAGCAGACGAATCGTGTCGCGCGCGCCGGCCAGCGTCACGTCGCTGACGAGCACGATCGTTCCGGCTTCCTGCACCAGGTGCGGGAAAGGGATGAGAACGTGGCGCGGGATGTCGACGATCGTCATCTCGAACGCATTGCGCAATTCCTCTTCCAGCTGGAAGAAGGCCGACCCGTCGGTCATCACCGGCTGGTGGATCGGCGCTTCGGCCGACAGCAGACTGAGTTTGTCCGAAGCGCGCACCATTGCGCGCTCGATGAACAATCCGTCGATGCGGCTGGGATTGTCGATCGCGTCGATCAGGCCGCGGCCGGGCTCGAGGTCGAGTGTCAGTGCGCCGGTACCGAAATGCACGTCAAGATCGAGCAGCGCGGTCTGGCGATCGGCCTGCTCGCTCATCACCCAAGCAAGCGAGGTCGACAGGAGCGACGCGCCCACGCCGCCGCGCACGCCGACGACCGCCATCATGTGATGCGGCTTGTCGTCATGCATGTCGGCATGCTTCGGCGCCGATAGCATCGCTTGCGCCATGGTGAAGCTTTCGCGGACCTGGTCGAGCGACAGCGGCTTCAGCAGATAATCCTGAATCCCGCTCGATAGAAGGTCACGATACAGGCGGACGTCGTTCACCTGGCCCGCCGCGATCACGACGGTGCCCGGCTCGCAAACCTCGGCCAGCGCGTTGATGTCGTTGATCGGATCGCCCGATTCCGACATGTCGACGAAGAGGATGTTCGGGCTCGCCGAGACCGACAGCGACTGGACTGCGTTGCGCAGGCCGCCCTTGTTGCACTTCTCGATCGGCCAGCCCATGTCGGCGGCGGCGACGCGGATCAGCTCCAGCGTATCGTCGTCGCACACAAAGGCGCTGAACGGATCACGCAGCCCTGCTGCCTTGAACGGAGCGTTCACTTGCCGCCTCCTGCGCTGCTGGTCGTCACTTCCTTGAGGCCTTCGGCGCCCGTCGGTGGTTTTTCGCGATAGGTCTTGATCGCGCGGGTCGCCGATGCGGGATCGCTGACCCGCTCGCTTGAACCCTTGATCAGGTCATTGGGATTGGCGACCATCGCGGCGAGATTGCTATTCGTCGCGCAACCATAATTCGACGACGTGGCGTTGTTCGGATTGACGGACGATTTGCTCGCCCAGTCCGGACAGGACGGAACCGAGGCCGCGGCGCGTGTGACGACGACGCGGATATGGCCGTCGGGAACCGCGCCGGTGGTCACCGGGACGTCGGGGCTGATCAACAGACCGCGGCGCTCGACGAGCGCGCGGACTGTCGCCTGTGCTTCGCTGGCACCATAGACCGAGGGATCCTCGATCGCGATGCGGTCGCCATAACGGACGCCCATCGCGTCGAGCCAGCCCTGCAGACGGCCCTGTTCGCTCGGCACCAGATCGCCGCTGCCGGCGGCAACGTCGAACTGATAGATGGTGTTGCGAACCACCGGTTGATGGACTGATTCCAGACTGCGGTTGGTGTTCGCGGTTCCGGTGCATCCTGCCAGCGACGTCGCCAGTGCCAGTGCGGTCCAAGTTGCGATCTTCTTCATCACTTAAACTCCTGAAAACCAGCGCGTCATTTCTTCAGGCTGAAACCCGGTGCGGCGCTGCCGCCACCGTTTGGACGGTCGGCATCGCCGATCGAGGTTTCGAGCCGCGGTTTGGGCCGGTCGCCTCCCGTCACGCCGTCGTTGTTCTGATTGAGCAGCAGACGGTTGAGGTCGTTGGCGTCGCGATAGCCGTCGGTCGGCAGCTTGATCTCGTTCGCCGAGACCGGCTGGACGAGATAGGGCGTCACGACGATGACGAGTTCGGTTTCGCCGCGGCGGAAGCTGTCCGACTTGAACAGGCTGCCGAGGATCGGAACGTCGCCGAGGCCAGGGATTTTGTCGATCGCGCCGATCGAGCGGTTGTTCATCAGGCCGGCGATCATGAAGCTTTCGCCCGAGCCCAGTTCGACCGTCGTCTCGGTACGGCGCACCGTGAGGGCCGGAACCTGGAAGCCGTCCATTTCGATGGCGCCTTCGGTGGAAAGCTCCGAAACTTCAGGGCGGACGCGCAGGCTGATGCGACCGTTCGAAAGAACCGTCGGCGTATAGGCCAAGCTGACGCCATATTTGCGATACTCGATCGTCGTGCCGGCGAAGTTGCCGGGGATCGGGACGGGGAATTCGCCGCCAGCCAGGAAGTCGGCGGTTTCGCCCGACATCGCGGTCAGATTGGGCTGGGCCAGCGTCGCGACCATGCCCGAACGCTCACCCAGATCGAGCGAAGCGATCAGGTCGAGGCCGAACAGGCGGCCGGCCGCGGCCAGGCTGTTGACTCCCGTCGGTGTCTCGACGCTATAGGTCGTCGAACCGTCGGCGTTACGTGTGATTGTGCCGGCCTTGCGGCCGCGAAAAACGCCGCCAAGGAAGCCGCCGGTGCGGTCCTGAGTCAGCAGGTTGCCGCTCATCTCCTTGACCAGCGAACGGTTCACTTCGGCGATGCGGACCTGCAGGTTGACCTGCAGCGGTGTCGCCGTGCGAAGGCGCGAGAGCACCTTTGTCTGCTCGCCCACAAAGGCCTGAACCAGGCGTTCTGCTTCCGCTGCATCGTCGGGCGACGCCACGGTGCCCGTCAACAGGACAAAGCCGTTCATTGCATTCGACGTGATCTTTGCATCGGGCATCGCCAGGGTTAGCATCTGGTCGATCGTCTCGATGTTATTGCCGACCCGGGCAACGGTCGAATAGACCACCCGGCCGCTGGCATCGGTCGCATAGATGCTCGTTTCGCCGGGCTTCTTGCCGAAGACATAGAGCTGGCGGCCCGAGCGGACCTGGACGTCGGCGACCTCGTCGTTCGCGACGAAGACATCGGTCATCGGCGTCGACAGGCTGACCAGGCGGCCGCGGCCGACCGACAGGTCGATGCTGCTGCTGGCATTTTGCGTCGCCTGGGCCGAGGCCTGCTGGGCCGGGGCGGAGACCAGCGTCGCCGCGACGAGACCGATGGCCACAGTGCGGGCGAGCGTGGTCGCCGTGAAATGGAGTTTGCTGGTCATTTTACTTACCCCCAACAGGAACTTCGGTCACCTTGTCGCCGCGCGTTACGCGAACCGTCGGACCCCGCGGCGCGGCAGGTGCTGCCGATCCCGCCATCGATCCCCCCATGCCGCCGCCATTGAACGACTGCTGCTGCGGGGGCTGGCGCGGCGCCGAGACGCGGCCGCTCACCGGAACCCAGAAGCGCGAAACGTCGCCGCCGGTCGTTGCTGAACTCTTGTTCGAGGTCGGACGCGACGCGGCTTCAGCCAGCATCTTCCGTTCGGTAGCGGTGCCACCGCCGGCGGGAACATTGATTTCGCCCGATGCGATGGCCGCTTCCAGATCGCCGGTATTTTCGGCGAGCGGACGGAGCGCGAGCGACAACTTGCCCATATTCTGGGCGACGGCGATCTTCTCCGAAATCTCGGGCGTCGCTTCGAGCGTCACAGTGCCGAAGGTGCGGACGGGCGTCTTGCCTGTCTCATCCTCTGCATCGTAGCGCTGGTCGGTCGCGAGAACGCGGACGTTGCGGACGATCGTTTCTGCGGTGAAGAGCTGGTCGTCGGGATAGCTGCTGCCCTCCTTGACCTTCAGCTCCTGTGCCAGGACGACGTCGACGCGGTCACCCGGGAAGACGAAGCCGGCAACGCCCTGTTCCTGCGACACGCGAACCGTGACGGCGCGCATGCCCGGGCCAAGCGCCGCGGCGAGGAAGCCGCGGTCGTCGGGATGGACGAGAGCGCCCTGCGTCAGCGGTTGGCCTGCGGTGATCGGATAGCGCACGACGGTTCCGACCAGGGTCTGGACGTTCGTCTTGTCCTTCAGAAAATAGGATTTCTCCGCGAGCTCTTTCGGCCAGGGCTGAAAGCGGAAGCTATCCGGCCCGATGATCGTGCCGGCCGGCAACTGCCGGGTGGCGACAAGGATCATGGGTCCGTTGATTTCCGGTGCCGCCGCAGCGCGCGCCACCGGCGCCGATGCGCCGCGCATCATCTGGTTGACCCCGAACGCCGCGCCGATGGCAATCACCAGCGCGCCGACGATCAGCATTATCTTTCGCGTATCCACGATTTTCGCCTCCTACGCCAACCAGAGGTGGTGGCGCTTGCCCTCAGTTCGATGCGATAAACTGAAAGTGGTTAAGATATTGTTGGTGAAGCGCCCAAAGACCGGCAATTGCGATGGCGACCCCGTACGGAACCTCTATCACCTTGTCGGAAGGGCGGATTTTGGAATGAATCAACATGATTGCGGACAGTATTCCGCCGCCGATAGCCATGATCGTCAGCATCGGAACGAACAAGGGTAGCGGAATCCAGAGCATCACCGCCCCGATCATCTTCACATCGCCGCCCCCCATCGCACCGATGGCGAAGAGTCCGGCAAAGAGCAAGAATACCCCGAAGGCGGCGGCGAACTGTAGCGGAATTTCAGGCCAGATCGACCATCCCGCAGCGATCCAGAAGGGGATCGCCAGCAGCGCCATCGCGGCATTGAGCCCATTGGAGATGGTGCGCGACCGGAGGTCGCTGACCGCCGCGGCGATTATCAACACGCCGAGCAGGGCCATCAGGCCAATGGAGACAAAGCCGCTTTGCATAGGCTTTCCTCTACGCAATATGGCTTACCAAAGAGTAACCATGTTGGCGGCGGCGCGGCTTGCATTCCCGGGCGCAGCCGATATGCGGCGGCGGATGACCGACACGCTGCCTTCCTCGACCGACGTGCTGATCGTCGGCGCGGGTATCGCCGGCGCCAGCCTGGCTGCCGCGCTCGCGCCGCATCGCGGCGTGTTGATGGCCGAGGCCGAGGACGCGCCGGGTTATCATGCGACGGGACGGTCGGCGGCCTTCTGGCACGAGACCTATGGCGGGTCGGGGGTGCAGCCACTGTCGATCGCGTCGTTCGACCTGCTGAACGATCCGCCGCGCGACTTCTCCGATCGCGGCTTCCTGTCACCGCGCACCGCGCTCAATATTGCCCGCGGGAGCGATGCCGCCAGCGTCGATGCCTTTGCCGCACGTTTTTCTGCACAAGGCGTACCGATCGAGCGGATGGCGGGCCCCGCGATCGAACGCCTCGTACCCGGCATCCGGCCCGAGTGGAGCGAGGCGGCCTATGAGGCGTCTTGCGCGGACATCGACGTCGGGGCACTTCACGCCGCCTATCTGCGCGCAGCCATCCGCGATGGCGCGATGCTTGCGACCCGCGCGCGCCTCGACGCCGCGCGGAGGACGGGTTCCGGGTGGGAGGTCCGGCTGGGCGGCGAGACGATCCATGCCAATGCCATCGTCAACGCTGCCGGGGCCTGGGCCGACGGCGTGGCAGAGATGTGCGGCGTCGCCGCTATCGGCATCCGGCCCTATCGCCGCACGGTCGCGCAGGTCCGGCTAGGCGTCCCGGTTCCCGCGAGCCTGCCGCTCGTCATCCACGTCGGCGGCGAATTTTACTTCAAGGGAGAGAGTGAAGGCCGCATCTGGCTAAGCCCGCACGACGAGACACCGTCAGAGCCCTGCGATGCGGCGCCCGACGAGATCGACGTCGCAATCGCGATCGACCGGCTTCAGCAGGTCGTCAACTGGCCGGTCGCGGCGGTCGAACGAAAATGGGCAGGGCTTCGGAGCTTCGCGCCCGACCGTTTGCCCGTATTCGGCGCCGATCCGCACCAGCCGGACTTCGTCTGGTGTGCAGGGCAGGGCGGTTTCGGTATCCAGACCGCGCCTGCGATTGCCGGACTGCTGGCGGCAGAGCTTGGCGGGCCGGCACCGGGCGGCGCAATCGGTGCCGTCGATGCGGTACCTTTCTCGCCATCGCGCTTCGCCTGAACCTCATCTGGCCGCTTGCACCGCCAAGCGGCCGCACTACCATAGATTTGGCCGCATCACCCCCGATGCGGTCAGACCTGTGGAGGATGGCATGGCCCATTATTTCGAGATCAAGAAGAACAAAGGCGGCGAATTCGTCGCCTATTTCAAATATAATAGCGAAACCATCTTCTGGACCGAGGGCTATTCGAGCAAAGCCTCCGCGATAAATGCCATCGAGTCGATCAAGAAAAACGGGCCGGGCGCCGAAACCCGCGAAGCCGAATAAATGTAAACGCGCGGGCGCTCAGCGCGCCCGCGCCACTTCGAGCGCTGCATCGCTCGCCAGCTTGTCGGCGATTTCATTGTCGCCGTGCCCCGCGTGGCCCTTGACCCACAACCATTCGATCTGATGCCGCTTCGCCTCCGCGACCAGACGTTGCCAGAGGTCGGCGTTGGCGACGGGCTTTTTTGCGGCTGTCTTCCATCCGTTCTTCTGCCAGCCAAAGATCCATTTGGTGATACCGTCGCGGACATAGACGCTGTCGGTTGAAAGCTCGACGTTGCACGATCGCTTCAGTGCCGCGAGCGCCTCGATCGCCGCCATCAACTCCATGCGATTGTTCGTGGTGTCGGGCTCGCCGCCGGAGAGCGTCTTTACGACATCGCCCCAGCGCAGCACCGCCCCCCAGCCGCCGGGGCCGGGATTACCCTTGCACGCGCCGTCGGTGGCGACGATCACCGTCCGTCCCTCGGTCATGCGGTCGCGAACAGGCTGGCGGCGTCGGCGGCGCGATAGCAGAGCAGACGATTGAGGAAGGGCGCCGGGTCCTTGCGGGTGACGAGCGCGTCGGCCGGGGTATGGATCCAGTCGTGCGCGCGGGTCAGCAGAAAGCGCAGCGACGCGCCGCGTGCGAGCAAAGGCAGCGCGGCGATTTCGGCATCGGACAACGCGATCTCGCGGGCGTAGCCGCGCATCAGTGCCTGCGCGCGGTCGGCGTCGCAGCGGGTTCCGTCGGCGGAGAACGTCCATGACGCATGCGTGACCGCGACGTCATAGGCGCGAAAATCGGTCGCGGCGAAATAGAAGTCGATGAGACCGGTGACCGTCTCGCCAAGCATCAGGACGTTGTCAGGAAACAGGTCGGCATGGACGACGTGTGCGGGCAGGGCTTCGGGCCAGTTTGCCTCGAAAAAGGCCAGCTCGTCATCGACGATCGCTTGCAGACCGGGAATCACCGCGTCGAGATCGCCCGCCGCTTCGGCAACCCCGCGCCAATGCAAGCGCCCCATGCTGTTTTCGCGCCCGCCGGCGAAATGGGCGGCGGCGCGATGCATCGTACCGAGTGACGCGCCCGCAGCCTCGCACTGACCCGGCGTCGGATTGGTCAGCGAAATCCCCGGCAGGAACTGGATGATGCACGCTGCGCGGCCCGCAACCCTCTGGATCGCGACGCCGTCTCGGTCGCGGATCATCGCCGGCACCGGGCAGTTACGGGTCGCGAGATGGTCGAGCAGATCGACGAAGAAGGGCAGGTCGCCTTCCTGCACGCGCTTTTCGTAGAGGGTCAGGATGAAGCGCCCGCCGCTCGTCTCGAGCAGGAAATTGCTGTTCTCGACCCCCTCGGCGATGCCCTTGCAGGACACCACCGTGCCGATGTCGTAACGGGTGACGAGCCCGGCGAGGTCGTCGGGGTCGACATGCGTATAGACGGCCATCAGGGGGTCGCCGGCTCGAGCCCGCGCGGGAGCTTGAAAACCATATTTTCCTCGGCGGTGACGACCACCTCTTCGACTACCGGGCGGAGCGCTGCGACCGCGTCGATCACTTCACGAACGAGCGTTTCGGGGGCGCTCGCGCCAGCGGTGATGCCGAGGGTGGATATCCCGTCGAGCCAGGCGGGATCGACGTCGGTGCCGCGCTGGACCAAGTGGGCCGGCGTGCCGAGCCGTTCGGCGACCTCGACCAGACGCAGGCTGTTCGAGCTGTTGGGCGCGCCGATCACGATTATGCGGTCGCAGCGGTCGGCGATAGCCTTGACCGCTTCCTGCCGGTTTGAGGTGGCGTAGCAGATGTCCTCGCCGCGCGGTCCGCTGATCGACGGAAAGCGATGCTGGAGCGCCGCGACGATGTCGCGCGTATCGTCGACCGACAGCGTCGTCTGCGTCAGGAACGACAGCATGTCGGGATCGGCAGGTGCCAGCGTCGCGACATCGTCGACCGATTCGACGAGCGTCATGGCGCCGTCGGGCAACTGGCCGAGCGTGCCGATGACCTCGGGGTGGCCGGCGTGGCCGACGAAGATGATGTGGCGTCCGGTTTCATGTGCGCGTTCCGCCTGACGGTGAACTTTCGACACCAGCGGACAGGTCGCGTCGATATAGTCGAGCCCGCGGGCATCGGCCTTCGCCGGGACCGCTTTCGGTACGCCGTGAGCGCTAAAAACAACCGGCACGCCGTCCGGGACCTGATCGAGCGATTCGACGAAAATGGCGCCCATGGCCTTCAGCGATTCCACGACATAGCGATTGTGGACAATTTCGTGGCGGACATAGACTGGCGTGCCGAAACGGATCAGCGCCAGTTCGACAATGCGGATCGCACGGTCGACGCCGGCGCAAAAACCGCGCGGCGCCGCGACTAATACCGCGAGTTCCGCGCTTTCGTCGCCCTGCGGGCGCGCCGGGGAATGGGGAGCGTTCATGATGCGCGCGCTCTAGCGCAGTCAGGCGTATCGGGTAAAGGCGCTTCGTCCTGTTGCACCTCGTTCATCGCACCGATAAGAAGCGGCGCGCATGGAGTTTCGGATAACCCGTCCGATGCATCTGCCAGAGTTTTGGAAAGCCCGATTTCTATGATGTTCATGTCCTCTTCGCCCCGAAAGATCATCGCCGTGCTGTGCGGAACCGCAGCCATGGTGACGGCGGCCGGTTGCGCCAAGGACAATGACGTCGCTATTTCGGGCGGCGGCGCAGGCATTACGGCGACGCGCAACATCTGCCCCGCGATTGCCGTTCCCGCTTACACCGGCGACATCACGCTGTTCGACCCGGCGACCAGTCGCGACGCCCGCGCGATCGATGTTGTCGCGACGGTGACCAATCTGACCGCCCAGTGCAATGATACGGGCGAAAAAGTCTACCAGCTCGCCAGCTTCGACGTGATGGCGACGCGCCGTGACGCCGGACCGGCGCGCACGGTGACCTTGCCCTATTTCTCGACCGTCGTTCAGGGCGGCACTGCGGTCGTTGCCAAGCGCATCGGGCAGGTCACAGTCAGCTTTGCCGAGGGGCAGGTGCGCGGTACCGGCCACGGACAGGCGGCCGCCTATGTCGACCGTACGGCGGCAACCTTGCCCGCCGACATTCAGGAACGTATCACCCGCCGCCGCAAGGCTGGCGAAGAAGACGCTGCGATCGACCCGCTGAGCATTCCAGAGGTTCGCGCTGCGGTGCAACGCGCGAGCTTCGAACTGCTGGTCGGCTTCCAGCTGACGCAAGAACAGCTCGAATATAACGTCCGACGATAAAAGGTGCGGCGGCGCCTTCGCGCTGCTCGCTTCCCTTTTTGCCCTGCGGCGCCAATATGGGCGGCGCAGGGCTTTTCGCGTTACCCGACCTGGGGTAGGGCGCCCACCAACCGATTTCGTCCAAGATAGGATCCGCTGTGACCCTGTTCAGCCGCTTTTCCGACCATATCAATACCGCGCTCGACACGCTCGTCCAGCGTGACGCGCTTCCTGAAGGCCTCGATCGCGGCGCGATCAGCGTCGAACCGCCGCGCGACCCGTCGCATGGCGATGTTGCCACCAATGCTGCGATGGTGCTTGCCAAGCCTGCCGGAACCAATCCCCGCGCGCTCGCCGAGCTGCTGGTCGCCGAACTCGGCGCGCTCGATGAAGTGACCGAAGCGAGCGTCGCCGGGCCGGGCTTCATCAATCTGCGCCTCGTCGATGGCAGCTGGCGCGACGAGCTTGCGTTGATCCACGCCGAAGGCGGCGACTATGGCCGTTCGGGGATGGGCGACGGGCGCCGCGTCAACGTCGAATATGTATCGGCGAACCCGACCGGTCCGATGCACGTCGGCCATTGCCGCGGCGCGGTCGTCGGCGATGCGCTGGCGGCATTGCTCGAATATGCTGGGCATCAGGTGATCCGCGAATATTATGTCAACGACGCCGGCGCGCAAGTCGATGTGCTCGCGCGCTCGGTGCACATGCGGTACCGCGAGGCGCTGGGAGAGAATATCGGCGATATTCCGGAGGGGCTTTACCCGGGCGACTATCTGAAGCCCGTCGCGGCGAAGCTGGCGGCCGAATATGGCGACCGTTATGTCGGCGCGCCCGAAGAGGCTTGGCTGGGGCTGTTCCGCGCCGAGGCGGTCAGCGCGATGATGGACATGATCCGTGAGGATCTGGGCAAGCTCGGCATCCATCATAACCTCTTTTCATCGGAGGCAGAGCTTCAGGCGGAGGGTAAGCCCGCAGCGGCCGAGAAATGGCTGCGCGAACATGATCTCGTTTATGATGGCGTACTCGAAGCGCCGAAGGGCGAGACGCCCGAGGATTGGGAGCCGGTCGAGCTGCCGCTGTTTCGCTCGACGAAGTTCGGTGACGATCAGGACCGTCCGATCAAGAAGTCGGACGGCAGCTGGACCTATTTCGGCGCCGATCTCGCCTATCACTTCCAGAAGGCGCAGGACGCCGACGAGCTGATCGATATCTGGGGCGCCGACCACGCCGGGACCGTCAAGCGGATCAAGGCAGCCGTTGCGGCGCTGACTGGCGGCACCAAGAAATTCGACGTCAAGCTGGTCCAGATGGTCCGGCTGCTCAAGAATGGCGAGCCATTCAAGATGTCGAAGCGCGCGGGCAATTTCGTCACTTTGGCCGACATCGTCGAGGAAGTCGGCAAGGATGCGGTGCGCTTCACCATGCTGACGCGGAAAGCCGACGCACAGATGGATTTCGACTTTGCGAAGGTCGTCGAGGCGTCGCGCGATAATCCGGTATGGTATCTGCAATATGCCCACGCCCGGATCGCACGGCTGCACCAGAAGGCCGCCGACGCCGGAATCTCGCTTCCCGCGCCGAATATCGAACGTCTGAGCAATTATGAGCTGGGGCTGGTGAAGCTGCTCGCGCAGTTCCCGCGGCTGGTCGAAGCGGCGGCGTTGGCGCGCGAACCGCACCGCATCGCCTTCTATCTTGGCGACGTCGCGGCTGCGTTCCACGCCTGGTACAATCTTGGTAACGATGAGCCCGGCGCGCGTATCGTTTTGGCAAACGACCCCGAACTGACCGCGACGCGGCTTTATTTGGCCGACGGAATCGGGCAGGTTATCCGCAACGGGCTCCACCTGATGGGGGTAGAGGCGCTCGAGGAGATGAACTGATGGCGGAGAACAACGCGGGTCAGGGCGATGCCGGGCTCGGCCTGGAAGACGAAGACCGTCTGCCCTGGCTGGAGGCCGCCGACGGCTATGACGCCGATAACGAGGTTTCGCCCGTTCGTCTGCTGGTCATGGTCCTTGGCGGCTTGCTGCTGATCGGGGCGGTTCTCGGCGGCCTCTGGTGGCTCCAGAACGGCGGCGCGCGCGGGCAGGGCGAGCTGATCGCGGCGCAGAAGGGCGACTATAAGGTCGCGCCGAAGAGCGATGGCGCAAAGACCTTCGAGGGCGAGGGCGACGCGAGTTTCGCCGCAACCGAGGGCGCGGAGCCGTCCGGCAAGGTCGATGCCAGCCGTATGCCCGAAGAGCCCGCAGTGACCCCCGCCGAGCGCGAAGCCGCGGCGACTGCCGAAAAAGCCAAGGGGGACATCGAAAAGGCCAATGCGGCAAAGGCCGAAGCGGCGCGCATCGCCGCCGCCGACAAGGGCAAGCCGAAACCTGCGGCCATGTCGGTCAAGACCGCCGTGCCGGCCGCCAAGGACAGCGCACAGACTGGCGGATCGGCGACGATCCAGCTTGGCGCTTTCAGCAGCGAAGCGGCTGCGGGCAACGCCTGGACCAATTTGTCGAAGCGCTTTCCCTATCTTGCCGGGCTCGGCAAGTCGGTGTCGCCGGTCAAGTCTGGCGACAAGACGGTCTATCGCCTGCGGGCATCGGCGGGAAGCGCCGCCAACGCCGCCTCGCTGTGCGGAAAATTGCGCGTCGCGGGTGAAAATTGCGTCGTCGTCCGCTGATTCGGCCCGCTTTGCCGCACCGGACATTGGTTCGTTCCCTCTCGCATGCCATGTTGATGACGAGGGGGCGCCGACCTATGGAGGTTGACGCACGATGATACCTGCTATTTTCGGCCTTTCGGGCCTGACCCTGACCGACGACGAGCGCGCTTTCTTTCGCGATAGCGATCCTGCGGGTTATATATTGTTCGGCCGCAACATCGAAAACCGTGAGCAATTGCGGCGTCTGACCGACGACCTGCGCAGCCTTGACGGCCGCGCGAACCTGCCGATCCTGATCGATCAGGAGGGCGGCCGCGTCGCGCGCATGAAGGCGCCCGAATGGCCCGATTTCCCGAGCGGTGCGGCGTTCGATGCCCTTTATGAGCGCGCGCCCGCCAGCGCGATCGAGGCAGCGCGGCTCAACGCGATGGCGCTTGCGGCTATGCTGGCCGAGGTCGGGATTACCGTCGACTGTCTGCCGCTACTCGACGTGCGCCAGCCCGGCGCCAGCGACGTGATCGGCGACCGCGCGCTCGGCAGCGAGCCGATGCGCGTCGCGGCGCTCGGCCGCGCGATCCTCAGCGGGCTGCAGGACGGCGGCGTCGTGGGCATCGTCAAACATATTCCCGGCCACGGCCGCGCGATGCTCGACACGCACGAGGCGCTGCCGACGGTCACCGCATCGGACCATGACCTGCAGAGCGATCTTGCGCCCTTTGCGGCGCTGCGCGATGCGGCGATGGCGATGACCTGCCATGTCATTTTCGACGCCTGGGATCCGGATCGTCCCGCGACCTTATCGCCCGTGGTGATCGACACGATCATCCGCCAGCGCGTCGGCTTTCACGGCCTGTTGATGACCGACGATCTCGACATGAAGGCGCTGTCGGGCGACGTGCCGTCGCGCGCCGCCGATGCGATCGCGGCGGGCTGCGACATCGCGCTCAATTGCTGGGCGAAGATGGACGACATGATCGGCATCGCCGAGGCGCTGGACCCGATCAGCACGCTGTCGCTGGCGCGGCTCGAGGGGGCGATGGACCGGATCGCGGGCGATCATGATCCGCGGCAGTTCGCGGTGCTCGTCGATCAGCGCGACGCGCTGTTCGCCCTGGCCTGAGCCCTTACGTGGAAGAGCTGCCGCTCGAATTCGAACTGGCACCGGCAACAGCCGAGCGCGAAGATGCGCTGCAACTCAATCTCGAAAGCTGGGAAGGGCCGCTCGACCTGCTGCTGACGCTCGCGCGCAGCCAGAAGGTCGATTTGCGGCAGATTTCCATCCTCCAGCTTGTCGAGCAATATCTACATTTCATCGCCGAGATGCGCGCGAAGCTGGAGGTGGCGGCGGACTATCTCGTGATGGCCGCCTGGCTCGCCTACCTCAAATCGGCGCTCCTGCTGCCCAAGGATCCGCTCGAGGAACCGTCGCCCGACGAACTGGCGCTGCGCCTGCAATTGCGCCTTCAGCGGCTCGCCGCGATGCGCGAGGCGGCGGCGCGGCTGCTTGCGCGCGACCGGGTCGGCCGCGACGTGTTCCTGCGTGCGAAGCCCGAGGGGCTGCGCGACGTGAAGATACGGCGCTGGGACGCCAGCCTTTACGATCTGCTGTCGGCCTATGGGCAGGTCAAGCTGCGCACCGAACCCGTCGTGCATCTGGTCGCACGGCGCCCCGTGATCACGCTTGACGCCGCGCTCCAGCATCTGCAGCGCATGATTGGGGCCAGGCTCGACTGGGCCGAGCTTTCCGATTTTTTGCCGTCCGACTATCAGGGGCCGCTGCGCCGCTCGGCGATCGCGTCGAGCTTCGTGGCGGCGCTTGAGCTTGCGCGGCAAGGTCGCGTCGACCTGAAGCAGGAAGGCGCGTTCGAACCACTGTATCTGAAGGCTGCACAAGCATGATCGACGATCTCGAACGCGCTATCGAAGCCATGCTGTTCGCGAGCGACGAGCCGCTCGACGCGCGGCAGGTGGCGGGACGGCTGGGCGACGAGCTGACGCCGGGCGACGTGCGGGCGATCATCCTGAGGATTGCCGCGCGTCACGAGGGCGGCGGGATCGAACTTGTCGAGCGCGGCGGGCACTGGCATTTTCAGACCCCCGCCGATCTGGCGCATCTGCTCCGCCGCGAGCGCGACGACCCGCGAAAACTGTCGCGCGCGGCCGCCGAAGTGCTCGCGATCGTCGCCTATCACGAACCCGTCAGCCGCGCCGAGATCGAGGCGATCCGCGGCGTCCAGACGTCGAAGGGAACGCTCGACGTACTGATGGAAGCCGAGTGGATCGCGCCCGCCGGGCGCCGCGAGGTTCCGGGGCGGCCGCTGATTTACAAGACGACCGACGCCTTCCTGCAACATTTCGGCCTCACCAGCCGCAAGGACCTGCCGGGAATCGAAGATTTGCGCGCAGCGGGCCTGCTCGACCCCGTCGACCTCGCATTCGACGAGGCAATGGACGAACTGGACCTAGTAAAAGACGGCGAAGAGGCCTAGATGAGAGCCTCAAGGAGATTTTGAGATGGGTAGCTTTAGTCTCGTTCACTGGCTTGTCTTGGGCCTGATCATCCTGTTGCTGTTCGGCAAGGGACGGTTCTCGGACATGATGGGCGACGTCGCCAAGGGGCTGAAGAGCTTCAAAAAGGGCATGGCCGAAGACGACACGGTGCCGCCGCCCGCGCCGCGCCAGATCGATGGCCAGCGCGCGCCCGACGCCACCCCGACACCGACCGCGGAAACCGAAACCCGCTGATCGCGGGGCGACGCTTGCGGGGGAAAAACTAGTTCATGTTCGATGTCGCGCCCACCGAGTTTCTGCTCGTCGTGGTGGTGGCCTTGGTGGTTATCGGCCCCAAGGATCTCCCCAAGGCGATGCGCTTTGTCGGCAAATGGGTCGGCAAGGCGCGTGGAATGGCGCGCCATTTCCGCTCGGGCCTCGACACGATGATGCGCGAAGCCGAGCTCGAAGAGCTCGAAAAGCAATGGCGCGCGCAGAATGACGCCATTATGCGCGAATTCCCGCGCGCCGATGACGCTGTTGCCGGCGGGGGCACACCGCCCTTGCTGCCACCCGCCGCCGCTGCGGAGGGCGAGGCTGCCGACGCGCCGCCGCCGGAGAACCCCGATTTTGCCGCTGCCGCGACCAAGCCCGAAACGCACGAAGTGCCGCCACGCGACGGACCGTTGCCATGACCTCCGAAGCACCGGCGACGGCCGAAGGTGATGATGGCGCGGGCGGCAAGATGCCGCTGCTCGATCATCTGATCGAGCTTCGTTCGCGTCTGCTGAAATCCCTGCTGGCAATTGGCGCGGCGTTTCTGCTGTGCCTCTATTTCGCCCGCGCCATCCTGACCGTGCTGGTGCATCCGCTCATCGAAGCGGGTCTGAAGAAGCTGATCTACACCAAGCCGACGGAAGCGTTTTTCGTCGAGATGAAGGTCGCGCTGTTCGCCGCGATGATGCTGGCATTTCCGGTGATCGCGAACCAGCTGTGGAAATTCGTCGCGCCGGGGCTGTACCGCAAGGAAAAGCGGGCGCTGCTACCTTTCCTGTTCGCAACGCCGGTGCTGTTCGCGACGGGCGCCAGCTTTGCCTATTTCATCACCATTCCCACCGCGCTGCACTTCCTGTTCGGCTTTCAGCGCGATCTGGGCGGGGTGCAGCAGGAAGCGTTGCCGGCTACGGGCGAATATATCAGCTTCATCATGCAGTTTCTGATGGCGTTCGGGGTCGCGTTCCTGCTGCCGATTCTGCTCATGCTGGTCGAGCGTGCAGGACTGGTGACGCGCCAGCAACTGATCAGCGCGCGTCGTTATATGATCGTGGGTGCTTTCGCGATCGCGGCGGTGTTCACGCCGCCTGATGTGCTGAGCCAGCTGCTTCTCGCGATTCCGCTGGTGCTGCTTTACGAGATTTCCATCGTTGCGATCTGGTTCACCCAGCGCAAACGCAAAACAGGCGCCGAAGAGGCGCCTGTCGAGCCTCTCGAAGAGGCCCAGTAGGGATTTTTGGGCGTAAGCGGGCAAAACCCGATTAGTGAATGGCGTCGCTACCTGCCTGACCGACCGATTCAATATCGCGGCCAGCACCCTTCACCGTATTGCAGCCAGCGACCAGAAAGCTGGCGAGCAGGGTGAGGAGGATTACACGGGCACTCGTCATTTTGTCACCTCTCAGGATTTGGATGCAAAATGGCCCGGCACGCTTTCGAGGGGGGGGGAGGGAAATGCGGGCCGGGCCAATGTTGCTGAGCAGCGCTGCGGGGGGGCGATGACCGCTGCTCGAAATGGAAACGGTCATCGGAGGGAATAAGTTCCCGGAAAAAGTTGCGGCGATGAAATTTTTTTCGCGATTCTTTTGAATCGCTTCGATTCCAGAGCTTTGATCAGTTCATCGCCGTAAGGCCGCTGAGCACCGCGAGCCCGAGGAACGAGAAGAAGCCCATGATATCGGTCAGCGTAGTCACGAAAACCGCTGACGAGACGGCGGGATCGATGTCGAGCCGGTCGAGCGTGACCGGGACGAGGATGCCCGCCAGACCCGCGACCAGATTGTTGATCAACATCGCCGAGGCGATGACGATTCCGAGCAGCGGATTGCCGAAGATCAATGCGGTTCCGGTGCCGATCAGGACGCCGAGCGTCAGCCCGTTTACTGCCGCAATGCGGAATTCGCGCAGGATCATACGCAGCGTGTTCGACGCGGTCAGCTGATTGGTGGCGATCGCACGGACGGTAACCGCAAGCGTCTGCGTCCCGGCGTTGCCGCCCATACCCGACACGATGGGCATCAGCACTGCGAGCAGCGCAAATTTGGCGATCGCGCCTTCGAATATGCCGACGACCGATGCGGCGAGCATCGCGGTGGCAAGATTGACGACCAGCCAGCTCAGGCGGGTTCGAATCGTCAGGACGATCGGTTCGTTGATGTCGCCGTCGCCGGCGCCCGACAGGCGCAGGATATCCTCGCCCGCCTCTTCCTGAATGATGTGGACGATGTCATCGACCGTGATCATGCCAACGAGGCGCCCGGCCTTGTCGGTGACCGCCGCCGAGATCAGCGCATATTTCTGAAAGCGCAGCGCGACCTCTTCCTGATCCATATCGACCGGGATCAGCGTCTGCTCGCGTTTCATGACATCGCTGATCGCGACGCCTCGCGGTGCACGCAGGATCCAGCTGAGCTGGCAGGTTCCGACCGGGCGATGCATCGGGTCGACGATGAAGATTTCCCAGAAATCGGTGGCTAGGTCGACATCCTCGCGCAGGCGGTCGATCACGTCGCCGACGGTCACATGCTCCGGCACCGCGACAAATTCGCGCTGCATCAGGCGCCCGGCGGTCTCCTCGGGGAAGGAGAGGGCGTCCTCGATCGCGGCGCGATCTTCGGGCTCCATCGCCTGCAGGACGGCTTGCTGGTCGTCCTCCTCCATATCCTCGATGATCGCGACGGCATCATCGGTATCGAGTTCGGACGCGATTTCGGCGACTTGCTCGGGCGCGAGCAGGTCGATCAACCGTTCGCGCACATAGTCGTTCATTTCCGCGAGCACGTCGGCCGACAGCATGTCGCCCAAGACGTGCGCGAGCAGCGGGCGGTCCTCGTCCGAAACAAGTTCGAACAGATCGGCGATGTCGGCGGGGTGCAGGCGGCCGACCCGTTCGCGGGCGGCCTCGACCTCGCCGGCTTCGGCAAGGTCGATTACGTCGCGAACGAACGCCGGTTTCAGACGGTCGTCTTCGTCGAGTTCGGTTTCGGTATCGCGGGGCGGCTGGTCGCGGCCCATGTCGCGATCGTAGGTGATCACCGCATCCTCGTGCGGGAGGGACTCTTCGCGTTTGTCCATCGCGGTCCTCCCTGGGTAATGCGGCGTCCGTGCCTTCCCCTAGTCCTGCGGCTGCGCGATGGCAACGCCGCGCGCCGCTTTTCCACAATTAGTGCGTGGCTTTGCGGCGCGGCGCGGCTATGGCACCGCCAAATTCCAACCAAGGAGCAAAACCATGTCCGATCAGACGCTCACCCTTTCGCTGTCGACCGGCGATGTCGTCATCCGCCTGCGTCCCGACCTCGCCCCGCTGCACGTCGAGCGCATCACGACGCTCGCCAAGGAAGGCTTTTACGACGGCGTCGTCTTCCATCGCGTAATCCCCGGTTTCATGGCGCAGGGCGGCGATCCGACGGGCACCGGGATGAGCGGCAGCAAGCTTCCCGACCTGCAGCAGGAATTCAGCGCAGAACCGCATGTTCGCGGCGTCTGCTCGATGGCGCGCGCGCAGAACCCGAACAGCGCGAACAGCCAGTTTTTCATCTGCTTCGAGGACGCACGCTTCCTCGACAAGCAGTACACCGTTTGGGGCGAAGTGATCGAAGGCATGGAAAATGTCGACGCGCTGCCTAAGGGCGAGCCGCCGCGCGAGCCCGGCAAGATCGTCAAGGCGACTGTCAGCGAGTAAAGGAAAATCCCCGCTTCGGCGGGGATTTTTTTATTCGCCTATAAAGCCGTTGAGCCGCTCGCACGCGGCGATCCAGTCTTCCTTGAACTGCTGGACAACCTGCCCGGCGCCCATCGCCTCGTTCATCAGGCCGACGCCCTGGCCGACCCAATAGGTTGCAAGCGCCTTCGCGCCTTCGTGGCCGCCCTCCGATAATTTATCGACCTTGCGCAGCGCGGGTTCGCTGACCAGTGACTGGAGCGGCATCGGCAGCGGCTTCGGCGCGCCATCGGCTTCCCATGCATCGGTCCATGGCGAACGCAG
The DNA here is from genome assembly GCF_965279755.1 of Sphingopyxis sp. Lineage (GTDB taxonomy): Bacteria > Pseudomonadota > Alphaproteobacteria > Sphingomonadales > Sphingomonadaceae > Sphingopyxis. The sequence continues at coordinate 3,589,085 of NZ_OZ257261.1, read as the reverse complement.
CTGCCGCGAGGGCTTGCCGGTGCGGCTCTTCGAGCGAACCGTGTCGCGCGCCGAGGCGGCGAGCATCTTTTCCTTCACCACCGGATTGGTTTCTGCCTCGGCGGTGGTCAGCCAGACCGACCCGCACCATGCACCATGTGCGCCCATCGCCATAGCGGCGGCCATCTGGCGCCCGGTGACGATCCCGCCCGCCGCAAGGATCGGCGTCGTGGCGCCGACCGCCTCGACCGCTGCTGCGACCTCGGGGACGAGCACCATCGTCGCGACCTCGCCGCAATGGCCGCCCGCCTCGCCGCCCGCGACGACGATGATGTCGACGCCGGCGCGGACCTGCGCCAGCGCATGGTCGCGCGTGCCGACGAGCGCCGCGACGGGTACATTGTGGTGCTTGCCAAGCTCGAGCATCAGCGGTGGCGGCACGCCCAGCGCGTTGGCGATCAGCTTGATCGGATGGCGGAAGGCGACCTCGAGCAGCTTCGCCGCGCCGTCCTCATGCATATTGTCGCCGAAGCTCTGCCGTGCCTCCATCGCGTCTTCGAGGCCGTCGGTATCGACATCGAACTTGCCGAGCAGGTCGGCGGCGAACTGGCGATGGGTCTCTGGGATGTTCGCGGCACCGGCCGAAGGCGCTTCGCCCTTGCCCGAAAAACTGTTGGGGACGATCAGGTCGACGCCATAGGGGCGACCGCCGATGTGCGCGTCGATCCACGCCAGCTCTTCTTCCAGCCGTTCGGGCGGTAGCGCGGCGGCGCCGAAGACGCCCATGCCGCCCGCCTTCGACACCGCGACGACGACGTCGCGGCAGTGCGAGAAGGCAAGCAGGGGAAATTCGATGTCGAGCATCGCGCAGATCGGGGATTGCATGGCGTCTCTCTCCATTTCGTTATTTGCAGCCATGTCAGCGCCAGTTGACGTAAACGTCAAGTTGATTTGCGCGGGCACCCCTCTATCGCTCGTCGCATGAGCGATTTTTTCCTTCCCGGTTTCGACCTTGGCGCCTTCGTCCGTAGCACATTGGCGGAGGATATGGCGTCGGGGGGCGACATCACCTCGATGGCGGTGATTCCCGCCGATGCGCGCTTTTCTGGCGTGATGGACAGCCGCGACGCGATCATTGTCGCCGGACTCCCGATCGCCGAGATGTTCTTTCGCGCGCTCGACCCTTCGATGGAGATCGAGATACTGGCGGGCGAGGGCGACCGGGTCGCTGCGGGCACCGACCTGATGCGCCTGTCGGGCAATGCGCGCGCGATGCTGACCGCCGAGCGCTCGGCGCTCAACACGGTGCAGCATCTGTCGGGCATCGCGACGATGACGCGGCAATATGTCGATGCACTCGCGGGAACGGGCGCGACCCTGCTCGATACGCGCAAGACGATCCCCGGCCTGCGGGTGCTGGAGAAATATGCGACGCGCACGGGCGGCGCGAAGAATCATCGCATGGGCCTGTGGGACGCGGCGATGATCAAGGACAATCATGTCGCGGTCGCCGGATCGGTCGAGGAAGCGGTGCGCCGCGCGGTCGTCGCGGGGATCGAGAATATCATCGTCGAGGTCGACCGTGTCGATCAGGTCGAACCGGCGCTCGCCGCAGGCGCGACGCACCTGCTGCTCGACAATATGGGCCCCGACGATTTGCGCGCATCGGTCGCGATCGTCGGCGGACGTGTTCCGACCGAGGCCTCCGGCGGGGTCCGGCTCGACACGATCGGGGCGATCGGTTCCACGGGAGTAACCTATGTCTCCGTCGGTCGCCTGACCCAGTCGGCGCCCGCAGCAGACATCGGGCTCGACTTTGCGCTGGCTTAGCGCGGCCGCGCTGATGCTCGCGCCGGTCGCGGCGCAGGCGCAATCACTGGCCTGTTCGGTTCCCGACCGCATTCCCGTCCCGCGCCTTGAGCAGCCGCGCCGGGGTGATCCCGTACGCAAGCCGCCGATCACCGGTTATCTGCTGTCAATGAGCTGGTCGCCGCAGCATTGCGCGGGCGTGCGCAATCCGAGAGATGCGCGCGACGGCTTCCAGTGTTCGGGCAAGCAGGGGCGGTTCGGCTGGGTTTTGCACGGGCTCTGGCCCGAAACGAACACGCCCGGCTATCCGCAATGGTGCCGCCCGGCGAAGATCGTGCCGCAGCCGGTATTGAAGAAACATCTCTGCATGACGCCCTCGGCGCAGCTCTTGCAGCACGAGTGGGCAAAGCACGGCACCTGCATGAGCCCGCATCCCGCCGCCTATTTCCGCGCCGCCGAAATCCTTTTTCGCACCGTCCGCTTTCCAGACATGAAGCGGCTCGCTGCAAAGCCGCAGACCGCAGGCAGCGTCCGCCGCGCTTTTGCGGGGATCAATCCGGGGTGGAAGGAGAGCATGATCGCGGTCGGCACCGATCGCGACGGCTGGCTGGACGAGGTGCGCCTGTGCCTCGGTCCCCGGATGCGTCCGCAGGCGTGCAAGTCTTTCCAGAAGGGTGTTGCCGATCGCCGCAGCGTCCGTATCCGCCCGATGCCGGGCGGTTAAGCAAGGCGCGCCCATCCGTCCCGCGCCGGGACAGACCGGCGTTAACGCTTTTTTAACCTTATCGACTCGTTAAGCGCGTCCTAACTTCCGGGTATGGACTCGGAAGCACAGATCGACATTCGCGAACGCCTGCGGGCGCATGGTGCACGTCAGCTGGCGATCGCCCGGCTCAGCGCGCCCGAGGATTGGCAGGGTGAACTGCGCGAGGCGTTGCGCACGCAGCGTGCGTTGCCGTCGCCCTGGGCACGCGGCAGCGATACGCGCCTGTTTCTGGAAAGTTTTGCGATCTTCTTCGTCGCGACGATGATGTTCCTGCTTTAATCGCAGGCTTTATGGAGTTTCCAGGCGAGCCATGCGGATACCAGGCACATGACGGCAACCATCAGCAGCGTGTCGTCGATCGTAAGCCCCAGCGCGATCAGCACCCCGAGTAACAGCGTTGCGGCGACCATGAAGCCCGAATTGACGATATTGTTCGCCGCGACCGTGCGCGCGGTCTGCGACTTGGCGACGGTGGTGGTCAGAAAGGCATAGAGCGGCACGACGAACATGCCGCCGGCGATTGCAATGCCGAGCAGGTCGAAGATGATGCGGTCGCCTGTACGGATCGACAGGAATTCACGCCAGTTCATCAGGCTGGCGTCGGCATGCTGCCAGCTGCCGACAACCCACCAGAGGTCGAGCACGAACAATCCCATGACGATCACCGAGCCCGGCGAATAGCGCGCCGAGACATGCCCCTTCAGCAGCCGGTTGACGATGATCGAACCGATCGCCACTCCGACCGAGAATACTGCGGTGAACACGGTCGCGACGGTGTTGTCGGCGCCCAGCGTATCCTTCACCAGCGGCGGGAATTGCGCGGCCAGAATGGCAGCGATTGCCCAGAAGAAGCTGATCGACACGATCGCGAGAAACAGACGCGGGATATGCATCGTGCCGTTCACGATCTGCCACGACGACCGGAAGACGTTGCGGTCGATGACCAGTCCCTCGGCTTCTTTTTCGGGCGGGGCGGGTGGGACGTAGGAGGCGGTGATCCGGCCGATGATGGCGACGGCAAAGATCCCGAATATGGCAATCTTCGGATGGATCAGCCCGCCGGCGATCGTCCCGCCCAAAATGGCGATATAAGTGCCGGCTTCGACCCAGCCGGTGCCTGACAGCACTTCGTCTTCCTTGAGATGCTGCGGTAGGATCGCATATTTGATCGGTCCGAAAAAGGTCGAGTGCATCCCCATCGAAAACAGCGCAACCAGCATCAGCGGCACATTGTGCAGCCATATGCCGACGCCTCCGACAAGCATGATCAGTATTTCGGCGGTCTTGATGATACGGATCATCGCCGCCTTGTCGTTGCTGTCGGCAAGCTGGCCCGCGAGTGCGGAAAACAGGAAGAAGGGGAGGATGAACAGTCCGCCGACCAGCGCGTTGAACCATGCCACGTCGGTTGGCGAGGTATAGATCGCGTAGGTCGCCAGCATGACGACCGCCATCTTGTAGAAATTGTCGTTGAAGGCGTTGAGGAATTGGGTGACGAAGAGAGGAAGGAACCGGCGTTGCTTCATCAGCGCAAAGGAACCGGTCATTGAAAATCCACTCTTTCAGCCCGACATGTCGACAACACCCGCCTCGGATTATCCCCCCAAAGGCAATCTTGTTGTCGCCGGGGGGGCTTATCGGTTAGGGCGGATGGGGTCAAAGCCCATTTTGGAACGGACGAACCTGCGGGAATCATGCTCAGCCTTCCCAACATATTGACGCTGTCGCGCATATTTGCAGTCCCCATCCTGCTTTTCCTGCTGTGGCCCGGTGTGGCCGAGGGCTCGTTGCAGCCGAAGCCGGTCGATTATGCACTCGCCTTCGGCCTCTACTGCCTGATGGGCATTACCGACTATTTTGACGGCTATGTTGCACGCGCCCGCGGAATCGTATCGCGGCTCGGTGCCTTCCTCGATCCGATCGCCGACAAGATCATGATCGCCGCGGTCATCCTGCTGCTTGTCTTTACGCGCGATATCAACGGCTATCATGTCATCGCGGCGCTGATGATCCTGCTGCGCGAGATCATCGTGTCGGGGCTGCGCGAATTCCTCGCGACGCTGCAGGTGTCGATGCCGGTGACGCAGCTTGCCAAGTGGAAGACGACGTTTCAGCTTGTCGCCTTCGGAGCGCTGATCCTGGCGGGCGCGCTGCCCGCGATGGAATGGATCAAGGTCGTGGGGCTGGTTTCGCTATGGGGCGCCGCTGTGCTGACGCTCATTACCGGCTGGGATTATCTGCGCGTCGGCCTGAAGCATATGGATTGATCTCGCCGTGGCGCTGACCATCGTCTATTTCGCCTGGGTGCGCGAGCATATGGGAGTGGCCGACGAGGTCATCGATCTGCCGGCCGATGTGGCCGATGTCGGCGCGCTTGTCGCATGGCTCGGTGAACGCGACGGCCGCGGGGCCGTCGCCTTTGCCGAGCCGCAACGGATCCGCGTGGCGATCGACGGCGTCATGATGGGCCCCGATGCGCCGCTGGCCGGCGCGCGCGAAGTCGCTTTGTTCCCGCCGGTGACCGGCGGATGATCCGCGTCATCGTTCAGCCCGAAGCGATCGACCTTCCCACCGAATTCGATCTGCACGACGCGGGCGGTCATGGCGCGAGCGCGAGTTTCATCGGGCGGGTGCGCGGCGACGACGGGCTGACCGAGCTGTTTCTGGAGCATCATCCCGCGATGACCGAGGCCGGGCTGGCCGATCTGGCGCATGCGGCGTCGGACCGGTGGCGGCTTTCGGCGCTGACGCTTATCCACCGCGTCGGCGGAATGGCGCCGGGCGAAATCATCGTCTTCGTTCTCGCGAGCAGTCCGCACCGTGCCGAGGCGCTGGCGGCGACCGAATTCCTGATCGACCGGCTCAAGACCGATGTGATGTTGTGGAAACGCGAAACCTTTGCCGACGGCCGCACCCGGTGGGTCGAGCCACGCGAGAGTGACGGCGACCGTGCGGAGCGGTGGGACTGACCTAGCTCGCCTTATGCTTGCGAAAGATATCCGCCAGCATGCGGAACTCGTCGGCGCGCGGGCTGCCCTTGCGCCAGACGAGCGCGATGGTGCGCCAGTCGTGGTCCGAATCGAGCGGGCGCGTGTCGATGTCGGTATGATCGAGAATCCCCGCCTCGATCGCCATCTGCGGCAGCATCGTGATGCCGAGGCCGTTGTCGACCATCTGGACCAGCGTATGAAGCGAGGTGCCCATCATGCGGGCGCCGGCGCGCAGCTCGGGCCGGTTGCACGCCGCGAGTGCGTGATCCTTCAGGCAATGTCCGTCCTCGAGCATCAGCATCTGTGAAGGGTCGATCTGATCGGCGCTGACCATTGCGGGAAGGTCTTCGGCCTGGTCGCCAGGGAAGGCGACGAACAGCGCATCGTCGAACAGCTTTTCGCTCTCGACGTCGCCGCAGGCGTAGGGGAGGGCGAGCAGCACGCAGTCGACCGTGCCGTGGTGAAGCGACTCGCACGCCTGTGCGCTCGGTTCCTCGCGCAGGAACAGCTTCAGCGACGGACGTTCCTTGCGGAGCTGCGGGAGCAGGCCGGGAAGCAGGAAGGGTGCGATCGTCGGGATGACGCTCATCCGCAGTTCCCCGACAAGTGGGGCTGCCGCTGCGGCGGCCATGTCCGCCAGTTCCTCGGCCTCGCGCAGAACGCGATGCGCCTTGTCTACGATCTTGTTGCCGAGCGCGGTAAAGCGGACGACGCGGCGGGTGCGTTCGACCAGTGTCTGGCCGAGCAACGTCTCAAGCTCGCGGATGCCGGCCGAGAGCGTCGACTGGGTTACGTTGCAGGCGTCGGCGGCGCGGCCAAAATGGCCGTGCTCATGGAGCGCGACCAGATATTGCATCTGCTTCAGCGAGGGCAGGTAGTTTTGCATTGATCGGATATAGCAATTGCGCGTGCTATTTTGAACAATCTTTCCGATCAACATTTAGGACCGAATTGGCGGCGTCTGTTGCTGGTCTTGCGTCTGCCATGATAGCAGGTCTGACGGGTGGAGGGACATATGACGGTTTCCAGATTCCTGATCGGCGGCGTCGCGAGCGCACTCCTGCTCACTGGCGGGCTTTTCATGTGGAAGGGGTATACGCAGATCGCCGAAGAGGAGGTGTTGCCCGACCCTCCACCGGGGCTCCCCGCCATTCCGCAAGCGGGTGCCAACGCGCCGAAGCGCGGTCCGGCGCCACCAGCGCTTCCCGCGGCGAAAGAGGCATCGCGTGAGGAGCGGCGCTTCAACCGGTTCGACCGCGACCGCAACGACCGGATCAGCCGCGTCGAGCTGATGTCGTCGCGCACCGCGGCATTCCGCAAGCTCGACAAGGACGGCAATAATCTGCTGACCTTCGAGGAATGGGCGGCAGCGACGGGTGAGCGCTTTGCCAAGGCTGACGGCGACAAGTCTGGCGATCTGACCCGCGCCGAATTCGCGACGACCGCGCCGAAGCGTGTCGCGAAGCCGAAGTGCAATTGCTAGGCGGGGATACCGTCTGCCTGCTTCATCCATTCCGCCAGCGCCGTTCCGGCCCGCTGGGTATAGCCCAGCTTGCGATCCTTTTTCCGCACGTCGTCCGCGAGCGGCGGGAACAGACCGAAGTTGACGTTCATGGGCTGGTAGGATGACGCGTCGGCGCCGCCGGTGATATGGCCGAGGAGCGCGCCGAGCGCGGTCTCGGGCGGCGGCGGGGGCAGGGCGCGGCCGCCGAGCTCGGCAATCGCAAAACGCGCGGCGACGAGGCCGATCGCGGCGCTCTCGACATAGCCCTCGCAGCCGGTGATCTGGCCTGCGAAGCGGATATGCGGTGCCGACTTCAGGCGGAGCTGCTGGTCGAGCAGTTCGGGCGAGCGGATGAAGCTGTTGCGATGGAGGCCGCCGAGGCGCGCGAATTCGGCCTTTTCGAGCCCGGGAATGGTGCGGAACAGCTCGATCTGCGCGCCATGCTTCAGCTTGGTCTGGAAGCCGACCATGTTCCACAGCGTGCCGAGCGCATTGTCTTGGCGGAGCTGGACAACCGCATAGGGCCAGCGCCCGGTGCGCGGATTGTCGAGGCCGACGCCTTTCATCGGGCCGAAGCGCAGGGTTTCGACGCCGCGTTCGGCCATCACCTCGATCGGCATGCAGCCCTCGAAATAGGGCGTGTCCTTTTCCCAGTCCTTGAAGTCGGTCTTTTCGCCGTCGATGAGACCCTGAACGAAGGCGTGATACTGGTCCTTGTCCATTGGACAGTTGATATAATCCTTGCCGTCGCCGATCGGACCGACCTTGTCCCAGCGGCTCGCCATCCATGCGACATCCATGTCGACGCTGTCGCGATAGACGATGGGCGCGATCGCATCGAAGAAGGCGAGCGCGTCCTTACCCGTTGCGGCGCCGATGCTTTCGGCGAGGCCGGCGGCGGTCAGCGGACCGGTGGCGACGATCGTCAGCCCCTCGTCCGGCAGCGTATCGACACGTTCACGGACGATGGTGACATTGGGATGGTCGGCGAGGGCTTTCGTGACGCCGCCCGAAAAAAGGTCGCGGTCGACCGCGAGCGCCGAGCCCGCGGGCACCTTGGTCGCGTCGGCCTCGCGCATGATGATGGAGCCCAGCGTACGCATCTCGCGATGGAGCAGGCCGACGGCGTTGCTGTCACCGTCGTCGCTGCGGAAGCTGTTCGAACACACCATCTCGGCGAGAGCATCGCCCTGATGCGCGGGGGTCATGTCGCCCCCTCCCGGCAAATTGGCGCCGCGCATTTCGGACAGGCGCACACGATATCCGGCCTCCGCGAGCTGCCACGCCGCTTCGGAGCCCGCAAGGCCGCCGCCGATGATATGAACGTCGTGCACCATTTACCCTAACCATTGACTTGCGATTGATCTGCCGCGCACTAGGCCGGTTGCGTGCAAGATGCAAAGGGGCGGAGCATGGGTGAAGCAGGCTGGGATCGGGCGCGGTGGTTGTGGTGGCTCGCGCAGCTGGGCGGAATCAGCTTCTTCATCGCCGTGTTCCAGCGGCTCGACGGCCCCGCGACCTGGGCCTGGAAGACGAGCGGCGTGGGCCTGCTCGCGGTCTGGGCGGCGGCGAACGCGCGAGAGAAGAACGGCTGGCTGATCGCGGCGGTGCTTGGCTTCGGCGCGCTCGGTGACTGGCTGCTTGACGCCAAGGGACTCATCGCGGGGGCGTCAGCCTTTGCGGTCGGACATATTATCGCGATCACTCTTTATCTGCTCAACCGGCGCGCGACGATGACGCCGTCGCAGCGGCTGCTCGGCTGGCTGACTATGCCCGCAACGCTGGCGATCGTATGGGGGATGCTCAGCCCGCAGCCGGGCTGGTGGCACGCGGCGGTCTATTCGCTGTTCGTCGCCGCGATGGCTGCCGCCGCCTGGACCAGCCGCTTCCCGCGCTATCGCACCGGGATCGGCGCGATGCTGTTCCTCGCCAGCGACCTCTTCATTTTTGCGAGCGAGGGCAGTGTGCTGTCGAAGGACGTCACGATGTGGCTCGTCTGGCCGCTCTACTTCGGCGGACAGGCGCTGATCGCGTGGGGCGTTGTCAGTACGCTGGCAAAGGAAGCGAAAGCCTAGGTCCCGTCCCACGCAGCGATCGTCGTGCGGTGGAGCAGGCGGTCGTAGCCGTCATAGCCGCCGGTCGCGCGGTGGAGGACCGAGCGGTTGTCCCACATCACCAGCATGTCGGGCTCCCATTGGTGCGAATAGCGGAATTCCTCGCGCCCCTGCCACTGGATGAGATTGTATAGCAGCGGCAGGCTCTCGCTATCGTCGAGCCCGTCGAAGCCGATGATATAGCCCGCGCAGCCGAACAGGCCCTTGCGGCCGGTTTCTGGATGCTCGCGGACGAAGGGGTGGAACTGCGTTTCCAGCGCCTCGTCGTCCGAGCGGATGTCCATGCTGCGCCCTTTGTCGGCCGCGCCATACATGCCCGTGGGCGCATAGCCGTTGCGCGCGCTGTGGATCGCTTGCAGCCCCTCGACGCGCGCGCGCAGATCGGCCGGCATCGCGTCGAGCGCGGCATGTTGATTCGAAAATTCGGTGTTGCCGCCCACTGGCGGGATGGTGATGCCGAAGAGGCAGGTGCCCGCCGGCGGGCGTTCCTGAAAGCTCCAGTCGCTGTGCCAGTTCTCGGCGAAGAGCGGCGCGGTTTCATCGGCGCGGCGCTTCACCGCGATGATATGATCGTGGCCGGGAATGGGGCGAATGAAGGGATCGTCGCCGAAGCCGCCGAAATAGCCGGTGAAACGCTCGAGATCGTCCTCGTTCATTTTCTGGCCGGGGAAGGACAGGACATGATGGTCGAGCCATGCGGCCCGGATCTCCGCAATGGTCCCGGCGTCGAGCGGCCGGGTCAGATCGATACCGGTCACGCGCGCGCCGCAGGCCTGACCGCTGGGGATGATCGTGAGTGTCATCGAGCGATGCTGCGCCCATTGGCGAGCCGGGTCAATGGGAGCCGCCGGAGCGGTCAACTGCGCAGTTTGTCAGCCAGAAAGTCCACGAACACGCGCACGCGTGCGGGCGTATTTGCGCCGCCGACGAATACGGCATGGACCGTTTCGACGTCGCCCGGATTATAGGACTGCAGCAAAGGCACGAGCCTTCCGTCGGCGATTTCCTCTGCGACGCTGAACGTTCCGACCCGCGCGATCCCGACCCCTGCAGCCGCAAGCTGCGCAAGCGTCTCGCCATTATTCGCTTCGATATTGCCGTGGACATTCAATGCGAAATCGACGCCGTCGCGCCGGAACGGCCAAACCGGCTCGGCTCGGCGAAAGTTGAAGTTGAGGCAATTGTGCGCCGACAGATCCTCGGGAGCAGAGGGGTTTCCATGGCGCGCAAGATAGCGCGGGGATGCAACGATAACCCGCCCGTTCGTACCCAGTTTGCGTGCCGTGAGCCCGCTGTCCGCTAGCGGGCCGAAGCGAATGGCGACATCGGCCTGACCCCCCGCGACGTCGACAATCTGATCAGCGAGGGCGAGATCGACAAGGATATGGGGAAAAGCCTCCGCAAACTCCCCCAGCAGCGGCACAATGCATAGCCGGCCGTGCGAGAGCGCCGCGCTCACCCGCAGGCGGCCGCGCGGCGCGCCCTGATCGGCGATGGCCTGCTCGGCATCGTCGAGGTCGGCGATGATGCGTCGCGCAGCGCCCAGATAGGCCTGACCCTCTGCGGTGAGCCGCAAGGCCCGGGTTGTCCGGAGAATCAATCTTACGCCAAGTCGCGCCTCGATCCGGTCGATTGCCCGGCTGACAGCGGAAGGGGTAAGCCCAAGATGCCGCGCCGCGCCGGAAAAGCTGCCGGTTGCTATGACGGCCGAGAACATCTCCATCTCGCGCGCACGATCGCTCCGTGAATATATTTGTGCGTTCAAAGCAAAAATCCTTCGCGTGCAGATGCGCTTATTTATGAGATATCCTTTGGCCATTTATGCGCTCAACTTGCAGATTGAAAGATTATCCGATGCACACTGACAATGCCGTGGCCCGTGGCGGCCGTGCCCCGCTTCTCGCGCTGGCGACCGGCGCTTTCGGTATCGGCGTGACCGAGTTTGCGCCGATGGGAATGCTTCCCGTCATTGCGCAGGATCTTCACGTCTCGATTCCGTCGGCCGGGCTTTTGATCAGCGCCTATGCGTTCGGCGTAGTGCTCGGCGTTCCGCTGATGACGCTGACGACGGGCAGGGTGCCGCGCCGGACCCTGCTGATCGCTCTCGCGGCGATCTTCACGATCGGCAACCTGCTTGCCGCGATGTCGGGGAGCTACGGAATGTTGCTTGCGGCGCGTATCGTTACCTCGCTCAACCACGGCGCCTTCTTCGGTGTCGGATCGGTCGTGGCGGCCAGTCTGGTGCCGCCCGAGCGCCGCGCCGCGGCGGTAGCTGCGATGTTCATGGGACTGACGATCGCCAATGTGGTCGGTGTCCCGGTGGCAACTTGGGCGGGCGAGGTGCTTGGCTGGCGGGCCTCCTTCTGGGGCATATCGGCGCTGGGGTTGCTGACTATCGCCGCGCTCCGTGTCACCCTTCCCGCGATGTCCGCTCCGGACAGCGGCGATGTGCGGGCGGAACTGGGCGTTCTCGCTCGCCGCGATGTCCTTGGCGCGCTCGGTCTGACCGTGCTCGGGTCGAGTGCGATGTTTACCGTATTCACCTATATCGCGCCGATCCTGCGCGACGAGACCGGTGCCTCGATCGGTTTCATCACCGCGATGCTGGTGACATATGGTGTCGGTCTGACGATCGGGAACTGGCTGGGGGGGCGTTATGCCGACCGGTCTGTCGACCGGACGCTGCTGGTGACGCTGGCGGCCCTGTCTGCCACGCTCCTCGCGCTCGCGCTGCTGATGCCATACAAGGTGCCGACGGCGATCCTCGTGTTTATCTGGGGCGTCGCCAGCTTCGCGCTGGTTCCGCCGCTGCAATTGCGCGTGATGACGGCCGCATCGCAAGCGCCGAATCTCGCCTCATCGATGAACATCGGCGCATTCAATCTCGGCAACGCGATCGGGGCCGGGCTGGGGGGCGGTGTGATCGCCAGCGGCTTCGGCTATCCGGCGGTCGCCGTCGCAGGTGCGATGACCTCAGCGCTAGGCTTCATCGCCGTCTATGCGAGCCAGCGGAGCAAGGATGCGGTTGCGGCTTTTGCAGACTGTAACGAGCCCGTGTGACGGCCAGGAACCGTCACGCCCGCCGCTGCAATCCGATCACCGCGTGCATCGGCAGCTCGGCATAGATATGCGGAAACAGGGCACCGCCGCGTGCGGGTTCCCAGCGGATCGCGTCGCCGAGGCAGGTCAAATCCACCTCGGCGATCATCAGGCCCGATTGGCCGGCGAAATATTTCGCGATCGTCGCCTCAAGCTGCTCCGCGGTCGACAGGTGGATATAGCCGTCGGCGATATCCACCGGTGCGCCGCGGAAGACGCGCTCGCGCTCGAAATCAGCCCATTGCTGTGCCGTCAGCACCTTGAAGGCCGATTTCGCGGTCATTCCGACGGAGTCTCCGTTGCCGGGGCTTCGGCTACGGTTTCTGCGCCGTCAGCTTCTTCCTCGTCGCTGTCCTCGATCAACGCGGCCGAGACGACATGCTCGTCTTTGGCGACGTCGAACAGGCGTACCCCCGCCGAACCGCGCCCAATGACGCGCATCGAGTCGAGTCCCATGCGGATCAGCTTGGCCTGGTCGGTGACAAGCATCAACTGATGCGCCTTGGTGGCAGGGAAACTTGCGACGACAAGGCCGTTGCGGGCGATATTGTCGATGTTCGTGATCCCCTGACCGCCACGGCCCGTGCGGCGGTATTCATAAGCCGACGACAGCTTGCCATAGCCGTTGGCGCAGATGGTGAGGATAAACTGTTCGCGCGCAGCGAGTTCAGCCATGCGCTCGCCATCAAGCGTCGGTTCGTTCTCATTATCCTTCCAAGGCGCGGCGCGCAGATAGGCTTCGCGTTCTTCGCTGTCGGTTCCGACGCGGTGCAGGATGGACAGTGAAATGACCTCATCGCCATCGGCGAGGCGCATGCCGCGCACACCGGTCGAATTGCGGCTCTGGAACTCGCGGACGTCGTCTCCGGCGAAGCGGATCGCTTTGCCCTGACGCGTCGCGAGCAGGACGTCATCGCTTTCGTCGAGAAGAGCGACGCCGATCAGCCGGTCATCCTCATCCTCACCCTCGAATTTCATGGCGATCTTACCGTTCGAGGGCACGTTGGTGAAGGCGTCCATGCTGTTACGACGCACATTGCCCTTTGCGGTTGCAAACATGACGTGCAGCTTGCCCCATTCGGTCTCATCCTCGGGCAGCGGGAGCACGGTCGAGATCGTCTCGTCCTTGCCGAGCGGCAGCAAGTTGACCATCGGACGGCCGCGCGTGGCGGGTCCGCCCTCGGGCAGGCGCCATACTTTCATGCGATAGACTTTGCCGAGCGTCGAGAAGAACAGCACCGGCGTGTGCGTCGAGGTGACGAACAGCTCGGTCACGACATCCTCGTCCTTGGTCGCCATGCCGGCGCGGCCCTTGCCGCCGCGGCGCTGGGCGCGGAAAGTGTCCAGCGGGGTGCGCTTGATATAGCCGTCGAGGGTGACGGTCACGACCATCTCCTCGCGCTCGATCAGATCCTCGTCATCGATGCCGTCGGCGGCGGGTGCAACGAGAGTTCTGCGCGGCTTGGCAAATTCGTCGCGCACCGCGACTAGCTCTTCGCGCATCACGGCATAGAGCTTTGCGCGATCGGCGAGGATCGAAAGCAGTTCCTCGATCTCGGCCGCCAGCTCGCTGAGTTCCTTGCCGATATCGTCGCGACCCAGCGCGGTCAGGCGGTGAAGGCGCAGGTCGAGGATCGCCTTCACCTGAATTTCCGAAAGGCGATAGGCAGAGCTGTCGTCGAGTTCGCCTTCGATCGCTTCGACGAGGCGGATGTAAGGTGCGATTTCACCGATCGGCCATTCGCGGAGAAGCAGGGCTTCGCGGGCGGCCGCCGGGCTCGATGAGCCGCGAATGATACGGACGACTTCGTCGAGATTGCTGACCGCAACGACGAGGCCGAGCAAAATGTGCGCGCGGTCGCGGGCCTTGCCCAATTCGAATTTGCAGCGCCGTGTGATCACTTCCTCGCGGAAGGTGATGAACGCCTCGAGGATGGTCTTGAGGCCCATCATTTCGGGGCGGCCGCCACGGATGGCGAGCATGTTGGCCGGGAAACTGGACTGGGCCGGCGTGTGCCGCCAGAGCTGGTTGAGAACGACCTCTGCCGTCGCGTCGCGCTTCAGTTCGATGACAACGCGCACGCCCTCTCGGTTCGATTCATCGCGAATATCTGCGACGCCTTCGATGCGCTTGTCGCGCGCGGCCTCCGCGATCTTCTCGACCAGGCCCGACTTGCCGACCTGGAAAGGAATTGACGTCAAAACAATCGATTGCCGGTCGTTTCTGCCTTCCTCGATGATATGCGTGGAGCGCATCATGATCGAGCCGCGGCCGGTCAGATAGGCGTTGCGTGCACCACCTTGGCCCAGCATCATCGCACCCGTCGGGAAATCCGGGCCGGGGACGATCGCCATCAGATCTTCGAGCGTAATTGCGGGATTATCGATCGTCGCGAGGGTCGCGTTGATGATTTCCCCGAGATTGTGCGGCGGGATATTGGTCGCCATGCCGACTGCAATGCCGCCCGCACCATTGACGAGCAGGTTCGGGTAGCGCGCCGGCAACACCGTCGGCTCGCTTTCGGAGCCGTCGTAGTTGGGCTGGAAATCGACGGTGTCCTTGTCGAGATCGTCGAGCAAGGTGATCGCCGGCTTTGCAAGGCGCGATTCGGTGTAGCGCATCGCCGCCGGCGGATCGGGATCCATCGAACCGAAATTGCCCTGGCCGTCGATCAGCGGAACGCTCATCGACCAGTCCTGGGTCATCCGGGCGAGTGCGTCGTAGATCGAACTGTCGCCGTGCGGGTGATATTTACCCATGACGTCGCCGACGATGCGCGCCGACTTGCGATAGGGCTTGCTCGCGACATAGCCGCTTTCAAAGGCCGAATAGAGAATGCGGCGATGTACCGGCTTCAGGCCGTCGCGCACGTCGGGCAGCGCGCGGCTGACGATCACGCTCATTGCGTAATCGAGGTAAGAGGTCTTCATTTCGTCGACGATATTGATCGGCGAAATGCCGTCGTCGGACGGCTGCACAGGCGTATTTTCTTCGGTCAAAACCCGGCCTTTTTTCTACTTATCGGGAGATGGATTCGACCTAGCCGATGGGGGCAGGAAAGGCCAGCGATTCGGTCATTTTCCGGGATATTTTTTGTAGCGATCGAGCCCGCGATCGCAGATATGGAAATGGCTGTTTCCCAATGGCTTATCGCGACGTCATGGCGCCCGTCGAGAGGGCTTTCTGCCTCAAGCGCAGACGCTTTCTCTCTGGCAAGGGCCAGGGTGCATATCCAACGCGTCGTCGAGGGCGCCTGCTAACGCAGGGGAGCGGAAAAAAGGAACCGGAAACGCGGCTTGCCAATCGCGCGCCTGCCCCTAAAGCTGCGCGCCGATGACCAAGAGCCTGCCTGGGGGGCGCCGGTGGCCCTGATCGCGCTGGTTGGTGCCAGCGAGACGCTGCCCGACGGCGGCCTGCGCGCGCTCGTCACCGTGGCCGGAGAAACGCTGATCGAGCGGCAGGCGGCGCGCCTTGCCGATGTGGGCGTGACGCATATCACGATTGCCGTGGCGGCCGTGCCCGCCGATCTGCTCGCGACCTGTGACCGCATCCGCCGTCGCGGAATGAAGGTGACGCCGGTCCGTGCAGCCGCCGACCTTGTCCCGCTTGTCGAGGCCGATGACCGCATCATTCTTGTCGCTGATGGGCTTCGCGCGGGGGGCACGCATTATGCGGCGATCGCCAAGCCTGGGTCTCCCGCGATCCTCGTCACTGGCGACACGGTGCTGACGCAGGGGTTCGAGCGGATCGACGCGACGCGGCGCTGGGGTGGTCTGGCATCGATCTCGCAGCCGATGGTCGCCGAACTTGCGGCCATGCCCGGCGAATGGGACATGATGCTGACGCTGCTGCGGCTCGCCGTCCAGGCGGGGTCGCGGCGGCTCTTTTGCGAGCCGGCGCTGTTCGAGCAGGGCGAGATTGCGATCGTCACCGACCTGCCGACGGCCGCGTTGATCGAGCAATCGAGCCTGCAGCAGGTCGAATATGGCGGCATGGGCCTTGGCCGATCGGCGATCATGATGCCGCTTGTGCGTCTGGCCGGGCCGCTATTGGTGAAATCTCCGAAGACCGCGCGCTACCTGCCTTATATCACAGCCCTTCTGTGGGTTTCGGTCGCCCTATTGGCGGGTAGCGGCCTTGCCGCAGCAGGCGCGATCGTAGCGATTCTCGGTGGGCTCGGTCTCGCTGCTATGCGCTTTCTGTCGGCGTTTCGAGCGGAGAGCGCAGCGCAGGACCGCGTACGCGACATCATACGGGTTTTCGGCTGGCTGCTGCTCGCTGGCTACCCCTGGCTGCTCTCGCTCGGGGGGGCTGACCATCTGATGCCGCGCTTTTCGGAAGCCGCGCTGGCGCCCTGCCTGGCGGCCGCCATCCTGCTGGCCCGGGCGCTCTATGAGGATTCGGGGGAAAGGCGCCGGTTTCATTGGCTGCTGCCCGATGCAGATCAGGCGTGGATCATGCTGGTCCCGGCGCTGCTGTTCGACTTCGCCACGCTGATGTTTGCGATCCTGCCGCTACTGGCGCTGCTCCAGATACTGCTCTGGCTGCGCCTCGCGCGGCGTCCGGAGGCGCGTTAAAACAATGCGCTTCAAGGTTTAACGCCTATTAACGACATGCTGCTATCGCGGGCGGGCATGGCTGAATCCTTCACCTCGCCCGGCATCGATCCGCCGTCGCCGACGCTGTCGGCGCGCCTGCGCGAGCTTGCGGATTATCTGGCACGGCCGATGGCGGACCGGCTGACCGAAGAACAGCGCGCGCTGTCGCTCGGCATTGCGCGGCGACTGGTGGTCGATGCGGCGAAAGCGCTCGATGGCGAAATCGATACCGCGCTGCTGTGGAACGACTGGCTCGATAGCGGCGTGCCGACGGCCGGGCGTCTCGCGGCGGCGTGCTTCGCGCGCGCCGAGGAGCATCGCTGGCGCGAATATTCCGCGATGCGGATGGTCGTCCCGTCTGCTCTGTCGGACGACGATAGCGAGGCGATGGAAGCGCAAGGCACAGAAGTGGCGGCCGAAGATAGCGCCGAAGATAGCAAGGCCGATCGCGCCTACCTGGCTTTGCAGATCGCGGATCGCCGTCGCTTCGACGGCCATGGTCATCCGCGTATCGCGCTCGCCGACGTCGATCCCGAACTTTTGCGCGCGCTCCTGCGCGATATCGCCGCATGGCGGACGCAGCGTCCGGAAGCGAGCGCGGCCGCTCCGGACGATCTTGTCGGGCATGCGCTCGACCGCCGCATGGCATCGCAGGGCCTTGATCGTGCCGCAGCGGACTATCACGCGGCGCTCAATGCACAGGCGACTGCGGAAGAGGCTGCGACCGCGATTGCGCGTCACGACTGGCTGGCACTGATCGCGCTTGCCGCGACGGCAAGCCGCCGGTCCTATTCGGACATGGCCCTCGCGTTGCTGAGCGCGGAGCCTGCCGCGCTGCCGGCGCTGCTGGCGCCGCTTCGACTGGACCACGCATCACTGGCGCCGCTCGAGGCGTCGCTTGCCGCCTTGCCCGGCCGTACCGGAGAGGGCGCCCGATGAGCGAGCGCCTCATTCGCGGTCGCCTCGACGGCAGCGGGATACTCGTCAGCGCCGATGCGCCCTTGCTGCGGCTTCAGCAGCGTGCGGGCGCGGGAATCGGAAAGCCGCTGGCGCTGCCGCATCTGGCGCGACTCGTGGCTTTGGCGCAGCGGCTGCAACGCGACATTTCGCGCCCGCTTTATACCGCCGACGATCATAGTGACATTCATGCACTGGTCCGCATCCTTCCCGATGCGGAAGGCGCCAGCCTGGAAATCAGCGATTGGCGCGCCGGGCCGATGCCGCTTCCCTTGCCGCATGGGACAACGGTTTCCGATGCCGTCATCGCGCCGCAGGGCTGGGCGTGGGAGTGCGATCAGCAATTGCGGATGGTCGCGTTGCATCGGGCCGAAAGTTCGCCGCCGGTTCCGGTCGAGTGGGAAGGGCGCTCGCTCTCTGAATTGTTCGAGCTTCAGCCCGACGGGGAAGGGCGCTTCCCGGTGCTGCGCGCGCTTGCCCGCCAGACGCATTTCGAGGGTCAGCGCGTCCGGGCGGAAGGTGAGGGAGCGCGCGTGGCGATGACCCTGTCGGGTGACCCGCTGTTCGACGCGACTGGGCGCTTTACGGGCTTCCGCGGTGCAGCGGCGATCGAACAGGATGCTGTGGCAACTGCGGGTCCCGGTGCCAGCGCTGCGACGGCGTCGCTCGCCGATCCGGCGTTTGGTTCGCTGCCGCTGTCCGATCCGCAGTTCGGACGCCGGATCGATGGCGCGTTGCGCGGTCCGCTCAGCCGCATCATCGCCACCGCCGAGACAATCCACGGCCAGTTCGACGGGCCGATCCGCGCCGATTATGCGCGCTATGCCGGCGATATCGCCCACGCTGGTCGCCATCTTCTGGGGCTGGTCGACGATCTGGCCGATCTTCAGAATATCGAGCGCCCCGGTTTCAGGGCAGCGGAGGACGAGATCGACCTTGGCGATCTTGCGCGCCGCACCGTCGGCCTGCTCGGCATGAAGGCAGAGGAAAAGGGTATCCGCATCGATGCCCCGCGGGTCGACGACAAGATGCCCGCGACCGGCGAGTTCCGGCGCGTGCTGCAGGTTTTGCTGAACCTCGTCGGCAATGCCATCCGCTATTCGCCCGAAAATTCGCTGATATGGATCCGCGTCGACCGTGAGGGTGATCGCGCGATGGTGACCGTCGCTGATCAGGGGCAGGGGATTTCGAGCGAGCAGCAGGCGGTGGTGTTCGAGAAGTTCGAGCGGCTAGGCCGCACCGACAGCGGTGGATCGGGGCTTGGCCTCTATATCGCGCGGCGGCTGGCGCGTGCGATGGATGGGGAACTCACGGTCGAAAGCGCGCCGGGACAGGGCGCGCGCTTCACGCTGAGCCTGCCGGCGCGCGACGCCTGAATCGAAACGGCGGCGCAGTTGCCCTGCGCCGCCGTTGGAATTTTCGCTAGAAACCTTGCTTAGCGCTTGTCGACCGGAACGAACGGACGATGCGTGGAGCCGGTGTAGAGCTGACGCGGACGGCCGATCTTCTGTGCGGGGTCCGAGATCATTTCGTTCCACTGCGCGACCCAGCCGACGGTGCGGGCGAGGGCGAAGAGAGCGGTAAACATCGTCGTCGGGAAACCGATCGCCGACAGGATCACGCCCGAATAGAAGTCGACGTTCGGGAACAACTTCTTCTCAATGAAATAGGGGTCGCTGAGCGCCATTTCCTCAAGCTGCAGAGCGACTTCGAACACAGGGTCGTTGACCTTCAGCGCGTCGAACACTTCGCGCACGGTCTTCTGCATCACGGTCGCGCGGGGGTCGTAATTCTTGTAGACGCGGTGACCGAAGCCCATCAGGCGGAACGGATCGTCCTTGTCTTTAGCGCGCGCGATATATTCGGGAATGCGCTCCGGACGGCCGATTTCGCGCAGCATGTTGAGCGCGGCTTCGTTCGCGCCGCCATGCGCCGGACCCCAGAGGCAGGCGATGCCCGCTGCGATGCACGCGAACGGATTGGCGCCCGACGAACCAGCAAGGCGGACGGTCGAGGTCGACGCGTTCTGTTCGTGATCGGCATGAAGGATGAAGATGCGGTCGAGGGCGCGTTCGACGACCGGATTCACCTCATAGGGTTCCGCCGGAACGCCGAAGGTCATGCGCAGGAAATTGCCGGTGTAGCTCAGTTTGTTGTCGGGATAGACGAACGGCTGGCCGACCGAATATTTATACGCCATCGCCGCGATCGTCGGCATTTTCGCGATCAGCCGGTGGCTGGCGATCATCCGCTGGTGCGGATCGTGGATCTCGGTCGAGTCGTGGTAGAAGGCCGACAGGGCGCCGACGACCCCGCACATCACGGCCATCGGGTGGGCATCGCGGCGGAAACCACGATAGAAGGTCGCGAGCTGTTCGTGCAGCATCGTGTGACGGGTGATCGTATTGTCGAAATCCGCCAGTTCCTGTGCGTTCGGCAGGTCGCCGTTCAGCAACAGGTAGCAGGTTTCCATGAAGCTCGAATGTTCAGCAAGGTCACCGATCGCATAGCCGCGATGAAGGAGCACGCCTTCGTCGCCGTCGATATAGGTAATCTGCGATTCACAGCTGGCGGTCGACGTGAAGCCGGGATCATAGGTGAAGGCGCCCGTCTGGGCATAGAATTTGCGGATATCGACGACATCGGGGCCGACCGTGCCCTTGAGCACCGGATTTTCGACGGTGGTGTCGCCCAGGGTGATTTTTGCAGTATCGGTCATATTTTTCCCCTGATGTTTTAGGGCGGGAGACGTTGCGATTACGCCCCTGCCGGATAATTGTGCGCTGCGTCAAGTCGCGCCAGGCTCGCTTCACGGCCGAGCAGCAGCAACACGTCGAAAATTCCCGGAGACACCGTCCGTCCGGTCAGCGCGGCGCGCAGCGGCTGCGCGAGCTTGCCGAGCCCGACTCCAGCCGACTCGCTCGTCTCGCGAACCGCGGCCTCGATATCTTCGGCGTTCCAGTCGTTCAGCCCGCGCAGCTTTTCGGTCACGCTGGCGAGTACTCCCTCCGGCGCATCCTTTAGCACCTGCGTGGCCTTTTCGTCCACTGCCAGCGGCAACGATTCGAAGAGGAACAAGGCGCCTTCGGCGATTTCATCCAGAGTCTTGGCGCGCGGCTTCAGCGATTCCATCGCGCGGGCAAGCAAGTCGTGGCTGGCTGCATCAATCGAACGGCCGACGAGCGCTTCGACGCGCGGCGCGACAAGATCGGCAAGGCGGGCGTCGTCGGCCTCGCGGATATAATGGCCGTTCAGATTTTCGAGCTTCTTGAAATCGAAGCGCGAGGGCGAGCGGCCGACATTGGCGAGGTCGAACCATTCGACCGCCTGCTCGCGGCTGATGATTTCGGCGTCGCCATGGCCCCAGCCGAGGCGGAGGAGGTAGTTGTTCACCGCCTCGGGCAGATAGCCCATTTCGTCGCGATAAGCGTCGACACCGAGCGCGCCGTGGCGCTTCGACAGCTTCGCGCCGTCTGCACCGTGGATAAGTGGGACATGCGCGTATACCGGCTCGCGCCAGCCCATGGCGCGGATCAGCGCGAGCTGGCGGAAGGCGTTGTTCAGATGGTCGTCGCCGCGGATGACGTGGGTGATGCCCATGTCGTTGTCGTCGACGACGACGCTCAGCATATAGGTCGGCGTGCCGTCGCTGCGGAGCAGGATGAAATCGTCCAGTTCGGCATTCTGGACGGTGACGTCACCCTGAACCTTGTCGGCGATCGTGACCTCGCCCTCCTGCGGCGCCTTCAGGCGCAGCACGTGCGGAACCGCCGGGTCGCCCTCGCGGTCACGCCAGGGGCTGCGGACGCGGAAGGGGACGCGCTTTTCCTGCGCCTCGGCACGCATTGCGGCGAGTTCATCCTGCGTCAGATAGCAGCGATAGGCTTCGCCCTTCGCGAGCAGTTCATGGGCAACCTCGGAATGGCGCTGCGCGCGCGCGAACTGGTAGACGGTCTCGCCATCCCAATCGAGGTCGAGCCACTGCATGCCGTCGAGAATCGCGTCGATCGCGGCGTCGGTCGACCGCGCGCGGTCGGTATCCTCGATACGCAGCAGGAATTTGCCCCCGTGATGGCGGGCGAAGAGCCAGTTGAACAGCGCGGTACGGGCGCCGCCGATATGCAAATAGCCGGTCGGGGAGGGGGCGAAGCGGGTCACGACGGCTGCGCCTGTCGTTTCGGGGGTCGCTTCTGCCATATTGGTCGGGTTTTCGGTTGCCACCATGGCCTCTTTCAAACAGGTTGCTGCCTTCTCGGGAGGCAGGATCGGGGCAGCCCCTAGCATGGCGACAAGGCCGCTTCAAACGCCCATTGGCCAACGCATGATGACCGCCGCGCATGCGCTCGCCGAACGCCTGGAAACGAGGCTGGATGCCGAGCGCGAAAGGATCGGTCTTTGGCTGCCCGTCGCGCTGGGCGCAGGCATTGGCGCGTGGTTCGCGTTGCCGGCCAGCGCATATTGGATCGGCCTTTTGCTGCTGCTCGCTGCCGGTGTCCTCGGAGGGTTGCTCGCCGGCTGGCAGCGGCGATCGGGACGTATCATTGTCGTCGGCTGTGCCGTGGCGGCGATGGGCATCGTGCTGATCTGGGGGCGGGCGCTGTGGGTTGCGGCGCCGGTGCTCGTGCAGCCCATAGTTACCGAGTTCGCGGCAGAGATCGAGACTATCGAGCCGCTGCCAGCGCGCGATCAGACGCGCCTGATCGTCCGACCACTTCGCCGCCCCGATCTCCCGCCGCGTGTTAGGTTGACGCTGCGCGGTGAAAGCGGCCCGCTGACGCTGGGCGACCGGGTAGGTCTGCGCGCGCGGTTGATGCCGCCGCCGACCGCGAGCCTGCCCGGCGGCTATGATTTTGCCCAGCGCGCCTGGTTTGACCGGATCGGGGCGGTCGGAACGATTTTGGGCGAGGTTGAGACGCCACCGGGCACCGGGCGCGGCGGTCAGCCGCTGCGTGCGCGTTTGAGCGCGCACATTCACGACCAAGTAGAAGGGTCGCCCGGCGGGGTAGCGGCGGCGCTGGTCACCGGCGACCGGGGCGCGATTTCGGCCGAGGATGACGAGGCGATGCGGCGCGCCGGTCTGGCTCACCTGTTGTCGATTAGCGGCCTGCACGTCACGGCGGTGATCGGCTTTGCAATGTTCGTCGCGATGCGGCTGTTCGCGTTGAATCGACGTTTCGCGCTCGCGGGTCATGTCCTGCCGGTCGCCGCAGCCGTAGGCGCGCTGGCGGGCGCGGGTTACACTTGGCTCGCCGGGGCCGAGGTGCCGACGCTCCGGTCGCTGATTGCGGCGCTGCTTGTGCTCGCCGCCTTCCTGATGGGACGCGAGGCGGTGACCTTACGGCTTGTGGCTGCGGGGGCGCTTCTCGTGCTACTGTGGCGACCCGAATCGCTTGCCGGACCCAGCTTCCAGCTCAGCTTCGCTGCGGTGACCGCGATCGTCGCGCTTCATGAAAGTGCGGCGATGCAGCGCCTTCTGGCGCGCCGCGACGAAGTGCTGCCGCTGCGCTGGGCGCGAGGGATTGCGGGATTGCTCGTCACCGGGCTCGTCGTCGAGGTTGCACTGGCGCCGATCGCGCTATTCCACTTCCACAAGGCAGGTCTTTATGGGGCGCTGGCGAATGTGGTAGCAATCCCGCTCACCACGTTCGTGATCATGCCGGCCGAGGCGCTGGCATTGCTGTTCGACAGCGTTGGGCTGGGCGCCCCCTTCTGGTGGATTGCGGAGCAAGCGCTTCGCGCGCTGATTGGGCTGGCGCATGCGGTGGCGGGCACGCCGGGCGCAGTCGCGACGCTGCCCGCCTTTCCGGCCTGGGGCTTCGCTCTCGCGGTGGCCGGCGGTCTGTGGATCCTGATATGGCGCTCGAGCTGGCGCTGGGCCGGCGGAGTGCCGCTCGCTCTCGGGATGGCCGCACTGCTCGTGCAACCGCGCCCCGACCTGCTAGTGACCGGCGACGGCCGCAACATTGCCGCATCGGTACCGGGCGGCGGCTACGCGCTGCTGCGCGACCGTGCCGGCGATTTCGTGCGCGATGCGATGAGTGAGGCGGCGGGGATCGATACCGCTTTGGGTGCGCTTGCCAATCTCGATCATGTCGAATGCAACCCCGACTTCTGCCGCTGGCGCCAGGGGCAGGGGAGCAGGCAGCGGACCATCCTTGCCTCGCGCGGAAGCGACCGGATCGAGGGGGCCGACATGGCCGCCGCCTGCGCCGCGGCAGATGTCGTGATCAGCGATCGCTGGCTGCCGCGCGAATGCGTGGGTCGCTGGCTGACGATCGATCGCGACAGCCTGGCGGAAAGCGGCGGGCTGGCGATCTACCTCGGCGAAAGGCCGCGGGTCGTCACCGCGCTACGCGCAGGCGACGAGCATCCGTGGCGGCAGCCGCAACAGCTCAGTGGTAACGACGAAGCAGTCCCGACAAGCGCCCTTGCACCATGACGCGCTCGGCCTCGTAGCGCTGCGGTTCATAGGCGCTGTTTGCAGGGTCGAGCCGGATCATCTTGCCTTCGCGGCGGAAATATTTGAGCGTCGCATCCTGCCCGTCGACGAGCGCGACGACGATATCGCCCTCGCGTGCCGTACTCGCCTTCTGGATCAGCGCATAGTCGCCGTCGAAAATGCCCGCTTCGACCATCGAATCGCCCGAGACCTCGAGCGCATAATGCTCGCCCGCGCCGAGCAACGCGGCCGGAACCGCGAGCTGGTTATGATCCTCGAACGCCTCGATCGGAACGCCGGCGGCGATTTTGCCGTGCAGCGGCACCTCGATGATGTCGTTCGCGGCGATCGGCTTCAGCGCCGGGGCCGGCTTGCGGAGCGGAACGATATTGTCACGATCGTTGCGCAGGGGCGCCTTGGCGGCTTCGGGAACCTTCAGCACCTCCAGCGCGCGAGCGCGGTTCGGCAGGCGGCGGAGAAAACCCCTCTCTTCCAAGGCGCTGATCAGGCGATGGATGCCCGATTTCGACTTGAGGCCGAGCGCCTCCTTCATCTCCTCGAACGACGGCGAAATGCCGCTCGTGTCGAGGCGCTGCTGGATGAAGTGCAGCAATTCATGCTGCTTCGCGGTCAACATCGGTTGTTCTCCATGATGCCAGTTCCGGACATAGGGAGAACGATAGTGGAACAAAGCGGAACTTGTCAAGCGATGACGATATAATCCGCTGGTTCGCCTGCCGTGCGGGCGGGCGCGCCGATCTCGCGGATCACCAGCGCGTTCGCTTCGGCGAGCGGCGCGGTGCGGCCGCTGTCCTGTCCGTCGAAGACCGTCAGGGCGCCGCCAGCAAGGCGTGCGCGGAGATAGTCGCGTCGGGCGCCGCCTGCGCCGAGCGGCGCGGCGAGCGGGGCTTGGCGTATCTCGGGCAACGGCTCGCGGGCGCCGGCGAGGTGGCGGACGAGCGGGAGCAGGAAGAGCGTTGCGGTAACGAAGGCCGACGAGGGGTTGCCGGGCAGGCCGAGGAGCAGCGCGTCGCCGATCGTACCGGCGATCAGTGGCTTGCCGGGCTTCATCGCGATCTTCCAGAAATCGAGTCGCCCCCCGGCGTCGTCGAGCGCGCCGCGGACATGGTCGTGATCGCCGACCGAAGCGCCGCCGACGGTCACTATGACGTCGTGACGTCGCGCCAGATCATTGAGAACACGTGACAATATCGTGCGGTCGTCGCGAATGTGGAGCGGCAGGCTGACCTCGGCAGGCTCGCCCGCGAGCATCGCGGCGAGCATCGTCCCGTTGCTGTCGGGAATCTGGCCGGGGGCGAGAGCATGGCCCGGCTGGACGAGTTCGTCGCCCGTGGTGACGATCGCGACGCGCGGGCGCGTGCCGACCGAAAGCTGCGGCGCCCCGCTCATGATCGCGGTCGCGATTGCCCCCGGAGTGAGGCGGGTGCCAGCGGCGACGAGCGTGGTTCCGGTGGCGAAATCGCTTGCGCGGGCGCGGATATGCTGGCCTGCGTTGATCGTATCGCCGGTCGAGAGGGTCAACCTGTCGCCCGCGACTGCGACATCCTCCTGCATCACGACGGTATCGGCCCCCTCGGGCAGCATCGCCCCCGTGAATATCCGCATCGCTTCACCGGCGTTCAGCGGCGCGCCGGGGACGCTGCCTGCGGGGATCTCGCCCGCGATTACCCACGGACCCGGCAGGTCGGCGTGGCGGACCGCGTAGCCGTCCATCGCCGAGAGCGGCGCGGCGGGCTGGTCGCGCATCGCGGCGACGTCTTGCGAAAGATAGCAGCCAAGAGATTGCGAAAAATAGATAGTTTTGGACGCAAGTGGTTTGCGGAGTGCGAACAGGCGGGCCTGCGCATCCCCGACCGGCAGCAGGCCGCTCATTCGGCGCGCCAGTCGCCCGAACGGCCGCCGCTCTTTTCGAGCAGGCGGATATCGCCGAGGATCATGGCGCGATCGAGCGCCTTTGCCATGTCGTACAGCGTAAGGAGTGCGACCGAGGCGGCGGTGAGCGCTTCCATCTCGACCCCGGTCGGACCGGTGGTCGCAGCAGTCGCTGCCACTGAAATGCCGTTCGCTTCCCATTCGAACGCGACTGAAACCTTGGTGAGTGCGAGCGGGTGGCAGAGCGGGATGAGGTCGGCGGTGCGCTTGGCGGCCATGATCCCGGCGATGCGCGCGGTCGATAGCACGTCGCCCTTGGGCGCGTTGCCGCTGCGGATCGCATCGAGCGCGCCGGCCGACATCGTGATCCGGCCGCCTGCCACGGCGCGGCGCTCCGTTGCAGGTTTGGTGCCGACATCGACCATATGTGCTGCGCCGGTGTCGTCGAGGTGAGTCGGTTTCGAAGTCATCGGTGGGAACGAAGCAAGGCGGAACGGGAAAGGCAAGGGTGGTGCTTTGGCGCCTTGATAAAATAGCGAGCAGCGCCGGATTGGTTCAGAGGCGATGCGCCGGGCCATCCTCCGCCACTTGGCGATCATTCTGAACGCTTCGGCTAGCGCGAACCGTTGCAGGGGAACAATCAATCGGAAGCGCCGTAGTCTCCACAGAGGGCGGTTCGCCCTTGTCGCTGGAGAGAGACAATGAAAAGGTTTCTGACAATTATTGCTATTGGCAGTTCGATATTCGTCCTGTCTGCCTGCAACACGGTGAAGGGGGCAGGAAGAGACGTTGAATCCGTCGGGGACTGTGCCGATGGAGTCAAAGGCAATTGTTAAGGCGGCTCGGAAGCCGCGCGATCTTCCCGGTCGGGAAAATTGCCGGCTTCCGCGCTGGCGCGCCGTCCTCAACCTTCTA
Organism: Sphingopyxis sp.; assembly: GCF_965279755.1. Taxonomy (GTDB): domain Bacteria; phylum Pseudomonadota; class Alphaproteobacteria; order Sphingomonadales; family Sphingomonadaceae; genus Sphingopyxis. Next base: position 3,562,021 of record NZ_OZ257261.1, on the reverse strand, counting down.
GCAAGGCCCTCGTTGCCGCCGTGACGTCATCCTGACGCATCAGGCTTTCGCCGACGAGGAAGGTTTTGACGCCGCTTTCCGCCAGTCTTTGGCAATCGGCATGGTTTGCGATGCCGCTTTCGCCGACGAGCAAGGCGCCGGGCGGGACGAGCTTTGCAAGACGTTCGGTTACGCCGAGATCGGTCTCGAAGGTGCGGAGGTCGCGGTTGTTGACGCCGATCAGGCGCGACCGGAGCTGCGCCAGCGTACGCTCGAGCTCCGCTTCGTCGTGAACTTCGACGAGGACATCCATGCCGCGTTCGATGGAGGCGGCCTCGATCTCGCGCATCGCGCCGTCGTCGAGCGCAGCGACGATGATCAGGATCGCGTCGGCACCGATCGAGCGCGCTTCGGCGACCTGCCATGGGTCGATCATGAAATCCTTGCGGAGGACCGGCAGATCGCATGCGGTGCGCGCCGCGATCAGGAATTCTTCGTGCCCCTGAAAATAATGTGCGTCGGTGAGGACCGAGAGGCAGGCTGCGCCGCCGGCAGCATAAGCGCGAGCGTGATCGGCGGGGTTGAAATCTTCGCGAATCAGTCCCTTGGAGGGTGACGCTTTCTTGATTTCGGCGATCAGGCCGTAGCCGCCGGCATCGATCTTGGCCTGCAGGGCCGCCTGAAAGCCACGCGGCGCGCCGGCGTCGATGCGGTCGAGGTCGGCGACCGAATAGGCCTGGCGGCGCTCGGCCACCTCTTCGGCCTTGGTGGCCAATATCTGCGTCAGCTTGTTCATTTATACGCGATCCAGCAATTGAGGAGCGCGTTGGCAAGCCCCTTGTCGATGACCTCGGCGGCTTCCTCAACGCCGTCGACCAGATTTTCAGCGGCGCCCGCGACGACGAGCGCCTCGGCGGCGTTGTAGAGGACGGCGTCGCGATAGGCGCTTTTCTCGCCCATAAGCAGGCCGCGAAGCGCCGTGGCGTTCTCTTGCGCGTCGCCGCCACGGATCGCCTCGATCGGGTGTCTCGGAAGACCGGCGTCGGCGGCGGTGCTGCGCTGCATCCGGACGCCTTCGGGAGTGACGACTGCGACTTCGTTGCCGCCCGCAAGCGAGAGTTCGTCGAGACCCTCGTCGCCCGAAATCACGCGCGAATGCTCGGTACCGAGATGGTGAATCGCCTCGGCATAGACGGGGACATAGGCGGGGCGCGCGATGCCGACGAGCTGGCGGGTCACGCGCGCCGGATTGGCGAGCGGCCCCATGAGGTTGAAGATCGTACGGCGGCCGATCGCCTTGCGGATCGGCATGATGCGTTTCATCGCCGGATGGTGATGCGCGGCGAAGAGAAAGCAGATGCCGAGATCGGCGAGCTGCGCCTGTGCCATCTGGCCCGCGCGTTCCATGTCGAGGCCGATCGCCTCCAATGTGTCGGCGGCGCCCGATTTCGACGAAGCAGCCCGATTTCCGTGCTTTGCGACCGGAACCTCGCACGCGGCGACGACGATCGCCACGGCTGTCGAGACGTTGAGCGTGTGGTGGCCATCGCCCCCGGTGCCGCAGACGTCGATGGCACCCTTGGGTGCGTCGATCGGGATCATCCGGTCGCGCATCGCCTGCGCCGCAGCTGCGATTTCGACCATCGTCTCGCCGCGATCCGAGAGGGCGATCAGGAACTCGGCGATCTGTTCGTCGCTTGCGTCGCCGTCGAGGATCGACGCAAAGGCGGAGCCGGCCTCGTCATGATCCAGCAGCGCAGCCGGATCGGGAAGCGGTCCGAAGCGGCTCATGCCGCCTGTCGCGCCGCGACGGGCAATCCTGCGGCGATGAGGAAGTTCGCGAGCATCGCATGGCCATGTTCGGTCGCGATGCTTTCGGGGTGGAACTGGACGCCGTGGATCGGCAGCTCGACATGGCGGAAGCCCATCACCGCGCCGTCGTCGCTGGTCGCGTTGATCGCAAGGCAGGCGGGAATGTCGACGACTTCGAGGCTGTGATAGCGCGTCGCGGTGAGCGGCGAGGGCAGGTCGGTGAACAGGCCGGTGCCGTCGTGGCAGACCGGCGAGGTCTTGCCGTGCATCAGGTGGCCGCGCTGGACGGTGCCGCCGAAATGCTGGCCGATCGCCTGATGGCCAAGGCAGACGCCGAGCAGCGGCCTTTTTGCGTCGGCGCAGGCGGCGACGAGGTCGAGGCTGACGCCCGCCTCGTTCGGGGTGCAGGGGCCGGGCGAAATGAGGAAGGCCGACGCGCCGGTTGCGAGGGCTTCGGCGGCGGTCAGCGTATCGTTGCGCTCGACGCGCACGTCGGCGCCGAGCTCGATCAGATAATGAACGAGGTTGAAAGTGAAGCTGTCATAATTGTCGATGACGAGGATCATGGGGCGGCGTTAGCCGCTTGCGCGCGCGTTGGGAATATCTATCCCGTGACGAAAGGCGGGGATGTCGATGGAATTTCATGAAAGGATCGCGCGTTATATCCTGTGGCTGGCCGATAGGCCGGACCTCAAAGGACACAACCGGACTTCGATGCGGCACATCCTGCGCGTGGTCGCGGACACGCGGCATCTCAAGGAAGAACGAGAATCGAACGCGATCTCCGGCGATACAAAAGTACCGGATATGTCCGAGCGCTGGTACTCGATCGGCACTGACATCGATTCCAGTATCAAATTCCACCGCGTCCGCGGGCTTTCGCATCGGACGGACAAGGAAAAAATATGGGCCGAAAGGTGCCGCTCTGACTCTTTGACGGTAGATCAGTTGATCCGCGCATCCAACGCGCTGGAAGCGATCGAACCGGTTGTGCTGCGCCTAGCTACGTAGCGCTGGCGCGCCTCACTCCGCCATCAGCTTCGCGAGATCGTCCTTCCAGAATTTGGCCCAGCTGTGGGTGCTGTGGCCTTTGGTCTCGGCGCTCGCGGGAATGAGGATGTAGCGGGCGCGCGGCATGCGCTTTACGCCCTCTTCGGGATAGGAATAGCCCGGCGGATTGATGAAATCGTCGCCCGAATTGATCCAGAGGACCGGCACGGTGATCTTTTCGAGATTGGGCCAGGGATTGTAATTCCGCGAGGAATCGAGCTGATAGATGGTGTCGTTCGCGTCGCTCCGGCCAAAGGCGCGCGCGAAGGCTTCGTCCTTGTATTTCTCCGCCGCGACGCGCGTCGGATATTGCGCCTGCAGCGCATAGGGATTTGCACCCGCGATCATCGTCAGCGAGGCGGCGGTGCGCAGGCCCGACACCGGCGGGTCGGTGTAATTGCCGTCCTTCCACAACGGATCGGCCTTGATCGCGTCGATCGACAGCGTGCGCCACATGCGGTTCTCGCCCGCGATCTCGACCGGCTGGCAGGCGAACGGCGCGAGCCGTTCCGCAAAGCCCGGATGCGTCTCACCCCAGACGAAGGCGTGCATGCACCCCATCGAGGTACCGAGGATGAGCTTCAGGCTTTTGACGCCGAGCTTTTCGGTCAGCAGGCGATATTGCGCGGCGACCATGTCGTCATAGTCGTAGCGCGGGAATTTCATGCGCAGGCCGTCGCTGGGCTTTGACGAGCCGCCATGCCCGATATTGTCGGGCAGGATGACGTAATATTTGCTGGTATCGAGCGGCTGGCCGGGGCCGAACAACTCGTCGGCAAACTGCGGCTGGAAGAATTGCTTGCCGGTGCCGCCGGTGCCGTGAAGGATCATCACGGCGTTCGTGACATTGCCTTTGGCATCATGCTTCGGGCTGCCAAGCGTGATGTAGCGGATGGTGAGTTCGGGCAGTGTCTCGCCGTCGGCGAAGGTGAAGTTGTCGAGGATCGCATCGACCCCGGCGGCGCCATCAACGCTGAACCGGTACGGCTCGGCTTGGGCAGGAGTGACGCCCGCGAACAGGGGGGCGAGAAGCAAGGCGAGCGGGGCGAGCAATTTGCGCATGGCCGGACGCTAGCGCACGCCGATGTCAGGTCAAGTTACTGACCGTAACCCGGCGTCCCGGCGAGCCGCACCGCTTCGCGCGCGGCGGCGAAAAGTGCGCCGGCCTTGGCTTCGCACTCGCGCTGCTCATAGGCGGGATCGCTGTCGGCGACGATCCCGGCGCCCGCCTGCACATGCATCTCGCCGTCCTTCACGATCGCGGTTCTGAGGACGATGCAGCTGTCCATATTGCCGTCGGGCGCGAAATAGCCGACGCCTCCCGCGTAAGGCCCGCGCGCGTCGGCTTCGAGTTCGGCGATGATCTGGCAGGCGCGGACCTTCGGCGCGCCGCTGACGGTCCCGGCAGGGAAGCCCGCGAACAGCGCGTCTATCGCGTCCTTGTCGGGCGCGATGCGGCCGATGACGTTCGAGACGATGTGCATGACATGGCTGTAGAATTCGACGGTGTAGCTGTCGGTTACCGTGACGCTGCCGCCGATGGCGGCTCGGCCGACGTCGTTACGGCCGAGGTCGAGGAGCATCAGATGCTCGGCACGTTCCTTGGGATCGGCGAGCAGGCTTTCGCGGTTCTCTGCGTCTTCGGCGCTGGTGCGGCCGCGTGGGCGGGTGCCGGCGATCGGACGGATCGTAATCTCGCCTTCGCGGACACGGACCAGAATCTCGGGTGAAGAGCCGATGATCGCGAAGCCGGGCAGGTCGAGGAAGTAGAGGAAGGGCGAGGGATTGATGCGGCGGAGCGCGCGATAAAGGTCGAAGGGCGGAAGGTCGAACGGCGTCGAGAAGCGCTGCGACAGCACGACCTGAAAGATATCGCCCGCGGCGATATAATCCTTTGCGGTGGCGACCATTTCGGCGAAGCGCTCGGGGCTTGTCGCCGGGATGGCGGTCACGTCGCCCGGAAGCGCGTCGGTGGTCGCGCGCTCGCGGTGGGCGCTGAGGGTCGACAGGCGCGCGGCGATATCGTCGAGCCGGTCCTGCGCCGCATCGATCATGCGGTCGATCGCGCCGCCCGCGTCGGGCCAGATCGGCGCGATCAGGAAGAGCTCGTCGGCGAGCCGGTCGAACACGAGGATCACCGTCGGGCGGACGAACACCATGTCGGGGAGGCCGAGGCCTTCGCCCGGCGCGCGCGGGATGCGCTCGACGAGCCCGAAGGTTTCATAGGCGAAGAAGCCGACGAGCGTCGTCAGCGCCTTCGGCAGCGCGTCGGGCACGTCGAAGCGGCATTCGGCGACGAGGTCACGGAGCGCCTGCAGCGTTGGAGCGGCGAGCGGGGTGAAGGCTGCGGGATCGGCGCGCCAGTCGCGGTTGATGTGTGCCGCGTCGCCGCGCGCTTCGAACATCAGGTCGGGGTCGAGGCCGATCATCGAATAGCGGCCGCGCGTCTCGCCGCTCTCGACCGATTCGAGCACCCAGTCGCCGCGGCCCGGCTCGACGAGCTTGAGGGCCGCCGAAACCGGTGTTTCGATATCGGCGATCAGCCGTTGCCAGACGACCGCGCCGCGGCCCCCGGCCAGCGCTTCGAGCGCCGTGGCTCTGCCTTCGAGGGCCACGCCGGGTTTATTCGCCGACCGGCGTCGTGCCGGTCAGTTCCTTACGGAGCTGTTCGACCAGATCCTTGTTGATCTTGACCCCGACGCGGCGCTTCGCCTCGGCGGCGAACTGCTCGACCAGCTCGTTGCCGAATGCCGGCGACAGCGGCTGCGCGATCGCGGCCACACGGCCGGGCTCGATCGCCTTCGGGTCGGGGCGGTCGACCTGACCCAGCGAAACGACCATCCAGCCGCGGTTGCCGGGCACTTCGAGCGTCTTCACGCTGCCCTTGGCCATCGAGAAGAGCAGGGCGAGTTCGGGCGGCACGGGCTTGCCGTCGCGGCCGAGGTCGGCGCGGCGGCCGCCGATGGGCTGCACGCCGGCCATCGCCGCGCCAGCTTCGCGGGCGGCATCGGGAAGCGTCTTCTTGCCGCCTTCGGTGGCCTTGGCGATCGCGCGGGCCTTGTCGCGGGCGATTTTCTGGCCCTGCGCATAGCGCCATTCGGTGAGCAGGTCGGTGCGGATCTTCGCGAAGGGCGGCGGCGCGGCGGCGGTGATCGACTTCACCGAGTAGACGGCGAACTTCTCGTTCTCGACGAGCGTTGCGAGCTGCGATTCGCCTTCGCCGGCGGTCTGGAAGGCGCCGCTGACCATCGGAGCGAACTCCGCCGACAGTGTGAAGCCCGGCATGTCGGGCGCGCGGCCGCTGGGCAGCAGGGCGGGGGTCTCTTCGACCTTGAGCTTGCGGTCGGCGGCGATCTCTTCGATCGAGGCGCCGCCGTTCACCGCGTCCTGGATCGCGTTGTAATAGTCGACGATCGCTTCATTGGCCTTGTTCTTGCCAAGCTCGGTGCGGATTTCGGGGGTCGCCTCGGCCAGCGTGCGGGCGGGCTTGACGGTCACCGCTTCGACGCGCGCCACAACCCAGCCAAGACCCGACTGCACCGGGCCGAGAACGTCGCCCTGCTTCGCAGCGAAAGCTGTCTTGGCGATCGCGTCGCTCGTCGTCGCGGCATAGGCCGTTTGTGTAAGCTCGCCGGTGGTCGAGGCCGACAGGCCTGCCGCCTGCGCGGCTGCCGCGAGCGAGCTGCCGCCGCGAACCTTGGCCGCGATGCCGTTCGCCGTTGCCTGATCGGGGGCGATCACCTGCGCGAAGCGGCGCGTTTCGCTGGCCGCATATTGCGCGGCGCCAGCCTTGTAGGCCTTGGCGATTTCAGCGTCGCTGACGGCGGGCACGGGCACCGCGCTGCGGTCGAAAGTGGCATATTGCAGCGTGCGGCGTTCGGGCACGGTGAATTTGCTGCGGTTCTGGTCAAGGAAGGTCTTGAGCGCGGCGTCGCCGGGGTCGCCCGCGGGCGCAAATGCGCTTGCGGGAATGAAGAGTGCCTGACCCTGGCGCTGTTCGAGGAGCAGCGCCGCATAGGGGCGTGCGACGCCAAGCGAGACGCGCGGGATCGAGCCGATGGGAACGCCAATCTGTTCGAGCAGCAGTTGCTGCTTCAGCTCGCGGCGGATCTGCGCCTCGGTCATGCCGTTCTGGCGCAGGAAGTTTTCGAACGTTTTTTGATCGAACTTGCCCGACACGCCGGCAAAAGCCGGGATGTCGGCGATACGGCCGTCGATCTGTCGCTTGCTGACGCCGAAGCCGAGATCGGTCGTGAATTGTTCGAACGCCATGCCGTCGACGAGCTGGTCGAGCACCTGATCGAGCCCGCCGCCCTCGACGAACGCCGCCTTGGTCAGCCCGGGTTGCTGCTGGCGCGCTTGATTATAGGCCTGATTGACCCGCTCGCGCAGCTCTCCAAGGCCGATCTCGCGGCTGCCGACCTTGGCCACATTGGCGCTACCGAAGCCGCCGAACGAGGCGTTGCCGGTGACGTCGCCGAGCGCGAACAGCACGCCGATCAGCGCGATGAAGGCGAGCGCGATGAATTTGCCGATGGTGGACCCGAAAAGGTTGCGAAGAGCGGTAATCATGAAGCGAACTGTCTTTCGGCCGGGCGCCATGGGCGCGGTTTGGCGCTGCTTTAGGCGGGAGGCGGGCAGGCTTCAAGGCGGGAAAGCGCGATCGGGTGCGAGCGGCTTGCCTTTGCTGCCCGCGCGCCGCTAGGGCAGGCATCGAAATATCCGACGAACAGGGAGCAGATGATGGCGCGGCGCAAATATGTGGTCGGCAACTGGAAGATGAACGGGCTGGTGGCCGCGCTGGGCGAGGCGCAGGCGATTTTCGCCGCCGCCGGCACGCATCCTTCGGTCGATGTCGCGCTCTGTCCGCCCTTCACGCTGATCGGTGCCATGGTGACGGCTGCGCCGGGGGCTGCCGTCGGCGGGCAGGATTGCCACGCCGCCGCCTCGGGCGCGTTCACCGGATCGGTCGCCGCGTCCATGCTGGTCGATACGGGTGCGAGCCTCGTCATCGTCGGCCATAGCGAACGGCGCGAGGGTTTCGGCGAAACCGACGCCGACGTGAAGGCAAAAGCCGAAGCCGCGCTGGCGGCGGGGCTTTCCGTCATCCTGTGCGTCGGCGAACCGCGCGAGGTGCGCGAATCGGGTGGCGCGATCGATTATGTGCTGGCGCAGATCGCGGGATCGCTTCCCGAAAGCTTCGATCCCGCCCGGCTTGCCATCGCCTATGAACCGATCTGGGCGATCGGGACCGGGCTGGTGCCCACGGTGGTCGACGTTGCCGACATGCACGGCGCAATCCGTACCAAGTTGCGCGAGCAGTCGGGTGCCGCCGCCACGATCCGCATTCTGTATGGCGGTTCGGTCAACGGCGAAAATGCCGCCGAGCTGCTTGACGCAGGCGACGTCGACGGCGCGCTGGTGGGCGGTGCGAGCCTGACGGCCGGCAAGTTCGTTCCGATCGTCGAGGCCGCGGCGGCGCTCGGCTGAAAAGCTGTGGGTTGAAGCGGACGCGCTTCATCTCTATGTGCGCCGCGGGCGCGGACCAAGTGAGGCCGCGCAAGTTCGGGAAAATTCGATGTCCAATCTCTTCACCTTCCTGCTCGTCGTTCAGGCGCTCGTCGCCGCAACGATGATCGGCGTCATCCTGATGCAGAAGTCGGAAGGCGGCGGTCTGGGCGTCGGCGGCAGCCCCGCCGGCCTGTTGTCGGCACGCGGCGCGGCCGATTTCATGACGCGGGCAACGACCATTCTCGCCACGCTGTTCGTCGGTCTGTCGATCCTGCTCGCAGCGCTTGCGTCGGTGGGCGGCGCTGGCGGCTCGTCGATCGATACCTCGCTGTCGAAGAGCGCCCAGTCGGGCACCGCAGCGCCGACGTCGGCGCTGACCGGCCCGGCGCAGCCGGCCCAGGGTGCCCCGGCACAGACCGCTCCGGCCAGCGACGATCCGCTCGCTGCTGCGGCGGCGGCTTCGAGCCAGAGCGCAGCTCCGGCTCCGGCCGAAGCGCCGGCCAAGAAGTAAGCCTGAAATCATCCGGCGGCTCCGGTCGCCGGTATTCGTCCACGCGGCGGCGGAATTATTTCCGCCGTTTGCGATTCGATGGCTTGCGCCGTCACCCTCCAGTTGAGTAAGTCTTTCCTCCCATGGCGCGGTTCATTTTTATCACCGGCGGCGTGGTCTCCTCGCTTGGCAAAGGTTTGATGGCGGCTAGCCTCGCAGCCTTGTTGCAGGCGCGTGGCTATCGTGTCCGTATTCGCAAGTTCGACCCCTATCTGAACGTCGATCCGGGCACGATGTCGCCCTATCAGCACGGCGAGGTCTATGTGACCGACGACGGCGCGGAAACCGACCTCGATCTGGGGCATTACGAGCGCTTTACCGGCGTTGCGGCGCGGCAGAGCGACAATGTCACCTCGGGCCGTATCTATCAGCAGATCATCACCAAGGAACGCCGCGGCGACTATCTGGGTGCGACGGTTCAGGTCGTTCCGCATGTCACCGACGCGATCAAGGCGTTCGCGCGCGCCGAAACCGACGATCTCGATTTCGTGCTCTGCGAAATCGGCGGCACCGTCGGCGACATCGAATCGCTGCCGTTCATCGAAGCGATCCGCCAACTCCGGAACGAAGAAGGCCGCGAGAACACGCTGTCGGTCCATGTGACGCTGGTGCCGTACATCGCCGCCGCGGGCGAGCTCAAGACCAAGCCGACGCAGCACAGCGTGCGCGAACTCGCCTCGCTTGGCGTCCAGCCCGACATTCTTCTTTGCCGCTGCGAAAAGCCGCTGCCCGAGGGCGAGCGCGCCAAGATCGCGCAATTCTGCAACGTGCGGAAGGAAGCGGTGATCCCGGCGCTCGACGCCGATTCGATCTATTCGGTGCCGGTGCAATATCATGGCGAAGGCCTCGACAGCGAAGTGCTGCGCGCCTTTGGCATTCATGACGCGCCCGATCCCGACCTGACGGCCTGGTACGACATCATGGACCGCAAGCAGCATCCCGAGGGCGAGGTCACGATCGGCGTGGTAGGCAAATATGTCTCGCTGCCCGATGCCTACAAGTCGCTCAACGAAGCGCTGGTGCATGGCGGCATGGCGAACAGGGTGAAGGTCAATATCCGCTGGCTCGACGCCGAAATGTTCGAGAAGGGCGACGATCTGGCCGCGCAGCTCGAGCCGATGCACGGCATTCTTGTCCCCGGCGGTTTCGGCGAGCGCGGATCCGATGGCAAGATCGAGAGTGTGCGGTTCGCGCGCGAGCGCGGGGTTCCCTTTTTCGGCATCTGCCTCGGAATGCAGATGGCGTGCATCGAAGGCGCCCGGAACACGAGCGGTATCGACGCTGCGTCGAGCACCGAGTTCGGCCCCACCGACGAGCCGGTTGTTGGCCTGATCACCGAATGGATGAGCGCCGAAGGCCTGCAGAAGCGCGGCGCGAACACCGACCTTGGCGGCACGATGCGCCTCGGCGCCTACGAGGCGAAGCTGTCGCCGAACAGCCATGTCGCTTCGGTTTACGGTGCAAACGAGATCAGCGAGCGCCACCGCCACCGCTATGAGGTCAACGGCGCCTATCGCGAAAATCTGGAAAAAGGCGGCCTCGTCTTTTCTGGCATGTCGCCCGATGGCATGTTACCCGAAATCGTCGAGCGGCCGGACCATCCGTGGTTCATCGGGGTGCAATTCCACCCCGAGCTGAAATCCAAACCCTTCGATCCGCATCCCTTGTTCAAGGGATTCATCGAAGCTGCGGTGAAGCAGAGCCGGCTCGTCTGACGAGGCAACAAAGGGGCATCAGGGGCATGGACCACGCGAAACTCGCCGGACTTCAGGGCCCCGATTCCATATTTTCCGGGCTGACGGTCGAGGATTGGGCCGAGATCGCCAGCCGGTCGGTGCAGGTCAACTTTGCCAAGGGCAAGGAACTGCTCGTCCAAGGCGACCCCGGCGACATGATGCTGATCCTGACCGAAGGTACCGCACGCGTGTCGATGCTGACCGCGGGCGGGCGCGAGATCGTCCTTGCCTATGCCGAACCGGGCGCGGTGCTCGGCGAAATCGCGCTGCTCGACGGCGGCGAGCGCACCGCATCGGTGACCGCGACGAGCGCGGGCAGCGCGCTGCAACTCGGCCGCAACGCGCTCAAGGACTTCTCGGCGAGCCATCCCGAATTCACATGGTCGCTGATGCAGCAGCTCGCGCGTCGGCTGCGCACGGCCGATCAGACGATCGAGAGTGATCGCGCCTATGCCTCGGGTCCGCGGCTTGCACGTTACCTCAAGCGCCTGATCCGCAAGGACAGCGTCGAAAAGACGCACCGCGTCGAACTCAGTCAGACCGAACTCGGCAATTTTGCAGGGATGAGCCGCGAGCATATCAACCGCCAGCTACGGAGCTGGGAGGAATCGGGCGTGATCTCGCTGGAACAGGGTCGCGTGCGCGTACTCGACGCCGAGATGCTTGAGGATATCAGCGAGAGCGAAGGGTAGATCGGCTAGCAGGCCGTCGCTTAAAACCTTCGATTGCCCGGTTCAGCCACGAGCTGGTATTGGTCCTGCCAGATGACATGCCCGGGATCACGCGTTGTTAGAATGTCTACGTGGACGCCACATGCTTCCAGAGCCAATCTTAGTTGATGCATCTGCCGAATGTGCTCAGTGGCTATAGGCTTGAACCAAGACAAGCCCGGCTGTCCGCGTCCTTTCCATCCTCCGCGTGAAAATTGACTGGGAACCGCCAAGTTTTTCCTGAACCAGCCGTAAATCTCTTCGATTTGCCCCAACGCCCATGACGGCGCAAAATCAAAATCTCGCGCTTCATCCAATGCTTGGAAAAGTCCAAGTCTTTGGCGCTGCGAAGCGGTCAACTGATAACAGACAAAGCGAACATATACGCGGTCGGGTTTTGCCATAGTCTCGTTTTCCAGGCTGATGCGACTTCAGCTATCGCGATGCTCGCATGAAAACCGCTCTTACGGCGAAGGTGCCCCGGAATCACAACGCCCGGGCCTCGCTTTCGAGACCCGGGCGCCTGTGACGAACACTCGCCATCCCCCTTGTGAGCAGACCGGCGATGGATCTGCACTCCCTGGAGCCGGGCCTTTGGCCGCGTTGAACCAGAGATTATGGGCTAGGGGGCCGGGGGCGCTTTGTCACCATGTCACGGCGTTTCGGGAGTCCTTTTGCATCGGCGCTGTGGCGGATCGGCAACAGGTTATGCGAATCGATCGCAACACGGACGCCAATCAGCGGCCATTGCCAGCGTCGTTGCCGCTCCCTAAAGCGAAGGCATGACCACGCCGCGTATCGCGCTTCAAAGGCCGCTCGCCCCATGATTTTGCGCTCTTATGAACGCGCCATCTTCAAACGATATGTGCTTCCGCAACGCGGCGAAGGATTTATCTTTGTCGCGGCGGCCTTCAGTCTCGTTGCTGTTACGTTGGGCGTCGCGACGCTGATCATCGTGATGAGTGTGATGAATGGCGTCCGCTCCGACCTGTTCGACAAGATCGTCGGGTTGAACGGGCATGCGGTGGTGCAGGGTTTCGGAGGCCGGCTCGACGATTGGCGCGAGGTGCTGAAGCAGGCCAAGGCGACGCCGGGGGTTATTGCCGCAACGCCGCTGATCGAGCAGCCCTTGCTTGCGACTTTCAGCGGGCGTGTCGAGGGCGTGCTGGTGCGCGGAATGACTGTCAACGACATCCGCCGGAATGATGTGCTGGGCGGTAAGGTGCTGCAGGGCAGTCTCAATTCGCTGACCCCGAATGCGGGCAATGTCGCGCTTGGCAGCGAACTTGCGAAGAATCTGGGCGCGCAGGTCGGATCGAACGTCACGATCATCAATCCGCAGGGGCGCTCGACGCCGTTCGGGACGGTGCCACGCGAGATCAGCTACCGCGTCTCCGCCATATTCGAGATCGGCGTCTATGATTTCGACAAGGCCTATATCGTCATGCCGATGGAGGATGCGCAGCTTCTGTTGCTCACTGGTGATCAGGTGCAGATGATCGAAGTGAAGGTGACCGATCCGGATCGCGTGGGCGAGACGTTGCAGCCGCTCGCCGAAAAGGTCGCGGCAAAGGCGGTGATCTCCGACTGGCGGTCGATGAACGCGAGCCTGTTCGAGGCGCTGTCGATCGAGCGCGCTGCGATGTTCGTCATTCTGTCGCTCATCATCCTCGTCGCCAATTTCAATATCGTGTCGTCGCTGATCATGTTGGTACGTGCCAAGACTCGCGACATGGCGATTTTGCGCACGATGGGCGCACCACGCGACGCGGTGATGCGGATATTCATGGCAATCGGCCTGTCGATCGGGGTCGCCGGTACGATCATGGGCATGGTGTTCGGTTTCAGCATCCTCTATTTTCGCGGTCCGGTTCAGCGAGGTATCGAATGGCTGACGGGGCAACCGCTTTGGGATCCGTCGATCCGTTTTCTGACCGAACTGCCATCAAAACCCGACCCGTTCGAAATTGCGGGTGTTGCGGCGATGGTCATCGTCTTCAGTTTTCTTGCGACGCTTTATCCCGCCTACAAGGCCGCGAATACCGATCCGGTGCAGGTGCTGCGCTATGAGTGACGTCGTCCTCGAACTCGCCGACCTGAAGCGCAGCTTCACGCAGGGCGACGTGACCATCGACGTGCTGCGCGGTGTGAACGCAAGCCTTCGCCGCGGCGAGATCGTCGCGCTGCTTGGCCCTTCGGGGTCGGGAAAATCGACGATGCTGCAGGCGGTCGGCCTGCTCGAAGGTGGCTTTGACGGCACGATCCGCATCGACGGCGAAGATGTCACGCGGCTCGATCAGGGGGACCGGACGAAGACGCGCCGCGAGAAAATCGGATTCGTCTATCAGTTTCACCATCTGCTGCCCGACTTCACCGCGATCGAGAATGTCATTCTGCCGCAGCTCATCCGCGGTGCCGGTCAGGGTGAGGCCGACGAGCGCGCGACCGACCTGCTCGGCCGGCTGGGGCTGGCCGAACGCCTGCATCACAAGCCGAGCAAGCTGTCGGGTGGCGAGCAACAGCGCGTTGCGGTGGCGCGCGCGCTGGCGAACCGGCCGCTGCTGGTGCTCGCCGACGAGCCGACGGGCAATCTGGACGAGGCGACCGCCGACCGGGTGTTCGACCAGTTCGTGAAGCTGGTGCGCGATCATGGTTCGGCGGCGCTGGTCGCGACGCACAATGAACGGCTCGCGGCCCGGATGGACCGCGTGCTGCGCTTGCACGAAGGGCATATCGAGGCGTAGCTTCGATCCGTCAAACGAGGGGATATCCGATGGCACTTTATGATCTTGCGGCAAAGCTTCCAGGCGGGGGCTCGCAGCCGCTGGCCGATTACAGCGGCAAGGTGCTGCTGATCGTCAACACCGCATCGAAATGCGGCTTTACCCCGCAATATGAGGGGCTGGAGGAGCTATACCGCGACTATAAGGATCGCGGATTCGAAATTCTGGCCTTTCCGTGCAACCAGTTCGGCGCGCAGGAGCCGGGCGACGCAGCCGAAATCGCCAATTTCTGTTCGCTGACCTATGATGTGTCGTTCCCGCTGATGGCAAAGATCGATGTCAACGGCGATGACGCCGATCCGATCTTCAAATATCTGAAGAAGGAAAAGACCGGCCTGCTCGGAAGCGGGATCAAGTGGAACTTCACCAAATTCCTCGTCGGGCGCGACGGCAAGGTGGTCTCGCGCCATGCGCCGACGACCAAGCCCGAGCAATTGCGCAAAGAGATCGAAGACCTGCTGGGTTAACGCGCTTCGTCATTGCGAGCGAAGCGAAGCAATCTCCAGCTCTCGGCCTTTGCTTGCGCCGTTGGCTGGAGATTGCTTCGTCGCCTGCGGCTCTTCGCAATGACGTTTTTATGAATCGAGGCGTAGGCGAATCATCGGGCGCGCGTTAGCGTCATCCGATGGCCTACAGCCCCTTTGTTCCCCTGCGCGTCTTTTCCAGTTTCACGATGCTGGAGGGGGCGATCGAGCCCAAGGCGATTGCGAAAGCCGCGCGCGATCGCGGGTTCCCGGCGATTGCCGTCGCCGACCGCAACGGGCTCTACGGCGTCATGGCCTTTGGAGAGGCTTGCAAGGCGGCGGGCGTTCAGCCGATCGTCGGCGCCTTTCTCAGCGTCGCGCGTCCCGGACAGCGACTGGCGAACGGTTCGCCGATCATCGACTGGATCGCGCTCTATGCCCAGGATGATGTGGGCTATAACAATCTTTGCGCGCTGGTCTCGGCCGCGCATCTCGGACGGCCGGTCGAGCAGGATCCGCATGTCACGCTCGCGGACCTCGCCGGAAAGACCGACGGGCTGCTCTGCCTGACGGGGGGCGGCGAAGGCGCGCTCACGCGGTTGCTCGCAGGCGAACAGAAGAGTGCGGCCGAAGATTATGTCGAGCAACTCGAGGCGCTGTTTGGCGGCCGGCTCTACATCGAGCTGTCGCGGCGCGGCGATGCGACCGAAAAGGCGGCCGAAGAGGCGCTGATCGATCTCGCTTATGCGCGCGCACTGCCGATCGTCGCGACCAACCCGGCGAATTTCGTCGAGCCGCAGTTCCATGCCGCGCATGATGCGATGCTGTGCATCGCGCAATCGGCCTATGTCGAGAGCGAGGACCGGCGGGTGTCGAGCCCCGAGGCGTGGCTGAAGCCTGCCGAGGCGATGGAGGATGCGTTCAGCGACCTGCCCGAGGCGATGCACAACACGCTGACTATCGCCCAGCGCTGCGCGTTCATGGCGCCGAAGCGTGCGCCGATCCTGCCGAGCCTCGCGGGCGATCGCGAGGGCGAGGCGGCACAGTTGAAGGCCGACGCGCAGGCGGGTCTTGCCGCCCGGCTCGACCTTTATCCCGATCTGTCCGACGATGAGCGACAGGCCTATGTCGAGCGCCTCGATTTTGAGGTCGGCGTCATCACGCAGATGGGCTTTCCCGGCTACTTCCTTATCGTTGCCGACTTCATCAAATGGGCGAAAGCGCACGACATCCCGGTGGGGCCGGGACGCGGTTCGGGCGCGGGCAGCGTCGTCGCGTGGGCGCTGACGATCACCGACCTCGATCCGCTGAAGCTCGGCCTGTTGTTCGAACGCTTCCTCAACCCCGAGCGCGTGTCGATGCCCGACTTCGACATCGACTTCTGCGAAACGCGGCGCGGCGAAGTGATCCGCTATGTGCAGGAGAAATACGGCCGCGATACCGTCGCGCAAATCATCACCTTCGGTAAGCTGAAAGCGCGCGCGGTGCTCAAGGACACCGGACGCGTCCTGCAGATGAGCTATGGGCAGGTCGATCGGCTGGCGAAGCTGGTCCCGAACCACCCGACCGATCCCTGGACGCTCGAACGCGCGCTGAACGGTGTCAGTGAGCTGATGACCGAGTATAAGCAGGATGACGGGGTGCGCCGGCTGTTCGACATGGCGCGCCAGCTTGAGGGCCTGCCACGGCACAGTTCGACCCATGCTGCGGGTGTGGTGATCGGCGACCGGCCGCTCGACCAGCTCGTCCCGCTCTATCGCGATCCGCGCTCGGACATGCCGGTGACGCAGTTCGACATGAAATATGTCGAGACCGCAGGACTGGTGAAGTTCGACTTCCTCGGCCTCAAGACGCTGTCGGTGCTGAAGGAGGCGAAGCGCCTGCTGGCGCTGCGCGGCGTCGACGTCGATCTCGACACGCTCGCATGGGACGACAGCGCGGTCTACGAATTGCTTCAGCGTGGTGAGACGGTCGGGGTGTTCCAGCTGGAATCCGAAGGCATGCGGCGCACGCTGTCGGCAGTGAAACCGACCAATTTCGGCGACATCATCGCGCTCGTTGCGCTCTATCGTCCGGGGCCGATGGACAATATTCCGCTGTTCGGCGCGCGCAAGAACGGGCGCGAGCCGATCGCCTATCCGCACCCGCTGCTCGAAGGCATCCTCGCCGAAACCTACGGCATCTTCGTTTATCAGGAACAAGTGATGCAGGCGGCGCAGATCCTCGCCGGCTACAGCCTTGGCGGTGCCGACCTGCTCCGCCGCGCGATGGGCAAGAAGGTGCAGGCGGAGATGGACGCGCAGCGCGAGACCTTCGTCACGGGCTGCGGCGAGCATAACCAGATCGCGCCCAAGGCCGCGAATGAGCTGTTCGACTTGATCGACAAGTTCGCGGGTTACGGCTTCAACAAGAGCCACGCGGCCGCCTATGCGCTGCTGTCTTATCAGACGGCGTGGCTGAAGGCGCATTATCCGCACGAGTTTTTCGCCGCGTCGATGTCATTCGACAGCCACCAGACTGACAAGCTCTCGATCTTCATCGACGACATGCGCCGACTGGACGTTGCGGTCGCGGCGCCTTCGATCAACGACAGCGAGGCCGATTTCTCGGTAGGGCGAAGTGAGGAAGGACTGGAAGTCCGCTACGCACTCGGCGCCCTGAAAGGCGTCGGTGAAAAAGCGATGGAAGCGTTGGTTGCTGAGCGCCATGCCAAGGGGGATTTTGCGAGCCTCGACGATTTCGCCGCGCGGATCGACCCGAAGCAGCTCAACCGGCGTCAGATCGAGGCGCTGGCCGCAGGTGGCGCGTTCGACTGTATCGAGCCCGACCGGCCGCGAGCCTATGCCGGCGCCGAAGCGCTGCTCGCCTGCGCGAACAACTCGGCGCACGAGCGCTCGACCGGGCAGGGCGGCCTGTTCGGCGGCGACGTCGCGATCATGCCGGTGCTGCAATTGCCGGCGGCCGAGCCGTGGACGCTCGCCGAACGGATGACGCGCGAGAAGGAAGCGTTCGGCTTCTATTTCTCGGCGCACCCGGTCGAACAATATGAGGCCATTATTCTGGCGCGCGGCGCACGCTCCTACGGCGACATTTGCGCCAATGTCGAAATGACGCCGGGCACGCGCATCCCGATGGTGATGGCGGGCATGGTCGAAAGTGCGCGCCCGCGCGTGTCGCAGCGTGGCAATCGCTTCCTCAACCTGACACTGTCGGACCGCAGCGGCCAGTTCCAGTCGAGCTGTTTCGACGAGCAGGCGGGCAAGATACTCGAAGGCCTTGCCGAGGATGGCGGCTGCGCGCTCCTGTCGGTCGAACTCGACCTGCTCGAGGGCGAGGAAACCCCGCGCGTAACAGTGCGCGGGGCGCAGTCGCTGGCCGATATTGCCGCGACCGCGGCGCTGCAGATCAGCTGCCGGGTCGATTTGCCCGAAGCGATGACGGACATTGCGCGGCTGCTGGAACGGCGCGACGACGCGCGGGGCAAGGTCTTCGTCGTCACACGCGATCCGCTGACCGACGAGGATCTCAGGATCGAACTCGGCAGCCGATTCGCGCTTGGCCCCGACACCGTCTCGCGCCTTGAAATGGTAACGGGAATCACCGAAGCCGCGCTATCGCTTATCGCTCCGCGCGATTTCCGGGCCCGCTAGGCGCGGCGGGATTATGTTGCGGACGACGCCTGGAAGCTGCCTTTGCGGTGCGGTTAAGTTCGAGATATCGGGCAATTTCGATGCTTTCTTCCTGTGTCACTGCACGCGTTGCCGGAAGGGGAGCGGGTCGGCACATGGCGCGAACCTGTTCGCGAGCGGCGCGACGATCGCGTGGCTGGCCGGCGAAGCCGATATTTCGTCATTCCGGCTGACCGGCACCCGCCATGCGCGGAGCTTTTGCAGGACGTGCGGATCGGCCTTGCCAGGCGTGCAAATGGGTGGCGCCCTGCTCGTCGTCCCGGCCGGAAGCCTCGACGGTCCGCTCGATATTCGTCCGACGGCGCATATCTGCTGTGACAGTCGCGCAAACTGGGACGCCGATCTGGCCGATATTCCGCATCTGGCGGGACTTCCCGGCTAGAAGGTCGCATCCCGGTGCATTTGCGCCGGTTTGGCCTTGCGCAAGCTTTGCTTCCCACCCTATCCCTTGGGGGCAACGATAAAATCGAGGATGCCTTATCATGGGAATGCAGGGCCAGCCGCTGCTTGTTACCAGCCTGATCGATCATGCCGCGCGCGAGCATGGCAACCGCGAGATCGTGTCGCGCTGGACCGACGGCAGCATGACGCGATCGACCTGGGGCGAGGTAGGCCACGACGCTCGCCGGTTCGCCGCAGCGATGACCCGGCTGGGGATGCAGAAGGGCGACCGGATCGCAACGCTTGCAATGAACCACGGCCACCATCTCGTCAGCTGGTATGGCAGCGCGGGGATGGGCGGGGTGCTTCACACGGTGAACCCGCGACTGTTCGACGAGCAACTCGTCTATATCGTCAACCATGCAGGCGACCGCGTGCTGTTGTTCGATGCGATGTTCCTGCCGATCGTCGAACGGCTGCGGGACCAGTTGCCGACGGTGGAGCATTTCGTGCTCTTCGATGCGCCCGCGCAGGGTGATTACAAATCCTATCGCGACCTGCTGGATGCCGAGGACGGCAGTTTCGAATGGGTCGATCTGGACGAGCGCGATCCGGTCGGGCTTTGCTACACGAGCGGAACGACGGGCAATCCGAAAGGCGTGCTCTATGAGCATCGCTCGAACGTCATCCACGCGATAACCGAAATCCAGCCCGACGTGTTCAACATGGCGAACCGCAGCGTGATCCTGCCGATTGTGCCGATGTTCCATGCCAACAGTTGGGGTATTCCTTTTGCGGCCGCGACGGTCGGCGCAAAGCTTGTCTTCTCGGCGACGAACGATGCGCAGGTTCTCTGCGACCTGATGCACGATGAGGGTGTGACCCACAGCGCCGGGGTGCCGACCGTGTGGCTCGCGATGTTCGGCCATATGGATGCAAGCGGGATCGGGTACGGCAAGCTGCAGCGCGTGATCATCGGCGGATCCGCGGCGCCGCGCGCGATGATCGAGCGTTTCATGAAGGCGGGGATCGAGGTCGCTCACGCCTGGGGCATGACCGAAACCTCGCCGATCGGGACGATGGGCAAGCGCCCTTGGAACTGGGACGAGATGAGTTTCGACGAGCGGGTCGACAATGTGTGCCGTCAGGGCTGCCCGCCCTTCGGCGTCGAACTGCGCATCGTCGACGACGAAGATAACGAACTGCCGCGTGACGGTGTAACGAGCGGCCGGCTGCAGATCCGTGGGCCGTGGATCATCCAGCGCTATTTCCGGGCCGAGACCGAAGCCGCCGATGGCGAAGGCTGGTTCGATACGGGCGACGTGTCGGTGATTCACCCCGACGGGGTCATGCAGATCACCGATCGCGCGAAGGATGTGATCAAGTCGGGCGGCGAATGGATTTCGTCGATCGAGCTGGAAAATGCCGCGGTCGGCGCGCCGGGGGTTCAGGAAGCCGCCGCAGTTGGCGTGTTTCATCCCAAATGGGATGAGCGGCCGATCCTGCTCATCGTCCGGAAACCCGGAGCCGAAGCGAGCGAGGCCGAGATCGTCGACTATCTGAAGGACAAGGTCGCCAAATGGTGGCTGCCCGACGAGATCGTTTTCGTCGACGAGCTGCCGCACACCGCGACGGGCAAGATCCTGAAGCGCCAGATCCGCGACGACTATAAGGATTACAAGCTGCGGTCGCTGACCGCGGCCTAGAACAGCTCCATCTGACCGTCGCGTTCGGGCGGACGGAACAGGTCGCAGCGGAGCGCCGGAAAGCTGTTGTCCATGCCATGTTCGCGCGCGGCGCGTTTGACGCGCTGGCGGATGAGCTGCGGCCAGATGCCTTGGCCCTTCATGCGGGTGAAAAAATTCGGGTCGTTGTCGCGGCCGCCTCGAATGTCCTGCACGATGTGCATGACCTTGTCGGCGCGGTCGGGGTAGTGCGCGGCCAGCCAGGCGCGGAACAGCGGTGCGACCTCGAACGGCAGGCGCATGAGGATGTAGGAGGCGCGGATTGCGCCGGCCTCCGCCGCGGCCGCCATGATGGCCTCTATTTCGTGATCGGTGATCGCGGGGATGATCGGCGAGATATTGACCTGCGTCGGGACGCCGGCGTCGATCAGCTTGCGGATCGCGGCGAGGCGCCGTCGCGGATGCGGTGCGCGGGGTTCGAGCGTTCGGGCGACCTTGGGATCGAGCGTGGTTACCGAGATCGCGACGCCGACCAGATTGTCGCGCGCCATGGCCGCGAGCAGGTCGATATCGCGTAGCAGACGGTCGGATTTCGTTGTGATGAGCAGCGGGTGCTTCGTTTCGGCGAGCACCTCGACGATCGAGCGGGTTACGCGCCACTCGCGTTCGATCGGCTGATAGCCGTCGGTGTTGGTGCCGATCGCGATCGGCGCAACCTTGTAATTGCGTTTCGCCAGTTCCTGCCGGAGCAGCGTCGCGGCGTCGGGCTTGGCGAACAGCTTGCTCTCGAAATCGAGCCCCGGCGAAAGGTCGTGGAAGGCGTGCGTCGGGCGCGCGAAGCAATAGATGCAACCATGCTCGCAGCCGCGATAGGGATTGATCGAGCGGTCGAAGCCGATGTCGGGCGAGCTGTTGCGTGAAATGATCGTTTTCGGATGTTCGACGGTGACCGTCGTTCGCAACGGAGCAGGGGCGCCGTCGATATCTTCCGCCGCGTCGAGCCAGTCCCCATCGGCCTCACGGTCGAGCGAACCGGTGCGGGTCGGGCGCAGATTGGTCGGGGCGCCGCGGCCTGAAACAGGGGGCAGGGGCTTTGTTGATTCCACCGCCGCATCGTAGCGCGATGATGGGAACAAATGAAGAACGAATTGCCTATTCGGTCAGCCGCGGCATCAGTTCGACGAAATTGCAGGGCTTGTGCCGACTGTCGAGCTGGGTCGAGAGTATGCCTTCCCATGCGTCGCTTACGGCGCCGGTCGAGCCGGGAAGCGCGAAGATATAGGTACCGCGCGCGACGACGGCGCAGGCGCGCGACTGGATCGTCGAGGTGCCGATCTTCTGATAGCTGATCCAGCGGAACAACTCGCCGAATCCCGGAATATCCTTGCCGTCGAGCGCGTGCAGCGCTTCGGGCGTGACATCGCGGCCGGTGACGCCGGTCCCGCCGGTGGTGATGACGACGTCGACCTCCGGATTGTCGATCCAGTTATGGAGGCGCGAGACGATCAGCGATTTTTCGTCGCGGATGATCGCGCGGTCGGCAAGACTATGGCCCGCGTCGCCGAGCAGTTCGACGAGCCTGTCGCCCGAGCGGTCGTCGGCTTCGCTGCGACTGTCCGAAATCGTCAGGATCGCGATGCGGACGGGCCGGAACGGAAGGCTTTCGTCAATCGGCATTGGCAAGGCCGGCGGGGCCGGCATAGGTCAGGCGGGTGCGGTCCTTGCTGTCGGGAAAGCGTGGCCATTTACCCTGCGCGAGCATCGCACGGCTGACCGATGGCTTGCCCTGCTGCGCTTCGTACATCCAGTAGTTGCGGAGCACGATGCCGACATAGCCGCGGGTTTCCCAATAGGGGATCGATTCGATGTAGAGCAGCGGATCGCCGCCGTCGCGGATCTCGGTCTGCCAGCGCGCGATCGGCGCCGGGCCAGCATTATAGGCGGCGATGACCTTGGGCAGCTGACCGCCGGTCGAACCATCCTTGCTGAGATATTCGAGGTAGCGCTGGCCGAAGTCCATGTTGACTGCGGGCACCTTCAGATCTCCCGGGGCGCGGCCGTCGCCGTTCCAGCGGGCAAGATCGGATGCGGTGCCAGGACGAACCTGCATCAGCCCCATCGCACCCGCCGGGCTGACAGCCTTGCGCTGGAACCGCGATTCCTGGAGCGTGTGGGCGAAGACGAGCGCGGGATCGACCCGCCAGCCGCCGTTCGGTTCCCATTTTGGTTGCGGATAGCGTGCCGCAGCCGAGAGCTTGCGGCCCTGCGGCGTGTTGTGCGCGAGATAGAGCTGGGTTTCGGGCAGGCTGAGCGCCTGCGCCATGCCGACGAGCTGAATATGCTGGTCGCCGTTGCCGATGCGGGCCTGATGGCGAAGCAATGCGTCGGCATAGCCTTCTTCGCCGATTTCGGTGAAGGCCATCGCGGCGCGGACGTTCGGCAAATCTTCGAGTGCGCGCCAGGCGCTGCGATCGGGGCGAACATTCTCGCGCTGGCTACCGGTTTCGACCCCGAGCGTTTCGGCGGCGAGAAGGCCGTAGAGCGTTTCCTCGTTCGATGCAGCGGCGCGAAGGCGCGGCTGGACCGATTGCGGCTGGCCGGCGGCGATGGCCGCACGCGCGGACCAGTAATAGGCGGCGGCGCGGAGTTCGCTGTCGGGCGCCTCGCGCGCAACGCGGTCGAACGCGGCAAGCGCGGTCGGATAATCGCGGAGGCGCCACGAGGCGAGCCCTTGCACCCATGCACCTTGCGTCGCCCAAGCGCCGCGCCCTTCGGTGCAGGCCTGCGCGAGACGGAGCGCGTTCGCGTCGTCATTCTCGATATAATAGGACCATGCGATCTTCTGGCGCCATTCGTCGCGAGCCTCGGGAGTCAGCCTGTCGGCCGCCGCAGTGTAAAGCGCTTCGGCGCCGGCGGGATCGTCATTCTTGATCCGGTCGGGGATCGAACGCGCCAGACCCGCCGCCGAAGGGTCGCCCACACTGTCGGCGCCAACACGGCGCGGTGCGGTGCCCGACCAGCTCAGCCGGTTCTGGAAAGGAAGGGTCGGAATATCGGTCGCGCCGCGCTTGGCAGCCAGCCGGCCGAGCTGCTCGGCCTGCGGCAATTGCGGCGAGCGGGCGAGGATTGGCATGATGTCGGCGACTTCGGCGCGCGGGCTGTTCGCCGCGGTGAGCAGTTCGGCGCGCAGGAAGTCATTGAGCGGACCGTTTTCGGCACTGTCAAGCAGCGCCTTGGCGTCCGCCCAGCGCTGGCCGCGGATCGCGGTCAGCACCTGCGTGTAGAACTGTTTCTGCTTCGACGAGAGAATATCGGGCACCGTCTGCGGCGACGCGAGCAGGTCCGACGCTGCGGAATCGGCGGCGACGGCCGGCGACGCGACGGCTGTCAGCGCGACGATCGCGCACGAAAGATATTTCATGGTCATCTTCTTCATCTGTCAACGTCCCCGGTTGAGCAGTTTCAGACTGTCCCAGGCGGCGGCTTTCTGGGCCGGTCGGGCGAGCAGCATCGCGGGGTGCGCGACGGCCACGGTCTCCACCTTGCCGCCATCTTGGTTAATATCGAGTAACCTTCCGCGCGCATCGGGAAGGGAAATCCGCGCCGCCATGCGAACGATGTCGCTGCCGACGAGCAAAAGCCGGCTGGGCTTTGCGAGCCGCAGATGGTGCCAGAGCAGGCGGTCGAGATCGGCGGCGTCCTTGCCGTCGATACGGCCGCCGGGCGGACGTGTGATGGCGAGGCCGGCAAGATAGCAGTCGGCGCGGGCCATTCCGATGGCGCGAAGCATCGCGTCGAGCAACTGCCCGGCGGGCCCCGAAAACAGCGCCCCGTCGCGCTGGTCGTCGATTTCGGGCCATGCGGTCAGCAGCATCAGCGGAGCTTCGGCCCCGCCGACGGGCAATATGCGGCGCGCGTCCCACTGGCTGCCGGGAACCTCGGGGCTTTCCGCAAGCCATGTCTGAAATTCTTCCCAGCCGTCAGGCAGGACGACCGGCCCCTTTACCTCGGGCGCGACGGGCGCTTCCTGGCGCTGGAGCGCGGCGGGAAGGGGCGCGATTTCGGGTTCGGCAAGCGGCGAGACTTTCGGCCTTGCCGCGACGTCATTCGCCACCGGCGCGTCGAGCCAACCCGCTGGCCTTTCGCCGACGAGCGAGTCCACTCCGGCAAGTGACCACCAGTCATGATAGCTTTCGGCCAACAGCGCTGAATTTCGCCCACCCATGTGATTTGTTGAAACAGCCTGTTGACGGACACGTCAATTGGAAGGCATCGCAATTCGTGACAGAATGAGCGCGGGACACGATGAATGATCCCGCGCGGGACGGCAGAAAGGTGATTGCGGTGAGCGAACGGGAATCGATGCCCTATGACGTGGTGATCGTCGGCGCGGGGCCTGCGGGCCTTTCGGCGGCGATCCGGCTGAAGCAACTGGCGAACGAAGCGGGTAACGAACTGTCGGTCTGCGTCCTCGAAAAGGGGTCCGAGGTCGGCGCGCATATCCTGTCAGGCGCGGTCATCGATCCCAAGTCGCTTGACGAGCTTCTCCCCGACTGGCGCGAACAGGGTTGCCCGCTCGCCGAAGTGGCGGTGAACGACAACCAGCATTGGGTGCTGACCAAGACCAAGAAGTTCGGCGTGCCGCACTTCATCACCCCTGGCTTCATGCACAATAAGGGCACTTACACGGGCAGTCTTGGCAATCTTTGCCGCTGGCTCGCCGAACAGGCCGAGGGTCTCGGCGTCGAAATCTTTCCCGGCTTTGCTGCCGCCGAAATCCTCTTCAACGAGGATGGCTCGGTAAAGGGCGTCGCGACGGGCGACATGGGCATCGCGCGTGACGGCAGCCACAAGGGTGACTATGCGCCCGGGCTCGAACTCCACGCCAAATATACCTTCTTTGCCGAGGGCGTCCGCGGGCACCTCACCAAGATGCTGAAGCCGCAGTTCGCGCTCGACAGCGACAGCGAGCCGCAGGTCTATGGCATCGGCGTCAAGGAACTGTGGGACATCAAGCCTGAGAACCACGCCGAAGGCCGCGTGATCCACACGCAGGGCTGGCCGCTTGACGAGAATGCCAACGGCGGCGGCTTCCTCTATCATCAGGCCAACGGGCAGGTCGCCTTGGGTTTCGTGACCTGGCTCAACTATCGCAATCCGCACATCTCCCCGTTCCAGGAGATGCAGAAGTGGAAGACGCATCCCGAGATCGCGAAGATACTGAAGGGTGGCAAGCGCGTCTCTTACGGCGCGCGCGCGATCAGCGATGGCGGCTATCAGTCGGTGCCGAAGCTGGCCTTTCCGGGCGGCGCGCTAATCGGCGATACTGCGGGCTTCCTGAACGTGCCGCGCATCAAGGGCACGCACACGGCGATGAAGTCCGGCATGATGGCAGCTGAGGCCGCCTTTGCTGCAGTGACCGCTGGCCGCGAGAGCGATGTGCTGTCAGCCTATCAGGACGCCTATGACGCGAGCTGGGTGAAGAAGGAGTTGAGCGTCGTCCGCAACGTTCTGCCGCTCGTCGAGAAGTTCGGCGACCTTGCCGGCACGATGCTGTCAGGAATGACGATGTGGCTCGAAACGCTGGGTATTCGTGTGCCTTTCACGATGAAGCATCATCCCGACAATACGACGCTGTACCGCGCCGACATGATGCCGAAGCCGGACTATCCGAAGCCCGATGGCGTGCTGACCTTCGATCGTCTGTCCTCGGTGTTCCTGTCGAACACCAATCACGAGGAAGACCAGCCGGTCCACCTGCAACTGAAGGATCCGACGATCCCGGTCGAATATAATCTGCCGGTTTATGACGAGCCCGCGCAGCGCTATTGCCCCGCGGGTGTCTATGAAATCGTCGGGCAGGACGAGGGCAATCCGCGCTTCGTCATCAACGCGCAGAATTGCGTCCACTGCAAGACGTGCGACATCAAGGATCCGACCCAGAACATCAACTGGGTCACTCCCGAAGGCGGCGGAGGCCCCAATTACCCGAACATGTAAGTTCGCACGCCTGTTGCTGGCGGCCGGCGCCATGGCCGCCGCCGTGCCGGTACAGGCATCCAGCGATGGCGGCGCAGCGCTCAAGGCTCTGGCGCGTGCGCGGCTTGCCGAGGATGTGGGCGATCCGGTGGCGGCGCTGTCCGCACTGACGCTGGTCGCGAGCGAGGCGCCCGATCTGCCGGGCTTGCGTGGCCGGATGCTCGAACAGGCGATCGATGCCGGCGACCTTGCCGCCGCACGCACCGCGGCGCTCCGCCTCTGGCAGGAAGGGTCGCGGCGCTTCGATGCGCAGCTGGTGCTTGTCGTCGATGCGATGCGGCGGGGCGACTGGAAATCCGCGCGCGCCTATCTGGGCGACCGGTCGGACAAGTCGGGCGGCGATGCGATTGCGAAGCTGATCCAGCCCGCATTCACCAGCTGGATCGCGGTCGGCGCACGCGAAAAGCTGCCCGAGCAGGCGCTGCTCGATGCCGCTGGAAAGGCGCGTCCCGAACCCGCGCTCGCGTTCGAGGCGGCGCTTGTCCAACTGGCGGCGAAACGCCCTGCGGATGCGGTCGCGCTGGCACAGCGAACCGCGCCGACCGATCGCACGAGCCAGCTCGTCGCCTTGCGGCTCGCCGCGAGCTTTCAGGCGGCGGGCGAGGGGAAAGCGGCCGAGGCGCTGCGCGGACGCATCGCGCTGGCGGCGGGCGGGCGCGAGGATCCGGTGCTGCTTCTGCCCGATCAGCCTGTCTCGACCCCGCGCGCCGGGATGGCGCAGTGGCTGGCCATGCTGGGCGACGGGTTTGCCCGGATGCCGAACAGCAGCCCGCAATTGTCGATGCTCTTCGCGCGATCGGCGTGGTGGCTCGACGAACGCGACTGGACGACGCGATCGGCACTCGTCGAGGCGCTCGATCATGGCGGCCGGGGCGCCGACGCGGCTGCGCTGCTGGCGAGTGGTCGGACCGCTCTGCCTCCCGTATTGCAGATGCGGCGCGCCGAGCTGATGGCTGAAGCAGGCGATTTGACCGGTGCGGTGGCATTGGCCGAATCATCTGCGGCGGCGGCGCCTTCTGCGCGCAGCATGCTTGTCCGCTTCGCCGACATCGCGCGGCAGTCGGACGATCGCGCCGCGACCGAACGCGCCTATGCCGCGGTCGAGGCCACGCTGGACGATGGCAACGAGGATCGCGCGCTGCAGGGCACCTTGCTCGTTGCGCGCGCCGACTTGCGGCTGCAGGCGAACGACTGGGATGACGCGTCGGCGCTGATCGAAAAGGCGCTCGCGTTGCGCCCCGACGATCCGGCGGTGCTCAACTTTGCAGGCTATTCGTCGATCGAGCGGCGCAAGAATATCGACCAGTCGCTGAAGCGGATCGAAGCGGCCTGGCATGCCGAGCCGCAGAATGCCGCGATCACCGACTCGCTTGGCTGGGCCTATTTCCTGACGGGCCGTACCGCCGAAGCGGTGCCGCTGCTCGAACAGGCGCAAGCGAGCGAGCCGGCCAATGCCGTGATCGTCGAACATCTGGGCGATGCCTATTGGCAGGCGGGGCGCCGGTTCCAGGCACGCTACACCTGGCGCGCGGCGGCGCTGCTGGCCGAGGACGACATGGCGGTACGGCTGGGCGAGAAACTGCGCGATGGCCTGACCCCGACGACGACGGCGCCGTGATGGCGGTCATGCAAGAAACCGGCTGGGCCAAGATCAATCTCGCACTGCATATCCGCGCGCGACGGCCCGACGGCTATCACGAGATCGAGACGCTGTTCGCGTTCGTCGATGCCGGCGATGCGATTATGGCCGAGGTGGCGGACGCCGATCGCCTGGTCCTCGATGGAGAATTTGCCGGGGGGTTGTCGGACGGCGCCGACAATCTGGTGCTGCGTGTGCTGACCTTGATGCGCGAGCGCCATGGCGCGGCGCGCGTGCCGCCGATGGCGATCCGGCTGACCAAGGCGCTGCCGGTCGCGGCGGGGATCGGCGGCGGGTCGGCCGACGCGGCGGCGATGGCGCGGCTGCTGCAGCGACATTTCCTGCCCGAAGTCGGCGATGCGCCCTTGACGCGACTGGTGAGTTCGCTTGGCGCCGACATCGCAGCTTGCGTCGCGAGCGCGACCTGCCTTGGGGTCGGAGTTGGCGAGGAACTCAGCGCGGTGCCCGAACTTGTGCTGACGGGAACGCCGGTGCTTCTCGTCAATCCGCGCCAGCCGGTCGCGACGGGGCCGGTGTTCGCGGCATGGGACGGCGTCGATCGTGGTCCCCTGTTCACCGGTGCTGATGCTCGCGCGCAACTCTTCGCCTCGCGCAACGATCTGCAGCGTCCGGCGATCGCGCAGTGCCCCGCGATCGTCGATGTGTTGACCGGGCTGGGCGCGCTGAAGCCGTGGCTTGCGCGCATGTCGGGATCGGGTGCGACCTGTTTCGCGCTGTTCGATGCGCCGGCCGAACGCGATGCGGCGGCGGCGCGGCTCGCGGCGAGCCATCCGCACTGGTGGCAGCTGGCGGGGGCGCTGCGATGAGCCATGCATGGCGGCAGCTTGGAACCCCGCGCGCCGGCGGGATACTGCTGATTGGCGATCATGCTTCGGCGCATGTGCCCGCCGACATCGACCTAGGCATCGATCCGGCACTGCTGCGCGAGCATATAGCGATCGATCTGGGGGTTGCCGAGGTGGCGGCGCTGCTGGTCGAGATGGGGGCGGTCGACGCCGCGATCCTTGGCGGCGTGTCGCGGCTCGTCGTCGACTGCAACCGCGACGAGGGTGCGCCGGGCGCGGTCCCGGTCGCGAGCGACGGCCATGCGATTCCGGGCAACGCGCTCGACCATCCGGCACGCGAGGCGCGGCTGGCGCGTTTCTTCAGGCCCTATCACGACCATATCGCCGCGACGATCACGGCGCAGCGCCCGACCATGATCCTGTCGCTGCACAGCTTTACCCCGGCGCTCGCGAGCGATCCGGGGCAGGCGCGGCCCTGGCATGTCGGGGTGCTCTATAACGAGGATGAACGCCTCGCAGCGCCCGCTATCGCGGCGCTCGCCGAGGAGGGGCTGACCGTCGGCGATCAGCTTCCCTACTCGGGCAAGCTGCTCAATGCGACGATGAACCGCCATGCCGAGGCGAACTTCATTCCCTATGTCGGGATCGAGATGCGGCAGGATCTGGTCGGCGATGCGGCGGGGCAGGCGCTCTTTGCCGAACGCCTTGCGCGCATGTGCAAGAAAGTATCATTGAAACTGGGCAAATAGGCGTGTAGAGGCGCTTCAATTCGCCAATTTGTGAAATAAAATTATCAGGAACTCTCCAAATGCCTTCTTATCGTTCGCGCACCACCACCCACGGCCGTAACATGGCGGGAGCGCGGGGCCTGTGGCGCGCGACGGGGATGAAGGACAGCGATTTCGGTAAACCGATCATCGCCGTGGTGAACAGCTTTACCCAGTTCGTTCCCGGTCACGTCCATCTGAAAGATCTTGGTCAGATGGTCGCGCGCGAGATCGAGGCGTCAGGCGGCGTCGCGAAGGAATTCAACACGATCGCGGTCGATGATGGCATCGCGATGGGGCATGACGGCATGCTCTATAGCCTGCCGAGCCGCGACCTGATCGCCGACAGCGTCGAATATATGGTCAACGCGCATTGTGCCGATGCGATGGTCTGCATCTCCAACTGCGACAAGATCACGCCGGGCATGCTGATGGCGGCGCTGCGGATCAACATTCCCGTGGTGTTCGTGTCGGGCGGTCCGATGGAAGCCGGCAAGGTCGTCCTGAAAGGCAAGGAAGTGGCCCTCGATCTGGTCGATGCGATGGTCGCTGCCGCCGACGAGAAATACAGCGACGAGGAAGTCAGCGAGATCGAGCGCGCGGCGTGCCCGACCTGCGGGTCGTGTTCGGGGATGTTCACGGCCAATTCGATGAACTGCCTGACCGAAGCGCTGGGGCTGTCGCTGCCGGGCAATGGTTCGACGCTGGCGACGCATGCCGACCGCAAGGAGCTGTTCCTGCGCGCGGGACGGATCGTCGTCGAGATGTGCCGTCGCCATTATGAAGAGGACGACCAGAGCGTATTGCCGCGCAATATTGCGACCTTCGAGGCGTTCGAGAACGCGATGAGCCTCGATATTGCGATGGGCGGGTCGACGAACACCGTGCTTCACCTGCTCGCCGCTGCGTTCGAGGCGGGGGTCGATTTCACGATGGCCGATATCGACCGGCTGTCGCGCCGCGTGCCGTGCCTGTCGAAGGTCGCGCCCGCAAAAAGCGACGTTCATATGGAGGATGTCCACCGCGCCGGCGGGATCATGGCGATCCTTGGCCAGCTCGAGCGTGCAGGGCTGCTCCACGCGCATCTGCCCACGGTGCACAGCGCGACGCTGGGCGATGCGCTCAACAAATGGGACATCTCGCGCACCAACGATCCCGACGTGCAGCACTTTTTTCTGGCGGCGCCGGGCGGCGTGCCGACGCAGACCGCATTCAGTCAGGACCGGCGCTGGGATTCGCTCGACCTCGACCGCGAGGCGGGCGTCATCCGGTCGGCCGAACATGCATTCAGCAAGGACGGCGGGCTTGCGGTGCTGTCGGGCAATATCGCGCTCGACGGCTGTATCGTGAAGACGGCAGGGGTCGACGAATCGATCCTGAAATTCGCCGGACCCGCCAAGGTTTATGAAAGCCAGGATGCGGCGGTCGCCGGTATTCTGACCGGACAGGTCGAAGCGGGCGACGTCGTCGTCATCCGCTACGAAGGTCCGAAGGGTGGTCCGGGCATGCAGGAAATGCTCTATCCGACGAGCTATCTGAAGTCGAAGGGACTTGGCGCCGCCTGCGCGCTGATCACCGACGGACGCTTTTCGGGCGGCACGTCGGGCCTTTCGATCGGGCATGTGTCGCCCGAAGCGGCCGAAGGCGGCGCGATCGGCCTCGTCGAAAACGGCGACCTGATCGAGATCGATATTCCGGGGCGCAGCATCAAGCTGGTGTTGCCCGAAAGCGAGCTTGCCGCGCGCCGCGCAGCCATGGAGGCGAAGGGTGAGGATGCTTGGCAGCCGGCGAAAGCGCGCCCGCGCAAGGTTTCGGTAGCACTTCAGGCCTATGCAGCGATGACGACGAGCGCGGCGCGGGGCGCGGTGCGCGACCTGTCGCAGTTGAAGGGCAAGCGATGACATATCGTTGGGGGGCGGTTCTGGCGTTGCTGGTCGTTGCAGGATGCGACGGCCGTCCCGATAATGGCGCCCTCGCCGAAGCCGAGGCCCGCGGATCGAAGGACGCAGCGGACAATGGCCGCATCGATTGCGCGCTCGAAGGAGCGAAGGCGTTCGACCGCGACTGCACGGTGACCGAGATGAGCGGCCCCGACGGCGCAGTGCTGGTCGTCGGCAAGCAGAATGTCGGATTCCGGCGCCTGCAGATCACCACCGACGGGCGCGGCGTGGTTTCGGCCGACGGGTCGGAGCCCGCGAAGGTAACGATCGTTGACGACGGGATGATTGAGGTCGCGATC
Source organism: Sphingopyxis sp. (assembly GCF_965279755.1). Taxonomy (GTDB): domain Bacteria; phylum Pseudomonadota; class Alphaproteobacteria; order Sphingomonadales; family Sphingomonadaceae; genus Sphingopyxis. The sequence continues at coordinate 3,530,181 of NZ_OZ257261.1, read as the reverse complement.
GGCGCCGACCGTTATCGCCTGCCGGCCAATACCGGCGGCGCGAAGTAGCGACTTTCGCCCGCGCCGTGCTAGGTTCGGCACATGGTCCTTCCACCTGATGCTCCGATCCTGACCAACGACGCCATGCGCGCTGCCGAGGATGCTTGCGCCGCCGCGGGAACGTCGCTCGCCGAGCTGATGGAGCGTGCCGGAGCTGCGGTAGCCGACACCGCGTGGCGGATGGCGGCGGGCGCGCCGATCCTGATCCTGTGCGGACCCGGCAATAATGGTGGCGACGGGTATGTCGCGGCACGAATGCTTCACGAGCGTGGTGCATCGGTTCGGGTGGCGGCGCTGGCGCCGCCGAAGACCGATCTCGCCATCGCGGCCCGGGCAGAATGGGATGGCCCCGTCGAAGCGATCGACGACGATCTGGCTCCGGCATCGCTGATTGTCGATGCGCTGTTCGGCGTCGGTTTGAAACGGCCACTGGCCGACGATCTGGGGCGGATTTTGGCGGGGTTTTCGGACAAGCGCATCCTTGCGGTCGACGTACCGAGCGGCGTGGATGCCGACGGCGGCAACGATTGGGAGCCGCCGCTGCCTGCAAATGCGACGATAGCGCTTGGCGCGCTCAAGCCCGGGCATGTTTTGCTGCCGGCGGCGCGGAATTGCGGGACGATCATGCTCGCGCCCATCGGGATCGACGCGACCCCGATGATGCGGACCCTGCCGAGGCAATCTGTCCCCGATCCCGACGCGAACTCGCACAAGTTCAATCGCGGAATGGTTCTGGTCAGGGCAGGGCCGATGGCGGGTGCGGCGGGGCTGACGGCCGCTGCAGCATTGCGGGCGGGCGCGGGCTATGTCGTGCTGAGCGGTGCGCAGGAAGCGCCTTTCTCGGCGATCATCGCCGAGGATAGGGCGAGCTATGCCACGCGACTTTTGGACAAGCGGCTGGGCGCGATCGTCATCGGTTCGGGTTATCCGGCGAGCGAGGCGCTGGCTCGCGACGTTGGGGCGGCGATCGACGCGGGCAAGGCACTGGTGCTTGACGCAGCGGCGATCGATGTCGCGTTGCCGCGCTTGCGCGCCAGGCAGGGCGGGGCAGCGATCCTGACGCCGCATGAGGGCGAGTTTGTGCGCGCCTTTCCGGATTTTTCCGGGAGCAAGATCGACCGCGCGAAAGCCGCTGCGGGCGATAGTGGTTCGGTGGTGATCTACAAGGGCGCCGACACGGTGATCGCGGCACCCGATGGGCGGGTCGTGGCGGCCTGGCCGGGAAGCTCGTGGCTGGCGACGGCTGGGACGGGCGATGTGCTGGCGGGGGCGTGCGGCGCGATGCTGGCGCGCGGCGGCGATCCATTCGATGCGGCGGTGGCGGCGGTGGGCTGGCATATCGCGCAAGCCCGCCGTATAGGCCCCGGCCTGGTGGCCGACGATCTGATTAGGGACTGAGATGAGTGAGACTGCGCTGATCGAGCGCATCGCCGCACGCGGTGATGGCGTGACGGCCGATGGCCGGCATGTGGCGGGCGCCGTTCCGGGCGACCGCGTGCGCCCCGACGGCATCCTGATTCCCGGGCCCAACCGGACCGAACCCGTTTGCCGTCATTTCGGCAAATGTGGTGGTTGCCAGCTTCAGCATGTCGCCGAACCCGCGCTGGCCGATTTCGTCCGCGACCGTGTCGTTGGCGGGCTTGAGGGCCAGCAGATTGCGGCAAACGAAGTGCTTCCGGCGCTGTTGTCGCCGCCCGAAAGTCGCCGCCGCGCCACTTTGACCGCACTCCGGACTGGCAAGCAGGTCGCGCTCGGTTTCAACGCGGCGCAGAGCAACCAAGTCGTCGACATGCGGATGTGTCCGCTACTGTTGCCCGAGCTGTTCGCGCTCGTCGCGCCGATCCGCACCTTGCTTGAGACGATGGCGCCGCAGCGCCGTCCCGTGAAGGTCAAGTTGCAGATGCTCGATCAGGGTCCCGAAGTGATTCTGGAGGGCGTGAAGGCCGAAGGCCTCGACGCCGCCATGGCGCTGCAGGATTTTGCCGGCGCGCACCGGCTGGCCCGCCTTGAAATCGATCAGGGCGATGGGCTGGAAACACTATGGCAGCCCGAGCCGCCGACGATGCGCTTCGGCGACATATTGGTCGAAGTGCCGCCCTTTGCCTTTCTGCAGGCGACCGCGACGGGGCAGGCGGCTTTGATCGATGCGGTTCAGCGCGCGATCGGCGATGCCCCGGCGGTTGCCGACCTGTTCGCGGGCGTCGGCACCTTTGCGCTGTCGGTGCAGTCGGGGCGCAAAGTCTATGCCGCCGAAGGTGCGCGCGACGCGATCGCGGCGCTGACGGGAGCCGCAAACCGTGCGCGAGCCTTGGTCGCGACCGAGCATCGCGACCTGTTCCGCCGGCCGCTGATCCCCGCCGAGCTCAATCGGTTCGGCGCGGTGATCCTCGATCCGCCGCGTGCAGGCGCCGAGGAGCAGGTTAAGCAGATCGCGGAATCGACCGTGCCGGCGATTGCCTATATCAGCTGCAACCCCGCCAGCTTCGCGCGCGATGCGAAGATTCTGCTGGAGGGCGGCTATCGCATCGATTGGGTGCAGCCCGTCGGCCAGTTCCGATGGTCGACCCATGTGGAACTGGCCGCGCGGTTCAGCCGATCATCGTCAGTGTAGTACGAAGCCGATGAAGGCGTGCAGGCAGAGCGCGATCAGCGCGAGGCTTGCCAGCGCGAAGATCGCGAAGCGCCACATCACGCGGTTTACGGTCGACTGGACGATGCTGTGAAGGATGCGCAGGCCGACATAGGCCCAGGCGATCTGCGTGTTAAGCCCGCCGCCGAGGCCGCCGACCGCGAGCGCCAGCGCAACCGCGTAGAAGACCGTCGGCTGCTCCATCAGATGATTGTAGTTATGCGCCTTCCACTGCACTTCGGCAGGCAGAACGTCGTCAAGCCCGCGACCCGTCGTGCCAACGAGATTTTTGGCGTCGATCTTTGCGCGGCTCATCGCCGGGATGCGCGTCGCGTACATCCATACCCACATGATCATCGACCAGAGCGCAAGCGTCGCCACCGGTCCCAATATGGCATTCGTTTCCATTATCTTCTCCCCCTCAACCCAAAGTAGCGATCACCGCCAGCACCGACAGTGCGAGCAAGCAAAGCGTCGACAGCAGGAACAGCAGAAAGCGCACGGGAATGCGGTTCACGGTTGCCTGCCAGATGCTGTGAACGATGCGCAGGCCGACATAAGTCCAGGCAAGGCCGCGTGTCAGGCCGGTGTTGCCGCCGTCGATCTGCAGAAAGACGATCACCGCATAGAAGATGGTCGGCTGTTCGAGCAGATGCGTATAATTGTGCGACTTCCAGTTGACCTCAGGCGGCAAAATACCCTCAAGGTCGGCGCCGCGGCCACCCGGCGGCGCCTTCGACAGGTCGATCCCGGTTTTCTTGAGCGCCGGGAAGCGCGTGGCGGCAACCCAGCCGAACATCATCAGCGTCCAGAGTGCCAGAACCGCGCCGGGTGCGAGCAGGCTTTGCGACATATATTTTCCCCTCTTTCGTGTCGCGCGCGATGCTAGGCGGCGCGGGCCATTATGCAACGGGTGACGTGCGATCCCGGCTCGCAGCCAGTTCGGCGCGGATGGCGGTGCCGTCGCCATCGATCCTTGGCGCAAAACCGATGTCGCGCGCAGGGGCCGCGCCAAATTTGACCGGCGGCTGCATTTCATAGAAGCCGCCGACATCAGGATGCTCGCGCCGCCGGAAAAAGCCGGTCGAGGCAAAGTGCGGGTCTGCGCGAATATCCTGCAGGTCGCGTGCGGCCATCGCCGGAATGTCGTTCGCCGCGAAGAGTTCAAGCCATTCGGCGGTGGTCCGGGCGGGTGTCTTGCGCGCAATCTCGCTGTAGACGAGCGGCATGTGCTGCCCCTTGGCCTTTGCGGCCTCGAACTCGGGCGAGGTAAGCAGGGTTTCGCTCCCGAGCAGGCCCATCAGACGCGCGGTGGAGTCCGGAGTATAGGGCACGATCGCCATATAGCCGTCGGCCGTCGGGAAGGGCTGGCGGGTCGGGTCGAGCTGGCGCGGATAGCCCGCCGGGCCGATCGGCGGATCGAGCGTGTCGTCGCGCAGATGCTCGGTGAGCATGAAAGAGGCGAAGCATTCGAACATCGGAACCTCGACCGCCTGTCCCTCGCCGGTCCGGAATTTGTGGACGAGCGCGGCGAGGATCGCCTGAGCTCCGAACTGCCCCGCGATCTTGTCGGCGATCAGCGACGGGAAATAGCGTGGCGCGGGGTTGCCGTCGACGCGTGGCAGCAGGCTGGTCGTTCCGGTCGCGGCCTGAATGACGTCGTCATAGGCCTGCAGATCGGCATAGGGGCCATCCTGTCCGAAGCCGGTGCCATGAACATAGATGATGTCCGCCTTCAGCGCCTTGCAGCTTGCATAGTCAAAGCCGAGCCGTTCGATCGCCTTGCCGCGGACATTGTGGAAGAAGACGTCGGCGCTCGCCACCAGATCGCGAAGGACGGCGGCATCGTCGGGCCTCTTGAGGTCGAGCGCGATCGACCGCTTGCCTCGGTTCACGGTCAGGTGGATCGATCCCATCGTCGGATCGGGAACCCCGCTGCCCAGATAGCGCGAGACGTCGCCGAGCCCCGGCGTTTCGACCTTGATGACCTCGGCGCCGAGATCGGCGAGCATCTGCGTTGCATAGGGGCCGAAGATGACCGTCGTCAGGTCGATGATGCGAATACCGGACAGCAAGGCTGCTTATCTCCCACTTATCGTTTAGGGGAGGATAGAATGATTTCGAAGTGAAACGGAAGAGGCGTTATGCCGCCGGGGCCGAATCCGGTCCTTTTGCATAGGCGGTCGAGATCAGCCGGTACGAGCGCGAGCGGAAGGCGATGATCGTCAGGATCACGCCGAGCAGCCCGGTAATCGTGAAGACCAGCGCAATCCCGCGCTCGGGCCCGCGGCCGAACCAGTCGCCGATCGCGTCGGCGCCTGCGCCATCGGTCATGAAGGGCACGAAGACAAACTGGGTCAGCGGTGCGATCAGAAAGGCTGTGAGCGGCGAGGCGGCCAACTCGACCGATTGCGCGAAGCCGAAGACGCGGCCCTGCCTTTCATAGGGGACGACCTTTTGCATCGCGGTCTGCTCGGCGGCTTCGGCATAGGGGCCGAGGAACAGCCACAGGAAGCAGCCAATCGCCAGCAGGGGGATCGACGACTGGATCGTGAAGATCGCTGCGACGATCCATTCGGCAAGGCAGACGAAGAGCAAGGTACGGATCGGGTTCGCGCCCAGCCCGGTACGCGCAATCAACGCGCCGCTGAGGATGAAGGCCGAGGAGGTGACGGCCCATAGCATGCCCCATTCCTCGACCTTCATCAGCGACAGGCCATAGGCGTCCATAAGCGCCATGAACACGCCGCCGAGCAGGTTGTTGAAACAGGAAAAGAGGATCAGCGCGAACAGGCCGGGGATAGCGAGGACGACCCGGAAGGTGCCCGCGAGGTCGATGCGATTGGGCTCGGCGTCGTCCCTTGTCTCGCGCGCCTCGTCGATGCGGACGAATGACAGGTGAAGCGCGACGAGGATCGACAGCGCGATGGCGATGGTGAGCGTGGCGACCATCCCGCCCCAGGCGACGAGGAAGCCACTGATCGCGGAGGTGGTCAGAAAGCCGATGCCGCTGACAACCCCGACCAGTCCGTTCGCCTTGTCGCGGCGGTCTTCGGGCACCAGCAGGGTGACCAGCGTCGGCAGGGCGATCATGCGGATATTGCCGACGATCATCCCGAACATGCTGACGAGGATGAAGAGCCAGAAGGTCGGGCTCGAAACCTCGGCGGCACGAATGGAAGGGTCGAGCGCGTAGCCGCCCAGCGCCAGCGCATAGAAGGTGCACGAAGCGAGGCTCGATACGATCATCATGACGCGCTTGCCATGATGATCGACGAGGCTGCCGAACCAGATGCCGAGCATCGCGGTGAGCACCAGATAGATGCCCGCGATCATTCCCGTCGCGAACACCGATTGTGTTTCGAGGAAGGTCCAGAAGGTCAGCGCGAACCATACCGTAAAATTGGTGACGTTCGCGACCAGATTATTGGCAAGGAGATGATGGAAGGGCTGCATGGGCCGCGCAATCTAGCGTTTCGGCCCGACGGCGCCAGCCCATAGAAAAGGGGCCGGCCCATCGCGGCGCCGGCCCCTGTTTCGATAGCCTGTCGTCAGTCAGAAGAGCTTGGTCACCGTCGCGCTGCGGCGTTCCTGCTCGATCTCGCCGGTGTAGAGGCTCGCCATCGGCTCGTCGCTGACGACGTGCGTTTCCTCTGCGCCGAAGCCGTTGAACTTCGTCCGCATCGCACAGCCATAGGCGCCGAGCATGCCGATTTCGATGAAATCGCCGGCCTTGACGTCCGCCGGCAGGAAGAAGGGCCCCGCCATATGGTCGAGGTCGTCGCACGTCGGCCCGTAGAAGCTGAACGCGGTCATCTCGGCCTCGCTTTCGGTTTCGCGAAGCAGCGTCACCGGAAAGCGCCAGCCGACATGCGCGGCATCGAACAGCGCGCCATAGGCGCCATCGTTGATGTACAGCTCGTCGCCGCGGCGCTTTTCGACACGCACGATCAGCGAGCTATACTCGGCCGACAGCGCCCGGCCCGGTTCGCACCAGAGCTCGGCCGAATAGCTGATTGGCAGGCTCTCGAAGCTGCGGTGGATCGTCTCGAAATAGGCGCCGAGCGGCGGGGGCTCCATGCCCGGATAGGTCGAGGGGAAGCCGCCGCCGACATCAATGATGTCGACCGTGACGGCCGCTGCGACGATCGCGGCGCGGACGCGCTCCATTGCCTGCGCATAGGCGTGCGCCGACATGGCCTGGCTGCCGACATGGAAGCAGATGCCGAGCGCGTCGGCGGCCTGACGGGTCGCCATCAGCAGCTCGGCGACTTCCTCCGGCTCGGCGCCAAACTTGGCGGCAAGGCTGAGCTTCGAATGGTCCGACGAGACGCGCAGGCGAACGAGCAGGTTCAGATCCTGCGCGCCTTCGGTGGCGCGGACGATCTTTTCAAGCTCGTCCATCGTATCGAGCGAGAAGGTGCGGACGCCATGCTTCCAATAGGCTTCGGAAATCGCTTCCTCGGCCTTTACCGGATGCATGAAGCAGAGCGTGGCGCGCGGCAGGGTGCGCGCGACAAGGCGTACCTCGGCGATCGAGGCGACGTCATAATGGGTGACGCCCGAATCCCACAGGATATGCAGCAGGTCGGGCGACGGATTCGCCTTGACCGCATACATGGTCGTGCCGGGAAAACGGTCGATGAAGAAACGCGCTGCGCGCGCCGCCGCGTGCGGACGGACAAGCGTAACAGGTTCGACCGGCGAAAGTGCCTGAATCAGCCCGTGGGCGCTATGATGCTGGTGCAACTCAAGGGACCCCCAAAAATAACGTTAAACATCCAAGGCTGCCTTGCGGTTATTGGAAGTCCCCCTGGGGCAGCGGAGGGCGATATATGCAGGGGGGGGCCCCCTGTAAAGACCCTATCGCGCAATTTTGTAACGCCCCGGTAACAGTCGCGCCGAAACGGGCCTGACGCGCGGTAACCGGGGACAGGCGAGACAAAAAGCGCGACTCACGCTATCGACGGTCCGCTCTTCCCGCCGAAAGGATCCGCGCGCCATGAACCCTCCCGCCGACGTCAATCATACCTTCTCCGACGCCGAACTCGAGGAGCTGATTCCCTTCGGAACGGTCGAATCGCACAAGGCGGGCGATCTGATTCTGGCCGAGGGGACAATGGCGCCCGATTGCATCGTCACGCTGTCGGGGCACACCGATATTTTTGCGACGACCGACGAGGGACTGCGGCGCGTCGGGTGGATGGAGCGCGGGCAGTTCGCGGGCGATCTGTCGGTCCTGACCGGCCAACGGCATCTGTCGCGGATCGAGATGGGCGCCGACGGGGATATCCTGCGGATCCCTTATGACAGCTTCCAGCGGCTGATCTCCGGCAACAGTCACTTCTCCGACGTGTTCGTGCGCGTGTTCGCGGCGCGGCGCGAGTTCGGCAACAGTCGGGGCTTCGCCGCGATCATCGTGCTCGGCGCGGCGATGGACCGCAGCGTCTATGCATTGCGCGACCTGTTGATGAAGCATGGCGTTGCGCATCGCTGGTTTGATCCGGCCGACGGGCCAGTCGCGGCACATCTGATGGCCGAACGAGGCCTGACCGAAGACCAGTTGCCCGCAGTCATTCTGGGGGCGGCCGACATTTTGATCCAGCCGACGCCCGAGCAACTGGCGCAGGGGCTCGGCCTTGACCTGCTTCCCGATGGCGCGACCGCCGATGTCCTCGTCGTCGGCAGCGGCCCCGGAGGCCTCGCGGCAGCGGTCTATGCGGCATCGGAAGGGCTGACGGTCATCGCCCTCGACTCGCTCGCGCCCGGCGGGCAGGCGGGCACCTCGTCGAAGATCGAGAATTATCTGGGCTTTCCGACCGGCATTTCGGGCAACGAGCTGGCGCGCCGGGCGACGGTGCAGGCGCAAAAATTCGGTGCGCGGCTGGTTTCGCCGGTGCGCGCGGCGTCGATCGGCCGCGACGGTGACGCTTATTGCCTCCATCTTGTCGACGGCCGCAAGCTTCGCAGCCGCGCGGTGGTGGTCGCGAGCGGCGCGCAATATCAGCGTCTGCCGATCGAGGGGATCGAGAACTACGAGGGCCGCGGCATCTATTATGGCGCGACGCCGATGGAAGCGCAGCTGTGCGGCAATGCGGAGGTAACCGTCGTCGGATCGGGCAATTCGGCAGGCCAGGGCGCGATCTATCTCGCGAGCGTGGCGAAGAAGGTTTATGTCATTTTCCGCCGCAAGAGCCTGCGCGAGACGATGTCGGAATATCTGGTCAAGCGGCTCGAGGAGCATCCGAATATCGAGATCATCGGTTCGACCGATGTCGTCGCGCTGCGCGGCGAAGGGCAGCTTGACGGTCTGACCTATCGCTGCCGCGACACCGGCGCAGAGGATCTCTGCGACTGCAAGTTCCTGTTCCTCTTCCTCGGCGCCAGCCCCAACACGACCTGGCTGCCCAAGGAAATGGTGTGCGACGACAAGGGATTCGTGAAGACCGGCGCCGACATCGCCCCGTTGGAACTCGTGCGCGCGGGCTGGTCGCTCGACCGGATGCCGAGCCGGTACGAGACGAGCTGGCCGCGCATCTATGCGATCGGCGACGTCCGCAAAGGGTCGGTGAAGCGCGTCGCCTCGTCGGTCGGCGAAGGATCGGTGGTTGTCAGCGACATTCATCAGGCGCTGGCGGAAATTGTGCCGCCCGCCGGTTGACCTTCGCTTCGTCCGGACGATAAGCTCCTGTCATTGAAACAAAAAAGGGAGCCGAAATGAGCCTGGCAGCTTTTGTGATGATGGTAGCGGCGCAGAGCGGGAGCGAGCCGCTGCCCGCGAAAACCGACATCCAGAGTGATTTCTCGACCGTCATCTGCCCGAGCGAGGCAGCGGCGCGCGAGATGCTGGGCAGCTATTATGGCGTGCAGCCCGCACCGCGGAATCACACGATCGACACGACCCTGTTCTTCAAGGGGCTGTCCGCGACCGGCTGTTCACAGAACAATCCCGATGCCAAGTCGACGATCACGATCCAGCAGGTGATTGCGCGGCGGACCCTGCCGATCGCCGGCGGCGGCGAGACGCATCTCGTCTATCGCGGCGTCAATGCCAGCGGCGCCCGGGTGATCGGAATCGTCGACGAGACCGGCAACGACAAGCATCCGCGAAACGACTACGAACGCTGGTTGTCGGAGTTCATCCCGGGCGGCGTGCTGAACTATGATCCGACCGAAATGGGCACGGTCTACCTATGCGCCAGCATCGACGGCGCGCGCGCCGCAGTGAAAGCGATTCCGGTCAAGGGCAATGATACGGTCCGCAACGCAGCCTTCGCCAAGGCGCGAACGGCGAACAATTGCCGGCAGGCGGCGGCAGGGCGCTACAAGATCACCGCACGGCACGAGGAGCGCACCATATCGTGCGGGTTCGAGTGCGAGGATGTGTGGAACGCGCTGGCCGCGACCGACCCGCGCGGCCGTCCGGTCGCGCTGATCTTCAACGGATCGCATTTCTGACCCGGCGTCAGCTCAGACGCGTCCTGAAATCCTCGTAACCGAATTCGCGGATCAGCTTCAGTGCGTCGGTCTCGCTGTCCCACAGCCAGATCGACGGCAGCGGCACGCCGTTGAAGCTGTTGGTCTTCACCATCGAATAATGCCCCTGGTCGAGGAAGGCGAAGCGCTGGCCGATGCGGGCGCCGCCGGGCAGGCGATAGTCGCCGATCACGTCGCCCGCGAGGCACGAGGGGCCGCCGAGGCGGGTCGGCATGCCTTCGCTGCCTTCATCGAGCATCGCGGGCCTGTAAGGCGCCTCGATCACGTCGGGCATGTGACAGGTTGCCGAAATGTCGGTGATGCCGATCGGCATGCCATTGTCGAACAGGTCGAGCACCTCGCCGACGAGAATGCCCGCGTCGAGCGCGATCGCTTCGCCGGGCTCGATCATCACGTCGCAGTCGGTCGCCGCGCGGACCTGTTTCAGGAAGGCGATCAGGTCGTCGGTCTGATAATCGGCGCGCGTCACATGATGGCCGCCACCGAAGTTGATCCATTTGAGCTGGCTGAAGAAGGGACGCAGCATCGGCTGCACCGCGTCCCACGTTCGCTGCAGCGGCGGGAAGTCCTGTTCGCACAGGCTGTGCATATGGATGCCGTCGACGCCTTCCATATGCTCGGGGAGCAATTGGGTGACCGGGAAGCCGAGGCGGCTGCACGGCGCGGCGGGGTCGTATTTGGCGACCTCGCCCTCGCTGTGCATCGGATTGATACGCAGGCCGACGTCGAAACTCTCGCCGTTCGCGCGCAGTTCGTCGAGCAGCGGACGAAAACGGGCGATCTGCCCCGGCGAGTTGAAGATGAGGTGATCGGACAGCGCGGCGATTTCGGGGAGGTCGGCTTCCTTGTAGCCGGCGCAATAGGTCGCGACTTCCTTGTCGCCGTTCGGGCCGCCATATTCGCCGCGGCCGAGCTTCGCTTCGTAAAGCCCCGACGCGCAGACGCCGTCGAGATATTCGGCGACCACCGGCCCCAGCGACCACATCGAAAAGGCCTTGAGCGCCGCGAGCACACGGGCGCCCGACGCATCGCCGATATGGCGCAGCACCGACAGGTTTGCACGAATCTTCGCGGCATCGACCACGAATGCGGGCGAGGGGACGCGGGTCAGGTCGAAATGGGCAAAGGCCCCGGGGTCGCCGGCTCTGGTTTCCATGAGGCGCCATTTAGGGGCTTTGGAAAGGAGAAGGAAGGGGGCGCCGATCCTCCCGCCTATTTAACGGGAACTTTCACATTTCCGGCGACCGTCTGCACCGAATAGCTGAAGGGCGCTTCCTTCCATCCGGTCTTGGCCCCGCCGTGCGCGCCGTCGCGGCGCACCGCCACAACGCCGCCGTCGATCCGGTATCCCGCATCCTCAATCCGCTTGATCGCGGCCTGTGCGGCCGCTTGCGGTTCCATCCCGCCGCGCATCAGTTCGACGGCGTGATAGGTCGGGAGGAAGCGCATCATCACGTCGCCGTTGCCCGTCGCGACCGCAGCGCCGACCGCTTGGTCGCAATAGGCGCCGGCGCCGATGATCGGCGAATCGCCGACGCGTCCGGGGATCTTGAACTCGCGCCCGTTGGTCGAGCAGCCGACGCACAGATTGCCCGCCGCATCGAGCGCGATGCAGCCCACGGTGTCGTGGCCCGCGAGCTTGTCGGCCTTGCCGATCGGTTCGGGGGCGAAGGCGTTGGTCTTTTCGCCCTTGGCGGCCCATTTGTCCCACGCCTGTTGCGACACGACGCTGGTCAGCGAGGTTTCGGTGAAGCCCATGCGCGCGGCAAAGCGCGTCGCATCGTCGCCGACGATCAGGCTGTGCTGCGTTTCCTCCATCACCTTGCGCGCGACCGAGATCGCTTTCTTCACGCGCTTGAGGCAGCCGACCGCGCCGGCGTCGTGCGTCGGGCCCCACATGATCATCGCATCGAGCGTGGTCTCGCCGACCTCGTTGGGCACCCCGCCCGCGCCGACCCAATAGTCGCCGAGCAGTTCGACATGGTTGATCGTCTTTTCGACCACGTCGAGCGCCGAGGCTCCGGCGGCGAGCATGGGCCAGCCGACGGCATTGGCGCCGGGGCCGAACTCCCATGTCGTCATCACGAAGGGTTTGCCGACCGGAATGGCACCCGGCCTTGCAGGTTTTGCCGAGGCCTGCGTGGTGCCGAGCGCCGCCAGACCCGCAGCGCCTGCGCCGAAAGTGCGCCGTGAAATGTCCCCATTGTCCGCCATCGTCGCTCTCCTCCCGGAGGCGGAGGCTAGCGGCTGGAAGGTCAGGCGGCAATCGGCCCCTTGAAGATGAAGAAAGCGCCCGCAGCGATCAGCAGGAAGCCCGCCAGATGGTTCACCGTCAGCTTCTCGCCGAGCCAGAAGACCGCGAAGCCGGCGAAGACGAGCAATGTGATGACTTCCTGCATCGTCTTGAGTTCGGCGGTCGAATAGACCGCATGGCCGATGCGGTTGGCGGGCACGGCAAGGCAATATTCGAAGAAGGCGATACCCCACGCGATCAGGACCGCCAGCCATATCGGCCGTGAGACATCGCCGAGATGGCCGTACCAGGCAAAGGTCATGAAGATGTTCGAAATGAACAGCAGCCCGATGGGCACGAGATAGGCGGTCATGCGATTTCCTTGCTGGAACGGGCGCCGGCGCGAACCGGCGCCCGTCGCAGCAATCAGAAATCGAGCGGGGCGTCCAGTTCCTTTACCTGCCAGGGCAGGCCGTGCTTGTTCAGCATGTCCATGAAGGGATCGGGATCCATCTGCTCGACGTTGAAGACGCCATCGCCCGCCCACGTGCCGGTGACCATCATCGCGGCACCGATCATCGCCGGGACGCCGGTGGTGTAGCTCACCGCCTGATTGCCGGTTTCGGCATAGGCGTCTTCATGGTCGCAGATATTGTAGAGGTAGAGCGTCTTTTCCTTGCCGTCCTTGCCGAGGCCGGTCGCGATGACGCCGATGTTGGTCTTGCCCTTGGTCGTCTCGCCAAGGCTCGACGGTTCGGGGAGCACGGCCTTCAGGAACTGCAGCGGAATGATTTCCTTGCCTTCGTAGATCACCGGGTCGATCCGCGTCATGCCGACATTCTGGAGCACGGTCAGGTGCTGGATATAAGCGTCGCCGAACGTCATCCAGAAACGGATGCGCTTGATCTCGGGCAGGTGGGTCTTCAGGCTTTCGATTTCCTCATGGTACATGAGGTACATGTTCTTCGGGCCGACAGCCTCGAAGTCGAACGACTGCTTTACCGCCATCGGCGGGGTTTCGACCCAGTCGCCATTTTCCCAGTGCCGCGCGACCGCAGTCACTTCGCGGATGTTGATTTCGGGATTGAAGTTGGTCGCGAAATGCTGACCGTGATCGCCGCCGTTGCAGTCGAGAATGTCGAGCGTGTCGATGCGGTCGAAATGATGTTTGCGGAGCCACGTCGTGAAGACGCTGGTGACGCCCGGATCGAAGCCCGACCCGAGCAGCGCCATCAGCCCGGCGTCCTTGAAGCGGTCGTGATAGGCCCACTGCCAGTGATATTCGAACTTCGCCTCGTCGCGCGGTTCGTAGTTTGCGGTGTCGAGATAGTGCGCGCCGGTCGACAGGCACGCCTCCATGATCGTGAGATCCTGATACGGAAGCGCGAGGTTCACGACATGCGTCGCGCCGATCGAACGGATCAGGGCGGCGGTCGCATCGATATGATCGGCGTCGACTTCGGCGGTCTTGATCGTGACACCGGTGCGTTCGAGCACGGACTCGGCGATCGCGTCGCACTTGAACTTGCGGCGGCTCGCGAGGGTGATGTCGGGAAAGATGTCGGCATTCATCGCCATCTTGTGCACCGCGACCGAACCGACGCCGCCTGCGCCGATCACCAGAACCTTGCTCATCAAAAATCTCCTGTCCGCGTGTCTGCGGCTTGTGTTGTATGCCGCGGCCTATAGGACGAAGCGATGACACAGCAAAGCCCCCAGACCCTGATCGATCCGGATCGCGCGCCCACGCTTGCAGGGGTCGAACGCGCCGCGGCGAAAGTCGCTGCATTGCTTCCGCAAACCCCGCTGCTGCCGCTCGAGGTCGCCGGCAAAACCATCTGGTGCAAGGCCGAATGCCTGCAACCCGTCGGGGCGTTCAAGATCCGCGGCGCCTGGCACCGGCTGACCGACCTGACTCCTGAGCAGGCGAACGAGGGTGTCGTCGGCGTGTCGAGCGGCAACCATGCGCAGGGTGTCGCGTGGGCGGCGAAGCGGCTGGGGATCAAGGCGACGATCGTGATGCCAAGCAACGCGCCGGCGATGAAGCTTGTCGCGACGAGGAAGCTGGGGGCCGAGGTCGTGCTGTACGATCGCGTAACCGAATCGCGCGATGCGGTCGCGGCGAAACTGCTTGCCGAGCGCGGCGGGACGCTGGTCCACGCCTATGGTGATCCGTGGATCATCGAAGGGCAGGGCAGCGCCGGGATCGAGGCGAAAGCGCAGATGCTGGCGCGCGGGGTCGCGGCGCCCGACAAGGTAATTGCCTGCTGCGGCGGCGGCGGGCTGTCGGCGGGCCTCGCGCTCGCGCTGCCCGATGCGGAGATCATCGCAGTCGAGCCCGAGGGCTGGGACGATGTGACGCGCAGCCTTGCTGCGGGGAAAATCCTGTCGGTCGAGGATATGACTTGCCCGACCGAATGCGACGCGCTCCAGACGCCCGAGACTTGGCCGATCAACTTCGCGGTGTTGCAGGCGCGCGGGGTGAAGGGGGTGGCGGTCACGCGCAGCGAGGTGCGCGACGCGATGCGGCTGGTGTTCGAAAGGCTGCATCTGGTCGTCGAACCCGGCGGCGCCGCGGCACTTGCGGCGGTGCTTGCTGGCAAGGTCTCGGTGACCGACGCGACGCTCGTCACGCTGTCGGGCGGCAATGTCGATCCGCTGAAGTTTGCGGAGATCATCACCGAATAGGAAACTTATCGAGGCCCAAGCGTTTGGGCGGGGAAGGAGACGCATGATGCAGAAGAGCACGATTCTGGCGAGCGCCATTGCAATGATATTGCTGGCAGGCTGTGAAAAGGCCGAAGCGCCGGCACCCGCTGATACCAAATCGACGACCGAGGAGGTGCCGGTCGAAACCGTTCCCGCCGAAGGCACCGAGGCGACCGACCCCGCGACCGCACCGCATCGCTTTGCGGACTGGGCCGGCAAGTGGACCGGCGTCGAGGGCATGTATGTCACGATCACCCCGGGCGAGCCCGGAAAGTACAAGCTGGAGATGCAGTCGGATCTCGACACCAAGGGAACTTATGATGGCAATGACAGCGAGCATGGCATCAAGTTCAAGCGCGGCACCGAGGAATTGAGCCTGCACCGCGGAAATGGCGACGAGACCGGCCTCAAATATCTCGCCGGCAAGAAGGAATGTCTGATCGTCAAGGACGGCGAGGGCTATTGCCGCGATTGATCTGATCGATGAAGCGGCGACGGCGCTTTTTTGACGCTGTCGCCGATTTGTCATCGATACGACGCGGGAATCGCAACAAACGCTGCCATGCGCGGCCCCGGATCCACCTTGTCCCGGGAGACCGTATTTCATGGCCAGCCAGCCCAATCGCAAGATCGCCGCCGCCGTCGTCCGTGAGGATGCCGAGCAGAAACAGCGCCTGCTCGATCGCGCCTTCGCACTCGCGTTCAAGGGGCTGGTCTATGCGCAGATATGGGAAGACCCGGTCATCGATATGGAGGCTCTGGCGATCGAGCCGGGCAACCGTATCGCGACGATCGCGAGCGGGGGCTGCAATGTCTTCTCCTATCTGACCGCCGACCCGGCCGAGATCGTCGCGGTCGACCTCAACACCGCGCATGTCGCGCTCAACCGCCTGAAGCGCGTCGCAGCGCAGCGACTGCCCGATCAAGAGAGCTTTCACCGCTTCTTTGCCGACGCGAACAGCGGCGCGAATATCGCAAACTATCGCGCCTATGTGCGTCCGCATCTCGACGACACCAGCCGACGTTATTGGGAAGGCCGCGATCTGGTCGGGCGCCGCCGGATTAACGGTTTCGCGCGCGGACTCTACAAGCGGGGACTGCTCGGCAATTTCATCGGCCTCGCGCATCTGGTCGCGCGGATGCACCGGATCGATCTTGGCGAATTTCTGTCCGCGAAGACGGTCGAGGAGCAACGCGCGATCTTCGATACCAAGTTCGCGCCCTTCTTCGATCGCAAGCTCATTCGATGGATCACTGACCAGCGTTCGTCGCTGTTCGGCCTCGGCATTCCGCCCGCGCAATATGACGCGCTGTCGGGCGGCAAACCGATGGCCGACGTGCTGCGCGGGCGGCTGGAAAAGCTCGCCTGCGACTTCCCGCTCGAAGAGAATTATTTCGCCTGGCAGGCTTTCGGACGCGGTTATGGCAAAGGCGCTGCGGCGCCGCTGCCGCCCTATCTTCAGGCGCGCAATTATGCTGCGGTCAAGACGCGGGCCGAGCGGGTGACGATGCTGCATGCGAACATGACCGACATGCTCGCCGTCGCCGACGCCGCGAGCTTCGATCGCTACATCTTCCTCGATGCGCAGGACTGGATGAGCGACCTGCAGCTTGCCGAGCTGTGGACGCAGGTCACGCGCACCGCACGGCCCGGTGCGCGCGTGCTCTTCCGCACCGCCGCCGAGCCGACTTTGCTGCCGGGGCGCCTGCCGGACGATCTGCTCGGCCGCTGGGAGTATCGCGAAGCGGAGTCACAAGGCTACACCCGCCGCGACCGTTCGGCGATCTATGGCGGGGTTCACCTTTATGTCCTGAAGGACGCCTGATGATGACCGGCCATGGCGAGCTGATGGACGGCGTCTATCGCACGCAGCGGCATTTCTATGACGCCACGCGCAAATATTATCTGCTCGGCCGCGATGGATTGATCGCCGATCTGGCGCCGCCGCCCGGGGGCAGCGTGCTCGAAATCGGCTGCGGGACCGGACGCAATCTGGTCGCCGTGGGTTCAGCCTGGCCGCAGGCGCAATTGTTCGGAATCGATATCTCCGAAGCGATGCTGGAAACCGCGCGCGGGTCGCTGGCGAAGGCGGGCGTCGGCGCAACGTTGGTGCAGGGCGATGCGTGCGATTTCGACGCGGCGGCGCTGTTCGGGCGTCGGGCCTTCGACCGGGTGTTTATCAGCTATGCGCTGTCGATGATCCCCGACTGGAAGGCGGCGCTGGTGCAGGCGGCAAGCTGCGTCGCGCCGGGGGGGCGGCTCGAGGTCGTCGATTTCGGGCAGCAGGACCGCTTGCCGGCCTTGTGGCGCCGCGCGCTCTTCGGCTGGCTCGCGCAATTTCACGTCGCACCGCGTGCCGAGCTGGGGCGGATGATCGCCGGGCTGGCGGCCGAAACCGGCAGCGCGGGGCATTGCCGCAGCCTCTATCGTGGTTATGCGATCCGCGGCGGCCTCGCGCGGCGCTGATTTGCTGCTATCGTCCGCTCGAAAGCGAGGGACGAATGGGCGAGGCGATCACGAAGGCGGAACCGGGCGAGCTGCCCGCGGTGATGGAAACCTTGGCGCAGGCGTTTCAGACCGATCCGGCGCTGTCGTGGATATTGCCCGATCCCGATCGTCGTGCCCGCGCGCTGCGCAGCCTGTTTCGCGTGCTGGTGCCCGCCGACGCCCGCGCCGGCGTGGTCCTGCGGTCGGATGCCGATGTGGCGGCGTCGCTATGGCGCGCGCCGGGGCAGGCCGGCAGCGGTACGCTCGAATTTCTGCGGACCGTTCTGCCGCTGATCGCGACCTTCGGCAACGCCTTGCCGCGCGGGCTGAAGGTGCAGGGCGGCATCGACGCGCACCGGCCCAGGGGACGTTTCTGGTATCTCCATTATGTCGGCGTCCGGACCGCGCATCAGGGCAAGGGGCATGGCGGACGGATCATCCGCGCGCAGACGGCGGTGGCCGACGCCGAGGGGTTGCCATGCTGGCTGGAGACTGCGACGCCGGAGAATGTGCCGCTCTACGAACGGCTGGGTTTCGCTACGGAGGTCGAATGGAATGTGCCCGGCGGCGGCCCGCATTTCTGGGGCATGATGCGGCCCGTTTCAAATCCATGAGACCGCGAAGAGGAGGAGGCCGACGACACCGACGATGATCAGCCCCATGAAGCAGCCGATGCGTTCGCGGCGTTTTTTCAGATCGGGGATGCTGGTCGCGTCAGCCGCGATACCGAGCGCATCCAGCAGATCGAACGGCATCGACCTTTTTCAGTCGTCGAACCCGACGAAGCGCACCGCATCCTCGACACTCTTGCGGTTCGATACGACGGCATTTGCGGGAAAGCTGTCGTCGGGCCAGCCCATCGCGACGCAGATCATGATGACCTGATCGTCGGGAATGCGCGCATGTTCGCGCACGACGGGGCTCTGCATGATGCCTTGGCTGTTGATGACGCAGCCGAGCCCGCGCGACCAGGCGGCATTGACCAGCGCGTTGGTGACCGCGCCGCAATCGAAGGGCGCTATATCGCTACCCAGCAGGACGCGGTCATAGGTGACGACCACGCTGACCGGCGCGTCGAACTGGCGAAAGCCACGTAGCACCCAGTCCTGCCGCGCGTCCTTGTCGTCGCGGGCGATCCCCATCGCGCCGAAGAGCTGCTTCGCAATCTCGATCTGGCGTGCGCGATGATCGTCGGCGATGCCGTCGAAGCGGCGGAATTCGCGGCTGTCCGGCTTGCCGGCTAGGATCCCCTCGGTGTTGCCCTGCCGGATCGCCGCCAGTGCATCGCCGGTGACGACCGAGAAGTTCCAGCACTGGTTGTTGAACGACGAGGGCGCGCGCATCGCGACCTCGATCACTTCGGCCATCAGCGCTTTCGGAACGGGCTTGTCGAGAAAACCACGAATCGAGCGGCGCCCGACGACGACTTCGTCAAATGTCTTCATCATTGCCATCCTGTGGTGCTGTCTGAAGCTCGGTGAGAGCGATCCATTCGGGATCGTCGAAAGCCTGGAACTCAAGAGGTAGTGCCTGCTTGCCTGCCAGAACCCGATTGAAATTGGCCATGAATTCGGCGGTATCGGGGGTGTAGAAACGCCATTCACGAGCGCCGTCCCCGGTCACGACGGCGACACCCGAGCCCCAATGTTTCTCGTAATCGGCGGCATCGAGAACCGCATCCTCGAACTCGGTCATCGCATCAAGCGTTTCGTCGTCAGGGAGCGATCCCGCGCCGGTATCGGCATATTGCCAACGGATGATAATGAGGTTGGAAAACAGCGCGCGGTCCGCGCTCGACGGCATTCCGCTGCGATAGCGCGTCAAAATGGGCCCATTGTGCCCGGTGCCTCGGGCTACGGTCCAATCGTCGGCTGGGAAAATGCCGGAATCGCTCACGCCGCCTTGCGCAGCTCGAGACGATCCCAGATTTCGGCGAGCGCCTCGGTCAGTTCGCGCATCATCGCCTCGTCATGCGCCGGACCCGGCGTGAAGCGCAGGCGTTCGGTGCCGCGCGGCACGGTCGGGAAATTGATCGGCTGCACATAGACGCCATATTCGGCGAGCAGTATGTCGCTGATCTTCTTCGCGCGCACCGGGTCGCCGACCATCAGCGGGACGATGTGCGTCGTCGAATCCATCACCGGCAGGCCGGCGTCGCGGAAGCTCTGCTTCAGATATGCGGCCGCCGCCTGCTGCGCTTCGCGCTCGACACTCGACGATTTGAGGTGCCGTACGCTCGCCAGCACGCCGGCGACGAGCACCGGGGACAGGCTGGTGGTGAAGATGAAGCCCGGCGCATAGCTGCGGATGACGTCGATGATATTCTTGTCGGCGGCGATATAACCGCCCATCACGCCGAACGCCTTGCCCAGCGTGCCTTCGATGATCGTGACGCGGCTCGCGGCTTCGTCGCGGTCGGTGATGCCGCCGCCGCGCGGGCCGTACATGCCGACGGCATGGACTTCGTCGCAATAGGTGAGCGCGTTATACTTCTCTGCAAGATCGCAGATCGCGTGGATCGGGGCGACATCGCCGTCCATCGAATAGACGCTTTCGAACGCGATCAGCTTTGCCGCGTCGGGATCGTCGGCGGCGAGCAGCTCCTCGAGATGATCGAGGTCGTTGTGTCGCCACACGCGCTTTTCGCAGCCCGAGTTACGGATGCCCGCGATCATCGAGGCGTGGTTGAGCTCATCCGAATAGATAATGCAGTTCGGCAGCAGCTTGCCGAGCGTGCCGAGCGTCGCCTCGTTCGAGATATAGCCCGAGGTGAAGAGCAGCGCGCCGTCCTTGCCATGCAGGTCGGCGAGTTCGGCTTCGAGATCGATATGATAATGCGTATTGCCGCCGATGTTGCGCGTGCCGCCCGAACCGGCACCGACGTCGTGCAGCGCCTCTTCCATCGCGGCAACGACCTTGGGATGCTGGCCCATCGCGAGATAGTCGTTCGAGCACCAGACGGTGATCGGCTTCGGTCCGTTGTGGCCGGCGAAGCAGCGTGCGTTCGGAAAGGCGCCCTTGTTGCGCAGAATGTCGATGAAGACGCGATAGCGTCCCTCTTCGTGCAGCCGGTCGATCGCGCGCGCGAAAATGTCGTTATAGTTCACGTCTCAGCCCCGCAGTTCAGGTGCCAGTCCGCCGCCCCCTCCGGCAACGGTATTCCGCGCCGCATACCCCTGAAATTCCCCGAAGGCCAGTGCGAACGATTCGCAGCTATGGGGCAAATTGTCCTATCGGGGCGTTCGAATCCTGACCCCTATTGTGATCGAGCGCATCGCAATATGCGTCCAACGTCCCTAAGCCAAAGCGAAACCGGAACGAAAGGATATCCGTATGCGCCTCGCCCTTGTTGCCATCCTGTCGATTGCTGCAGGCGTGGTGGCCGCAAAGCCGGCGCCGGCCCAGGCGCCCGCGCCGTTCGACGGCGCTTGGATGAGCTGCGAAAGCTGGCAGGGCTCCGAAATCTGCGAATATACCCTGCTCGCACAGCGCGACGACCGGGTCTGCGGCCTTCAACGCTATTTCGCGACCAATGCCTATTATGAGCAGCGGTTCGTCGGGACCGTGAAGGAAAATGTCGCACATATCGAGAAAATCTGCGGCGATCCGGGGTCGGAAACCGATACCTATTGCGCGGGGCGGGCGCCGTCGGGTGCGGCAAAAACGGGGTGGCAGGCGATCGACCGCACATTGGGTCTGTGCAACGGCCAGCTATTCGGCGGACGGGCCGGCTTTCACCCCTGCGCCGGGGCGAGCCGACGGTCGGGCGTGCCGAAGGTCGACGATCTGGGCGGCCATGGGCCCGAACCCGAGGAGCGCGCCTGGCTGGCATCCTGCGTGGCCGGCACCGAATAGTTCCGGACTAGATCGTCTCGATCGACCCGATGCCATAGGGCGCCAGCGCGGCTAGCGGCGGGGGCGGGCGATCGGGGCTGCGCGTGAACACCGCAACGCCGGGCAAGGCTTCGGCGGGCCATGCCTGGCCTTCGGTCAGATGGGCAATGCGCCGCGCGATGCCGGCAGAGCCGTCAATGAGCTGCACGCCGGGACCAGCGGCCGCCTGTAGCTCGCCCAGCAATAACGGGAAGTGTGTGCACGCCAGCACAATGACATCGATCGCTGCGCCGCCACTCTGGTTGCGCAGTCCGGCGATCGCCTGTTCGGCGGCGGTCGCGGTGTCGAAGGGCTGGTCGTTCAGCTTGGCTTCGGCGGCGGTGACAAGATCGGGGCTACCGTGGCGCAGCACGGTCTTGCCGCCCGCAAATCTGGCGCCGAGATCGTCGACATAGGGCTGGCGCACCGTCGCTGCCGTCCCGAGCACGCCGATGACGCCGCTTTTTGTCATCTCGGCAGCGGGCTTGATCGCGGGCACCGTGCCGACGATCGGCAGGTCGAGCGCGGCGCGGACGTGCGTCAACGCGATCGTCGAGGCGGTGTTGCACGCGATCACCGCAAGCCGTGGCTGGTAGCGTTCGACGAGACGGCCGAGCAGGGCGGGGACGCGCGCCGCGAGTTCCTCATTGCTCTTCGCGCCATAAGGCAGCCCGGCGTAGTCGGCGGCATAGACGATCGGCGCGGTCGGCAGCAGCGCGCGTGTCGGACCAAGGACCGAAAGGCCACCAAGACCGCTGTCGAAAAAGAGGATGGGCGCGTCGGCCGCCGGGGAATGATCCATATCGGACGCGGCGATACGACAATCGCGCGCCCGGCGGCAAGCGCGGCGTTGACCCGCGCCCCCGCTTGCCGTCAAAAGGCAGGATCAAGGGCCGGGGTCGAATCCGGCGGGGCAGGGGATGCCGGTATGCTGATCGCGACACTCGCCCTGATGGGCTATCTTCTGGGGTCGATCCCCTTCGGCGTCATCCTGACGCGGATGTTCGGCGCGGGCGATCTGCGCCAGATCGGATCGGGCAATATTGGTGCGACCAATGTGCTGCGCACCGGCCGCAAGGAACTCGCGGTCGCGACGCTGATCCTCGACGGCGCGAAGGGCGCGGTCGCGGTCCTGCTTGCGCGCCAGTTTTTGCCCGAGGCCGGACCCGACGGCGCGATGATCGCCGGCGCTGCGGCGATGATCGGGCATTGCTATCCCGTCTGGCTGAAGTTCCGCGGCGGCAAGGGGGTCGCGACGTTGCTGGGGCTGTCGCTCGCGCTCGCCTGGCCGATCGGCGTCGTCTTCGCGCTCGTCTGGCTGGGAACCGCCCTGCTGTCGCGCATCTCGTCACTCGGCGGGATGGCTGGCGCGGTCGCTGCGCCGATCGCCGCTGCCGCGCTCGGCCACCGGGCCTATGCGATCGGGCTGGCGGGGCTCGCGGTGATCGTGCTGTGGCGGCACCGCGAGAATATCGCGCGGCTGCGCGCGGGCACCGAACCGCGCATCGGAGGCAAGAAGGCGTGAGCCACGCCGAGCGGGTCGCGCGGCTGCGCCTGATCCGCACGCCGAATATCGGACCCGTCAGCTGGCAGCAGTTGATGCTGCGCTTCGGGTCGGGCGAAGCGGCGATCGAGGCCTTGCCCGACCTCGCACTGCGCGGCGGCGGCAAACCACGGATCGCTTCCGCCGACCTTGCCGAGCGCGAGATCGAGCGCGTGGCCGAGTTGGGCGCGAGGCATGTCTTCAGCGACGAAGCCGATTATTCCCCACTGCTGCGCGAGGTCGAGGGTGCGCCGCCGGTGCTGATCGTCCGCGGGGATACCGCAATGGCGCAGCGGCCGTCGGTGGCGATTGTCGGCGCGCGCAATGCGTCCGCCATCGCCTGTCGTTTCGCGCGGCAGCTTGCCGTCGATCTGGCGGCGCGCGGCGTAACGGTCGTGAGCGGGCTGGCGCGCGGGGTCGATACCGCCGCGCATGTCGGCGCGATGGGCGGCGCAACCGTCGGGGTTATCGCAAGCGGGATCGATATCGCCTTTCCGCCCGAAAATGCCGCGCTGCAGGAGAAGATCGCAGCCGACCAGTTGCTCGTCTCCGAACAGCCGCCGGGAACCGAGCCGCTGGCGCGGCACTTTCCGGCGCGCAATCGGATTATCGCCGGAATGGCGCACGGGACGGTGGTCATCGAAGCCGCGCCGAAATCGGGCTCGCTGATCACTGCGCGGCGCGCGGGCGATTTCGGCCGTGAGGTAATGGCCGTGCCCGGATCGCCGCTGGATCCACGCGCGCAAGGGTGCAATCTGTTGATCCGCGAAGGCGCGACCCTGATCCAGAATGTCGACGATGTGCTCGAGGCGCTGGGGCCGATTGACGTGCGTATGACCCGCGAACCGCGTCAGGCGTTTGCGGATTCGTCACCAGCCGAGCCGATGGGTGAGGGTGATCGCGACGTCGTGGCGGCGCTGCTCGGCCCGACGCCGGTGGCGGTCGACGAGATCGTGCGCCAGTCGGGGCGACCCGCCGCGACGGTGCAGCTCGTGCTGCTGGAACTCGAACTCGCAGGCCGGCTCGAACGCCATGCGGGCGCCAGAATCTCGCTGTTGTGATCGTCGGCACTGTCGACCAAACCCCTATAATCTAACGACTCGTCTCGGTTCAGCCACGGTTCAGCGGCTGGCCGACAGCTTGATGTGATTGTATCTCATGCCGGGGAGTGGACGATGCGAAGCCGATTTTTAACGAGCGTTACGATGGTCGCGGTGCTGGCGACGATCCCGTCGCCCTTGCCCGTTGCAACCGCCTCGGCGCGAACGATCGCACCGCAGCAGGGCTTTTGTCGCAACGCCGGACCGCTGCCCACGCTTCCGCCCGAAGCGACGCCGCGTCCGCAGCAATCGAGCAATGTTTACAAGGGCGGCGGCAAGCGCGACCGCGCCGAGATGAAAACCATGCCCGAGCCGATCCCGGCGCCGATCGCTCCGCCGCCTCCGGCACCTCCGCCGCCGATGATGGCACCCCCTGCGCCGTCACCGGTCGCGGAAGCCGTGGTGGTCACAGGGTCGCGGGTTTCGGCCGACACGGCGGCCAGCGCCTCCGCGCCGTCAGATGGCATTGTCGCGGGATCGTCGGCCGATTTCGAAAGCCGCGCGCCGATCATTCCGCCGGGCCGCCCCTATCCGCAGCCCCAACCGCAGTCGGGCATCCTGACCGCAGGCGAGCATGACGACCTGCTCAACCCCGAACTTTATGCCGCCTATGTCAATCGCAGCGGCGATCTGGGGCAGGAGGTTCGCGACCTGCCGCGCGTCGACACGATGCGCGTCGTGACGGTCAAGGTCAGCGACCGCAATGGCCAGCCGGTGCCCTTCGCCGACGTCGTCGTGACGTGCAGCGACGGCAACAGTATTACCATGGCGACGCAGACCGACGGCAGCGCGGTGTTCTTCCCGGGGCTGGACCGGCTCAGCGAGCGGATAATCGTGTCGGCCAGGAAAGCGGGAAGCGTCATCGCAGCCGCGCGGCCCGTTTTGGTCGCCGATGCGCCGGGGGGCCAGACTATCGGCCTGACTGCGAACCAGGCGGCCGTGAAGGCAACCAAGCTCGACCTGATGCTCGTTGTCGATACGACGGGCAGCATGGGCGACGAGATCCGCTATCTCCAGTCGGAGCTGCGTTCGATCATCTCGTCGATTACCGCGAAGCATCGCAACCTCGACATCCGCGTCGGCTTCGTCTTCTACCGCGATCTCGGCGATGATTATGTCACGCGCACCGTCGCCTTCGACCGCGATATCGGGCGCGCGCAGGGCGCGCTGGCACAGCAGGACGCCAATGGCGGCGGCGACTATCCCGAAGCGATGGAGCAGGCGATGATCCGCGCGGTGGGGCAGGACTGGCGGCCCGATGCCGTGAAATCGCTGCTGCTCGTTGCCGATGCCCCGCCGCACGACGACAAGTTCGGATTGACATGGGCGGCCACCGAAGCGGCGCGCGCCAAGCGTATCCACATCACGCCGGTCGCCGCCTCGGGCGTCGCCGACAAGGCCGAATATGCGATGCGCGCGATGGCGGCGGCGACCCAGTCGCGCTACCTGTTCCTGACCGACGATAGTGGTGTCGGCAATCTGCACGCGCCGCCGGCGATCGACTGCTATCTCGTCACCAAGCTCGACGCGCTCGTCCGGCGGGTGATCGACAGTCAGATCAGCGGGCGCCGCATCGAACCCGGCGAAAACGAGGTCATCCGCAGCGTCGGAAAATATGATGGCGGCAAGTGCATCCTGCCCGCCGACTTCAAATGGCAGAACAATTGACGTCCTGACGTCAAAGATTGACACGCCCCCGCATCTGACCGATGCGGGGGCCGTGGGTTGCTTCGATAGCCTCTCTCTTTGGTCGGTAGGGTCGACTGGCGAGGTGAGGGGTCGGAGGATATGACCCATGAAGAAATTTCTGTCGGCCGCCGCCGCGCTGGCGCTGCTGACCCAGCCCGCCATCGCTTTTGCCAAGGATCAGGAACCGGTCAAGATATCGGGACCGGCCAATGCGAAGGGCGTGACCACCGTCGCGGTCGGGGCGTTCAACGTCGGCTTCATCTTTGAATCGGTCGACCAGACGGCGGCTTCGGGCGGCTTGATGGGGGCGTTCGGCGGCACGACCAAGGCAAAGAGCGAACTGGTCGGCGTGACGCCCGAAATGATGCAGGCGATCACCGATGCCGCCTACGTCGACTTCGTTACCCGGCTGACCGCGGGCGGCTATACCGTTCAGCCTGCAGCCGACCTGTTCGGCCACAGCGCACTGGCAAAGACAAAGTCGCAGGAGATACCGCTCGACATCAACATCGCGCTGGAAAAAGGGAGCAAGGGCAAGGCGACCTATTTCAAGCCGAGCAGCTTTCCGTCGCTGCTGATGATCCCCGGCGACTTCATGGGATCGGGGATGAGCAGCATCGGGATCAATATGTCCGCCGGGCAGGCGAGCACGGCCCTCAACAATTATGCGCGCGAGAGCGGCGTCGGAGTGGTCGACGTTGTCTATCTGATCGACTTTTCGCAGCAGAAGCGCCCCGGGGCGTTCAGCTTCGGCGGACTGCAGGTGAACAGCGCGCTGTCGGTCAGCGCCGATTACTCGCGCATCACCCTGATCGCGCCGAGCGGAAAGCAGTCGGTGATCACGATCAAGGCGCCGGTAGCGGTGGAGGGCGAGTTCGTCGAAAAGAGCGATGCGTCGAGCGGCGGCGACAAGGCGCTGCAGTCTGGCGCGAACGTCGCGGGTGGGGTTGCGGCGGTGATGGGCTTCGGCGGCCTGCGTTTCGGCAAGACGCGCAAGTTCGCCTTTACCGCCAAGCCCGGCAATTATGAGGAGGGGGCGACGAAGGCGGCAAGCCTGGCGAGCGAGATGCTGATCGGGCGGCTTGGCGCGATGCGTTGACCTCCGGCCGTTGATCTCCGGGCGGGTGTTCCCTAAATCCGCTTGACGGATGGGCGGAGCGCCCGCCACCCTCGCGCGTGTACGTGAGAGTAATCGGGGAACGAGTTTTTCAATGCAATTGGTGATTGTGGAATCGCCCGCCAAGGCGAAGACGATCGAGAAATATCTTGGTCGCGATTTCAAGGTGCTGGCAAGCTATGGCCATGTTCGCGACCTACCGCCGAAGGACGGCTCGGTCGATCCGGACGACGGCTTTGCGATGCAGTGGCAGCTCTATCCCGACAAGGCGAAGCGGCTGAAGGATATTCAGGACGCGGCGAAGACTGCCGACCGCCTGATCCTCGCGACTGACCCTGACCGCGAAGGCGAGGCGATCAGCTGGCATGTGCAAGAATTGCTGCGTCAGAAAAAGGCGCTGCCGCAGGTTGTCGACCGCGTGACCTTCAACGCGATCACCAAACAGGCGGTGACCGATGCGATGGCGCATCCGCGCGCGCTCGACGACGATCTGATCGACGCGTATCGCGCGCGCCGGGCGCTCGACTATCTGGTCGGCTTCACCCTGTCGCCGGTGCTGTGGCGCAAGCTGCCTGGCGCCAAGTCGGCGGGCCGCGTCCAGTCGGTGACGCTGCGCATGATCGTCGAGCGCGAGCGCGAGATCGAGGCCTTTGTTGCGCAGCAATATTGGTCGGTGACCGGGTTGTTCGAAATGGCCGGCACGCCGTTCAAGGCGCGCCTGTCGCGCTGGCGCGGCGACAAGATCGAACGGCTGTCGATCGGCACCGAAGCCGATGCGCGTGCGGCCGAGGCCGACGTGCAGGCTGGCCATTTTACCGTCGATACGGTCGAGACCAAGCCGCTCACCCGCAACCCGCCGCCGCCGTTCACGACGTCGACCTTGCAGCAGGAAGCCGCGCGCAAGCTCGGATTCTCGGCCAGCCACACGATGCGGGTCGCGCAGGATCTGTATGAAGACGGCGCGATCACCTATATGCGTACCGACGGTGTCCAGATGGACGGCAGCGCGATCAGCGCCGCACGCAAGGCGATCGCGACGCGCTATGACGGCGGCTATGTCCCCGACCAGCCGCGGCAGTATCAGACGAAGGCGAAGAACGCACAGGAGGCGCACGAAGCGATCCGGCCGACCGACTTTTCGAAGGACAAGGTTGGCGGCGGCGATCATGCGCGGCTGTATGAACTGATCTGGAAGCGCGCGATGGCGAGCCAGATGGCGTCGGCGCGGCTCGAGCGCACCAGCATCGACCTCAGCGATGGCACCGGCAAGACGGTGCTCCGCGCGACGGGGCAGGTGGTGAAGTTCCCGGGCTTCCTCGCGCTCTATGATGAAGGCCGCGACGATGTCGAGGATGAGGACGCGCGCCTGCTTCCCGCGATGGCCAAGGGCGATGCGCCGGCGAAAACCGGCATCGAGGTCGAGAAGCACGAAACGCAGCCGCCGCCGCGCTATTCGGAAGCGAGCCTCGTCAAGAAGATGGAAGAACTCGGCATCGGGCGCCCGTCGACCTATGCCTCGATCCTGCAGGTTCTGAAGGATCGCGCCTATGTGCGCGTCGAAAAGAACCGCTTCATCCCCGAGGAGAGCGGGCGATTGCTGACGGCGTTCCTCGAACGCTTCTTCAACCGCTACGTCGAATATGATTTCACTGCCGGGCTCGAGGAAGAACTCGACGACGTGTCGGGCGGCCGCGCGCAGTGGCAGGCGGTGCTCGAGCGCTTCTGGCGCGACTTCAAGCCGCGCACGGGCGAGGTGATGGAACAGAAGCCGTCGGAGATCACCGCGGCGCTCGACGAATTCCTTGGCCCTTACCTGTTCCCCGACAAGGGCGACGGCAGCGATCCGCGCCTATGCCCCAATTGCGGCACCGGGCGCCTCGCGCTGCGCGGCGGCAAGTTCGGGCCGTTCATCGCGTGCAGCAACTATCCCGACTGCAAGTTCACGCGCAAATTTGCGCAGCCGGGCGGCAGCGACGGCGCCGACACCGGGCCTGAGGCGATGGGCACCGACCCCGAAAGCGGGCTGGAAGTGTCGAAGCGCAGCGGGCGATTCGGTCCTTATATCCAGCTCGGCGACGGCAAGGAGGCGAAGCGTTCGTCGATCCCAAAGGATATTCCGGCCGAGGATTTCGATCTCGACTATGCGCTGCGGCTCCTCAGCCTGCCGCGCGAGGTCGGGGTGCATCCCGAGAGTGGCAAGGCGATCATGGCAGGGCTGGGGCGCTATGGCCCCTATCTGTTGCATGACGGCAAATATGCGAAGCTGACCGGCACCGCCGAGATCTTCGACATCGGCATGAACGCCGCAGTGGCGCGTATCGCGGACGCCGCGAATGGTGGTGGACGTGGTGGCCGAGCCAAGGCGGAGCCGCTCAAGACGTTCGGCGCTCATCCGACCAGCGGCGGCGAGATGAAGCTGATGGCGGGACGTTTTGGTCCCTATGTCACCGACGGAACGACCAACGCGACCTTGCCCAAGACCGTCGAACCCGACGCCTTGACCGAAGAGGAAGCGATCGCGCTGATCGATGCGCGCGCCGCCAAGGGCCCGGTGAAGGGCAAGAAGAAGGCACCCGCGAAAAAGGCGGCGGCAAAGAAGCCCGCTGCCAAGAAGGCACCGGCCAAGAAAAAGGCGGCGGCGGAAGAATAGGGAGCACCGATAATTCGCCGGGATGACGCATAAGTTTGAACGTGATAGCATGGCCGTCCGGGGAGACCGTCCATGCGCCATCTGTTTGCTGCCCTGCTGCTCATTCTATCGTTGATGTTCCCGCTGCCCGCTGCAGCCCAGCCGCTCCGCTATCTGATCTCGGCGCAGCCGATTGCGGACGCACCGCCGGGCGTGCAGGCATGGCGGGTGCATTATTGGACGACGAACGGCAATGGAGCTCGCTTTGCGGTCACCGGCATAGTCGCGGCGCCGATGGAAGCGATTCCGCCGCGTCCGCGCCGCGTCATCGCCTGGACCCACGGCGCATGGGGTGTCGCGGAGAAATGCGCGCCCTCGCTCAGCCCGAACTTCTTCGAATATAGCGCGGGGATGAACGCGGTGCGGCAGGGTTATGTCGTCGTCGCGCCCGATTATATCGGCCTTGCCAGCCCGACGATGCATCCGTTTCTTGTCGGGGCTGATACCGCCAATTCGGTGCTCGACGCCGTGCGGGCCGCGCGCGAAATCCCTGGCGCAGCGGCGGGCGGCAGTTTTGCCGTCTGGGGCGAATCGCAGGGAGGCCATGCCGCGTTGTGGACAGCCATTTCGGCACGCTCCTACGCACCCGACCTGACGCTGGTCGGCACCGCGGCAGCGGCACCGCCGACCGACCTTGGCGCAAACCTCAATCAGGGAAGCGACAAGAATGCGCGCGCATTGCTGCTGTCTTTCGCGCTGCATAGCTGGTCGACGCTCTATGGCTTTCCGCTCGACAGCATCGCCAATCGCACCAATCAGGGCATCATCCGCCGGCTTGCCGAAAACAACTGTGTCAGCTTCAACGCCAAGCCGAAGCTCGGCACGATCCTCGGCATCCTGACGATCGCCCGCGCGACGAAGAACAAGGACATTGCGAAGATCGAGCCCTTCGCCTCGTTCGAGCGTACCAACAGCGTCGATCCGGCGCGCGTTCCCGGCCCGCTGCTGATCGCGCAGAGCAGCAAGGACACGATCGTCGCGCCTGCTGTGACTCGGAAATTTGCAAAGGCGGTGTGCCGCCGCGGTACCGGGGTTCGCTGGATCGACATGACCGGCGATCACGGGTCCAGCGCGAAAGACAGCGCGGCTGAGACGATCGCATGGATCGGCGCACGCTTCGAGGGACAGGCGCCGCCGAACGATTGCCGGCGGATCTAGGCCAGAATTAGCTCGCGCAGGGCGGGTCGGCGGGGCGGAAGTCGTGCTGGCTCACATTGTCGTGGCGGACGAGCCGGATCTTCGATCCCGCATGGCAGGGCGTTCCGGTCGGCAGCGCGACGACGGCCTCTTGCGCCTCGCCCAGCCGTACCGTGGCGCGCGGCTTGCCGGCGGCGATATCGACGCGTTCGACTACGCCGGTGACGAGATGATCCTTGCCTTCGTTCGCGATTAGGTTGCGCTCGGTCACGACGAGGAGCACCGCCGCGACCGCGAGATAGGCTTTCCAGTATTTCAGGACGCCGCGGATGCGGTCGGCGGGGGTGTTGAACGGATCCTTGGCCATGCGCTTCCTCAATCGACCCAGTCGAGACCCATGTCGCGATAGACGCCGCGGTCTTCGTCCCAGTCTTCCTTGACCTTTACGTGCAGAAACAGATGCACCTTTCGCCCAAGAATGTCGGCAAGTTCTGCGCGCGCGCGCGCGCCGATTTCCTTGATCCGGCTACCGCCCTTGCCGAGCACGATCGCGCGCTGCGTGTCGCGCGCGACGAAGATTTGCTGGTGGATTTCGGCGCTGCCGTCGGGGCGCGTCTTGAACAACTCGGTCTCGACCGCCGACTGGTAGGGTAGTTCCTCGTGGAGCTGGCGATAGAGCTGCTCGCGCGTGATTTCGGCCGCGAGCATGCGTTCCGGCGCGTCGCTGACCTCATCCTCGGGGAAGTGCCACGCCCCCTCGGGCATTAGCGCCGCAAGGTTGGTCTTGAGTTCGGCGACGCCGTCGCCGCTGCTTGCCGAGATGAAATATGTCTCGTCGAACGCGACCTTGGCATTGAGCTCGGTCGCGATGGTGAGCAGCTTGTCCTTTTTGGTCAGATCGACCTTGTTGAGGATCAGATATTTCTTCTCGGGCCGGTTCGCGATGCCTTCGAGCACGCGTTCGACGCGGCCCGTGAGTTTGGCGGCGGCATCGACCATCACAAGGATCGCCTCGGCCTCCTCCAGACTGCCCCAGGCCGCGGCGACCATCGCGCGGTCGAGCCGGCGGGTCGGGGCGAAGATGCCCGGCGTGTCGATCAGGACGATCTGGGCGTCGCCGTCCATCGCGACGCCCATCAGGCGCGTGCGTGTCGTCTGCGCCTTGGGGCTCACGATCGCGACCTTCTGGCCGACGAGCGCGTTGACGAGAGTCGACTTGCCGGCGTTCGGCGCGCCGACAACGGCTACGAAACCGCAGCGCTGGGTCATTTCATATCTTCCTGTGTCAATCGTTCGAGCATCGCCGCCGCTGCGGCCTTTTCCGCCGCCTGCTTCGACGCGCCTTCGCCCTCGGCTTCAGCCAGCTTGCCAACCGCGACCGCGACGCGAAAGCGCGGCGCATGATCGGGGCCTTCGCGGCGGACGAGGCGATATTCGGGGGGCTTGCGTTTTCGCGCGAGCGCCCATTCCTGCAGCGCCGCCTTGGGATGTTTCGGTGCGGCGACCTGGCCCTCGATCATGGCGCCCCATTTGGCGACGATGAAGGCGCGCGCGGCATCGTCGCCAAGGTCGAGCCACAGCGCGCCGATCAGCGCTTCCAGTACGTCGGCGGCGATATTGTCGCTGTGCCGGCCGCCGTCGCCGATCGCCTGACTGCCGAAATGGACATGCGCGTTGAGGTCGAGCCCCTGTGCGATCCGCGCGCAGGTCTCGCCCGAGGCAAGCGCGTGAAGGCGCGAGGACAATTCACCCTCGGCCGCCTTGGGAAAGCGGCGGAACAGTTCGGATGCGATGACGAGGCCGAGCACGCGGTCGCCGAGAAACTCGAGCCGCTGATAATCGCCGGCGCCGCTGCTGCCGTGCGTCAGCGCCTCCTGATAGAGGGCGAGGTTGCGGGGGTCGGCGCCGGTGATCGCCGCGATCGTCGCCGCGGAGACGCGTTCGTTCAAAAGCCGTCCCCGATACGGCTCCAGCGCGCCGCGGTGAACCAGCTGATCGGGTTGAACCAGCTCGCCGATCCGTCGGTGGAGAACATGCCGACGAGGGCGTGGCCGACCAGATTTTCTTCGGGAACCAGTCCGATGCCGCCATTCTCCTGAGCCGGAAAGCGGCTGTCGGCGCTGCGGTCGCGATTGTCACCCATCAGGAACAGATGGCCTTCCGGGACGGTGACGAGCGGTGTGTTGTCCTCGGCGATCGTCGTGATGTCGAGGATCGCATAGCTCTTTCCGCTCGGCAGCGTCTCGCGGAACTGCTTATACCGGCACTGGCGCTGGCCTTCCGCCGTGATTTCCTCGAACTGCGGAGCATAGCAGGGCAAGGTGCCGGTCGTGCGCGAGGCGTCGATCATGTTCTGCGTCACCGGAATGACGAAATCGGCCATCGGCTCGCGCTTCAGGGGCTTGCCGTTCAGCCAGACGATGCCGTCCTTCACCTGAACCGTATCGCCGGGCAGGCCGATGACGCGCTTGATATAATCATTGTCGTTGACCGGAGGCGCCTTGAACACGACGACGTCGCCGCGTTCAGGCGTGCGCGGGAAAATGCGGCCCGGGATCAGCGGCACGCTGAACGGCAAGCTGTATTTCGAATAGCCATAGGCCATCTTGTTCACGAGCAGATAGTCGCCGATCAAAAGGCGCGGCTGCATCGATTCCGATGGAATGTTGAAAGGCGACAGGAAAAAGCTGCGGAAAATCAGCACCGCGATCGCCAGCAGCGCAAGGAAGCGGATCGTGTCGACCGCTTCTTCCTTCGCCGATACGGGCGTCGGTTCGGGCTTCGCCGGCGTGGGGTCGGTGGCGGAGGCGTTTTCGGCGGTAATGCTGGCGTCGGTCATGTCGCGCATTGGCGACGAATAGGTCTGCACGTCAAGCGAATATCGGCGGATGACGCTGGCGCGGCGCCGGTCGCGGGCCTATGGAAGTCCCGATCAAGGACATAAGGAAAATTCGATGACCACCCCGACCGAAGCGTGGCAAGCGCTCTCCGCCTGGCAACCGAAAAAGCTCGTCGATCTGGTCGCGCACGATCCGGAGGCGCGCTTGCAGGCGCTGGTCCGCAATGTTGCCGATATCCGCTTCGATTTCGCGAAAACGCATCTCGACGGAGAGGCGCTCGCGATCCTGTCGGGTCTGGCCGAGGCGCAGGATTTTGCGGGGCGCCGCAAGGCGCTGTTCGCGGGCGGTATCGCCAACCCGACCGAAAATCGCGCCGCCGAACATAGTGCCGAACGCGGCGAAGGCTCGCCCGAATCCGTCCATGTCGCGCAGGCGCTGCACCAGCGGATGCGGATGATGGTCGATGCGATCGAGGCCGGCGCGTTCGGCGAGATCCGCCATCTGCTCCATATCGGTATCGGCGGATCTGCGCTTGGCCCCGACCTGCTCGTCGACGCGCTCGGCCGCCATAGCGAACGCTATGATGTTGCGGTGGTCTCGAATGTCGATGGCGCCGCACTGGCGGAGGCGTTCGCAAAGTTCGATCCGGCCTATACGCTGGTCGCGGTCGCATCGAAGACATTCACCACGACGGAGACGCTGCTCAACGCCGCCTCGGCACTGCAATGGCTGGAAGAGGGCGGGGTCGATGATCCGCTCGGCCGCTTCATCGCACTCACGGCCATGCCCGAGCGCGCGATGGAATGGGGGATCGACGAAACGCGCATCCTGCCGTTCAGCGAGACCGTTGGCGGCCGCTATTCGCTCTGGTCGTCGATCGGCTTTCCCGCCGCGCTGGCACTCGGCTGGGATGCTTTCGCCGATCTGCTCGAAGGCGCGGCCGAGATGGACCGCCATTTCCGGCTGGCCGACGGAGCCGACAATATCTGTCTGCTCGCCGCTTTCGTCGATCAGGTTTATACGAATCGCCTCGGCTGTCAGACGCGGGCGGTCTTTGCCTATGACGAGCGGCTCCGGTTGCTGCCCTCCTACCTTCAGCAGCTCGAGATGGAATCGAACGGCAAATCGGTGACATTCGACGGCAAGCCGCTGGTGCAGCAGAGTGCGGCGATCACCTGGGGCGGCGTCGGCACCGATGCGCAGCATGCGGTGTTCCAGCTGCTGCATCAGGGCACGCATCTGACCCCGGTCGAATTCGTCGTCGCGCGCGAGCCCGATCATCTGCTCGACGACGCGCATCACGAAACGCTCGTCGCCAACTGCATCGCACAGGGCGCGGCTTTGATGACGGGCCGGACCAGCGACGATGGCGCGCGCGCCTATCCGGGCAATCGCCCGTCGACGACAATCCTGCTCGATCAGGTAGAACCGCGCAGCCTTGGCGCGCTGATCGCCTTCTACGAACATCGTGTTTTCGCCAACGCCGTCCTGCTCGGCATCAACCCGTTCGACCAGTTCGGGGTCGAGCTGGGCAAGGAAATGGCGAAGGGGCTGGCCGAGGGGACGATCGAGTTCGATCCCGCGACACAGGCGCTGATGGCAGCCGCGCTCGGCGAATGAGGCTGACCGCAAAATTCGATTGGCAAGCCGCGCCCGCGTAACCACATAGGCGGCGGCTGCGAATGTCAGCGGACATCTTCAGGGGTTTTGCATGAGCGAGTTCGACTACGATCTTTTCGTCATCGGTGCGGGTTCGGGCGGCGTGCGCGCGTCGCGCATCGCGGCCTCGCATGGCGCGCGCGTCGCGGTGGCGGAGGAATATCGGGTCGGCGGCACCTGCGTCATCCGCGGCTGCGTGCCCAAGAAGCTGCTCGTCTATGGCGCGCATTTCGCCGAGGATATCCACGACGCGCGCAAATTCGGCTGGGAGGTTTCCGACTGCACATTCAACTGGCAGGTGCTGCGCGACAATGTGCTGGCCGAGGTCGACCGGCTCGAGGGTCTCTATGGCCAGACGCTCGACAATCACAAGGTCACGGTCTTCAAGACCCGCGCGACGATCGTCGGGCCGCAAAAGATACGCCTTGCCGACGGAACCGAACTCAGCGCCGAGCGCATTCTGATCGCGACCGGCGGCTGGCCGCATGTGCCGGAGTTTCCCGGTAGCGAACATGCGATCACCTCGAACGAGGTTTTCCATCTCGATACGCTGCCGAAGCGCGTCGTGATTGCGGGTGGCGGCTATATCGCCAATGAATTCGCGGGCATCTTCAACGAATTCGGCAGCAAGGTGACGGTCGCCAATCGCGGCGACACGATCCTGCGCGGCTATGATGAGCAGATCCGCGACCGGCTGCTGCAGATTTCGATGACCAAGGGTATCGATTTCAAGTTCAATGCGCCGTTCCGGTCGATCGAGAAAAATGACGATGGATCGCTCACGGTCCATCTCGAAGGCTGTGATCCGATCCAGGCCGACGCCGTGCTTGTGGCTGCAGGCCGGGTGCCGAACAGCAAGGGCATCGGACTTGAGGCCATCGGGGTCGAACTCGACGCGGACGGCGCGATCAAGGTCGACGAGACGAACCAGTCGTCGGTGCCGAGCATCTATGCCGTCGGCGACGTCACCAACCGCATCCAGCTGACCCCGGTGGCGATCCGCGAAGGTCAGGCGTTCGCCGACAGTGTATTCGGCGGTAAGCCGACCGTCGTCGATTATGCGAATGTCCCGAGCGCGGTGTTCAGCCATCCGCCGATCGGCGCGGTCGGCATGACCGAGGCCGAGGCGCGCAACAAGCTGGGATCGGTACGCATCTACACCAGCGATTTCCGCGCGATGAAGAATGTCCTCGCCGGGCGCAACGAACGCGCGCTCTACAAGATGGTGGTCAATGCCGCGACCGATCAGGTCGTCGGACTGCACATGATCGGCCCCGACGCGCCGGAGATTCTACAGGCAGCGGCAATCGCGGTGAAGGCGGGGCTGACCAAGGCCGATTTCGACGCCACCGTAGCGTTGCACCCCAGCATGGCCGAGGAGCTGGTGCTGCTGAAATAGGGTTTCGACCTGCAACCCTCATGCGCTATTCTCTTCCCGACACGCGAGGGAGGGGCGCATGACGGGAACGGCATTGGTTACCGGAGGCAGCGGATATATCGCGGGCTTCCTGATCCGGCAGCTGATCGCGAACGGCTGGACCGTGAACACGACGGTGCGCAGCCTGAAGCGCGAGGACGAGGTTCGCGGCTGGCTGCAGGTCGACAACAGCAAGCTGAATTTCTTCGCCGCCGATCTGGAGAATGACGCTGGCTGGGCAGAGGCGATGGCCGGGTGCAGCCATGTCGCGCATGTCGCGTCGCCCTTTCCGCTCGATGTTCCGAAACATGCCGACGATCTGATCGTTCCGGCGCGCGAGGGTGCCCTTCGCGCGCTGCGTTTTGCGAAGGCGGCGGGGGTGACGCGTTTCGTCCTGACCTCGTCGATGGCGGCGATTGCCTATGGCCATGGCCGGGCGCGCGATCTCTATAATGAGGCGGACTGGACCAACCTCGATAACCCCGGGGTCATGCCCTATCCGCGATCCAAGACCGTCGCCGAGCGCGCCGCCCGCGACTGGGCCAAGGCCGAGGCGCCCGAAATCGAGTTTGCGTCGGTCAACCCGGCTGCGGTGTTCGGGCCTTTGCTGTCGGACGATCTGTCGACCTCGATCGAGGTCGTGAAGCAATTGCTCGAGGGCAAGGTGCCGATGTGTCCCGACATCGGTTTCGGCACGATCGACGTGCGCGATGTCGCCGATCTCCATTATCGGGCGCTCACTGCGCCGGGTATCCGCGACGAGCGCTATGTCTGTTCGGGGCCGTTCCTGAAGATGATCGAGGTGGCGGACATCCTGCGCGCCAACCTCGGCGATCAGGCGAAGAAGGTGCCGACCAGAAGGATGCCCGACTGGCTGCTCAAACTGTTCGCGCTGGTGCGACCCGAACTCAAACAGCTCGTCGCCGAACTCGGTAATGTCCGCGGCGGCGACAGCAGCCATGCGATAAAGACGCTCGGCTGGACGATGCACACGCCCGAAGAGGCTGTGCTCGCAACGGCGCACAGCCTGATCGAACGCGGGATCGTGAAGGTCTGATGCTACAACCCCTCCCGCCTGCGGGAGGGGGATTACATGTCAGGCGATCGTCGGGACGATCCCGCCTTCGGCGCGGATCGCGGCGCCGTTGGTGACAGCGGCGAGCGGGCTCGCGAGATAGGTGACCATCGCGCCGATCTCGTCCGCCTCGATCAGGCGGCGGATCAGCGACAGCGGGCGGAGCTCTTCGAAGAAGGCTTTCTCGCGTTCGGCTTCGGACGCATCGGGGTTCGAGACGACCGAACGGATGAAATCGGTGATACCTTCGGAGCGCGTCGGTCCCGGCAGCACGCTGTTGACCGTGACGCCGGTGCCCCGGGTCTGCTCGGCAAGCCCGCGCGCGATCGTGAGCTGCGCCGTCTTCGTCATGCCGTAATGGATCATCTCTGCGGGCGGCAGCAGGCCGCTTTCGCTCGCGATGAAGATCACGCGGCCCCAGTTGTTTTCGAGCATCTTCGGGAAATAGTGCCGCGACAGCCGCGCGCCGCTCACGACATTGACCTCGAAGAGATGGTGCCAGTCGGCGTCGCTGATCGCGGTAAAGGGCTTGGCTTCATAGATGCCGAGATTGTTGACGAGGATGTCGGTTGCCGGGACCGCGGCGATCAGCGCCTCTGCCCCTTCGGCGGTCGCAGGATCGGCGAGGACGGCGCGGATCGTGCCAGATTTCGCCAGTTCGGCGGCCGCTTCGTCCAGCTTCGTCTGGTTGCGCCCGGTGATGACGACGTCGACGCCTTCTTCGGCGAGGCGCTTGGCGATCGCGAAGCCGATGCCCGCGGTCGATCCGGTGACGATGGCGGTCTTGCCCTTGAGTTTGAGGTCCATGAGTGAGTTCCTTTCACGCCTTGGTTCTTGTTCGATGGTCCGAAGATAGCGTTCCGTGCCATTGTTGATTAGAATGCGCTTCATCACTTCAGTGATGATTCAGAATCAGGAATGGTGATGGACAACCGGTTCGGCGATATCGAGACGTTTCTGGCAGTGGCGAACGGCGGCAGCCTCGCGTCGGCGGCGAAGGCGTTGCGGCTCACGCCCTCCGCGGTCAGCCGCAGCATCGCGCGGCTCGAACAGCGCCTTGGCGTCACGCTGATGCGGCGCACGACGCGTTCGCTGGCGCTGACCGCCGAGGGGCAGGCCTATCGCGAGCGGATGAGCGTGCTGCTCGCCGACATCGCGACGGTCGAGGCGGGGCTTGGGCAGGAGGGGCAGGGGCCACGCGGATTGCTGCGCATCAACGCCTCGCCGTCGATCGGCACCATGGGCCTGCTGCCGATCATGCCACGCTTCACAGCGCGCTATCCCGACATCGTCATCGACTTGGCGCTGTCAGACGCGATCGTCGATCTGGTCGAAGAGCGGGCGGACGTCGCGATCCGGATCGGCCCGCTGCGCGATACGAGCCTTCGCGCCAAGAAGCTCGGGCACAGCCGGATGGTTCTGGTCGCCAGCCCCGATTATCTTGCCCGCCGCGGCACGCCACAGACTCCCGACGATCTGGATGCCCATGACTGCCTGCGCTTCAGTTTTCGACGCTCGGTCGACAGCTGGCCCTTTCGCATCGACGGCAGAACCGTCCAGCGTCCCGTTCACGGCAGCTTCTTCGGCAATTCGGGCGAAGTCGTGCGGCAGATGGCGGTCGCCGGGGGCGGTATCGCGCGCCACGGGCATTTTCACGTCGCAGGTGATCTGAAGGCGGGGCGGCTCGTCGAAGTGCTGCCCGGCTACAACCCCGGTGACGGAGAGGATATTCACGCGCTCTACGCGCCCGAAGATCGCGCCGCCGCGCGCATTCGCGCCTTCCTCGATTTCCTCGACGAGGAACTGGAGATCGCGGGCTAGCCGATCCGGTAGGGAACAACCCCGCGCCGGTCGGGATCGACGAGGATAGGGCGATCGCTCGGCGGGAAGGCGCGTTGGTCGCAGTCGTCGCGCGGACAGATACGGCACGACAAGCCGATCCGCGCCGCCGCCTGCGGTGCCTCGACATCGACCCCGTCGGCGTAGACGAAATCGGCGGCATATTGCGCCTCGCACCCCAGCGCGACCGCGTAGCGGCGCGGGCTGCGTGCATAGCTGCCCGACGGTTTCACCAGCCCCTTCGCCATCGAGACATAGCGTTGGCCGTCGGGCGTCTCGGCGAGCTGAAACAGGATGCGGTCGGGGATCGCGGCGGCTTCGTGCACCACCCACAAGGGGCACGCGCCGCCGAAGCGGGCAAATTGCAGCCGCGTCGCGCTGTGCCGTTTGGTGATATTGCCCGCCATGTCGACGCGGCAGAAGAACATCGGAATGCCGCGCGCGCCGGGGCGCTGGAGCGTCGAAAGACGGTGGCATGCCTGTTCGAAGCTGACCCCATATTCGAGGCGCAGTCGGTCGATGTCGTGGCGCACGGCGCGGGCGCTGGCGCGGAACGGACCATAGGGCATCAGCACCGCGCCCGCGGCATAGTTGGCGAGCCCGACGTGCAGCAGCTGGCGCGCCGCAGCGGTGCGAAGCGGCGAGGCCTCGACCACGGCCGCGATCTCGTTCGCGAGGGCGAGCGCGGCGAGCTGGTGCGCGAGCTGGAAACGGCGTGTCTCGGCAGGCTGCGACGGGTCGATCACCAAGTGCCGCATCGTCGCGTCAAAGTCGCGCAAGGCCTGCGCCTGATTATAGACGATAGAGATACCGAGCGCATCGCGCAGGCGCCGCTCGATCGTTTCGATCGCGGGCGAGGGTTCGCGGCCGCGCAGTTGCCCTGCCAGCGCCTCAGCGGCGCGGTCGATGCTGTCTATATAATTGCCGGCATCGTGGAACCAGTCGCGCACCTCTTCCCACGGCAGGCGGCTGCCCTCGGCGGTGCCGCCGGTCAGCGCCTCGTCGATGATCTGCAATCGCTGCCCCGCGCGGCGGTAGGCCGCGTGAAGCGCAACGAACTGGTCGGCGAGCCCTGGCTGCTGAAGCGC
Source organism: Sphingopyxis sp. (assembly GCF_965279755.1). GTDB lineage: Bacteria > Pseudomonadota > Alphaproteobacteria > Sphingomonadales > Sphingomonadaceae > Sphingopyxis. Next base: position 3,489,520 of record NZ_OZ257261.1, on the reverse strand, counting down.
GGCGCGTTCGAGCTGGTCGGGCGGGAGCGGCGAGGCTGCGAAGAGCGGGTCGGCCGCCGCTTCGCGCAGCGCGCCGGCACGGCGGTCGCCCGTTTCGGCCGCTACCTCTTCCCATTCGAGCGGAAACAGCTTTTGCAGCCGGTCGAGCAGCGCGGGGGTCAAGGGACGATCGTCATGCTCGATCTGGCTGAGATAGGAGGCCGAGATGCCGAGTTGCGCCGCGAAGTCGGACTGTCGGAGCGCGCGGGTTTCCCGAAGTGCGCGAAGTTGTCGCCCAGCGTAGAGACGGGTTGGGGTCATCTTTAAGCTTCTCCATCCCCGTTCGCTCGACACGAACGAATACGAGGGCAGATACTTTGCAAACCAGAACTTTGCAACTTTGCAAATTCGCATTTGCATCCGCGCCCGCTGAGGGGCAGACGGCGATTTAAATTTCACGGAAGGTACGCGTATGTCCGCCAATATCGCCGAAATGGAAGCCCGCCGTGCCGCCGCCGCTCTGGGTGGTGGGCAGAAGCGCATCGATGCGCAGCATGCGAAGGGCAAGCTGACCGCGCGCGAACGCCTGCTCGTCTTGCTCGACGAGGGATCGTTCGAGGAGCTCGACACCTATGTCGAGCATGACTGCGTCGATTTCGGAATGCAGGATCAGAAGATTCCGGGCGATGGCGTCGTCACCGGATCGGGCACGATCAACGGCCGTCTCGTCTATGTCTTCAGCCAGGACTTCACCGTATTTGGTGGCTCGCTGTCGAAGCGCCATGCGGAGAAGATCTGCAAGGTGATGGAAAAGGCGATGCTCGTCGGCGCGCCGATCATCGGCCTCAATGACTCGGGCGGTGCGCGTATTCAGGAAGGCGTTGCTTCGCTCGGCGGATATGCCGACGTGTTCCAGAAGAATGTGCTCGCCTCGGGCGTGGTGCCGCAGATCAGCCTGATCATGGGCCCCTGCGCGGGCGGTGCGGTTTACAGTCCCGCGATGACCGACTTCATCTTCATGGTGAAGGACTCATCCTATATGTTCGTCACCGGCCCCGACGTCGTGAAGACGGTGACCAACGAAGTCGTGACGCAGGAAGAGCTCGGCGGCGCGATCACGCACACGACGAAGAGCTCGGTTGCCGATCTCGCGCTCGAAAACGATATCGAGGCGCTGCTCGCAGCGCGCGACTTCTTCGACTATCTGCCCGAAAACAACCGTAGCGGCGTTCCGGTCCGTCCGACGAGCGACCCCTATGATCGCGAGGACAAGAGTCTCGACACGCTGATCCCGCCGAACGCGAACCAGCCATACGACATGCACGAGCTGATCCGCAAAACGGTCGACGAGGGTGATTTCTTCGAGGTGCAGCCGGCGCATGCCGCGAACATCATTTGCGGTTTCGGCCGTATCGAAGGCCGCACCGTCGGCATCGTCGCGAACCAGCCGCTGGTGCTCGCGGGCGTGCTCGACATCAACTCGTCGAAGAAGGCCGCGCGCTTCGTCCGCTTCTGCGACGCGTTCGAGATCCCGATCCTGACCTTCGTCGATGTTCCCGGCTTCCTGCCGGGCACGGCGCAGGAATATAATGGCATCATCAAGCATGGGGCGAAGCTGCTCTTCGCCTATGCCGAGGCGACGGTGCCGAAGATCACGGTCATCACGCGCAAGGCCTATGGCGGCGCCTATGACGTGATGGCATCGAAGCATCTGCGCGGCGACCTCAACTATGCGTGGCCCACCGCCGAGATCGCGGTGATGGGCGCGAAGGGCGCGGTCGAGATCATCTTCCGCAGCGATATCGGCGACCCCGAAAAGATCGCCGAGCGCACGAAGGAATATGAGGACCGCTTCGCGAACCCCTTCGTCGCGGCGCAGCGCGGCTATATCGACGAGGTGATCTACCCGCACTCGACGCGCCGCCGGATCGCGCTGGGGCTGCGGAAGCTGCGGAACAAGCAACTCGAGAACCCGTGGAAGAAGCACGACAATATCCCGCTGTAGGTGATCGAAGTGGAGTGGGTGTGGGCGCTTGTTTCGATTTTATGGACGCTCTGCGCCTGTATGATCGTGCGCGCGGCTTGGGCGATGGGCAAACGATGGGATGACGCAGGATTCGTTACCAATGGCCTTGGTACTAGGATTGAACGCGCGACTAATCCCTTAGCCTTCTCGTTGGCTCGGTGGGGTATTCGGTCTTTTGCGGCTTTTGGTTTGCTGTTTGTCTTTGGAGGGGTCGCGGTAACAATTGGATGGATTGTGAAAGCTATATGAAGTCGAGAGACTGCGCATGTTGTGCATCACTTGTGATGCACGGCACATCGTCGCTGCCGGGGTGGAGGCAAGAACCGGAAGCGGCTACGCTGCCGCGATGGTATTGATTTTACAATGAGGTTTGAAAATGCGTAAGCTTCTTCTCCCCCTGTCGATCCTTCCGCTTCTGGCCGCGGCGCCTGCTGCATGGGCCTTCGATCCCGACACGCCGGTCGGCGAAAAGCCCGAGGCTTTCCCGGTCAAGCTTGGCGATGAGGAAAATACGACGATCGCCGCCGCCTTCCGCACCGCCTTCGGGCTGGAGAAGGGCGCGGCGCCCGAAGCGGCGCGCGAGATCGACGAGCGGACCTATCATTTCCGCCCCGTCGCGATCCATACGATGGCGAACAATGTTGCGGTGTTGCTGAGCGTCGGATCGCTGGAGGATGCCGGGCACAGCGAAGGCGGCGTGAACGCGATCCACTATCTGAAGGGAAGCCCGACGGGCTGGGTGAAGCAAGGCGAGTGGATGGATGTCGGCGCGGTCGGCACCGTCGGCAATGGCGCGACGAGCTGGGCCTTCACCAATCTGCTCGCGGCGAACCCCTATCTCGTCACTGCGGGTGGCGGCGTTTGGCAGGGCTGCCTGATCAGCAGCGCGGTCGTGACCGAACTGACCCCCGCGGGGCCGGTCGATCGCGGAAGCTTTACCGACGCGATGAGCTCGGGCGCCGGGTCGGGCCAGATCGAGCAGGGATATGACGGCCAGATCGTCGCTGCGGTGCCGGGCAAGAGCTTCACCGTCGGCTATACCGGCACCAAGTCCTTCAAGCAGCAATATGTGCTGAAAGACGGAAAATATGCGCTCGTGGGCCCCGAAAAAGTCCCGGGCTGCTGAGGAGAATGGAATGAAACTGGGTCGCCTCAATCATATCGGCGTCGCGACGCCGTCGATCGCCGACAGCATCGTCTTTTACCGCGATGTGATGGGGGCGACCAGGATTCACGAGCCCTTCGACCTGCCCGATCAGGGCGTGAAGGTTTGCTTTGTCGACACGCCCGGCGCCGACGGCGCGCTGAACGGCACACAAATCGAGCTGATCGAACCATTGCCGGGCAATGCGTCGATCGCCGGCTTCCTGCAAAAGAACCCCGCAGGAGGGCAGCATCACATGTGCTATGAAGTTCCCGACATTCACGCCGCCAAGGCGGAGTTCGAGGCGCTGGGCAAGCGCGTCCTCGGCGAACCGCGCATCGGCGCGCACGGGACGCTGATCTTCTTCCTCCACCCCAAGGATATGGGCGGGGTGCTGACCGAGATTATGGAAACGCCCAAAGAGGCGCATTGATTTGTGATCCCCGGCGCATGCCGGGGGCCATGACTGCACGAGACGCCGGCTCGCGCCGGGGATCATGAAACGAGACTGCATATGACCGACAAACCGACCCTCGACCAATGGGCCGCCGCCGCCGACAAGGAAGTGAAGGGCAAGAACCTCATTTGGGCGACGCCCGAGGGGATCGACGTCAAGCCGCTCTATACGGCCGAGGACGTTACGACCGATCCCGGCCTGCCCGGCTTTGCCCCTTTCACGCGCGGCGTGCGCGCGTCGATGTATGCGGGGAGGCCGTGGACGATCCGGCAATATGCAGGCTTCTCGACCGCCGAGGAATCGAACGCCTTCTATCGACGCAACCTTGCCGCGGGGCAGAAGGGCCTGTCGGTCGCGTTCGACCTTGCGACGCACCGCGGCTATGACAGCGACCATCCGCGCGTCGTCGGCGACGTTGGCAAGGCGGGGGTCGCGATCGACAGCGTCGAGGATATGAAGATCCTGTTCGACGGCATTCCGCTCGATCAGATGTCGGTTTCGATGACGATGAACGGTGCGGTGATCCCCATACTCGCCTTCTTCATCGTCGCGGGCGAAGAGCAGGGGGTCGAACGCAAGCTGCTCGACGGGACCATCCAGAACGACATCCTCAAGGAGTTCATGGTCCGCAACACCTATATCTACCCGCCCGAGCCCAGTATGCGGATCATCTCGGACATCTTCGGCTACACCAGCCGCGAAATGCCCAAGTTCAACAGCATCTCGATCTCCGGCTACCATATGCAGGAAGCCGGCGCGACGCAGGTGCAGGAGCTGGCCTTCACCATCGCCGACGGCGCCGAATATGTGCGCTATGGCGTCGCCAGTGGCCTCGACATCGACAAGTTCGCCGGGCGCCTGAGCTTCTTTTTCGCGATCGGCATGAACTTCTTCATGGAGATCGCGAAGCTGCGCGCCGCGCGCGTTCTGTGGCACCGCGTGATGACCAACCTCGGCGCCAAGGACGAGCGCAGCAAGATGCTCCGCACCCACTGCCAGACGTCGGGCGTGTCGCTCACCGAGCAAGATCCGTACAACAACGTCATGCGCACGACGATCGAGGCGATGGCGGCGATGCTGGGCGGAACGCAGTCGCTGCATACCAACGCGCTCGACGAGGCGATCGCATTGCCGACCGACTTCTCGGCCCGCATCGCGCGCAACACCCAGATCGTCATCCAGGAAGAGACCGGGATGACCAAGGTCGTCGATCCGCTCGGCGGTTCTTACTATGTCGAGGCTCTGACGCAGCAACTGGTCGATCAGGCGTGGGAGATCATCACCCGCGTCGAAAAGGAAGGCGGCATGGCGAAGGCCGTGGCGGCGGGTTGGCCCAAGGCGATGATCGAGACGGCCGCCGCGTCGCGGCAGGCGCGCGTCGACCGCGGCGATGACGTGATCGTCGGGGTGAACAAATATCGCCTGAAGGACGAGGATCTGCTCGAGACGCTCGAGGTCGACAACACCAAGGTCCGCGAGGCGCAGGTCGCGCGGATCAACAAGACCAAGGCGAACCGCGACGAAGCCGCCTGTCAGGCCGCGCTCAAGGCATTGCGCGACGCCGCCGCAGGCGAACAGTCGATCGAGAATAATCTTCTCGCGCACGCGGTCGAAGCCGCGCGGGCGCGCGCCACGCTCGGCGAAATCTCGTCGGCGATGGAGGAGAGTTTCCAGCGCTATGGCACCCAGCCGACCCCGGTGAAGGGCGTCTATGCTGCTCCCTATGAAGGCGACAGCCGCTGGCAGCAGGTTCTCGACGGTGTGAAAGCGGTCGAACGCCGCATGGGGCGCAAACCCAAGCTGCTCGTCGCGAAGATGGGGCAGGACGGCCATGATCGCGGCGCCAACGTGATCGCCTCGGCCTTCGGCGACATGGGCTTCGACGTCGTGTCGGGGCCGCTGTTCCAGACCCCCGAGGAGACCGTCGTGCTCGCGCTCGACAGCGGCGTCGACGTCGTCGGCGCCTCGAGCCTTGCCGCCGGCCACAAGACGCTCATCCCGGAACTGATCGGCAAGCTGCGCGAAGCTGGCCGCACCGACATCAAGGTGATCGCGGGCGGCGTTATTCCACCGCAGGATTATGACTATCTGCGCGACGCCGGAGTGCAGGGCATCTATGGCCCCGGCTCGAACGTTGTCGAATGCGCCGCCGACGTGCTGCGCCTGCTCGGCCACAATATGCCGCCGCTGGAGGATGCCGCGTGAGCGACGATCTGGACGAGGCCAAGGTTGCGGTGACGCCCGAACTTCATGATGGTTCGGCGTATCTCTATGACTATTTCAAGCATCTGACCTCGCTGTCGATCCTGACGCTCGGGGGCGTGCTCGCGATCTCGACAGGGACGAGAGCCGACGGGGCCGAGAAGGAACCGATGATCGCGGTGATCGTGCTGGTCGGTTTTGCTGCCTTGATGGCGTTCAGCGGTACCAGCGAAGTCGTACGCCAAAAGGCGACGGGCAAAGCTCAAGGCAAATGGCTGACCTTCTATCGCACCGGCGCGCCGATCGCCTTGTCGCTCGGCGTCGGCGCATTTCTCTATCTCTTCCTGAAAGGGCTTCCCGCATGACGCAGGACATCATCCGCACCGACTGGACGCGCGAGGAAATCGCCGACCTGTTCGATTTGCCGTTCGACGAACTGATGTGGGAGGCGCAGAGCGTCCACCGCCGCCATCATGCGCGCGGCGAGGTGCAGCTCTGCACGCTTCTCAGCATCAAGACCGGCGGCTGCGTCGAGGATTGCGGCTATTGCTCGCAGTCGAAGCATGCCGACAGCGGCCTGAAGGCGACGAAGCTGATGGACGTTCGCGCGGTGCTGCAGGCTGCGGCGCAGGCGAAGGATTCGGGCTCGAAGCGTTTCTGCATGGGCGCCGCCTGGCGCAACCCCAAGGACCGCGACATGCCCGCGATCGTCGAGATGATCGAGGGCGTGCGCCAGATGGGGATGGAAACCTGCATGACGCTGGGCATGCTCAACAAGGAGCAGGCGCAGACGCTCGCGGTCGCGGGGCTCGATTATTATAATCACAACATCGACACGAGCCCGGAGAATTACGAGAATATCATCTCGACCCGCACCTTCCAGGATCGCCTCGACACGCTCGAGGAAGTCCGCAATGCCGGGATCAATGTCTGCTCGGGCGGGATTGTCGGGCTGGGCGAGAACCGGCAGGATCGCGTCGGCTTCATTCACGCGCTCGCGACGCTCGAACGCCATCCCGAAAGCGTGCCGGTCAATGCGCTGGTGCCGGTAAAGGGCACCGTGCTCGGCGACATGCTCGCCGACACCCCGCTCGCGAAGATCGATGATATCGAGTTCGTCCGCACGATCGCCGTCGCGCGCATCACCATGCCCAAATCGATGGTCCGACTGTCGGCAGGGCGCGAAAGCATGTCGGAGGCGACGCAGGCGCTGTGCTTCATGGCGGGCGCGAACAGCATCTTTACCGGCGACAAGCTGCTGACGACCGGCAACCGCGGCGACAATGCCGACGCGGCGCTGTTCGCGAAACTGGGGATCGTCCCGATGGTGAGCGAAGAGCCGATGCGGCAGGGTGTGCTGACGGAGGCCGCCGAATGATCGCCGCGGCTCTTCTCTTGCTCGCGGCCACGGTTGATGAACCCAAGATCGACTGCGACAATGCGATGGCGCAGGTCGAACTCAATGCCTGCGCCTATCAGGACTATGAGCGCGCTGACGCCGCGATGAACGCGCAGTGGAAGATTACCTCGGCGCGCATGAAGGCGATAGACGCCGATTTCGACCGCACGCAGGACAATCGCGCCGGCTATTTCGACACGCTGCTCGCGGCGCAGCGCGCGTGGCTGACCTATCGCGACAAGCATTGCACCGGCGAGGGCTACACGATGCGCGGCGGCTCTGCCGAACCGATGGTGTTCAGCGGGTGCATGACGCAGCTGACGGAAGCGCGGACCAAACAACTCAAAGATTTGATCGAGGAATATTGAGGGCCATGTTCAAGAAAATCCTGATCGCCAACCGCGGCGAAATCGCCTGCCGCGTCATCAAGACCGCGCGCCGCATGGGCATCGCGACCGTCGCCGTCTATTCGGACGCCGATGCGCGCGCGCCGTTCGTGCAGATGGCGGACGAGGCGGTGCATATCGGGCCGTCGCCCGCGTCCGAATCCTACCTGATCGCTGACAAGATCATCGCCGCATGCAAGGCGACGGGCGCCGAAGCTGTGCATCCGGGCTATGGCTTCCTGTCCGAACGTACGAGCTTCGCCGAAGCACTCGCCAAGGAAAATATCGCGTTCATCGGCCCGCCGGTGAACGCGATCGCCGCGATGGGTGACAAGATCGAGTCGAAGAAGCTCGCCAAGGAAGCGGGCGTCAACGTCGTCCCCGGCTTCGTCGGCGAAATCCGCGACACCGAGCATGCGGTCGAGATTTCGAACGAGATCGGCTATCCCGTGATGATGAAGGCCAGCGCCGGCGGCGGGGGCAAGGGCATGCGCCTTGCCTATGACGAAAAGGACGTCCGCGAAGGCTTCGAGGCGACCAAGCGCGAGGGGCTCAACAGCTTCGGCGACGACCGCGTCTTCATCGAGAAGTTCATCCTCAACCCGCGCCATATCGAGATCCAGATCCTCGGCGACCAGCACGGTAATGTGCTCTATCTCAACGAGCGCGAGTGCAGCATCCAGCGGCGCCATCAGAAGGTCGTCGAGGAGGCGCCGTCGCCGTTCGTGACGCCCAAGATGCGCAAGGCGATGGGCGAGCAGTGCGTCGCGCTGTCGAAGGCGGTCGGCTATTACAGCGCGGGCACGGTCGAGCTGATCGTGTCGGGCGCCGACCCGACGGGCGAGAGCTTCTACTTTCTCGAAATGAACACGCGCCTGCAGGTCGAGCATCCGGTGACCGAAGCGATCACCGGTATCGACCTGGTCGAGCAGATGATCCGCGTCGCCGCGGGCGAGAAACTCGAGCTGACGCAGGACGACATCAAGATCGACGGCTGGGCGATCGAGAACCGTGTCTATGCCGAGGATCCCTATCGCGGCTTCCTGCCTTCGACCGGGCGGCTTGTGCGTTACCGCACGCCCGTTCCCGCGTGGGACGGCGATGAGCGCGGCGTCGATGGCGTGCGTGTCGATGCGGGCGTCGAGGAGGGCGGCGAAGTGTCGATCTTCTACGACCCGATGATCGCCAAACTGGTCACCTGGGGCAAGACGCGCGACGAAGCCGCCGACCTGCAGATCGCAGCGCTCGACCGGTTCGAACTCGAAGGGCTCGGTCACAATATCGATTTCGTCTCGGCGATCATGCAGCACCCGCGTTTCCGCTCGGGCGAGCTCACCACCGGCTTCATCGCCGAGGAATATCCCGAAGGCTTCCACGGCGCATCGACCGACGCGAAAGTCACGCGCGCTCTCGCAGCGATTGCGGGCTTCATGGCGTCGGCCGAAGCCGACCGTGCGCGCCGCACCGATGGCCAACTCGGCGACCGGCTCGAGCCGCCCGCGAAGTGGCACGTGTCGATCGATGGCACCGCGCACAAGGTCAAGATCGGCGAGAAGCATCTGAAGGTCGACGGCGAACGCATCGATATCGCACTCGAATATACGCCGGGCGACCGTCTCGTCGTTGCCGAGATCGATGATAGCGAACTCGCGGTGAAGGTCGCCAGGACGCGCACCGGCTGGAAGATGACGACCCGCGGGCACATCCACGACGTGCGCGTGCTGCCGTGGCATATCGCGCCGCTGTCCTCGCACATGATCGAAAAGATCCCGCCCGATCTGTCCAAGTTCCTGATCTGCCCGATGCCGGGCCTGCTCGTCACGCTGCACGTCGGTGAGGGCGACAAGGTCGAGGCGGGCCAGCCACTCGCGACGGTCGAGGCGATGAAGATGGAAAATATCCTCCGCGCCGAGAAGTCGGGCGTCGTGAAGAGCGTCAATGCGGCGCAGGGCGACAGCCTGGCCGTCGACGCAGTGATCCTGGAGATGGAGTAAAGGTCGCGGGGCTGTTATCGCCCTCGTTCGAAATTGAACGGGGGCAAGATAATGATTCGGCGTAACTTTCTGGCTGGCTCGGTCTTCGCGGGGCTGATCGCAACGCATGGCGCGGCGCGCGCGCAGTTCGGCGATCTCGGCAATGTGGTAAAGGGCCTCGGCACGCCAAAGCTGCCGAAGGTGCTGAGCGGTCCCGAACCCGTGTCGACGAACATCAAGGACGCCATCTATGGCGATCCGTCGCGTGACGGCTGGAAAGCGCCGCGGGCCGGCAACATGGCGGCGCTGCAGCGCAGCCCGCTCGGCGGCTTCGTCCTTGCCGCAGGGTATCACAAGATGTCGGCGCAGAGCTATTGCCTCCACGCCGGAACGCACGGACCGGGCGGCGGCGACGGCTATCTCTATGCGCCGCTCAAGGGCTCGGCGCGCGATGCCGTCACCAGCATCCTGCAGAACAGCGTCGCCAAGCCGCAGATCGCGCAGCACGATATCCAGCTGTTGCTGTGGGCGATCGTCGCGCGGTCGAAGTTCGAAAATCTGAACGGTGACCTCAAACTGGTCGCGAGCCAGTTGCTGACCGCGAAACAGATCGCGTCGCTCAACCGCAGCGCGCTGTCGATCGTGACGAGCTCCGAATTCCAGCGGCTGACGGGCGGCGTTCCCGAGCCGCTCCGCACCGTCATGGAAGCGGAATCGCGGATGCGGAACATGTTCTCGGGCCCGTCGCTCGCCTATCAGGATATGGAGCGTGTCGCGATGCTCGCCGGCGCGGCGCCGCGCGGGGCGGGAAGCATCGACACGCCGTCGTCGCGGTGGAGCCGCCATCCCGACGGCTATTGGGTCCGCTATATCCCGAGCGGCTATAGCCAGACGCAGGTCGAAATTTTCGTCGAGGCGGCCAGTGCGGCGATCGGCAAGACCTATGACCCGGCCGTCTGCGTAGCGGTGCCGGGCAACACGGCGCGCCAGCGGCTCGCGCAGTCGGGCCGCGTTTACGGCCGATAGGAGGGCCCATGCATCTGAACCACGATAGCGGGGCGCCCGCTGCCGATTTGATCGGTTTCGACGATTTCCTCCGCGTCGACATCCGCATCGGCACCATCATCGAGGCCGAACCTTTTCCCGAGGCACGCAAGCCGGCGTTCAAGCTGAAGATCGACTTCGGGGACGCGATCGGGGTGAAGAAGAGCAGCGCGCAGATCGTGTCGCGCTACGCGCTCGAAGATCTGCCGGGACGTCAGGTCGCGGCGGTCGTGAACTTCCCGCCGCGCCAGATCGGCAAGTTCATGTCCGAGGTGTTGACCCTAGGCTTTGCAGACGAGGCGGGCGAGGTGATCCTCTTCGCCCCCGACCGTCCGGTTCCGAACGGATCGCGGCTCTTCTAGGCGGCGGGTTCGCCTACCAGCCGCTTCGCAAGAAGCAGCTTGAACAGCACGAAAGCAACCAGTCCGACCGCGGCGGTCGCGACGTGGAAGAGCCAGAAGGTGGTCGTCGGCATCGATGAATACCAGCCGCCGACCTCGCCAACGATCTTGTTCGCGCCGAAGAAGGCGAGGTAATAGATCCCCACCACCGTTGCGTTGAGCGCGCGCGGCGCAACCTTGGTGAACAGCGCGAGGCTGACGGGCAGGATATGCGCAAAGCCGATGCTGTTGAACAGGTGGAACATCAGGGGCCAGAACAGTCCGATCTTGCCGTCTCCCTGCGTCGCCGCCGCCATGAACAGGCAGAGCCCGCCGGCGACGGTGAAGACGCTGCCGATGATCATTTTACCAAGCTCATCGGGCTCTTTCCACCGCCTGCCATACCAGACATAGAAGGCCGCGACCGCGATCAGCATGCTGAAGCTCGCGGTTGCATCGATGGTGATCATATAGCTGGTGGGTAATGTGGTGCCGAAGAAGGTCAGCTGGAAATGCTCGTCAGCCCAGACGAGGTAGGCGTTGAAAATCTCCTGATTGGTGAGCAGGGCGACTGCGAGAACTGGAACGAGGATCAGCAATGCGATGATGCGTGCCCAGTCGTTTTTCGTCAGCGGCTCCTTGGGCACCTGGGCCTTCTCGGCGCGCAGTTCGCGGCTCTCGGCGGGAAGCCACGGCTTGGCGTAAAGGTAGAGGATGAGGCCCGCGACCATCACGACGCCGGCGGTCCCGAACCCCCAGTGCCAGCCGACTTTCTCGCCAAGCGTCCCCGAAATCAGCGGCGCGACGATAACGCTGACATTGATCGCGATGTAAAAGATCTGGAACGCCATCGCGCGGCGCAGGTCTTCGGGCTTGTAGAGTTCGCCGACCTGACTAGCGATATTGCCCTTGAACAGCCCCACGCCGACGATCAACGCGAGCAGCGCGAACAGGAAGGCGCTCTCGAACGCCATGAGGAAGTGACCCACCGCCATGAAGACGCCGCCGAGGATCAGCGTCGCGCGCCGCCCGAGCCAGCGGTCGGCGATGAAGCCGCCCGCGATCGGGGTTAGGTAGACGAGCGAGGTATAGTCGCCGAAGATTTTCGACGCGAAGGGCTGGCCGTCGATTCCGCCGTACCAGCCGCGCAGCGCCTCCAGCCCGATAACGCCCGCCGCATTCTCGGGCAGCAGCAGATATTTGACCATGTAGAGTACGAGCAGGGTCTGCATCGAATAATAGGAAAAGCGCTCGCAGCCCTCGACAAACGCGAGGTAGCCCAAGCCTTTCGGGTGCCCCAGAAACGCGCGGTCGCTGCGGTCCGCCTCGAAATCGGGCGTAGCCTCTGCGATGGTCATCGATGTCACTCCCCGGTCAAATTCGCGGGCAAGAAGGTAAGGTTTCATCGGAAACTTGCCAGTGGCGTTCGACGAACGACCGCCCTAGGCTGCGAGCGGGGAAAAGGGGGAGAAGATCATGACTTTACCGGTTACAGCCTTCGTCGCGGCCGTTTGCGCGCTGCTGCTATTGTTCACTGCGATCCTGACGGTTCGCCAGCGGCTGAGGCTGAGCGCTGCCTTTGGCGACCATGGCGATGCGAAGCTGATCGCCGCGAGCCGGAGCCATGGCAATCTCGCCGAACATGCGCCGATCGTGGTCATTCTGCTCGGCTTGCTGGAGATGGCGCGCGCCAACCATATGGCGCTGATGATGATCGGTGCGCTTTTCCTGATCGGCCGTGTCGCCCACATCGCGGGGCTGCATGCGCCGGTCGAGCCGGGCAAGCCGCCGGTAACGCGACAGATCGGGGTGATCGCGACCTGGGCGACCCTGGTTGCGCTGAGCGGATGGACCCTGTGGATGCTGGCTACGCAGAATCTTTGATGGTCGACACCGACTATCGACCGCTCGATCTCTGGCTGCTGCTCGGGATGCAGACTGTCCCGATCTTGTTCGTGTGGCTGTTCCTGCGAAGAAGCTATCGCCCTTCGCTGCGTCGTGCCGCCTTCGTCTATACCGCAGTCACCGCACTGCTCCCGCTGCTGGGAAGCTTCGAGATCTAGGCGTCGATCAGCGCCACCGCGCGGATCCAGCCTGCGCTCGCGCGTTCGATCTTCACGGGAAAGCAGCTCAGCGTCCAGCCAGTCGGGGGCAGGGCGGCGAGGTTGGTCAGCTTCTCGATCTGGTAATAGGGCTTGATGCGGCCCGCCTTGTGGCCCTCCCAGATGATCGAGGGGTCGCGCGTTTCGGCCCAGCGCTTTGCGGTGTGGCTGAACGGCGCGTCCCAGCTCCACGCATCGGTACCGACCACCTTCACGCCGCGTTCCGTCAGATAGAGCGTCGCCTCGGCGCCCATGCCGCAGCCCTGATCGGTGAAATTGTCGGTGCCATAGACCGCGCCCGACTGGACGAGCACGATGTCGAGCGGCTGGAGACTGTGGTCGATCCGCGCCAGTTCGGCCTCGACCTCGGCGCCGCTCACGACGTGGCCGGCGGGCCGGTCCGAAAAGTCCAGCTTCACGCCCGGACGGAAGAACAGGTCGAGCGGCGCTTCGTCGATACTCGGCGCGGCGCTGGCGCCCTCGTCGGTCGTCGAGTGGAAATGCCAGGGCGCATCCATGTGCGTGCCGTTATGCGTGCTCAGCGTCAGGCTCTCGACCGCCCAGCCTTCGCCGTCGGGCAGGTCGTCCTTCGTCAGGCCCGGAAAGAACATCGCGATCTGCTCCCACGTGTTCTCGTGGGTCATATAGGTGATCTGCGGGCGCATCACCGGCGGGTCGGATACGACGTCGTTGGTGATCGGGATCGAAAGGTCGATGAACTGGGTCATCGCGCCAGTCTGCCACTGCTTTGACGCTACGCCAAGAAGGCTTGCGCGCGTTCCGGCGCCCGCTAGAGATGGCGCAAAGGCCCGCAAGGGGCAGGGGAGAGTATATGACCGACGCAGCCGCCGTCGCCGATCATGGCGCGGCCTATCAGCCGACTTCGAAAGATATCCGCATGGTCATCGCCGCCTCGTCGGCGGGGACGATCTTCGAATGGTATGATTTCTTCATATACGGCACGCTGGCGGCGATCATCGGCAAGGCTTTCTTCCCCAGCGACAATGCGACGCTGGAGGTGCTGCTCGTCTGGGCCGGCTTCGCGGTGGGCTTCGGGTTCCGGCCCTTGGGCGCGGTGCTGTTCGGCTTTCTCGGCGACCGGCTGGGGCGCAAATATACTTTCCTCGTTACCGTCACCCTGATGGGCATTGCGACTGCCGGCGTCGGAATGATCCCGTCCGCCGCGACGATCGGTATCGCGGCACCGATCATCGTGATCCTGCTCCGCGTGCTGCAGGGGCTGGCGCTTGGCGGTGAATATGGCGGCGCGGCGGTCTATGTCGCCGAGCATTCGCCGCCCGAAAAGCGCGGCTTCTACACCAGCTTCATCCAGGCGAGCGTCGTCGGCGGCTTCGTACTCAGCCTGATCGTCGTGCTCGGCTGCAAGGCTGCGATGTCCGACGCGATATGGCAAAGCTGGGGGTGGCGCGTGCCGTTCCTGCTTTCGATCGTGCTGCTCGCGATTTCACTCTGGATGCGGCTCAAACTTTCCGAGAGCCCGGTTTTTCAGGCGATGAAGGCCGAGGGTGAGATTGCGAAGAATCCGATCAAGGAAAGCTTCACCTATCCGGGCAATCCGAAGCGTATCTTCGTCGCGCTGTTCGGCATCGCAGCGGGTCTGACGGTCATCTGGTATACCGCGATGTTCTCGGGCCTTGCCTTTCTGAAAGGGCCGATGAAGGTCGAGGATACGGCGGCGGAAATCATCGTCGGGGTGGCCGCCGCGCTTGGCATGGGTTTCTTCCTGTGGGCGGGGCATCTCTCCGACAAGATCGGGCGCAAGAAGCCGATCGTTTGGGGCTATGCGGCGACGCTCGTGCTGTTGTTTCCGCTCTTCTGGTGGATGGGCAGCGTCGCCAATCCCGACCTCAAGGCCGCGGCCGCCAAAGCGCCCGTCGTCGTCACCGGCAGCCAATGTTCGTACAATCCCTTCGCGCAAGGGCCGCAAACGACGGCGTGTGGCCGCACGATTGCCGAACTCACCAAGCTGGGTGTGCCGTACAAGGTGGTGGCTTCGGGCGACGCCTTCGACACGGTGAAGATCCATATCGGCGACCGCGAGGTCGCGGGCGAGGATCCCGCGGTGCTGAAACCGGCGCTCGAAGCCAAGGGCTATAATTTCGAGAAGCAGATTCCGGGGCCTATGAGCCTTGCGGTGATCCTGCTCGCGCTCCTCGGTCTCAGCGCGCTGTCGGGCTTTACCTATGGTCCGGTCGCGGCGCTGCTCTCCGAGATGTTCCCGCCGCACGTCCGCTATTCGTCGCTGTCGATCCCCTATCATATCGGGACCGGCTATTTCGGCGGTTTCCTGCCCTTTATCGCCAGCCTGATCGCGGCGGTAACGGGGAATGCCTATGCCGGGCTCTGGTATACCTGGGGCGTCGTGCTCGTCGCCTTCCTCGTCTCGGCCTTCATGCTGCAGGAACCTGCGAAGGATCAGTGGGATAAGCCCGGCACCACCTGACCCCCATTGGCGCTGTCTCCAAAGCCGTCTAGGGCGAAGCGATGATCGACATCGCTTCGCCGCTTCGCCTCCGCCTCGATTCCGTCGCGCTCGTCCGGAACTGGCAGTGGCTTGCGGCGCAGGGCGGCAAGGCGTGCGGCGCCGCGATCAAGGCGGGCGGCTACGGCCTCGGCGCGCGTAAAGTCATGCAACATCTGGCGGCGGCAGGATGCCGAGATTTCTTCGTCGCAAGCTGGGTCGAGGCCGCGGCGCTGATTCCGCTCGCCGGCGAGGTCTCGCTTTCGGTGCTTCACGGAGTCGGCGAGAGTGATATGGTCGCGGCACGCACGCTTCCCGCGAAGCCCGTTCTCAACAGCGCCGAACAGGTTGTGCGCTGGCGGCAGGCCGGCGAAGGGCGTCCGTGCGACGTCATGGTCGACACGGGGATGAACCGGCTGGGCCTGCGCGTCGAGGAGGCGCTGGGCGGCGCGCTCGACGGGCTCGTGATCGATACCTTGCTCAGCCACCTTGCCTCCGCCGACGAGGATAGTGCGCAGAATGCACAGCAACTTGCCGCGTTTCAGACGGTCCGCCAGCGTGTGGCCGCGCGGCGCTACAGTCTCGCCAACAGTGCGGGCATCTGCCTTGGCGCCGACTACGGCTTCGACCTGACGCGGCCCGGGCTGGCGCTCTATGGCGGCGTTCCGAGGCCCGAGGCGGCGGGGCATATCCGGCAGGTCGCCTTTCCCGAAGCGCGCGTGCTCCAGATTCGCGACGTGCGCGCGGGGGAGACGGTTGGCTATGGCGCGACCTGGACGGCGCCTGCAGACGGCCGTGTCGCCGTTGCCAACATGGGTTATGCCGACGGCTATCTGCGCTGCCATGCCGGGCAGGGCGGCGCGACCTGGCAAGGCCGCGAATTGCCGCTCGTCGGCCGCGTGTCGATGGATCTGATCGCGTTCGACGCGGGCGACGCCGACGGGCTGGCTGAGGGCGACTGGCTTGCGCTCGACTATGATCTGCCCTCGACGGCGGCGCGCAGCGGCCTGTCGCAATATGAGCTGTTGACGGGCCTCGGCGCGCGGTTCGAGCGCCACTGGCTGTAATCAACCGCGATACATGCCCCACGGGTCGAAATCGCGCGCGCGGATCCAGCGTGTCGCGACCCATTTCTCGCCCTGCGTGACAGGCAGGCCCGCGTGGCGGTTGCGTTCGTCGGCGCGACCATCGGGCAGGGTATTGGCAAAGATCAGCGCATCGCCGGCCTGCCCCCGAAACTCGATCGCGTTTTTCGGAAAGCCCGTTGCGCCGCCCGCATAATCATCGTTGAGATAGGCAATCAGCGTCAGGATACGCTGGTTCGGCTCGCCTGGCAGGCAATCATGATGCAGGCGATATTGCTGTCCCGGTGCATAGCGCAGCACCGACAACGGTTCGCCCTGACGAACGCCGGTGCCGGTGATCGCCGCGAACCGCAGGTTGAGCGCATGGGTGACAAGATCCTGCTGGATCGGTCCGAGCACGGTGCCTTCCGAGGTCCGGATCGGATGCGGCGACTGGCGCCCGGTACGGGGATCGACCACGACCGACGGCGTCAGCCGCGGCTGCGAAAGCTTGGCGACATGCTTTCCTTCGTCGGGAGTGAGCAGAGCGCGCGCGACGGCGACGTGCGGCGATGCGGATAATATTTCGGGTGGGGCCAGCACGGCGGGCGTGCCATCGGGTTTCAGGTCCATCGCGGCGATCAGAGTGGCCTGTCGCGCGGCATCCGGATCGGTTTGCGCTGCCTTCTCGACCAGCGTGCGCGCCGTCGGCCAGTCGGCTGGCCCCCCAGCACCCATTGCGACGAATACGGCGTGCGTGGCGGCGCCTTCGGCGTGGCCGGCTTGGCCCGCGCGCTCGAACAGCGCGCGCGCTATGGTGAAATCGCGCGCGACCGGGGTGCCGTAGACGTGCCAGAGCGCAAGCTCGTAAAGAGCTCCGGCATCGCCAGCCTTGGCGCCGGCAACCATCAGGTCGACCGCGGCCTGAGCCTGTCCGGCGGCGAGCAATTCGATCCCGCGTTTCCTGACGTCGGCCGACATGCGGCTACCCGTCCAGAGCGCCGAGGAACAGCGCGGCAATTTCCTTCCGCTCCTGTTCGCTGAGTTCGGGGCGCCAGATATCGAAAATCAGTACGACGCGATCCTCGTCGCTGTCGTTCCACGCTTCATGCTCGATCGAATCGTCGAATATCAGCAGCTTGCCTACTTCCCACTCGCGCACCTCGTTTCCGACGCGGAAGTGGCAATTCGGCGGGACGATCAGCGGCAGATGGCAGATCAGCCGCGCATTATGTGTGCCCGTGTGGGCCGTAATCCGCGCGCCGGGGCGCAGGAGCGAGAACATCACGGTGGGCGAATTGGTGATGCGCCGCATCGGCGCCACCTGCAGTGCCTCCCATGTCGCGGGGCAACGGGCGATGACATCGTCTGACATCTGGCCGTTTTCGCACAGGAACAAGGCGCTCCAGTCATTGTTGTCGAGCAGGGGATTCACATCGGCGCGCGGTCGATCGGCATGCGCCTGCATATAAGGCCTGAAGCCTTCGGCCCCGGCCGACAGAAGTGCGACAAGCTCCTCCCGGATCGCGGCTGTCGCGGCTTCGACGGCTGGAACCCAGTCGAAATCCGCGGTATCGTAAAATTGGATCTGCGGCAGGCCGGGGAAATAATATCCGGTCGGCTCCTGCACGAAAATCCGCCGCGTACCCGCTAGAATATCGAGCGATGCCTGGAATCTTGCGCTGCGCTTTTCGGGTGGGAAGCCACGCTCGACCAGCTTGGCCTCGCGCTCCTCGACGACATGGGCGTTGAATTTCGCCACCCACGCCTCGGCGCGCTGCAACTCGGCCTGCAGGTCGGCAGGCAAATTCTGGTTCTTGGCGATAAGTCCCGCGATTTCATAGTGGCGGAGCGCGCCCCGATCATCGCCCGCGCGCGCGCGGCAATCGCCCTTCATGATATGGCCGCGGACGGTTTGCGGCTCCAGCGCAAGCAACCGATCCAGTGCTCTTTCTTCGGCGCCGTTGTCGTTGTCGGCACGGCACGCGACCGCGAGGAGCAACCAGACCTGGCCATTGGCACGGCCGCTTTGCGTGACGGCCTCGAAACGGCTTCGCGCGATCGTCGCCTGACCGCGCTGGAGGGCGTCATAGCCTTCCTTGACGAGGCGTTCGGCGTCTTGATTGCTCAGCTGCACATGGGCTCCATACAGATATAAAAAGGGGGCCGGAACATGGTTCCGGCCCCCCATTATCGCGATAGTCTCACTATCAGAAGCGGGCGCGAGCACCAGCGTAGAAAGCGCGACCGCGGATGTCGTAGATTGCACTACCCGCACCCGTCGCCGTGCTGCCGAGAGGCGGCTTGCGATTGAGCACGTTGTCGACGCCTGCGTAGAACTGGAAGCTCTTGGCAAAGCCAGTCGTGTCCAGATCGAACGTGAAGCGCAGATCGTGGTAGAAGACGCTCGAGAACTTACGGACGTCCGCATAGTCGGCGTTGACCGGCGGGCAACCAGCCGTCGAGCAAGCCGACGGAAGTTCGCTGAAGTCTTCATAGGCGTTCACGAACATCGGGCCGATGTAGCGCATGCGGTAGCCGAACGTGAAGTTCTTCACCGACAGGTCTGCATCGAGACGCAGTTCGTTCTTCGGATCGCCGAGTTCGCTCAGGATGCGGTTCTCGAAGTCAGGCAGCGACGGGTTTTCGAAGTTGCTCGACTTGAGGCCATGCACATAGATCAGGCTCGTCGACAGCTTCGTGTCTTCGCCCAGACGCGTGTTGTACGACGCGTTGACGTCGATACCGCGGCGGACGCGCTTCGCGAAGTTGACCGGAGCCGAAACCAGCGAGTTCTCGAGGATCTGACCCGGCTGCTGACCACCCGGGCTGAGGCCCGGACCACGCCAGCGGCTGAACACCGAGCAGAGCGGGTTGTTCAGGGTCGGCTGGTCGTAGCAACCATTCGCGATCGCCTGCGCCGTAAGCGACACGATCACGCCGTTCACCTTGATGTCGTAGTAGTCGACACTCAGCGAGAAGCCACGGATGAAGCTCGGCTGGAAGACGGCACCAACGGTGAGCGACTTCGAGACTTCCGGCTTCAGGTTCGGGTTGCTGCCGCTGACGATCGGCAGCGAGTAGGCAACGTTCGGAAGTCCGGCGAGCAGCGAACCCAGATCCGCCTGGCAGTTCGCCTGACGGTTGGGGTTGTTTGCGATGTTGGCCGATGCGCAGGGATCAAGGAAGCCCGGAGCAAAGTTCTCGACAGCCGGGAAGCCCGTTTCCGAAACGTTCGGAGCGCGAACGGCCTTACCGTAACCGGCGCGGAAGCGCAGGTCGGGGAAGGGCGCATAGTCGCCGCCGACGTTGTAGGTCCAGACCGTGCCAACCGCACCCGTGTAGTCCGAAACGCGACCTGCACCCGAGAGGCTCAGCTCATGGGCAAAGGGCATGTCCTTCAGAAGCGGGATACGGATTTCCGCAAAGGCTTCCTTCACTTCGAACTTGTCGGGGTCGAATTCGCCGATCACGACCGCGTTGGTTGCGCCCGATTCGACATAATCGTCGTCCTGGTAACGCGCCTGTTCGCGGCGATATTCTGCACCGATTGCGAAGCTGATCGGACCGCCGGGCAGTTCGAACAGACCGCTGAGGTCGCCGCTGACGAAGCCCGAGAAGTCGAGCTGCTCAAGGCTGGCCTTGGTGTGCGCGTTATAGCTGAAATACTTCACAGCTGCGCTGTTGTCGGTGCCACCGAACGGGTTGTACGGTACGCAAGCCGCAACGTCGGCTGCCAGACGCGAGGCGCCACCGGCGAAAGCAACGGCTGCCGTCGGGTCGAACTGCGAACGGCACTGGATCGCACCCGTGACCGGGTTGCGGCCGGCGTCGAGCGACAGCATGAACTTCTGGCGGTCAAGGAAGCCGTACGTCGTAACGTCCTGCTTGAACTTGCCGTAGTTGGCCGAAACTTCGTAGCTCCAGTCATCGTTGAACGTGCCGCGAGCACCAACGACGACACGATAGGTGTCGCGCTGGAACTTCTCGTCGCGGATGCCCGCGTCGAGCAGCGTGCGCGCGGTGACGAAGCGGTACGTGCCCGCATTGATCGCCGCGATGTCCGAAGCGTCCAGCGGACCGCCGATGCCCTGCGTGCCGTTGCCGTCGGTACGCGAGGTACGGGTCAGCGTGCTGGCGATGCCGGGAACGTTACAGGCGAGCGTCAGGCTGGTGTTACAACCCGAAGCCAGGATCGCGTTGGCGATCTGGGTGCGTGCCGTCGGATCGTTCAGCGTCAGGAACGGGTTGTCGAGGCGGGTACGTTCACGGAAGTCGAACTGGCCGAAGGTGCCCTGGATGAACGACGGACCGGCGTTGTTGCCGAGCGCGTTCACGCGGTTCCACTTGGCTTCGATGAACGGTTCGAAGGCTTCGCTGACTTCAAAGTGCGCAAGCAGGTTGAAGTTGTAGCGTTCGGTGAACGGGAAGACCGAAAGCAGCTTGCCTTCGCGACCCGACTGGCCGTTGCCGCCGACGATGCCGCCGATGATGCCCTGACCCAGGCGCGTACCGGTCTGCGGCGTCAGAGCACCTGCGTCGCTGAAGAGGTACGTGCAGTTGTAGGGCGTGCCGACGCTCGAGCCCGAGCCGAGGCCGGGTGCACCGTTGGTCGAACCGATGCCGCGGCCGCAAAGCGGGTTCGCCGCCGACTGCGTGATCGGAACCAGGCCGTTGCGGTGGATGCTGGCGCTGCGGATGTCGCGGAAGAAGGCGCGATCGGGGAAGCCGTCGCTGCCGTTCGGAAGACCGGCGGTGTCGACATCGACGACGAGCAGGCCGTCCTGGCTACGCAGGGCCGGGATGTCCGAAGCGAAAACGCGCGACTGGCGGGCATATTCACCGTGAATGGTGATGTTGCCACGGCCTTCCGAGAAGTTCTTGCCGGCCATGGCCGAAACGAACTGGTTGCCGCCGAAGCCTGCGTCGGAAGCACCGACCTGGCCACGGATCTGGACACCGTCATAATCGCGACGGAGAACGAAGTTCACCACGCCGGCAATTGCGTCCGAACCGTAGGTCGCCGACTGGCTGCCCGTGACGATGTCAACGCGTTCGATCAGATCGTTCGGGATCGTGTTGATGTCGGGCGAGACGGCGTTGTTCAGGATGTCGGCCGGAACGTGGCGACGGCCGTTGACCAGCACCAGCGTGCGGGCCGTGCCGAGACCGCGAAGGTCGAGCAGGTTGAGGCCGGCGATGCCGATACCGAGACCCGGGTTCTGCTGGGCGAAGGTGCTGCGGAGCTGCGGCAGGTCGTTCAGCGCGTCACCGATATTGGTGTCGGCTTGCTGGAAGAATTGTTCGCCGGTGATCGTTGTGACGGGCACGGTCGATTCGAGGTTCGGACGACGGATGCGCGAACCCGTAACGACGATGGTGCCCTGCGATGCTGCATCGACGGTTTCGTCGGCCGCAGCCGTATCGTCTTGCGCCATGGCGGGCATGGCACTGAACAATGCAAGAGTCAGGGCAGAGCCCCGCACTAGCAGGCTAGTCTTTGTCATGATGTGTTTCCCCGTTTACCGCCCAAGGAAATGAAAGGACGGCTTAGGGGATAGAAAGACGGAAAATTTCGGCGACACAAGCCCCAGATGGCGAATTTCTTGCAACTAGGGGTCAGCACGATGATCCTGTGCCATTTTTGCAACAGGCGGTGTCGGGCGGGCGCTTGTCGACTATTTCATGGACGCGACATGATTTGACTCCGGGCCCTCTGAGCCTTGTCAAAAGATGCAGAACAGTGGTTTCTGTTGTAACGAAATTGCGTAACGCGAATGAACCGGCGCTTGCCCGTCGGTCACGACGGATAGCCGCTGGCGGCTTGGCGTCACCGCGATCACCAGACCCCCATTGCGAGGTGCCAGCGGCGAATCGCCCTTGTTCCGCGTCCGCCGGAGCGCATGTTGCGATGCATCATGATTTGGTGCTATTGCCGGGGCATTACAGGATGGCAGGTCGTGGCGGGGTTGCCTTTGCCATGGGACAGAGGAGCAAAGGTCAGCATGGCGAAGTCGAAAACGGCCGCGGACGGCGAGACCGTTACCATCAAGAAATATGCGAACCGGCGGCTCTATGATACCGAGCGTAGCTGCTACATCACGCTCGACGATCTGGGTGCGATGGTTCGCGACGGTCGCGATTTTCGCGTCGTCGATGCGAAGAGCGGCGACGACATTACGCACAATGTCCTGACGCAGATCATCATGGACACCGAAACCAAGGGCGAGACGCTGCTTCCGGTGAATTTCCTGCGCCAGCTGATCGGTCTCTACGGCGACAAGATGCAATCGGCGGTCCCGCAGTATCTGGAAGCCTCGATGGCGACCTTTCGAAAGAACCAGCAGGACATCCGTACCGCGCTAGAAGGCGCATTGGGATCGAACCCGTTGGCCGAGATGACGCGCCGCAATCTGGAGATGTTCCAGCAGGCGACCAGTGCTTTCATGCCAGGCGCGGTGGGAAACAAGTCGAAAGACGCGGAGATCGCGGCGCTCAAAGCCGAAATCGTCGAGCTCAAGGCCGAGCTCGCAAAGAAATAATCGGGAGCCGGCGCCCGGCTCCAAAGCACAGAAAACAGGACAGATGATCAAGCATGCGCTCAGCGTAACCCGTCAGGCCGATTTCGCGGCCTGGTATCAGGATGTCATTGCCGAAGCCGACCTTGCCGAGGAATCGGGGGTGCGCGGCTGCATGGTGATCAAGCCGTGGGGCTATGGCATCTGGGAACGCATCCAGAAGGTCATGGACGCCGCGATAAAGGATGCTGGCGTCCAGAATGCCTACTTCCCGCTCTTCATTCCCTTGAGCTTCTTCGAGAAGGAAGCCGATCATGTCGATGGCTTCGCGAAGGAAATGGCGGTCGTCACGCACCACCGTCTGATCGCGGACGGCAAGGGCAAGCTCGTTCCCGATCCCGAGGCGAAGCTGGAAGAGCCGCTGATCGTCCGCCCGACCTCGGAAACGGTGATCGGATCGGCGATGAGCCGCTGGGTCCAGAGCTGGCGCGACCTGCCGCTGATGGTCAATCAGTGGGCCAATGTCGTGCGCTGGGAAATGCGTACGCGCATGTTCCTGCGCACCAGCGAATTCCTCTGGCAGGAAGGCCATACCGCGCACGCCGACCGCGACGACGCGATGCAGGAAACGCTGCGCGCGCTCGAAATGTACCGCAGTTTCGCCGAGGATGTTCTGGCGATGCCCGTCATCGCGGGCGAAAAGCCGGAGAATGAACGGTTTCCCGGCGCCGTCGCGACCTATTCGATCGAGGCGATGATGCAGGACGGCAAGGCGCTGCAGGCCGGCACCTCGCATTATCTGGGCACCGGCTTCGCCGAGGCCGCAGGGATCCGCTATCAGGACAAGGAAGGCGGCCACAGCCTCTGTCACACGACAAGCTGGGGCACCTCGACGCGCATGATCGGCGGCGTCATCATGACGCATGGTGACGATGACGGCCTGCGCTGCCCGCCGCGCATCGCGCCGCACCAGATCGTCATCGTGCCGATGCTGCGCGACAATGACGAAGACGCCGCGATCCTCGATTATTGCCGCGATCTCGAAACGAAGCTGAAGGCGCTCGATGCCTTCCGCGAGCCCGTGCGCGTGCTGCTCGATGCGAGCGCGAACAAGGCGCAGACCAAACGCTGGGGCTGGGTCAAGAAGGGGGCGCCGATTATCGTCGAGATCGGTCCGCGCGATGTCGCCGGCGGCAATGTCGCGGTGATCCGCCGCGACCGCCTCTATCAGGAGAGTGGCAAGCTCGACACGGCATTCGTTGCGAAGGAAGAGTTCGTGGCGAGTGCGGTCGCGACGCTGCAGGACATCCAGGCGAGCCTTCATGCCGAGGCGAAAGAGAGGCTTCATGCCAACATCCGCCGCGATGTAACGGATCTGAAAGCCCATTTTGCGGGCGACGACAAGTTCGTCGGCTGGGTCGAGGTTCAATGGTCGCGCCCGACCGGCGCGGCGCTGGACAAGATCGTCGAGCAGCTCAAGGCGCTCAAGCTCACGATGCGCAACACCCCGCTCGACGCGGCACCCGCCGACGGCGTCTGTTTCTTCACCGGTGAGCCGGCGGTCGAGCGTGTCCTCATCGGACGGACCTACTAATTGGCCAAAGGACCGAAACGGCCGCAACCCGCCGGGCTTCCGACGAGCGAGCAGATTCTACGCTTCATTCAGGAGAGCTCCGGGGCGGTCGGCAAACGCGAGATCGCCAAGCATTTCGGGCTCCACGGCGCCGACAAGATTGCGCTGAAGGCGCTGCTCAAGGACATGACCGACGAAGGCCTCGTCGACATGGCGCCCGGGCGCGCCTTCCATAAGCATGGCGGGCTGCCGAAGGTGACGGTGCTGCGTGTTGCGGCGATCGAGGGCGATGCCGTGTGGGCGGTGCCCGATCGCTGGGAAGGCGCAGGGCCGCCACCGCGCCTGCGCGTCATGGAAAAGGGCCGCAAGGGCGCGCTCGGCATCGGCGACCGCATCCTGTCGCGGACCGAGGAGCGTGGTAGCGGCCATGTCGCGCATCCGATGAAGAAGCTGCAGGCGGGCGGCGAAACGATCATCGGCGTGCTCGTTACCGACACCGGGCCGGGCGGCAAGCCGATGACCTGGCTGCGGCCCGCCGACAAGCGCGCGCGCTTTGACTTTGCGGTGTCCGACATGGGCGATGCGCATATCGGCGATCTGGTGCGCGCCGAACTTTCGGGGCGCGGCCCTGCGACCAAGGCGCGCGTTATCGATGTGATCGGCGATCCCTTCGCGCCGCGTTCGCTCAGTATGATCGCGATCGCCAAGCACGAAATCCCGCATGTCTTCCACGAAGAGACACTGGACGAGGCCGAACGCGCGGCGAAACTCCCGCTCACCCCCGATGGCCGCGAAGACCTGCGCGATCTGCCGATCGTCGCGATCGACCCGATCGATGCGCGCGACCATGACGATGCGGTTTGGGCGATCCCCGACGAGGACGAGAAGAACACGGGCGGGTGGAAGGCGATCGTCGCGATCGCCGATGTCAGCTATTATGTCCGCGCCGATGGTGCGCTCGACCGTGAGGCGCGGCGCCGCGGCAACAGCGTCTATTTCCCCGATCAGGTCGTGCCGATGCTGCCCGAGACGCTGTCGGCGGGCGTGTGCTCGCTGAAGGCGGGGCAGGACCGTGCCGCGATGGCGTGTCATCTGACCATCGACAAGCATGGCAAGGTGACGTCATGGCGCTTCACGCGCGCGCTGGTCCGGCTACGCGCGAATATCGCCTATGAACGGGCGCAGGCGGCCTATGACGCCGATACGCCCGATGAGGGCTGGGATGCCGATGTGCTGCCCACGCTCAAGAATCTCTGGGGTTGCTGGGCCTTGCTTGCCAAGGCGCGCGCTGCCCGCGCACCGCTCGATCTCGATCTGCCCGAACGGCAGGTGCGGCTCGACGAGATGGGCAATATCGCCGAAATCCGCGTTCGCGAGCGGCTCGATTCGATGCGGCTGATCGAGGATTATATGATCGCGGCGAACGTCGCGGCCGCGAAAGCGCTCGAGGCGAAAAAATCGCCCGTGATGTACCGAATCCACGAGCCGCCGAGCCGCGAGAAGCTCGTCAGCCTGAAAGACTATCTCGAAACCTTCGAGCAGAGCTTCACGCTGGGGCAGGTGATCACGCCCGCGGTGTTCAACCGGCTGATCGACGGTTTTTCGGGCGACGATCGCCTGCCGCAGTTGATGGAAGCGATCCTGCGCAGCCAGACACAGGCCTATTACGGCCCTGCCAATTCGGGGCATTTCGGCCTCGCGCTGGGTAGTTACGCGCATTTTACCTCGCCGATCCGCCGCTACGCCGACCTGATTGTCCACCGCGCGCTGGTCGACAGCTACCGTCTCGAAGTGCCGGGCAAGCCGAAGGGGCTTCCCGAGCGAACCGGACTGGGGGAAACCGACCGCAAGGGGCTTTCACGCATCGGCGAAGCGATCAGCGCGCTCGAACGCCGCGCGATGGAGGCCGAGCGCGAAACGGTCGACCGCTATGTGGCGGCCTATCTCGCGACCAAGACCGGCGAGATTGTGCCCGCGCGGATCACCGGGGTTCAGCCCTTCGGTTTCTTCGCGACGGTCGATGGCCTCGGCGGCGACGGGCTCGTGCCGGTATCGACGCTTGGCAGCGAGCGCTTCTTCTATGACGAGGCGGCGCGCACGCTCGACAGCGAGCATGGACGCGTCAGCTATTCGATCGGCCAGCGGCTCGACCTGCGCCTGATGGAGGCAAACCCGATCAGCGGCGCGCTCCGCTTCGAGCTGCCCGACGCGCCCGAGGGCGGTTTCCGCACCCGCCCGCCGCGCCGCGACGGACTGAAGAAGGCGGGGAAGCATGTTGTCGGCAAGCGCGGCCGGCCATCGAACATCCGGCATCAGGGGCGTAAGCGCTAGTCCGCCAGCTTCCGCAACAGCGCCGCGCTCTCCGTATCTGCGGGAAAAAAGGCCTCGATTGCCAATTCGGACAGCGTGATGTCGACCGGCGTGCCGAAGATCGTGACGGTCGAGACGAAGCTGATCCGCCCCGCGATTGTATCGAGTATCAGCGGCACCGCTATGCTGTTCACCGGTCCCGCTTCGTTATCATTGGCTTCGACCGCATAGCCAGCAATCTCCTCGCGCAGCGCCGCGAGATGCGGGTCGGCGCTCGCCTCGATCTGCAGATCGAGCCGGTGCAGAATGTGCGCGCGCCACATCGCGTAGTTGACGATCTGCGGTGCCAGCCCGTCGGGGTGCAGCGCGATGCGTAGGACGTTTGCCGGCGGCGCCAGCAGCGCGGGCGACACCTGTTCGATCAGGATGGCGATGGCGTCGTTCGCCGCAACCATGTTCCAGTGCCGGTCGACCGCAAGCGCAGGGTAAGGCTCGTGCCCTTTCAGCACATGCTCGACGATCGCGCGCATTCCCGCCATTTCGGCGCTGTCGAGCGCGCGTTCCTGATAATCGGGTGCGTAGCCGGCCGCGATAAGCAGCGCGTTACGCGCGCGGTGCGGCACGTCCAGGCAATCGGCGATTCGTTGCAGCATCGCCGCGCTCGGCTTCGACCGCCCGGTCTCGATAAAGCTCAGGTGGCGTGTCGACATGTCGGTGTCGAGCGCAAGGTCCATCTGGCTCATCCGGCGGCGCGTGCGCCATTCGCGAAGCTGCTCGCCCAAGGGCACCGTCTGCATCCGACATCTCCTTCTTCCGCTGGCTAGCCGAGCGCTTTTCCGATTTCCATTACCTCCGGCGTAATCGACGCCATTCCTTTCGCGGTTCATTCGGGTGGGGCCTGAAAGGAGAACCCTTATGCCGATCATCAATCTAAAGACCATTCTCATCGCCGATGCCATCACTTGCGCCGGAGTCCTTGCGCTCGGCCTCTTCGCTGTCGATCCGGTGGCCGTTCTGCTCGGACTGCCGGTCGGGGTCGTATCCGCCGGGGCATGGATATGCCTCGCTGCCGCGCTGCCGATGTTTGCCGCCGCCGCTCAGACGGTTCCGAACCCGGCGCTGGTCAAGCTGATCGCGATCGGAAATCTCGGCTGGGTAGCCGCAAGCCTTGCTGTGGCTGCGGCCTTTGTCAGCCAGATGACGGGGATCGGCCTTGCGGTCGTTGTCGCGCAGGCGCTCGGCGTTCTGGCCTTCGCAATCCTCGAATGGAAGGGCGCGGCGCCGCGTCTTGCGACAGCCTAGCTCAGCGCGTCGAGCCGGGCGATGTCGATGCCGCCCGGCACCAGCATCACCGGGCAGGGGAGGGTTCCCGCATCCTGTCCGGTGAAATGCGTGACTAGCGGTCCCGGCGGACCGCTAGGCGCCGTTGCCAGCACCAGCGCCGCGACCTCGTCATTCTCGCCGATGGCCTCGCGCACCGCTTCGGCGGGTTTTCCCGACTTGATCGTCGTCAGCGCCGCAAGGCCGGTTTCCTGCATGACCGTATCGACGGCGGCGGCGATCAGCTGCTCGGCATGCTCGCGCGCCTCGGCCTCGATCGTCGCCTGCACCCCCCCGAATGCCACGAAATCCTGTGGCGGAATGATCGCAAGCACCGCGACGCTGCCCCCCGTCCGCGCCGCGCGGCGCGCCGCGAAGCGCAGCGCAAGGCTGGCCTCCGGACTGTCATCGATCACCACCAGATACGTCCGCATCGCCCCGACCCTCGCTATGCTTTTCGTGAATGGAGAGTGCGTCACATTCGTATGAAAGGCAAGTTTGCCCCGCTGGACCTTGACCGGTGCAAGGCTTATGGCGAGGAACAATCCGTAGCGGCAGGCCTCGCCTGCAAGACTCACGCCCAGGATCAAGAGGGACAAAAGCCACGATGTCGATCGAACTCAAGATGCCCGCCCTTTCCCCGACGATGGAGGAAGGGACGCTCGCCAAATGGCTGGTGAAGGAAGGGGACGCGGTAAAATCGGGCGACCTGCTCGCCGAGATCGAGACCGACAAGGCGACGATGGAGTTCGAAGCAATCGACGATGGCGTGATCAGCCAGATTCTGGTCGCCGAAGGCACCGACGGCGTGAAGGTCGGCACCGTGATTGCTGTGATCGCGGCCGAAGGCGAGGACGCATCGAGCGCGAAGGCCGCGCCGGCCCCCGCTCCGGCACCTGCACCCGCGGCTGCCCCGGCTCCCGCAGCAAAGGCCGAAGCTGCGCCGACGCCCGCACCGGCACCCGCGCCTGCTGCCGCAGCGCCCGCGGCTTCGGGCGACCGCATCAAGGCGAGCCCGCTGGCGAAGCGCATCGCGGCGGAAAAGGGCATCGATCTCTCGACGATCAAGGGCAGCGGTCCCGGCGGGCGCATCGTCAAGGACGATCTGGAAGGGGCGGCCGCTGGCGTCGCCGCTCCCGCCGCTGCAGCAGCCCCCGCGACCTCGGCTTCCGCTCCCGCCGCGGCTTCCGCAGCCGCGCCGGCTCCGGCCGCCGCCGGTCCGATCCCCGATTTCGGTATTCCGCACGAGGATGAAAAGCAGTCGGGCATGCGCAAGACGATCGCGCGCCGCCTGACCCAGTCGATGCAGGAATCTCCGCACATCTACCTGACCGTCGACATCCGCCTCGACGCGCTACTCAAGCTGCGCGGCGAGCTCAATGCCAGCCTCGAAAGCCGCGGCGTCAAGCTCAGCGTCAACGACATGCTGATCAAGGCACTCGCGGTCGCGCTCGAACGCGTGCCACAGTGCAATGTCAGCTTCGGCGGCGACGTGATGCGCTTCTACAAGCGCGCCGACATTTCGGTCGCGGTGAGCATCCCCGGCGGCCTGATCACCCCGATCATCACCGACGCGGGCGGCAAGTCGATGTCGAAAATCTCGACCGAAATGGCCGAGCTCGCCGCGAAGGCGAAGGAAGGCAAGCTCCAGCCGAGCGAATATCAGGGCGGCACCGCCTCGATCTCGAATATGGGCATG
This sequence comes from Sphingopyxis sp., assembly GCF_965279755.1. Classification (GTDB taxonomy): domain Bacteria; phylum Pseudomonadota; class Alphaproteobacteria; order Sphingomonadales; family Sphingomonadaceae; genus Sphingopyxis. The sequence continues at coordinate 3,459,462 of NZ_OZ257261.1, read as the reverse complement.
ATGGGGATCAAGCAGTTCACCGCCGTGATCAACCCGCCGCAGGGCATGATCATGGCGATCGGTGCGGGAGAGAAGCGGCCTTATGTCGTCGATGACGCGCTCGCGATCGCGACCGTCATGTCGGCGACCGGCAGCTTCGACCACCGCGCGATCGACGGCGCGGACGGCGCGCTGCTGATGAAGACCTTCAAGGAACTGGTGGAGAACCCGCTGGGGCTGGTGGCGTGACGAACCCCTCTCCCTTCAAGGGAGAGGGAGGGACCCGCGCGCGCCAGCGCGTGGGAGGGTGAGGGTATGACGGCAGGCTATTCGCAGCTGACGCTGGCACGCGCCAAAAGCCTGCGACATGCGCTCACCGATCAGGAAAAGAAGCTTTGGGGTGCCTTGCGCGATCGCCGCCTCGGCGGCTTCAAATTTCGCAAGCAGCAGCCGATCGGTCCGTTCATTGCCGATTTCGTCTGTCAGGAACAGCGCCTGATCGTCGAGGTCGATGGATCACAGCATGCGGACTCGGAAAGCGACGCGGCCCGGGATACCTTCCTGAACGGCAAGGGATATCGCGTACTTCGCGTCTGGAACAATGAAGTGACTGGAAACCTGTCCGGTGTTTTGACGGCGATCCTCGCCGCGCTCTCGGACCCTCACCCTCCCATTGCTGCGCAATGGGCCCCTCCCTCTCCCTAAATGGGAGAGGGGATTGAAAATGGAGCAGACCTTGGTTGACACCAACTACGACCTCATCGTCCTCGGCTCGGGCCCCGGCGGCTATGTCGCGGCGATCCGCGCGGCGCAGCTCGGGCTCAAGACCGCGATCGTCGAGCGCGAAAATCTTGGCGGCATCTGCCTCAACTGGGGCTGCATCCCGACCAAGGCGCTGCTGCGTTCGGCGGAAATCTATCACTACATGCAGCATGCGGGCGATTACGGGCTGATCGCCGCGCAGATCAGCGCCGACATTGATGCGGTGGTGAAGCGCAGCCGCGGGGTCGCGAAACAGCTTAGTCAAGGCGTCGCCTTCCTGATGAAGAAGCACAAGATCACCGTCCATATGGGCGAGGGCAAGCTGACCGCCCCCGGCAAGCTGGAAGTGAAGGGCGAGAAGGGGACCGAGACCCTGACCGCGAAGAATATCATCGTCGCGACCGGCGCCCGCGCGCGCGACCTGCCGTTCGCGCCCGCCGACGGCAAACGCATCTGGACCTACCGCCACGCGCTCGTCCCGCCCGAAATGCCGAAGAAATTGCTCGTCATCGGATCGGGCGCGATCGGGATCGAGTTTGCGAGCTTCTACAAGGATATGGGTGCCGAAGTGACGGTGGTCGAAATGCTCGACCGCCTCGTCCCCGTCGAGGATGCCGACGTCTCGGCCTTCCTCGAAAAGGCGCTCAAGAAGCAGGGCATGACGATCTACACCGGTGCCGGGGTCGAGGAACTGAAAGCGACCGCGAGCGGCGTGACCGCGAAGATAAAGACCAAGGACGGCAAGGTCGAAAGTGCCGAATTCAGCCACGCCATCGTCGCCATCGGCATCGTTCCGAACACGGAGAATATCGGCCTCGAGACGCTCGGTGTGAAGACGACCAAGGGCCATATCGACACCGACGCGATGTGCCGCACCAACGTCCCCGGCCTGTGGGCAATCGGCGACGTCACCGCGCCGCCGTGGCTCGCGCACAAGGCGATGCACGAATCGATCATCTCGGTCGAGGCGATTGCCGGAGGCCACCCGCACGCGATGGACCCGCGCAACATCCCCGGCTGCACCTATTGCCGCCCGCAGATCGCGAGCGTCGGTCTGACCGAGGCGAAGGCGAAGGAACTCGGTTACGAGGTCAAGGCCGGCACCTTCCCCTTCATCGGCAACGGCAAGGCGATCGCGCTCGGCGAATCCGAGGGGTTCACCAAGACCATCTTCGATGCCAAAACCGGCGAACTGCTTGGCGCGCACATGATCGGCGCTGAGGTCACCGAGCTGATCCAGGGCTATACGATCGGCAAGACCGCCGAGCTGGTCGAGGATGATTTCATCGGCACCGTCTTCCCGCATCCGACCTTGAGCGAGACGATGCATGAGGGCGTGCTGGCGGCATTCGGACGGCCGCTGCACATCTGACGATGAAGCGCAGTCTGCTCATCTGGTCCGCGATCCTCGTCTTCGCGGTCGTTGTGCTCGGCGTGATCGTCAGCGCCGGCTGGCTGGTCGCGGCCGATCTTCATGTGTCGAACGCGCTCTCGCTCCGCGTCGGGCAAAGCAGTCCGGGGCTGATCGCCTTCATGCAGGGCGTCAGCTGGATCGGCGGCGGCACGCCGCGGTGGATCATCTGCATCCTGTTCGCGGTGCTGGTCTGGCACTGGTGCGGGCGGCGCTGCGGGATCGCGCTGGCGGGCGCGGCGCTTTTGTCGAACCTCGCGTCCAATGCGCTGAAATTCGCCTTTGATCGCGCACGGCCCGATATCATCGAGCATCTCGACCATGTGAACAGCGCATCCTATCCCAGCGGCCATGCGACGAGCGCGGCCGTGGTCTATCTGCTGCTCGCGTGGCTTGCCTCGCCGCGCTGGCGGGCGCTGGCCTGGGCACTCGCCGCGACGATGATCGTCCTCAACGGCTTCTCGCGCATCATGCTCGGCGTTCATTGGGCGAGCGACATCGTCGGCGGGACGATGCTTGGTACCGCCTTCGCGCTGCTCGGCGTCTGGTGGGCCTCGCGCGGGACTAAGGGAATCGTAAGCTCTCCGCGCTAAACTTCGCCGCGAAGCAGGGGTTTTGCGATGCGGCTTTCGATCGGCGGGGTGCTGGGAATCATCGGCGGGCTTGTCCCGCTGGTCTATATCGGCTGGATGCTCTGGTATTTCATGGGTGTCGGCGGCAATTCGGCCGAGGGGATCGCGATGATCGGTCTCGGCCCCACCGTCATGGGCCTGTCGATCGTCGGACTGATCTTCGCGCTGCCGCTCATCATCAAACTGCTTCGCGCCGTTTCCGGCACCGATCGGGTACCGGGATCGCGCAGCGAAAAGATGGGCGAACTGTCGGGCGATACGCAGGGCTTCGACGCCGACGCCGCCTTCGCCAACTATATGCAGAACCGCGATAGCGCATCGCCGCCGCCGATCGCATCCGATCTGGCCGGGGGCGACCTCGACCCGGTGACGCCGCGCCCCGGCGGCTTTGGCCGCAAGGCTGTTTGACGCGATTTTTCGCTGTCCTAAAAAGCCGCGCTTTGCCATCACCATCGCGGGTTATCGCAAGGGGCAGGGCGCTATATGCAATCCAGAGTGAAGTTCGGCGGTTTTCTGCGGGGAATCGCCTTCGGCTCGATCGCGGCTTTCGCCGTATCGACGGCACCGGCGTGGGCCGCGGATATGTCGCAGCAGACGGTAATCACCGCGGCGCGCTATGTTGATGTGCTGGCCGGCAGGACGGTCGACTATCCGGCAATCTTTGTCGATGCCGAGGGCCGCATCACGGGCATCGCCGACGCGCGCACGGTGCGCTGGGGATCGAACGTCAAGCATATCGATCTCGGCGACAAGACTCTGCTCCCCGGCCTGATCGACATGCACGTCCATCTCGACAGCCCCGCCGATATCGGGGGCTATCGCGGGCTGGAGTTCACCGACAGCTTCTGGGGCATGACGGCGGTCAAAAATGCCCATGACATGCTCGATGCGGGTTTCACGACCGTTCGCAATGTCGGTTCGTCCGACCGCAACGACATCGGACTCAAGCAGGCGATCGACGCGGGCTATGCCGTCGGGCCTCGGATCGTTCCCGCAGGCTATGCGCTCGGCGCGACCGGCGGCCATTGCGACAGCACCTTTCTGCCGCCCAGCCTCGAAAAGAAGGACGGGAAGGAAGAGGGGATAGCCGACAATCCCGAGGAGTTTCGCTATCAGGTTCGCCGTCAGCGCAAATATGGCGCCGAGGTGATCAAGGTCTGCGCGACCGGCGGGGTCTTCTCGCGCAACACCGAACCCGGCCAGCTTCAGGTCTCGGAGGTCGAACTCCGTGCGATCGCCGACGAAGCGCACCAATGGGGCCTGCGCGTCGCCGCGCACGCGCATGGTGCCGCGGGCATCCGTGCCGCGATTGCGGCGGGGATCGACACGATCGAGCATGTCAGCCTTGTCGACGACGAAGGCATCCGCATGGCGCTGGCGCGCAAGCAGCCGGTGTGGTTCTCGATGGATATCTACAATACCGAATATACGCAGGCCGAGGGCGCGAAGAATGGCGTGCTCGAGGATAATCTGCGCAAGGATCGCGAGATTGCGCAGATTCAGCGCGACAATTTCCGGAAGGCCACCAAGGCCGGCGTCCGGATGGTGTTCGGATCGGACGCTGGCGTCATGCCGCATGGCGAGGTCGGCAAGCAGTTCCGCGTGATGGTCGAATATGGGATGACGCCGCTGCAGGCGATCCAGGCCGCGACGCGTAATGCGGCCGAGGCGCTCGGGCGCGAGAAGGACGTCGGGGCTATCGCGGTCGGCCGCTACGCCGATATCATCGCTGTCGACGGCGACCCGCTGACCGACGTCCGCCAGCTGGAGGACGTCGATGCGGTGGTGAAGGGCGGGGTGCTGGTGAAGGGCGAATAGGCCCGCTTCAGATCACCAGCCGGTCGACGATCGCGTCGCGCATCTTCGGCGTCAGATTGAGTACGGCCTCGGCATAGGTCGGAATGTCGCCATGATCGCGGCGCACCGTCGCCAGCGCGGCGTCGAGATAGGCGGGGTTGACCGACATCAGCGCGCGGATCGCATCCTCATGAATCTCCGCGCCATATCGTGACCGGATATGCGCGGCGCCTTGCTCGATCCGTTCCTCGATCTTGCCGGCAGTGTTGGTGAGCAGATAATCCTGCATCAGGTCGTCCTCATGCACCCCGAGCAGCCGGTGGACGATCGCCACGGCAAAGCCCGTGCGGTCCTTGCCGGCGACGCAGTGGACGAGGCTGGGCGTGTCATATTCGGCGAGCGCGGCGAGATAGAGCCGCAGCGTTGCGACGAGCGCGGGGCGGTACGGCATGCCCGCATAGGTATCGATCATCCGCGCCCGCGCCGTCTCGCCGTCGATGGCGCCGCCCGCCGCCTGCAGGTGCGGCGCCAGCCCGGCGGTGATGCCGCCGGCGAACAGCACGCGGCCCGCAAAATTCTCGGACCGGCGGCACGGATGCATCTCGCGTTCGTCGTCGCCGCGCAGATCGATCACCGTATCGAGACCGAGTGCGTCGAGCGCGACCAGATCCTCGTCGGTCGCCGCCTCATGATGCGCCGATCGCCACAGCATATTGTCGCGCAGCCGTCCGCCGCCCTCGACGCCATAGCCGCCATAGTCGCGAAAATTGTGGATGCCCGACAAAGGCAGGACGCGCTCGGCGAGCATGATCAATCTCCTGTAAAAACGGGGGGACGCTTTTCGACGAAGGCGTTGATCGCCTCGCGATTGTCGGCGGTTTCATGAACGATCGCCTGATAGGCGGCGCTGAGTTCAAGGATGTCGCTCATCCGGCTGTGCTGTGCCTCGCGGAGCAGCCGCTTGGTAAGCCGCAGCGCACGCGGCGGATTGCAGACGATGCGCTCGGCAATGGCGATGGCACGGTCGAGCAACTCCGCGTCGGGAACGACCTCGGTAACGAGGCCGTACTCCTTCGCCTGCGCCGCGTCGAAGCGGTCACCGGTCAGAAACAGTTCGGCGGCGCGAGGGTAGCCGAGAATTTTTTGCAGGAGCCAGGCGCCACCGTCGCCGGGGACGATCCCGACCTTTATGAAGCTGCACGCGAATTTCGCGCTCTCGGCGGCGATGCGGATGTCGCAGGTGCAGGCAAGATCGGCGCCGAGCCCGATGGCATGGCCGTTAACCGCGGCGATCATCGGAATTTCGCAGTCCATCAGGGCGCGGATCACCGCCTGGACTCCGCGGCGGTAATTGGCGCGGGTTGAATCGGGCTGGTCGAGCACGCCGATGCCGGTACGATCCTGCATGCCTTTCAGGTTGCCGCCGGCGCTGAAGGCCTTGCCGCTGCCGGTCAGGATGATCGCGCTGATGCTGCGATCCTCGCCAAGGGTGCCGAGCGTGTCGATGATATCGTCGCAATCGGCGTGGGTGCCGATCGCATTCATGCTTTCGGGCTTGATCATCGTCAGGATCGCGATCTTGCCCCGCCGCTCGACACTCAGAAACTCACCCATCAAAATCTCTCCTCATTCGCGGGCAGGCTATGCCTCGCGATCCATGCTTGCAAGCCAAGGATGGCGACCGGACGCACGCTGGCGTCCGGTCGCCGAAGTGCGTCAGCGAACAGCACCGCCGCTGCGGAGGGCCGCGATCCGGTCGGCATCATAGCCGATTTCGGCGAGGACGGCCTCGCTATCGGCACCCACTGCCGGGGCGGGGACGGGCATATCGTTGACCGTTGCCGAATAGCGCGGCGCCGGGGCGGGCTGGGTGACGCCGCCGACGGTCAGGAAGGTTTCGCGCTCAATATTATGCGGGTGCTGCGGCGCTTCGGTCAGCGAGAGCACCGGCGCAAAGCACACGTCGGTCATTTCCATGATCGCGCACCATTCGTCGCGCGTCTTCGTAGCGAACAGCGCGGTCAGCTTGTCCTTGAGCGGTCCCCATTGCGACGGGTCCATCTGCGCATCGAACGAGGCATCGGCGTCGAGACCGGTCTTTTCACGCAGCAGTGCGTAGAATTGCGGCTCGATCGATCCGATCGAGATGAACTTGCCGTCGGCACAGACATAGGTGTCATAGAAATGCGCCGCGCCGTCGAGCATGTTGACGCCCGCTTCGTCCTTGAGCCGCCCGGCCGCCAGGAAGCCCCAGGTCATGCCAGCGAGCAGCGCCGACCCGTCGGTCATCGCACAGTCGATCACCTGGCCTTCGCCGGTCTTTGCCGCGTGGAGCAGCGCACTCGCCATGCCGAAGGCGAGCATCATGCCGCCGCCTCCGAAATCGCCGACATAATTGACCGGCGGAACGGGCTTCTCACCCGCGCGGCCGATGCCGTGGAGCACGCCCGACAGCGAGATATAATTGATGTCGTGACCTGCCGCCTGCGAATAGGGGCCGAACTGGCCCCAGCCGGTCATGCGGCCGTAAACAAGCTTCGGGTTGTCGGCGAGCAGGATATCGGGGCCGAGGCCAAGCCGCTCCATGACGCCCGGACGATAGCCCTCGATGATGCCATCGGCACTCTTGCAGAGGTCGCGGGCGGTCGCGACGGCGTCGGGGTTCTTCATGTCGAGCGTGATCGATTTACGGTTCCGCGACAACGGATCGCGCGGGTCCATGAAGCCGCCGGGGCGATCGATGCGGATCACTTCGGCGCCATGGTCGGCGAGCATCATGCCGCAATAAGGGCCCGGACCGATCCCTGCGAACTCGATGATGCGAATGCCTTGCAGCGGACCTGCCATATTGTCGTCTCCCTATCGGCCCCGCGGGCCATCCAAAAATGTTGCACTAATGTGCCAGCGAAATTCAAACTGTCCCCGAACTGTCAGACTTTTGCAGTCCCCATGTCACCGCACGCCCGTATCGGGCCACCATGGAACCGCAATCCATCGCGCTCGATCGCCGCAGCTTTGCCCGCGGCTTGATGGCGACCGCATTCGCCGGCCTCGCGCTCCACAGTCGCCACGTCTCCGCCGCGATGCTTGCCGAAGGGCGCGGTTATGGCGCGCCGGTGCCCGATCCTGCCGGAATCCTCGACCTGCCGCCGGGCTTTTCGTACAAGATTGTTTCGCAATTCGGTCAGACGATGAGCGATGGCCGCAAGGTTCCGAACAGCGCCGACGGCATGGACTGCACGACGCTCGCCGACGGCCGCCTGTGCCTGATGCGCAACCATGAACTTGGGCCAGACGAACTCGATTACGGCGCCTGCCCGGTCGGCACCAGCGGTGATGCCGCGGCGTTCGACTGTTACCGCAGCGGTGGCGGCGAAGCGCTTCCCGGCGGTGTTTCGACCATCATCCTCGATCCCGAAACGCTGGCGGTCGACGAACAATATCTCTCGCTCGTCGGGACGATCCGCAACTGTTCGGGCGGCCTGACGCCATGGGGCAGCTGGCTGAGCTGCGAAGAAGATGTCTCGCGCCGCAGCGGCAAGATCGGGCAGGACCATGGCTGGGTCTTCGAAATGCCCGTCGCCCCCGGCAAGCTGGTCTCGGCGGAACCGATCCGCGCGATGGGGCGCTTCAATCACGAGGCCGCAGTCTGCGACCCGAAAAGCGGCGCGATCTACATGACCGAAGACCGACACGAGAGCCTCTTCTACCGCTTTCTCCCGGCCCAGGCGGGTGCGCTGCACAAGGGCGGGCGGCTGCAGTCGCTGGCGTTCGTCGACCCCGCGCAGTCGGCCGATACGCGCAACTGGGCGGGCAGCCGTTTTGCCGCGCGTGGCTGGGCGGCCGTGCGGTGGATCGACCTTGACGATGTCGAAAGCCCCGCCGACGACCTCCGCAAGCGTGGTGCCAGGGCCGGTGCTGCGATCTTTGCCCGCGGCGAGGGGATCCACGGGGGCGACGGTGAAATCTATTTCACCTGCACCTCGGGCGGCCCCGCGCGGCGCGGGCAGATCATGCGCTATCGCCCGTCGCCCGCCGAAGGAACGGCGGCCGAAGCGGGCGTCCCCGGCCAGCTGCAGCTGTTCCTTGAATCGACAGATCCGGACCACTTCAGCTTCGGCGATAATCTGACCATTGCGCCGGGCGGCGATCTCATCGTTTGCGAGGATCGCCGCGGCGCGAAGCCCGATAACTGGCTGCGCGGCGTTACGCCGGAGGGCGAGGTCTACCCCTTTGCCCGGGTAACCGCGCAGACTAAATGCGCGGGCGTGTGCTTCGCGCCCGACGGAAAGACGATGTTCCTCAATCTCTACAGCCCGGCACGGACGATAGCCGTGCGCGGGCCGTTCTGAGGCTGACTGGTCAGACACGCTCGATGATGATCGCCGGCGCCATGCCGCCGGCGGCGCACATGGTGACCAGACCATAGCGGCCGCCCGAGCGTTCAAGTTCGTCGAGCGCGGTGCCGATCAGGATCGAACCCGTCGCGCCGATCGGGTGACCGAGCGCCATCGAGCCGCCGTTGATGTTGACCTTTTCACGGTCCAGATCGAGGTCGCGGATGAACTTCTCTGCAACGACCGAGAAGGCCTCGTTGATTTCCCAGACGTCGATGTCTTCCTTGGTGAGGCCCGCCTTTTCGAGCACCTTCTTCGCCGCCGGAACCGGGGCGTTGAGCATCAGCGTCGGATCGTCGCCGATATTGGCATAGGCAACGATGCGCGCGCGCGGCTTCAGGCCGTTCTTTTCGGCATATTCCTTTGACGTCAGCAGGACGGCGGCCGCGCCGTCGACGACGCCCGACGAGTTGCCGGCATGGTGGAAATGCTGGATTTCGAGATCGGGGTAGCGGCGGTTGATCTGCTTGCGGAAGGTCACGCCTTCGCCAAGGTCGAAATCGGCAAGCGCCGCGAAGCTCGGCTTGAGTGCGGCAAGGCCTTCGGCCGTGGTTTCGGGGCGCGGGAATTCCTCGCGGTCGAGCGCGACGCTTCCATCGGTGTTGAGAACCGGCACGACCGACTTGTCGAAGCGGCCTTCCTTGATCGCCCGATCGGCACGCTGCTGGCTGACGAGGGCGAGCGCGTCGAGCGCTTCGCGGCTGATGCCTTCGATGGTCGCAATGGCGTCGCCGCAAACGCCCTGGTTCGACTGCGGGTGCAGTTCGTCGAGCGCGTCATGGCCAGAACCCATAAGGCGCGGGGGCAGACCGGCATTGGCCTGCTCCGCGGCGTAGGCCGAGGTGTAGCTCATCATTTCGGTGCCACCGGCAATGACGCAATCTTCCATGCCCGACATGACGGTCGCAGCAGCGAAGTTCACGACGCTGATGCCGCCGCCGCAGAAGCGATCGAGCGTCGTGCCGCTGGCCTTGATGTCATAGCCCGCCGAAAGCGCCGCCATGCGGCCAAGGTCGCCGCCCTGCTTGCCGTTCTGCGACGAGGTCGACCAGACGATGTCGTCGACGGTCGCGGTATCGAGGTTGTTGCGGTCGCGGATCGCGCCGAGGACGGTCGCGGCGAGATGTTGCGGGTGCAGGTGCGACAGCGCGCCCTTGCCGGGCTTGCCGATTCCGCGCGGGGTGCGGACGGCGTCGATGATATAGGCTTCGGCCATGGAGAGTTCCTTTCGTGGGATTCTAGGAAAATCGCTTAGGGAATGAAAAGGGAGGCGTCGGGTGGTTCAGCGGGGAGCCATTCGAATTGCGCCGTCGAGGCGGACCGCTTGGCCGTTGAAATAGGTATTGCGGATCATTTCCATTGCTAGGCTGGCATATTCCTCTGCCTTGCCGAGGCGCTTGGGGAAGGGGACCGAAGCTTCGAGGCTTTCCTTCACCTTGGGATTCATATTGTTGAGCAGCGGCGTGCCGAACACACCGGGCATGATCGAATTGACGCGGATGCCCAGATCCATGAGGTCGCGCGCCATCGGCAGGACGAGGCCGTTCACCCCGGCTTTCGCCGAACCATAGATGACCTGACCGATCTGCCCGTCCTGCGCCGCGACCGAGGCGGTCAGCACAATCGCGCCGCGTTCGCCGTCCTCCATCTCCGGAAGCGTCGCCATGCCTTCGGCCGAAATCGACGCGACACGGTAGCTGGCGGTCAGGATGCCCTCGACGCCAAAGGCATAGTCGGCCGTGGGCGTGCGGCGATAGCCGCCGGTTTCCTTGTCGAACGCGAGCGTCTTGCCGCGACGCGAGGTCATCGCGCAGTGGACGCAGATGCGCTCCTGACCATGTGCGGCGCGTGCCTTAGCATAGCCGTCGAGAACCGACTGCTCGTCGGTGATGTCGACATGGACGAACAGCCCGCCGATCGATTGTGCGACCTCCTCACCAAGCGCGTCGTTGATGTCGAAGATCGTCACCTTCACGCCCGCAGCGGCAAGCGCTTCGGCGGTTGCACGGCCGAGACCCGAAGCGCCACCGGTAATCACGGCTGCTGTACTGGAATCGAATTTCATGGGGAGGCTCCTCAGGCGGGAATCTGGTTGAAGGGGACGCCCTTGTCGGGGCGATGATCCTGCGGCAGGCCGAGGATGCGTTCGGCAATGGTGTTGAGCAGCGTCTCGTCCGATCCGCCGGCGATGCGGCCCGTCGGCGCGTTGATCCAGCTCGATGCCCAGTCATCCTTCGGTGAGAGATGCTCGTCGAAGAGGAAGGCGTCGGTGCCCTGCAGGTCGAGCGCGAGCTCGGACAACTTCTGCCGCGACCGGACGGCGACGAGCTTGTTCAGCGAGCCCTCAGGGCCGGGGGTCATGCCGGCCTGCATCATCAGTCGCGCCCGGCGGTTGATCGAGTCGAGACCGGCGCGCATCGCATAGTTCCGCGCGATCTGCTGCCGAATGCGCCCGTCCTCGATCGCCGGCTTGCCGTTCAGTTTCAGATCTTTCGCAAGATCGACGAACAGGTCGAGATGCGGGCCGAAGCCGGCGCTGTCGGTCGCGACATAGCGTTCGATCATCAGAGTCGTCAAAGCGACCCCGAAGCCGCCGCCGACCGGCGACATGCGGTGATCGTCACTGATCTTTACGTCGTCGAAGAACACCTCGTTGACGTGGCTGTCACCGCCGGCAAGCTTGATCGGGCGAACGGTGACGCCCGGTGCCCTCATATCGACCCAGAAATAGGTGAGGCCCTTGTGCTTCACCACTGCCGGGTCGGTGCGGACGACAATCACGCCATAGTCGCTATATTGTGCCCAGCTGGTCCAGACCTTCTGTCCGTTGATCTCCAGCCGTTGCCGTCGGTCTCTGCGCGGGTGCGCAGGCCGGCAAGATCGGTGCCGCCCGAGGGCTCGGAGAAGAGCTGGCACCAGATTTCCTCACCTTTCAGGGCCTTGATCACGCGTTCCTTCACGAACTCGCGGTCGCTGCCGAACTGCATCAGCACCGGCACCGGCATGCCGAGTGAGATCCCGAAATAGACGTTGGGGAAGCCGTGCTTCATTTCCTCGGCTTCAAAGGTGATTTTCTCGATATGGCCGAGGCCTTGGCCACCTAGCTCAGTAGGCCAGTTGATCCCCGCAAAGCCGGCGTCGAACTTCGCGCTCTGGTAGCGGCGGCCGAGTGCGAGATCCTGCTCGACGGTGAGGCCCTTGCGCGCCGCCTTGCCGAATTGCGGCACCGCGGATTCGCACCAGGTTGCGGCTTTGCTGCGATAGGCTTCGAGATCGCTCATGCGACTTCTCCTGCAAGACGGTCGACGAGTATATCTTCCCAGAAGAAACTGCTGCCCTGTTCGAGCGCGAGGGTACGGGCGCGGCGCATGTGGAGATGCAGCCCGATCTCCCAGGTCACGCCGATGCCGCCGTGGATCTGAACGCAGTCGCGCGCCGCGGTGTCATAGGCTTCGATCCCGGACAGCCGCGCGGCTGCGGCCGCGGTGATGAAATCGGCGGCGCCCTCGCGCGATGCGGCATGGATGCAATTGGCGCGCGCGAGTTCGACGAGACCATAGAGCTCGGCAATCCGGTGCTTGATCGACTGGAAGGCGCCGATCGGCTGACCGAAGGCCTTGCGCGTGATGGCATAGTCGCGCGCGATCTCCATCAGGGCTTCCGCGCCGCCGGTTTGTTCGTGCGCGGTGACGACTGCCTGTAGAGCGAGGATATGAAGCGCAGCCGCGCGCGCCGCTTCGCCGACGGCAAGTGTCTCGGCCTGCGCGCCGGCGAAGGCGATATCGGCGATGCATCGGCTGTTATCGAAACTGGCGACCGCCTTGCGTTCGATTCCCGTGAGGTCGACGAGCGCGAGGACGGGCATGCCGGGTCCGTTGGCGAACACCACGGCGACATGGGCATAGAGACCGCCGGAAACGCCCTGCGCGGTGCCGTCGATACGATCTTCGGTGAGCGTGAGAGCAGGGCGATCCGGAAGCGGATCGGCCCCCGCCGCAAAGGCCACCGCGCCGATCGTCTCACCGCTGGCCAGTCCGGGCAGCCAGCGCTGCTTCTGCGTGTCGTTGCCATAGAGTTCGATGGCCTTTGCCGCGCCGAAGCTCGAGGTCAGGAAGGGCGCGCCACTCAAGGAGCGCCCGGCCTGATGTGCAATCAGGCCGAGTTCGACCAGGCCCAGCTCCAGTCCGCCATAGGCCCCGGGCAGGGCGAGGGCGGTCCAGCCCTGTTCTTTCGCGGTGGTCCAGAAGCCCTCGTGATATTTCCCGCTCTGTTCGAGCAACGGTAGCAGTTCGTCCTTGCTGACCCGCGCCTCGAGCGCGCGGCGCGACTCGATTGCGATCGCTTCCTGCCCCTCGTCGTACAAAATCGACATCGGCCTGTTCCTCTACCCTTATCGTTGTCTGCCATCATCCGGACGTTAACGTAAACGTCAAGTGTTTTGACGCTACGGTTCGATGACAGTCAACTGATGCTCCTGTCAGGCGAGGCCCGCGCGCCAGTCGCGCTTGATCTTTTTGGCGAGGCTCCATTTGTGAACCTCGGTCGGGCCGTCATAGATGCGGAAGGCGCGGACCTCGCGGAACACCTGCTCGACGATCGTCTTGTCGGTGACGCCGGTGCCGCCCATCACCTGAACGCAGCGGTCGGCGATCCGCATCAGCGCTTCCGACACCGCCACCTTGGCCATCGAGCTTTCGGCCGTTCCGAGCGATCCGGTGTCGAGCACCCCGGCGCACCAGTCGATCATCAATTCGGACTGTTTGATATCGATCAGATTTTCGGCGAGCATGAAGCCGACGCCTTCGTGATCGATCAACGGCTTGCCGAACGCCATGCGGCGGTTCGCATAGTCGGTCGCGATCTCGTTGGCGCGGATGCAGGCGCCGAGCCAGCGCATGCAGTGCGACAGGCGCGCGGGCGAGAGGCGGACCTGGGCATAGCGAAATCCTTCGCCAGCCTCGCCCAGCATCTGATCCGCCGGCACGCGCAGATTTTCGATGGTCAGTGTGGCATGGCCGCCGGGCATCGAACTGTCGATGGTGTTCGGCACATGGTCGACGCGGATTGCGGGGTCGGGCAGGTCGACCAGGAACATACAGGCGCCTTCCTGCGCCTTGGCCATCACGATACCGACGCGCGCGCCATCGGCGCCGGTAATGAACGTCTTGCGGCCGTTGATCACCCAGTGATTGCCGTCGAGGTGGCAGGTGGTCTGCATCATCGACGGGTCCGAACCCGCGCCGCCTTCGTCGGCGGGTTCGGTCATGAAGAAGGCCGAACGGACCTCTCCCGCGACCATCGGTTTCAGGAAGCGCTCCTTGAGTTCGGGGCTGCCTTCTTTCCCGAGCAGATACATATTGCCCTCGTCGGGAGCCATCGTGTTGCACGCGAGCGGACCGAGCGGGGACAGGCCGCTCTTGATGAGCACTACCGCGGTCTCACGCTGATTGAGATGGCTGCCGTCGGACAGGATGTGCGGGGTCAGGACGCCAGCGGCGCGGGCGTGCGCGCGCATCTCCATGACGAGTTCGTCGGTCGGGGCACCATGATGGTCGCGGCGCGGATCCTGTTCATAAGGGGCGACGATCTCGCGAACAAAGGCTTCCACCTTTGCGGCAATCGCCAGCGCCCGATCCGAAATTCCGCTGTGCGTCGTCGCCGTCATCCCGATTCCCTTCATGCTCTAATCGAATTCTCTCAACCGGACGTTGACGTAAGCGTCAAGTTAATTCATGCCCGCGCGCAGCAATGCCGTAAGGTAAGGTTCGATCAGGGAGGAATGTCATGGCTTTCAAGACGCGCATCACGGAAATGCTGGGGATCGTGCATCCGATCGTTCAGGGCGGGATGCAGAGCGTCGGTTATGCCGAACTGGCGAGCGCGGTTTCGAACGCCGGTGGTCTTGGAATCCTCACCGCGCTGACCCAGCCGAGCCCCGAAGCGCTGCGCGACGAGATCGAGCGCTGCCGGTCGATGACCGGCAAGCCGTTCGGCGTGAACATGACTGTCTTTCCGACGATCAATGCCCCCGATTACAAAGCCTATGCACAGGCGATCATCGACGGCGGCGTCAAGATCGTCGAAACCGCAGGGACGCAGGCGGTTCGTGAAATCTGGGAAATGCTGAAGCCGCACGGTGTGACGATCCTGCACAAATGTACCGCGGTGCGCCATGCGTTGTCGGCCGAAAAAGCCGGCTGCGATATCATCTCGATCGACGGCTTCGAGTGCGCGGGCCATCCAGGCGAAGACGATATTCCGGGACTGATCCTGATTCCCGCGGCCGCCGACAAGGTAAAGATCCCGATGCTCGCATCGGGTGGCTTCGGCGACGGGCGCGGCCTCGTCGCGGCGCTCAGCCTCGGCGCCGAGGGCGTGAACATGGGAACGCGCTTCTGCGCCACCAGGGAAGCGCCTATCCACGACAATGTGAAGCAGGCCTATGTCGACAATGACGAGCGCGGCAGCTTCCTCATCTTCCGTAGCCTCAAGAACACTGCGCGCGTCGGCAAGAGCGCGGTATCGGAAGAAGTGGTGCGCCGTCTGGCTCAGCCCGACGCGACCTTCGCCGATGTCGCCGAACTGGTGAATGGCAAGGCCGGGCGCGAACTGCTCGAAACGGGCGACCTTAGCAAGGGTGTCTTCTGGGCCGGCATGGTTCAGGGTCTCATTCACGATATCCCGAGCTGTCAGGAACTGATCGATCGCATCATCAGCGAGGCCGATGCGATCGTCGACCAGCGGCTCGCGGGCTTCCGCCGCTGACAAGGTGAAGCTGCCGCCTTGCGGCACGGTGACGGGTGCCGCTATGCTGGTGCCCTCACCGTAACCATGCCCGCACCAGCGACCGCGGGCCCGCCAAGGGATTCGCTTGTCTATCGTCGAATATAAGGGATTTGGCGGTATCCGCCTGTCGGCCGATCTGATCGGCGACGACAACGACCCCGCGATCCTGCTTTTGCCCGATGCAGGGCAGGGGCGCGAAGCGTGGCGCAGCGTTGCCGATGCGCTGGTCCTGTCCGGGCGGCGGGTTGTCAATCTCGAGCCGCGCCCGGCTGTCGGGTCTGACTGGAATTCTGACGATCAGGTCGCGCAGGTCGAGGATCTGCGCGCGGTGCTTGCGCAGATGGGATCGCGCCCGGTCGTTGTCGCGGCGCGGCGCGGCGGATGGGTCGCCGCGCAGGCGCTGGCGCCTGATGGCGCGCATCTTGCCGCCGGACTCGTGCTCGTCGACATGCCCGTGACCGACGATGCGGTCGCTGCCGCGCCTCGGCTCGCGCTGCCCACGCTCGTGGTTCGCGGCGGCTTTTCTCCGGCCGAATGCACCCCGGCGAGCGATGCGTTCCGCGCCGGACTGCCGATCGGCGAGAGCGTCGATATCGAGGAGACCGACATCGCCCTTGCCGTCGATCGCGATGAAGCGCTGCTCGGCCAGCTCCTCGATTTCCTCGAGAGGCGACAGCCGCGCGAGGCGATGGAGTTCAAGGCCGGGTCGGACCCGCGCACCCTGCGCGATGCGATGGGCTGTTTCGCCACGGGTGTCACCATCGTGACCGCGCTCGATGCCAGCGGAAACCCGGCGGGACTTACCGCGAACAGCTTTACCTCGGTCTCGCTTGATCCGCCTCTGCTGCTCGTTTGCGTCGCGAACACTGCGGGAACGGCACCGATTCTTCGAGACGCGGCGCACTTCGGGGTCAATGTGCTTCAGATTGGACAGCAGCCGGCGTCGAACCGTTTCGCGTCGAAAGGCGAGGACCGTTTTGCAAACCTTCCCTGGGCGCCGGGGCAAACGGGCGTACCACTTCTCGGCAGCTCGCTCGTCTCGTTCGAATGCCAGCGCGAGTCGCTGCACGAAGCGGGTGATCATTTCATTCTTGTCGGCCGCGTGGTGCGCGCGCAATTCGAACCGCATCGCGATCCGCTGCTCTATTTCCGCGGGAAATACAGGCGCCTCCATTTCGCCTGAGCGGACTACAACGTTCCTCCATCCTCCGTCCGTGCCGAATAGGCGCCGAGCAGAGCAACCGGCATCAAACTGCCGGGAGCGATCCCTGCCGAAGCTCGTTGGTCGGGTTCAATTGCCCAGTGTGGAGGATTTCCAATGCATATCATCCGTAAAGCCGCGATCGGTCTTGCCGCCGCATCGATTGCGATCGTCCCGGTCGCCGCCTCTGCCGCTCCAGTGATGGATAGCGCCCGCGTGACGTCGACCGCAGGTGACGCCAACGAACTCGGCGGCAGTTCGGGCTGGATCATCGGCCTGATCGGCCTTCTCGCCGGTGTCGCGGCGATCATCATCATCGACAAGAACGACGACGACGCGCCGACCAGTCCGTGATGCAATGATAAAAGGTGGTGAGCCCTGCTGGGTTCGAACCAGCGACCTACTGATTAAAAGTCAGTTGCTCTACCGACTGAGCTAAGGGCCCGACGGGACGCCAAAAGTGTCGGCGCCCGAAGTGAGCCGTCGCCCTAGTGCGCCCCGGCGCTCTGGTCAACCGGCTTGGGGCGGATCAGCCGCGCGGCGAGTTGGCGTACCGTCCGCGCCGTCAACGGGTGGCGCCAGCCCGGTGCTACCGTCCGCAGCGGGCCGAGCACGAACGCGCGTTCGGCGATCGCCGGATGCGGGATCGTAAGGTCGGCGCGGCTCCATGCGCCGCCGGACCAGAGCAATATGTCGAGATCCAGCGTGCGTGCGCTCCAGCGCTGACCAGTCCTGCGGCCGAATTCGACTTCGATGCCCTGAAGCCGATCCAGCATCTCCGGGGGACTCAGCGGCGAAGCAACCAGCGCCACCGCATTGGCATAGCGTCGTCGCGACGGGCCGATCGGGTCGCTTGCGATGATCGGGCTGACATCGACGGGTTCGATGTCGTCGCTCTCGAGTGCATCGAGTGCCGCAAGCAAAATATGTCGCGGATTTCCATGCCGGACGTGGCGGCGGTTCGAGCCGAGGCCGATCGCATAGAGGGCCAAGGGAGCCTTGGAAGCTGGCGTTGCGCTGGTCATGCTGCAGCGCCTATCGCAGCTATATGGAGATTGGTAGCCCCTTGCCCGGCACCGAGCCGCCGGGCGATTGCCCGCGCTGCCCACGGCTGGTGGCGCTCCGGCGCGAATGCCGGACCGAATATCCCGACTGGTGGAACGCGCCGGTCCATGCCTTCGGCGATCCGGAGGCTTGGCTTGCCTTTGCAGGGCTGGCGCCGGGGAAGCATGGCGCGAACCGCACGGGACGCCCGTTTACCGGTGACTATGCGGGCGACCTGCTGTTCGCGACGCTCGCGAAATTCGGCCTCAGCCGGGGCGTCTACGACGCGCGGATCGACGACGGCCTGACGCTCGATGGCGCCATCATCGTCAACAGCGTTAAATGCCTGCCGCCGCGGAACAAGCCGACGCCAGCCGAGATCGCAAACTGCCGTCCTTTCTTCGAGGCACAGCTTGCGGCGCTGCCGACGGTGCGGGTGATCATCGCGCTCGGTCGCATCGCGCATAATGCGACGCTCCGCTCCGCAGGCCTCCGGCTCGCCGGATATCCTTTCGCGCATGGCGCCTTGCATGCGCTGCCCGATGGACGCCATCTGGTCGATAGCTATCATTGCTCGCGTTACAACACGAACACCGGGCGGCTTACCCCCGAAATGTTCGGCGATGTCTTTCGAAGCGCGCTAGCGCTGCGGGATCAGACGAGCGGGCGGAATTCCTCGACGACGGCGCGGTAAAGCTGGCGCTTGAACGGAACGATGAGCTTTTCGAGCTCGTCGAGTTCCGCCCAGCGCCATGACCGGAACTCCTGATGCTTCGTGGCGATGTCGATGTCGCCATCCTCGCCCATGAAGCGCATCAGAAACCAGAACTGGCGCTGGCCGCGATACTTGCCGCCCCACATCTTGCCCATCAGATGATCGGGCAGGTCGTAGAAATGCTCGGTCTTGCTGCGTGCGATGATCTCGACGAGTCCGCCATGGACGCCGGTCTCCTCGCCAAGTTCACGGATCGCGGCTTCCTCGGCCTCTTCGCCGGGATCGATCCCGCCTTGCGGCATCTGCCAGGCCTCGCTCGACGAATCGAGTCGTTGCCCGACGAAGATTTTGCCGTCGCGGTTTGCCAGCATCACGCCGGCGCAGGGGCGGTAGGGAAGGTTGTCGTCACTCATGCGGTGGCTTCGGTGACGAGCGCCTTCAATGCTGTCAAGGCACTGCGGATATCTTCCTTGGCGCTCGGGATGGCTTGCGACAGGTTGATATAGCCGTGGATCGTCCCGGCACCCTCGCGATAGACGGTGGTCACGCCTGCCTCGACCAGCTTCGCGGCATAGGCACGGCCCTGATCGCGGAGCGGATCGAGCCCTGCCGTCGTCAGCACCGTTGGCGGCATTCCTTCCGCCGGGAAATCGAGCGGCGATGCTCGATAATCGGCGGGGTCGGCGGCATAGTTGTTGCCGAACCAGATCATGCTGCCTTCGGTGAGCAGATGGCCTTCGCCGAAATCGCGATAGCTCTGCCAGTCATTGTGCGTCGTCACCGCAGGATAGATCGGATGGATCGCGAGAACGGGTTTCGACGCCGGCTTGTCGCGCAGGGTCAGCGCCGTCGCGATGGTCAGGTTGCCGCCTGCGCTTTCACCGGCCAGCACCAGCCCGGTGCAGGGAATATTGTCCGCAACCCAGCGTGTCGCCGCCTCGCAGTCGATCGGCGCGGCGGGGAAGGGGTGTTCGGGGGCCAGGCGATAATCAACCGCGATCACGGGCATATCGAGCTGGCGTGCGGCCTCCGCGCACCAGCCGTCGTGCGTATCGAGATCACCGATCACCCAGCCGCCGCCGTGATAGAAGACCAGCACCGGGCCGGTCTCGCGGCCGGGATGACTATCATAAATGCGGATCGGAATGTCACCCGCGGGACCGGGGATAATGCGGTCCTCGACCTTGGCGATCTCTCCGCGAGGGCTGTCGGCCATCTGCGCCATCGCCCGGAAGGTTTCGCGCGCACCCTCGGGCGGCAGCTCCTCCATCTTCGGGCCTTCCTGCGCGTTCAGGAAAGCGAGAAAGGCGGCCACATCGGGCCGCGTGTAGTGGCTGGTGCCGTCGGTCATCCTGTCATCCCTTCGCTATGTTCTGGTGCCAGCTATTCGGCATCGGCCGTTCAAATTCAATCGCGAAATGAAACCCACCCCGCGCTGATCCTTTGCGGCGCACAATTTTTTCTGAATTGCGGCGGGCGTCGCAGAGGCCTAGGCCAATGTCACAGGTTCGCAAGATTCAGAGGCAGACAAATAAAATGGCGACAGCGGTAGAGGACAAGCCCGGCGAGCGGCAGTCCCCCCTTTCCGATGCAGTAGTGGTTCGTTTTGCAGGTGATAGCGGTGACGGGATGCAGCTGACCGGCGGTCAGTTTACGCTCTCGTCGGCACTCGCGGGTAACGACTTTGCAACCTTTCCCGATTTTCCCGCCGAGATCCGCGCGCCGCAGGGCACCCTGTTCGGTGTCTCCGCCTTCCAGATCAATTTCGGTTCTTCGGCGATCGAGACGGCGGGCGATGCGCCCGATGTTCTCGTTGCGATGAACCCGGCGGCGCTCAAGACCAACGTGCCGCAGCTCAAGCAGGGCGGCCTGATCATCGCCGACGAGGGGGAGTTCAACGAGCGCAACCTCGCCAAGGCGAAATATGACGCCAACCCGCTCGACGACGGCAGCCTCGCCAAATGGCAGCTTCTGAAGCTCAACATCAGCCAGTTGACGATGGATGCTGTGAAGCCCTTCGGCCTTGGCAACAAGGAAGCGCTGCGCTGCAAGAATATGTGGACGCTGGGGCTCGCGCTCTGGATGTTCGACCGTGATCGCCAGCCGCTGATCGAATGGCTCAACGGCAAGTTCGCGAAGGATCCGAACCTCGCCGCCGCCAACGTCGCGGCGCTCAATGCGGGCCATGCTTATGGCGAGACCGCGGAGCTGGCGGGGCCGCTCAAGCAGCATCATGTCGACCCCGCACCCGTTGCGCCGGGCCTGTACCGCACGCTGACCGGCGCCGAAGGGATCGCGCTCGGCCTTGTCGCGGGCGCGCAACTTGCGAAGCTGCCGATGTTCTTCGGCGGCTATCCGATCACCCCGGCGTCGGCGATCCTGCACCATCTGTCTCGGCTCAAGGAATATGACGTCACGACCTTCCAGGCCGAGGACGAAATCGCTGCGATCTGTTCGGCGATCGGCGCCAGCTACGGCGGCTCGCTGGGCGTGACCAGCTCGTCGGGTCCGGGCATCGCGCTGAAGGGCGAGGCGATGGGCCTTGCCATCATGACCGAGCTGCCGCTCGTCATCGTCAATTCGCAGCGCGGTGGCCCCTCGACCGGCCTGCCGACGAAGACCGAGCAGTCGGATCTCTATCAGGCCGTCTATGGCCGCAACGGTGATGCGCCCATGCCCGTGATCGCTGCGCGCTCGCCCGGCGACGCGTTCGAATGCGCAATCGAGGCGGTGCGCGTCGCGGTGCAATATATGACCCCGGTCATTCTGCTCACCGACGGCTACATCGCCAACGCTGCGGAGCCTTGGGCCGTGCCCGATCTCGAAAGCTATGAGGCCTTCCCGGTCGAATTCCTGACCGAAGCGCCGGAGGGCGGGTTCAAGCCCTATGGCCGCGACGAGAATCTCAAGCGTCCGTGGGTCAAGCCGGGCACGCCGGGCCTGCTCCACCGCATCGGCGGGATCGAGAAGGAAATCGATACCGGTCACATCAATTATGAATCGTCGAACCACCAGGCGATGACCGATATCCGCAAGGCTAAGGTCGATGGCGTCAAGGTGCCCGACCAGATCGTCGAGCTGGGCGCCGAGGGTGGCAAGCTCGCGGTCGTCGGCTGGGGCTCGACCTTCGGCCCGATCCATCAGGCGGTGCGCCGCAAACGCGCCGAGGGTGCGGACGTCAGCCACATCCACATCCGCCACATCTGGCCGCTGCCTGCCAATCTGGGCGAGCTGCTCAAAAGCTATGACAAGGTGATCGTGCCCGAAATGAATACGGGTCAATTAAAGACCGTGCTGCGCGACCAGTATCTGGTCGATGCGAAGCCCGTGAACAAGGTGTCGGGCCAGCCCTTCACCATCGCTGAAATCGAAGCCGCGATTGAGGGAGCCCTCTGATGAACGAGATGACCACTATCGCGCGCACGACGACGCTCAAGGATTGGGAAACCGATCAGGAAGTCCGCTGGTGCCCCGGCTGCGGCGACTATGCGATCCTGAAGGCGGTGCAGCGCACGATGCCCGAAATCGGCACCGCGCCCGAGAACACCGTCTTCATCAGCGGCATCGGCTGCTCGTCGCGTTTCCCTTATTATATGGAAACCTATGGCTTCCACACGATCCACGGCCGCGCGCCAGCGTTCGCGACGGGGCTGAAGCTTGCCAATCCGAACCTCGACATCTGGATCGTTACCGGTGACGGCGACGGGCTGTCGATCGGCGGCAACCACACGATGCATCTGATCCGCCGCAATCTCGATTGCCAGATCATGCTGTTCAACAACGAGATCTACGGCCTGACCAAGGGGCAATATTCACCGACGAGCCGCGTCGGCACCACCAGCCCCTCGACGCCCTATGGATCGGTGGACCGTCCGGCACAGCCGGCAGCCTTCGCTCTCGGTGCTGGCGCACGTTTTGTTGCGCGCGGGTTCGACGTCTCGAAGGAATTGCCAAACGTCCTGAAGGCCGCCCACGCCCACAAAGGCGCGGCCTTTATCGAAATCTTCCAGAACTGCATCGTTTACAACAAGGATGTGTTCGAGGATTTCGCCGCGCCGAAGGGTGCCGAAGACCGCCAACTCTGGCTCAAGCACGGCGAACCGATGCTCTATGCCAAGGGCACCAAGGGGATCGCGCTCGACGCAGACGAACTGCACCTCAAGACCGTCGATGTCGTCGATGGCGATTGGGAGGCCGCAGGCGTGATCGTCCATGACGTCACCAATCGCAGCGTCGCGCACATGCTCGTCGAGATGCGCTTCGGCGAGTTCCCGATGGCGCTCGGCGTCCTCTATGACGACCCGCGCCCGACCTTCGAAGCCGACGTCGTCCGCCAGAACAAGGTGGCCGCAGAGGGCAAGACGGCGGACCTCCAGACCCTGCTCAAGAAGGGGCAGACCTGGACGGTGACCGAGGGCGGCCCCGAACTCTGATCTTGCGGCTCTGGCCCGGGTCGGATTTATAGGTCCGCATGGATAACCTGACCCACAGCCTCGTCGGCGCCGTGCTAGGCCAGATGGGGCTCAAGAAGAAGACCGGCCTTGCGATGCCGGCGCTTATTCTTGCCGCCAACCTGCCCGATATCGACGCGGGCTGCGCGATCTATGGCATCGAGTCGCTCTCGATGCGGCGCGGGGTTACGCACGGGCCGATCGCGTTGATACTTCTGCCGTTGATCCTCTGGTGGTTGCTGATCGCCTTCGATCGCTGGCAGACGCGGCGCGGCACACGGCCTGAAACGCGCTTGCCGATCGACAAGGGCTGGTTGCTTGCGCTCTGCATCATCGGCTGCCTGAGCCATCCTGCGCTCGACTGGCTCAACAACTATGGAGTTCGCTTGCTCGAGCCGTTCAGCCATCGCTGGTTCTATGCCGATACGCTGTTCATCATCGATCTTTGGATTTGGCTCGCACTCGGTGTGTCGGTGTGGCTGTCGCTGCGCCGCGAACGCCAGGGCACGGCAAGCTGGAGGAGGCCCGCGTGGACCGGTTTCACCGTCGTCTGTACCTACATCTTTGCCAATGGCCTGATAACGGGCGCGGCGGAGCGAGGGGCGGCGGCATCGCTGCTGGCCAGCGGGCATCAGGCGCCGCTCGTCGTTGCCAGTCCGCCGCCGCTGGCCTTCTGGACGCGCGACATATTCTGGCGTGATGGTGATCGCTATGGCAGCGGTTCCTTCACGCCGGGCGTCGGCGGAAAACTAGACATCAGCGGCCAGCCTACCGGTATGGACGATGTGCGCCTTGAAACATGGGTCAAAGGCGATCCGGCAGCGCGGGCGTTCCTCTTCTGGGCCCGGATGCCGGTTGCCGAGAGCGACAGCGATGCGATCATCCTTAGCGATCAGCGCTATATGCAGCCGCTCGCGCGTGATCGCTTTACGATTCATGTGCAGGCCCCCGATACCGCAAGCTACCCCGAATGACCGCGCCCATCATCGTCTGGTTTCGCCGCGACCTCAGACTGTCCGATCAGGCGGCGTTGGTCGCCGCCGCGGCCGAAGGGCCGGTGATTCCGGTCTATATCCTTGACGACGAGACGCCGAAGCATCGTGCGATGGGCGCCGCGTCGCGATGGTGGCTACATCACAGTCTGGCCAGCCTCGACGCAGCGCTGCGTGAAAAGGGATCGCGCCTGATCCTCCGTCGCGGCAAGTGCGGCGAGCAGCTCGCAGACATTGCGAAGGAAAGCGGCGCAGGGCAGGTGCACGCGCTGCGTCATTACGAGCCATGGTGGCGCAACGCCGAGCGGGCGGTCGCGAAGCAACTCGATCTCGTCTGTCACGACGGCAATTACCTCGCGCCGCCGGGTTCGGTCACGACCGGAAGCGGAGGGCTCTACAAGATCTACACGCCCTTCTGGCGCGCGCTGAAGGAACAAATGCCGCCGTCATCGCCGGCGAACCGCCCAGGCGAGATCGCTGCGCCGTCGAAGTGGCCACGGTCGGAGAAGCTTGCCGATTGGGGGCTGTTGCCGGCGGGTCCGGACTGGGCGACCGGATTCGCGGCCGAATGGATACCGGGGGAAGAGGGCGCCCGCGCGCGCGTTGCCGATTTTGTCGACGAAGCGGCGGATTATGACGCGCGCCGTAATCTGCCGTCGGTCGAGGGCAGTTCGCGCCTGTCGCCGCATCTCCATTTCGGCGAAGTCTCGCCCGCCTATGTCTGGCACCGCGTTGCCGCTGCGGGCGGATCGGTCGATGTCTTCCTCTCGGAGGTCGGCTGGCGCGATTATGCGCAGAATGTGATCCTGCAATTTCCGGACTATGGCGGGCGAAGCGCGCGCGAGGCTTTTGATGCGATGCGCTGGCGGACCGGTCGTGAAGCCGATGCCGACCTAAGGGCGTGGCAGCGCGGCCGTACCGGCTATCCGGTCGTCGATGCCGGGATGCGCCAGCTCTGGAACACGGGGTGGATGCACAACCGGGTGCGGATGATCGCCGCGAGCTTTCTGATCAAGCACCTGCTGATCGACTGGCGCCGTGGCGAGCAATGGTTCTGGGATACCCTTGTCGATGCGGACTACGGCAACAACAGCGTTAATTGGCAATGGGTCGCCGGAACCGGCGTCGATAGCAACATGTTCCCGCGGATCATGGCGCCGCTTTCGCAGTCGGAGAAATTCGACGCGGCCGATTATATCCGGCAATGGGTTCCCGAACTTGCGCATCTCGGCGATGCGGAAATCCATGATCCCGAGGAAGCCGGTGGTCGTCCTGCGAGCTATCCGGCAAAGATCATCGGACATCGCGAGGCGCGCGCCCGGGCGCTTGCGGCCTATGACGTCATGAAAGCATAGACGAGCGATTGTCAGGGTGCTGCTTTTGCGGCAGGAAGGTGCGTAATGAACACGCATGTCAGCCCCCGCCGCGGTAAGGAACTGCTCCGCGCCGACCGGGCGTTTCGCTCGGGGGGTGGTCTGGCGCGGTTGATGGCTCTTGCACCGGCCAGCTTCTTTCATCGCCAGCTCGACCGCATCGACGCGGGTCTCGCGTTCGGGACGCTCGAGGGACAATTGCCCGACGGCAGCGTTCGCATTCTGGGCGGACGCGGGAAGGGGCCGACGGCGGTCGTCCACCTCAAGAGCTGGGCTGCGCTCGTCCGCCTTGCGCTGTCAGGCTCCGTTGGCTGGTATCGCGCCTGGGAGGCAGGTGAATGGTCCTCGCCCGATCCCGTGCCGTTGTTCGACCTGTTCATGCGTAATGGCGAAACATTGGGCAATGAGGGGCGTTCGCGCGGGCCGCTGCGCTGGTTCCATCGCGCTGCGCACTTCCTGAACCGCAACAGCCGGGCCGGATCGCGTCGAAATATCCACGCGCACTACGACCTTGGCAATGATTTCTACGCCTTGTGGCTCGATACCGGCCTCAACTACTCGAGCGCGCTTTTCTCCGATCCTGAACAGTCGCTTGAGGAGGCGCAGGAGGCCAAGGTCGATGCGATTCTCGACCGGCTCGACCTGCGTTCGGGCGGCAGGCTGCTCGAGATCGGATGCGGGTGGGGGGCGCTCGCCGAGCGCGCGGTCGAGCGGCACGATGTCATCTACACGGGTATCACCCTGTCGCCGGCACAGGCCGAGATCGCCGACCACCGGCTCCATGCGGTCGACCTTTCCGGCCGTTCGCGGATTGAGCTTTGCGATTATCGCGACGCAGAAGGGCCGTATGATGCGATCGCAAGCGTCGAGATGGTCGAGGCGGTTGGCCAGGCCTATTGGCCGGCCTATCTGGACGCGGTTGCCAATTTGCTGCGGCCAGGCGGTCGTGCTGCTATCCAGTATATCCTGATCAGCGACGCGCTGTTCGAACGCTACGCCGCCAGCACCGATTTCATTCAGGCCTATGTCTTTCCGGGCGGATGCCTGATCTCCGAAAGCCGCTTTCGCGCGCTGGCCGAGGAACGCGGCTTGATCTGGCGCGATGTGCGACGCTTCGGCCGCGACTATGCCGAGACGCTGCGCCAGTGGCGCGAGCGTTTCGACGCGGCGGTCGCAAATGGCCAGTTGCCAGCGGGCTTCGACGAGCGCTTCGTGCGGCTCTGGCGCTATTATCTGCAATATTGCGAGGGCGGTTTCCGCGGCGGCGGGATCGAGGTCGCGCAGGTGACTTTGGAAAAACTAGCCTGAAAACAGGGAGAGAGGGGCAGATGCGAAGATTCGTGATGGCGGCGCTGTTGTGCACAGCGGCGCTGGGGCTTGGCGGTCCCGCTCAAACACAAACGACCGACACTCTGCCAAAGGATCTGAATGTGCTGTTCTGGACCCAGGATCAACGCGACCTTGCCTTCCGCACGATGGAGACCGTTCCAAAGGTCGTCGTGCACAGGATCAAGGCGGGCGGGACCGTGTATCCGCTGCCCGAGGGCAAGCCGCTCGATCTCGGGCTCGACGTCGATGCGCATATGGCGAAGCAGCGCAACGCGGGATTGATCATCGTTCAGGATGGCAAGATCCGGCTGGAGAAATATGCGCTCGGCTATGGCGCTGCCGGCCGCTGGACCAGCTTCTCGGTCGCCAAAAGCTTCACCTCGACCCTCGTCGGTGCGGCGGTGAAGGACGGCTATATCAAGAGCCTCGATGACAAGGTCGCCGCCTACATCCCGGGCCTGCGTGGCTCGGCCTATGACGATGTCAGCGTCCGGCAGCTTCTGACGATGACATCGGGCGTCAAATGGAACGAGGATTATACCGATCCCAAGTCCGACGTCGCGCAGTTCAACCTGCAAAAGCCCGTCCCCGGTGAGGATATCACCGTCAGCTATATGAAGACCTTGCCACGCGAAGCGCCTGCCGGTTCGAAATGGGTCTACAAGACCGGCGAAACCAATCTGATCGGTGTACTGGTCTCGAGCGCAACGGGCAAGACGCTCTCGGATTACCTGTCGGAGAAGGTCTGGGGCCCCTTTGGCATGGAGCAGGATGCGGTGTGGATGCTCGGCCCGACGGGGCATGAGATCAGCGGTTGCTGCATCTCGGCCAGCCTCAGGGACTATGCGCGTCTCGGCCAGTTCATTCTGAACGGCGGGGTTGCGGGCGGGCAGAAGGTGCTGCCCGACGACTGGCTTCCTGCGGCAACAACCAAGCAGGCCGACATCGACCTTCCGGGCCGTGGCTACGGCTATCAGTGGTGGACGAACGACGACGGCAGCTTCGCCGCTCAGGGCATCTTCGGGCAGGGGATTTTCATCGATCCCAAGCGCAAGCTCATTATCGCTTCAAACGGCAACTGGCCGACCGCAACCGATCCCGAAGGCGTCGGCCGTGCGCGTGAGATTTTCTACAAGGCAGTGCAGGCGGCCGTGGACAAGGACGCCGGGAAATAGGCAGGCTCAGGCGGCGGCAGGCGCCGTGCCTGCCGCCCGCTTCGCGGCCCAGGCGGCGAGCAGCGGGACAAGCACGCCGAGCGCCATGATCCACCAAGTATCCGAAAAATCGGCTGCGCTGTAGACTGCGGCACCGATCACCGCGCCCGCGACGATCCAGCCCGGCCCATCGCCGCCCGACATACGCATCGCGAGCCACCCTCCGCCGAAGGTTCCGACGAACCAGCCGACGATCAGCGCGATCGTCGAGCCCAGCGGAATCAGGATTTCTCCCGTGTCGACATCATACTCGGCGGGGGAAATTTCGCTGCCGGCATATTGTGCCAGCCACAGCAGCACGAAAGCGACGACGATGCCGGCCACGGTCGCGATCACGGATCGCACGATGCTGCTTTTCATTCTTCTGCCTTTGCCACGCGGGATTATGCCCGCAATTGGCACAGATATGCAAAGAACGGGTTAAGCGTCCACCATCACCTTGGGCAGCGCATGGAAAGCGGTGCTGTCAAAGCCCTCGACCATCAGCTTGGCGACATATTCGCCGACGGCTTCCGGATCTTTGATGCTCTGCGGGTCCTCACCGGGATAGGCGCGCGCGCGCATCTGGGTGCGGGTGCCGCCGGGGTCGAGAATCGCGGTGCGGAGGGTCGAAATGTTCCGCATTTCGGCGCCATAGCTGATGACCAGCGTCTCGAACGC
Organism: Sphingopyxis sp.; assembly: GCF_965279755.1. Classification (GTDB taxonomy): domain Bacteria; phylum Pseudomonadota; class Alphaproteobacteria; order Sphingomonadales; family Sphingomonadaceae; genus Sphingopyxis. The sequence continues at coordinate 3,430,719 of NZ_OZ257261.1, read as the reverse complement.
TGCCTTTGATGCCGCATAGGCACCCCAATAGGCACGCGGCTCGCGCGCGACGCTGCTCGACAGCGCCAGCAGGCGGCCGTTCGCGGCGCGGCGCAGCAGCGGGTCGAAATTGGCGATCAGGGCCTGCTGCGCGATCAGGTTCAGCGTCAGCAGCTTGTTGAATTCCTTGCCGTCGATCGCCGCGACCGGCGTCAGCGTCCCCAGCATGGCGGCATTGAGCACCAACATGTCGATTTTCTGCCAGCGCTCGGCGATCGCGCTCGCGAGGCGCGCGATGCTGTCGCCATCGGTGAGGTCGAGCGGGGCGATCGTGGCGCTGCCGCCGGCAGCGTGAATCCGGTCTTCAAGCTCTTCGAGTCCGCCCGGCGTGCGCGCGGTGATGACGACATGCGCCCCGCGTGCCGCGAGCGAGAAGGCGATGGCTTCGCCGATACCGCGGCTTGCACCGGTGACGAGGGCAACCTGTCCCGCCAGTTCTTCAGATTTCATGGTCATTCCGTCAGACAACGCGCTCGGCAAGCAGCGAAAATTGGTCGTCGATGCTGTTCTCGTCGAAATCGGTCAGCGTCGTCGGATAGTCGCCGGTGAAGCAGGCGTCGCAATATTGGGGAAGGTCGTCGTTTCGCTTCGCTTCGCCTAGCGCGCGATACAGGCCGTCGATCGTCAGGAACGACAGGCTGTCGGCGTTGATGAAATTCGCCATCTGCCCGACCGTCATCTGCGCTGCGAGCAGTTTTGCGCGTTCGGGTGTGTCGACGCCATAGAAGCAGCTGTGCTGTGTCGGCGGGCTCGCGATGCGCATATGCACCTCGGCCGCCCCGGCATCGCGCATCATCTGCACGATCTTGAGGCTCGTCGTGCCGCGCACGATCGAATCGTCGATCAGGATCACGCGCTTGCCGGCGATCAGCGCGCGGTTTGCATTGTGCTTGAGCTTGACGCCGAGGTGACGGACCTTGTCGCCCGGCTGAATGAACGTGCGCCCGACATAGTGCGAGCGAATGATCCCGAGTTCGAAGGGAATGCCCGATTCCTGCGCATAACCAAGCGCCGCGGGCGTGCCCGAATCGGGCACGGGAATGACAAGGTCGGCATCAACCGCATTCTCGCGCGCGAGCTCAGCGCCGATCGCCTTGCGGACCGAATAGACGCTCGTGCCCTCGACGATCGAATCGGGGCGCGAGAAATAGACATATTCGAAGATGCAGGGCCGCGCGTCGCGTTCTGCAAAGGGACGGTGTGACGTCAGTTCGCCGTCGCGGATGATCACCAGTTCGCCCGGTTCGACCGAACGGACGAATTCGGCGCCCACCACATCGAGCGCGACGGTTTCCGATGCCAGGATGTGCGCGTCGCCGAGCTTGCCAATAACGAGCGGGCGGATGCCGAGCGGATCGCGGCAGCCGATCATGCCCTCTGCGGTCAGGCAGATCAGCGAATAGGCGCCCTCGACCTGCTTCAGCGCGTCGATGAACCGGTCGAGCAGGGTGCGGTAGTTCGACGTGGCCACAAGGTGGATGATCACCTCGGTATCGCTCGTCGACTGGAAGATCGATCCGCGGCGGACGAGAATCTTGCGGAGCGCGGTCGCGTTCGAGATATTGCCGTTATGTGCGACGGCAAAACCGCCGGTCGCAAGATCGGCGAACAAGGGCTGCACATTGCGCAACGCAGTTTCGCCGGTCGTCGAATAGCGCACATGCCCGATCGACGACGCGCCGGCGAGCTGACGCATGATCTCGTCGCGGTCGAAATTGCCCGCGACATGGCCCATGGCGCGATGGGTGTGGAAATCCTTGCCGTCGAAGGCCGTGATGCCCGCGGCTTCCTGTCCGCGGTGCTGCAGGGCATGCAGCCCCAGCGCGACAACCGCAGCGGCGCTTTCCGCGCCGTGAATACCAAAGACGCCACACTCCTCGCGGAGCTTGTCGTCGTCGAAAGGATGGGTCGTCAGCATGTCGTTCCGGCAGCGAGGGGCGATGACTGCCGCGCATATAGGGAGGGTTGTTTGAAATGTCGCCCCCCAACTTCACACTATTGTAACAGCGGCGACCCGAACGGGGTTACGGCGGCGGCAAACCTGCTCTACAGCGCTGTGCATGGATCAGAATAGCGATGAAACCGACCGCTTCCTGCCGCGCTTCGACGCCGCCGGGCTCGTTACCGCGATCGTCATCGACGCGGACAGTGGTATGCTGTTGATGGTTGCGCACATGAATCACGACGCGATCCGCCTGACTCAACAAACCGGGTTTGCGCATTTCTGGTCGCGCTCGCGCCGTTCGCTGTGGCTGAAGGGCGAGACGTCAGGGAATCGACTGGCGCTTGCCGAGATGCGGGTCGATTGCGATCAGGATGCGCTTCTGCTTCGTGTCGTGCAGGAGGGGCCGGCCTGTCACACCGGACGCCGCTCCTGCTTCTATCGCCGCGTCGAAGTCGACGGCTCGCTGACGTTTCTCGGTGACGATGCCTGATCGCCGCATCGTCTGGCTGGCGTTTGTGCTCGCTCTGGCGGGCTGCGACCGGGGCGGCGGCAATGCCGGCGGTGCGATCGACGCTGACAACCCGCTCGAAATCGCGGCGCGCGAACGCGGCGTCGTGCGTCCCGATACGGCAACCCCGACCGGTGTGTTCGAGCGCGCCCACGAACTCGGGCGCGACGCGATGTGCGCGGTCCCCGACGGTCTCGGGCAATGGCGCTTCGCGGTAACGGCCTCCTACGGTCCTGGACTGTCATGCACAGCCAAGGGGGCGATCGCTCAGGAGGACGGCGGTTGGCGTTTGCGCTTCGCCGGTGTCGAGGGATGCGAAGCTGTCGTCCATGAAGAGGAAGACGAGCTGCGTCTGCCGGGAAAGCTCCCTTCGCAATGCGATAGTCTCTGCCCCGCGCGAGCCTCGCTGTCCGGCCTTCGATTGCCGCGCGCAAGCTGGTCCGAAGCCGACGCGAAACGCTTGCAGATTCGCGACGGACGCGGCAATATCATTCGGCCTTGCGCGGACTGATACGGAACAATTTCATCCTGCCGGCCAGCCTTGACGTTCACGTCAACGGAAACTATCCTCCCATCATGACCGAAGAATACGGCCACGCCCATATCGATACGCCCGATCACCTCGGCCGCGATCAGTTCAGCATCACCGATCTGTCGACAGAATTCGGCGTTACCGCCCGCGCGCTCCGCTTTTATGAGGATGAGGGGCTGATCAGCCCGTCGCGCAAGGGGCTGTCGCGTATCTATTCGAAGCGCGACCGCGCGCGGCTCGCCTGGATTCTGCGTGCGAAGCGCACCGGTTTCAGTCTGGCCGACATTCGCGAGATGATCGACCTCTACGACGTCGGCGACGGTCGCAAGACCCAGCGCCAGGTGACGATCGAGAAATGCCGGCAGCGGATCGGCCTTCTGCAGCGTCAGCGTGACGATATCGACAGCGCTGTCGAGGAACTGACACGTTTCATCGATACGGTGAAAAAGGTCGATGCCGGCCATAAAGTCGACTGAGCTTCGGCTTCACGGCCTCCCCGGGCGAGACTATAGCTAAGCCACCTGTTTTTCAGAGAGACGAGTCATGCCTGCCTATCGCGCCCCCATCCAGGACACGCTGTTCCAGCTCAACGAAGTGCTCGGGATCGAGCGCTATGCGAACCTGCCCGGTTTCGCCAATGCATCCCCCGACATGGTCGAGGCGGTGCTGACCGAAGCCGGCAAATTCTGCGAGGAAGTGCTGTTCCCGATCAACTATTCGGGCGATCAGGAAGGCTGCACGCGGCACGAGGATGGCTCGGTCACGACGCCCGAGGGCTTCAAGGAAGCCTATAAGGCCTATTGCGACGCGGGCTGGACGCTGTTGACTCAGCCCGAGGAATTCGGCGGCCAGGGTCTGCCACATGTCGTCGGCTTTCCGGTCGAGGAATATCGCATGGCCGCGAACCAGGCCTTTTCGATGTATCCCGGCCTGACGCAGGCCGCGGTCGCTGCGATCCTTGTCAAGGGATCGGATGAGCAGAAAGCCCTTTACGCGCCCCGCATGATTTCGGGGGAGTGGGGCGGGACAATGAACCTGACCGAGCCGCATTGCGGCACCGATCTCGGCCTCATCCGTACCCGCGCGGCGCCGAACGGCGATGGCAGCCATGGCATTACCGGCACCAAGATTTTCATCTCGTCGGGCGAGCATGACCTGACCGACAACATCATCCACCTCGTCCTCGCGAAGACCCCCGACGCGCCTGACAGCGTGAAGGGCATCTCGCTCTTCATCGTGCCCAAGTTCCTCTTGAACGAAGATGGCTCGCTGGGCGAACGCAACACGCTGTCGTGTGGGTCGATCGAGCACAAGATGGGCATCCACGCGAACTCGACCTGCGTCATGAACTACGACGGGGCCAAGGGCTGGATGGTCGGCGAGGAGAACAAGGGCCTCGCGGCGATGTTCGTCATGATGAACGCCGCGCGCCTCGGCGTCGGGATCCAGGGGCTGGGTCAGGCTGACATCGCCTTCCAGAATGCCGTCCAATATGCGCACGACCGCCGTCAGGGCCGCGCGCTCACCGGGCCGCAGGATCCGCAGGAAAAGGCAGATCCGTTGTTCGTCCACCCCGATGTGCGCCGCATGCTGATGGACGGCAAGGCGGTGGTCGAGGGGCTGCGTGCGCTTTGCCTGTGGGGCGCGCTGCAGGTCGATCTGGCGCATGTCGCCGAAACCGAAGAGGAGCGCCAGCAGGCCGATGACCTCGTCAGCCTGCTTACCCCCGTCATCAAGGGCTATGGCACCGACAAGGGCTATGAGGTCGCGACCAATGCGCAGCAGGTCTTCGGTGGCCACGGCTACATCGAGGAACAGGGCATGTCGCAATATGTGCGCGATGCCCGCATCACGATGATCTATGAAGGCGCGAACGGCGTTCAGGCGATGGACCTCGTCGGCCGCAAGCTCGCGCAGAACGGCGGCCGCGCGATCCAGTCGCTGTTCGCGATCGTCGACGCCGAATGCGCTGCGGCGAAGGACAAGCCCGCTTTTGCCGATTTCGCAGGTCGCCTCGAAAAGGCGAATGGCGAACTCAAGTCCGCGACGATGTGGTTCATGCAGAACGGCATGACCAATCCGAACAATGTCGGTGCCGGCGCGCACCATTATATGCATATTGCGGGTATCGTCGCGCTGGGCCTGATGTGGCTCCGCATGGCGGAGGCGGCGCAGAAGGCGCTTGACGAAGGCCGCGGGAACAAGGCCTTCCTCGAGGCGAAGATCGTGACCGCGCGCCACTTCGGTGAGCGCTTCATTCCCGACGCCGGCTCGCTCCGCCGCAAGATCGAGGCGGGCAGCGACGCGATGATGGCGCTGACCCCCGAACAATTTTTCGCAGCCTGAGGGTGAAGATCGGCAACCATCGCCGCCACCAAGCGTGGAGGCGGCGATGGGGACTGACCTGACACCGATTGTCGTCGAAGGCCGCAATTGCTGGCGGATCGAGCGCGCCGACAAAGCGCGTATGATCGTCGATGCTGCGGACTATTATGCGCTGCTCGAACAATTGATGGCCGATGCGAAGGAACGCATCCTGCTGATCGGCTGGGACTTCGATCCGCGCATCGCTTTGAAACCCGACAAGGACGGAGAGGGCGAACCGCTCGGCGATTATCTGCTGCGTCTCGCAAAGACATGCCCCGATCGCGATATCGACATCCTGCGCTGGAATTTCGGCGGGCTGAAGCAGTTCGCGATGCCGCGTATCGTCTCGATGATCGCGCGCTGGAAACTGACACGGTCGATCAGCTTTCGGCTCGATAGCGCCCATCCCCTGGGGTGTAGCCATCACCAGAAAGTGGCGGTGTTCGACGATCATCTCGCCGTCTGCGGCGGGATCGACGTCGGCGCGCGGCGCTGGGATACGCGCGAGCACAAGGACGGCGATCCGCACCGCACCGCGCCCGACGGCAAGCCGTATATGCCTTGGCACGACAGCACGATGCTGCTGGCCGGCCCGGTCGGGAACGCGCTCGCCGACCTCGGCAACGAACGCTGGCAACGCGCGACGAAGAAGCCGCTGCGCGAGATCAACGGAACCGGGGAAGGGTGGCCAGACGATCTGGAGACCGATTTCGCAGGCGTCGATGTCGCCATCTCGCGCACCCGCGCGGAATATGGCGATGCCGTTGAAATCCGCGAGATCGAACAACTCTATCTCGACATGATCGCCGCCGCGAAGCGCTTCATCTATTTCGAGAATCAATATTTCACCTGCGGCAAGATCGCCGCTGCAATTGCCGGGCGGCTTAACGAGGATGACCCGCCTGAATTTGTAATGGTGATGCCCGAAACCGCCGACGGCTGGCTTGAGCAGATGGCGATGGATGCCGCGCGCGTCCAGCTCGTGCGTGCGGTCGCGAAGTCGAAGCATGGCGACAGGCTGCGCGTCTATTATCCGCGCACCGCCGGCGGCGAGTCCATCTATGTTCACGCCAAGACGGCAATCGTCGACGACCGTGCAATTCGTGTCGGCTCTGCCAATCTCAACAACCGGTCGATGGGGCTCGATAGCGAGTGCGATGTCACGATCGACGCTGCGCTTCCCTCCAATCATGGCGTCGAGCCGGTGATCCGCCGTTTGCGGGAATCGCTGATCGCGGAGCATCTGGACGTCGAACCAGCCGAGGTTGCGCAGCGCTTCGAAGCAACGGGTTCGCTGATCGAAACGATCGAGGGGCTGCGCAATGGTGGCCGTTCGCTCGAATGGCTCGATCTGGTTCCGCCGGGGCCGATGGACGAATTCATCGCCAATAACGAGCTGCTCGACCCGACGAGCCCCGATGCGATGTTCGAGGGATTGACCGAACGCGGGCTGAAGAAAAGCTGGCATCGCGGCCGTGACTGGATGCGGCGCCACATGCGACGCAAAAGCTGAAACGCCTGTGCGGATAATCACTTGCGGTCATGGACTTGGCCCATATGATCATCCCCGATGACGGATGCCGGACCCACGCCCATCGCCCCGAAGCGGCTTTCCGCTTTCATCAGCCATCACAGCTCGCAGGTCGATACCGCGCGGAGGCTGAAGCAGCTTCTCGCCACGCACGGCATCGACGGTTGGCTCGCCCCCGACGACATTGCCGCGGGAACTGCTTTCGATCAGGCGATCCTCGACCAGATCGGGCGGTCGGATGCGATTATCCTGCTCCTCTGCACGCAATCGGACCAGTCACGCCATGTAAAACGCGAACTGATGCTGGGCGAAGACAGCAACAAGCAAATCCTGCCCGTCCGGCTGGAGGATATTCAGGCGCAAGGGCTCGCCTATTGGCTCAAGGATTATCAGTGGATCGACTGGTTCGCGGGCGAGGAGCAGGCCGCCGGCCGGATCGTGGCTGCAATGACGCCGGGCACTACGCCAGCAGTATCGACGGTCAAGGTCGCGGAACCGGCGCCGGTGGGAAAGCGAAACCGGCTCTGGGTGGCTCTTGCCGGCGGGGCAGCGCTGGTCGGACTGCTTGGCGGCGGGATATGGTGGCAGACCCGCGGCCCGGCGGCGAGCGATCCGGGCGCGGCCGTCGCCGACAATCCGATTGAACCCGGCATCTGGACGAGCAAGCGCGAAGTCGTCGAAATCCTCTTTCCCGAAATGGCGCCCGAATTCGTGGCGCAGTTCAAGCAGGTGCTGGAAACCGATCCCGATCCCGAAGATTGCATCACCCCCGCCGTCGCCGCGAAACCGGACGTCCTGCTGTTCGATCCCGGCCATGAAGCGAAATGCACGATCGGCGCATTCAAGATGAACGGCGGTCGGATCAGCGGCTATCTCAACTGCAAGCCCGCCGGAAATGATCCAAAGGGCAATCTGCAGATCACCGTTCGCGGAACCTACACGCGTACCAGCATGGAATTCGACAATGTCGTCACCATGCAGTCGAGCCAGGGCATGGTCCGCTTTCGCAGCCACGAAACGCAGAAATGGCTCCGCGGCCCCGCGTGCGGCGCCTGATCAGTCCGCCAGCGACAGGATATGCTGCGCCTGCTTGAGGTGCGGCGCATCGACCATCTTGCCGTCGATCTGCAACACCCCGACGCCTGGATTGGCGGCAAAGGCATCGACGATCGCCTGCGCGCTCTGAACCTCGTCGTCGGATGGGGTGAAGGCGGCGTTGATCGATTCCACCTGCGACGGATGGATCGCCATCATGCCGGTGAAACCGTCGCGTCGCGCGCGCGCCGCATAGGCGGCAAGCCCGGACTCATCCTTGATCGCAGGGAACACCGTGTCGATCGCCGAGACGTCTGCCCCGTGTGCGGCGAACAACGTCAGCGCGCGCGCGACCTCATAGGGCTGGGTATAGCTGCCGTCGGCGTTCCGGCTCGTCGTCGCGCCGATCGCGGCGGGCAGATCCTCGGCGCCCCACGTCAGCCCGATCAGCCGGTCGCGGACTTCGCGATAGCTGCCCAGCGTGAAGATCGCCGCGGGCGTTTCGGTCGCGATCGGCAGGATCGGCGGCAACGACGCGTCGGGAACGGATTCGCTGCGCAGGATCGTGTCGAGCTGCTGGATGCTCGGCGCGCCTTCGGCCTTGGGCAGCATGATTGCGTCGGGTCGCCCGCCGATGATCGCCGCGACATCGGCGGCGGTCATATGCCCGTCGAGCGGATTGACGCGCACCAGCGTGATGGCTTCGCGTGTCCCCGCCAGATAGTCGGCGATCGCTGTGCGCGCGGCCTCCTTGTTTGCCGGAGAAACCGAATCCTCGAGATCGAGGATGATCGCATCGGCGCCCGACGCGGCCGCCTTGGCGAAGCGCTCGGGACGATCGCCGGGAACGAAGAGGAGTGAACGCAGGCGCATCAGGCGACCTTTCCCTTGATCAATGCCGCCCGCTCGCACTGACATACGATCTCGTCCCGCTGATTGATACAGCGATGGAGGAAGGTCACGATCCCCGCGCCGGGGCGCGACTTAGATTCTTTCAGGCCGATCACCTCGGTTTTGGCGCGCAGTGTGTCGCCGATGAACACCGGCTTTGGCATCACGAGCTTGTCATAGCCGAGGTTGGCGACAAGCGTCCCGAGCGTCGTGTCGCCGACCGACAGCCCGACCATCAGGCTGAAGGTGAAGGTGCCGTTGACGAGGATCTGGCCGAACTCCGATGCCTTCGCTGCCTCGGCGTCTAGGTGCAGCGGCTGCGGATTATGCGTCATCGTCGAAAAGAGCAGATTGTCGGTCTCGGTCACCGTGCGCCGGATCTCGTGCGTGATCGTCTCACCGATCTGCCACTCGTCGAAAAACTTGCCTGCCATCTTCAATCCCTCAAATGCAATTTCATGCCGACATGGCTCTGCACGAAGCCGAGCCGTGCGTAAAAGCGGTGCGCGTCGGTGCGTGTAGCCGACGACGAAAGCTGGACAAGCTTGCAGTCACGGCCGCGACATTGTTCGACCGCCCACAGGATCATCCGCTCGCCCAGTTTCTGGCCGCGCAGATCGGCGACAATCCGTACCGCTTCGATCAATCCGCGCCAGCTTCCTCTAAAGGAAAGTCCCGGCAGGAAGCTGAGTTGCATCGTGCCGACGACCCGGCCATCGCATTCTGCCGCGATCAGGCGCTGGTTCGGATCGCTATCGATCGCCTCGAACGCCGCCAGATAGCGCGGGTCCGACGGATCGGCCTCGCGGTTCGCCGGGATCGTATCCTCCGCGAGCATTGCGAGGATGGCCGGAAGGTCGGCCACCGACGCATCGCGGAGGATCAGGTCGCTCACTCGGCAGTCTCGATCTTTGCGAGCAACGCCTCGACCTGGACCTGTCCACCCACGCTCGCATTGAGTTCCGCCACAACACCGTCGAACGGTGCGGTCAGGCTGTGCTCCATCTTCATCGCTTCAAGGGTAAGCAGCTTTTGCCCCTTGGTCACCTTGTCGCCCGCCGCGACATCAACCGCGATGATCTTGCCGGGCATCGGCGACAGGATCGCGCCGTCGCTTGCACCACCTGCCGCTCCGCCTGCGGCGCGCCAGGGCGTAAGCTGCCACACCGCGCCGCTTTCGGCGACGAGCATGGCGGGGGCGGGCTCATCCGTGCCCGGACCGTGCAGGGCCACATCGACGCGCTTGCCGTCGAGCAGGAAGGGTGCGGTGCGCACGTCGGGCGCGTTGAGGCGGAAGCCCGATTGCAGGACGCGCGGAACCATCGCCATCGCGGCGTTGGTCAGCGCGGTCTCGGTCGGCACCGGTTCGGCGGTCATGCTGTCGCCGTCGCGTCCGATCAGTCCGGTGTCGACGGTGCCCGCAACGAAGTCGGGATGATCGAGGGCGTTGATAAGAAAGGCAGAATTGGTCTTCACCGGCCAGATCGCGCTGTCCTCGAGCATCTCCGACAGCATCTCGCGCGCCTCCTCGCGATCCTCGCCATACGCAATAACCTTCGCAATCATCGGATCATAGAAGGGCGAAACCTCGGCGCCTTCGTAAACGCCGGTGTCTATGCGGCCGAGATGTTCGGGGAGCTGGAAGAGTTCGAGCTTGCCGATGCTCGGCAAAAATCCCTTGGCGGGGTCTTCGGCATAGAGCCGCGCTTCCATCGCCCAGCCGTTGATCGCGAGTTCTTCCTGCTTCAGCGGAATCGGCTCGCCGCTCGCGACACGGAGCTGCCACTCGACCAGATCGACGCCGGTGATTTCCTCGGTCACCGGATGCTCGACCTGCAGCCGGGTGTTCATTTCCATGAACCAGATGCGGTCGGCGCGGAGGCCCTCCGACGCGTCGGCGATGAATTCGATCGTGCCGGCACCGACATAGTCGACCGCCTTCGCCGCGCGCACCGCGGCGGCGCAGAGTTCGGCGCGCGTCGCTTCGTCCATGCCGGGGGCAGGGGCTTCCTCGATCACCTTCTGGTGACGGCGCTGCAGCGAGCAATCGCGCTCGAAAAGGTGGACGACGTTGCCGTGGGTGTCGCCGAACACCTGCACCTCGATATGGCGCGGGGTGAGGATATATTTCTCGATCAGCACATGATCGTTGCCGAACGATGCCGCCGCCTCACGCTGGCACGAAGCGAGCGCATCGGTGAAGTCGGCCGCGGCGTCGACCTTGCGCATCCCCTTGCCGCCGCCACCCGCGACCGCCTTGATGAGGACGGGGTAGCCGATCTGCCCGGCCTGTTCGGCGAGATAGGCGGGGTCCTGATTTTCGCCCATATAGCCCGGCGTCACCGGCACCCCGGCATCGGCCATCAGCTTTTTCGCGGCGTCCTTGAGCCCCATCGCGGTGATCGACGAAGGCTTCGGGCCAACCCACACGAGACCCGCATCGGCGACCGCCTGAGCGAACTCGGCATTCTCCGACAGGAAGCCGTAACCCGGATGGATCGCCTCGGCCCCGGTCGCCTTTGCGGCGGTGATGATCTTCTCGCCGATCAGATAGCTCTCGCGCGCCGGCGACGGCCCGATGTGCACGGCCTCGTCGGCTTCGCGCACATGCAGCGCCTTGGCGTCAGCGTCCGAATAGACGGCGACGGTGCGGATGCCCATCTCGCGCGCGGAACGGATGATGCGGCAGGCGATTTCGCCACGATTGGCGATAAGGAGGGAACTGATCATGATTTTTCCAATGGAGTTTGTTCAAAACGAACATCTTCGGCGCAACGGTTATCGTCCGGAAAATACCCGTCTGCATCTGGCCAAAGAAGCTGGAGGCGTTTGATTGGCAGGTCGACATCCGATTGCTTGGCGAACCATTCAGCCGATCCAAAATAGCTGTCGGGAATTGAGGAACCTTCGGCCAACAGCGTATCATAGCCATTCAGAACCTCGGAAAGTCGAAACCCTGCCTCTGGCGCTAGCTCTTTTCGCCGACATTCTTCGACCGCATCGTTGATCATATGGCGCCGGGTTTCAGTCGTGAGGCCGAAGCAAATCAATTCCGGCCAACCGAATGTCTTTGTGAGCCCGATAGAATAGGAGAACCATTCTTCGGGATCATCGCTATCGGTTCGCGGCGCGACGCTCAGAACCGCCCACCCGACGGTATCGACTGTGTCGCAAAGCCAGTTTTCGAAGTCGCTGCCCATCATTACATCCTGAACACGCCGAAGCTGCGGTCTTCGACCGGGGCGTTCAGCGTTGCAGCAAAGGCCAGCCCGAGCACGTCGCGCGTCTGCGCGGGGTCGATGATGCCGTCGTCCCAGAGGCGCGCGGTCGCGTGATAGGGGTTGCCCTCATCCTCATATTTCTGGCGGATCGGCGCCTTAAAGGCTTCAGTTTCCTCGGGGGTCCATTTGTCGGCGTCGCGGTGGACCGTTGCCAGCACGCTCGCCGCCTGCTCGCCGCCCATCACGCTGATCCGGCTGTTCGGCCAACTAAACAGGAAGCGCGGCGAATAGGCGCGCCCGCACATGCCGTAATTGCCCGCGCCGAAGCTGCCGCCGATCAGTACGGTGATCTTCGGCACCGTCGCGGTTGCGACCGCGGTCACCAGCTTCGCACCATGCTTGGCGATGCCCTCGGCCTCATATTTGCCGCCGACCATGAAGCCGCTGATGTTCTGCAGGAAGAGCAGGGGAATGCGCCGCTGCTGCGCCAGCTCGATGAAATGCGCGCCCTTGACCGCCGACTCGCTGAACAGCACGCCATTGTTCGCGAGGATCGCGACCGGAATGCCCCAGATATGCGCGAAGCCGCACACCAGCGATGCGCCATAATTCGCCTTGAACTCGTGAAACTCGCTGCCGTCGACGATCCGCGCGATCACCTCGTGCACGTCGTAAGGCGCACGCACGTCCTGCGGGACGATGCCGTACAGCTCTTCGGGATCATATTTCGGCGGCCGTGGGTCTTTCATTTCGACCTTGAAGCCTTCGTCGGCACCGAGATGGCTGACGATATCGCGGACGATCGTCAGCGCATGTTCGTCATTCTCGGCAAGATGGTCGACGACGCCCGATTTCTTCGCGTGCAGGTCGCCGCCGCCCAGATCCTCGGCGCTGATCTCTTCCCCCGTTGCGGCCCTCACCAGCGGCGGGCCGGCGAGGAAGATCGTGCCCTGATTGCGCACGATCACCGTCTCGTCGGACATCGCGGGCACATAGGCACCGCCTGCGGTGCAGCTTCCCATAACGCAGGCGATCTGCGGGATGCGCTTCGCCGACATATTCGCCTGATTGAAGAAGATGCGCCCGAAATGGTCGCGGTCGGGAAAGACCTGATCCTGATGCGGCAGGTTCGCACCGCCGCTGTCGACGAGGTAAACGCAGGGCAGGCGGTTGGTCTCGGCAATCTCCTGCGCGCGGAGATGCTTCTTCACCGTCATCGGATAGTAGGTGCCGCCCTTCACCGTGGCGTCGTTGCATACGATCATCGTCTGCCGTCCCGACACTCGGCCGATGCCGGCGATCATGCCGGCGCCGGGCACTTCGCCCTCATACATGTCGCCCGCGGCAAGCTGGCCGATCTCGAGGAAAGGTGAGCCCGGATCGAGCAGCCGCTCGACGCGCTCGCGCGGGAGCAGCTTGCTGCGGCTCGTGTGCCGTTCGCGTGATTTTTCGTTGCCGCCGAGCCCCGCTTCGGCGACGCGCGCGTACAGCTCGTCGCGCAGGCCGCGATTGTGCGCAGCATTGGCGCGGAACGCGTCGCTGTCCGGGTTGATCATCGTGCCAAGAACTGGTGCGCTCACGTCAAACTCTCTCCCTGATATTCGTCCGGAACTACCCTGCCGTTCGTCGATTGAAAAGGAGCGCAGGCCGAAATTGGTTGGCGTTGAAACCAATTCGTCACAGGCCTATGCCCCGTGCGTGCCCCCGTAAGAACAAGGTCTTTGCTATGAAAAAAGCTGTACTCGCCATCCTGCTGTCCACCGCCGCGATCGTCGCTGGCCCGGTCGCCTGTTCGAAGGGCGACGACAAGGCGGCGGCGACCTACACCGTTGGAACCGAGCTCGGCATCAGCAAGGCCGCGATGGACACCAGCGTGAAGCCCGGTGACGATTTCTACGCTTATGCCAACGGCAACTGGCAGAAGACGACCGCGATCCCGGCGGACCGCTCGTCGATCGGCGCTTTCTATATCGCCTTCCTCGAAACCGAGAAGCGGACCCGCGAACTGGTCGACGCGATCGTCAAGAGCGGCGGCGATCCCAAGACCGACGATGGCCGCATCGCTGCCTTCTACAACGCCTATATGAACACCAAGGCGATCGACGCTGCCGGCATGAAGCCGGTCGAGGGCGATCTGGCGCGCTTCGCCGCAATCAGCGACAAGGCCGGCCTGTCGAAGGTGCTGGGCGAACAGACGCGCGCCGACGTAGATCCGCTGAACGCGACCGATTTCGCGACCGAGAACCTTTTTGGCGTCTTCGTGACGCAGGGTCTGGCGACCCCCGGCGAGGTGATCCCCTATGTGCTGCAGGGCGGCCTTGGTCTGCCCGAGCGCGAATATTATCTCTCCGCCGATCCCAAGATGGCGACGATCCGCACGCAATATCAGGCCTATATCGCTCAGTTGCTGACCGCCGCTGGCCAGAGCGACGTCGAGGCGAAGGCGAAGCGCATCTACGATCTCGAGGTCAAGATCGCGAAAGCGCACGCCAACCGGTCGGAGAGCGAGGACTTCGCCAAGTCGGCGGGCGTCTGGACCAAGGCGGACTTTGCAAAGAACGCCCCCGGCATCGACTGGGACGCTTATCTTGCCGCCGCGGGCCTCGACAAGGCTTCTAAATTTGGCGCCTATCACGCGAAGGCGATCACCGGCCTGTCGGCGCTTGTCGCGTCGGAGCCGCTCGATGCGTGGAAGGACTGGCTCGCGTTCCACCAGATCAACACCCACACCGACGTTCTGCCGACCGCGCTCGATAGCGCGCACTTTGCCTTTTACGGCACGACGCTTGCGGGCACACCGCAGCAGCGCACCCGCGACAAGCGCGCGCTCGACGCGCTGAACACCGACCTCGGCGACGCGGTCGGCCGCGTCTATGCCGAGAAATATTTCCCGGCGTCGGCGAAGGCCGAAGTCGGTGACATGGTGACGGGCATCAAGGCGGCCTTCGCCAAGCGCGTCAACGCGATCGACTGGATGGCGCCCGAGACCAAGAAGGAAGCGATCAAGAAGGTCGAGACGATCGTCGTCGGCGTCGGCTATCCCGAAACCTGGCGCGATTATGGCAGCTACACTGTCAGCGCCGACAACGCCTATGGCAACGTCGTCGCGGGCGAGAAGGCCGAATATGCGCATCAGCTCGCCAAGATTGGCAAGCCGTTCGACAAGGCCGAATGGTGGATGTCCCCGCAGACCGTCAACGCGGTCAACCTGCCGGTCCAGAACGCACTGAACTTCCCCGCCGCGATCCTGCAGCAGCCCTTCTTCAACGCCAAGGCCGACCCGGCCTATAATTACGGTGCGATCGGCGCGGTGATCGGACACGAGATCAGCCACAGCTTCGACAACAATGGCGCGGCGTTCGACTCGACCGGCGCGCTCCGCAACTGGTGGACCGCCGCAGACCTGAAGAAGTTCGAGGAAGCCGGCTCGGCGCTGTCGGCGCAGTACGACGGGTACAAGCCGTTCCCCGACCTCGCCGTGAATGGCAAGCTGACGCTGGGCGAGAATATCGCTGATGTCGCGGGTCTTCAGGCGGCCTATGACGCATATCGCGCGTCGCTGAAGGGACAGGAAGCGCCGGTGATCGACGGCTTCACCGGCGACCAGCGCTTCTTCATCGCCTATGCGCAGACCTGGGCGACCAAGATGCGCGACGAGGCGCTGCGCGCGCGGATCGCGACCGACGGCCACGCGCCGGGTATGTACCGTGCGCTGACCGTCCGCAACCTCGACGCATGGTACAAGGCGTTCGACATCAAGGAAGGCGACAAGCTCTATCTCGCGCCCGACAAGCGCGTGCGCGTCTGGGGCTGACCGACATGCAGGGCGGGGTGTCATGCTCCGCCCTCCTTCTTTGCCGCCGGTTTCTTCCGGCGGATCAAATGGCTGTAGACGCCGACCAGATTGATGCCGAGCAGGGCGACATTCTGCCAGCCGATGCCTTCGCTGTCGGGTTGCAGGAAGCCCCAGGCGATCAGCGCGAGACTGCTCGTCACGAAGATCACGAACGCCCAGCCGTTCCACCGCTCGCCAAGGTTGAGCGAGACGAGCAGTGCCGCGAGCGTTGCGGCGGCGGCGCCATAATATTGCAGTGCGTCGAGCAGCGTGTCGCTCATACGCCCGTCGCCCCGAACACGAACTCCAGCTTCAGCCCGTCGGGATCGGCGAAGAAGACCGCATAATAGGTCGGGCCATAGCGCGGATAATCGGCGGGCGCGTCGAGGATTGTCGCGCCGATGCTGCGCAGCAAATCGTGGAGCGCGTCGACATCGTCGCGGCTTTCGGCCGCCCATGCAAGATGGTGGAGGCCGGGCGAATAGCGATCGTGCGCGCGCTCTGCGCCCGGCCCGCGCGCTTCGATGATGCCGATCGAATGGAACGGCTCGCCCTCGCGGTCCCAGTCGCTGCCATGGTCATAATCGGCCGAACGCCGATAGCCGAAGAACCCCAACACCGCGTCGTAAAAGACGCGCGACCGCTCCTTGTCGGTGACCGTCAGGTCGATGTGGTGGACAAGCCCGCGCATGTTTATGTCAACGCGCCGATGACGGCGAAGATGCCCGACGCGGTCAGGAACGGCCAGCCGATATGCTTGCCGCGCGTATAGGCTGCATCGAACAGCCCTGTCGCGGTCCACGCCGCGCCGATCAGCAGGATCAACCTATGCGGCGTGCCGGGCCAGACGACCGAGGCGGCCGATACAAGCATCAGCAGCGACAGCGCATGCCACGCAAGACGAAAAACCTTGCGCGCGAGGTCGACGCCCATCACGCCTTGATCGAGCGTCATCAGAGGCTGGATCAGCCGCCGCTCGCCCAGAACGCCGTGAACGATGGCCGTCGTCACCATGAAGGCGGCCGACAGCCAGAGCCAGATCACGCGCCGGCGCCGATCAGTTCGCGGCCGATCAGCATGCGGCGGATCTCGTTCGTCCCCGCGCCGATATCGAGTAGCTTGGCGTCGCGCCAGTAGCGCTCGACCGGCCAGTCCTTCGTATATCCCGCGCCGCCCAGTGCCTGGATCGCTTCGCCCGCGACCTTCACCGCATTCTCGCTCGCGAGCAGGATGCATCCAGCGGCGTCGAAGCGCGTCGTCTGCCCGGCGTCGCACGCCTTGGCGACGTTGTAGACATAGGAGCGCGCCGACTGGAGCATGACATACATGTCGGCGACTTTCGCCTGCATCAGCTGGAACGATCCGATCGGCTTCCCGAACTGCTTGCGATCGCGAACATAGGGGATAACCGTGTCGAGGCACGCCTGCATGATCCCGAGCTGCAGCCCGGCGAGCACCACCCGCTCATAATCGAGCCCCGACATCAGCACGCCGACGCCGCCATTCTCGGGCCCCATCACCTGATCTTCGCTGACCTCACAGTCGGTAAAGACGAGCTCGGCGGTCGGCGAGCCGCGCATGCCGACCTTGTCGATCTTCTGCCCTATGGCGAAGCCCGGCATATCCTTTTCGATCAGGAAGGCGGTGATGCCGCGCGACCCGGCCTCGGGGCTGGTCTTCGCATAGACGACCAGCGTGTCCGCACAGGTCGCGTTGGTAATCCAGAATTTGTTCCCGTTCAGGACATAGCCGCCCTGAACCTTGTCGGCCTTCAGCTTCATCGATACGACATCGCTGCCCGCGCCCGCCTCGGACATGGCGAGGCTGCCGACATGCTCGCCGCTGATCAGCTTGGGGAGATATTTCGCCTTCTGCGCGGCATTGCCCCAACGGCGGATCTGGTTGACGCAGAGGTTCGAGTGCGCGCCGTAGGAGAGCCCGATCGCGGCGCTCGCGCGGCTCACTTCCTCCACCGCGATCACATGCTCGAGATAGCCTAGGCCAAGTCCGCCGAACTCTTCCTCGACGGTGATGCCATGCAGGCCAAGCGCGCCCATCTGCGTCCAGAGCTCGTCGCGCGGAAACCAGTCCTCGGCGTCCGCTTTCGCAGCCAGCGGGGCAATCTGTTCGTCGGCGAAGCGGGCAGTCGTGTCGCGGATCATATCGGCGGTTTCGCCGAGCGCGAAATCGAAATCGGGGGTGGCGCGCATGGGGATCCCTTCAGTCAGGGGCGGAACATGCTGGGGTTGTGCCCCAAGGCGCGTTTATATGAAAATTGAAACTTCATGCGTTTCAGCATAAGAAATATTTATGATAAAGCGCTCGCACATCCGCCAGTTCCTCGCCGTGGTCGACGCCGGAAGCTTCACCCGCGCCGCGCAGCAAATCCGCGTTACTCAGCCGGCGCTTTCGACCGGCGTCGCCGACCTCGAACGCCTCGTCGGCGCGCCGCTGTTCATCCGCAATCGCCGCCAGATTCGCCTGACCGAAGCGGGTGGGCGCTTCCTCCCGATTGCGCGCGATCTTGAACGGGGCTTCCGCACCGCCGACAGCTTCGGCCGCGCCGAGGAAAGCGACAAGCCGGTGCTGAAGCTGGGCACGATCCGGTCGGTGCCGGGAGAATTCTTCCAGAGCATTGCGGCGCTGCTCGCGCGCGACTTCGCATTGGAAATCAGCGAGAACAGCGACTCCGAACTTCGCGCCGCGATCCACGGAGGGCGTCTGAACGCGGCGATCGCGCCGTTGCGTAGTGGTGAGCGCGACCCGCATGTGATCGCCCTCTATGAAGAGCCCGTCGTGATGTTTGTCGGGGCGGATCATCCGCTGGCGGGGCAGGGCGAGGTCGCGCCCGAGCAGCTGGCGCCCGAAACGATGATCGCTCGCCGTTCGTGCGAATTCCTCGACGCGACAAGCCGCTTCTTTACCCGTCATCGCGTCCGCCCGCGCTTCGCGCTGCGCAGCGACAGCGACGAGCGCTGCCTGCGCATGGTCGCGGCGGGCGTGGGGATCACCACCGCACCGGTCTCGCTTGCGATCGACGGCATCGTCCCGATAAAGGTCAGCGGCTATGAGTTTCGCCGCGAACTCGGGCTGCTGTTCGACCCCGCCTGGCGCGCCCAGCCCGAAATGGAGGGGCGCCTCGCGCGGGTGCTGCCGGCAATCCGGCGCGCCGCGGCGGACTGGCAGGAAGCAAGGGTCGATGGCTAGCCGGAACGCGAGGCTCACAAGTCTGGCTTGCAGCGCCCAAAGCCCATACAGCTTGATCGCGCCATGATCGGGCGGCAAGGGCGGGGCATGACCGATACGCTGACCCATCTCGACCGGCTCGAGGCCGAGAGCATTCATATCATGCGCGAAGTGATGGCCGACGCGGCCAAGCCCGTGATGCTCTACAGCGTCGGCAAGGACAGCGCGGTGATGCTCCATCTCGCGCGCAAGGCCTTTTATCCTTCGCCGCCGCCATTCCCGTTGCTCCATGTTGATACGACGTGGAAGTTCAAGGCGATGTACGAGTTACGCGACCGGATGGCGGCCGAAAGCGGCATGGATCTGATCGTCTATCAGAATCCCGAGGCGAAGGAGCGAGGGATCAATCCGTTCGACCACGGTCCGCTGCACACCGACATGTGGAAGACCGAGGGGCTGAAGCAGGCGCTCGACCTCCACGGCTTCGACGTCGCCTTTGGCGGCGCGCGGCGCGATGAGGAAAAGAGCCGCGCCAAGGAGCGCATCTTTTCATTCCGCACCGCGAGCCACGGCTGGGATCCCAAGAAACAGCGGCCCGAACTCTGGAACCTCTACAACGCCCGCAAGGCGAAGGGTGAAAGCATCCGCGTCTTCCCGATCTCGAACTGGACCGAGCTCGACATCTGGCAGTACATCGCGCGTGAAAATATCCCGATCGTACCGCTCTATTTCGCCGCGCCGCGCCCTACGGTTGAGCGCGACGGGCTATTGCTTATGGTCGACGACGATCGCTTTCCGCTGAGGGATGGCGAAGTCCCGGTCGAACGGTCGGTGCGCTTCCGCACGCTCGGCTGCTATCCGCTGACCGGCGCGGTTGAGAGCGAAGCAAAGACCCTCTCCGAAGTGATCCAGGAAATGCTGCTGACCACCACCAGCGAACGACAGGGCCGCATCATCGACAAGGATGGTGGCGACGCAAGTATGGAGAAGAAGAAGCAGGAGGGGTATTTTTGACCCGCAACGTCAATCTTCAGATTGACGAGGGGTCAACCCCCGCGAAGGCGGGGGCCTCTTTCGGAACCAATGGACGAAGCGGGATTCCCGCCTTCGCGGGAATGACGAAGAAAAAGATATGACCGATCCTGTTTACGTCACCGACGCGCTGATCGCGGAGGATATCGACGCCTATCTGGCTGGCCATGAGAAGAAGTCGCTGCTCCGCTTTATCACCTGCGGTTCGGTCGACGACGGCAAGTCGACGCTGATCGGTCGCCTGCTCTACGACAGCAAGATGATCTTCGAGGACCAGCTCGCCGCGCTCGAAGCCGACAGCAAGCGCGTCGGCACGCAGGGGCAGGAGATCGATTTCGCGCTGCTCGTCGATGGGCTCGCCGCCGAGCGCGAGCAGGGGATCACGATCGACGTCGCCTACCGCTTTTTCACGACCGAAAAGCGCAAGTTCATCGTCGCCGACACCCCGGGGCATGAGCAATATACGCGCAACATGGTCACCGGCGCTTCGACCGCGGACCTTGCGGTGATCCTGATCGACGCGCGCAAGGGCGTGCTCACCCAGACGCGCCGCCACAGCTTTCTCGCACATCTGCTCGGTATCCGGCACATCGTGCTGGCGGTGAACAAGATGGACCTTGTCGGTTACGACAAGACGGTGTTCGAGCGCATCCTGCTCAGCTACCGCGCCTTTGCCAGCGAAATCGGGATCACCAATTTCACCGCGATCCCCATCTCGGGCTTCAAGGGTGACAATATCACCGCGCTCTCGGACAACACGCCCTGGTTCAAGGGGCCGGCGCTGATCGAGCATCTCGAAACGGTCGAGATCGGCGCGGCCGCCGACGAAGCAAAGCCGTTCCGCCTGCCTGTGCAATGGGTCAATCGCCCGAACCTCGATTTCCGCGGCTTCTCGGGCCAGCTTGCGAGCGGCAAGGTGAAGCCGGGTGATGCGGTGCGCATCCTGCCCAGCGGCAAGACGACGACGGTCGACCGCATCGTGACGCTCGACGGCGATCTTGAGGAGGCCGTCGCGGGGCAGTCGGTCACACTGACGCTCGCCGACGAGGTCGACTGCTCGCGCGGCGACGTGATCGCCGCCGCCGATGCGCCACCCGAGGCGGCCGACCAGTTCGAGGCGACGCTCGTCTGGATGGCCGACGAGGCGATGATCGCGGGCCGGGCCTATTGGCTGAAGCTCGCAACGCAGAGCGTCTCGGCGACGGTTCACCAGCCGAAGTACGAGATCAACGTCAATACGCTCGACCATCTCGCGGCGAAGACGCTCGAACTAAACGGCATCGGCGTCGTCGAACTGTCGACCGACAAGCCGATCGTCTTCGAGGCCTATGGCGACAACCGAACGCTCGGCGGCTTCATCCTGATCGACAAGCTCACCAACGCGACCGTCGCCGCGGGCATGCTGCACTTCAGCCTCCGCCGCGCGCAGAATGTCCATTGGCAGGCGACCGACATCGACCGCGACATGCGCGCCAGCCTCAAGAACCAGCGGCCCGCGCTGCTCTGGTTCACCGGCCTGTCGGGCTCGGGCAAGTCGACGATCGCGAACTTGGTCGAAAAGAAACTGCACCGGATGAACCGCCACAGCTTCCTGCTTGACGGCGACAACGTCCGCCACGGCCTCAACCGGGACTTGGGGTTCACCGAGGCCGACCGGATCGAGAATATCCGCCGCGTCGGCGAGGTGGCCAAATTGATGACCGATGCGGGTCTGATCGTGATCACCGCCTTCATTTCGCCCTTCAGGGCCGAGCGCGACATGGTGCGCTCGATGCTGCCCGAGGGCGAGTTCCTCGAAATCTTCATCGACACGCCGCTGGCGGAGGCCGAGAAGCGCGACGTGAAGGGCCTCTACAAAAAGGCGCGCAGCGGCCAGCTCAAGAATTTCACAGGTATCGACAGCCCCTATGAGGCGCCCGAGACGCCCGAAATTCGTATCGACACGACCGCGATGACGCCCGAAGAAGCGGCGGACCTGATCATCGATCGCTTGTTGGGATAAGGCATGACGGCGGGGGAAAGCGACGAGCAGCTGGCCGAACGGCTTGCAACGACAGCAGGCGCGATCCTGCTGGAGCTTCAGGCGTCGGGCGAGTTCATCGGCAAGGCCCTTGGTCAGGCCGGCGATGCCCGTGCCAACGCGATGCTGATGCACGAACTGCGCGCCGCGCGGCCCGATGACGCCATCCTGTCCGAAGAGGAAAAGGACAATATCATACGCTGCGACAGCAGCCGCGCCTGGATCGTCGACCCGCTCGACGGCACGCGCGAATATAGCGAGGGGCGAAGCGATTGGGCGGTGCATGTCGCACTCGCGGTCGACGGGGTTCCGACCATAGGTGCGGTCGCGCTTCCGGGGCTTGGCCTGACGCTGACCTCGGGATCGCCGAAGCCGCTCGAACCCGCGAACAGCCCGCTGAAAATGCTGGTCAGCCGGACCCGACCCGCCGCCGAAGCCGTCTATGTGGCGCAAAAGATCGGGGCCGAGTTGCTCGCGATGGGTTCGGCAGGCGCGAAGGCGATGGCCGTCGTGCGCGGCGAGGCCGACATCTATCTGCACACCGGCGGCCAATATGAGTGGGACAATTGCGCGCCCGCTGCGGTGGCGGTGGCCGCGGGGCTGCATGTCAGCCGCGTCGACGGTTCGCCGCTCGTTTATAATTGCGCCAACCCCTATCTCCCCGATCTGCTGATCTGCCGGAAAGAGCTTGCCGGACAGGTGCTGCAACTTGCGGCGGAATATTCGCCCGGCTGACCGGCGAAGCATTGCCAGCGCAGCGCCCGCGCCCTAACTCGGTTGCATCGAAAAACCGAACAACGGGAGACGCGCGATGACCTACCTGCCTGAAACCAATCTCGTCATGGTGACGCTCGTGAAGCCCGAAGGGCAGCTCGAGGTCTATCTTGAACGTCGCCCGATGCCCGAGCCAAAGCCACATGAAGTGCTGGTGAAGGTGCTGACGACCCCGATCAATCCGTCCGACCTCGGCCTGCTGTTCGGAGGCGCCGACATGTCGACCGCGCGCGCCGGAACGCGCGATGGCCTGCCGATGATCACCGCCGACGTGCCGCCTCCCGGGATGCGCGCGATGGGTGGCCGTATCGGCGACGCGCTGCTCATCGGCAACGAGGGTTGCGGCGTGGTCGTCGCGGCGGGAAGCAATCCCGAGGCGCAGGCGCTTGTCGGCAAGACCGTCGCGCTGCTCGGCGGTGAGATGTACGCCGAATATCGCTGCGTACCGGTACAGATGACGATGGCGTTACCCCAAGGCACCGACCCGGTCGATGGCGCGTCCTGCTTCGTCAATCCGCTCACCTCGCTGGCCTTTACCGAGACGATGCGGATGGAGAACCACAGCGCGATCGTCCATACTGCTGCGGCGTCGAACCTTGGCCAGATGCTGGTCAAGATTTGCGCCAAGGACGGCATCCCGCTCGTCAACATCGTGCGCAGCGACGCGCAGGTCGAAATCCTGAAGGGCATCGGCGCGCAGCATATCGTCAACAGCAGCGCCGACGATTTTCAGGACAAGCTCGTCGATGCGATCGTCGAGACCGGTGCGACGCTGGGCTTCGACGCGATCGGCGGCGGCAAGCTGGCGGGCCAGATCCTGTCGGCGATGGAAGTCGCCGCGGTCAAGCGCATGACCAACTACAGCCGCTATGGCTCCGACACGTTCAAGCAGGTCTATATCTATGGCGCGCTCGACCTCGGGCCGACCGTCCTCAACCGCAGTTTCGGTCTGACCTGGTCGCTCTCCGGCTTCCTGCTCACACCCTTCATGGCGAAGGCGGGGATGGAAGTCGTCGGACGGATGCGCAAGCGCGTCGTCGATGAACTCACCACGACGTTCAAGAGCAACTACAGCCACGAAATCTCGCTGACCGAGGCTCTCAGCCTCGACACCGCGCACGCTTACAATGCGAAGCGCACCGGCGAGAAATATCTGATCCGGCCGAACGCCTGACGCGAGCTCGCCGCGCGTCAGCGCTTCATGCACTGACGCGCGTCGTCGCGCTTGTATTCGCTGCAATTCCACAGCGCCTTTTCGAAGCCCGCCTTGTCGTCGCGGAGATAGGAAAAGGTCATCGCCGAACGCTGCGTGTCGTTCATCGCGTCGCTGTCGGGCTTCAGCGTCGGGTTGGTCCAGCCCATGAACTTGCAATAGGGTTTGTTGCCGCACAGGCGGAGCGCCGTCGTCACGAAACTCTCGGGCGCCGCCTTTCGGTCGAGCGCGACATAGATGGTGTCGCGGCCAGCGGCATCGCCGGCTCCGGTGACGACCTTGGCTTCGCCGACTGCAGCGTTGGCGTCGACGCCGGCGAGTTCGGTCGTCGGCAGCGTACCAAGCGCCACGGCATGCGCCGGCGACAGCGCCGCCATTTTGGGGATCCCGACGTCATTGCCCGACACCGCGCCGCGAAACGCTCCCGGCGTTCCCCAATAGCCTGGCCAGCGGAAGAACAGGTGCGTGTCGACGATCGCGATCTTCTCGAGGCTGTCGCTCCAATAGGGGCGGACCCAGTCGGTGTGATAGTGCGTCGCGAGCCCGACCTTGGGATAGGTCGTGCCCGACAGCATCATCTCGGCATTCGCCTGCGCGCGGGCCCAGGCGGCATCCGAATAGCGGCGGTTCAGTGCGCCGTCGCAGGTGAAGGTGAACTGGCAGCCAGTCGTCCGTTCGGATCCCTGAAACACGACGCCGCAGATCGATTTCGGGAAGGCGGGATGGCGCGCCCGGTTGATGATGACCTGCCCGACGGCCTGCTGGCCTTTCGCATCGTCGCCGGCTTCATAGATCATCGCGGCGGCAAGGCAGTCGCGCGCCCGCGCACGACCGTCGCCGCTGCCTGCGTAGATGAACGGCCGCGGCGCAACGAAATCCCTGGTGACAATCGGGATCTCGGCATTTTCGGTGCGCGCGTCGGCTTCGGTCACCGGCGCGAGGTCCATCGGCGCGACTTCGGGGATGACGTCAGCAGGCGGCGCGACCGGATGCGGCCGAGCGCCATGCTTTCCGGACGCACCATGACCGCTTGCGTAAAGAACCGCGACGAGCGCAGCCACGGTGATCGCGACAAACAGCCAGCCCGTCCAGTCGCGCCGTAATGGCACCACCCGTTCGCCTTCGGCGATCATCATAGGGGTTCAGATTTCGGGAAGGAAATCGGGAACCGAAAGATAGCGCTCGCCGGTGTCATAGTTGAAACCGAGCACCCGGGTGCCGGGAGGCAGCTCCGCAAGCTTCTGCTGAATTGCAGCAAGCGTGGCACCCGAAGAGATTCCGACAAGCATGCCTTCCTCGGTCGCGGCGCGGCGCGCGAAATCTTTCGCGGCTGCGGCATCGACCTTGATCACGCCGTCGAGCAGGTCGGTGTGGAGGTTACGCGGAATGAAGCCGGCCCCGATGCCCTGGATGGGATGCGGCGCGGGTTGCCCGCCTGAAATGACCGGCGAGGCTTCGGGCTCGACGGCGTAAACCTTCAGGTTCGGCCAATGCTGCTTCAGGAATTGCGCGGTACCAGTGATGTGGCCGCCGGTGCCGACACCGGTGATCAGCACGTCGATCGGCGTATCCTTGAAATCGGCAAGGATTTCGGGACCGGTCGTGCGGACGTGCACGTCGATATTCGCTTCATTCTCGAACTGCTGCGGCATCCATGCGCCGGGGGTCGTTTCGATCAGCTCGATCGCGCGCTCGATCGCACCCTTCATGCCCTTTTCACGCGGCGTCAGATCGAAGGTCGCGCCATAGGCGAGCATCAGCCGGCGGCGCTCGATCGACATGCTTTCGGGCATGACGAGCACCAGCTTGTAACCTTTAACCGCGGCCGCCATCGCGAGGCCGATGCCGGTGTTCCCCGACGTCGGCTCGACGATGGTGCCGCCTTCTTTCAGGCTGCCGTCGCGTTCGGCCGCCTCGATCATGGCAAGTCCGATCCGATCCTTGATCGATCCCCCGGGATTGCTGCGTTCCGACTTCACCCAGACTTCGGCGTCGGGGAACAGCTTGGCCACGCGAATATGCGGGGTGTTCCCGATGGTCTCGAGGATCGAATTGGCTTTCATGATCGGTGCGCTCTTTCCTTGAATTCGAACCGCGGGTCGCGGCGGACGCGATTCGGCCAGTCTCCGGCACGAAGCCACTGGGTCTCGTCGGCCAGGACCGGCACGGGCGCGGGTTGTAACGAGGCGAGCAGATACTGTCCATAAGGCCAGTCCCCGATCGCCGAGTCGGCGTTGATATGGCCGAACGGCCCGGCGTTGACGAAGCGCGCATCCCATTGCCGCGCAAGGCGCCAGACGTGCGCGGTCTTGGCATAGGGGTCATTGTCGCTCGCGACGACGATGATCGGCGTGCGCGAAGTGAAGCCCGGCGTGTCGGCGAAGCCGGTGATCCGCTTTTCATGTTGCAGCCGTGTCATATCGGGGGGAGCGACCAGCAAGGCGCCGGCGATGCGGCTGCGGGTCAGCGTACTCGCGGCGGCGAACCAGTGAGCGAAGGCGTGGCAGCCAAGACTGTGCGCGGCGATCAGCACCGGCTCGCTCTCCGCATCGATCGCCGCGCCGATACGGCGGGCCCACTCGTCGCGATCGGGTTCGGCCCAGCGGCCGAGTTCGATTCGCTCTGCATCATCGAACTTGCGTTCCCAAAGGCTCTGCCAATGGGTGGGGCCGCTGTTGTGCAGGCCCGGAATTGTAAGGATTTTGTGGCGGATGGTGGCGTTATGCATGGCGGGTTCTCCATCAAGGGGAGGGAGGGGGAACCGCGGTGACGGGTGCAATCGAGATAACTCAATCAATTTAATTGACAAGCGCTTTGTGGCGAGAGGAAGGCAGTTTGCGACGAGCCGTTTGAGCGTCTTCGCCGGGCCGCAGAAACGCGTCAGTCGGTCTTGTCGATCCTGGATGCGAAGGTCTTGGCATGGCGAAGTTCGGGAAAGAGCCACGACCACAACGCGGTGACGCCGACCGCCGCAGCGCCGCCGATGACCACGGCGCTGACCGGCCCGAGCGCCGCCGCCATCACGCCGGCGCGCATCTCTCCCAACTCGTTCGACGCCGAGATGGCGAGTCCCGATGCGGCGCTGACTCGTCCGCGCATATGGTCGGGCGTGTTGAGCTGGATCAGTGTGCCGCGCACGAAGACCGAGAACATGTCGGCGGCACCCAGCAGCACCAGCATCGCGAGCGACAGCATGATATTGGTCGACAGGCCGAAAACGACGGTCGCGAGGCCGAACGCGACGACAGCCCACAGCATCTTCACACCAACATTGCGTTCGATCGGGCGGATGGCGAGGCCGAAGGCGACGACCGCTGCGCCCAGTGCCGGAGCCGCGCGCAGCAACCCAAGGCCCTCCGACCCAACGTGCAATATGTCGCGGGCATAGACCGGCAGCATCGCTGTGGCGCCCGACAGAATGACGGCGAACAGATCGAGCGTGATCGTTCCGAGCAGGAAGCGCTCGACCCACACGAATTTCAGACCATCGGCCATCTCGCGCAGCGGATGGCGGCGGACTTCGACCGGTGGCGGCAGGACAGGGCGAACGCGGCTGATCGTAAAGGCGGAAACCGCCAGCATCGCGGCGGAAAACAGATAAACCGACGTCGGGTGCGCCGCGTAGATGAGGCCGCCGGCTGCGGGTCCGATCACCGACGCCGATTGCCACGCGATGCTGCTCATCGCGATTGCACGCGGCAGGACGGCGGGCGGAACAATGTTCGGCGCGATCGCGCTCATTGCCGGGCCGGAAAAGACGCGCGCGACGCCGTGAAGCGCTGCGAGGGTGAAGAGGAGCTCGAGCGTCAGGCCGTCGGTCCAGGTGAACCAGCCGAGGACGAGCGCGATACCGATGTCGATCGCGTTCGAGAAGATTGCGACGCTTCTCCGTTCGAATCGATCGGCAGCCCAGCCGGCAACCGGCGTCAGCAATGCCAGCGGGACGAACTGGAACAGGCCGAGCAGGCCGAGCTGGAACGAGGCCTCCTTGATCGACATGCCGTAATCGGTACGCGCCGTATCATAGAGCTGATAGCCGATGACCACCACCATCGCGATCGTCGCCATCACCGCGGTGAAACGTGCAACCCAATAATAGCGATAGTCGGGAAAGCTGAGCGGAGAGGGATCGGGAACTGCAGCTTTGGGCAGTTCGGGTTCTTCACCGTCGGGTGGGTAAATCGTCGCCATCGACACCCGCCCTAAGGCCGATTTCGCGACTGTCCAGAGCGCATGCGTATGCCGTTCGTCGATTAACGGATGTCATTCGTCGGAGCCGGTGGCAGAAGCCCCGCATCGATTGAGGGAGACCTTCGAATGACACGCAAATTTGCCCGCTTCGGCGGCGCCGCGATGGCCGCGACGCTACTGGTCCTGACCGCCTGCAACGCGTCCGACAACAAGTCGGTTTCGTCGTCGAGCGCGAAGACCTGGACCGAGTTTCGCGACAATTTCCTGACCGGCTATTTCCCGTTGAACCCGAATTTTGCGGTTTATCAGGGCAAGCATGAATTCGACGGCCAGCTTCCCGACTGGTCGGCCGAAGGTCTCAAGAAGCAGACCGACTTTCTCGAAAAGACCATCGCCGATGCCAAGGCGTTCGACGGCCAGATGACCGACGCCGAAAAGTTCGAGCGCGACTATCTGGTGCATGTCGCGCAGGGCCAGCTCTTCTTCCTGCAGGATGCCGATTTCCCGCACAAGAACCCCGCCTGGTATGTGGGTCAGCTTGACCCGAACGTCTATATTGCGCGCCCTTATGCCGATGCGACGACGCGGATGAAGGCGTTCATCGCCTATGCGCAGAAAGTTCCGGCGGCGACCGAGCAGATCAAGGCGAACGTCAAGCTGCCGCTGCCTGCCACTTTCGTCAAATATGGCACGTCGGGCTTCGGGGGCTTTGCCGACTATTACACCGGTGACGCGAAAAAGGCCTTTGCCGAGGTCAAGGATCCGGAACTGCAGAAGCAGTTCGACGAGGCTGCGGCGAAGGCCGCGGCGGCGATGAAGGATCTCGCCGCCTATATCGGGTCGAAGCCCGGAACCCCCGATGGCTACGCGATCGGCGCCGACAAGTTCGCGAAGATGATCCTGACCAACGAGGCGGTCGACACACCGCTCGACGAGCTGGAACGTATCGGTCAGGCCGACCTCAAGCGCAACCAGGATGCGCTGAAGGCTGCGTGCGCGACCTACGCCGCCGGCATGACGATCGCCGACTGCATGAAGAAGATGAATTCAGACAAGCCCGAAGGCGGGCCGGTCGCCGAAGCGCGGCGCCAACTGCCGGCGCTTCGCGCGTTCCTCGTCGAAAAGGATCTGGTTTCGATCCCGGGTACCGAACAGGCCAAGGTCGAGGAATCGCCGCCCTATAACCGTCAGAACAGCGCCTATATCGACATTCCGGGGCCGTATGAGAAAGGCCTGCCGTCGGTTTACTATATCTCGCCGCCCGATCCGGCGTGGGACAAGGCAACGCAGGATGCATTCGTTCCGGGCAAGAAGGATCTGCTCTTCACCTCGGTCCACGAGGTGTGGCCGGGTCACTTCCTGAACTTCCTCCACTCGAATCGCTCCGAAAGCATCTTCGGCAAGCTGTTCGTCGGCTACGCCTTCGCCGAGGGTTGGGCGCATTATACCGAAGAGATGATGTGGGATGCGGGACTCGGCAACGGCGACCCTGAAACGCATATCGGTCAGCTGTCGAATGCCCTGCTTCGCGATTGCCGCTACCTGTCGGCGATCGGACTTCACACCAAGGGCATGACCGTCGCCGACAGCGAGAAGCTGTTCAAGGAGCAATGCTATCAGGATGCCGGAAATGCGCAGCAGCAGGCCGCGCGGGGCACCTATGATCCGCTCTATCTCAATTACACGATGGGCAAGCTGATGATCCGCAAGCTCCGCGAGGACTGGACAGCCAAAAACGGCGGGGCGGGCGACAGGACGAAGTGGAAGGCGTTCCACGACGAGTTCCTGTCCTACGGAGGTCCGCCGATCCCGATGGTCCGCGCCGCGATGATGAAAGAAGAAGCGCCGAAGGCAGTCTTCTGAGGCTGGCGAATCGAACGACCCACGGCTAGCCTCTTCAGCGAAGGGGCTAGCCATGGTTGATGTTTTCATTTCCTATTCGCGCGATAACAAGGCGCGGGTGGCCGATATCGCGGCGGCCGTGACCGCTGCGGGATATGAGGTGTGGTGGGACGCCGAGCTGCCGCCGCACCGCTCCTATGGCGATGTGATCACCGAAAAGATCGGCAATGCGAAGGCCGCGATCGTCGTCTGGTCGCACCAGTCGGCGCAATCCGAATGGGTGCGCGCCGAAGCCGATGTTGCGCGGAACCAGAAAAAGCTGGTGCAGACCGCGATCGACGACGTGATGCCGCCGCTGCCTTTCAACCAGATCCAGTTTGCCGATCTCAGCGACTGGCAGGGAGAACCCGGGCACCGCGGTTGGAGCAAGGTTCTGATGAGCCTCGAAGAACTGTGCGGCCGCGAAGCCGTTCAATCCGCTGCTCCGCCGCCACCGGCGGCGACCCCGAAGCCGGCGCCCGTCGAACCGCAGGTCCAGCCTGCGGCTCAAAAATCGTCCTTCCTTCCGTGGGCATTGCTGGGTCTCGCGGTGGTCGCGCTCGCACTCCTGGCTTGGAAAATCCTCCAGCCGTCTTCGGCACCCGCGACGAATACGCCCGCGACGGAGGCTGCCGCGACGCCCGCCGCCGATACGCCAGCCGCCACAACCGCGGCCGCAACCCCTGCGGAAGCCTTCACGCTTGCAGCGGTGATCGATGATCCGGATGGCTTCACCAACATTCGCGCCGGGCAGGGCAGCAGCACGGCGATTGTCGGCAAGGTGCTCGAGGGCGAGAAATTCCTCACCTACAAGCAGTCCGGCCAGTGGTGGCGGGTGCGCAAGGCCGACGGCACGACGGGCTTCATGTTCCGCAAGTATATCCGGATCGTCGAAGGCGGTGCGGGCGCTGCGGCAAAGCCCTCGACGGCATCGACCGCCGATGGCGCCATCATTGCCGATTCGTCGACGCGCGCACTGAGCGCGGCCGATGTCGCAGGTCTCAGTGCGGATCAGGCCCGTATCGCCCGCAACGAGATTTTCGCGCGCAAGGGCTTCCGCTTCAAGGACCCGGGCCTGCAAGCGCATTTCGGGCAGTTCTCCTGGTATCGGCCGACCAGCGACACGGTCGATCTGTCGGCGACCGAAAAAGCGAATGTCGCGCTGTTGAAGTCGGTCGAAACCGGCACACAATGACGGCATCCGCCGCCGCTATCGAGGCCGAAGTCGCCCAGCGGCTGGGCGAGGGGGACGCGCTCAGCGCCTTTGACTGCGCCGCCGCGGCGCGGCGCGACGGGATCGAGAGCCCGCGGCTGCGCTATCTGATGGTGCGGGCGCTTGCGGCATCGGGCGACAGCCTTGGCGCAATGCATCTTTACGAGCAGCTCGACCTGGCAGCGGAGGGCGACGTCGACAGTCTCGCTCTCGCAGGGCGGATCTGGAAAGACGAGGCTTTCGATCATGATGGCGCCGAGCGTGCGACGTTCCTCCGCAGGGCCGCCGCTGCCTATGACCACGCCTTTCAGGCGTCGGGCGCCGATTTTCCGGCGATCAACGCCGCGAGCCTCTACGCCATGCTCGGCGAGCGCGAGCGCGCTGCGGCCTTTGCCGGGCCGATTGCAAGCAATGCAGCGGCCGACAATTATTGGGATCAGGCGACCTTAGTCGAGGCGCTGCTGCTGCTGGGCCGGTGCGATGAAGCCTTGCTCCATGCCCGCGCCGCGAATGGACAGGCGGGCAGTCGTGCCGGGGATCGCGCGTCGACATGTCGTCAGATTGCGCGGCTTGCGGCGAGCGGAGCCGTTGCGGCCGATCATGCCGCGGCAATCACCGCCTTGCTGCGCCCCTCGCCGGTCGGCGTCTATTGCGGACGAATGTTCCGCGCGGGTGGCGAGGGCGAAGCAAACGCAGTGAAGGCGATCAACGCAGCGCTCGATGCGCAACCATTGTCGGCGCTCATCGGACCGCTCGCGTGCGGCGCCGACATATTGTTCGCCGAAGCGGCCCTGGAACGGGGCATCGACCTTACGATCGTGCTGCCATTCGCTGAGGATGACTTCGTCGCGCAGTCGGTGCAATCGGGCGGCGAGGATTGGGTGCCACGCTATCGCCGTTGCCGCGACGAAGCGGCGATGGTCCATTTTGCCAGCACCGCGGGCTATGTCAGTGACGACTGCCAGTTCATCCTCGGTTCGCACACCGCGATGGGATTAGCCAAGCTTCGCGCCCGTGAGCTTGAGACGGTGGCGGTCCAACTCGCGGTGGTCGATCCGGCGGTAGCTGCGCGTTCGGGCGCCGAAATTGCCGGAACGAACGCCGATATCGCGCTATGGCAGGGGCAGGGAGGCGAGACAGTAACGATCGCCGTCGGCGATCTCGACCGCAACCTCGATTTTCCGCCCGCGCCGAAGCCGCCCGAGGGAACACGGCGCGGGCTTTATGCCATCCTCTTTGCCGATTTCGCCGGTTTCTCGAAACTTGGGGAAGCCGAACTGCCGATCTTCGCGAACGAGGTAATGGGCGGGATCGGCCGCATTCTCGATGAATTCGGCGCCTCGGTACTCTTCCGCAATACCTGGGGCGACGCGGTCTATGCGGTGGTCGATAATCCGGCAACCGCCGCCCGGATCGCGCTCGCGATGCAGGAAAAGCTCGACGTGCTGCCGGCAGAGCTCCGGCTGGACGGGCAACGCGCCGGGATGCGGACCGGCATCCATTTCGGGCCTATCTATCGCGGTACAGACCCCGTGGTGGGGAACGAGCTATGGTACGGGACCGAAGTGACCCGCACTGCGCGGATCGAACCTGTTACGCTGGTTGGGCAGGTCTATTGCACCCAGCCGCTCGCTGCGATGCTGGCGCTGGAAAATGCGCGCGATTTCGATTGCGACTATGTCGGCAAGGTCCGGCTCGCCAAGGATTATGGCGAGCTGGCGCTCTACCGCCTCTCGCGCCGGTCAGCCTGACGGCGCGCGCAGTCGCGCGACGAAGAAGCCATCAAGGCCTCCTGCATCGGCAAGCAGGCCCGGCAGGGTACGGACAAAGCCCTCACCATCGGGCACGATAGCTGGTGGCGGTTCGTCCGCCTTTACCGGATCGACCGTCCAGCCATCGTGGCGGTCGAGGAAGGCGGCAATCTGATCCTCGCCTTCGGCGCGCTCCAGCGAGCAGGTGGCATAGACCAGTATCCCGCCCGGCTTGAGCCATGCCGCAGACCGGTCGAGCAATTCTGCCTGGAGCGCCGCCATCTCGTCGATCTGCCGCGGCTCGATACGGTGCAGCACGTCGGGATGGCGCCGGAAGATGCCGGTCGCGGTGCAAGGCGCGTCGAGCAGGATGGCGTCGACCGGTGCATCGGGCGCCCATTTGCGAATATCGCCCTGGACGACCTCCGCCGAAAGCCCGGTACGTGCCAGATTGTCCGAAAGCCTCGCGAGCCGCTTGGTGCTCGAGTCGACCGCGACGACATTCCAGCCTGCGGCTGCGAGCTGCATGGTCTTGCCGCCAGGGGCGGCGCACAGATCGAGAAGGGTTTTGCCCTTGCCTTCGCCGAACAGGCGCGCCGGCAGGCTGGCGGCGAGATCCTGAACCCACCATCCGCCCGCTTGATAGCCGGGCATCGTCTCGACCGCCTGACCGCGCGGAAGACGGCGATGCAGCGGCGCGAGCGATATCGCATCGGCCCACTCGCCGTCGGCGGGCTCGGATGCGAAACTCAGATCAATCGGTGGCGGTGCGCTCCACGATGCCGCGGCCAACGCGACGATATCGTCGCCCCACTGCGCGGCCCATCGCTCGGCGACGCCTTCGGGAAGGTTGGCGCTGTCGGGCAGCTTCCATTCCTCTTGTTGCGCGCGCGACAGCAGGGCG
This sequence comes from Sphingopyxis sp., assembly GCF_965279755.1. Lineage (GTDB taxonomy): Bacteria > Pseudomonadota > Alphaproteobacteria > Sphingomonadales > Sphingomonadaceae > Sphingopyxis. The sequence continues at coordinate 3,396,650 of NZ_OZ257261.1, read as the reverse complement.
TGCACCAGCCGTCGCGGCCCACCGGCGACCAACGGCAGAGCGGTTGAAACGACGGCGTGCGGGGCCGTCTTGAGAACCAGCAATTGCGCCAGCGCGAGCCGTAATACTGCGCGCGATTTCACATCTTCGGGCAGGATCTGTTCGGTTGCACTATCGATCAGACCGTCGATATCGACCATCCAGCGCAGTGTTTCGGACACGATCGCGATCGCGAAGGCGCGGTCGGAGGGGGCGAGCCCCTGCGTTGCAGCGTGCGCCGCGATATCGAGAGGGTCGCCGCGACGAAGCACGGCATCGAGCAGCCGCAGCGCGGCGCGGCGCAACGCCGTGCCCGGCGGATCGGCTTCGGCGGGGCCGCGACCGCGGCGGGGACGGCGATCAGCCATGTCGGTGGTTGGCGTGGGGCAAGGGATATCCTATGTTGCGGGGATCATGACCGCGAAAGAAGGAAAAAGCGATATGGGCGGCACCCCGCGAGCAACCGCGCGACCGGCCCATGTGAAAGCGCCGGCGAACTGGACGAACAGCCCCGTGCCGTCGCCCGCGCCGATCTGCGAGGACAAGGCCGAAGACCAGCCGGGCGGGCGGAACCCCGTGCGATACGGCGACTGGGAACTCAAAGGCATCGCGATCGATTTTTGACTGCGGAAGCTTCCGCGTCAAAACGGGTTTTCCGCGTCAAAACGGGTTCATTCGCGAAAGCTGTCTATTTCGATCAATGAACTGATGCTTGGCCACTACCAGCAGGTGGATGGCAACCAGCGTCAGCATCGTCAGCCCCAGAACCTCATGCCGCTCGTGCATGGTGTCTGACAGCAATTTGTCGGGTGCGACAATCGACGGGATGGTGAACAAACCGAAGAAGTCGATCGGCCGATCGGCGGCCGACATCCATACCCAGCCCGACAGCGGCAACAGGATGAGCAACGCATAGAAGAGAAAATGCACGATCCGGCTCGCCCATTTTTCCCAGCCGGGCGTCTCGGGCGGAAGCGGCGGTGCCCGGTGAACCAGACGCCACAGGATGCGGAGTAGGGTGAGTGCGAGAATCGCCATGCCCAGCCCTTTGTGGATGTCCATCGCGGTGCGATGGGCCTCGCGGGGCATATCTTCCGTCAGCATCGCGAGACCGATATTCACGATCACCGCCAGGCCGATCAGCCAGTGCAGCCATATGGCCACCTTCGTGTAGCGCGGATCGGTGGTCGTTCCGGCATCGGCGATGGTGGCCATATCAGTCTCCTCAGACGGTCGGAACCTGCATAAGTTCCGGCACCTTGCCAGCCTTGACCTGCTCGGCAAAGACTTCGCGCATCAACTGCAGCGAGAAGAGGTGTGCAAAGACGAGGCCGAGGCTGCCGTTCTGCATCATCTTGCGCAGGACGTCGCCGCGCAGTTCGCGCAGCTTGTTTTCGTCGACCATCTGGAAGCCGCGATAGATATAGGGCTTGTCGCTGCCATCGGGCTGGATCGCGACTTCGCCATCCATCAGCAGGTCGGCTTTCTTCAGCTCTTCCATCAGAAAACCGGTACGCTGGCCGGCTTCCTCGAAATTCTTGCAGAATTCGAGGATCGCGTTGACAGGCTCGGTCGGCTGACCGTTTTCGAACAGCGCGTCGCCTTCGTCGAACTTGCCGATCGCCGGCGAGGTCGGGTCGAAGCAGAGCGACAGGTCTTCGCTGTCGGGATTGAGGCGGGCGAGAAGGAACGGATAGCGACGGATATAGGCCGGAACATAGACCGGATTGAGCAGCTTACCCTCGGCGTCCACGAACGTGTTCACGCCTTCATTGAGGCCCATCAGCGCCAGCGGGACCGGGTTTTCACCGGCCGAAAAGACGATCGGGTAAAAGCGGCATGCCGACACGAACTCGTCCGACGTCAGCGGAACGGCATGCTGGTGCACCAGGAATTCGGCATTGTCGAGCGGACGCGCGCGGTAATCCGCATGATCGACACTCGAAAGCGGGATGAGATCGTTATAGAAAATCGGGAAGCTATTGTCGGGCGCGGTGGCCATGGTCGAACTCCGGATCGGGTGCCCCGGAGGCTCCGGGACAAAATGGGTAATGGCGCGCCTTATTGGCAGGCGCCGCGCGGCGCAAGGGGCGATGGCATGGACCGCCGCCGGGATCAGCCAATCAGTTTGCCGGGATTGAACAGACCCGCAGGGTCGAGGCCCGCCTTGATGGCTCGCAGGGCGGCGAGCCGCGCGGGGCTGTCGAGCGCCGCCAGCATATCGCGCTTCATCTGCCCGATGCCATGCTCGGCCGAGATCGAGCCTCCCAGCTCGACGACATGGGTGTAAACGATCCGGCTCGCTTCCAGGCCGTGTTCGGCAAGCCATGAGGCGGCATCGACGCCTTGGGGCGGCTGGACGTGGTGATGAATATTGCCGTCACCCAGATGGCCGAATGACACCGTACGGATGCCGGGGAAGGCGGTTGCGAGGCGCGCGGGATTGTCGGCGATGAACCGCGGCATCAGGTCGACCGGAACGCTCACGTCATGCTGTAGCGCCGGCCCTTCGGCTCGCTCGGCCTCCGAAATCGAATCGCGCAGCCGCCAGAAATCGTCGCTCTCCCGATCACTCTTGGCGATCGCGGCGTCTTCGGCGAGCCCAGTCTCGATCGCCTTCGTCAATTCGCCTTCCAGACCGCGCCCGAGCGCCTCGCTATCGTTTCCGGCGAGCTCGACGAGCGCATACCAGGGGCTCGCCGCGCCCAGCGGCTGGCGCGTCTGTGGAATGTGGCGCAGCACGGCTTCAAGGCTGCGATGCGGAATAATCTCGAAACCTTCGAGAACATTGCCGAGCGCCGCGTCGAGGCGGCGGAGCAGGACCAAAGCGTCGTCGGGTGATTGCAGGCCGATCCACGCCGTCTGTCGCGCCGCCGCGGCGGGGACCAGATGCAGGCTTGCTGCGGTGACGATCGCCAGCGTTCCTTCGGCTCCGCAAAGCAGATGCCTGAGGTCATAGCCCCGATTGTCCTTCTTGAGCGGCGCGAGGCCGTCGAAGATGCTCCCGTCGGGCAACACCGCCTCGACCCCCGCGACGAGCGCGCGCATCGTGCCGTGGCGCAAAACCTGCGTTCCGCCGGCGTTGGTCGACACCAACCCGCCCACGGTCGCAGAGCCTTTGCCGCCGAGGGTGAGCGGGAAGCGAAGCCCTTGGTCGAGCGCGGCATGGTGGAGGTGTTCCAGAATCACGCCGGCTTCGGCGATCATGATCTGCGCTGGGGCATCGATACGGCGGATCCAGTTCATCCGCCGCAGACTGAGCAGAAGCTGGTCGCCCGAGGCGTCGGGCGTGGCGCCGCCGACCATGCCGCTGTTCCCGCCTTGCGGGACAAGAGCAACGCCTTCGGCCGCGCACAGCGCAACAACGGCAGCGGCTTCTTCGGTCGTTGCCGGTGACAGCATGGCTGCCGCCTTGCCATGATATTTGCCGCGCCAGTCGGTCAGCCACGGCGCCAGAACATCGGGATCGATGCTGAAGCCTTTCGGACCCAGAAGGTCTGCCAGCCGGGCTAGCAGCGCAGGCGTTGGGGGACGCGTCATGCCAAATGGCCTCCGTAAATTGACGTCGAGTGGCCGCAGAGCTCTCGACATCAATTCATTTGATGTTCAATCATAGGCGTTAAAGGGGGCGATGGACGATATGCGACTTTTCGTCCAGCATCGAAGCGGGAGCTGCGGGTGAAGATCAACGTCTGTCAGGGCGCCGGAAGGACGGCCGCACGATCGTGCTGACCGCTGCCGCCCTGTTGGCGATGCTGTGGGCGCCGGCTGCCGATGCACCAATGCCTTCAACGCCACCCGAACCGCTGGTCGCCGTATCGATTCCCGCGCCGGGCGAGGCGACTGCCGGTTTCTGGCAGGTGGTGATCGAGCAGCAGTTGATCATTCGCGTACCGGCGCAGCGCTCGTCGCTCAACAACTTCTCCGCAGCGCCGGCCCCCGAAATGCGGGTGCGGCAGGCTCCCGTCGAATGGAAAGAGAAGAAGGCACCCAAATGTGTCGCGATGCGGAACATCATGGGTATGCAGGCGACGCAGCGTGACAGTATCGATCTGATCACGAAGCAGAAGCAGCGCTTTCGTGCGCAGCTCAATCGCGGATGCCGGGCGCTCGATTTTTACGCGGGTTTTTACATGCAAGGCACCAAGGACGGGCAGCTATGCGAGGATCGCGACGAGATTCACGCGCGGACAGGGGCCAAGTGCCAAATCGAGAAATTTCGCCTGATGGTTCCGGTTGCGCGCGACGACGATTGATTCTTGGAGCGACCGACGCCTTTTCTTGACTTTTCCGGACGTTTCCCCAATGGCGCCAGCAGCAACGGTTGGCGTGGGACGCCGTGCTGAAACATTTTCCGGACAGTTTGACCTTATGAAATTTGCCGACCTCGGCCTTTCCGACGAACTTTTGCGCGCGATCGATGAATCGGGCTACAGCGAAGCGACCCCGATTCAGGCGGGTGCAATTCCGTCCGTGCTGATGATGCGCGACATGATCGGCATCGCCCAGACGGGCACGGGCAAGACCGCGTCTTTCGTGCTGCCGATGATCGACATTCTCGCGCATGGCCGCGCTCGGGCGCGAATGCCGCGGTCGCTGATCCTCGAGCCGACGCGCGAACTTGCCGCGCAAGTCGCGGAAAATTTTGAGAAATACGGCAAGTATCACAAGCTTTCGATGGCGTTGCTGATTGGCGGCGTGCAGATGGGCGATCAGGTGAAGGCGCTCGAAAAGGGTGTCGACGTGCTGATCGCGACGCCGGGCCGCCTGATGGACCTGTTCGAACGCGGCAAGATCCTGCTCACCGGTTGCAACCTGCTCGTGATCGACGAAGCCGACCGCATGCTCGACATGGGCTTCATCCCCGACATCGAGAATATCTGCACCAAGCTGCCTGCGAATCGGCAGACCCTGCTCTTCTCCGCGACGATGCCGCCGCCGATCAAGAAGCTGGCCGACAAATTCCTGTCGAATCCGAAGACGATCGAAGTCGCGCGTCCGGCGAGCCGGAACGAGAATATCGAGCAGTTCGTGGTCAAGACGTCAGAGCGCGGCAAGCGCGACACGCTGCGCGGCCTGCTCGAAGCCGAGGACATCAGCACCGCGATCATCTTTTGCAATCGCAAGACGACCGTGCGCGAGCTGGCGAAATCGCTTCAGCGCTATGGCTACCAGGCGGGCGAGATCCATGGCGACATGGACCAGTCGAGCCGCATCGCCGAACTCGACCGCTTCAAGGCGGGGACGATCAACGTCCTCGTTGCATCGGACGTCGCGGCGCGCGGGCTCGACGTCAAGGGCGTGAGCCATGTCTTCAACTTCGATGCGCCCTGGCATCCCGACGATTATGTCCACCGTATCGGCCGCACGGGCCGCGCGGGGGCGAAGGGCAGGGCCTTCACGCTTGTCACGCCGTCGGATGACGAAGCGCTGGACAATATCCAGAAGCTGACCGGTTACCAGATTCCTGTTCATGACGCCGGTCCCGCCGAGCGTGAGAACCAGCCCGATCGCAGCACCGACGAACGGCGCGAACCGCGTCGCGGCGGACGCTCGGATCGCGGCGCACGGGTCAAGGCCGACGCGCCAAAGGCCGAGGCGCCCAAGGCAGACCGCGAACCGCGGCGCACGGAAGCAAAGCGTTCGGACGCGCCCAAAAAGGATGCAGGGCGCAAGCCTGCGCCGACGCAGCGGCACGACGACGACGGTCCCGACGACGGCTGGAACGGCCCGATGCCGGGATTCCTCTCGGTCGGTTTCGGAAGCTGACGGCTTCGTCCGGCGTCAGAGTCGGACGAGCATTTTCCCGATATTCTCGCCCGAGAAGAGGCCGAGGAAGGCATCCGGCGCGGCTTCCAGCCCGTCGCGCACCGTCTCGCGTATCGTCACTGCGCCGCTTGCGATCAATCCGCCCATGTCGGCATAAAATTCATCGGCACAGTCGATGAACTGGTCGGTGTAGATGAACCCTTCCATGCGGATGCGCGCGGGGATCGAACGGACGAGATACTGCATCTCCTGCACCTTGCCGTCGTTATAGACGTCGATCATGCCGCAGATCGCGAAGCGCGCGAAATCATTGGCGGTTGCAAAGGCCGCGTCGAGATGTTCGCCGCCGACATTGTCGAAATAGACATCGATGCCGGGTTTTCCGAGCGTTTCGAGCGCCCCCGCAAGCTGCGGCAGCACGGCTCCCGCTTTGTAGTCGATCACCGCGTCGGCACCGAGGTCGCTGACCCAGGCGCATTTCTCGGCGCCGCCCGCCGAACCGATAACTGTCATTTCGCGGGCCTTGGCAATCTGGACGACCGCCGAACCGACAGCACCCGCCGCTGCGGACACGAATATCGTATCGCCGGGCTTCGCGGCTGCGACACGGAGCAGGCCAATCCACGCCGTACCGCCGGTGAGCCCCATATTATGGAGGAAAGTCTGCGGGGGCAGGCCGGCTTCGAGCAGGCCCACCGGCAATTTGTTCGGCATCATGTCGAGGCCGATGATCCCACCGTCGCGCCAGCCGCCCATGTGCAGGATGAGATCGCCGGGCGCAAAGCCTTCCATCCGGCTTTCCAGAACTTCGCCGATTGCGCCGCCCGTCATCGGATGGTCGATCTGAAATCCGGCCGCATAGCTTTTCGCGTCGTTCATCCGTCCGCGCATATAGGGATCGACGGACAGCCAGACATTGCGGATGCGAAGCTGGTCGGCCTCGAGCGGCTCGTCGGGAAGATCACGCAGCGCGAAATTGTCGATCGACGGCAGTCCTTGCGGACGGCTGGTCAGATGCCATGCCTTGGCCATAGTCCCCACACCCCCATTTTGCCGGCGACCGAATTCAAATGGACCGAATGACGAAGGTCAGAAAAGCCGTTGCCACTGTCAATCTGTAGCGTTAAGAGCCGCCCGTCGCGGGGCCGTAGCTCAGATGGGAGAGCGCTGCAATCGCACTGCAGAGGTCAGGGGTTCGATTCCCCTCGGCTCCACCAGCGACCCCTCCTCAAATCGGCAAAGCGTATCGACCGGGGACAGACCGTGCCTGCCCCCGGCCCGAAACGCTTATGCCGCAGGTGCCGGCGGTTCGGTCGGCCGCCCGCGGAAGCGGCGCCACAGGAAGATGATCAGGCCTACGAGCAGTGCCCATGGCAGGATCGCTGCACCGGCGACGAGCAGGACGGACAACAGCGTGCCGCCGCTACCCAGCAGGGTAGTCCACGCGTTGCTGAACGGATTCTCGTTGCCGATGCCGGGCAGGCCGCCGTCGCTGGCATAGTTGAACGCCACGCTCGTCCATGCGATCCGCGCCTCGCCGGCACGACGGTTCTGCCGTTCTTCGCCAAGCTGTCCGCGGAGCGCGCCGATCTGCGACTGCAATTCGGCGCGTTCGCGCTTGTCCAGTCCGCCTTGCTTCAGCCGCTGCTCCAGCCTTGCGATTTCAGCCTCCGAACCCGCGCTGCGCTGCTGCGATGCAAGAATTTCGGTGCCGACATCCTCGCCATTGACGCTCGCGTCGGCGAGCACGCCTTCTGCCTTTTCGACGCTGGCGATCGCGCCCGCACCGAATTTGCGGGCAATGCCGGGGTCGAGCTTGAACTGAGTCTGCGCTTCGACGAGCTTTTCATCGTTGAGCTGATAGCGGACGTCGACGATGCGGCAGCGCTGGACGCCCAGCGTTTCGCACGCCGCTGCATGCTCTTCCTGTACTTTGGATATCCGGTCATCGGCAAGGCGGAAGGTATAGGAATAATCGAAGGCGACGCCCGGCGCGGCATTGAGCGCGACATCCGGAGCCGCAGCGTCGCTGGCGGCCTCTTCTGATACCGCGGGGCTGGAAGTCGAAACGCTTGCATCCTCAGCTGCTTTTTCACCGCAGCCGACCAAGGCGAGCGCCATCGCGCCCGCTAAGAGCTTATTTCGCATGAAGATTCTCCCAAAGCGCGACTCGTTGGCCGCAGGAGATGGCATATCATAACCGATATAGTTGACAATAAAAATCAGGCGGATTTGACGAAGCCGTCCAAAACCCTTTTGCTGCCGGCCTGATCGAATTCGACTTCGAGCTTGTTGCCGTCGACGTCGATGATCTCGCCATATCCGAACTTCTCGTGAAAGACACGCATCCCGATCGCGAGATCGGATCGGGGTTTGGCGCCGACCGATGCGGCAGGCCCCTTTTCGCTGGGCGCAGGCGCCCGCGTGACGGTCGACGAAGAGGCAAGGGCGCGTTGCCAGGCCGGGCCGCGGGTCATCGTGCGCGCCGGCTGGCGCTCGGCGACATGGGCAAAGGGATCGCCCTGCGCCGACCAGTTTGCGCGCCACAGACTTTGGCCACCGCCGAAGCTGTTCTCGCTGTCGACATGTTCGGGCGGGATTTCGGCGATGAAGCGGCTCGGGATGCTGCTCATCCACTGGCCATAGATGCGCCGGTTCGCGGCATGATAGATGCTCGCGCGCTGCCGCGCCCGCGTGATCGCAACATAGGCGAGGCGGCGTTCCTCTTCGAGGCTTGCGGTGCCACCTTCGTCCATCGAGCGCTGTGACGGAAAGACGCCGTCCTCCCAGCCCGCCAGAAAGACATGGTCGAACTCCAGCCCCTTGGCGGCGTGGATCGTCATGATCGTGACGGTCTCGGTCTGGTCGTCATTATCGCGGTCCATGACGAGGCTGACATGCTCGAGGAAGGCCTCGAGCGACTCATATTCCTCCATCGCACGGACAAGTTCGGAAAGATTCTCCAGACGCCCTGCGGCTTCGGCGCTGCGGTCGGCCTGCAGCATCGCGGTATAACCCGATTCGTCGAGGATCAGCTGGGTCAGCTCGGGATGCGACAGCTCGTTCGCCTTGCTTTGCCAATTCCGCATCTGCGCGATGAAGTTCGCGAGCTGGCGGCGCGCCTGCGGCGTCAGCTCGTCGGTTTCGGTGATCCGCGACGCCGCGTGGAAGAGCGGTGCGCGCTCGATCCGCGCGAACTGATGGATGCGCGAGAGCGCCTTGTCGCCAAGCCCGCGCTTGGGAACGTTGACGATCCGTTCGAATGCGAGATCGTCGGCGTTCGACTGGACGAGGCGAAGGTAGGCGAGGGCGTCGCGAATTTCGGCGCGCTCGTAGAAGCGAAAGCCGCCGACGATACGGTACGGCATACCGATCGCGATGAAGCGGTCTTCGAACTCGCGCGTCTGGAATTGCGCGCGGACGAGGATCGCGGTGCGGTCGAGGCTGACCTTGCGATGCTGGAGCGTCTCGAGTTCCTCGCCGATCCGCCGCGCTTCCTCGGGGCCGTCCCAGACGCCGACAACGCGCACCTTGTCGCCTGCGTCGAGATCGGTCCACAGCGTCTTGCCGAGACGGTCGCTGTTTTGAGCGATCAGCGCCGAGGCGGCAGCGAGGATCTGCGGGGTCGAGCGATAATTCTGCTCGAGCCGGATCACCGTTGCGCCGGGAAAATCCTTTTCGAAGCGCAGGATGTTGGCAACCTCGGCGCCGCGCCACGAATAGATCGATTGGTCGTCATCACCAACGCAGCAGATATTCTTGCGTGCCTGTGCGAGCAGGCGAAGCCAGAGATACTGGCTGGCGTTGGTGTCCTGATATTCGTCGACGAGCACATATTTGAAGCGCTGCTGATATTGCTCCAGCACATCGCGGTGCGTCTTCAGGATCACCAGCATATGGAGCAGCAGGTCGCCGAAGTCGCAGGCGTTGAGCGTCTTCAACCGGGCCTGATAAAGCGCATAGAAATGCTGGCCCTTACCGTCGGCATAAGCTTCCTTGTCTGCCGCATCGAGATCGGCAGGGGTCAGGCCACGGTTCTTCCACTTGTCGATGAGCCCGGCGAGCTGGCGCGCCGGCCAGCGCTTCTCGTCGAGCCCCTCGGACTGAATGATCTGCTTCAGCACGCGTAGCTGGTCATCGGTATCGAGGATCGCAAAATTGTTCTGCAAGCCCACCAGTTCGGCATGGCGGCGCAGCATCTTGGCGCAGATGCTGTGGAAGGTTCCGAGCCAGGGCATCCCCTCGACCGCATCGCCGATCATCCGTCCGATCCGCTCGCGCATTTCGCGCGCTGCCTTGTTGGTGAAGGTGACCGCCAGGATTTCGGAAGGCCAGGCACGGCGCGTCGCGATGATGTGCGCAAGGCGAGCAGTCAATGCGGCGGTCTTGCCCGTTCCGGCGCCCGCGAGCATCAGCACCGGCCCCTCGGTCGTCAGCACCGCCTGTCGTTGCGGGCCGTTGAGCCCTTGCAGATAGGGCGGGTCCGAAGGGTGGGGACGGCTAAGGTCGGGCATCGAGGCGGAGGTATCGTTCACGCGCGAACGATTAGGGAACAGCGACGAAGCTGTCCAGTATGCTGCGGTTCATTTCAGCGCGTCGCGCAGAGCGCCGCCGTTCCTTGCGGCACCTCTGCGATCCAGTTCCTCGGCCGTGGCCAGCGCCATCGCCCGATAGGCGGCGAGCAGTTCGGGACATTCGACGCGAAGCGCCGCGACATGGTCTTCGACCGTCTGGACATCGCCGCGCAGCACGGGGCCGGACAGCGCAGCGAAACCGCGGTCGAGGCTATTTTCGAGCGCCACGCGTACAAGCGGCGCGACCAGCGCGGCGGCATCGTCGACCCCGGCTCGGGCCAGGGCGCCCAACGCGCCGGCCAGCAGCGTGACTAGATGGTTGGAGGCGTGGCAAAGCGCCGCATGATAGAGCGTCCGCTGCTCCTCGCCGACCTCGACCGCGATTCCGCCAAGGCGCGCAACGACCTCCCGGGCGGGCGTGAGGGCGTCGCTCGACGCGCCGGTAACGGCGAAACGCGCCTCCGCCATCCGCACGATCTCCCTCTCGGGATCGCCCGTAAAGGTCATGGCGGGATGGATCGCGGCCGTGAGCGCGCCGCAGGCCCGGAGTGGGTCGAGAATTGCGGCACCGCTTTTACCGCCGACATGAAAGACGAAGCGATTGGAGCCTGCAGGCCATAGGCGCGTGAGGTCTTCGACGACCGAAGCGATCGCATCGTCGGACACGGCGAGGACAATGACGTCGCAAGCAGCGGCCAGCTCTTCCAGCGATGCCGCGACCTCGCCGCCGGTCCGTGCCGATACGGCGCGCGCTCGTTCGGGCGCGCGGCCCCAGATGCATGGCGGTTCGGCTGACCGACCGGCAAGAGCCAGCGCCAGTGCCTGCGCCACGCGTCCGGTGCCGACAACGCCGAACCGCCCGAGGTGAAAATCTTCCATGGGCCCCGTCTAGCGCGGGAAGCGATGCTGCGCCAATGTCGATACGCCTTGCGCACGGCCCCAAAAGGCGGTCAAAGCGCGCCGGAACGAATGGGGAGGGGTATTGCCCGTGGATCTGGCACCATATCGCAAGCACCGGCGCATCCTCGCCGCCAGCCTCGTCGGCACGGCGGTCGAATTCTACGATTTCTATATCTACGGGACCGCGGCGGCGCTGGTCTTCGGACCGCTGTTCTTTCCGGCAGAATCGGCCTCGGCGCAGCTGATGTACAGCTTCATGACCTTTGGCCTCGCCTTCTTTGCAAGGCCGGTCGGCGCGGTCGTGTTCGGCCATTATGGCGACCGGATCGGCCGCAAGTCGACGCTCGTGGCCTCGCTGATGCTGATGGGCGGATCGACGCTGCTGATCGCCTTTCTGCCGACCTATGCGATGGCCGGCTGGGTCGCGCCGCTGCTCCTTTGCATATTGCGGTTCGGGCAGGGCTTCGGGCTTGGCGGCGAATGGGGCGGGGCGGCATTGCTCGCGGTCGAGAATGCACCGCCCGGATGGAAATCGCGTTTCGGCATGTTCCCGCAACTCGGCGCACCGGTCGGCTTCATCGCCGCGAACGGGCTGTTCCTGATCCTCGGCCTGACCCTGTCCGATGCCGATTTCACCAGCTGGGGCTGGCGCATTCCTTTCCTGTTTTCGGCCGTTCTCGTGGGGCTGGGGCTGTGGATCAGGCTCAAGATCGGCGAGACGCCCGACTTCGCCGAAGCGCTGAAGCAAGAGGCTCCCGTCGCGGTTCCCGTCGGCGAGTTGCTGCGCGCGCATCTGGTCGCCACGCTCGCCGGCATTTTCGCCGTCGTCGCCTGCTTCGCAATTTTCTATCTCGCGACCAGCTTCGCGCTCGCACACGGGACGACGACGCTCGGCTATCCGAAGGAGCAATTCCTTCTGGTCCAGCTCGGCGCAATCCTGTTCATGGCCGCCGGGATCGTCTTCGCCGGCTATGTCAGCGACGCGACGAGCGCGCAGCGCGTGCTGACGTGGGGATGCGGGGCGACGATCCTTATCGGCTTCGTCTTCGGACCGGCGCTCGCATCGGGGAGCTGGCTGATCATATTCCTGGGTCTTGCGGCGGCGCTGTTCGTGATGGGGCTTGTCTATGGCCCGCTGGGGAGCTGGCTCACGGCGCTGTTCCCCGTCCATGTCCGCTACACCGGTGCGTCGGTTGCGTTCAATGCCGGCGGGATACTGGGCGGCGCGATGGCGCCGATTATCGCGCAGGCGCTCAGCGAGTGGCGGGGGACGCCTGCGGTCGGGCTCTATCTTGCGCTGGCTGGCGTAATCAGCTGGCTGGGCCTGATGATGGTCCGGCGACGGGTCACAGAGGCCTGAGCAGGGTCAGCTTCGCCTTGCCGACCTTGCGCTCGGCATCGATCTCGAACCCCGCCACGTCAACGACTTCCTTCTCCGACGTTTCGATCGAGGCGAGGCTGTCGGCGCCGATCCAGCCGAGCCGGTTCAGCTTGTCGAGCGCGACGCTGCCGGCGCCGGTCGTATAAGGCGCGTCGAACAACAGCAGGTCGTAGCTGCGCTTTGCTGGACCGAGCGCGAGGACCGATCCCGCGCGCACGTCGGCCCGAGCGTTCGCCTCGAGCGTGGCAAGATTCTTCTTCAGCGCATCGAGCGCGTCGCGGTCCTGCTCGCCGAACAGGCAATGCTCGGCGCCGCGCGACAAAGCCTCGATCCCCAGCGCGCCAGAGCCGGCGAACAGGTCGGCGACATGGAGCCCCTCGAAACTGCCGACCCGGCTCGCGAGCATCGAAAACAGCGTCTCGCGCGTGCGATCTGCGGTCGGGCGGGTGGCGTCGTTCTTCGGCGCGAGCAGCTTGCGGCCGCGCCATTCGCCAGCGATGACGCGCATCAGCCGAGTCGCCGGCGGAACTGGAACAGTTCGTCGCGCGCGACGACTTCGACCGTTCCGACGCCCAGATCCTCGACGGTGAACTGGCCGTAACGCGTGCGGATCAGGCGACTGACCTGCAGCCCCAGATGCTCGAGAACGCGGCGAACCTCACGGTTCTTGCCCTCGGTCAGCGTCATTTCGATCCACTGGTTGCGCCCCGTCCGGCGCTCGAGATTGGCGTCGATCTTGCCATAACGAACGCCGTCGATCTCGACGCCTTCGACCAGATCCTCCAGCTGCGTCTGGCTGACGTCGCCAAAGGCGCGGGCACGATAGGTGCGTTCGACGCCGCTCGCGGGCAGTTCGAGCTGGCGCTTGAACTCGCCATCGTTGGTCAGCAGCAGCAGACCCTCGGTATTATAGTCGAGACGGCCCACCGGCATCAGCCGCGGCAAACCCTTGGGCAGGACGTCATAGATCGTCTTGCGGCCCTTCGGGTCGCGCGCAGCAGTCAGGCAGCCGACGGGCTTGTAAAAGCGATAGAGGCGGGTCGATACGGGTTTGGCGACCGGATTGCCGTCGACGGTCAGCCCCTCGATCGAGGAAAGCAGCGGTGCCGGCTGCACGACGACTTCACCATTCAGTTCGATACGCCCTTCCTCGATCATCCGTTCGATATCGCGGCGCGAGCCGGCGCCGGCACGAGCCAGCAGCTTCGCGATCCGTTGCGGCCCGTCCTCGCGATCAGTTTCGGGTTGCGGCTTGCGCGGTGCGGCGGCGACACCGCGCGCGGCGCGGCGCCCGCGCGGAGCATCGGTCGGCGCCGAACGGGGCGCACTGCGGGGTGGACGGCGGGTCGTCATGGGAACGGATGCGGCTTTCTTGTCGTTTTTGGACACAACAGTGTGGCTTTGTGATCACGCTCATAGCCTGAAAAGTGTCGCTTCGTCGATGGCAAGCACAAGCGATATTGCAGGAAGGGCAAGAGCGAGTCATGGCGCCATTAAAGGGAATTTTTATGCTCTTCGCGTCCCGCCCGTCGTGCATCAAGCGCCTGCTGGTCATCGAGGATGACCCGCTGACGGCGTTCGATAACGAGCACACGCTGAAGCACAGCGGTTACGACGTTGTTGCGACCGTCGATTCGGGCGAGGCCGCCGTCGCCGTGATCGCCACCGAACAGGTCGATGCGCTTGTGCTCGACCTTGGCCTTGCCGGCGACATGACGGGCCGCGAGGTGGCGCGTATCGCGCGCGACCGTGGCATCGCCGTGCTGCTGGTGACCGGCCAGTGTCCTGCCGATGCACAGGATATCGCCGTGGCGTGCCTCGGCAAGCCGCATAGCGCCGCGGCGCTTGTCTCGGCGCTGAAAGCGGTCGAGATGATGACCTGCAAGAATCAGGCGCCGCGCAAGGTCACCGGCCTCACGACCTTCTGGCGCCCCGAGGCGGCGTGACGCTGCGGCGTTTCGCCGCGCTCGCCCAATTAGCCGCTTCCAATTTGTCCGTGACCCTTTAGGCCATGATCATCAGGTCACGCATTCGGTAGCGGATGCGGAAGGGGGAGTGCGGAATTTGCAAGCTGACAGCGTAACGCCGGCGCCACGAGGCTGGTGGGACAGCATCCGGCCCTATCTGGAAAGGGCCCCGATTGCGGCTTTCCTGCTCGGTGTTTCATCGGGTTTTCCTTATGCGATGATTGGCGCGACCCTGACCACCCGGCTCGCGCAGGACGGTATCGACAAGAAAACGGTGACGGCCTTTACGCTCGCCTTTCTCGTCTACAATCTGAAACCGCTCTGGTCATGGGTCGTCGACGGTGTCCGCTTGCCCGTCCTTGGCCGCATGGGGCAGCGAGTATCGTGGATGATCCTTGCTGCCGTGCTGGTGATGGCGGCGGTTGCCAATCTCGCGCTGCAGGATCCAAAGGCCGATATATACCAGACTGCGATTGCTGCAATATTGGTCGGGTTTGCTGGCGCGACCTTCGACATCGTTATCGATGCGTATCGAATCGAGACGCTGAAACCGGAGCAGCTCGGCATCGGGTCCGGGATGAGCCAATATGGTTGGCGCATCGGATCGGCGGGGGCGGGAGCGCTGGCCCTTTACCTCGCTGCACGGCACGGGTGGGAGGCTGCCTATTTTTCCTGTGCGCTCTTTGCCTTGCCGGCGGTCGTTGCGGCTCTGTGGCTGGGCGAGCCCGAGCGGCATCGAGATCCGGCACAGCGTAAGGGTGGCAGCGCGATTCTTCAGTCGATCATCGGCCCTTTCACCGAGTTTTTTCGGCGTCAGGGTGCGTTTCTCGTGCTGCTGTTCATTCTCGTGCACAAGATCGGCGACACGCTGGCCAATCTGACCTTTCGCCTGCTGTTCGACGATCTCGGTTATACGAATGACGAGATTGCCATCTATGATGTCGGGATCGGCTTCTGGGCCTATCTGATCGGCATATTCGTCGGTGGCATCATCTATGCCCGGATGGGGATGAAGCGCTCTGTACTCGTCAGCCTGATCCTGATGGCGGTGTCGAATTTCAGTTTCGCTCTGCTGGCTGCAACCGGGAAGAGCAATCTAGGTATGGCTGGTGCAATCGGGTTCGAGAATTTTGCGAGCGGAATCGGCGGTGTCGTCGTCGTCGCCTATTTCTCGGCACTCTGCGACCTGCGCTTCACGGCAGCGCATTATGCGCTGATCTCTTCGGCGGCGAGTATCGTCGGGCGTTTCGTTACCGGGACGACGGCAGGGGGGCTGATCGAAACTTTCGGCTATACGCAGTTCTATCTTCTTACCACCGTGGCGGCGGTCCCGGGCATCCTGCTGTTCTGGTGGATGATGCGAACCGGTCTGGTCGATCTGTCGGTAGGGTCCGCGGGCAAGGTTGAAAGTAGCGAAACGGCACCGACCGGCTAGTTCCCATGCATTTCCTGATCATCTCCCTCCTGCTGCAGGTGCTGTGCATCGTCCATGTGTTCCGCACGGGTCGCAACACGGCATGGATCATGGCGATCGCCTTCCTCCCGATGGTCGGCATTCTCGCCTATTTCATCGTCGAAGTGTTGCCGGGCCTGCCGCGTGACCGTCGGGTGCGCGAAGCACAGTCGAAGATCGCCGACCGGATGGACCCGGAACGGCGTGTCCGGGCGGCCAGCGACGCGGTGGAGTTCAGCGATACCGTCGGCCATCGTCTCGAACTGGGCGATGCCTTGACGGGGCGCGGGCGCCATGCGGATGCGCTCGATCAATATCGCGCCGCCGAGCGACTGTCGCCGCACACGGATCGTGCTATCGGCATGCGGATCGCCGAAGCAGCCTATGAAGCCGGTTATTTGGTCGAGGCGGAGGCCGCGATCGATGCGCTTCCCGAAACCATCTCGCAGACCGAACTCGATCGACGCGCGCTGCTGCGCGCCAAGATTGCCGAAGCCGATGATCGGGCCAAGGATGCCATTGCGATCTATCGCGACATCGTCGGGCGCGTTCCGGGTGACGAAGTGCGATGCCGGATGGCTGCGCTGATGATCGTCAGCGGCGACCGGCGCGGGGCCAAGGCGCTGCTTCAGGAAGTCGAAATGCGGGCGAAACGCACGCCGCCGGTAACGCTCAAGGCGAACGCCGAAATGTACGCGTGGGCGAAGCAGACGCTCGCCGAACTGTCCTAAACCGGCGCTTCGCCGTTCAGATCCAGAACCAGACCCGCGAGATAGAGCGAGCCGCAGATCAGCACGTCGCCCGCCATATGCTCTCCCCGAACGAGAGCGAGCGCCGCTTCGACATTGTCGCAGGGCCGGGCATCGGTGATGCCCAACTCGGCTTGCACCCGGCGGCAAAGCTCCGCGGGGTCATGATGTTCATGCCCCGGAATCGGCACCGCCCGGAACGATGCGATCTTGTCCGCGAAGGGACGCAGGAAGCCTGTTGCATCCTTGTTCGCGAGCAAACCGCAAACGATGTGAAGCGGCGGCCTGTCTGCAAGCGCCTTCGCCAGTGCGGCGCCGGCGTCGGGATTGTGGCCGCCGTCGAGCCATAAGGCAGCACCGGGCTGCAGCATGGAAGTGAGCGGCCCGGCGCCGAGGCGTTGCATTCGCGCCGGCCAGTGCGCGCGGGCCATCGCATCGGCGAATGCGTGCTCGGGAATGTCTAGCGTCGACTGATGCCGGAGCATCGCCACGGCAAGCGCGGCATTGTCCGCCTGATGCGCGCCGGCCATCGCGGGAAGGGGCAAGGTCAGCGTGCCCGTTGCGTCGCGATAGTGGAGCGCGCCGCCCTCGACACCGGCATCCCAAGCGTCGTCGCGGGCAATCTCATTGGTTCCCGCCTTCGCCGCCTGTCGCGCGATTTCGGCGCGTACCGAGGGCGGATAAGCCTGTATCACCAGTGGCGCGCCCGCTTTGGCGATCCCTGCCTTTTCGAAGCCGATCCGGTCGATCGGGGCCGCGGGCACATTATCCTCGGGCGCCAGCAGGAAGGCCTCATGATCGATGCCGAGCGAGGCGATGCCGCAGACGACCGGATGGGCGATGATATTTGTCGCGTCGAGCCGCCCGCCGAGCCCGACTTCGACAATGCAGGCGTCGGCGGGCGTGCGCGCAAAGGCCAGGAAGGCGGCGGCGGTCGTGACCTCGAAAAAACTCGCCTGCAGCCCCTCGGCGACGTCGAGGACTTCGCCGAGCAATGCCGCGAGAAGGCGGTCGTCGATCAGTCCGCCCGCGAGCCGGATGCGCTCGTTGAACCGGACCAGATGCGGGCTCGAATAGACATGCGTCGTCAGTCCCGCAGCTTCGATCGCGGCGCGCAAGAAAGCGCAGGTCGACCCTTTGCCGTTCGTCCCGGCAACATGAAGCACCGGCGGCAACCGGTCCTGCGGATTGCCCAACCGCGCGCAAAGCTCGGCGATGCGTTCGAGGCCCAGTATGTCGCGCCCCGGCGACAGCGCGGCGAGGCGATCAAGCTGGGCCTGCACCGCAGGGTCGCTGGAACGGGCGAAGTCGGCCATGGCGACCTGCGTATCTGCTCAGGCAGCCTTTTCGGGCGCGAGATAGCCGATCAGGCGGCCGAGCGTTTCGGGCAGTTCCTTGCGATGCACGACCATGTCGATCATCCCGTGATCGAGCAGATATTCGGCGCGCTGGAACCCTTCGGGCAGCTTCTCGCGGATCGTATTCTCGATCACGCGCTGGCCCGCAAAGCCGATCAGCGCCTTGGGTTCGCTGATCTGGATGTCGCCGAGCATCGCATAGCTCGCGGTGACCCCGCCGGTGGTCGGGTCGGTGAGCAGCACCACATAGGGCAGGCCCGCGCGGCGCAGGCGCTGAAGCGCGACGGTCGCGCGCGGCATCTGCATCAGCGATAGCGTGCCTTCCTGCATGCGCGCGCCGCCCGCGGCGGTGATCGCGATATAGGGCACGCCGCGACGGATTGCGTCCTCGACGCCCGAAACAAAGGCCTCGCCCACCGCGACGCCCATCGACCCGCCCATGAAGGCGAAGTCCTGCACGCCGATGACCGCGCCATGGCCCGAGATGCGCCCGAAGGCATTCTGATAGGCATCGCGGTCGCCGGTCTGCGCGCGCGCGGCCTTGATGCGGTCGACATATTTCTTGGTATCGCGGAACTTGAGCGGATCCTCGGGAGCTGCGGGGGCGCTGATCAGTTCGTGGAGGCCACCGTCAAACAGCTGCGCGAAGCGCTCGGTCGCGCCAATGCGATCGTGGTGGTCGCAGCGCGGGCAGACGTTGAGATTGTCTTCCCATTCCTTGACGAACACCATCTGCTGGCACTGGCGGCACTTGTGCCAGAGATTGTCGGCGGTATCGCGCTTGGCGGTGAAGGGAAGGGCGTTGCGAACGCGGTCGAGCCAGCTCATGCGGCGATCTCCTTTGCGCCGTGGATAGCATCGGCAAGCGAACGGGTGAAGGCCTCCACATGCGGCGCAGCAGCGTCGCCATGCTCGGCAATGATGTCGATAAAGGCCGAACCGACGACGACGCCGTCGGCGACCTTGGCGATCTGCGCGGCCTGTTCGGGGGTGCGGACGCCGAAGCCGACTGCGACCGGCAGGTCGGTGGCGGCTTTCAGGCGCGCAACAGCATCCTCGATGCTCGCCTGCGCGGCCTGTTGCTGGCCGGTGATCCCGGCGACCGAGACATAATAGAGGAAACCGCTGGCACCGTTCAGCACGTCGGGCAGGCGCGCGGCGTCGGTCGTCGGCGTCGCGAGACGGATAAGATCGACACCGGATGCGCGCAGCGCGGGGCCGAGTTCGGGATCTTCTTCCGACGGGATGTCGACGCAGATAATGCCATCGACACCAGCCTTGGCACATTCGCCCGCGAACCATTCGGGACCGCGGATCGTCATCGGATTGGCATAACCCATCAGCACGAGCGGGGTGTCAGGATGGCGCTCACGAAAGGCGGCGGCGATCGCGAACAGGTCGGCGGTCGTCGTGCCCTTGGCGAGGCTGCGCAGGTTCGCCGCCTGGATCGCGGGCCCATCGGCCATCGGATCGGTGAAGGGCATGCCGAGCTCGATCACATCGGCCCCGCCCGCGACGAGCGCATCAAGGTTGGCGGCGGTGTCGCCGTCGCCGCCGGTGATGAAGGCAACGAGCGCGGGATGCGGCTTGGCGAAGGCGGCGGCGAAGCGGGTCATGCTGGCGTCATAATATTGAACGGACCTGTGGTTTCCGGATTCAAGCTGCTTTCCCACGAGCCGGGCTCATGACCGCTCGCTCGGACAAAAAAGATATCCGGACTACGACGTGGATGCACCGAGACATCGATGCATTTGTAAAAACGATCCTCACCTAGAAACAGTTTCTCGGCGGCCTCGGCGATTGATCGATCCCGTACGCCTTCAAGGTGGAGCTCGACGATGGTATCGGATGAAGGTTTGGCAACACCATATCTGGCTGCTGCTTGGTTCATCGCTTCGTGCAGACGCGTTGTGAACTCTTCGAGCCCTACTTTCACAGCCTAACTCCCAAGGCTTCGGCTACCGTGAAGATGTCCTTGTCCCCGCGCCCCGAGCAATTGACGATGATGATCTTGTCCTCGTCCAGCGTCGGCGCGATGCGCTCTGCGGCAGCGATCGCGTGGGCGCTTTCAAGCGCCGGGATGATGCCTTCCAGCTTGGTGAGCTTCTGGAAGCTGGCGAGGGCTTCGGCGTCGGTGACGGGTTCGTAGCGGACGCGGCCGATTTCGTGGAGCCAGCTATGTTCGGGACCGATGCCCGGATAGTCGAGGCCTGCCGAGATGCTGTGCGCCTCGGTGATCTGGCCGTCCTCGTCCTGCAGCAGATAGGTCTTGTTGCCGTGGAGGATGCCGGGGCGGCCACCCGCGAGGCTGGCGGCGTGCTTGCCGTCCAGACCTTCGCCCGCGGCTTCGACCCCGACGATCTCGACTTCGGCGTCGTCGAGGAAGGGATGGAACAGGCCGATCGCGTTCGATCCGCCGCCGACGGGGGCGATCAGCATGTCGGGCAAGCGGCCCTCGGCCTCGAGTATCTGTTCGCGCGCTTCGTCGCCGATCACCGACTGGAAATCACGGACGAGTTCGGGATAGGGGTGCGGGCCGGCAACGGTGCCGATGATGTAGAAGGTGTCGTGGACGTTCGCGACCCAGTGACGCAGCGCCTCGTTCATCGCGTCCTTCAGCGTCTTCGCGCCGCTCTCGACCGCGACGACTTCGGCGCCGAGCAGCTTCATACGGAACACATTGGGCTGCTGCCGCGCGACGTCGACCGCGCCCATGAAGATCGTGCAGGGCAGGCCGAACAGCGCGGCGACGGTCGCGGTGGCGACGCCATGCTGGCCCGCACCGGTCTCGGCAATGATCTTCGTCTTGCCCATGCGTTTGGCGAGCAGGATCTGCCCGATGCAATTGTTAATCTTGTGCGCGCCGGTGTGGTTCAGATCCTCGCGCTTCAGATAGATCTTCGCGCCACCAAGATGTTCCGTCAGTCGCTCGGCAAACCACAGCGGGCTGGGGCGGCCGACATAATGTTTGAGCAGATAGTCGAACTCAGCCTTGAACGCCGGGTCGGCCTGCGCCGCGCGATAGTGACGCTCGAGATCGAGGATCAGCGGCATCAGCGTTTCGGCGACATAGCGGCCACCGAATTGACCGAAATGGCCGCGCTCGTCGGGGCCGGTGCGAAGACTGTTGGGAAGCTGGGTCATCGTCCGGCGGCTTTAAGGAAAGCGGCGATCTTGTCCACATCCTTGACGCCCGGCGCGCTTTCGACGCCCGAGGAGACATCGACGAGCGGCGCGCCGGTCTCGGCGATCGCCTGCGCGACATTGGCCGGTGTCAGCCCGCCGGCGACACCCCAGTCGATCGAATGACGATGGTCGCTGAGCAGCGTCCAGTCGAACCGCGTGCCCGTCCCGCCGGGCAGGGCGGCCGCGGGGGCGTCGAACAGGATGCGATCGGCGGCGCCGTCATACTGGCGAATGCGTTCGAGCGTTCCTGCATCTTTCAGGCCGACGGCCTTCCAGACCTCGGCAGGCACCAGTCGTTTGACGGCGGCGAGCCATTCGGGCGTCTCGTTGCCGTGGAACTGGATGATATCGGGGCGCACCTTGCTCAGCGCCTCGCCGGTCACCTGCTGCGATGCGTTGACAAGCAGCAGCGCGACCTTGACGCGGCCACGCGCATGCTCGCGAAGCGCGGCTGCGGTCTTGAGATCGACGTGGCGCGAGCTCGGTTCGTAATGGACGAGACCGATGTGCGTCGCGCCCAGGCGAATGGCGGCATCGACCGTTTCGGGCGTCGACAGCCCGCAAATCTTCACCAAAGGCGGCATGGGAAATGTCCTAGAGCGTAGCTTCGATCTCGCGCGCGGCGAGATCGGGATCGGTCGACTGGCTGATCGGGCGGCCGACCACAAGGATCGAGGCGCCGTCGGTCATCGCCTGCGCCGGGGTGACGATCCGTTTCTGGTCGCCGGCATTGCCGCTGGCGGGGCGAACACCCGGAACGACGAAGAAGCCGCCGGGCCATGCCTTTCGCGCGGCCTTCACTTCCTGTCCCGAGCAGACGATGCCATCGAGGCCGGATTCGTGGGAGAGTTCGGCGAGGCGGACAACCTGATCGTGCGGCGTGCCCCCGACGCCGATGTCGTCCAGATCGGGCGCATCGAGGCTGGTCAACACGGTCACGCCGACGACCTTGGTATTGAGGCCCGCCGCGGCCTTCGCCTCTTCCATCATCGCGCGGCCGCCGGCGGCGTGGACGGTCAGGACGGCGGGCTCCAGCGGGCGCAGCGCCTGGATCGCCTTCGCGACGGTGTTCGGAATGTCATGCAGTTTGAGGTCGAGAAAGATCGGCAGGCCGAACTTCGCCATCTCGTGAACCCCGTGATGGCCGTTGGCGCAGAAGAATTCGAGGCCCAGCTTCAACCCGCCGACATGGTGGCGCACCTTTTGCGCCAGCGTCAGCGCGGCGTCGAGGTGCGGGGTGTCGATGGCGAGATAGATGGGGCTCATGGCTTGTCCGTAGAGAAGAGGTCAGTGGGGGCGGGTGGAACATCGGTCACCGGCGTGGCGGCGGGTGCCGGATCCACTGGGCGGTTCGCGAGTGCGCGCATGTCGGCAAGCTGGCGCTCGCTACTCTCAAGACGACGTTTCAGCGACCAGCGGGCGGCACGAAGTGCTAGCCAAGGAGGAAAAAAGCCGATTGCGAAAGAGATTAGGATGACTGCGGGCAATTTAGTCGACCAGATCAACGCTTTGCCCGGGATTGATGACGTCGGCCAGATGGTGACGTCCACCGAATCCCAGTTCATGGCCGCAAAAGCAACCAGCACGGCGGTCAGCAAGACCCAGATAATCGTCCGCAGGATTCCCACTTTGCCTTGCTCCTCTGTCGGCCCTTTGCCGACCCTATGACAGATTAGCGCAGGTTTCCAGTTCTTGATCCTCCCCGTGCCGTAGGCATGGGGAGGGGGACCGCTCGCGTAGCGAGTGGTGGAGGGGCGGGGTTACAGCCCCTCCGTCAGCGCTTCGCGCTGCCACCTCCCCATTGCTGCGCAACGGGGAGGAGCCCTTTAGCCGAACACCCGCGCGAAGATCGTGTCGACCTGCTTCATATGATAGCCAAGATCAAAGAGTTCGGTGAGCTGGTCGGGCGAGAGGCGCGCCGTGACCTCGGCGTCGGCCTTCAGCAGTTCGGGCAGCGAGAGCTGGCCGTCGGAATCCCAGACCTTCATCGCATTGCGCTGCACCAGCGCATAGCTGTCCTCGCGGCTCGCGCCCGCCTGCGTCAGTGCCAGCAGCACACGCTGCGAGTGAACGAGGCCGCCCATGCGGTCGAGATTCTTCTGCATCCGCTCAGGATAGACGAGCAGCTTGTCGACGACGCCGGTCAGGCGCGCGAGTGCGAAATCGAGCGTGATCGTCGCGTCGGGGCCGATGAAGCGCTCGACCGACGAGTGGCTGATATCGCGCTCGTGCCACAGCGCGACATTTTCCATCGCGGGGATAACCGCGCTGCGCACCATCCGGGCAAGGCCGGTGAGATTCTCGGTAAGCACCGGGTTGCGCTTGTGCGGCATCGCCGACGAGCCCTTCTGGCCGGGCGAGAAATATTCTTCGGCCTCCAGCACTTCGGTGCGCTGAAGGTGACGGACTTCGACCGACAGGCGCTCGATCGACGAGGCGATAACGCCGAGCACGGCGAAGAACATCGCGTGACGGTCGCGCGGGATGACCTGCGTCGAGACGGGCTCAATCGCAAGGCCGAGCTTTGCCGCGACATGCGCTTCGACGCGCGGGTCGATGTTGGCGAAAGTGCCAACTGCACCCGAGATCGCGCAGGTCGCGACTTCGGCGCGCGCGGCCTGCAGGCGCAGCTTGCAGCGCGAAAACTCTGCATAAGCTTCGGCGAGCTTGAGACCGAAGGTGACCGGCTCGGCGTGGATACCGTGACTGCGGCCGATCGTCGGGGTCAGCTTGTGCTCATAGGCGCGGCGCTTGATCGCTTCGAGCAATGCGTCGAGGTCGGCGAGCAGGATATCAGCCGCTTGGCTGAGCTGGACCGCAAGACAGGTGTCGAGCACGTCAGAGCTTGTCATGCCCTGATGCATGAAGCGCGCTTCGTCGCCGACATTCTCTGCCACCCACGTCAAAAAGGCGATGACGTCATGCTTCGTCACCGCTTCGATCGCGTCGATCGCCTCGACATCGATCTTCGGGTTGGTGGCCCACCAGTCCCACAGCGCTTTCGCTGCCGATTTGGGCACGGTACCCAGTTCAGCGAGCGCGTCGGTCGCGTGCGCTTCGATCTCGAACCAGATGCGAAAACGATTCTCCGGCGACCAGATTGCCGTCATGTCGGGTCGGGCGTAGCGGGGAACCATTGTATTTCCTTCTCTTTATTCGAGGCGCCAGATCGCGGAATCTGTTCCGAACCGCGACAGGCCGCCCCCTAGCAGGGGCGAGCGGTTTCGCCAATCGCCGCACGGCCGCAACTTTCGGGAAATCAGGCGAGTTGCTTTCATGCCCCTTCCAGAAAGGCCGCGCGCCATCGAGCCGCCGCCGCAACAGGAGTGAATTGATGCTGAAATATGTGCTTTTGATCGGTGCTGCTGCTGTCAGCTTCCCTGCCATCGCGCAGACGGCGGAACCTGCAGACGGCCAGCCCGCTCCGACCCAGTCGGAACCGGCCAAGCCCGATACGGCGCCGGTGCCGGATGATCAGAGCGACACCGACAAGGCGCAGCCGGCGCCCGACAGCGCCCCCGCCCCGACGCAGGAACCGGATTCGGAAAAGAAGGACGAACCCGCCCCGGAACCTGACTCGTCGCCGCAGTAACCAGGAGAAATACCATGCTGAAGCATATGCTTATCATCGGTGCGGCCACCATCAGTGTCCCCGCCTTCGCGCAGGGAACGCCCCCGGCTGATCCCGCCGCCCCACCGCCGACCGAACAGGCCGAACCGGCAACCAGTCAGCCGTCACCGGCGCCCGCGCCTGAAAGCGCGCCGCCCGCCGGGGACGCAGCTGCGCAGCCCGCACCGTCAGGCACTGCAGCGTCACCAACGCAGGTTGCGCAGATCGTCAACCAGGAGTTCGCCTCCTACGACGCTGACAAGAGCAACGACCTCAACCAGTCGGAATTCTCGGCCTGGATGAAGAAGCTGCGCACGGCGACAGAGCCTTCGGTCGACCCCGAGTCGGAGCAGGTGAAGACATGGATCGGTCAGGCCTGGACTGTCGCCGATGCCGACAAGTCGGGTGCGGTCAGCAAGGAAGAGCTCACCGGTTTCCTGTCGCGCGGCGCCTGATACCAGGCTCGCCACAAGAGGAAAATGTGCAGCCGTCGGAGCGATCCGGCGACTGCATCTTTTCAGGCCGCGGCCGGTCGAGGCGGCTGCGCAACGGCGATAACCGACAAGGCGCGTTCGCGCCCGTCGCGATCCGGCCAGCGGATCGATTGCCCGCGTCGCAAACCGATCAACCCGGCGCCGATCGGCGTCAATATCGAGATCCGTCCTGCGTCGATATCCGCCTCATGCGGGTAGACCAGCTGGACACTGCGTGTCGCCCCGCTTGCTTCGTCGATAAAGTCCACCTGACTCGACATGGTCACGATATCGCGGGGAATTTCGGCGGCGCTGTGAACCGTCGCACGCGAAATCTCGTCGATCAGCAGGGCGCTGACCTGCGGCAGGCGCCGTTCGACGCTGACGGCAAGGTCCGCAAGCGCATCGGCCTCGCGGTCGATCATATGGATGGATGGCCGCCGGCGCGGCCTTCGTATGGTCATGGTGCAGGCTTTCCGCAAAAGGGGAGGGGGAAGCGCAGCGCGCGCTTCTCCATTCGGACAATGGCTGAAATTTCACCCCGGGGTCGCGGGGCATAAGCACCGGAACCCGGGGCTAGATGCCCGCGAGAAGCTGTCCCCCGTGAAAACGGAATCGAAGATGGCGAAGCCGATTCTGCATGACGCGATGATGTCGCGTGCGGCGCCGCAAGTAAAGGCGTGTCAGATGAGCCCCATCGCACGCAAGCTGCGAAACTCGGCGCCGCCGACGATTATGTGGTCGTGCACGACGATGCCGAGCTTACCCGCCGCGTCGGCGATGTCGCGGGTGATCGCGATATCCTGCCGGCTCGGCTCGGGGTTGCCGCTCGGGTGGTTGTGGACGAGGATGATCGCCGCCGCGCCCAGCTCGAGCGCGCGCTTCACCACTTCGCGCACATAGATGGCCGACTGGTCGATCGATCCCTCGCTGGCCACTTCGTCGCGGATCAGCATGTTACGCGAATTGAGATAGAGAACCCGCACCCGTTCGATGTCGATCGGCCCCATGTCGGCGCGCAGCCAGTCGAGCAGCGCATCCCAGCTCGACAGCAGCGGCTTTTCCCGAAACTCGTTCTTGAGCATCCGCAGCCCGGCGGCGCGGACGATCTTGAGCGCTGCCACCGCCCCATCGCCCATTCCGTCGACACGGCGGAGCGATTCGGGATCGGCGGCGATCAGCTGCTTGAGCGAACCGAATTCGCGGAGTAGTGCCTTTGCGAGCGGCTTGGTGTCGCGGCGCGGGATCGCCAGCGCGAGAAGATATTCGACGAGTTCATAATCAGCGAGCCCGTCGGCATCGTCGAGCAATCGCGCGCGCAACCGCGAGCGATGTCCTGCGTGATCGGGCGTCGGCGCGTCTTCCCCCATGCGTCGGGCATAACCAGCTTGTGGGGTGCACTCAACGGCCATAAGGTCGGCGGCCTATGGCAACGTCCTTATTATTGCAGCCAATTGCGCCATTTCGGCGTTATCGCTCTGCAATGAAGCGGATGAGGGCCGGAAGTTCGACATCATGACGTCATCGGGCCCCACCTTCCGCCGGACCGCGCGATGAGCGACGAATCCGTTTCGCGCCCGCCGCTGCGCCTTCGCAAGATCCTGTTCAAGAAGCGCTGGCTGACCACCGGAGCGGTGGTCGTGCTCGCAGCGGCGCTCTGGCTCGCGCGCGAGCCGATTGCCGATCGCGTCATCCGCGACCAGCTCGATAGCCGCGGCATCCCGGCGCAATATACGATCGACTCCATTGGTTTCGGGTCCGAGCGCCTGTCGAATCTTGTGATCGGCGATCCGGCGCGCCCCGACCTGACCGCAAAGCGCGTCGAGGTGACGATCGGTTACGGATTTTCGGGGCCTTACGTATCGGGAATGACGGCGGACGGCGTGCGGCTTTATGGCCGCCTCGTCGACGGCCAGTTGTCGCTTGGCTCGCTCGACAAGTTTCGTGACCCGACGGACAAGACCCCCTTCGCTTTGCCCGACCTGCAGGTGCGGCTTGCCGATGCTAGGGCGCGCGTCGAAACGCCGTGGGGCGATCTCGGCGCGTCGCTGAACGGCAGCGGAAATCTGCGCCGGAATTTCAATGGCAAACTGGCCTTGATCGCTCCGTCGATCATGGCAGCGGGCTGTTCGGCCACCGGCGCGACCTTCTACGGGACCGTCGCCATTCGCAATGTCCGGCCACAGCTGACCGGCCCGCTCCGCGGCGAATCCTTGCGCTGCGCCGACGGCAGCGTGACCGCCCAGTCACCCCAGATCGCACTCGACGTTTCGCTATCCGAAAATCTTCAGAGCTGGCGCGGCACCGCCGACGCGAGCATCGCGAAGCTTGCCGCCATGTCGCTCATGGCCGAACGGTTGGGGGTAAAGGCTTCGTTCGACGGAACGAGTGCGCGCACGACCTTTGCGCTCAAGGGCGATATGACGCGGCTTCGTGGCCCGGATTTCGCGGCGCAGTCGGTGAATATCGAGGCGAAAGGCGCCGCCGGAAGCAAGGCCCCGACGGCTGCGGGCAGCATCCGCTTTGCCGAGGCCAGCGGCAGCATCGCTTTGCGGCGGTCCCTCACCGACAGCGTCAAGGGCCTCGCCGGAACCCCGGTCGGACCGCTCGCCGAACGCGCCGCGGCGGCCTTCTCGCATGCTCTTGGCGGGATAGGCATAGGCGGGCATGCCGACTTCGCCTTGGCGGGGGAAGGGCAGACCGCACGCGTCGAGCTGATCGCGCCCGAACTGGCGAGTGGCAGCGGCGCGCGGATCGCGGGAAGCCCGGACAGCCGGATCGCCTATATTTTCGGAACGCCGCAGCCTGCGGTCACGGTTCTGGGCGACTGGCGCTTCGGCGGCGGCGATATTCCTTCCGGGGCGCTGACGCTCGATCGGCGCGCCGACGGCCTCTTGTCGGGCACCGCCCGGCTCGACGCCTATGACGCCAAGGGGAGCCGACTGGCGCTCGCCCCGGTTCGCTTTTCGGGCAACGGCGGCCTGCTGCGCTTTTCGACGACCGCCGAACTCTCCGGACCGCTCGCGGGTGGGCGCGTCGAGGGACTCCGCGTTCCGCTCGCCGGCGCGCTGGCCTCGACGGGCGCGTTGGCGCTGAACGGGGGCTGCACGCGGATCGGCGTCGATCGCGTGGCGGTGTCGGGCTTCCGGATTGGCGCGACCGGAGTGGATCTGTGCAGCCGCCCCGGGGCGCCCTTACTGAGCGCCGGCCCCGCCGGCTTGCGCGGCGCAATACGCATTTCGGGCCTCCGGCTTCGCGGCTCGAGCGGAACATCGCCCTTCGCGTTCGATGCGCGGAGCGGCGAGATCGACCTTGCGACCATGCGCTGGGCGGCGACGATGGCCGACGTCCGGCTGGGCGAGGGGGATAGCGTGACGCGTTTCGCCGCCCAGCGTGTTTCGGGACGCACGACGCCGCAGGGCCTCGCCGGCGATCTGTCGGGCGCGAGCGGCAAGATCGGCGCGGTGCCGCTGAATATGGGCGAGATCAACGGTGCATGGCGCTACGCGGGCGGCGCCTTGTCGCTCGACGGCGGGCTGCTGCTCACCGACGCCGCGCCCGAAGCCCGCTTCGCTCCGCTTGTCAGCCGCGACGCCAGCCTGCGCTTGGCGAACGGCGCGATCGATGCGACGGCGGGCTTCAGCGAGCGCGAGAAAGGCGTCAGAATCCTCGACACCGTCATTCATCACAAGCTGGGCGACGGCACGGGCTTCGCTGACCTCAAGGTCAAGGAACTGCGCTTCGGCGAAGCGTTCCAGCCCGACATGCTGACGCCGCTCGCGCTTGGCGTCGTGGCGAATGTTCAGGGATCAGTCGTCGGCGACGGGCGTATCGAATGGACGCCGCAGGGCGTTACGAGCCGCGGGGCATTCGCCACCGCAAACACCGACCTCGCCGCAGCGTTCGGTCCGGTAAGCGGCCTTAGCGCCACAATCAGCTTCGACGACCTGATCGGGCTGCGGACGGCGCCGGGACAGAAGGTTTCGATCCGCGAGATCAATCCCGGCATTCCGGTGGTCGATGGCGAGATCGAATATGAGCTGATCGGCGACAATCGCGTTCGCATCGAGGGTGGGCGCTGGCCCTTTGCCGGCGGCGAACTGTTGCTCCATCCGACGACGATCGATTTCGCAGCCGACCAGCCGCGACGGCTGAGCTTCGATGTCGTCGGGGTCGAAGCGGCAGTTTTCCTGCAGAATTTCGGCTTCGACAACATCAATGCGACGGGCAAGTTCGACGGAACGCTACCCGTGGTCTTCGACGGACTCGGCGGACGGATCGAGAACGGGCGCATCGACGCGCGCGATGGCGGCGGGACGCTGGCCTATGTCGGCGAGCTTTCGAATCACAATCTCGGCACGATCGCCAATTTTGCTTTTGGCGCGCTCCGTTCGCTCAAATATGACGACCTCACGATCATCCTGAACGGCAATCTGGACGGCGAGATGGT
This sequence comes from Sphingopyxis sp., assembly GCF_965279755.1. GTDB lineage: Bacteria > Pseudomonadota > Alphaproteobacteria > Sphingomonadales > Sphingomonadaceae > Sphingopyxis. The sequence goes on along the minus strand of NZ_OZ257261.1, from coordinate 3,366,762 downwards.
GACCGATATCCGGTTCGGCGGGGTCGGACAGGGTGAGGGCGCGACGCGGAATTTCCTGACCAACCAGATCGCGAAGATCCCGCTGGTGTTCAACGTCAAGGTTACCGGCCCCTTCCGCCAGCTGGTCACATCGGCCAAGGGGCTTTACGATCCGACCGTCTGGGTCGAACAGAATTTGTCGAAGCTGATCGAGGAACAGGAAGCGGCCGCTTCCGGCACCTCCGATACCGTTCAGCCACCAGAAAGCGAGCCTGTGCGATGAAGACGATCAAGAATGGAGCAGGGAGGCCGGGTATCGGTGTTCGGATTGCAACGGTGATGATCGGGGCTATGGCGCTTGGCGGCTGTGTCCAGATCGCGACCCCTGACAAGCCGATCGAGATCAACCTGAATATCAACATCAAGCAGGAAATCCTGTACAAGCTTGATGGAGACGCCAAAAAGCTCGTTGAGCAGAATAGCGGCATATTCTGACGAGGTAGGAATGACGATGATCAAACAGTGGAAACCGGCGGGATGGGCAGTGGCCGCAGTTGCTGCAACGGCAGCGGTTGCCTTGGCTGTACCCTCCGCAATGGCGCAGCGCGATCCGGCCTATGAGGCCGCACGCACGGCAGGGCAGATCGGTGAGCAGCCCGACGGCTATCTGGGCTTCGTCTCGACCCCGACCCCGGCGGTGCGCGATCTGGTCAATGATATCAACATCAAACGCAAGGCCGCCTACACCAGTGGCGCGCCCGCGGGCAGCACGGTCGAGCAGTTTGCATTCGTGACCGGCTGTAACCTGATCGCCAAGAGCAAACCGGGCGAGAAATACAAGGCGCCCGACGGCCGCTGGCTGACGCGCGACGGCAGTCCCCCGGTACGCGCCTCCGGCTGTCCGTAACCGCTATATTTTACAAGGCGGCCTGCGGGCCGCATATGCCGCCGCGCCCCTAAACGCGGCGGCATTTTTGCGGGATATGCCACAAGCATTGACTTAAGGGGGCGTCGTTCCTAAACGGACCGCGCCTTAGGGGTCTCCCGAATTTTCGGGCCTTTTTTCGCAGGTTGAATCGGAATATTCCGGTTTCACTTCAGGAGGATGGCGCAAGATGACGGAGAATGGCAGCGATCCTGAACCAGCTTCGGAGGATTCGCGCCTGGTCTCGCTCGAAGAGCGATTGGACCGGGCCGAAGCCGCAGAAGCGAAACGGACCGCGGTGAATGCCGGACCGGAGACCGATGCGAATTACAAGCTCGGCAACCGCGTTCTGGCTGAACTGTTGGGTGGGATCGGTGGTGGCGCTCTGGTCGGTTGGACAATCGATCATTTCGCCGGGACGGCACCTTGGGGCCTGTTGGTCGTGCTCTTCCTTGGAGTGATCGTGGCCTTCAGAAACATATTTCGGATAGCGAACGTCCGGCCTTCGAAGCCGGACTGACGCTGGTTTGACTGGGATTTAGGCGAGGTATCGCGTGGCGGATCAAGGCAAAGTGGACCCGATGCACCAGTTCGAGGTGCAGAAGATTTTCGACATGTTCCATGTCGGGGGTCATGAGGTCGCCTTCACCACCAGCGCGCTGTGGATGATCGTTGCCGGTCTGCTGCTTTGGGTGTTCATGCTCGGTGGCATGAAGCGTCAGCTCGTTCCGGGCCGTTGGCAGGTTGCCGTCGAAGGCTTTACCGGCTTCATCACGAGCATGATGAACGCCAATATCGGCCCCGAAGGCCGGAAATATACGCCTTACGTCTTCTCGCTTTTCATGTTTATCCTGATGCTAAACATACTCGGCCTCGCGCCGCTCGGGCTGTTCGGTATTCACCCCTTCACCGTGACGAGCCATTTCACGATCACCGGTTTCCTAGCGATCCTCAGCTTCGCGATCGTGCTGATCGTCGGTTTCTGGCGCCACGGCCTGCACTTCTTCTCGCTCTTCGTGCCGCATGGCACCCCGATCTGGCTGATGTGGCTGATCCCTGTGATCGAGCTGGTGTCGTTCCTCGTTCGCCCGTTCAGCCTTGCGCTGCGACTGTTTGTTGCGATGACCGCCGGGCACGTGCTGATGAAGGTGTTCGCCTCGTTCATCATCGATGGCCTCGCGGCAAACCCCGCGATCGGTATCGGTGTCGGCATTCCCAGCATGGCTCTGATGATCGGCATCAGCGGTCTCGAGCTGCTGGTAGCAGGCATCCAGGCTTATGTTTTCGCGCTGCTCACGTCGCTCTATCTGAACGACGCGATCAATCTGCACTGATATTTCAACTGTATAATCAACGTTTTTCCCAAGGAGTATAAAATGGACGTTCAAGCTGCTTCGCTCATCGGCGCCGGTCTGGCCGCTATCGGTGCCGGTATGGCCGCCATCGGTGTGGGCAACGTGTTCGGTAGCTTCCTCGAAAGCGCGCTGCGCAATCCGGCTGCTGCCGACGGCCAGCAGGGCCGCCTGTTCATCGGCTTCGCGGCCGCCGAACTTCTCGGCCTGCTGTCGTTCCTTATCGCGATCCTGCTGTACCTCAAGGCAGCCTGATCCCGTTTGCGGGGCCGGCTCGCTGAAGCGGGCCCCGCGACTGCTTTTCTTCTTGTCGGTCGAGAGTATCCATGCCTCAAATCAGCCAATTCGCTGAAAGCTGGTATGCCGCATCGCAGATTTTCTGGGTGCTGCTGACCTTTGGCTTCGTTTTCCTGGTCATCGGACGCGGCATGCTGCCGAAGATCGAGGCGACGGTGGATGCGCGCGACCGCAAGGTCGCCGACGATCTCGCGGCGGCAAAGGCAGCGCATGCCTCGGCCGATAGTCTTGAGGAAAGCTATCGCCAGCAAAGCGACGCGAGCCGCGCCGCGGCGCAGACGGCGGTGCAGGATGCCAAGAACAAGGCCGTGCGCGACGCCGAAAAGCGCCTCGCAAAGGTCGATGCCGAACTGGCCGGGAAGCTGGCCGCTGCCGAAACCGATATCGGTGCAGCGCGCAAGTCGGCGATGGCAGAAATCGAATCGGTTGCGGCCGAAGCAGCGAGCGACCTTGTCGCCAAGCTGTCGGGTGCGAAAGTTGCCACGGCAGATGCCAAGGCAGCGGTGAAGGCGGTGCTCCATGGCTGATTTCCTCTTCATCCTGTCGGAAGCGGCGGGTGCGGCTGCGCCCGGCGAGCCCAAATCGTTCGGTATCATCGATGCCACGGCATGGGTTTCGATCGCGATGGCGCTCTTCATCGGCATCCTGCTGTGGAAAAAGGTGCCGGCGCTGGTTGCTGGCATGCTCGACAACAAGATTGCCGAGATTTCGAAGCAGCTGAAGGAAGCCGAACAGCTCCGCCTCGACGCGGAATCGCTGAAGGCCGAATATGAGGCGAAGCTCGCCCGCGCTGCCAAGGAAGCCGACGAACTGCGCGCCCGCGCCGATGCCGAGGCCGAGGCGCTTGTCGCCAAGGCAAAGGACGAAGCCACTGCACTTATCGCCCGCCGCAAGCAGATGGCAGAGGACCGCATTGCAGCGGCCGAAGCCGGTGCACTTGCCGAAGTCCGCGCCGCTACCGCGAAGGCTGCGACCGATGCAGCGGCCAAGCTGATCGCCGACAAGCATGATGCGAAGGCCGACAAGGCGCTGGTCGACGACGCGATCGCCTCGGTCGCCAAGGGCTGATCTTCTTTTTGAAGTAACAGAAAACGGGCGCCCCGCTTTGGCGGAGCGCCCGTTTTCTTTTGCCTATCGACCCAGTTCGGACGCAGCGTGCTGAAAGGGTTCGCCGATGAGGTTGCCGCCCTTGCGATAGCAAGCGAAATCCATGATCGCCTCGTTGATGCTGCCCGGCGCGCTCGTCTTGCGCTGGTTGATCGTTTCGGACGGCTGGGTTTCGATGAAACCGCCATCGGCGCGATAATAGCTATACTCCAGCGTCCGGAAAGATTTGCCCGAACAATCGAACTCTTCGCGGATTTTGGCGCCATAGATGTCGCTGTCATCCATCGGCTCCGCATAGATACTGAGCACTTCGCCGATGATCTTGTTGTCGAGCGTTCTCAGGCTCGACAGGTCGACATAGGTCCGCATCCCGTCATTGCCCCCGACCATATACCATTGAGCGGCAGCCGCGGGCGTCGCGAGCGCGAGCAAGGCGGCGGTAAATATCAAACGCATGATTCCCTCCCCGTGACGCGACCCGTTCACGAGGTGCCACGGCCCGCCTTGGGCTGAAAGAAAAAAGAAGAGAGCCTCGGCTCAGAACCGGATCATGATCCGCCGCGCCAGCGCGGGGGAAATGCTGTTCACCAGCTGCAATATCTTCACCATCCCGGCGTTCACCTCGCTCTTGCCGGTGCGGATGCCGTGGACGATCTCGGCGGCGCAATCATGCGCGCTCATCTTTCGCCCGCCGCGCCCCGCCGTCATATTGGTCTCGACGACCGGCGGCAGCGCCTCGATCACGCGGACATTGCTGTTCTTCAGCAGATGGCGGATCGCTTGCGTGTAGCTCCGCAGGCCCGCCTTGGTGGCGCAATAGATTGAACCGCCGGCGCGCGGCGCGATCGCAAGCCCCGAGGTGACGTTGACGATCGCCGCTTCGGACTGCGCGCGCAGCGCCGGCAGCAGCCGGGTGCAAAGCGCGATCGGGGCATCGAGGTTGGTGCGGATGCACTGTTCGGCGCTCTCCAGCGTGTCGGGCTTGTCGAGCTCATATTCGCTGCCGACACCGGCGTTGTTGACGAGGATGGCGAGCGGCTTGCCGGCTATGCCGTTCACGACGGCATCGACGCCCGCCGATGTCGACAGGTCGCCCGCAATCGTGCCAAAGCCGAGCCCCGCCATCGCCTGCAACTTGTCGGCCGACCGCCCCGTCACGATCACATCGGCGCCTGCGGCCTGCAATTGCAGCGCGATTTCACGCCCTATCCCGTCGCTGCCTCCGGTCACCAGCGCCAGCTTTCCACGAATATCCATAAGACCCCTCCTATGTTTTACCTCGCGCACTATGGCGGGGCGCATCGCCTTCGCCTACATGCAAAATCATGGCTCGCCCGAACGCTCCCGATCGATTCAATGAAGAGAAATCGGCCTATGTCGTCCGCGGCGAGGGGGAGGGGGCCGAGAAGCCTGACCTGGAGCGCGGCGCCGATATCATCCGCGGCGTCGTCCGAAAACTGCCCGTCCGACCGGGGGTCTACCGCATGCTCGATGCGCGCGGTGACGTGCTCTACGTCGGGAAAGCGCGCGCGCTGAAGAACCGCGTCACCAATTACACGCAGGTTGCGCGCCTGCCGCAACGGCTCCAGCGCATGGTCTCGCAGACGCGCGCGATGGAAATCGTGACGACGAACAGCGAGGCCGAGGCGCTGCTCCTCGAGGCGCAACTCATCAAGCGCTATCGCCCACCCTATAATGTGCTGCTGCGCGACGACAAAAGCTTCCCATTCATCCTGCTACGCACCGATCATGATTTCCCGCGCGTCCAGAAGCATCGCGGTGCAAGGCGCGCCAAGGGGCGCTATTACGGGCCGTTCGCCAGCGCGGGATCGGTTCATCGCACGCTCAACGCGCTGCAGAAGACCTTCCTTCTCAGAAGCTGCACCGACAGTTTCTTCACCAATCGCTCGCGGCCGTGCCTGCTTTACCAGATCCGCCGCTGTTCGGCGCCCTGCGTCGACCGGATCAGCAAGGACGATTACGCCGGGCTGGTGAGCGACGCGCAAGACTTCCTCGAAGGCCGCTCGACCGCGGTGCAGAAGCGGCTCGGCGATGCCATGACCAAGGCCGCGGACGCGATGGATTTCGAGCAGGCCGCGGTGCTCCGCGACCGGCTCAAATCGCTGACCTTCATCCAGGGCAGCCAGTCGGTGCACGCCGAAGGGCTCGGCGATGCCGATGTGTTTGCGCTCGCGGCCAAGGGTGGGCAATTGTGCATTGCGGGTTTCTTCATCCGCGGCGGGCAGAATTGGGGGCATCGCAGCTTCTTTCCGGCGCATGTCGCGGGTGTGCCCGAGGGCGAGGTGCTCGAAAGCTTCCTGATGCAATTTTACGAGGGCGTGCCGCCCCCGAAGACCATCCTCGTCGACCGTGAGCCCGACGAATGCGAGCTGCTCGCCGAGGCGCTGGGCGAAATTGCGGGGCGGAAGGTCGAGATCAGCGTTCCCCAGCGTGGCAATCGCAAGCGCCTGCTCGAACAGGCGGTGCGCAACGCCAGCGAGGAGCTGGACCGTCGGCTGGCGGAAAGCAGTACGCAGGCAAAACTCGGCCGCGAACTCGCCGATCTGTTCGATCTGGACGATGCCCCGCAGCGGATCGAAATCTATGACAACAGTCATATCCAGGGCACCAATGCGCTAGGCGCGATGGTCGTCGCGGGGCCCGAGGGCTGGATCAAGGGCGCCTATCGCAAATTCAACATCAAGCGCCCCGAAACACAGCCCGGCGATGATTTTGCGATGATGCGCGAGGTGTTCCAGCGCCGCTTTGCGCGTGCGATCGAGGAAGACCCCGAACGCACAAAGGGCGAATGGCCCGATCTGGTGCTGATCGACGGCGGCAAGGGGCAGGTATCGGCCGCGGGATCGGTGCTCGCCGAACTGGGGATCGACGATCTGCCGTATGTGGGCGTCGCCAAGGGCCCCGATCGCAACGCCGGGCGCGAAACCTTCTACTTGCCCGACGGGCGCGAGTTCACGTTGCCGACGAACAATGCCGTGCTCTTCTACATCCAGCGCCTCCGCGACGAAGCGCACCGTTTCGCGATCGGCGCGCACCGGCAGAAGCGCGCCAAGGCGATGGGAAGCTCGCCACTCGACGAGGTGCCGGGCATCGGCCCCGCGCGCAAGAAAGCGCTGCTCATGCACTTCGGCACCGCGCGCGCGATCCGCAGCGCCAGTCTGGAAGATCTGACGAAGGCCCCGGGAGTCAGCGCGGCGGTCGCGCAGGCGGTCTATGATTTCTACAATCCGGGAAGCTGAGGGAGGGATACATGGATTTCGCGGCAAGCATGCCGCTCGCGGGAACGCTGGGCGTCACTATCCATGAAGGCAGCAAAGACAGGGTGGCGGGCAAGCTGCCCGTCAGGCCCGAAATTTGCACTGCCGGACATATCGTCCACGGTGGTGCGATCATGGCCTTCGCCGACTGTCTCGGCGCGGTCGGCGCCTTTCTGACGCTGCCCGAGGGCGCGACAGGTACGACGACGATCGAGAGCAAGACCAATTTCCTCGGCGGGGGCCCGGTCGGATCGGTGCTTGTCGGCGAGGCGACCCCGGTCAAGATCGGCAAGCGCCTGTCAGTATGGCAGACGCGCATCCGGACCGAGGAGGGGGCAGAGGTCGCACTGGTGACTCAGACGCAGATGGTGCTTTGGCCAGCCTGACTGCCGATGCTGTCGTCTGCGCGGTCCGCGCGCATGGCGAGCATGGCGCGATCCTGCGCGCGCTGACACGGGAGGCAGGCCTGATCGCCGGCTATGTTCGCGGCGGACGGTCGCGGCGGCTGCGACCGATCCTGGTCCCGGGTAATCTGGTCGCGCTCGAACTGCGGGCGCGAACCGAAGACCAGCTGGGCGGTGCGACGGTCGAGTTGCAGGAGAGCCGCGCGCCGCTGTTCGCCGAGCCTTTGGCCGCAGCGGCGATCGATTGGGCAACCAGCCTGACCGCGGGGACTTTGCCCGAAAACCAGCTCTATCCTGCGCTCTACGACGCACTATCTGCGGTTCTCGACGCAATCGGTGTCGCCCCGTCGGCGCGGCAATGGGCGGCCGCGCTGGCGCGCTATGAATTGCTGCTGCTCGCCGAACTGGGGTTCGGATTGAATCTCGAAGAATGCGTTGTCACTGGCTCGTCCAATGATCTTGCCTTCGTCAGCCCCAAATCTGGTGGCGCGGTCAGCATCGGTGCCGCGTATGGTTATGAAGAGCGTCTGTTTCGCCTGCCGGCTTTCCTGCGCGGCGAGGATAGCAATCCTGCCATGTCGGATGTCCTCGATGCACTGGCCATCACCGGCCATTTCCTTGACCGCGATGTTCTCGACGGCCGCAATCGCGACTTGCTGACGGTAAGGCAAAGATTGCTCGACCGGCTGGGCAGGGCGGTTGCGTGACGCGCCGCCGCTGTCTAAGCGGCTCGCGAAGACACGAAAGGGCGAGACAAGTGCAAATCCTGCTGCTGGCCGGCGATGGTATCGGTCCCGAGATCATGGTGGAGGCCGAGAAGGTGCTTGCCGCGCTCGCACTCCCGGTAACGCTCGACCGCGCGCTCGTCGGCGGGGCCGCCTATGAGGCCACTGGCCATCCGCTGCCGCCGGAGACGCTGGCGAAAGCGAAAGCGGCCGACGGCATCCTCTTCGGCGCGGTCGGCGACCCGCGTTTTGATTCCGTCGAACGCCATCTGCGACCCGAGCAAGCGATCCTCGGTCTTCGTTCCGAACTCGGCCTATTCGCCAATCTGCGCCCGGCGAAGCTGTTTGCTGGGCTCGAAGACAGTTCGGCGCTGCGTCCCGAGGTCGCGTCTGCAATCGATCTGCTGATCGTGCGCGAACTCAACGGTGACGTCTATTTTGGCGAAAAGGGCACGCGCACGACCACGAGCGGCGAGCGCGAGGGCTATGACATCATGTCGTACAGCGAGAGCGAAGTGCGGCGGATCGCGCATGTTGCGTTCAAGGCCGCCCAGGGGCGCCAGAAACGCCTCTGCTCGGTCGACAAGGCCAATGTTCTCGAAACCTCGCAGCTCTGGCGCGACGTGGTGATCGAGGTTGCGGCCGACTATTCCGACGTCGCGCTCAGCCACATGTATGTCGACAATGCCGCGATGCAGCTCGTGCGCAATCCGGGGCAGTTCGACGTCGTTGTGACCGGCAATCTGTTCGGCGACATATTGTCCGATCAGGCATCGATGTGCGTCGGTTCGATCGGCCTGCTCGCGTCGGCGTCCTTGAGCGAAGGCACACAGGGATTGTATGAGCCTATCCACGGCAGCGCCCCCGATATCGCAGGGAAGGGCGTCGCCAATCCGCTGGCCATGATCCTGTCGCTCGCGATGCTGCTCCGCCATTCGGGCGGCGACGAAGCCAGCGCGGCGCGGATCGAAGCGGCAGTGGCGAAGATACTCACCGATGGATGCCGTGGCGCCGATCTGGGTGGTACCATGGGGACGGCCGCACTCGGCGACGCCGTTGTTGCAGCCCTGAAGAACTAGATTACGGATCAGACACATGAAGAAAACGACGGGTTTCGATCGCAGCAAGACGAAGAACTGGCACCCCGCAACGCAGGCCGTGCGCGGTGGCACCTGGCGCAGTGAGCATGGCGAGACGTCAGAGGCTCTCTTCCTGACCTCGGGCTACACCTATGACAGCGCCGAGGACGTCGCGGCGCGTTTCGCCGGCGAGTCGGCAGGTATGACCTATTCGCGGCTGCAGAACCCGACCGTCGCGATGCTCGAAGAACGCATCGCGCTGATGGAAGGCGCCGAGGCGTGTCGCACCCAGGCGACCGGCATGGCCGCGATGACGACCGCGCTGCTCTGCCAGCTTTCGGCGGGCGACCATATCGTTGCGGCCAAGGCCGCCTTCGGCTCGTGCCGCTGGCTCGTCGATCATCTCTGTCCGCGCTTCGGGATCGAGACGACCGTCATCGACGGTCGCGACAATGATGCGTGGGAAAAGGCGATCAAGCCGAACACCAAGGTCTTCTTTTTCGAAACGCCGGCGAACCCGACGATGGACATCGTCGACATGCGCCACGTCTGCTCGCTCGCCAAGGCACACGGGATCACGACCGTCGTCGACAATGCTTTCGCGACGAGTGTGCTCCAGCGCCCGATGGATTTCGGCGCCGACGTGGTCGCCTATTCGGCGACCAAGCTGATGGAGGGGCAGGGCCGCGTGCTCGCTGGCGCGGTATGCGGGACCGAGAAATTCATCAACGACGTGCTGCTGCCGTTTCAGCGCAACACGGGCCCCAATCTGTCGCCCTTCAACGCCTGGGTGGTGCTGAAGGGGCTGGAGACGCTCGATCTGCGCGCCCGGCGCCAGTCGGAAAATGCGCTGGCGGTCGGCAAGTTTGTCGAAGGGCGTGTCCCGCGCATCCTGCATCCGGGTTTGTCGAGTCATCCGCAGCATAATCTCGCGAAAAGCCAGATGGACGATTGCGGTCCGATCTTCTCCTTTGTGCTCGACGGCGGTTCGGTGCAGGCAATGGCCTTCCTGAACGCACTCGAGCTCGTCGATATCAGCAATAATATCGGCGACTCGCGCAGCCTGTGCTGCCACCCGTGGACGACGACGCATTATGGCGTGGCGCCCGAGGCCCGGCTGGACATGGGGGTCGAGGAAGGACTGCTGCGCATCAACATCGGGCTGGAGGATCCGCGCGACGTGATCGCCGATCTGGACCAGGCATTGACCAAGGTCGGGCTTTAGGCGACGCTGGGCTCATGATGATCGACTCCTTCTTCCCCTTTTCGGCAACCACGGGGTCGATCACGGTGCGCGTGTCGGTCAGCTATCTGCCCGAACAGTCGCACCCGGCACTCGGCCGCTGGTTCTGGGCCTATCATGTCCGGATCGAGAATCATGGCGATGTCGCGGCGCAGCTGCTGACCCGACATTGGCGGATCAGCGACGGACGCGGACAGATCAGTGAGGTCGAGGGAGAGGGTGTCGTCGGCGAACAGCCGCTGATCCCGCCCGGCGGGGCCTTCGACTATGTATCGGGCTGCCCGCTTCCGACGGCAGGCGGGGCGATGGTCGGCAGCTATACGATGGAGATGGGCGATGGCTCGCAAATGCTGATCGCAATCCCGGAATTTCCCTTGCAGTCGCCAGCGACCGCATCATGAAGCGCACCCACCTGCCTCTCAACGCGCTTCGCGTTTTCGATGCCGCTGCCCGGCACCTCAGCTTCACGCGCGCCGCCGACGAGCTTGCGGTTACCCCCGCCGCGGTCGGACAGCAGATCCGCGCGCTGGAGGACATGCTCGGTGTTGTTCTCTTCCGGCGTACGCCAAAGGGGCTCGAGCTGACCGGCGAGGCCACGGCCGGACTCGATGCGCTTCGCCAGGGCTTCCTGCAGTTCGAGGAATCTGTGCGGGCCATGCAGGCGGGACAATCGTCGCAGTCGCTGACCATTGCCGCGCCGCGCGACCTTACCGCCAAATGGCTCGCGCCGCGGCTCGCGCGTTACAGCCAGCAAGCGCCCGACGTGCGCTTTACGTTGGTGTCGACCGACGGCGGGATCGATTTCACCGAGGCGAACCTCGATCTCGCGATCTTCTGGACCGACGGATCCGGCGAGCATGAGGGCGTGGCGCTGGCCGAACCCGCCATGGTGACCGTTGCCGGTCCCGGAAGCGCGAGCGACACGCGCATCGCATGGCCCGGCTGCCCCGTCGAGGAAGGCGAACCGGCTCTTCGGCTCGGTGATGCCGGTCTGGCTATCGATGCCGCCGCGAACGGGCTGGGCCATGCCAACGTACCTGCCATGCTTGCCGAGGCGGACATTGCTGCCGGTCGCGTGCGGCTGGTGCGAGAGGCTTTCGCCGTAAAGCGCGGCTATTGGCTCGTCGCTCCGACGCCGCAATGGCGACAGGCCAAGGTGAAGGCGCTGGTTGCGGCGCTGACAGCCTAGTTTTTGGCGGTCAGCGCGAGCAATCGCGTCATGAAACCAACCATTTGCACGCTGTCAACATTGGCCGCCGGGTTGTTCCAGCTTGCCGTGATCACGAACCACTTCGAATCGGCCTTTCGCTGGCCGAGAAAGCTCATCGAGAGGACGCCATTCTCCGATCCGCCCTTGTAGCCAAGAAAGCTCCACCGCTCACCAGCCTCGACTCCTAAGCCATTGTTTATAGATAGGGATGACATGGCCTGGTTGGAGGCCCGATCCTTCAGATCGACCATAAGTCGGGCGATGTCATTGGGGGACGCAAACCACTCGAGGCTGTCGATGAAACGCGGACCTTCGACGAAGCTAACGCCGTCAACATTGGCCAGAATCAGCCGATTTTCGTTGTTATCCAGCAGCTTTTTCTGCGCGGCATCATTGCCTTTGACATAAGCCTCGCGCAATTCGGCGAAATTATTGCCCTTCAGCGCAAAGGCTTCGACGGTCGTGAGAAAGGGGACGTTGCGCGACGGCGCGCTATGGCCCGCGTCGCGCATCCGTGCCTCGATCCGCTCGCGACCGAGCAGATGGATCAGCGTATCGGCGGCGCCATTGTCGCTGACTGAAATCATCCAGTTGGCGAGCGTCTGGACTGTGACAGGCGTATTTTTCGGCCAGTTTGCTGTCGCCAGCGAGGAAAAGCTTGGGTGCGAGAGGGGGACGACATCGTCCCATTTGCGCCGCCCTGCGGCAATCTGGGCCGCAAGTTCATCAAGCACATAGAGTTTGAAGGTCGATCCGACGGCGAATTGCCGGTCGGCCTCGGCAGACGCCTGCGGGACCAGCCTGTTTCCGTCGATCTCGGCCACCAGGAACCCCGTTGAACCGGGCAGGGTAGCCAATTCGCCTGCGATCCGCGCGAAACTGTCGTTTTCCATGACGAAGCCGGTGATGCGGAGGCCCGTAACGCGCTCATCTGGCGCCGCGCCGACATCGAGCAGCACGGTCGCCACCCCCTTCTCGAACCGCAACCGGAGCGATCCCGAGCGGCCATTTGGCGCGTTCACGGCGTCGATAGCGAGCGCGCGGCCATATTGCGTCGCGATGCCGGCGATCATTGATTTGAATTGCGTCTCGGGCACTGCGGCCTGAAAAATCGGGGCGAAATAGGCATCATATCCGATGTTGTCGTTGATAACATCGACCAATTGCTGCGCTTTTCGGTCAAAAGCGGTGCTGGAAGCGGTGGACGGGCTGGGAGGGCTGGCGCTCTCCTGGGCAGTCGCCTGCGTGGCTGCCATCACAAGCAGCCCAGCTCCCAATCCAGCCGTCCAGCCGCGTGCCATAGGCCTCCTCAGGCGTCGATCGCCGCCTCGTCGAGCGTCGCCGCATTCGCCTGAATGAACTGGAACCGGTGCTCGGGGTGCTTGCCCATCAGCCGGTCGACCAGGTCCTTGACCCCTTGGCGTTCCTCATATTCCTGCGGCAGCGTGACCTTGAGCAGCGAGCGGGTCGCCGGATCCATCGTGGTTTCCTTGAGCTGGTTCGGGTTCATTTCACCCAGCCCCTTGAAGCGGCCGACCTCGACGCGCTTGCCCTTGAACAGCGTCGCCTCCAGCTCGGCGCGATGGGCGTCGTCGCGCGCGTACGCCGAGGTCGATCCTGCGGTGATGCGGTAGAGCGGCGGCTGGGCAAGATAGACATGCCCCTCGCGAACGATGTCAGGCATCTCTTGGAAGAAGAATGTCATCAGCAATGTGGCGATGTGAGCGCCGTCAACATCGGCATCGGTCATGATCACGATCTTTTCGTAGCGCAGGCGGTCAGCGTCGCAATCCTTCCGCATCCCGCACCCCAGCGCGAGCGCGAGATCGGCGATTTCCTGGTTGGCACGGATCTTGTCGGCACTGGCACTCGCCACATTAAGAATCTTGCCGCGGATCGGGAGGATCGCCTGCGTCTTGCGGTCGCGCGCCTGCTTGGCGCTGCCGCCGGCACTGTCGCCTTCAACAATAAATAATTCAGTACCTTCCGGGCCATCATTGGCACAGTCGGTCAATTTTCCGGGCAGGCGGAGCTTGCGTCCGCTCGTCGCGGTCTTGCGCTTTACCTCCCGCTCGGCCTTGCGTTTCAGCCGTTCGTCCATGCGTTCGAGGATCAGGCCGAGCAGCGCGCGGCCGCGATCCATGTTATCGGACAGGAAATGGTCGAAATGGTCGCGTACGGCGTTTTCGGTCAGGCGCGTGGCCTCCGGGCTCGAAAGCCGGTCCTTGGTCTGGCTCTGGAACTGCGGGTCGCGGATAAACACCGACAACATCATCTCGCCGCCGTTGAAAACATCTTCGGCAGTTATCTGCGCCGCCTTTTTCTGACCAATCAATTCGCCGAAGGCACGCAGTCCCTTGGTCAGCGCTGAACGAAGCCCCGCTTCGTGCGTGCCGCCGGCGGGCGTGGGGATGGTGTTGCAATACCAGCTATAGCTACCGTCGGACCACAAAGGCCAGGCGATCGCCCACTCGGCGCGGCCCTGATCGCCCGGAAAATCCTGGCGGCCGACGAAAGGTTCGGCCGTTGCGCATTCCCGCGTGCCGATCTGTTCCTTCAGATGATCGGCAAGGCCGCCGGGGAACTGGAACACCGCTTCTGCCGGCGTATCGTCGCCGATCAGCTCTGGCGCACATTTCCAGCGGATCTCTACGCCAGCGAAGAGATAGGCCTTCGACCGCGCCATGCGATAGAGGCGTTGCGGTTTGAAACGGCCGTGCTCGCCGAAAATTGCCGGATCGGGAATGAACGAGACGCTGGTGCCGCGGCGGTTCGGCGTCGGGCCAAGTTCCTCAAGCGGTCCTTGCGGAAGCCCCTGCGAAAAGGATTGCCGGTATAATTGCTTCGATCGGGCTACTTCGATTACCGTATCGATCGAAAGCGCGTTGACGACGCTGATCCCGACGCCGTGCAAACCGCCGGAGGTGGCATAGGCCTTCCCCTCGAACTTGCCGCCCGAGTGGAGCATCGTCATGATGACCTCAAGCGCCGACTTTCCCGGAAACTTGGGATGCGGGTCGACCGGCATGCCGCGGCCGTTGTCGATCACGGTCAGGCGGTTGCCGACGTCGAGGATGACTTCGATTCGGCTGGCATGACCCGCAACCGCCTCGTCCATGCTGTTATCGATGATTTCGGCGGCAAGATGATGGAGTGCACGCTCATCAGTGCCGCCGATATACATGCCCGGCCGTCGGCGAACGGGCTCCAGCCCCTCAAGTACCTCGATCTGGGAGGCATTGTAGCTTTCGGTAGCGGGCTGGTCGCCGTCGAACAAATCGTGACTCATGCTCAGGCTATACGGGGCAGGAAAGGGCGCTGGCAAGCTTGGTTTTCGGGCCTGACGGCGGCGCTTGCATATGGCTCGGCTCGTCCCGTTTTAGGCACAGGGGGAAACTTACCCCATCGCCGCGAGTTTCTCCGCCGACTGCAAAGTCATTCAAAAAGTGGAGAAATAAAATGAAATTCGCAGCTCTCCTTGCTGTTTCCGCGGCCTCAATGATCGCCGCTCCCGCTATCGCGCAAGACACTGGCGGCGATCGCGATAGATCACAGGACTTCAACGGACCTTATATTTCGATTGGCGGCGGCGGCACGCTGCAGGGCAGCGACCGCGGCGAAACGCTGATCTTTGATACTGATCGCGACGGGGTCTATGGCGATCCCGTCAACACCGTGGGCGGCACCGACGCCTTTGCTCCGGGCTTTTGTAACGGCGCCGCGACTGGCACGGCCAATCTGGGCTGCCGCAACGATAAGGATGGACCTGAATATTTCGGACGTGTGGGCTACGACCGCCGGATGGGCAATTTCGTCCTTGGCGCGTTGATCGAAGGAGGCCGGAGTGAAGCGCGCGACAGCGTCAGCGGATTTTCGACGACGCCTGCGGCCTACACGTTGAGCCGCGAAGCCGATTACCAAGCCAGTGCCCGGCTTCGTGCCGGCTATACGCCGGGCGGCGGGGCGCTCTTCTATGTCACCGGCGGTCCGGCCTATGCCCGGCTCGACAACAAATTCGCCACCACCAACACCGCCAACAGCTTCGCCGACACCGGCAAGACCAATGGCTGGGGCTACGCCGCCGGCGGCGGTGCCGAGATCATGGTGAGCAACAACATCGCGATCGGGCTCGAGTATCTCTACACCGACCTCAAGGACAAGGACTATGTTGTGAGCGTCGGGCAGGGGACCGCCAATCCGGCGACCAACCCGTTTCTGCTGAACGGAGGCGGTACCGACATCCAGCGGAGTGATCCGCATTTCCGGACGCATAGTGTCCGCGGCACGCTCAGCTTCCGCTTCTGACCTCTCGGGAAGCGGAATCGAAGGCGCCGGGCCCTTGGGTCCGGCGCCTTACGCTTGTGTGCCGGGCGCCGGGAAGATCGCGAAATTGCCATTTGCGCTGCTGACAAGCTTGCCGTGCTGGTAAAGGCGGGCATCGATATTGGCGATGCGCTTGCCCTGATGCAGGACCTCGGCCTCACACGTCAGCCGGCCTTCTACAACGCGGGCGTGATAGTTGAATTTGATTTCGAGCGTCGCGCACCACTGGTTATCATCGAGCAGGCTAGTCAGAGCGCCGCCCATCGCGGTGTCGGCAAGCGAATAGGCAACGCCGCCATGCGCTGCCCCCTGCGGGCTGAAATGCTGATCGCGATCGACGTCGATCGCCATCGTGCAACGCCCGCCGCCGCGCTCGACCATTTGAAGGCCGAGCGCTTGAGCGAACTGGAAATCCTGCCCGAAAGGCTTCAACGGACCCGCGGTCCGCCGAACGGCGGGGGCGGGGGCGGGCGACGCGTGCCGCGGGGCAACTGCGCCTGATAGGCGCGGCCGCAATGCTCGACGCAATAGGGGAATCCGGGGTTCACCGCGACGCCGCAGAAATGAAAGTCAGGCTCGCCCGGATGCCCCATCGGCCAGCGACAGATACGGTCATTGAGATCGAGCAGGCTCGTCTTGTCGGCGATCTCGGGGCTCGGCTTTGCAGGTACGAGACGGCGCGGCGGCGCAGGCGGGATCGGGGCTTGCTGATCGCCAGGGCCCTGACGAATGAAGCCACCAGGGCCGATCGAGACGATCCGCGGCGCATCGGGCTTCGGGGCTGCTTCGACGCCATCCTCGTCCGAATCTTCGGTGACGGGCTTCGGCTCGGGCCTCGGCGCAGCAGCAACCGGGCGTGGAGCGACGGGCGCTGCCGCACGCTGCGCCGGAGCGGGCGACGACGTTTTTGGCGCAACGGGCGCCTTGACGGGCTTCGCAGCCTTTTCCGTCGCCTTCACGGGCGACGGGCGCGATTTCAGCCCCAACCGATGCGCCTTGCCGATCACGGCATTGCGGCTGACCCCGCCAAGCTCGTCAGCGATCTGGCTGGCAGTCAGCCCCTTTTCCCACATGTTGCGCAGCTGTTCGATGCGCTCATCGGTCCATGACATATATAGTTCCTCATCATTCCACGCTGCCCGTCAGCCGGCGATCCCGAAAGGACCGGCGCCGTCACTGCCCAGCTTGCGGTAAGATCGGGGAGGCGATAGGCGAGAACGCCATGAACGACCAGCCCCAAATTTCGCGCCCCGACTCGACAAATCCGGCCGCGGTTCCGGCTTTCGCCGAACCCGGTGTTCCGCATATCCGGGCTTTGAACGTTCCGGGGTTGCAGGCCCTATATGTCAAAGAGGTGCGCCGCTTTTTCAAGGTCCAGCTCCAAACTATCTGGGCACCGGCGATCACCACGCTTCTTTTTCTTGTCATTTTCACCGTCGCGCTCGGCGGCGCGGGGCGCACGGTTATCGGCGTGCCCTTCGCTGACTTCATCGCGCCGGGGCTGATCATGATGGCCATGCTGCAAAACAGCTTCGCCAATTCCAGCTTCTCGCTGCTCGTCGGGAAGATCCAGGGGACAATCGTCGACTATCTGATGCCCCCGCTTGCGGTCGGCGAGTTGATCATCGCGCTGATCGGCGCCGCAGTCACGCGCGCGATTCTTGTCGGCTGTGCGCTGTGGCTTGCGATGCTTCTGTGGCCCGGCGTGCATGTCGGCCCTGATCATCTGTGGGCGGTTGCGCTGTTCGGCGTGCTTGGCGCAATGATGTTGGGCTTCCTCGGTCTCATCACATCGGTATGGGCCGAGAAGTTCGATCACGCCGCCGCCGTCACCAATTTCGTCGTGACGCCGCTCGCGCTGCTATCGGGAACCTTCTATTCGATCGATCGGCTGGCGCCCTGGTTCCAGACCATCGCTCACGCTAATCCCGTCTATTATGCGATCATGGGCTTCCGTTACGGATTCATCGGTACCGTCGATTCGACGATCGCGAACCCGGTGCTGACTGCGGCGCTCTTCTTGCTCGCCGTCAACCTAGTGCTCGGTGTGATCACATATCGCCTGCTGGCGTCTGGGTGGAAGCTGAAGGCCTGACAGCCTCTCAGCCTTTGCCTTAGTGACGGTGAATCGCGCGGACGCGGTAACGGCCCTTTACCAGCCCGTCGAACATCGCTTCTATCTGTGGATGATCGACAGGGCCATGCTCGGCATCGCTCACCAAATTCTGCTGGCTGACATAGGCAATGTAGGAGGAATCGTCATTTTCGGCGAGCAGATGATAATAGGGCTGCGCCTTTGCGGGACGAATTTCCTCGGGGATCGCCTCATACCATTCATCGCTGTTCGCGAAGACCGGGTCGACGTCGAACACCACGCCGCGGAAATCGAACATGCGATGCCGCACGATGTCGCCCGGCGCAAAACGTGCCCGTTCGATGAGCGGAGCGGCAACATGGGGCGGGATCGAATCCCGGAAATCGGATGAAGTTCGAGCGGTCATGATTTCAATCTATGGCTATTTACGCCCGTTTCAACCCCGTTACAGTGGGCACGACCGTAGCAAGCCGAATCCCGGCTGTGACCGGGGTTACAGATGCGTGGGCCAACAGGGCTAGACTGCCCCTGCAGCTTTCGCTCGACCGGATCGGGTTGCGGGCCGCCTAACAAGGGGAGACGCATTTCATGACCGACACGCCACCTACCAGCCCGACGCCCGTCGGCGGTCCCGCCGCAGGGATTATCCAGCGCGCGAAGGACATCCTCCTGAAGCCTAAGGAAACCTGGCCGGTCATCGCCGCCGAACCGGCGACCACCCAGTCGATCTATATGCCCTATGTTCTTGTACTGGCGGCGATCGGCCCGCTGGCCGGCTTTATCGGCGGCCAAGTCTTCGGCATCACCATTCTCGGCGTGACGTACCATCCCCCTATCGTCGGGGCGCTGGTGTCGGCGATCGTCTCTTACGGGCTTGCTCTCGCGACCGTCTTCATTCTGGCCTTGGTCATTGATGGCCTTGCTCCTAACTTTGGTGGCCAGAAGAATCAGGTGCAGGCGCTGAAGGTCGCCGCCTATACGGGCACCGCCGGCTGGGTAGGGGGCATTTTCGGGCTGATCCCGGCGCTTGCCATCATCGGCGTGCTGTTCGGGCTCTATGGCCTCTACATCCTGTATCTTGGCCTGCCCGTGCTGATGAAAGCCCCGGAGGACAAAGCCCTCGGTTACACGGTGGTCGTGATCCTCGTCGCGATCGTGCTCTTCCTCATCGTCGGTGCGGTGGTTGCAGCCGTATCGGCGCCGGCGCTCCTCACTATCAGATAGCAAACCAGCCGCCGTCCCGGTTTATCCGGGGCGGCCGCATTGGTGAGCCTATTCCGCCGCGACCACCTGGATCGCGCCTACAGGCCTGTTGGATTCCTGCAGAACCAGCGATTGCTGAGGAATATTGGTTCGCACGGTTCCCGATATCCTGCACCCCGCAAGACGCATCCGGGGAACGAGCGCATCCAGCGCCGAAGTTACAACGACCGAAAGGTCGTCGAACATAAGCTCGCTTTCGAAGGCGACAACGGCGCGCCCCCTGCTTCCGCAGATGATCCGGCCCGCGACGCGAATGCCCTTTGGCGCAACCTCGCGTCCCGTCGTCCCCATGATTCCACCCGGATAGACGCACAGACCGACGGGATTGGCGCTTGTTGTCCGGCGGAGGTCGACCGAAGCGAACTCGACGCGAATATCGCTGCATCCCGACGAAATCTGGACCATGCCGTTCTCGGCATCGGGACTGCCGACAACGCCGCGCTGCAAATTGGTGTTCGTTCCGGAAACCTTGATGCGGATGTTTCGGCTCGCGTCTTCGATATGGACAAGCTCGTGCCCGATCATGTCGCCCGTCACATCGATATCCCAATCGTCGCAATTGGCGAGCCCGACGGCCCATTGGCCGATATTGCGGACCCTTAGATTGCTTATCCGCCCGTGCGAGGCGCTCCCAGAGGATAGCCGGACCGGTTTGCCCGGACGCGAAGAGGAAGTCGCGGCGCTGCTGAAGATCGGCTGGCCCGATCGATCGGTTCCGGCAACGGTCGTGCCGGCGGGGAAGGCGTCGGAACGGATTGGCTGCCCCTTCTTCAGCGCCGTTGCGGGAATGGCGCCACCATCCGGGTCCGTAATCTTCTGAAGTGTCGCCGAACCCACGCGGGTCTCGGCCAGCAGCAGGCCGGGTGCGTTGATTTCGATCACCTCGGTGCAGTCCGTGCCGGTGCAATCGAGAAACGCCAGATAGCGATAGCTTGCGGTGTCGGACGTCTGACGGAGGAACCCGAAGTCGAGGCTCTGGAAATGGCACTGTTCCATCGTGAAATGATCGAGATCGGCCCCGATCGGCAGAACGCCATAATAACCTGATCGTCCGCCCTGTCCGACGAAGGAGGTGCGGCGAAACGTCGTGTTCCTCGCGTCGCCGGTGATACCAACCGCGGCAGTCCAGCCTGGACGCGCCGACAGACATCGAAACTCCAGCCCTTCGATCAGAATTCCGTCGCCCGCGATCCCCAGTCCATAGAAGGCGGAGAGCTTTCGGCGCGAAAATGTCAGTATCGAGCGCCCCGGCTGGCCCAGAAGCTTTTGCCCGTCGACCAAAGTCAACGGGGGCGCGCCTGCGGCGGCATTATCGTCATGCAGTTTGAAGTTGCCGGGCGGGATATAGAGCGTACCCGAGGCGCCGATCGCAGCGAGCGCCCTTTTCAAGGCTTCGAAATTGTCCGCCACGCCGTCACCAACACCGCCGAAATCGGTCAGGCTCGGCGTTTGTTGCGCTCCGGCGACGATGTTCGACGGCATCGCAGCGAGCACGCCCGTCGCCGCCAGAATCTCGCGCCGCGAAAGACGAGGTAGCTGATGAGGGAAAATGGGCCGGTCGTGCCGTTTCATGATAATCGCTCTCCGGACCCTATGCCGTCGTACGGCAGGGTGCACGCCGCATCCTTTACCGGAAATGACTCGATCGCCCGCAGCTTCGAAGGGTAGGGTAGCCGTCGTGGGAACCAGCCTCAACCGAGTGTCAAAGCTAGCCGACGGGGTTCCCCCCAAAAGGGGTGGGCTATCAATTCGCTAGGGAAGAAAAATGGAGGAGAGTGAGGGATTCGAACCCTCGGTACCGTTGCCGGCACTTCGCATTTCGAGTGCGACGCTTTCGACCACTCAGCCAACTCTCCTCGCTGAGAGGAGACGCCCCTAGCGGCGGCTCGCGAGACTTGCAACCCTCTCGTCACAAAATCGCGAACCGCACAGGGATCGATTGATGTTCAGGGCTTGTCGGCTTCCCACCAATAGGGCTGGCGCTTGCGATTGCCCGTCTCGGCCTCGTTCATTGTCAGCGGATCGTAGAGCCGCCCACCGAGCATCACGCGGTGTATCTTCTCCGTATTGCGAATCTCCTGCGTGGGATCGGCATCGAGGATCAGAAGGTCGGCCAGCTTGCCCGGCTCGAGCGACCCGACGTCCTTCGCATAGCCGAGTGAGGTCGCGGGCATGATTGTCGCGGCACGCAGCGCGTCGATATTGCTCCACCCGCCGCGCACGAACGACCAAATCTCCCAATGCGCGCCAAGGCCTGCCTGCTGCCCGTGTGCACCGATCGAGACCATGCGGCCCGCATCGGCGATCTTCTTTGCTTCGCGCGCCGAATCATCGTCGACATAGTCGCTCTCGGGCGCGATCACGCGGCGCTTGTTGTTCGCGGCAAGTTCGGCGGGCGGCGCGTGGCGTGACAGGATCGGGTCCTCCCAGACATTCGTGTGCGCCCGCCAATAGGGATCTCCAGCGGGGCCGCCATAGGTGACGACCAGCGTCGGGGTGTAATCGGTCTTGGTCTGGCCCCAGAGCTGCACCAGATCCTTGTAGAAGGTGTGGAGCGGGATGTTGTGCTCGACGGTCGAATTGCCGTCCTGGATCAGCGTCAGATCCATCGTGTAGAGCGAACCGCCCTCGGGCACGACTTCCATGCCTTCGGCCTGCGCCGCCTTCACGACCATCTGGCGCTGCTCGCGGCGCGGCTGGTTGTAATTCTTCACGCTGTGCGCGCCTTGCGCTTTCAGGCGGCGCACATGGGCGAGGGCGTCCTCATAGCTGTTGATCTCGGCATAAACGCCTGCGGCCTTGGCCCCGTAGATGATCTCGCCGGTCGAGAAGATGCGCGGCGCGAGGATCAGCCCGGCGCGCTGCATTTCCGAGGACACGAAGATTTCCGAAGCGCGCGACGAGGGATTGTGGCTGGTGGTCGTGCCCATCGCCAGATTGACGATTTCGGACCAGTTCTGCTGCGGGATCAGTTCGTCATCGCCGTGCGGGCCGTGGGCGTGGGCATCGACGAAGCCCGGGACGATCGTCTTGCCGGTTACATCCACCGTCACCGCACCGGCGGGAACAGTAATCGCTCCGGCTGCGCCGACAGCGACGATCCGATCGCCGTCTATGATGAGTGCGCCATTGTCGATGATCCCCCCATCCTTGTCGGACATCGTCACGATCTTCGCCCCGGTCAGGACGACGACGCCCTTATGTTTGGACGCTGCCCGGGTCATCGACAGCGAGACGCCTTCGGTCGGCGGGGTGAATTTGGCGGGCTTTTCCTCTCCTGCCGGCGCTTGCGCGAACATGGCGCCGAGGTCGGCGCTGAATAGCGTCGGGCCGCGGGTCCAGTGCAGGCGCTTCCCGCCATCGGACCAGTGCATGAAGTCGGCGCCGCTGCCGCTGATCCGCGTCACCGGCATCGCGCCACCCGAAGTCGAAAGCGATACATCCTGTCCGCCGGGCATCAGCGGCGTGACATAGGCGTCGTAGTTCTGGCGGAAGGCGAGGGTGCGACCGTCGGGCGACACCTCATAGTCGCTGACCAGTTCGCCGCTCGCATGGACGCGCTTGTCCTGTCCGTGCAGATCGGTGCTGACGAGTTGTGTCTTGCCGTCGGCCGACGCGATCATAAAGATGCGATCGCTGGACGCGCCGAATTGTGGCTTGCCGCCATTGTCGCTGACGCGCTCCGCCGCACCGCCGGTCGCCGCGATGCGATAGATACCCGGATTCTCGCCCCAGCGTTCCGATCGCAGCCCGCCGCCAGAGCGACGCTCGAACGCGATGATCCTGCCGTCTGGCGAGAAACGCGGTTCGGCATAATGGCCGGGCATCGTCGTCAACTTGCGCGACGCACCGCCGCCGGCGCCGACGACGTGGATCTCACCCAAACCCGCGTCGGTCCAGCGGACGAAGACAAGCGATTTGCCGTCGCGCGACCAGCTCGGCCACAGTTCGAAGGCGTCGCCCTTGTCGCCGGTCAGGCGGCGGGCGGCACCGCCGGTCGCGGATTTGACCCACAGCTTGCCCAGCGTTTCGAACACCACGGTCCGGCCATCTGGCGATACTTCGGCCCAGCGCGGCATCTTCGTTTCGAAGCTGTCGGGGGCGACCTCGACCGTCGGATGTGTTGCATCGATGACGACCCGGTCATCGTTGACGCTGAACGGAATGATCCGCGCCTCGACGCCGTCAGCGCCTACGCGGCGGAGCTTGCCGCCCGCCCAGAACACGACGTCCTTGCTGTCGGGTGTCCAGCTCATGTTCGGATAGACGCCGGTCACCGCCCAGGTTTCCTGCACGTCCTGATCGAGCGCGTCGTAGACCTTCTTTTCGGCGCCCGACGCTAGGTCTTTGACATAGAGTTTGGATTGCGTTCCCTCTCGCCGCACGAACGCAAGCCTTTTGCCGTCGGGTGAGGGGGAGGGGCGCACCGCGCCGCCTGCGCCCGATGCGACAGTCGAAATCTCGCCGTCGTTCAGGTCATAGCGCTCGATATGAAACAGGTCGGTGTTGCTGTCCTGCGCATATTCGAAGATCGGGCCGGGCGTGACGTTGCGGGTATAGTAGACGCCCTTGCCGTCGGGGGCGAAGGTCGGCTCGCCCAGTTCCTTCTGGTGCCGCTCGTTCGGCTTCTTGACGAGCGGAACGCCCGCGCCGCCCGAGATGTGGTACATCCACACTTCGCCGGTGCCGAGCGAGCGTCCGGTCGTGAAATGCTTCTTCGCAACGATGAACTGGCCATCCGGGCTCCAGCTTGGCTGGTTAAGGAGGCGAAACTCTTCCTTGCTGAGCTGGCGCTTGTCGCTGCCGTCGCGATTCATCAGCCAGATATTGTCGCCGCCGCCGCGATCGGACACAAAGGCGATGCGTTTGCCGTCGGGTGAGAAGCGCGGCTGATGCTCATAGGCAAGCCCGTCGGCGATCCGCGTCGGCGTGCCGCCTTCGATCGGCATGGTGTAGATGTCGCCGAGCAGATCGAAGGCGATCGTGCGACCATCGGGCGCGACGTCGACGTTCATCCAGCTGCCTTCATCGACCGCGATCGGCACCTTGTGCGTCGTCATGCCAGGGGGCGCCTCGACATTCCATTTTTCGGGCTTCGCATCGGTTGCAGGAGTGGCTGGAGCGGTTTGCGCCCACACCGAAGTCGAACAGGCCAATGTCGCCGCGAGGGCGAGAGCGAAGCGCGCCATGAAATTATCCCCTGTTGAAATTATGTGCCGACCATATGGCCTTGAGACTGAAGAGCAAGCCGCCGCTTTCGATGAAGAGGCTGGCAGGCTCGACAGGTGGCTGCTAGCGCCGGGCGAAATATCATAAGAGAAATATCGCTGGGGAGACGGGCGTGCCGCTGACTGGTATTCGGGTGCTTGATTTTGGTCGCTATATCGCCGGCCCCTATTGTGCCGCCTTGCTCGGTGACTATGGCGCCGACGTCATTCGCATCGAGGCGCCCGGCGGTAATGATGATCGCTATACGGTGCCGGTCGCCGACGATGGGTCGGGCGCGATGTTCATGCAGATGAACCGCGGCAAGCGGTGCCTGACGCTGAAGCCTGGCACCCCGGAAGGGCGCGAAATCGTCCGCCGGCTTGTCGAGACCGCCGACGTCGTCGTCGCGAACCTGCCGCACGATGCGCTGATCAAGCTGGGCCTCGACTATGACAGCCTGTCGGCGATCAATCCGCGGATCATCCTCGCCACGGCTTCCGCCTTCGGAAGCACGGGGCCGCTCGCGAAGAATGTCGGGTTCGACGCGGTGGGTCAGGCGATGTCGGGGGCTGTTCACCTGACCGGAACGCCTGATCAGCCCTATCGCGCGCAGGTAAACTATGTCGATTTCGGCACCGCGCTCCACACCGCCTTCGGAGTGATGGTCGCGCTGCGCGAGCGCGAAGTGACGGGGAAGGGGCAGTGCGTCTCGGGTTCGCTGCTCGGTACCGCGCTCGCAATGACCAATTCGCTGTCGATCGACCATGCGCTCAACGGAATCGAGCGCCAGCCGATCGGTAACCGCAGCTTTAGTTCGGGCCCCACCGACATCTTCCGCACCCGTGACGGATGGATCGTCACGCAAATCGTAGGGGGCGGCATCTTCGCCCGCTGGGCCCGGCTCGTTGGCCGTCCCGGGCTGATCGACGACCCGCTCTATGCCAGTGACATATCGCGCGGCGACAACGGCGAGGAACTGAGCGTCATCATGCAGCAATGGTGCATCGGGCGCACCAGTGCCGAAGCGATCGCCGAGCTCGGCACCGCGCGGGTTCCTGCCGCGCCGGTGCTCAAATCGGGCGAAGCATTGGCGCAGCCGCAGGTGGCGTCCATGGGCCTTGTCGAACCGGTAAACTATCCCGGCGCGGTCCATGATATTCCGATGATCCGATCACCCATCGCCTTGTCCGGCTCGGACAAGCCGGCTCCGGCGCGTGCGCCGACGGTCGGTGAGCATAGCGACGCAATCCTCGCCGAAGCCGGATATGACGCCGACGCCATTTCCGCTTTGCGCGCGCAAAACATAATTTGAGCACGGGGCTCTGGACGAGAGGCCAGTGGATGATTAGATACCGGTCAGTATAGAATTCAACCCAGGAGCCCCCCGATGAGCGATCAGACTGAATATGTACCGCCGAAGATCTGGACTTGGGACAAGGAGAGCGGGGGGCGTTTCGCCAACATCAACCGCCCGATCGCCGGGCCGACCCACGACAAGGAACTGCCGGTCGGCAAGCACCCGCTGCAGCTCTATTCGCTCGGCACCCCCAATGGGGTAAAGGTGACCGTTCTGCTCGAGGAGCTGCTCGCGGCCGGATATAGCGGCGCCGAATATGATGCATGGCTGATTAACATCGGCGAGGGCGATCAATTCTCGAGCGGCTATGTCGCTGCCAATCCCAACAGCAAGATTCCGGTGCTCGTCGACCGCAGCGGCGCCGAGCCGATCCGTGTCTTTGAATCGGGCGCGATCCTGATCCACCTCGCGGAGAAATTCGGCGCCTTCCTGCCGACCGAAACAGCAAAGCGGGCCGAGACGCTTTCGTGGCTGATGTGGCAGATGGGCAGCACACCATTCCTCGGCGGCGGTTTTGGCCATTTCTATGCCTATGCCCCGTTCAAGCAGGAGTATCCGATCAACCGCTATGCGATGGAGGTAAAGCGCCAGCTCGACGTGCTCGACCGCCAGCTTGCGACGAGCGAGTATATCGCCGGGGCCGACTATACGATCGCCGACATGGCGATCTGGCCTTGGTACGGCGCACTGGTCAAAGGCCTTGTCTATGATGCCGGCGAGTTCCTGCAGGTGCAGGAATACAAGAACGTTATTCGCTGGACCGATCAGCTTGCCGAACGGCCAGCGGTCAAGCGCGGCCGCATAGTCAATCGCGTCATGGGCGATCCGGCGAGCCAGCTGCGCGAACGCCACGATGCGTCCGATTTCGACCTCCGCACCCAGGACAAGCTGGAAGCCCAAGCAGCGGCCGAATAGCGAATATTGCATTTTCCAGCCGCCGGCGATCTTAACGATCGGCCGGCGGCCGAGCGTTTGCGCCCTCTGACGCCGCCCCGTTTTCTGCAAAATCCGTAAAATCGAAATCGGCCGGACTCGACCGCCTCTTCATCGCGCTGGGCCATCTTCGGCGCATGATGACTTCCGATCTCTCTGAGCGGTTCGTCCGCTCGCAGCTCGCAGCCCGACTTGCACGCAGCGAGCGGGCGGCCGCAATCGTCGAAATGGCGCTGGTGCTGCCGCTCTTCCTTGCGCTGGTCATGGGCATATTGGTCTATGGCCAATACTTCATGCTCGCACACAGCGTGCAGCAGGCCGCAAACGACGGCGGCCGGGCCGCGATCGTTGGGCTCGATGCC
Source organism: Sphingopyxis sp. (assembly GCF_965279755.1). Taxonomy (GTDB): domain Bacteria; phylum Pseudomonadota; class Alphaproteobacteria; order Sphingomonadales; family Sphingomonadaceae; genus Sphingopyxis. The sequence continues at coordinate 3,339,622 of NZ_OZ257261.1, read as the reverse complement.
GCAGACCGGCGCGCGATCGCGATCCGCGCCGTCGATCGCAGCATGCGGAGCATCGGCGGCTTTACGCCGGCATCGCGGACCGTCGCCGTATCGGAAACGGGCGAGGCGGTGACTGTCGCCATCGCCTACAACGTGCCGCGGACCAGCCTCATCCGTTCCTCCTTCGTCCCGTCGCCCGGCAACGTGATCCGCGCTAGCGCGACCTTCGAACTGCCGGTGGACTGACGATGACACTGCTCCACTCACTGATCAAAGACCGGCGCGGCGGCATCAGCATCGCATCGGCCGCGGCAATGACGATGTTGATCGGCGCCGTGGCGCTCGCGGTCGATGTCGGCTCCTTCTATCTCGACCGCCGCAAGCTGCAGGGCATCGCCGACGCCGCCGCGCTTGCCGCGGCCGGGCGGCCGGGTCAGGAGCGCGCAGCCGCGGAGCGGATCATCGCCGCAAATTGCGACTGCGGCATCGTCATCGCGTCGCTTACACCCGGAACCTACCAGCCGAACCCGGCGGTTCAGGCCGAACAGCGCTTTAGCGCCGGTGGCGCGGCGCAGAATGCGGTGCGGATCGTCCTGACGCGTGATCGGCCGATGTTCTTCGGCCGTTTTCTGACAGGTCGCGACAAGACCGTCATTGGCGCGTCTGCAACCGGCGCGCGGCGCGGCTATGCCGCCTTCTCACTCGGCTCGCGCGTCGCCGCAGTGCATGGCGGGGTGCCGAATGCGCTGCTATCCGCGCTGACCGGAAGTCAGGTGAATCTGTCGGTGATGGACTATAATGCGCTCGCCAGCGCCGATGTAGACCTGCTCGCCTTTTCCGATGCGCTTCGGACGCAAATGAACGCCAATGTCCTGACCTTTGGCCAGACACTCGACACGCAGGTAACGCTGCCGCAAGTCCTCTCGGCATTGGCGGCCTCCACGGACGGACAGGCGTCGGCCGCGCTAGGCGGCCTCGCGACGCGCGCCGTGCCCAAAGCATTGTTCCCATCGCGCGCGATCGACCTCGGACCCCGTTCGACGAGCATCCGCGTCGACGAAGCCAACCCCGTCAAGGTCAACGCGATGAGCCTGCTCCGCTCGATGTTGCTCCTTGCCAATGCGAACCGCCAGATCGACCTCTCGGTGGCGAGCAGCCTGCCCGGCGGATCGGGCGTCAATATCGCCTTGCTGGTCGGCGAGCCGCCCGCCAACTCGCCGCTGATCGCGATCACCGATACGCAACAGGTTGTGGTTCGCACCGCGCAGGTGCGAGTGAAACTGGAAACGAAAGTCGCGTTGCCGCTCGCGACCGTTGAAATTCCGGTCTACGCCGAACTCGGATCAGCTTCGGCGCGGATTACCGACATCGACTGCGCTGGCGGCAGCGATGCAGTGACCCTTGGTATCAAGACGTCACCAGCGACCTTGTCGATCGGCAAGGTCGCCGACAGCGATTTCGGGAATATGCAGCGACCGCTCGCGCCGGTGGCGGCAAAGCTGGTCAAGCTGCCGCTGGCGAATGTCGAAGGGAAGGCCGAACTCGTCCTCTCGGATCTTAATGACAAGCCGGCGCGCTTTACCCGCGACGAGATCGAGCGGGGAACGACGAAGACGGTCGAAAGCACCGGCCTTGTGGCAGGCGCGGCAAAATCGCTGGCCGACCGAATCGATCTGAAGGTCAACATTCTCGGCATCGGCCTGGGGGTCAATGCGCTGAGCGGCGTCGTGGGAGACGCGCTGGGACTCGCCGCACCCGTCCTCGACGGGGTGCTGGAGGGACTGACCGGAATCCTTGGCGTTCACATCGGCGAAGCCGACGCGCGGGTAAACGCCCTGCGTTGCGGAAAGGCACGGCTCGTCTAAACCGCCGCTTCGGTATCAAACTGGACTTATTCAGCCGCCAGACACCCCGACGCCTTCCCATAATATCCGGGGAAGGAAAGGGGAACGGTGCGATGAAAATGCAGGAAACACAGCGCGTGTCGGCGGCCGACTTCATTCGGGGGTTTGCGAGCTGGCGCTTGCAGGCGGCGCGAAAGCCGGTCGTGGTCACGCATCATGGCAAGGATGCCCATGTCCTGATCTCGCTCGACGATTATCGCCGGCTCGATGCCGGCACGGTCGCGGCCGACGATCTGAAGGGCTCGCTCGCCGACCTCGCGGAATCGATCCGCGACGGAATCATCGTCATCGATCGCGAACGACGCATTCTGGCGGTCAATCCCGCTGCCTCCGACATGATGGGAGAGGCCGCAGCGTTGCTGCTCGGCCGCGCCTTGATCGAGATATTGCCGCGGGTCGCCGACAATATCCTGTTCGGCCATATCAACCGTATGCTCGACCTGCGCGAACGCTTTTCGGGCGACGTTCCCGGGCTCTTGCGACCGCATCAATGGCTCCATATCGACCTTGTCCCCCTGGCAACCGGCGGAGCGCTCGTCCTTCGCGACATCAGCGCAGCGATGGAGGCCATAACAGCGGGCGACACGCGCAAAGCGCTGGCCGATGCGATCGACGCGCATGGCAGCATCGGTCATGCAACGGTGTCGGTCCGCGAGATGGTCGAAGATGCAAGCGATGCCCTGACTGCGATGGCGGGCGTCGATGCCACCGCGATCCGCCGCGTGCGGTTTTCGGCGCTGCTCGCAACCGGCGAGCGCCATGCCTTTACCGAAGCGCTGGAAGAGGTTTTCCGTACCGGTGCGCCGGCACGCCTCGCCTCGTCGCTGGTGACGCGTGACGGCGTTGCCATTCCCGTAACGCTCTCAATCGCCGAACGGCGCGGCGTCTATGCAAGCGAAGGCGCGGTCGTCGTCGTGACACCCTGCTAGCCGGTCTCGCTATCCATGCAATTCTGCCCGCCAACGGCTGGACATGGCACGGGCTTGCGCGCAACCTGCGTCGGAAGGGTTGCGACCCGCAACTTACCTTTACGTAAACGTGAGTGCCTTCTATAACGGCACCATAGCCCATTGGGAGAATCGATATGGACATGGAGTTCAGCCCCGAAGACCTCGCCTTCCAGAAGGAAGTGCGCGACTTCATCGCCGAAAATTACCCCGCCGACCTGCGCGCGAAGCAGGACGAGGGCGAAGAGATGTCCAAGGAGGATTTCCTCGTCTGGCACAAGATCCTGTACAAGAAGGGCTGGATCGCGCCGGCATGGCCGGTCGAATATGGCGGCACCGGTTGGACCCCGACGCAGCGCTTCATCTGGTCGGAGGAAACCGCCCGCGCCGATTGCGTCCGCCTTATGCCCTTCGGTCTCGCGATGGTCGGCCCCGTCATCTACACCTTCGGCACCCCCGAACAGAAAGCGCATTTCCTGCCGCGCATCCTGTCGGGTGAGGATTGGTGGTGTCAGGGCTATTCGGAACCCGGCTCGGGCTCCGATCTTGCCTCGCTCCGCACCACGGCGGTTCGCGACGGCGATCATTATGTCGTCAATGGCCAGAAGACCTGGACCACGTTGGCGCAACATGCCGACTGGGGCTTTTTCCTCGTCCGCACCGACAAGGATGCCAAGCAGCAAGAAGGCATCAGCTTTCTCCTCATCGACATGAAATCGCCGGGCATCACCGTGCGCCCGATCATCACGCTCGGCGGCGAACATGAGGTGAATGAAGTGTTCCTCGAGGATGTCCGCGTCCCTGTCGACCAGCGCGTCTATGAGGAAAACAAGGGCTGGACCTGCGCCAAGTTCCTGCTCGCGCACGAACGCACCGGCATTGCCGGCGTCGCAGCGTCGAAGCGCGGGATCGAGAAGGTCAAGGCGATCGCCCGCGCCGAACTTGACGGAGACAAGCCGCTGCTCGCCAACCCCTTCTTCAAGCGCAAGATGGCCGAACTCGAAATCGACCTGACCGCGCTCGAATTCACCGAGCTTCGCAGCCTCGCCGGCGCGAACGCTGGCAAGGGGCCGGGGCCGGAATCGAGCCTGCTCAAGATCAAGGGTTCGGAAATCCAGCAGCGTCTGACTGAACTGACGCTGGAAGCGGTGGGCCATTATGGCGCCCCCTATTTCCGGGGCTTCGGCGAAGGCGACAACGAGCATCCGATCGGGCCCGATTATGCCCATCGTGCTGCGCCGACCTATTTCAACATGCGCAAGACGACGATCTATGGCGGGTCGAACGAGATCCAGCGCAACATCATCGCAAAGATGGTGCTCGGCCTCTGAAAATAGACGTCGTTCCGGCGCAGGCCGGAATCTCAACGCATCGGCATTGAGACCCCGGCCTTCGCCGGGGTGGCGGTGGAATTAGGGAATAGAACAATGGATTTCACCTACACCGAAACGCAGGACATGATCCGCGACACGCTGTCGCGCTTCCTCGCGGACACCTATGATTTCGAAACGCGCCAGAAGTTCATCAACAGCGATGCGGGCCGCGATCCGGCGATCTGGACCGCGCTCGCGCAGGAACTCGGCATGCTTGGCGCCGCCTTCTCCGAGGATCACGGCGGCCTTGGCGGCGGCGCGCTCGAAAATGCGATCATTATGGAAGAGCTGGGCAAGGTCATCGGGATCGAACCCTATCTGCCGACCGTGGTTATCGCCGGAGGTGCCTTGAAGGCCGTCGGCGGTGCGCAGGCCGACGCGATGATCCCCGAGATCATCGCCGGCAACGCCATCGTCGCCTTTGCCTATGCCGAACCGCAGGGCCGCTACGACCTCGCCAATCTTCGCACGACCGCGAAGAAGGACGGCGCAGGCTATGTGCTGAATGGCCACAAGGGGGTGGTCTATGCCGCGCCGTGGGCAACGCATCTGCTCGTCACCGCGCGCACCGGCGGTGGCCATCGCGATCGCGACGGCGTCTCGCTGTTCCTCATCGACGCCAATCTTCCGGGCATTGTCCGCCGCGACTATCCCACCGTCGACGGCAACCGTGCATCGGAAATCTATTTCGAAAATGTAGCGATCCCCGCTGATGCCCTGCTTGGCGGCGAAGGCACCGGCCTGCCGCTCATCGAACAGATCGTAGACGAGGCGACTGTTGCGGTGTGCGCCGAAGCGACCGGCGTGATGCAGAAGCTCCACGAGGGCACGCTGGAATACACCCAGCAGCGCAAGCAGTTCGGCGTGCCTATCGCAAAGTTCCAGGTACTCCAGCACCGCATGGTCGACATTTTCATGGAAGTCGAACAGGCGCGGTCGATGACCCTTATGGCGACGCTGAAGCTCGATCTGCCCGCAAACGAGCGCATGGCCGCGGTGTCGGCGGCGAAGAGCAAGGTAGCACGCGGCGCGAGGTTCGCAGGCCAGAATGCGATTCAGACGCACGGCGGCATCGGCATCACGCAGGAACTGGCGATCGGCCATTATTTCAAGCGCGCAACGATGATCGAGGGTCAGTTCGGCAGCGAGGATTATCACCTCGACCGTTACGAGCGGATCGTCCTCGCCGACTAAGTCGACCGAACGGGTTAGCTGTCGGCGTTGCCCTTAATAGGCGACGTCGATGGCGACCCGGAGCGTCCGCGGACGCAGCGGGGTCATGAATCCCTCATTGCCCTCAATGAACGGGGTACCGAGCGAAAAGCGGTTTCCGCGCGAATCGAACAAATTGGTCAGCGTGAACGAAAGGCCCCGCCGCTCGTTGCCGACGCGCATCGCAAGCCCGGTATCGACATAGTCGCCCTGACTCTCGCCCAGCACCGGCCCGATTCCAAGCCGCGAGGGGCCGATATAGCTGGCCCAGCCATTGACCCGGAAATCCTCGTCACCAATCACCGTGGCATAGGTCAATGATCCGCGAACCGCATGGCTTGCAACATTAGGAATGCGGCCGAGCCGCCCCGGCGCGAGATCGAATACCGGCAGAATCTGCGGCGATAGATCGTCGACCCGGCTGTGGTTATAGACCGCGCCAAGATCGAAGGTCAGTGCCGCGGTCGGCCTGATCGCGACCGCACCCGATACGCTGGTGATGCGGCCATCGCCGATATTGGCTGTGGTCGGGAAACCGGTGCTGTCGATGAAGTCAGCCTGGATGTTGCGCCAGCGAGTGTGCGAGACCGAGAAACTCGCATCGATCAGACCGCGCCCCTTGTCGCCCAGCCGCAGTCCCGCCTCCCATGTACGCACCTGATCATTGTGAAAGCGCCGGACGAAATTGCCGTCGACCGCCAGTCCGCCTGGACGAAAACCCTCCTGATAGCGGGCGTACAACCGGACATTGTCCAGCGGCGTCGCCAGCAGCGAGAAGGAAGGGAGGAGGTCGGTTTCGGTACGCGATGCGGTGGTCGCGAGGTTGGCTTGCGCCAGCGCGAAGGATACCCCTTCAGCCATGCCGCCGAGCTTTGCGTGCGACAGGCGAAGCCCGCCCGATGCCATCAGGTCGGGCAGGAGTTCGACGGTCGCCTCGGCATAGCCGGTCACTTCAGTGACCGTATTGGTCACGCCGGGCAGCGTCGCGCGAAGCGGGCCGTAGGCATATTCGCGGTTCTGCCGCGCGCGATTGTCGATGAAGCTCGCGCCGATAACCCACCCCAGCCCGTCGCGATAGGGCCGCGAGAGCCGGTTCTCGCTCACGAACATTCGCGTCCGGTTGCGCTGGTCCAGCACACGCGGGACGTTGCTCATCGGAATGATCTGTATCGGAGCGAACAGGCGCTCGACATCGACGGCGCCCATGGCGACGCCAGGGCTATTGTTGTTGCCGGACTGGGCGACGGGCAGACTGGCATCGAACCGCTCGAACAGGCGATGGTCTATATAGGCGTTCGACGACTGGAAATGTAGATCGTCCCAATCCTTCATCACCACGACCGAACCCATGCCATAGCGCGCGGTCGCGTTCTGCTGGACCATCGAGCTACGCGTGAGCGGCGGTCCGTCCTTGTCGGCATATTGGGCATCGTCGGATGTGATCGCTTGGTAGACGCCGCCAATGTCGATCGTCCAGTCGTCGCCCGGATACAGGCGAAACGTCCCGCGACCGCCACGGACGTGGACGCGGTTGACGTCTTTCTGCCCGGTGAGCGGATTATCGATATAGCCGCCATCGGAGATCGTATAGCCGACAAGGCGCAGCGCATGCCGGTCGCCGACGGGAAGGTTCGCGATTGCCGCGATGTCGCCGCCCGGGTCGCCATGCTGGGTAAGCGAGAAACCCGCGATCGCCTGAACCGAGCTGGCCCGCGGGTCAGGGGCTTTGGGAAGGGTGCGGATGATTCCGCCGAGCGACCCCGCGCCGTAGAGCGTCCCTTGCGGACCCTCCAGAATCTCGACGCTGTCGATGTCGTAGAGGCGCAGATCGGGATCGGGCGCATTGTAGCTGAGACGGATGTCGCCGAGATACTGTCCCACGGTCGCCTGCGTCGGCCCTGTGAAACTGGAATCGGCGATGCCGCGGATGAACAGCTTGTTGCGCCCCGAGCCGAGGTGGGTCGAGGATACGGTGGCGACGCGCGACAGGATCGTTTCGGTCCCGCGCTCGCCGCCGAATGACAGATCGTCGCCATCCAGACGGGTGGCGACGCCGGCGAACCGTGCATAGGGAAGGTCGGTTTTGCTCGCGGTGACGATGATCTCGTCATGCGCCGCAGCAACGACATCGCGCGCTGGCTCTCGGGCGCGGGGTTGCGAGGAAGGCGCGACGCGCCGGGCCTCTCGGGGCGCCGGCAGGCGACGCTCGATCCGCCAACTCGTTCGGTTGACCCGCACCGCCCGCGCGCCGGTGCCCACGAGAAGCCGTTTCAGGGCATCCTCGACATCCATGCGACCCCGGACGGGCCGCACGTCCGCCTGCCAGAGCGGCCCGTCCGCGACGCTGATGCTCACACCCGCCTGACGGCTGAGTTGGGGAAGGGCGACTGACAGCGCACCGCCCGGCACATTGAACACGCGCTCTTCGGTCGCGGCGGCCTGTACCGGCGCACCGATCAGCGCGATCGCCAGCAGGGACGGTCGCCAGCCCGCCATGGTCAGCGCGTCAGCACCCAGCCGTCACCCTGCCGCGCAGCGGTGGTGCCTGACAGGGCCGCGAGGTCGGCCACGGTTCGCGCCCGGTCTTTGTCGACGATCAGCGCGCCGCGGAACGACCGGCCAGCGGCGCCCGGCGCAATGGCGACGTCGATCCCCGCCGTCCGCTTCAGATCTTCGGCGACGACCGCAAGTGGAGCGCCGTTGTAAACGAGCAGCCCGGTCCGCCAGCCGCCGACATTCGCCACATCGATCGGACGAATCTGGGGCGGCTTCGTATCGTCGTCGTCCGCTTCGATTGCCTGACCGGCTTCGACACGAACCTTGTCGCGGGCAGGATTATAGAGAACCACGCCTTCCGACACCGCCACCGAGGTGCCGCGATCGCGGCGGACGACGTTGAACGCGGTGCCGAGATCGACAATGCGCGCGCGCCCGGCTTCGACGACGAAAGGATCGCCTTCGCGGTGAACGACGTGGAACATTGCCTCACCGGACTCGAGCCTCGCAAAGCGCGGGCGGTCCTTGTCGAGCATCACGACCGAAGCTCCGTTGACCTCGATCTTCGAACCATCGGCGAGCGCGACGGTGCGATGTTCGCCGGCGGCGGTCTCGATACGGTTCGGGTCGGCGAACAGTCCCAGATTGGGGATGGCTATCGTCGCCACCAGTGCCGCTGCTATCGCGCCGCCGAACCAGGCGCGCCGTGACGGACGGCCGTGACGGTCGAGATAGATGACGACCGACGGCTGCATCGCGGGCGGCAGGGCCTCGAGATCCTCGTCGAGCGTCGCCAGCGCATCGTAAAGCGATGCATGGTCAGGGTCTTGGGCCAGCCAGTCCGCGAAGCCATCCCAATCGTCGAACGCGGGATCGCGCTGACGGATGATCCAGTCGGTCGCCTGCGCCTCGGCGGCGATTTTGGCATCGTCATGCATCAAACTGCCTCCGCACCTTGGCAATCGCGGCATAAACCTTGCGCAGATCGGCTTCGACCGTGCTCAGGCTGACACCCATCTCCGCCGCAATTTCGCGCTGCTGGATGCCATCCATGCGGAACCGGCGAAAGATGCGTGCCGGGCGCTCCCCCGTTCTCGCGATGGTCTGCTCAACCAGTCCGAGTTGCTCGCGTGAAATCAGCGCCCGTTCTGCCGAGGGAGCCTCGGCTACCGATGCATCGCCCCACGCGGCATCGCGCAGCGCGCTCTGCCGGGCCGAACGGTAGCGATCGAGCATCAGATTGTTCGCCGCGCGTATGGCATAGGCCAAAGGTTCGGCAATCGGCCCGGTGCCGCGTTCGGTCAGACGCATCCACAAATCCTGAAACAAATCTTCTGCTGCGTCGCCCGCGCCACGCACTTCCAGAAAGCGCACGATACGGTCGCGGTTGGCCAGCAACACGCCTTCGATGCCCTGAACGGCGTCGGTTCGATCACTCGCGTCGGTCATGAATTGCTTGCTTCGGAATGCCATCTTCTGTCGGCGCCTGCCCCATCGCGCACCACCCGGCCCCCTGATCAGGTCGCCATATAGCGTCAGGCGTGCGCCATGCAACCGCTTCGAGGTGGCGGGGCCGGTGTTGCGGGGAAGGATGGTCGCCGACTGCATCATCTCCTTATGTCCTTCAAGCCTTGGCAAGGGGGAAGCGGGGGTAGGGGTGCTTCCCCCTTGCTGCGGGCCTGCCGAGGGGGGCTACAGGCCGACCCGCAGGCTCGCACGGAACGCCCAGCCGATGTGGCTTTGCTGTTCTTCCGCGGACACTTCGCCGGCGACCTGAAAGGCCGAATTGCCTGCGATACCACGGAAACGGCCGACCCAGCCGCTCGTGCGATCTTCCGGAACCAGGGTGAAAGGCGTGCCGTCCTTGAATGACGCCACAGTGGCGCCGAGCGAGCCGCCGACAATCTGGCGGCGCCCGCCTTCGAGTTCGAAGCGCGTCCAGCCGTCATATTCATCGGTGCCGCCGAACTGCAGGCCGACCGCGACGGTGCCCGAAACGGCGAGTTCGTCGCTACTACGATCCAGCACGGTCAGGTCGAGCGCATCGCCGCCGCCGCTTTCGGCATAGCCGTCTTCCTGCAGTTTGTAATAATCGATGGCAACGGTCGGACGGATGGTGAGACCACCAAGCGTCGCGTCCTTCGCGATCGAGCCCGACGCCGAGTAGAGCTTCGCGTCCCATTTGCCGCGCATCGTCTTTTCGATGTCGGTGGCGCCTGCTTCGGCGCGGAAGAAGCGCGTGCCCTTCATGCTGATCGGCGCACCCGACACACGGGCGCTCGCCAGCCAGCCGTCCGACTGAAGGCGCCAGTGCAGCGCGCCCTCGAACTGGCTCGACGAAACTTCGTTGTCGTTGCTGCTGTTGCCGTCCTTGCCATTGAGGAAGGCGATCGAGCCGCCGAAATTGCCGACGTCGCTCTTGATCTCGGCGCCGAGCGAAATGCCCCAGCCGCTGACATTATAGCCTGCGGTCTGGCCGACGCCCTTTGCCGTGCCCCACGCAGCCTGATTGACCCAGTAACGCCACTTGCCTTCGTCCTGGAAGGGGGCGTTGGGATCCTGCAAGAAGCGCGAGAGCGCACGCGAGCCCGAGGTGACGGTCTCGAACACGCCGCCTTCATGCTCGGGAAGCATCTGGCGGAGCTGGTTGTGGAACTGATCGCCATCGGTGATGCCGAGGAATACGTCCTCGACCTTCTGGTCGGCGGTCACCGCATCGATCACCGCATTGAATGCACTCGCTTCCGAACGGTTGAGGCCGAGATCAGCCGTGCTCTTGCGCGACACGTTGACGATCAACTGCGTGGCGTTTGATGTCAGCGTGCCCTTGTAGAGGAAGGGCAGCAGCGTCGACTGGGCCGTCAGATTGCTCGCGCCGGTCAGCGAGCCAGCCGTCAGCACCGTGTGGTTGCCCTCCGCTTGTTCCAAGCTGGAAAGTTTGAGCAAAAGCTTCGATTCCGTTCCAAAGCTCGCATTGCCCGCTACGGTCAGGGCCGTGCCGGTGGAACCGCCATCGAGCGTCACGGCCAGCGCACCCTTGTTCGTCACGGCGAGCGACGCGATCGAAGCGGCGCCAGTCACATCGAAAGTGCCGCCATCGACCGAGACAGCGAGTCCCTGCGAATTGAGAAGATTGCCCGAGAAGCGCGACGTCCCGCCAATCGTCAGTGTGTCGCTGCCGCCGCCGAAATCGGCGGTTCCGCTGAACACCGACGTACCCGCGAGCGCCATCGTGTCGCTGCCGCCCCCGAACTTTGCAAGACCGGCATAGGTCGCGTCGCCCGACATCGACAGACGGTTGTTGCCCGCGCCGAAAGTAGTGTTCCCCTTCACCGAGCCATCGGCGATGTCGAAAACGTCATTGCCGCCGCCGAAACGGACATCGCCGACAATGCTCGGCGCAGCGATGCCTGCGGCCACCGCAGTCTGCTTGACCGTCACGCCGCTGCCGTTTGCCGATACGTCTATCGCGACATTGCGATCCGACGTTGCGAGCGCGCCGGTGGCACTAATCGTGCCGCTGTTTTCGATCGCGCCGACGGTGCCAGCAAGATCGACGATCGCGCGCGCCGTGCCCGTCTCGCCGGCCTTGGCACCGATCAGGCCGCTGTTGCGGATCAGGCCGACGTTGCTGCCGGCTTCGAGCAGGATGGCGGTCGAGATCGCGGTCGCGGCATTGCCGCCCGTTGCCTCGACCTTGCCCGCGACGCGGATTTCCGGGGTCGTCGTGCCGCTGCCGACGCGGATCGCGGTTGCCGACGCGCCGTTCGAAATCGCGGCGACATTACCTGAAACGCTGACGCCTCCGGCGATCGTCACATTCCGGCCCATTCCTCCAAGCTGGAGCGCGGTCGCGTCCTTCCCGGCATAAAGTCCGTTGCCGACGATGCCGCCGTCGATGATCAGGCCGAAGCCGGTGCCAGTGCCTGCAACGGCGCCGATGGCGATATCCTGGGTTGCCGAACCGATACGCATCGCGGGTGCCGAGCCGAAGGACTGAATCAGGCCCGATCCTTCCTTGTCGTCGTCGATCCCGTCCTTGTCCTCATCCTTGTCGTCGGGCTTGGTGTCCTTCGGCGGGATCGCGACAACGATGCCGCCCGTGACATTTCCTTCAATCGACAGCGCCGGGCCGCCGATCAGCAGATCGTCTGCATCGAGTTTCGACGGGTCAGCCGGCGCTGTGGTGTAACGATAGCCGGTCGCGGTGAGCGCGCCCTGGACGACGAGCGCGCCGTTGATATTACCCGCAAGGCGCGCTGCGGTCGCGTTTTGGCCCACTGCGCTGATGCTGCCGGCAAGGCGGACATTGCCGTTGACATCCTGCAGGCCGACGCCGAGCGCATTGTCTCCGAGGACCGAAATCTTGCCATCGTTGGTGAAATTGCCGGTCAGCGAGCCGCCAAGACGGATGCCCGCCGAGTTGTTGCCTTCGATCGTGATTTCGCCGCTGTTGACGATATTGCCCGTAAAGGCGCCGCCCGTAGCGATGCCGGTGCGGCCGGTGCCGACGGCAAAGGGGCCATCGATGTCGCCGTCCTTGTCGATATCGGTCGGCGCATAGCTTTCGTCGATGATGATCTTGCCGGTCGCCGAATTGGTGATGCCGCCAGTCGTGCCAGCGTTGGCAAAGATGCCCGTGGCGCCGTCGGCGTTCGTGATCTGGATCGCGCCGTCATTAACGACCTTGTGGTTGCTATCGACGGTGACTGCGGTGCCGCTTGCCGGTTTTACCGATCCGGTCGATGTGATCTTCACATCGTCAGCTGCGCCCGATTTGACGGTCGAGGTGCGAACGGGGGTGGTGATGGCGGTGGTGATCGTCGTTTCTGCCTGAGCGGGCACCGAAACGATTGCGACCAGGCAAGTGGAGGCCAGCAGAGTCTTGCGCATGAATTCCCTCTTTTGATGTCGACCGGGTTGGTCCCCGGAACCGATCACAAGACGGAGCCGCGTCGGCGCAGCCTTGGAAAAAATTTCAGGCCATTTTGATCGCAAGAAACGGGGCGGAACGGGCGCTGCGCGAGATTAGGGCTGAGGCCTTGTTTTCAGGGAAGGGTTTTGATGCCGCTCGACATGAACATCATCGCAGACGGCCTCGATGCAAGGGGCTGGCATGTGCTGCCCGGCTTGCTGAACGGAGACCAGTGTGCGGCCCTGCGCGCGGGCTATGGCGCCGACGGCCTTTATCGCAGCACCGTCTCGATGCAGCGCCACGGCTTCGGTCGCGGCGAATATCGTTATTATCGCTATCCGCTGCCCGATATCGTCGCGGCGCTCCGCCGCGATTTATATCCGGCACTTGCCGTACTTGCGAACGCCTGGTCGGAGCGACTGGGCCGCGCATCGGCATATCCCGCCGATCTCGACACCTTTCTCGCCCAATGCGCGCTTGCCGGGCAGGCACGGCCGACACCGCTGATCCTCCGTTATGGTGCCGGCGACTATAATTGCCTGCATCAGGATTTGTACGGAGAACGGCATTTCCCGTTCCAGATCGCAATCCTCCTGTCCCGGCCCGGCAGCGATTTCGACGGCGGCGAGTTCGTGCTGGCCGAACAACGGCCGCGGATGCAGTCGCGCGCGCACGTCGTGCCGCTGGCGCAGGGCGATGCAGTGGTTTTTGCTGTCAACGAGGCGCCGCGGGTGGGCAGCCGCGGCGTCTACCGCGTCAAGCTTCGCCATGGCGTCAGCGAAATCCGCCGCGGCGAACGCTTCACGCTCGGCGTGATCTTTCACGATGCGGCGTGAATGGGCGATGTGAATGGCGGACAGGGTGGGATTCGAACCCACGGTGAGCTTGCACCCACGGCGGTTTTCAAGACCGCTGCCTTAAACCACTCGGCCACCTGTCCGTCGCGGCCGCAATAGCGCGCGGCGCATTCGCGGCAAGCAAAAGATCATGGCTCGGTTCGCCGCGCGAATGACTCGACCCGTCTCGCGGTGGATGGCGAACGCACGTGCATCTGGTTCAATCCCAATCTAAGGGTGGGACATGATGAACGCGCGAACATTCGGAATCCGACGTCTTTCCAACTGGGTGGGCTTTGCCCTTTCGGCGTGGTCGATGGCCATATCTGGCCCGACTTATGCGCAGAGCGGCGATGCCGGCTTCGATACCTATGTCCAGTCGCTGTGGCCCAAGGCACAGGCGCGCGGCGTATCGCGGGCGACCTTCGACCGCGTGACGGCCGGGCTGCGCTACAACCCCCGCGTCGTTGCGCTCGACCGCGACAATCTGGGTGCGCCGCCCACGGCCGACACGCCAATTCCCAATTTTGCGCCGTACAGGGCCAAGCATGTCGATGCCTCGCGCATTAACGGCGGGCGCCGCGTTCACGACCGCCTGTTGCCGCTGCTGTCGCGGATCGAACAGCGGACGGGAGTCCCGACAAGCGTCATGATCGCGATCTTCGGGCACGAGACCGCCTATGGCGCGGTGACAGGCAATTTCGACCTGCCCGAAGCACTTGCGACGCTCGCCTACGAAGGTCGCCGTCGCACCCTGTTCGAACCCGAATTCATTGCAACGCTGGAAATGGTGCAAAAGGGCGTTCCGCGCGAGGTGCTGAAAGGCAGCTGGGCAGGGGCGTTCGGCTATCCGCAATTCCTGCCGTCGGTCTATCTGCAGGTCGCCGAGGACGGCGATGGTGACGGCGTCGCGCGCATCTGGTCGAGCGAGGCCGATGCGATCGAATCGATCGGCGCCTACCTGCGCCGCGCCGGCTGGCGCGCCGGGCAGCCGTGGGGCGTCGCCGTGCAGGTTCCTGCCGGATATAATCGCACCGCAATGGCAAGCCGTCTGCAGCCGACCCGCTGTCCGCGTGTTTTTGCCCGCTACAGCCGCTGGCGCTCAATGGCCGAATGGCGCGCCGACGGCTTTCAGCCGCTCAACGGCCGCTGGCCCGACAGCCAGGTTCAGGCCACGCTTCTCGAGCCCGACGGCCCCGGAAAGACCGCCTATTTGCTGACCGGTAACTATCGTGCGATATTGGACTATAATTGTTCCAATTTTTACGCACTATCTGTGGGGTTGCTGGCGGATGAAATCGATCGTTAGGGAGGGGGCGCTGGTCGCAGGGGCGGCGCTGCTGCTTTCGGCCTGTGGTGTTGTCGGCGGCAATCGCGAAGGCGGGCCCTCTCCGGGACCGGCTCCCGCGCCGTCCGGCGAATTGGTGAGCGACACGCCGGTCAAGGTCGGCGATCCCTATACGGTTGCGGGCGTCACCTACACGCCCGCCGATATCCCCGATTATGACGATGTCGGTTATGCAAGCTGGTATGGCGAGGAACTCGCCGGAAAGCCGACCGCCAACGGCGAAATCTTCAACCCCGACGGGATCAGCGCCGCGCATCGCACGCTGCCGTTGCCAAGCTATGTCGAGGTCACGGCGCTCGACACCGGACGTACGATCCTCGTTCGCGTCAATGATCGTGGTCCGATGGTGAGCGGCCGACTTATCGACCTGTCACGCGGCGCCGCCGAGCAGCTCGGCCTGACCGAGGGCCATTCGGCCGTCCGCGTGCGCCGGACCAATCCGCCGCAGGCTGAACGCGCCCAGCTCCGGGCCGGACGCGCCGTTCCCGAGCGGATCTCGACGCCCGATTCGCTGCTCGCCATCCTGCGCAAGAAGCTTCAGAGCCAGACGGCGACGCCTGCGGCCGCGCCTCCTGTCGGCGGACAGCCCGCCCCGCCGGTCGCGTCAGGGAAGGCAAAGCCCGGCGATGATCGCGTCGCGGTCCAGCCCTCCGCCGACAAGCGAGTTCCGTCAAAGCCCGCACCCAAGGCTGCTCCGCCAGCCAAGGCTGCGCCTGCGGACAAGCCGGCGCCGGCGAAGCCCGTCGCTGTGGCGGGTTCGCATTTCGTGCAGGTCGGGGCCTTCAGCAGCGAAGGCAATGCCAACGCGGCCGCCAAGTCCGTCGGCGGATCCGTAGCGAAGGTCGGCAATCTCTGGCGTGTCCGCATCGGCCCGTTCGGCAGCGACGCCGACGCGCGCGGCGCGCTCGGCAGGGCCAAGGCAAAGGGCTTCCGCGACGCGGTGGTCGTTCGCGACCGATGATGCGGGCGGCGAGACGGATCGCCGGAGGCGCCGTCACGGCATTCACCCTCGCCATCACCTTTCCCGCGGCCTCCGCAGACACCCCTAAGCCCAAAGCGGCGTCTTCCGCGCGCACACCCTATGAAACGCAGGCGCCGATCGTGATGCTGAAGGATCTCGACACCGGCAAGATCCTCTTCTCTCGTGGCGCCGACAAGCGCTTTGCGCCAGCGTCGATGACCAAGGTGATGACAGCCTATGTGGTGCTCGACCTGATCGGGAAGGGGCAATTGTCGCGTGACAAGCTCTTCACGGTCGAAGATGCGACATGGAAGAAGTGGAGCGCGCGCTCGCGCAGTTCGACCATGTTCCTGCGCTCGGGTGAGAAGGTTTCGGTCGACGAGTTGCTGAAAGGGCTGATTACCGTATCGGGCAATGATGCGGCAGCGGTCCTTGCCGTCGGGATCGATGGCAGTGAAGAAGCTTTTTCCAAACGAATGAATGCAATGGCCGCCAAGCTTGGAATGTCGTCGAGTAACTTCGGCACGCCCAGCGGATGGCCCGACGGCGGGGTCACCAAGGTCAGCGCCGGTGATCTGATCTTGCTCGCCGATCGGTTGATTCGGGACCATCCCAGCGACTACACGCGCTACTTCTCTATCCCGAAACTCCAGCACGGCACCTCGCCCGACGGGAAGCCGATCGTTCAGGCCAATCGCAACCCGATTCTCGGGCGCTTTGCCGGTGCGGACGGGTTGAAGACGGGCCACACGAGCGAGGCCGGCTATTGCTTCCTGGGATCAGCGAAGCGCGACGGGCGGCGGCTGGTCATGGTGGTTGCAGGAATGTCCAGCGAAAAGTCCCGCCGCGACGAAGCCGAGCGGCTGATGAATTGGGGTTTCGGCATCAATGGAACCTCCGTCGCCAGCCAAGGCCCAGCGAAGGGCAAGCGGCCGGCCGCGACGCCTTGATGACAAAGGCTTTCGGGGCCGCTACCGCCGGATGATGCACGGTCGGCATCCTATTCTCGATACGCAAGGGCGCACCTCGTGAGGCGCGGGCGTTTCATCACGCTCGAGGGCGGGGAGGGGGTCGGCAAATCGACGCAGCTTCGCGCGCTGACTGCCGCACTCGAAGCGCGGGGCGTTGAAATCGTGGCGACACGCGAACCGGGCGGCAGCACCGGGGCCGAAGCGATCCGCGCCTTGCTTCTGGAAGGCAGCGACGATCGCTGGGATGCGCGAAGTGAAGCGCTGCTTTTCGCGGCCGCGCGCGCCGATCATGTCGCGCGGAAGATCCGGCCCGCGCTCGACCGCGGCGCATGGGTGCTGTGCGACCGTTTCGTCGATTCCTCGCGCGCCTATCAGGGCGGCGGCGGCGGTATCACCGATGACGACCTGCTGATGCTGCATGGATTCGGTTCGCAGGGACTATTGCCGGACCGCACATTCCTTCTCACGCTCGGCGCCGATGAAGCCATGCAGCGCCTCGCGGTTCGCGACGCCGGGGAGGCCGACCGTATGGGCAGCAAGCCTGCCGATTACCAGGCGCGCCTTGCCGCGCGCTTCATGGAAATGGCGGCCGCCGAACCCGACCGCTGGTGCGTGATCGATGCCGGCAAGGCGGCGGATGTCGTTACAAGAGCTATCGTTGCGGACCTCGAGGTTTGGCTATGATCGGCCACGAAAGCGCCGAGAAGGCCTTTCTGGAAGCTTGGCAGAGCGGTCGCTTGCACCATGCCTGGCTGCTTGCGGGGCCGCAGGGGATGGGGAAGGGCGCCTTCGCCGCACGCGCCGCGCGATTCCTCGCCACGCACGGGCGGGGTGGAGACGGGCAGGAGGTCTCGCTCGACGATCCCGGAGATGCAGCAGCCGCGAAGCTTGTCGAGGCGGGTAATCACCCCGAAATTCTTCATCTTGCGAGGCAAGTAAAGGACAAGAGCAAGGATCTCGCCCGAAACATCACGATCGATCAGGTTCGCGGCATTATCCGCCGCCTGCACCTGTCACTGTCTCTGGGCGACTGGCGCATCATCATTGTCGATGCCGTCGACGATCTGGAGACCGACGGCGCCAATGCGCTTCTGAAAACGCTGGAAGAACCGCCAGCGCGAACCCTCTTCTTGCTCGTCAGTCATTCTCCGGGCCGATTGCTCCCGACCATAAGGTCGCGATGCAGAATTCTTCGTTTTCAACCTGTTGAGCGTGACGTCATGACGACGTGGCTCCATGATCAGCGACCGATGCTCGACGCAGCAGAGGTCCGGGCGGTTGCCGCCGCATCGGGCGGTGTGCCGGGAAAAGCGTTGTTGCTGATCGACAGCGACGTCAGCGCGATGGAAAAGAAGCTGCTCGCGATCGCTTCCAGCGGCGATCCCGGCAATCGTCTTCGCGAGGCCTTGGCGCGCGAGGTCGGCGGGACGAGCAATCGTGCGCGGCTTGAGCTCGTGATTGATATCGTGCCGGTGCTGCTCGCCCGCCTGGCACGCGACCGCCCAATCGCCGAAATCGCGCCGGTACTAGCGCAATGGGATCAGGTCCAGCGCACGATGCGCGACGCCATCCGGGGATCCTATGATGGAGCAATGATCGGTTTCGCCATCGGCAATTGCCTTGCCGAGTTGGCCCGGCGCGAACGATCGGCGGCGCGCTGACGCTTCCCCTTCGGCGCACCACCGGCTAAGGCGCGCGCATGTCCGAACCTTTCTACATCACCACCGCCATCAGCTATCCCAATGGTCGCCCGCATATCGGCCATGCCTATGAGGCCATCGCAACCGATGTAATGGCGCGGTTCCAGCGCGCGCGCGGTCGCGACGTGCGCCTGACCACGGGCACCGACGAGCATGGATTGAAGATGTTTCAGACGGCGCGCGACCAAGGTCGCCCGACGATCGAGCTTGCCGACGAAATGTCCGGATATTTCCGTGAGATGTATGCCAAGCTGAACATCAGCTATGACAATTTCATGCGTACGTCGGATACAGCGCATCATGCTGCATCGCAAGCAATCTGGAAAGCAATGGAGGCCAATGGCGACCTCTATCTCGATCGCTACGAAGGCTGGTATTCGGTCCGCGACGAAGCCTTCTACGACGAGAGTGAGTTGACGGAAGGGGACGGGGGCGTCCGCCTTTCACCGCAGAATACGCCGGTCGAGTGGACCGTCGAGGAAAGCTGGTTCTTCCGCCTGTCGAACTATCAGGACCGGTTGCTTGCGCTCTATACCGACGATCCCGACTTCATCCGTCCCGAAAGCCGTCGCAACGAGGTGCTGCGCTTTGTCGAGGGTGGGCTCAAGGATCTTAGCGTTTCGCGCACCAGCTTCGACTGGGGCGTGCCCGTTCCCGGGTCGCCAGGGCATGTGATGTATGTCTGGGTCGATGCGCTGACGACCTATCTTTCGGGTCTGGGCTATCCTGATCCCGGCAGCGATTTCAGCCGTTTCTGGCCCGCAAATATCCATATGATCGGTAAGGATATCGTGCGGTTTCATACGGTTTACTGGCCGGCGTTCCTGATGAGCGCCAATTTGCCACTGCCGAAGCAGGTGTTCGGCCACGGTTTCCTGCTCAACCGCGGCGAGAAAATGTCCAAATCGCTGGGCAATGTTGTTGATCCGATGGTGCTTGCTGACGAATTCGGTGTCGACGCGCTGCGCTATTATCTGCTGCGCGAAGTCAGCTTCGGGCAAGATGGCAGCTATTCGGCCGAGGCGATCGTGCGCACCGCGAATGCCGACCTCGCGAACAGCTTCGGCAATCTCGCGCAGCGCAGCTTGTCGATGATTTTCAAGAATTTGGATGGAAAGATTTCTGCCGACTTTACGCCTACGCAGGAAGATCTCGATCTAATTCACGACGTAAACGATATGGCCCGCACGCGCCTGCCGCGCGAGTTCGAGCAGCTCGCATTCTCGATCGGCATCGAGGACTGGATTCGTGCAGTTTTCGCGTGCAATCAATATGTCGACACGCAGGCGCCATGGGCGCTGCGTAAAACCGATCCCGAGCGCATGCGCGCGGTGCTGATGACCCTGTTCCAGGCAGTCCGAACGCTGGCGATCGCAATCCGTCCGGTCGTCCCGGCGTCCGCCGACACATTGCTCGACCAGATGGGCATTGCCGAGGATGCGCGCGATTTTGCGGCGCTCGCCGACACCGACTGGTTTGCGAAGCTCGCGGCCGGCGGCTTCACCGTCGGTCAGCCGATTCCGATCTTCCCGCGCCTCGAACTGCCTGCAGATGAGGGGGAAGGGGAGGCCTGATGCTCGTCGATTCGCACTGTCACCTCAATTACAAGGGCCTTGCCGAGCAGCAGGGCGAGGTGCTGGCGCGCGCGCGGGAGAAGGGTGTCACCGCGATGCTCAACATCGCGACGCGCGAGAGCGAGTGGGACGACGTGCTCGCCGCAGCCGAGGCGAATGACGATGTATGGGCGAGCGTCGGCATCCATCCGCACGACGCCGACCATCATCCCGATGTCGATACCGCCAAACTCGTCGAGCGCGCCGCGCATCCACGCGTGATCGGGATCGGCGAGACGGGGCTCGACTATTATTATGACAAGAGCGATCGCACACGGCAGCAGGATAGTTTCCGCCGCCATATCCATGCCTCGCAGCAGACCGGGCTTCCGATCATTGTCCACACGCGCGACGCCGAAGCCGACACGCTCGCGCTGCTAGGCGAAGAATTGGGCAGGGCGACGTTCCCCGGCGTGATCCATTGCTTCACCGCCAGCGACGACTTCGCGCACAAGGCGCTCGATCTCGGCCTTTTCATCTCGATTTCGGGGATCGTGACGTTCAAGAACGCCGCCGATCTGCAGGCGACCGCGAAATGGCTGCCGCAAGACCGGCTGCTGATCGAAACCGACTCGCCCTTCCTTGCCCCTGTCCCGCACCGCGGCAAAACCGGCGAACCGGCCTTTGTCGCCGACACGCTGGCCTTTCTCGCGGAGCTGCGCGGTGACGACCGGGATGCGTTGGGAGCCGCCACGGCGGCCAATTTCTTCGCGCTTTTCAGCAAGGCGGCGCCATGACGTCACAGCGCTCATGAAGCTGAGAATCCTTGGCTGCGGGACGTCTTCGGGGGTGCCGCGGATCGGCAACGACTGGGGCGCGTGCGACCCCGACAATCCGCGCAACCTTCGCAGCCGGGCCTCGATCATGGTCTCGCTGGGCGGCTTTCGTATCCTCGTCGATACCAGCCCCGACATGCGGCTCCAACTGCTCGATGCCGAGGTTGGCGCGGTCGACGCGGTCATCTGGACGCATGAGCACGCCGACCACACACACGGCCTCGACGACCTACGCCAGATCATGCACCTGCGCCGCTCGGCGGTGCCGGTTTATGCGCGCGACCATGTGCTCGACATATTGAAGTGGCGCTTCACCTACGCTTTTGCTGGCAATGCCGGCTATCCCGCGTCGGTCGACCCGATCGACCTGCTCGATCATCAGTCGATCGGCCCGATCGAGGTATCAGCGATCGAAATGCCGCACGGCCCGATCAAGGCAAGCGGGCTGATCTTCAGCGATGGCGCGCACAAGATCGCCTATGCCACTGATTTCTCGAAGTTCACTGACGAGATGGTCGATTTCTTCCAAGGCGTCGACCTGTTCGTGATCGACGCACTCCGCCGCTATCCGCATCCGACGCATCCGCATCTGGCGATGACGCTCGAGGCGTTGACCAAGATCGGCAATCCGCGCGCGATCATCACGCACATGGACAATACGATGGATTATGACGATCTGGCGGACGAGCTGCCGCCGGGCGTCGAGCCGGGCTATGACGGGCTGGAGGTGCAGTTGTGAGCGGCGACACGGCCGTCGACCTGATCTGGTTCGTCGGCGCGTTCACACTGGTGATCAGCGCGCTGGTCGCACGGCGCATCAAACTGGCGGATGGCGTCAAGATGGCGCTGGCGTGGGCTGCAATTTTCGGGGTGGTGTTCCTGGCCATCTGGGCGTTTCAGATGGCGCGAGGGGGATGACTGCGGAATCCCGCTCCCTCCTAGTCTGAATAAATTTAACATAATATATATTATCGGATAATTAGATGCCTGAGACTGAACCCTCTTCGCAGCAATCCCCCATCGACCGCCTCCTTGGCGTCATGGCCCGGCTGCGCAGTCCCGACGGCGGTTGCGAATGGGATCTGGCACAGAGCTTTGAGACGATCGCGCCTTACACGATCGAGGAAGCCTATGAGGTCGCCGACGCGATCAACGGCGGTGATCCTGCTGCGATCTGCGACGAGCTTGGCGACCTGTTGCTTCAGGTCGTCTTCCACAGCCAGATCGCAACCGACGAAGGCCTGTTCGGCTTCGACGATGTCGCGACCGCCATCAGCGACAAGATGGAGCGTCGCCATCCGCATATCTTCGGTGACGCCAAGACGGACGATGTTCGCGGTCAATGGGAAACGATCAAGGCGGCCGAACGCGCGTCCGACGGGCCCAAAAGCGCGGTTGATGGCGTTGCGCTGTCGCTGCCGGCCTTGCTGCGCGCGCAAAAGATTCAGGGACGCGCCGCGCGTGTCGGCTTTGACTGGCCGGATACCGAAGGCCCACGCGCCAAGATCATCGAGGAACTCGCTGAAGTCGTGACGGCACCCGACGATGCCGCGCGTGCCGAAGAGATCGGCGACCTGCTGTTCGCCGTCGTCAACTATGCACGCCATCTTGGCGTCGATGCCGAGAGCGCGCTGCGCGATGCCAACCACAAGTTCGCCCGACGATTTCATGGGGTCGAGGAACGCGCCGGCGCGGACATCACCAGCCTTCCGCTCGAGACGCTCGAAGTCTATTGGCAGGAGGTCAAGGCGTCGGAGCGCTCCTGATCGGCCACAGTCGCTCGAAACGGGCACGGTCCGCGGGGTCGAGCCGAACGGTCAGCACATGCCCCTCGCCGCCGATCTCGTCCGACAGCACCTCGCCGCGCGCGTGCAGCCATGCCATCGCCTCGCCCTGATCGAAGGTCAGGAAAAGGCGGTCGACCTGGTGCTGCGCCGTCAATTGTGACGCCATGAGTGTCCGCGCCGCCTCTACGCCCTCACCCGTCACCGCCGAAATCACTGCGACGTCGGGACGCTTCGCCGCCATTTCCTCGATCTGCGTCCGGCGGTCGGTGTCGGCGGTGTCGATCTTGTTCCAGATCTCGATCTGCGGGACGACGTCGGGGGCATTCTCCCCTTCCCTCTGCTTTCCGCCGCTATCCTGAGGTCCATTGACGCCAAGCGAGTCGAGGATCGCGCGAACATCGTCATATTGCGCATCGCTGTCGGGGTGCGCGATATCGCGGACATGGACGATCAGGTCGGCGGTCGTGACCTCCTCCAGCGTCGCGCGAAAGGCCGCGACGAGTTCGGTCGGCAGGTCGGACACGAAACCCACGGTGTCCGACAGGATTGCCTTGTCGATCCCCGGAAGCCGGATTTCGCGCATTGTCGGATCGAGCGTCGCGAACAGCAGGTCTTCCGCCATGACGTCACTTCCGGTCAGGCGATTGAAAAATGTCGATTTTCCAGCGTTCGTATAGCCCACGAGCGCGATGACCGGCCATGGTGCCCGCTGCCGCTTCGACCGCTGGAGCTGGCGCGTCCGGCGCGCGTCCTCCAGCTGTTTGCGGATGCGCGCCATGCGGTTGCGGATCATCCGCCGGTCGGCCTCGATCTGCGTTTCGCCGGGACCGCCCAGGAAGCCGAAGCCGCCGCGCTGACGCTCGAGGTGGGTCCAGCTTCGCACGAGCCGCCCTGCCTGATAATCGAGATGCGCGAGTTCGACCTGCAACCTGCCTTCTGCCGTCGCGGCACGCTCCCCGAAGATTTCGAGGATCAGCCCGGTCCGGTCGATCACTTTCGTGCCGAATTCGGTTTCCAGATTGCGTTGCTGAATCGCGCTTAGCGCGGCGTCGACGATGACGAGTTGCACGCCTTCAATCGCGATATCGGGTTTAATCGCCTCGATCTGGCCGACGCCGATCAGCGTCGCGGCGCGGGTCTTGCGCAGACGCAGGGGATGCGCGGACACGACGTTGAGCCCGATCGCAAGCGCCAGCCCCCTTGCCTCTTCCACCCGCGCGTCGAGGTCGCGCGACAGGCGCTGGCCGTGCCATTCGGGCACGACCAGAAGCGCCGCAGCGCCGCGCGTCACTTCGCCTGCGTTATCATCCATTGCGTCGGTCAGGCGTCGGCGTCCTCGCCGCCGTCATCGGTCAGGTTGATCGGCCCGTTCGGCTGCACGGTCGAGATCGCGTGCTTGTAGACGAGCTGGACCTGCCGCTCACGCTCGAGCAGCATGCAGAACAGATCGAAAGCGACGATGTCGCCCTGCAGCATCACGCCGTTGACGAGGAACATGGTGACCGACTCGTCCGAGCGGCGCACCGCATTCAGGAATACGTCCTGCAACGCCTTGCCCTTGCTGGCCGGCGCTTCGCGGATATCGCTGCCCAGCGAGGTCAGGTCGAAATCGTGCGACGGCATCACCGTCGAGATCGCATGCTTGTAGACGAGCTGCGACTGGCCGTCGCGGCGCAGCAACAGCGAAAAATTGTCGAACCAGGTGATGATGCCCTGAAGCTTGACCCCTTTGACGAGGAACATGGTCACCGGTGTCTTGGTCCGGCGCAACGCATTCAGGAAAAGGTCTTGGAGATTCTGATTCTTATCGGACATATTTGCCTCCTTATATTGGCGGTATTACCGCGGCTGCGGTGCCGGTTTTCCGGCTTTCGAGACCTTCTTCGCATTCGCAATATGGGGCAAAGCGCCGCCGAGGTCTAGCGTAAAGCCGTCAACCCTCGCCGTCGGGATTTTCGGTCAATCCGAGCAGCTTGAGCTTCCGATGCAGCGCGGAACGCTCCATCCCGATGAAGGTTGCGGTGCGCGAGATGTTGCCGGAGAAGCGGTTGATCTGAATCCGCAGATATTCGCGTTCGAAATTCTCGCGTGCTTCCTTCAGCGGGATGGCGGTGATCGACTCGCTGCCGGGCAAAATGTCGGCCCCGCCGCGGACGAGTTCGCCGGGCAGCATGTCGGCATCGATCCGCCCCAGACGGTCGCTTGGCGCCAGGATCATCACACGCTCGATCACATTGCGCAGTTCGCGCACATTGCCCGGCCAGTCGTGCGCCTGCAGCGCGGCCATCGCCTCGGCGCTGATTTCGGGCGGAGGCACGCGGCGGTCGGCGGCATAGCGCCGGACGAAATGATCGCACAGGCTCGCAATATCGTCACGACGTTCGCGTAGCGGCGGAATATGCACCGGCACGACGTTGAGGCGGTAGTAGAGATCCTCGCGAAAGCGGCTTTCGGCGATTTCGGTCATCAGGTCGCGCGCCGAGCCCGAAATGATGCGGACATCGACGCGGATCATCGTGCGGCCGCCGACGCGGGTGAAGCTCTGATCGGTCAGGACACGCAGGATCTTGCCCTGCGTCGTCAGCGGCATATCCGCGACTTCATCGAGGAACAGCGTGCCGCCATGCGCCTGTTCCAGCAGCCCGACGCGGATCGAGCCATCCTCGGCCTCCGACCCGAACAGTTCGAGTTCGACCGTCTCGGGATCCATCCGCGCCGACGAAATGACGCGGAAGGCCGCATTCTGACGCCCGCTCCATCCGTGAAGAACGCGCGCGGCGACTTCCTTCCCGACCCCGGGGGCGCCGGTGATGAGGACGCGGCTACCGGTGCCCGCAACGCGTTTCAGCGTCGCACGGACATTGTTGATCGCAGCACTGGTTCCCGTCAGTTCGTCGGCGGGCCCCGCCTTTTCGCGGAGTTGCTCATATTCGAACTTCAGGCGCTCGTTTTCGGTCGCACGAGCGACGAGGTGAAGGAGCCGCTCGGCCTCGAAGGGCTTTTCGATGAAGTCGAAGGCGCCGCGGCGGATCGCCGCAACGGCGGTGTCGATCCCGCCATGGCCCGAGATCACGATGATCGGAAGCGTCGGGTCGAACGCCTTGATCGCCTCGACCAGACCCAGCCCGTCGAGCCGCGACCCCTGCAGCCAGACGTCGATCAGCGCGAGCGACGGCCGACGCTGGCGGATTGCGTCGAGCGCGGCATCACTGTCCGATGCGGTGCGCGCCTCATAGCCTTCGTCTTCCATGACGCCCGCGACCAGCTCGCAAATGTCGCGCTCGTCGTCGACGATCAAAATATCAAGCGCCATATTCTTCTCTATCCTGCCGATTCCGGACGCGCCCCGGGACCGTTTCGATCCGCCCTGTCACCAAATCCCCACCCTTGCCTGCCAGCGATTTCAGACGGTCGGGATGCAGCGTCAATGTGACGCATGTCCCCTGCCCCGCCGGATTGTCGCAAAATTCGAGTTCGCCATAATGCTGCTCGACGATCTTTTTAACGATCGCCAGCCCGAGACCCGTGCCGCCCTGCCGCGTCGTCATATAGGGCTCGGCGATGGTGTCGCGCGCTTCGGGAAGCCCGATCCCGTCGTCGCTGACACGAATGACGATCTCGTCGCTTGCCCCGATATCCAGCTCGGCGTGAATATGGCCGACCGGCGATACGCCGTCGCCATTTCTGGTATTTTCTTCAATGGCTTCTACTGCATTTTTGACGATGTTCGTCAGGGCCTGCGACAAGAGGCGCCGGTCGCAAACCAGCGGCTCGATCTCGTTCGGCGTCTTCACGCTGAACGCAATGTCGGGCTTGGCGACCTCGAACAGGAAAACCGCTTGGCGAAGGATGTCGCGGACGTCTTCGACCCCGAACGTCGGCTTCGGCATCCGCGCAAAGCTCGAAAATTCGTCGACCATCCGGCGCATGTCGTGAACCTGCCGGATCACGGTATCGGTCAGCTTGCGGAAGGTCGCTTCGTCGCCCTCTACCTTGTTGCCGAAGCGGCGCTGAAGTCGTTCGGCGGCGAGCTGGATCGGGGTGAGCGGATTCTTGATTTCATGCGCGATACGGCGCGCGACATCGGACCAGGCGGCGCGGCGCTGATCGAGCAATTGCTGGGTGATATCCTCGAAACTGAGGACGAAGCCATCGCCCTGTGCGACTGCTTTCGCGGCCAATGTCGCCGGTTCGGCGTCGCGACGCGCGAGCTGAACGACACCTTCGCGTTCGTCGCCGCTCAAAAGGCGCGCGAGTTCGGGCGCGACATCGGCGAGCGGCTGGCCCGTCAGGTCGGCAACGCTTTGCCCGATCAGCCGCTCGGCGGCAGAATTGGCGAGCAGGATGCGATGGTCGGCATCGACCGACACCACCGCCGACGACACGCCGCTCAGCACCGCCTCGATAAAGCTGCGGCGCGTTTCGAGCTGTTCGTTGACGCTGACGAGCGCACCCGTCTGACCCTCGAGTTGCTCGGTCATGCGGTTGAAGGCGCGGGTCAGCACCGCAATCTCGTCATCGCGGGCGGGCGGCGTCACGCGCACCGACAAATCGCCCCCGGCGGCGGTCTGCGTCGCGCCGATCAAGGTTCCGAGCGGACGCACGATGCGGTCGGCGACGACGATCGCCGCGATCACGGCGAGGGCGAGCAACAGCAGCGACCCCAGATAGAGCGCGCCGTTGAACTGAAGCTGCAATTTCTGCGAACGCTGGAACAGGTCGTTATAGTCCGCCAGCACGTTGCCGGCGCGGATCGACTGCTGGAACCCCGGCACATTGGCATCGCGCGACGCGTAAACATAGGCCCCAGGGGCGCCGGGAAGCCGGGTCGCGGCCTCGATCCGGTTCGACTGACGCACGACGACGACATCCTCGCCAGCCGCCAACCGCTTCATCATCGTCGGCGTCAGGCGGCTTTCGGCAACGCGATTATCGGGGCTGACCGCCGCGGCGGTACGCGCGATGCCATCCTTGCCGACCTCGATGATCGCCGATTCATTGAGGTTCCGGACGACCACCTGCTGGAAATAATAGCTCGAAAAGGCCGGAGCATCGATCGGAACGCGCGTCAGCAGGCTGCCGAGGTCCGTGGCCATCGCGGCGGTATTGGCGCCAACTTCTCGCTGGTTTTCCTGATAATAGCCCTCGGCTAGACTTGCCGCATTCTCGAACATGCCGCGCGACCGGTCGGAGAACCAGAAATCGACGCCAAACTGGAACAGCAGCGAGGCGAAGATCACAACGAGCAAGGTCGGGGTCGCAGCGAGTAATGAAAACAGCGCGACCAGACGCACGTGGAGACGCCCGTTGCCCCCGGCCATCGATCGCTCGGCGCGTGCGCGTGCAATGCGGCTGCCAACCAGCACGATCAGGGCCATTGCGGGCACAAGGTTGACGACCATGATCGCAGCGACAAGCGCCGGGGTCAGCAATCGCTCACTCTGGGCGTCGCCGGTCACGAAAATGTAGGTCGCGATCGCGACGCTGATGATGATCGCCAGCGTATAATATTCGGGTGCCGCAAAGTGCCAACCCCGCCCGCGTGCGGTCAGGTCTTCAGAATCGGCTTCAGCACTCAGGGAAGCAGCAGGCTCCATTGTTGCCTTGCTACGACAATCCTGTTGCATAGAAAACACACAATATATGGCGGCGCGGCGAAATGGTCGCTTTTTACCGCCCGTCCGAAGAGTCAGGGGTGCGAGGGATCGATATCGAGCTGCCCCAGTCGTTTGCGGAGCGTGTTACGATTGATCCCCAGCCGGCGTGCCGCCTCCAGCTGGTTGCCGCGAACCTCGCGAAGCGTGCGGCGCAGCAGCGCGGCCTCAACGATCGCTTCCAACTGCTCGTGAA
This sequence comes from Sphingopyxis sp., assembly GCF_965279755.1. GTDB lineage: Bacteria > Pseudomonadota > Alphaproteobacteria > Sphingomonadales > Sphingomonadaceae > Sphingopyxis. Next base: position 3,310,954 of record NZ_OZ257261.1, on the reverse strand, counting down.
TTTCTCCGTCATTGTCTGTAGTAGCCAGCTTCTCGCGCGCCCAGTCGTCGATTGCACGCGCGATCAGCTCGGCAGGCGCCGCAATCGTCGCGGTCTCGCCATTTTCGCGCAACACCGCCTCGACATCGCGAACGCCGACGACGGTATCGCGCGACAGCACCGCCAGGCGCTGCACGACATTGCCGAGTTCTCGGACGTTACCCGGCCAATCATGCCGTTCGAGCAATTGCATCGCTTCGGCGGCAAATTGCCGGTCCGGAAGTCCTGACCGCCGTCCGGCATCGACAAAATGTCGCACCAGCGCCGCAATGTCGCTTCGCCGGTCGCGGAGCGGCGGCAGCGTCACCGGAATGACGTTCAGCCGGTAAAAGAGGTCCTCGCGAAACCGTCCGTCGGCGACAAGGGTACGCATGTCGCGGTGAGTCGCCGCGACGACGCGAACGTCGGCGCGCAGCGCCTGGCTGCCACCAACCGTCGAATATTCGTTGCTTTGAAGCACCCGGAGCAGGCGCGTTTGCGCTTCGAGCGGCATGTCGCCGATTTCGTCGAGAAAGAGCGTGCCGCCCGCCGCCTGTTCGAACCGCCCGGCGCTCCGACTGTGCGCACCGGTGAAGGCGCCCTTTTCGTGGCCGAACAGTTCAGCTTCGATCAGTTCACGGGGGATTGCCGCCATGTTGATCGCGACGAAAGGGCCCGCTCGGCGGAGACCTGTCGCGTGAACGGCGCGCGCGACGACTTCCTTGCCTGTTCCGGATTCACCGAGGATCAATACCGCAAGATCGTTGGTCGCGAGCCGCGCGATGGTCCGGTACACCGCCTGCATAGCCGGGGCGCGGCCGACGAGACCGTGGCTGTCGGCTTGCCCTGGATCAAGCTTTGCCGTGGGCTGCGCCCCCCGCTCAAGAGCGGCGCGAACGCTCGCGGTCAACTCCTCCAGATCGAAGGGCTTGGGCAGATAGTCGTAACTGCCGATGCCGGTCGCCCGCACCGCGGTATCGAGCGTGTTCTGCGCCGACAGCACGATCACCGGAGTAGCGGGATCCACGCCTACGCCCGGAAGGGAATCGATGCCGTCGCCATCGGGCAGGACGACATCGGTGATGATCAGATCGGGTCGGTGCTCAAGGAGCCATGCGTTGCGCTCGCCGATACTGGCGACCGACGCAAAGGTCGCGCATTCACCAATCAGCGTCTCGCGGATGATCAGGGCGATCGCGGGATCGTCCTCGACCAGCAGGATCGTCTTGTCGCTCATTCGTCGCGCCCTTTCCGCGTCGGTGCAGCCGGAAGATGAACACGGAACCGCGTCCAGTCGCCGTCGCGAATATGCTGCGCGGTGCCGCCCATGTCGCGCGCGAGCTTCGCGACGAGCGCGAGGCCCAGCCCCCGCCCCTCTCGTTTGGTGGTCACAAAGGGATCGAACAGGTCGCCACGGATATCGGCCGGAACACCGGGCCCATTGTCGCTGACGCTGACCTCGATAGGCAGTGCGATACGGCCGCGACCATCGCCATTGTCGATAGAGAGGCCGTGGCGAAAGGCGGTGGCGATGCGTACGACGCCATCGTCGCGACCGCCGAGGGCTTCGCAGGCGTTGGTGATCAGGTTCAGCAATATCTGGACAACCGCGTCATGATTGCCATGCACCATCGGCAGCGAGGGATCGAAATCCTCGGCTAGGCGAACGCCGGGAAACTGGCGCGCACGCACGGTTTCCAGCGCCTGATGGATCGGCTGATAGAGGTTGATCGGCCCGCAAGCGATGGGCTGGCCACGCGAGAAATGCTCCATCTGGTCGATCAGTGTGGTAATCCGGTCGACCTCGGCACAGATCAAGGTCGTGAAGCGTTCGCCCCCGGCATCGGTCTTGCGCGCCAGCAACTGCGCGGCGCCCTTGATCCCTGCCAATGGATTCTTGATCTCGTGCGCCAGCATCGATGCCGCGGCGCCCGCAGCGCGACCCGATCGCCCGATCGCGCCGCCCATCAATTCGGCTTCGCTCTGCGAGGGCACCAAAGTGAGAATACGGTGGCCGCTGCGGCCATAGGGAACCATCTGCATATCGACGAAGGCCGATTTCCGCCCGCCAATGGTGATTTCAGCGCGATGCGCGAACAGCGCCGAGGTTGCCGGATCGTTCATGCGCTGGCGATAGCCGCGATCCATGCCGATCACGTCATAGACGACGCGACCGACCATCGCGGCCCGGCCGATGTTGCAAAGCTGCTCGGCGGCAGCGTTGACGAAGAGGATCACCCCGCCCTTGTCGATCAGCAAGGTGGCAATGGGATGCGACTGGATGATTTCGTCATGGTCGAACGTCGGAATGCTCGACGTCCGCGCGCTCACGCAGCGGCCTTGGTCAGATGCGGTCCGTAAAAGGCTTCGAGTGCGTCGAGCACGCCCTTGCTGTCGGGGATCTGGTTGACCTTGTTGCGGAACTCGGCCGAGCCGTGCAGTCCCTTGACGTACCAGCCGAGATGCTTGCGCGCCATGTTGACGCCAGTCATTTCGCCATAATGTTCGATCATTGCCCGGTAATGCGATGCAATGACGTCATATTGTTCGTCGAGACCGGGGTCGGGCCGTTCGGCTTCGCCGCGCAGCGCCGCCATCACCTGCCCCAGCAGCCAAGGCCGGCCATAAGCACCGCGGCCGATCATCACGCCGTCCGCACCGCTCTGCGCCAGCGCGGTCCGGGCGTCGTCGGCCGAACAGATGTCGCCATTGACGATAACGGGGATGGATACCGCATCCTTGACCGAGCGGACGAACGCCCAATCGGCCTCGCCGCGGTACATCTGGTTGCGCGTGCGGCCGTGGACGGTCACCAGCTTCGCACCCAGATCCTCGGCGATATGCGCGAGTTCGGGGGCGTTGAGGCTGTCGTGACACCAGCCCATACGCATCTTGACTGTTACGGGCACCGAAACCGCCTCGACACAGGATTTGATTAGCGCTGCCGCCAGCTTAAGATCGCGCATCAGCGCCGAACCGGCGTCGCCGTTGGTGACCTTGCGCACCGGGCAGCCCATATTGATGTCGATGATCGACGCGCCGCGATCTTCGTTGAGCTTCGCCGCCTCGCCCATTTCATAGGGCGTGCAGCCGACGAGCTGCATCGAGACCGGCTCTTCGACCGGATCCCACGCTGCTTTCTGGATCGACTGACGGGTTTCGCGGATCGCCGCCTGGCTGGCGATCATCTCGGTCACGTTCAGCCCCGATCCATAATAGCGGACCAGCTTTCGGAACGGCAGATCGGTGACGCCCGTCATCGGCGCAAGGATCACGGGATCCGCGATGGTGATGTTGCCGATCTGGATGGGCCGCAGCGGCGCCATGGCGGGGATCTTTCGCTGAAATTGCCTAAATTTTGAGCAGCCCCTACACGCTAAGCCGCTTTCCCGCAAGGCGCGGCTGCGCTAACCGCCTCGGTTGATGACCGAGTCCGCCCCTGCCTCCGCTCCGCGTGTCGCGGTGATCCTGCTCGCCGGGGGGATCGGCTCGCGTGCGGGGTTCCGCCAGCCGAAGCAACTCGAGCCTCTCGGCGGTAAGCCGGTGCTTCGCTGGAGCCTCGATGCATTCGCGGCCCATCCCGCAATTTCCCTCGGCGTTCTGGTGGCGAATGATGACGTCATGACGGCCGCAGGCAGCCTCCCAGAAGGCTGGATTCTGGCCGATCCGGGCGCCGAGCGCCAGCAATCGGTCGCCAACGCGCTCGCCGCGCTGACGGGCGAGAGCGACGACGCGCGCGTGCTCATTCACGATGCGGCGCGTCCGGGCCTGACCGCCCATGTCATCGATCGCCTGCTGGCTGCGCTCGATACGGCCGAAGCAGCGATCCCTACCCTGCCGGTTCCCGACACGCTCGTCGAACAGGCGCACGACGAGGCCGGCGACGTTGTCGATCGTTCGGTTCTTGCTCGCGTCCAGACACCGCAGGCCTTCCGCCTCGGCACGCTCCGCCAGGCCCATGGCGAGGCCATAGAGGCCGCGGCGACCGACGATGCGCAACTCGTGCGCCGGCTCGGCGTGCCGGTCGCGACGATCGCGGGCGACGCCCGGCTCCACAAACTGACATATGCAGAGGATATGGCGATCCTTTCGGGGCTTCTGGGGACGAACGCGATGCGAACCGCCGTCGGCATGGGCTATGACGTTCACCGTCTCGTCGTCGCCAAGCCACTCTGGATCGGCGGGATAGAAATCGCGCATAGTCATGGACTTGAAGGTCATAGCGACGCCGACGTCGCACTTCATGCGATTACCGACGCGATACTCGGCGCGCTTGCCGATGGCGATATCGGCGATCATTTCCCGCCGAGCGACCCACAATGGCGCGGCGCCGCCTCGCACCGTTTTCTTGCCTTTGCCGGCGAACGCGTCGCAGCGCGCGGCGGGCGTATCGATCATGTCGACCTGACGATCATCGCCGAAGCGCCGAAAATCGGGCCGCACCGCCCGGCCATCCGCGATCGCATCGCCGAAATCCTTGCGATTCCGGTGGGCCGCGTTAGTGTGAAGGCGACAACGACCGAGCGGCTGGGCTTCACCGGCCGCCGCGAAGGGATTGCCGCGCAGGCCGTCGCTACGCTTTCAATTCCGGAGATTTGAGCCTTGCAGCCCCCCGAAGACTCGCGCCACGCCGCGCGTGACGAACTCGCCACGATCGTGCTCGCCAACAATCGCGCCGCCGGACGCAAGATCGCAGCGGCCGAAAGCTGCACCGGCGGAATGGTGTCGGTCGCGCTGACCGATATTCCCGGCAGCTCGGACGTTTTTTCGGCGGGGTTTATCACCTATTCGGGCCACGCCAAGCAGTCGCAGCTCGACGTCAGCAGCGAGATCCTGGAAACCTTCGGCGAAGTCTCGCTGGCCACGGCATGGGCAATGGCGGCGGGCGCGCTCGCCAACAGCGACGCCGACGTCGCGGTCGCGATCACGGGCATTGCCGGCCCCGGTGGTGGGTCGGAGAAGAAGCCGGTCGGCCAGGTCGTCTTTGCGCGGGCGCTGCGCGGACAGGATCCCGACGATTATTTCTCCCAGCGGGTGCAGTTTGACTCGAAGGATCGTTCGGCGATCCGCCATGCCGCAACGCTGTTCGCGCTCGACCTGCTTCAGCCCGAGAGGGACTCGCTGCGGCCGTCCGAGGATATCACGCTCCCCGCCCCGTAAAGCTCGCCGGCGCGCGTTTCGAACGCCGCGATCATCTTGCGGAGCGCCTTGTCGAACATCTGCCCCGCGAGCGCCTCGAAGACGCGGCTGCGGAACGAGAAGTCGACCATGAAATCGACGCGGCACCCGCCGGTTTCGAGCGGCGCGAAATGCCATTCGTTGCTGAGGTGCTTCATCGGACCGTCGATGTAGCTGACCGCCACCTTCTGCGGCCGCTCCTTGTGGACGCGGCAGGAGAAGCTTTCGCGCAGGCCCTTGAACCCGACGATCATGTCTGCGACGGCCTCTTCCTCATTGTCGCTACGCACGCGAAGCGCGACAACCCACGGCAGAAACTCGGGATAGCGCGCGATATCGGAGACCAGCGCGAACATCTGCCCGGCGCTGTACGGCAACTCGCGCGTTTCGTGGTGCCTTGGCAATCAGTCGGCCTTGACGCGCGCGAGCTGCGCCTCGCGCGCCGCGCGCATCCGCTCGAAATCGTCGCCGGCGTGATAGCTCGAACGCGTCAGCGGCGACGAGGCGACTTGCAGGAAACCCTTGGCGCGGGCGATCTGCGCATAGGCGTCGAACGCCTTCGGCGTCACGAATTCGGCGACCTTGGCATGCTTCGGCGTCGGCTGCAGATATTGGCCCATCGTCATGAAATCGATGTCGGCGCTGCGCATGTCGTCCATGACCTGATGGACCTCCATCCGCTCCTCACCGAGGCCGAGCATGATGCCCGACTTGGTGAAGATCGACGGATCGCGGCGCTTGACGCTTTCGAGCAGGCGGAGCGAGGCATAATAGCGGGCGCCCGGGCGGATCGTCGGATAGAGCCGCGGCACGGTCTCGAGGTTGTGGTTATAGACGTCGGGCCGCGCGTCGACGATCGCGGCAACCGCGCTCTCGGGCTTGTTGCGGAAATCGGGGGTCAGGATTTCGATCGTCGTCTGCGGTGTTTCGCGGCGCAGCGCGTTGATCACCTTCACGAACTGGCTGGCGCCGCCGTCGGGCAGGTCGTCGCGGTCGACCGAGGTGATGACGATGTGGGTCAGCCCCATCTTCGCCGCCGCGATCGCAGTATGCTCGGGCTCGAGCAGGTCGACGGGGCGCGGCATGCCGGTCTTGACGTTGCAGAAGGCGCAGGCGCGCGTGCAGGTGTCCCCGAGGATCATCACCGTCGCATGCTTCTTGGTCCAGCATTCGCCGATGTTCGGACAGGCCGCTTCCTCGCACACCGTATGCAGGTTCAACTCGCGCATCAGCTTGCGCGTTTCGGCATAGCCGGGGCTGGTCGGGGCCTTGACGCGGATCCAGTCGGGCTTGCGGGCGCGTTCGGACGGTTTGGATGCGGGAGCGTTCATTCGGCCCACATAGTCGTGCCGAGCACTCTTCTCAACCTCTCTAGCTATGCTAAGGCGCGCGCATGACTCACTTTGCAGACATGATCGAGGGATATCGCCGTTTCCGTAACGGCGGTTGGCAGCAGCAACGCGACCGCTGGGAACAGCTGGCCGAAGGGCAATCGCCGAAGGTGATGATCATCGCCTGCTCCGACAGCCGGTCCGAACCCTCGCAGATTTTCGACACCAATCCGGGCGAGATCTTTGTCGTCCGCAATGTCGCGGCGCTGGTGCCGCCGTTCGAGACCAATCCCGGCCGCCACGGCGTATCCGCCGCGCTGGAGTTCGCGGTGCAGTTTCTGAAGGTCGAGGAAATCGTCGTGATGGGCCACGGCATGTGTGGCGGCTGCCACGCGGCACTCCACAAGACGATGGAAGGCGCCGAGCCCGGCCGCGGCGGCTTCATCGCCGACTGGATCGCGATGCTCGACGACGCGAGCGCCGAAGTTCGCGCGGCCTATCCCGATTTCGACAATCGCGAGGCCGGCCGTGCGATGGAAATGGAAGCTGTGCGCGTGAGCATAGCGAATCTGCGCACCTTCCCCTGTATTCAGGAGAAGGAAAAGCGTGGAACGCTTCGCCTGCGCGGCGCATTCTTTGCGATCAATGACGGCATATTGCACGTCATGGACGAGGACACGGGGGGCTTTGCCCCCGCCTGACAGGGGAAAGACGATGAGCAAGAATGCCATGTGGCTGACGATCATTTTCGCGGCCGCTATTTTCGGTGCGTTTCTGGGTCCCTCGCTCGCCCAGACCTTTTCCGCCGGCACCTTGCTGATCCTGACCGTCCTGCTGTTCGGCGGGATCATCGTCTTCTGCATCTGGGCGCTGTCGAGCAACAAGGGCGGCAAGAAAGCCGATACCGCCGCACTGGCCGAAGCGCGTACGATGCGGGCACCCGAGGGCAAGGCGCGGATCTATGTGACCCGCCGCGGCTTCGTCGCTGCGCTGCAGGGCATGGACGTGACGCTTGATGACGTTGCGAAGGGCCAGATCAAATCGGGCCAGATGCTGATGGCCGATGTCGAACCCGGCACGCATCATCTTCATGTCGGCACCGCGAAGGCAAAGCTCGCCAACGCGGGCGAGATGGACATCGAAATCGGCGCCGGCGCAGTGGTCGTCATCAACGCGATGATCGAGATGGGCGCGCTCAAGGGCAGCGTCAAACTCACCCGCCTGGACGCTGCGAAGGCACGCGAAGACGTCAATGCGACCAAGCTGATCCTGTGGGAAGTGGCGCCGGCCTGACGGCTTAAAGCCACAAAAGTCACGCATAAGGGAGGCGAAACTGTGACCTTTGCGGCCTTAAGGCGACAAAGGATACGGATGCGTGCGGCGATTTTGTCGCCTTTGTCGCTCTAAACGAAGCGACGAATTTCAACGAGATCAAAGAGCCAAGCGAGAGGCTCGCATGGCCGAATAATGTAGGAAAGCGATATTCGGCCGAGAACAATGACCGCTTTGGGGTGGAAAGCGGACGTTGCTTGCGCCGACTCATCCTGCAACAGTGCCCGGATGGAAACCATACGCGACTGGCCTGATCATTACGAAGCGCTGCGCGAGCGCGTCCGATGGTTCTGGCTGATCGGCGCTGGCCAAATCATTGCCACGATTGTGCTCGTTTTGCTAGCTGCGCAGCTTTCCGCTCAACTTGCGACGATTATCTTTATCGTGTCGGTGCTGATCTATTGTATCGCCTTTCCATTCGTGACGATCCGGATGTTCGCGTTCCGATGCCCCAAATGCGATCAGAAAGCCGTGCCGTTCTGGAAAGTTCCGCCGCCATTTCTGATCAAGTGCGGCAGTTGCGCGCTTCCTTTAAAGTAGGAAGCCGTGACGTCCGCAACCGGTCGCTGCTGCTGTCGCGTCGGTCACTGCACCGAACGACGAAAACGGGGTGGGAAGCGGACGTTTGTTACTCGTTACCGAAATATGCGCGCCAACTCACTGATTGGCGCGCCCTGTGTCTTGCTGACCAAGCCAATCAGAGCGGGGATCAACTTGATCGCAGTCGATAAATCGACAAACTGCCAAGTTGACATGCCAACTTGAACTTCGAAAAGATTCCAAGTGATCGACATCGGAAAAAAGCAGAGCGCCGCCCACCACCGCGCAAAGCCGGCGTCGTGCAGCCGCCTCATCGTTGCCACCGTGTAGATCATCACAACCAACGCGCGCAGGAAGAGTGACGGCAAGGCGCCGAGCGCACTCCCAATCGCCCATATACATGCAACACCACACCCGAGAATTATTAGTGTAATCCAATAGTGCTCACGTGACGTGCGGCCCCAAGGCGACAGTGTATGGCCAGCACGGATCATGCGTACATCTTTACGACCAATCTTCCATCGTCCGCAATCGGTCGTTAGCCGCTATCGGGCTCAAGGAATCGCGTAGGTCACGTTCGCCTGACCGACCGGCTTGTCGGCATCGTCGGTCCAGATCCGCACGTCCATGACCGCCAGCCGTTTGCCGAGGCGCAGCATGTGCGCGTCGGCGAAGACCGGGCCGGGACGGCACGGGCGCAGGAACTGGTAGTTGAGGCCACTCGTCACCGCCATCGCGACGGGGCCGATATGCGCGAGGACGAGCGCATAGGCCGCCATATCGGCGAAGCCCATCTGCGTCGGCCCCGAAATCAGCCCGCCGGGACGCAGCGCCTGTTCGTTCGGGTCGATCCGTGCGCGGATATGGCCGGGCTCGGCGGAGACGACATGGCCACGCGAACCCGGTTTCGAATGCGGGAAGGCCTCCGCCATGAAGGCGTTGAGCGCGTCCGCGTCCATGCGGATCGCGCCAGAAGATATCGGCGCCGATACCGGTTCCGCCTCCCCCGCCATAGGAATCAGCGCGTCAGCTTCTTGTAGCTGGTCGCATGCGGACGCGTCGCCTCGTCGCCGAGGCGACGGATCTTGTCCTCTTCATAGGCTTCGAAATTGCCTTCAAACCATTCGACGTGGCTGTCACCCTCGAACGCCAGAATATGCGTCGCGAGACGATCGAGGAAGAAGCGGTCGTGGCTGATGACCACGGCGCAGCCGGCGAAGTTTTCCAGCGCCTCTTCAAGCGCAGCGAGCGTTTCGGTATCGAGATCGTTGGTCGGTTCGTCGAGCAGGAGGACGTTGCCACCCTCCTTGAGCATCTTGGCCAGATGGACGCGGTTGCGTTCACCGCCGGAGAGCAGGCCGACCTTCTTCTGCTGATCGACGCCCTTGAAGTTGAAGGCGCCGACATAGGCGCGCGTCTGCATCTCGTGCTTGCCGATGTTCATCAGCTCGTGACCGCCCGAAATTTCCTGCCAGACATTGTTGTCGGGCTTCAGGTCGTCGCGGCTCTGGTCGACGAAGCCGAGGCGGACGGTGTCACCGATGGTGACGGTGCCGCTGTCGGGGGTTTCCTGACCGGTGATCAGCTTGAACAGCGTCGACTTGCCCGCGCCGTTGGGGCCGATCACGCCGACGATTCCGCCCGGCGGCAGCGTGAAGGACAGATCCTCGAACAGCAGCTTGTCGCCATAGGCCTTCGAGATGCCGGCCACCTCGATCACCTTGCCGCCGAGACGCTCGGGGATCTGGATGACAATCTGGGCCTTGCCGGGGGTGCGCTTTTCCTGCGCCTCGACGAGCTGGTCGAAGCTCTTGATACGCGCCTTCGACTTGGCCTGACGCGCCTTGGGCGACTGCCGGATCCATTCGAGTTCGTCGCGGATCGCCTTCTGGCGGCCTTGATCCTCGCGCGCTTCCTGTTCGAGGCGCTTGCCCTTCTTGTCGAGGTAGGTCGAATAATTGCCCTCATAGACGAAATAGCGACCGCGATCGAGTTCGAGGATCCAGTTCACGACATTGTCGAGGAAGTAGCGATCGTGGGTGACGAGGATCACGTTGCCCGGATAGTCGACGAGATGCTTTTCAAGCCAGGCAACGCTTTCGGCGTCGAGATGGTTGGTCGGTTCGTCGAGCAGCAGGATCGACGGCTTTTCGAGCAACAGGCGCGTCAGCGCAATGCGGCGCTTTTCACCGCCCGACAGATTCTCGACGCTCCAGTCGCCCGGCGGGCAGCGGAGCGCTTCCATCGCGATTTCGAGCTGGTTGTCGAGCGTCCAGCCATCGACCGCGTCGATCTTTTCCTGAAGCGTGCCCATTTCTTCCATGAGCGCTTCGAAATCGGCGTCCTCGGGCGGGTCGGCCATCAGCGTACTGATCTCGTTGAACCGGTCCATCATGTCGGCAACGCCGCGGACGCCGTCCATGACATTTTCCTTGACGGTCTTCGTCGGGTCGAGCTGCGGCTCTTGCGCCAGATAGCCGACGCTGATCCCTTCGCCCGGCCATGCTTCGCCGGTGAATTCCTTGTCGATGCCGGCCATGATCTTCATCAGGGTCGACTTGCCGGTACCGTTCGGACCGACGATGCCGATCTTGGCATCGGGGTAGAATTGCAGGCTGAGGTTGCTGAGCGTCGGCTTTTGCGCGCCGGGATAGGTCTTGGTCAGACCCTTCATCACGAAACTATATTGGGCGGCCATGGATTTGCTCCGGTAGAGGCTGGGCCGCGGTCGTGCGGCCGGGAGAGTTGGGCGCCGGTTAGCGAATGGGCGCGGCGTTGGCAATCACCGGGGCAATCGCCTCTTGCGCGCGCGAGGGGCGTCGTTACCAAAGCGGCATGAAAATCGCCCCCACCCCCGCCCGCCTTGCCGGGATCGCCGCCCTGCTCCTTGCCTCCACAGCTTCGGCCACGATCCCGCCGCCGCCGAGTGCGGTCGATCTGGCGCAGCGAGGCGAGGACCCCGCCTGGGCGATCACAGAGGGGCTGACGACCGAGATCGGCCCGCGCATGGCGGGCACCGAAGCCGAAGCCGCCGCGCGGCGCTGGGCGGTCACAAGGCTGCAGGCGATGGGCTTCGCCAATGTCCGCGAGGAACAATATGACATGCCCGTGTGGGTCCGCGGCGCCGAAGAGGCGTGGCTGACCGGCCCTTTCCAACCGCAGAAGCTGGCGATCGCGGCGCTCGGCAATTCGGGATCGACCGGCGCCAAGGGGCTTACCGGACAAATCGCCTTCTTCGACAGCTTCGATGCGCTCGCCGCCGCGCCCGACCAGTCGGTGAAAGGCAAGATCGTCTTCATCGACAATCATATGGAGCGGGCGCAGGACGGTAGCGGCTATGGCTATTATGGCCGCGGGCGCTTCGCCGGGCCGAACGTCGCGGCGAAGAAGGGCGCGATTGCGATCGTGATCCGTTCGATCGGCACCGACGCACACCGCAACCCGCATACCGGAGTGACAAATTTCGAGGCCGGTGTGGCGCCGATCCCGGCGGGCGCGATTTCCAACCCCGATGCCGACCAGTTGGTGCGCCAGTGGAAGCGCACGCTACAGATACGCACGAATGAAAGCGCGATGGGCTATGATCCCGAGCCGCTGACGATGAAGCTCGTCCTCACGCCGCAGAGCCTGGGCACGAAGCATTCGGGCAATGTGATCGCCGAGGTTCCGGGCAGCGACCTCGCCGCGTCGCCGGTGATCGTCGCCTGCCACCTCGATAGCTGGGATCTCGGCACCGGGGCGATCGATGATGCTGCCGGCTGCGGCATCGTGACCGCTGCGGCGAAGCATGTGATGAGTGCGGGTCAGCCGCGCCGGACGATCCGCATCCTGTGGGCGGGCGCCGAAGAGGTCGGCGTGTTTGGCGGCAAGGCCTATTTTGACGCGCACGGGAAAGAGAAGCACGCCGTTGCGCTCGAGTCCGACTTCGGTGCCGACCGCGTATGGCGGGTGGACTTCAAGTTGCCCGACAGCGCCAAACCGCTGGCAGACCGCATCGCGACGGCGCTCGCTCCCTTTGGCATCACCCGCGGCAAGAATCCCGCGGGCGGCGGTGCCGACGTCGGCGCGCTGATCGCAGCCGGCGTTCCGGCGATCGACCTGCAACAGGACGGCACCCGCTATTTCGACATTCATCACACTCCCGACGACACGCTCGACAAGATCGATCCGGCGCAATTGCGCCAGAATGTCGTCGCCTGGACCGCGACTCTGGCGATTCTGGCGAACAGCAGCGACAGCGAACTTCCCTGATTGTTTCCGTGAAATGACAGTTTTCCGGCCCGCTCAAGCATCTCAATTATTTTTGTTGACGATTCATGGGGAACGGCTAAATCCCGCCGCTCGCGCTACGGGAAAGTTTCCCGTACGCGGAAAGGCATTTTAGGGAGCCCACACATCATGAAGAAGTTTGCTGCTATCGCCGTTGCCGCCAGCATGTTCGCCCTCGCCGCTTGCGGTGAAAAGGCTGCTGACGAAGCTGCTACCACCGACGCCCCCGCCGCTGAAGCGGTTGCGGAAGAAGGCGCTGACGCCGCTGCTGCTGGCGCCGACGCCGCTGCCGCTGGTGCCGACGCTGCCGCTGCTGGCGCCGACGCTGCTGCCGCTCCGGCCGCTGATGCCGCTGCTGCTCCGGCCGCTGACGCCAAGGCTGCTCCGGCTGCCGACGCCAAGGCTGCTGCTCCGGCTGAAGAAAAGAAGTAAGTCGCAGCCCTTCGGGGCAATGACTGAAACGAGAAACGGGCGGTCTTCCTTCGGGAAGGCCGCCTTTTTCTTTGCCTTGATTGCGTGGACTGGCGTTACTTGATCTGGGCCTGCAGGCTGACCGTGAAGCTGGTCGGCACGCCGGTCGATCCGGCCATCACGCCTTGCGGGCGCAGGCACACATATTTGACCGCCGGATCATAGGCCGCGACCGGCGTGTAGCTGCAGGCGGCAAAATTGGCGGGCACCGCCGCAGCATTGGAATAGCGGATGTCGGCAGCAGTGCTGAAGCTGAGCCCGCTGGTCGGCGAGCCTTGCGTGAACACCGGGGACGCCGCCGTCCCCACCGAAATCTGCGCGGGCAGCGTATCGACGATGAAGACGCTGTTGCTGTCGACCGTCGACGGCCCGCTGTTGCTGACCTGAAGGCTGTAACGCACGATGGCGCCAGGGATCGCCTTGGGATTGGTCGTGCCATTCGTCGGGTCCGACACCAGCGCCGACGTCTTGATGATATCGAGCGCCGCGTTCGACGCGCGCTTCGTATTGGTAATCACGCAATTGATGACGTCGCCCATCTGCGGTGTCACACTGCCTCCCACGCTGGCCGGCAGCACCGTCGACGATGATGCGGCGTTGGTGCAGGTCATCGCCGCGGTATATTGGCTCAGGATCGTCGTCCCCGACGCAGCTTCGCTGAAGCTATAGGCCGTCCCCGCCACCACCTGCGTCTGCGGAGTTGCCCCGTTCGTCACGGTCGCACCGCTGCCGGTGGTCGTCGTGGTCGCGACATTTGTCGCACCCTGCGCGATCGTCATGACGAACTGGTCGCCCGCAAATTGGCGTCCGGAAGCCGCGAGCGCCTTGGTCAGCCGCAAATGCGGAAACGGCGTCTCGGTAAAGGTGCACTGGACCGCATCGCCGAAACGCAGCGTCCCGAAGCTGTAGGAGGTCGTCACCGCATTGGTCGGCATGACCGTTGGCGAACCCGACGTCGCATTGGTGCACGTCAGCGTGGAGCGATACTGGCCGATCGCGCTGCTGCTGCCGCTTGCCATCGCCTGATTGAGCGTCAGCGGGATCGCGGCGGTGCTCGACAGCGCGGCTGCGGTGAAGGGGCCGAACCCCGTCCCGCTCGACGTCCCCGACGCCAGCGTCGCGCCGCCGCTCGTCGCGTTGATCGAAAATGTGAACTGGTCGGCCGCGTTGATCCGAGCCCCCGAAATCTGCGTGTTGAGCCGGATCGAGGCAAAGCGGACGGCGAACATCGTCCCCTGCAGCCCGCCGCCGACGAGCGTTGCGGTCACCTGCGTCGGCGAGGTCGAACCCATGATATAGGCGCCGACGGTGCCCGCCGCGCCGTTTTCCGTGAAACTGGTCGTTCCGACGCCCGTGGTCGTCGGATAGGTCGATCCGCTGATCGGCCCGGCGCGGTCGAGTTCCTGCCACACACCGCCATTGGTCTGGAAGCGCAGGGACTCGCCCTCGTTGCTCGACTCGCCATCGGCAGCAACAAACATGAAATTGCTGATCGTGCCCGATGTCGGCGGCGTGAGCGTGATGCCCGAGATCACCGCCGTCGTCGTGCCGCCGGCGGTTTGATAGAGGATAGGCCGTCCAGCAATACCCAGAAAGGCGGTATTGCCGACCGCCGCGCCCGTCCACGATGGCGAAGTCGCCGAGGTCGCCGCAGCGCCCGACACTTTCATGTTGAAAGTCATCACCGTGCCGTCGGGCAATGTGTAGGAGAAATTCTGGCCGGCGGTGGTGCGCGCCATCGTGTCCGAATAGCTGCTGAGGTCGAGCCAGCAATAGGTTTGCCAGTCGGTAGGACCCGTCGAACCCTGCGAGGTCGCATAATAGCAATTCGCCGCCAGCGCCGGGCTCGCGGCGCACAACGACAGGATCAGCGCAAACAGCGCTGCAATCAGCTTTTCCGTTCGGAAGCCCACCATCTTCAAATGCCCTGGTCCCACGGACATCGGTCATAAAGGCAAATGTTTATCAGCGCGTTAAGCGTGATTTGCGTGGTCGGGCGGCCCGGCCCTCGCTGTCATTGGTCGGGGAGACAGGATTCGAACCTGCGACATCCTGCTCCCAAAGCAGGCGCGCTACCGGGCTGCGCTACTCCCCGACCGTGCGCGCGCCTTAGACGGGGCCGCCCGACAAGTCTATCCCGCAGACGTCGCAATCAGCCGGGCGTAGAAATCGATCATCCGCTTGAAGCTGTCGATGTCCATATGCTCGTTGGTGCCGTGGATCATCGCCGATTCCTTCAGCGTGAAATGCATCGGCATGAAACGATAGACGTCCTCGGACACCGGCTCCATGCTGCGGCTGTCGGTGCCGCCGACAACGAGCATCGGCGAGAGGACGGCATCGGGCGCATCAGCGCGCGCGGCCGCGGCGATCCATTTCCAGCCCTGCGAATTGGTGGACGACACCCGCGACGGCTCGCGCGGGGGGCGGTCCCATGCGAGATCGACCTTGGCATCGCCGACCGCCGCCTTGGCGCGTGCCATGACTTCCGCCGAACTGTTCCATGGCGCGATGCGGTAGTTGATCAGCGCATTGGCCGACTGCGGCAGCACATTTTCCTTCGGGCTTCCCTCCAGCATCGTCGGCGCGATCGTCGTGTGGAAGGCGGCGGCGGTCGAGGGCACGTCGCCGAGCTGTCGCTTCAGCAGCGGCCCAAACAGCCACTGATTGGCGACAGCCATCTTGGTGGTGCCGCCCTTCTTCGCCGCGAGCACCTCGATCATCGAGGCCCCGGGGCCGCGAACCTCATAGGGGAACGGGTCGGCCACGATATCGAGGATAGCCTTCGCCAAGGTGGTGACGCCCGTCTCGGCAGGCGGCATCGAGCTGTGCCCGCCCGCGGCATTTGCGGTGACCTTCAGCGTCGCATAACCCTTCTCGGCGATCCCGATCATGATGGCGGGGCCGTCGATGACGGGGGTATCGGTCAGAACGAGGCTGCCTTCGTCGAGCGTGAAGATTGCCTTCACACCCTCGGCCTTCAGCTTGGCGGCGGCAGCGACCGCGCCCGATCCGCCGACCTCTTCGTCGTGCCCCGACACCAGATAAATACCGCGCTTCGGCTTGAAACCGCTCTTGGCGAGTGCCTCGAGCGCTTCAAACAGGCCGATCAGCGACCCCTTGTCGTCGACGGTTCCCCGTCCCCATACGGCCTTTTCAGCGATCGCCCCGGCGAACGGTGGGTATTTCCAATCCTTCTCGGTTCCCGGCGTTACCGGCACGACGTCCTGATGCGCCATGACGATGATCGGCGCCGCGGCAGGATCGCTGCCCGCCCAGTGATAGATCAGCGTCTTGTTCGGCAGGATCGTCCGCTGCATCGCACCGTGGACGGCCGGGTAAGTCGTCGCGAGCCAGCTGTGGAGCCTGTCCCACTCGGCGATCTGGTTGTCGGCGGGGTCTTGGTGCGAAACCGTCTGGATCTGCGCCGCCTGACTGAGATGCTGGACGGCGGTGTCGAGGTCATAGGCCGGCGCCGGCGCAAGTTTGATCTCGCGGCCGTCGGCAATGTCGTTCGGCGCGAAGGTCGCGGTGCGAACTCCCACGACCGCAGCGACAACCGCGATCGCCGCGACGCCGCCCAATATGATCGTCCGACCCTTGCCCATAATCCTCTCCCTCTTCTCGGGCGCCAGAAGACCGCGAAAGATGGCGATATGCAACCCAATTAAGCGCCGGTTCACCCGTGCAGCCTGACGCTGGCGGGGATTGGAGAGATTTATGCGATTGCTGTCCGCCCTCCCCCTTCTGCTGATCCTGCCTGTCGCTGCACAGGCGCAGTTCATGCCCCGTACCCCGCCGCCCGGCGACCGCATGCCGGGCATTTCGGACATGGGAACATTATCCGCCGAACCTTCGATGGGCCGCGATCTTCGCCGCGCCCGCGACCTTATCAGCCAGGGACGCGAAGAAGGCGACCTGTCGAAGAGGGAATCGCGAGCGTTGCGGCGCGAAGCACGCCAGATCGACACGCTGGCCGAACGCTATGGCCGCGACGGCCTGTCGGGATCCGAACAGCGTGAACTCGACATGCGCGTTCAGGTGCTGCGCGCGCAGACCATCGCGCAGCGCTCCTCGGGCAAATAGCGATTTCGTGCGGAAAGTGGTGGGCCCGGCAGGACTCGAACCCGCAACCTAGCCGTTATGAGCGGCCAGCTCTAACCATTGAGCTACAGGCCCCCGTAGCGCTGCGCTGGCGATAGCGGAGCGCGCCGCCGATTGGCAAGCGGCTTACGCGCCCGGAGCGTTTGACGCCGGCGGCGCCTTTCGGGCCGCCATCGCCAATATGCCGGCCGCATCGATCGCCTCGACCCCGCGCCGCGCGAGGTGATCCAATACGGTATCCCACCAGCGGTAGAAGAGATCGAGGTCGGCCATGCTGTGGACATAGGGCGTGTTGCCCGGCTGTAACGATGGCGAGTGGAAGGAGAAATTGAGGACTGGAAGCCCTTGTTCGAGCGCGATGTCGACCGCACGGCAGGCGCGTTCGGCCGGGATTCCCTCGGGCGTCAGTGCGATCCGTTCGACCAGACCGAGCCGCGCAAGTGCTGCCCCGGCATGCATGCCGTTGCGCGCGATCCGGTGATAGACGCCAGCACCAGCTGGCCCCAGAAGTCCGCCGAACACGGTCGTGACCGGCACTTCCAGCACGGCTCCCTTGGTGGTTTGCACCCACCAAGGCTTGAGCGGTGCGGCGCGATAGTCGGGGCCGTGGCCGCCGCGATAATCGAAACCCGACCGGACCGACGTGTCGCAGCGAAAGCCCAGCTCGGCGAGCATCGTGGCGCTTTCGGTGCCCAAACCGTAACGCCCGGCGCGATACACGGTCGGCGCGGCACCGAAGCGGTCGCGGATCGCATCGCGCAGCGCCGTCATCTTGGCGCGCTGCAAGGCGGGCGGCAGATTGCCGGTATAGCTGTTGCGTTCGTTGACGTCCTCGTCGTGGGGTGGGGTGACCCAAGGGTGCAGTTGCGCACCGACCTCGCACTGGCCGTCAGCCTGCGCCGTCGCCAGTATCGCGACAGCGCGGTCATCGTGCACGATGGGCCAGTCGACCAGATAGATCGGCTTCACGCCCGCGCGGGCAAAATATCCTTGGCATTCAGTGAGCGCAGGGACCGATTCGAGCCGGTACCCGGTGCGCGCAAAGGGAGCCGCCCAGTCGAAATCCTCTTCGGTATCGATCGTCACCCAGAAACGCGGGCGTTCGTCGCTGCCCAGTCCGATGAGTTCCGACGCCGCCGGATATGCCTGGAAACTGCCCGCAGGCTGCACCTTGCCCCCTTCCGTGCCGGCCCGCCCCGGGCGAGCTATTCGCCCTGCTGGATGCCGAGCTCCGTATCGGTGCTTGGGTTGGCCGAGGGGAGGTGCAAGGTCAAGGCGTTATGCCCTATATCGAGACGTCCGCCCGCGCCGCGCGCGAGACTGTCGACGAGGCGCAGCGAGAAGCCGAGGCTGAGGATCGCAGCGCCGGGGGCTTCGCCTTCGGGACTGAAACCGGGATCGAGCAGATCGGCGGCGGTCGCGAAGCGGATCGCCAGCGGCCGCACGATGCGAAGCTGGAGCATGTCATCATGCCCCGACTCGGTCACCAACTGGCCAACGAGTACCGCGCCCGGTTCAGAAATATCGACGAGGGCGGTGAGCAGGCGTCCGATCATCCGCCGCGAATTGGCGTCGCCCACCTGTGCCAGGAACGGGCCGCCGACGCGCGAGATGCTGAGGTCGACGCGCTGATCGGTCAGGATCGCGCCCAGATCGCTTTCAACCTGCGACACCACCGCGCCAAGGTCGGCCGTTTCGCCTTGCGGAACCGCGGGAGCGGTGGGCGCGGCGCGCGCAGCGGTATCGAGATCGTCGATGATCGACTGGATCGACGCCGCGTCGGCCACAATGGCCTCCGCCATCGCTCGGTAGGAGGTACTGACCGGCCCGAACATCTGGCTCGAAATGATCTGGGCGAAGCCCGAGATCGCGTTCAGCGGGCTGCGCAGCTCGTGAATCAACTGGCGGATCGAGTCGCCCGATTCGGCGACCGCGGGCCGGCCATAGGGCATTTCGCTCTGTTGCGGGCGCCGCGCGCTACCGCGATAGCCGCGGAACTGGCCTGTGGCCGGATCAAACCACGGCAGGGCCGAGAAGCGCCACTCTCCAGCTTCGGCGTCTGCACCTTCCAGCATCATACGCGCGTTGACGATTTCGGCGCGCTGGCGGAATGCGCCCGCCGCCGCGCCATCCGCCCCCGGCTCGCCGCCGAATGCCGCATCGGCGATCGACAGCCCCACCGCTGCGCCGCGCGTGACCCCGTCGACCCAGCGAATCAGGCCGTCCGCGCCGGTTTCGAACAGGAAACCGGGGGTGGTCTTGCGCGCGGCGGGACGAGCGCGTGCGGACTGATAGCGGTCGATCCGGCGGACCAGTTCGCTGATCTGGCTCGGCGCGGTCTCCGCAGGGCGGGCGATTTCAGCGGCCGAGGGCAGTTCCGCGGGTGCGACGAACGCGACCGTTTCGGGCTGCGGCAAGGCGACCGAACCCGCACCAAGGCTTTCGAGGGCGCGTCGCACATTGTCCGGCAAGTCGCGGCGCCCGGCGAGAATCGACCGGGCGGTCGCGGCGGTCGCCGGCAGGACGGCAAGCCAGTCGGCTTCGGAAAGCCGGGCCCGCTGCAGCATCGCTGCCGAAACCGCCGGAACGTCGTTCGCGTAGAATGCAACGAGCGGCGCGAAACGACCGTGGCGCGCGATAGCCATCGCGCAGTCGCGGCGAACCTTTTCGGGAACCTGGGGCCGCAATACGACGAGTGCATGCAGCGAACGGCGCACATCGTCATCGGACAGTTGATTGCCGCGCTGCGCCAGAATATCGGAGATTTGCCGCCACGCCGCGATACCCGCGCGGCGGTCCCCGGGCGCTTGACGCAAGATGGTCGCGATCATCGAGTCAGCAGTCACGCGAAGCCGGCCCCACACCCTGTTCGTTGGTTAGCATTTGATTAGCGGCTAGCGTGAATCCCCCGGTCATGAAAGTGCCTTCGCCGGGCACGTCACATTGTGGGACAATTGCATTCGCCTGAAATAATATTATGGTGACAGCACTTTTGGAAAGCGGATGTTTCAAATATGGCGAGTCAGAAATTCGATCAGATCGACCTTCAGATCCTGGGGGAGCTGCAGAAAAACGGGCGAATGACGAATGTCGAACTGGCGCAAATGGTCGGATTGACCGCGCCCCCCTGCCTTCGCCGAGTCCGTGCGCTCGAAGAGTCGGGCGTGATCCGGTCCTATCACGCCGATCTGGACGCGGCAAAGCTTGGCTATGGCATTACCGTCTTCGCGATGGTCAGTCTTCGCAGCCAGGCGGAAAGCGATCTCAAGGCGTTCGAGGATTATGTCGGCAAACTGCCCGAAGTGCGCGAATGCTATATGCTGAATGGCGAGATCGACTTCCTGCTGAAGGTCGTCGCACGCGATCTGCAGAGCTTCCAGTCGTTCCTGACGGCGCATCTGACGTCGGCACCGAACGTTACCAGCGTGAAGACCTCGCTGACCATCCGGACGGCCAAGCAGTTGTCCGGCATACCTGTCGAAACCTGATCGGCGTTCCGCCGCGGGTTACAAAAAAGGGCGCTCCCCCAGGGGAAGCGCCCTTTCTATGGGTTGGCAGCAATTAGCTCGCGGGCGTTGTCGCTGGTGCGGGCGCAGCCGCAGCGGCCGGCGCCTGAACATGGATCGTCCAAAGCTGCGCGAGTCGCGCCCGATTGCCCGTCACCTTGGCAAAGCTGGCGACCGCCGCGTCCTTCTGACCCGCGAGCGCCTGCGCGACGCCGAGGCGATATTGCGCGACCGGATCGCTCGCTGCGATCACTTCATAGAAGGGAATCGCCTTCGCGGGTTCGCCAATGCCGACCAGAGCGTCGGCCGTCGCGCGCGCAGCCTTCGGATTTGCAGCTGAGGCCGGCTTGCCCGCGTCGGCAAGCAGGCCCGCGTTGTCGGATTTGGCGCGATCGGTCTGCGTGCTCAAAATCGAAGCGAAGCGCTCGTCGGTCCTGGGGAACACATTTTTGGCGATGCCCTGATTGACGACCGCGACAACCTCGCCGGGATAGCCGGCCTCGGTGGCGAGAGCGGCATATTCCAGATATTCGCCGCGTTCGGTCATCGAATTGGTCGCGCGCATCAGGCGCAAGACGTCGATGTTCAGATCCTTGTCGCCGCCCGACTGCTGCAGCAGGATATAGAGCGTGTTGCGCCAGACCTGGGGGATCGGATAGGCGCGGACGCGGAGCGTCAGGATGTCGAGCAGATCCTCGGTGCGCTTCGCCGCCTGGAGGGCCTTGGCGGGGCGGACGAACAGCTCTTCCGACGGAACGCGGCCAGCGGCCTGATCCGCAGCGATCGCGGCCTTCGCAACCGCGAGGCCCTGATCGACCTGATTCTGGCTCAGATAGGTATCCATCAGAAGCATCGGCAGCGCCGTTTCCGCCGAGCCGGCGGCCTTCGCCGCCTCAAGCCGCTTCTGCGCCTTCGGATAGTCCTTCTTTATGTAGGCGAAGCGCCCCGAATAGAAATTATAAAGACCCTGATCCGCCGCCGGCGTCAGGCCCGAATCGAGCGCGGTGTCGAGGCCTAGTTCCTGCAGCGCTTCATTCTTCGTCAGAATGCCGAGCTGCAGCGTGTAGAAACCAAGGAAATATTTGTCGTCGTTGGTCGTCGCAACGCTCTGCCCTGCGGTCACGGCCGCCTGGAGCGCAGCCGCGTCCTTCTTCTTCGACGCATCTTCCATCTGCTTGCCGACCGGCTGGAACGCCTTGCTCGGGCTCAGCGACGGGCCCTTGGCGGCTTCTTCCTTCTTCGGCTTTTCCTTCGCCGCCGCCGGCGCGGTCGTCGCCAGCATCGAGCAGCCGAGGATGGCCGCCATCGCCGTTGCGGTCATCGGACGAAAACGCGTGAACATCGAAATCTCTCCTCACAAACGGCCGGCTTGCCGGGGTGCAAGAGGGGGCCAGCCGCGGTTCACAACGCGGCTAGACCCGTAGCGTTGCCAAGGCAAGGCGGCCGGGATCGATATTTATAGTGGCAGGCGCCGGCTGAACGGCGATTGAACCCGGTTCGGGTCAGGCGAGGCTGTCGATCGCCGCGTTGATGTCGCGAAGAATCGCCGGATCGCCGGGCGCCCCGTCCATCGCGGTTTCCGCCATCTGGATCAGCGGAATGATGCCGAAGGTTGCTGCAAGGCTCTTCAATCGCTCGGCGGCGACATGCCAGTTCGCATCGCAG
The DNA here is from genome assembly GCF_965279755.1 of Sphingopyxis sp. Taxonomy (GTDB): domain Bacteria; phylum Pseudomonadota; class Alphaproteobacteria; order Sphingomonadales; family Sphingomonadaceae; genus Sphingopyxis. The sequence goes on along the minus strand of NZ_OZ257261.1, from coordinate 3,288,540 downwards.
CGCGCACGCCGCATCAGGTCGGCAAGCTCGCGCGCACCGGCGGCGAAGCTGGCGCGCAGTTCGCGCGCAACGACGGGATCGTCGCCAACCGTGGCGCTGATATACCGGTCAAGGGGTCCGCTATCGAACGACATTCCACAGCCTTGGCATGGCGTGGTTAAGTTTCCGTTTCATGGACGGCATTTGATGCTAAGATGACGGGATGACGGGGGAAAAGAAGATCGTCGGATTGTGGCGGGATTCCGCAGCAAAGCCGGAAGACGCGGCGCAGGCAGAGGCGCCCGCGCCCGAAGTCGTGGCGCAGCCGGAACCCGCTGCGGCGCCGGAACGGGATTGGCTCGATATGTCGGCGCTTGCCGCGACCGAAGACTATGAAATCGCCGCGGACAAGGATTTGTCCGGCGCGCGTGACCGGTTCGTCCCTGCCCTCCTGATCCTGCTTGGCCTCGGCTGGGCAGCCTTTGCGGTTTTTGCCGCGACGGCCGGCTTTGCTCGCGCGCCGGCGCTCGCCGACTGGCCTGCGCTGGTCGCGACGATTGCGGTTCCGCTTACCCTGCTCGCGCTGCTGTGGATGATGGTCCTCCGCTCGGGCCGCTCGGAGCAGGCGCGCTTTGCACAGGTCGCCGGCGCGCTCCGCGAAGAGAATCTCGCGCTCAACCAGTCGATGCGCGCGCTGGCGGACCATCTGGCCGACGCGCAGCGCCAGCTCTCCGAACAAGCGCGCACGGTCCAGCAGCTCGGCCTCGACGCCGTGACACGCCTCAACGAAAGCAGCGACAAGCTCGCAACCAACGCGTCGGTCATTGCCAACGCGCACGACCAGCTTGCGCGGTCGGGCGACGTCGCGATGCAGCGGATGGACGGCCTGCTCGCCGGGCTGCCACGCATCGACGACGTCGCGCAGCGCCTTGCGGTCAATTTCCGCGAAGCCGGTCTCGTCGCGCATCAGCAGGGCGCGAATCTGGAAGCCCGGCTTGCCGCCCTTTCCGAAGAAGCCGGCAAGGCGGCACAGACGGGCGAGGCATCGGCCGCGGGCCTCAGCGAAGCGATGAGCACGCTGCAGCAGCAGGCGAAGGACGTCGAAGCCGGCGTAGCAGCCGCGTCGGCGCAGGCAGCCGAAGCGCATGGCGTGGCGCTGGCGCAGATGACGCAGGCGTCGGCAACGGCGCGCGACGATCTCAAGGCGACCATTGCGACGGTCACCGGCCAGATGGACGGCACCTGGCGCCAGTTTCGCGACAGCGTCGATGCTGCGGCGGCCCAGCTCGATGCGCGACTTGCTGCTGCACGCGAAGCGGGTGACGCAATGGGCGTCCAGATCAGCGCGCATGGCGAAGCCAGCAAAGCGCTTGCGACGCGCATTGCGACGCATGTGTCGGAGATCGGCCAGCAACTCGAAGTTCTCGATGTCAGCGTTTCGGCCAGCACGGGCGTCATCGGCCGCGCGATCGAGGACACCAAGGGTCAGCTCGCAGCGTTCATGGCCGAGGTGCAGAGCGGCAATGGCTCGACGCATCAGCTCATCACGCAGGCCGAATCGCTGCTTCTCGCGCTTGATGCCGTAACGCGCGAACTCGACGAAACGCTGCCGCACGCGCTCGACCGGATGACGTCGCACGGCAAGACGACGCAGACCGCCCTCGCCCAGATGAAGCCGATGCTCGAAGCGTCCGAACTGGTCGCGCAATCGACGCTGTCGCACGTCAACGCAGTCAAATCGACCTTGCAGGCGAACGAGGACAAGATGGCCTCGCACGCCGAAGGCCAGCAGGCGCTCGCCGACCGGATCAGCGCCTCGCTCGCCGACGCCGACACGGCGCTAGCCCGCCTGCGGAGTGGCGCCGACGAGTTTGCCGAACAGGGCGGCGCGCGGATGATCGCGACGCTGGGCGAAGTTCGCACGACCGCCGATTCCGCCGCCGAGGAAGCACGCCAGACGCTCGACAAGCTTGTCGCCGGCGCTCGCGAGGCGATGCAGGCCACCGCAACCGAAGCGATCGACGCCGCGTTCAAGACCGAGATCATGGCACAGCTTGCCGCGATCGAAGACGCCTCGCAGCGCGCGGTCGAGGCCGCGAATGGCGCCGCCGACCGCCTGATGCGCCAGCTCATCACGATCATGGATACCAGCGCCAGCGTCGAACAGCGCGCGCTGGAGGCCGAACAGGCGATCGCCGCGTCCGACCGCGACTCGCTGGCAAAGCAGGTCGGCGTCCTCACCGAAGCGCTGAAATCGACCGCGATAGACATGACCAAGATCCTGTCGAGCGAGGTCAGCGATACCGCGTGGGACGCTTATCTGAAGGGCGACCGCGGCGTCTTCGCGCGGCGCGCGGTCAAGCTGGTCGAGAATAGCGAGGCCAAGGAAATCCTGCGCCTCTATCAGAATGACGACGGCTTCCACGCATCGGTGAACCAGTTCATTCACGATTTCGAAGCGATGCTACGCCTGCTGATCGGCGCGCGCGACGGATCGGCGATCAGCGTGACCCTGCTGTCGTCGGATATCGGCAAGCTTTATGTCGCGCTGGCGCAAGCGATCGACCGCCTGCGGGGGTGATAGCTTCCCTGTTTGGCGGGCCCCGTCGATATGACGGCTTTCGACCGATTGCGGACGCTTCGGTCACTTGGTTTGAAATAGGCTATCAGAGAGCAGCCGGAGCCAGAATTCAGCGTAGGTTGGAGCGACTACAGAAGCATCTTCAATACTGATTATTGGTCCATTAGACGATGGATCAAAGCCAAAAATCATCGCATTTATGGACCAGTCAGAGAATGCCAACAGTGGCCGCCGGGTCCAATCGTCTGACAATGCCTTTTCGACGGGCCATACGGAAACGAAGGATTTTCCTTCATAATCCCAATCAGAAAAACCGTCGAACTCTCGCAGCATTTGGGCAACATGGGAGTGAAGCCTCCCGCCAGCCCAAGAATTTAGCTGTGCAATAACATCTTCTGTTGCGGGCGGGTTCAAGATCACGTCCCGAGCAAGAAGTGAATCCCTGATAGCTTGTGGGTCTATGGTGTCCATTCCGACATATTATCAAGTCTTGGGGACGGAACCAGCCCGTCCGCTCCCCACCCCAATGCAGTCGCTGAAGGTACGCAGCTTAAATCAGGCCCGCCCGCTCAGCACATCGGGGTCGGCCCAGCCGTTCACATAGGCGATATAGTAGAGCACGAAGCCGATGCTCGCGACGATGGTCATCTGCAGCAGGATGCGCTTGGGACGAAACGTCGCGGGCGCGCCGATATCCTGTCCCTTCACCAGCGGGGTTTCGTCGTCTTCGGCGCGGCGGCCGTGGAAGGGCAGCACGAAGAAGGCGCTGAAACACCAGAAGAGCGTGTAGATCGCGAGGGCGGAGGTCCATTTCATCGGTCAGATGTCCACAATCAGCACGTCGGTGACGGGCTTTTTACCGGTCCAGTCGGTCGCGATGCGGCGGACACCGAGGCGGATCGACTCTTTCAGCGCATCACGGTCGCGCGCCGGGCCGGTCACGGCCTTTTCGGCCGCCTCGTTCATTTCCTCGAGAAAGGCTTCGCGGTCATCCTCGACCGGCACGCCGCGATACTGGATCGTGCTGCCCTGGAACTTGCCCTTAGATAGCACCACCGCGACCGAGATCTGGCCATGCAGCGACAGCTTGCGGCGCTCGTTGATCGTCTCGCCATCGGCGGGAAGGATCACGTCGCCGTCGAGGATCAGGCGGCCCGAGCGAACGCGCTCGACGATCCGCGGCTTGCCGGGAGCGAGATGGACGAGATCGCCATTCTCCTGCACCAGTGCGTTCGGTACGCCCGTTTCGAGCGCAAAGCGCGCCTGCTCGTGCATGTGGCGGATTTCGCCATGCACCGGCACGACAGTCTTCGGCCGCAACCAACCGTAGAGCGCGGCGAGTTCGGGCTGCCCCGGATGACCACTGACGTGGATATGCGCCTGCTTCTCGGTGACCGTCAGCACATCCTTTGCGGCGAGCTGGTTCATGATCCGCCCGATGGCAACCTCGTTACCCGGGATCTGCTTCGACGAGAAGACCACCGTATCGCCCGCCTCCAGCTTGATCTGGTGACTGTCGGCCGCCATGCGGGCGAGCGCCGCACGCGCTTCGCCCTGCCCGCCGGTCGCGACCACCATCACCTTGTTCCGCGGCAGCCGCATTGCTTCGTCGAAATCGACCGTCGGCGGGAAATCCCTGAGATAGCCGACGCTGCGCGCGACGCCGAGGATGCGGTCGAGCGAGCGTCCCGCGACGCACAGGGTGCGTCCCGTCGCCTTCGCAACCGCGCCCAGCGTTGCAAGCCGCGCCGCGTTCGAGGCGAAGGTCGTGACGACCACCCTGCCCTTCGCCGCGCCGACCGCCGCGAGCAGACCATCGCGTACGCTGCCTTCGCTACCCGACGCCTGCGCGTTGAAGGCGTTGGTCGAATCGCAGACGAGGAAATCGACGCCTTCGTCGCCGACCGCGGTCAGCGCCGCGGCACTTGACGGCGTGCCGAGGATCGGATCTTCATCGAGCTTCCAGTCGCCGGTGTGGAAGACGCGGCCATAAGGCGTATCGATCACCGCCGCGCTCATTTCGAGGATCGAGTGCGCGAGCGGCATCAGGCGAATGCCGAAGGGGCCGATCCGGAAGCTTTCGTCGATGTCGACGACGTTGATCTTGACCTCCTTCTCCAGCCCTTCCTCGGCCAGCTTGTGCGCGATCAGGCCGGCGGTGAAGCGGTTGGCATAGAGCGGCACGCCAAGGTCGGCGGCGAGATAGGGGATGGCGCCGATATGATCCTCGTGCCCGTGCGTCAGCACGATCCCGAGCAGATCCTTCTTGCGATCCTCTATGAATTCAAGGTCGGGCATCACGATCTCGATGCCCGGATAGTCCTGACTGCCGAAGGTCACGCCAAGGTCGAGCATGATCCATTTGCCGTCACAGCCATAGAGATTGGCGTTCATGCCGATCTCGCCCGATCCTCCCAATGCGAGGAAAATCAGCTCCTTGCCCGGAGTCGTCATATTGTTGGCTTTCGTTGGTTATAAAGATGCATCAGCCCGTTGAGCGTCAAATCGGGTTCGATGCGGTCGAACAGATGGGCCTGTTCCTGAAACAGGGTCGCAAGACCGCCGGTCGCGATCACGGTGAGCGGCTTGCCGATCTCCGCCTTCATGCGCGCGATCAGGCCCTCCATCATCGAGACATAGCCCCAATAGACGCCGATCAGCATCTGGCTTTCGGTCGTGCGTCCGATGACGCTGTTCGTTGCCGGTGCCTCGATCGCGATGCGCGGCAATTTGGCGGCGGCGGCGACCAGCGCCTCGAGCGACAGATTGACGCCGGGTGCGATGATACCGCCGAGATAGGCGCCGTCGGGGCCGATATGGTCGAGCGTCGTCGCGGTGCCGAAGCTGATGACGAGCTTGTCCTGGCCGGGCTCGACCGCCTGCGCCGAGATCGCGTTGACCGCGCGGTCGGCGCCGACCGACTGCGGTTCGTCGACTTTCAGCGCGATGCCCCAGCTTACCGGCTCGCGCCCGGCGACGAGCGCGTCGACGCCGAAATATTTGACGGCGAGAAGCTGGAGATTGTGCAGCGCCCGCGGCACCACGGTCGAGATGATCACAGCACCGACGTCGGCACGGTCATAGCCCTCGATCCGCATGAGCTGGTCAAGCCACACCGCATATTCGTCGCAGGTCCGTCGGTCGTCGGTCGCGATGCGCCAGCGCGTGAGCAGCTCGCCGCCGCGAAACAGAGCGAATTTGGCGTTGGTATTGCCGACATCGACCGCGAGCAGCATCTCAGTTCCCCTCCACGGGTCGGCGCAATTCGACGTCGCCCGCATGAACTAGCATGACCGTCCCGTCGGCGCGGCGCAAGCGCAGCGCGCCATCGGGCTCCAGCCCGTCGAAGACGCCGTCGATCCCCTGTTCGGACACGTGGAGCGGTGTCCCGACCGGATGGCCGAGCGGCAGCCAGGCGCGAACGATGCTCCCGACACCCTCCTGTCGCCAGGTCCACAGTGCATCCATCAGCGCGATCGCCAGCGCTTCGGCGAAGCGGTCGCGCTCGATCGCGATGCCCGCGTCCGCAAAGGCAAAGGTCGGGCGGTCGGGCAGATCGGGCGCCGAGGCGAGATTGACCCCGATGCCGACGACGACCGCATCGCCGCTCCGTTCGAGCAGAATACCCGAGCATTTGGCACCGTCGACGAGCAGGTCGTTCGGCCATTTGAGCTGCAGCGACACCGACGGCGCGAAAACCCGGACCACTTTCGCCAGCGCAACCGCGACGACAAGCGCCAGCGTCGCGGGCGACGGGTCGCTCGCGGTCAACCGGACGACGGTCGAGCCCATGAAATTGCCCTGCCCGTCGCCCCAGGCACGGCCGAGGCGCCCGCGCCCGGCGGTCTGGCGGTCGGCAACGAGCCAGTGGCCCTCGCCGACATGCTCGCCGCCTGCCAGCCGCGCCAGCAGGTCGGCGTTGGTCGAACCGGTCTGCTGGATCCGCTCGATCGGCGGGATCAGAACAGCACCGCCGCCGCGCTGGCGGAAAGTGCCCCCAGCACGCCGATGAAGAGATAGCCGATGACCGACAGCCACAAGGCGCTCGCGGTGATCATGGCATCCTCGGCAACCGTGCCGGTTCCCTTCGGAAATTCGGTGTCCGACTTTTCGTCGAAGTACATCGTCTTGATGATCGCGATATAATAATAGGCGCCGATCACCGAAGCGACGATACCTGCAACCGCCAGCGGCACGAGGTTCGCGTCCACCGCAGCCTGGAACACCAGCAATTTCGGCCAGAAGCCGAAGAGTGGCGGAATGCCGGCAAGGCTGAACAGGAATACGGCGAGTGCCGCGGCAAGCCCCGGACGACGCTGCGAATAGCCAGCCAGCGCCGGGATACTTTCGACCTGATCGCCCTGATCGTCGCGCAGTTGCATCACGATCAGGAAGCTGCCGATCGTCGTCACGACATAGACGAGCAGATAGGTCAGGATCGCTTCGACGCCCTGCTGCGTTCCCGCCGCAAGGCCGATCAGCATATAGCCGACGTTGTTGATCGACGAATAGGCGAGCAGGCGCTTGATATTCTTCTGCCCGATCGCGCCGACCGCCCCGAGAATGATCGAGGCAAGCGCGAGGAAGATGATGATCTGCTGCCACGCGTCGATCGCAGGGCCCATCGCGCCGATCACGACGCGCGTCATCAGCGCCATCGCCGCCACCTTGGGAGCGGTGGCGAAGAAGGTCGTCACCGGAGTAGGCGCGCCTTCATAGACGTCGGGCGTCCACATGTGGAACGGCACGGCGCTGATCTTGAACGCGAGGCCCGCGACGACGAAGACGATCCCGAAGATCAGGCCGATGTTCAGTTCGCCGCCGACTGCCTTGGCGATGCCGGCGAAATCGGTCGTTCCGGTGAAACCATAAAGCAGCGAAATGCCATAGAGCAGGATGCCCGATGCAAGTGCGCCGAGGACAAAATATTTGAGGCCCGCTTCGCTCGACCGCTCGTCGCTGCGCATGAAGCTCGCGAGCACATAGGATGCAAGGCTGTTGAGTTCGAGCCCGACATAGAGCGTCATCAGGTCGCGCGCCGAGGCCATGATCCCCATGCCGAGCGCGGCGAACAGAATCAGCGCCGGATATTCGGCGCGCATACCGTCCTTGAAGAAGCGCGGCGCAATCAGCACGCAGAGGAAGCTGGCGGCATAGATGATCAGCTTGGCGAAGCCGCCGAAGCTGTCGACCGACAGCATTCCCGAAAAGACCGTCGTATCGACACCGAACAGCGCGACGACCGCCGCCGCAGCACCCGCGAGCGTCAGCATCGCGGAAAGCTGGTACGCGCCAACGTTCCGGTCGCCGAGGAAGGTGCCGAGCATAAGGGTGATCAGCCCGCCGATCGTCAGGATCAGCTCGGGCCAGATGAGCATCAGGTCGGCGGTCATTGGACGCCTCCCGCATGATGGGCTTCGGGTGCGGCGGCACCATGTTCGCCATGCTCCGCCGCCGCAGGCTTCGCCTTGCCGGCCTTCAGATGCGCGTCACCGGCGGGCTTTGCCGGCGCGAGGCGCGCGACCACCGTGGTCACGTCACCGCGCATCGGTGCAAGGAAGCTTTCGGGATAAACGCCCATCCACAGCGCGACCGCGGCCAGCGGCACGAAGATCGCCCATTCGCGGGGATTGATATCGGACATCGCCTTGACATCGTCCTTGGTCAGCTCGCCGAACACGACGCGGCGATAGAGATAGAGCATATAGGCGGCGCCGAGGATGATGCCGGTCGTGCAGACGAAGGCGACGACACTCGACGCTTCATAAATGCCGAGCAGGCTCAGGAACTCGCCGACGAAACCGCTGGTGCCCGGCAGACCGATCGACGCCATGGTGAACAGCATGAAGAAGATCGCATAGGCCGGCATGTTCACCGCGAGGCCGCCGTAGCGGTCGATCTCGCGCGTGTGTAGCCGGTCATAGATCACGCCGACGCAGAAGAAGAGCGCCGCCGACACGACACCATGGCTGAGCATGACGATCAGCGCGCCTTCGATACCCTGCTGGTTGAAGGCGAAGAGGCCCGCCGTGACGATCGCCATGTGCGCGACCGACGAGTAAGCGATCAGCTTCTTCATGTCGCTCTGCACCAGCGCGACAAGGCTGGTGTAGACGACCGCAACCATCGACAGGCCGAAGACGATCCACATGAGCTGCGCCGAGGCGTCGGGGAACATCGGCATCATGAAGCGGATGAAACCGTAAGAGCCCATCTTGAGCAGCACGCCCGCCAGGATCATCGAACCTGCGGTCGGCGCCTGAACGTGCGCGTCGGGAAGCCAGGTGTGGACCGGCCACATCGGCATCTTGACCGCAAGGCTGGCGAAGAAGGCAAGCCACAGCCAGGTCTGCATTTCCGGCGGAAAATTATAGACGAGCAGCGTCGGGATATCGGTCGTTCCCGCTTCGCGGATCATCACGATCATCGCGATGAGCATCAGCACCGAGCCGAGCAGTGTGTAGAGGAAGAATTTGAACGCCGCATAGATGCGGTTCGCCCCGCCCCAGATGCCGATGATGAAATACATCGGGATCAGGCCGGCTTCGAAGAAGATGTAGAAGAGCAGCAGATCCTGCGCCGCGAAGACGCCGATCATGATCGTCTCCATGACGAGGAACATCGCCATGTAGAGGCCGACGCGCTTCGTGATCGCTTCCCAGCTCGCGAGGATACACAGCGGCATCAGGAAGACGCTGAGCAGGATGAGCATCAGCGCCATGCCGTCGATGCCGAGGGCATAGTTGAAGGGCCCGAAAAGCCCCTCATGCAATTCCTGGAACTGCCACTGCGCGCCGCCCACGTCGAAATCCGCCCACATGACGATGCCAAGGGCAAAGTTCACGAGCGTCGCGCCGAGCGCAACGAAGCGCGCGTTGCGGTCTCCGGTAAAGAGGCAGGCGATGGCGGCGATCGCGGGGACCGCCAGCATCAGCGAAAGGATGGGAATACCGCTCACAGGAACTTCACCATGGCCCAGCTGGCGAGGCCGACGAGACCAAGCAGCATCACGAACGCATATCCATAAACATAACCCGATTGCAGCCGGACCGCGAGCCGCGTGCCCCCCTGGACGAGCGCCGCGACACCATTGGGACCGAAGCGGTCGATGGTGCCTTCATCCCCGCGCTTCCAGAAGAAGCGGCCGATCGCGAAGGCAGGCTTCACGAAGAGGATGTTATAGAGCTCGTCGAAATACCATTTATTGTACAGAAACTGGTGCAGCAGCTTGAACTGCTCCACGAATTTCGCCGGAAGCGTGGTGTTGCGGATATAGCTGTTCCACGCGAGGAACAGGCCGATCGCCATCACCGTGAACGGCGTCCATTTGACCCACAGCGGCACTTCATGCGCGGCGTGCATCAGATGCTCGTCGAACGCGAGGCTTCCCTTCCAGAACGCCATGCCCTCTTCGGGGTAGATGAACTGGTGGTGGAACGCGATGCCCGCGAACACCGCACCGATCGACAGCACGACGAGCGGGATCAGCATGCTGATCGGGCTTTCGTGCGGGCGATAGCCTGCGGTGCCATCGCCGTGCACATCATGATGATGGTGATCGTCATGCGCGGCGTGTGCATGGTCGTCATGGCCGTGATCGTCGTGCACCGCGTGCTGGATATGCTCGCTCTGTTCCCAGCGCGCCTTGCCATAGAAGGTCAGGAAGACGAGGCGCCACGAATAGAAGCTGGTGAGGAAGGCCACGAAGATGCCGACCCAGAAGGCGATCACGCCGCCACCGCCGCTCGCAAAGGCGGCCTCGAGAATGCCGTCCTTCGAATAGAAGCCAGCGAAGCCCGCAACGCCCGCAATACCGACCCCCGTGATCGCCAGTGTGCCGAGCATCATCGCCCAGAAGGTGATCGGGATACGTTTCCGCAGCGCGCCATAGTAACGCATGTCCTGCTCATGATGCATCGCATGGATGACCGAGCCGGCACCGAGGAACAGCAGCGCTTTGAAGAAGGCGTGCGTGAACAGGTGGAACATCGCCGCGCCATAGGCGCCCGCGCCCGCCGCGAAGAACATGTAGCCGAGCTGCGAACAGGTCGAATAGGCGATGACGCGCTTGATGTCCCACTGCGTCGTCGCGACGGTCGCGGCGAAGAAGCAGGTTGCAGCGCCGACGAACATCACGACGCCCTGCGCGACCGGTGCAGTCTCGAACATCGGCGACAGGCGGCAGACCATGAAGACGCCCGCGGTGACCATCGTCGCGGCGTGGATCAGCGCCGACACCGGCGTCGGGCCCTCCATCGCGTCGGGAAGCCAGGTGTGCAGGCCAAGCTGCGCCGACTTGCCCATCGCGCCGATGAACAGCAGCAGGCAGAGGATCGTCATCGTGTCGAGACGCATGCCCATGAAGGTAATGGTGCTGCCCGCCATGCCCGGCGCTGCCGCCAGGATTTCAGGGATCGAGACGGTACCGAAGACGAGGAAGGTGCCGAAGATACCGAGCATGAAACCAAGATCGCCAACGCGGTTGACGACGAACGCCTTGATCGCCGCGGCATTGGCGCTCGGCTTCTTGTACCAGAATCCGATAAGCAGATAGGATGCGAGGCCGACGCCTTCCCAGCCGAAGAACATCTGGACCAGATTGTTCGCGGTCACGAGCATCAGCATCGCGAAGGTGAAGAGCGACAGATAGGCGAAGAAGCGCGGCTGGTCCGGGTCTTCCTCCATATAGCCCCAGCTATACAGGTGGACGAGCGCCGACACCGTCGTGATGACGACGAGCATCACCGCGGTCAGCGTATCGACGCGCAGTTCCCAGTTGAAATGGAGCGCGCCCGACGAAACCCAATGCAGCACCGGGGTCACCGTGGCTTCGCCGCTTCCGCCCACGAACGACAGGAAGATCGGCCAGCTGAGCGCACAGCTGGTAAACAGCGCGCCCGTGGTGATGATTTTCGACGGCACATTGCCGATGACGCGCTGGCCGAGGCCCGCGACAAGCGCCGCTAGGAGCGGCAGGAAAACGATCGCCTGGATCACCGGTTTACCCCTTCATCCGGTTGGCATCGTCGACGGCAATGGTGCCGCGGCCGCGGAAGTAAATGACGAGAATGGCAAGACCGATCGCGGCCTCACCCGCAGCGACGGTCAGCACGAACATCGAGAAGACCTGCCCGACAAGATCGCCCAGCGCCGCGCTGAACGCGACGAGGTTGATGTTCACGGCCAGCAGGATGAGCTCGATCGCCATCAGGATGACGATGATATTCTTGCGGTTGATGAAGATGCCGAGCACGCCGAGCGTGAAGAGCACCGCCGAAACGGCGAGATAATGGCCGACCGAAATCACAGTTCCATCCCCTGCCCGACGCCCGGATCGACAAGGCGCGTCGCATCCTCCGGACGGCGACGCACTTGCTGCGAAATATTCTGGGCGCGGACGCCGCCGCGCTGGCGATGCGTCAGCACGATTGCGCCGATCATCGCTACGAGGAGGACGATACCCGCCGCCTCGAACAGGAAGATGTAGCGCGTGTAGAGCAGCTCGCCGATCTGCTGGATATTGCTGGTGTCGGTCGACGCCGGCGCCGCGCGGGCAGCCAGATCGACGCCGCCGGCTTTCCACGCGCCGACAGCGAAGACCAGTTCGGCCGCAAGGATGATCGCGACGAGCGCGCCGAGCGGCAGATAGCGGACGAAACCGGCGCGCAGTTCGGCGAAATCGATGTTGAGCATCATCACGACGAAGAGGAACAATACCGCGACCGCGCCGACATAGACGATGACGAGCAGCATCGCGATAAATTCGGCCCCGACGAGCAGCATCAGTCCCGCCGCGTTGAAGAAGGCGAGGATGAGCCACATGACGCTGTGAACCGGGTTGCGCGCGAAGATCACCATCGCGCCGGAGGCGATGACGAGCGTTGCGAAAAGATAGAAGGCAATGAGCTGAATCATGTGCGCGCGCCCTTATCGATAGGGCGCGTCGGCGGCAAGATTCGCCGCGATCGCGCGTTCCCATTTATCGCCGTTGGCGATGAGCTTGGCCTTGTCATAGAGCAGCTCCTCGCGCGTTTCGGTCGCGAACTCGAAGTTCGGCCCCTCGACGATCGCATCGACCGGGCACGCTTCCTGGCAGAAGCCGCAGTAGATGCATTTGGTCATGTCGATGTCGTAGCGCGTCGTACGGCGGCTACCGTCCTCGCGCGGCTCGGCCTCGATCGTGATCGCCTGCGCCGGGCACACCGCTTCGCACAGCTTGCACGCGATGCAGCGTTCCTCGCCGTTCGGATAGCGACGCAGCGCATGCTCGCCGCGGAAACGCGGCGACAGCGGGTTCTTCTCGAACGGATAGTTGATCGTCGCCTTGGGCTTGAAGAAATATTTGAGCGTGAGGGCATGCGCCTTCACGAACTCCCACAAGGTGAAGCTTTTGACGAGATGTCCAACGTAACTCATGAATACCTCGTCAGCATCAGATAACCGGAGATCAGGAAGACCCAGAAGAGCGAGATCGGCAGGAATATCTTCCAGCCCAGCCGCATCAGCTGGTCATAGCGGTAGCGCGGGACGGTGGCTTTGACCCAGCTGAAGACGAAGAAGAAGAACAGGATCTTCGCGAACAGCCAGGCGATGCCCGGAACCGCATAGAGGATCGGGATATCGAGCGGAGGCAGCCAGCCGCCCCAGAAGAGCACCGCGTTGAGCGTGCACATCAAAAGAACGTTTGCATATTCGCCGAGCCAGAAGAGCGCGAAGCTCATCGACGAATATTCGGTCTGATACCCCGCGACGAGCTCCGATTCCGCCTCGGTCAGGTCGAAAGGCGCGCGCGCGGTTTCGGCAAGCGACGAGATCAGGAACATCACCGCGAGCGGGAAGAGGATGGGATAGAAACCAAAGCCCTGGAACAAGCCAAGCGCCGCTCCATCGCCGCCCTGCGCCTTCACAATGTCATTCATGTTGAAGCTGTCGGCGAACAGCACGACGCCGATCAGGATGAAACCGATCGAGACTTCGTAGGAGATCATCTGCGCCGACGCACGGAGCGCCGAGAAGAAGGGATATTTCGAGTTCGACGCCCAGCCTGACAGGATCACGCCATAAACGCCGAGCGACGAGATCGCGAGGATGTAGAGCAGCCCGACGTTGATGTCGGCAAGCACCGCCCCCGAATTGAACGGAATCACCGCCCACGCCATCAACGCGACGGTGAAGGTGATGATCGGCGCGATCAGGAACAGGCCGCGGTTCGCGCCCGACGGGATGATCGTTTCCTGCAGGAACACCTTCAAGCCGTCGGCAAAGCTTTGCAGCAGCCCGAAGGGACCGACGACGTTCGGACCGCGGCGCAGCGCGATCGCGGCCCAGATCTTGCGGTCGGCATAGATGATCATCGCGACCGCGAGCATCAGCGGCAACGCGATCAGCAGGATCCCGCAAATGGTCGCGAGCGCCCACGCCGCCTCATAGGACAGGCCCATGTCCACCCATCCCTTGAACGGGACGTAGAGCATCATCCGCTGGAAAAACTCGGTCATTCCGCGGCCTCCGCATAATCGGCGCCATGGATCAGTTCATCCGAGCAGCGCTGCATCGTCGGCGACGCGCGGCAGATGGCGTTGGTCAGGTAGAAATCCTTGATCGGCGACGGGATCGCGCGCGCTTCGGGCTTTGCGGGCAGCTTGGGAACCGTCCAGCCGTAATCGGCGATGCCCTCGACACCGAGCGCCGGCACTGCGGCGATCATCGCCGCGCGGCATTCGGCGAAGCTGTCGAAACCGACATTGACGCCGAGCGCATCGGCGAGTGCCCGGAAGATGCTCCAGTCCTCGCGCGCGTCACCCGGCGCGAACACCGCGCGTTCGCTACGCTGGACACGGCCTTCGGTGTTGACCGTCGTGAAATCCTTTTCGGTCCACGCGGCCGCCGGCAGGACGACGTCGGCGGCGTGCGCGCCCTTGTCGCCATGATGGCCTACATAGACCTTGAACGTGTCGGCGAAGGCCGAGAAATCGACCTCGTCGGCGCCGAGGAAGAAGGCGAGCTTCGGCTTGGCGGCGATCACGTCCTTGATGCCGCCCGGCAGGCCGTAACCGAGCATCAGCGAGCCCATGCGTGCGGCCGAGAAATGCACAACGTTGAAGCCGTTCCAGCCATCCTTGACCGCATTCACCGCCTTGGCGAGCGCGAGGCCGGCGCCATGGACGCCCGGCACCGACAGCGCGCCGCCGCCGAAGATCAGCATCGGCCGCTCGGCGCCCTTCAGCGCGTCGGCAACATGCTGTGGCAGCTTCGCGACCAGCGAGGCGTCGTCGCCGAGCCACTCGGTCTTGTAGGTGAGGTCGGTTTCGGGGCCGATGGCGAAGACCTTCGCGCCCTTCTTCCACACCGCCTTGCGGATGCGCGTGTTGATCAGCGGCGCTTCCCAGCGAAGGTTGGTGCCGACGAGCAGGATCACGTCGGCGTTTTCGGCCTCGGCAATCGTGGTGTTGAAATTGACCGCCGACAGGCTGGTGACGTCGTAATCGAGCCCGGTCTGGCGCCCCTCGAGCAGGGTGCCGCCGAGCGCGGTGACGAGCGCCTTGGCCGCGAACATCGTTTCGCAATCGGCAAGATCGCCCGCGACGGCTGCGACCGACGAACCCGCCTTCGCGGCCTTGATCGCGGCGAAGGCTTCGGCCCAGCTGGCTTCGACGAGCGCGCCGTCCTTGCGGACGAACGGACGGTCGAGACGGCGGCGGATCAGGCCGTCGACATGGTGGCGGGTCTTGTCGCTCGCCCATTCCTCGTTCACGTCATCGTTGACGCGCGGCAGAACGCGCAGAACCTGACGCCCCCGTGCGTCGATGCGGACGTTGGTGCCGACCGCGTCCATCATGTCGACGCCGAGCGTCTTGGCGAGCTCCCACGGACGCGCTTCGAACGCATAGGGCTTCGACGTCAGCGCGCCGACCGGGCACAGATCGACGACATTGCCGCTGAGTTCGCTCGCAACCGCGCGTTCGAGATAGGAGGTGATCTGCATATTCTCGCCGCGATAGATCGCGCCGATATCCTCGACGCCCGCAACTTCCTCCGCAAAGCGGACGCAGCGCGTGCACTGGATGCAACGGGTCATGACCGTCTTGACGATCGGCCCCATATATTTCTCGGTCACCGCGCGCTTGTTTTCGTCATAGCGCGACGCGCCGCGGCCATAGGCGACCGACTGGTCCTGAAGATCGCATTCGCCGCCCTGATCGCAGATCGGGCAGTCGAGCGGGTGGTTGATGAGGAGAAACTCCATCACCCCTTCGCGCGCCTTCTTTACCATCGGGCTGTCGGTCTTGATGATCTGGCCTTCGGCAGCAGGCAGCGCGCAGCTCGCCTGCGGCTTCGGCGGGCCCGGCGCGACTTCGACCAGACACATGCGGCAATTGCCGGCGATCGACAGACGTTCATGGTAGCAGAAACGGGGAATTTCCTTCCCCGCCATCTCGCAAGCCTGCAAGACGGTCGCGCCCTGCGGGACGTCGAGTTCTACGCCATCTACGGTTACTTTAGGCATCGTCAGTCCTTGGCTGCTATCATCGGCTGACTAGCGCCGACCGATAGCCGATAAAGTGCCTCTCCGATCACGCCGCGCAGGACGGATTTGGAAAAGTTCAATTCGGATCCTTCAAATACGCAGCCGCTCATCGCCGGTACGATCTGGGTAAAGGCTGTGCTTTCGCTCTTGCTCGCCACCGCGCTCAAGACGAGCACCCGAGATTCTTGTGGCGCCTTGCGCACCGTGCAGTCGGCGATCTGACGAATAACAACACGCGACTGCGCCGTGCCATTGGCCTTGATGTCTTCGCCTGCCGCATAGTCGATTGCCGGAATTGCGGCAAAGTCGACCGGTCCGTCCTTCAGAAACTTCTTCCGGTAAAGCACGTCATAAACACCGCTGCGGAACAGGGATTCGCTAAATCGCATCTCGCCGGTCGAAAGGCACCTGTCCACGGCCAGCGAGTTTGCGCTTTTGTGCGCCGCCTTGGAGCCCGGGAAAGTCGCCAAATACAGCTCGACACGATCTCGGCCGCTGTCCACGACACATTCCGCGTAGCGATACATCGCCACCCGCGCCTGATCATCCTTGGTCCCGTATCCGCTGTCCGGAACTTGGGCAGGCGAAGGACCGATACGCGTTCCCGTACTTTGCGCCAGCGCTGCCGGGATGATCGCGAACGTGCCCAATAAAGTGGCCGCGAAAATTGCCAGTGGGCGCATTATTCAGATGCTCCCTTCATGCCCCGGGCGAACCGGGTCCAGAGACCATCCGCTGCGAACGCGCGGACATTTGCCGTGTTGAGCGACAGCGTCTGCCCGCGCACCAGACAGGCGCCGAGCGACGGCGCCATGGCGCGTGCCGCCTGCTTTTCCTCATCGCTGCCCGGCATGGTCCGAAGCAACGCATCGGCGCCCGCGGTGTCGCGGAACACCAGGCAGTCGGCGAACAGGCCGAGCGAGCGCGCCGTGGTGGCGCCCTCGGTCATGTAGCGGCGGTTCGCCGCTTCGGTCGCATCCGCCGGCATCGCCGGAACCTGCTTGAAGCGCGCGAGATAGGCTTCCTCGAGCATCAGCGACCGGAAGGCGCTGTTCGACATGCTGAGCTGGCGCCGTTCGGACACGGCCGAGTTCAGCCCGCCGCAGAAATTATCCTTACCGATCGCCTGCCAGAAGCGTTCCTGGCTCTCGCCTGCCCCGAAATATTCGATCCCCTCGGGATCGCTGTTTTCGAGCAGCTTGTCGACCCGGTCGGGAAGCCGGCTATAGACGCAGCGTCCGAAATTCTTGCGCTCGATCCCCGCCTCGCGCGGATTGACCTCGGTCGGCTTCTTGAGGAAGCGCGTGCCGATCTGTGCTTCGGGCTGCATGCCGCCGCTGGCGGGTTTCGCCATCGCGGACATAGCCGCCGCGCAGGCCAAAAGCGCTGCAAAGACAGAGGCGTGGCGCGCGATCATCCTGCTGCACCATCCGCGCTCGTCACCGCGAGGCGATAGGACGCCAGAGCAAGCAAGGCGCGCAGTCCGGGACGATTGGTCCGGAACTGGGTTCCTTCCTTGATGCAACCCGACAGCTGCGGCGCAAGCGCCTGCATTGCGACCTTCTCGGCGTCACTCATGACTTCCGTGCGAAACAGCGCGGCGCTTTCACCCGGCGCCCGCATGACTACGCACAGCGAAATCGCCTCGGTCGTGCTGCGCGCGGCGATAGGGGTAGCCGTACGGTCACGCCCGAGTTCGGTCGCCAGCGCAGGGCCGGTAAATTTGCCGGTCAGCAGATGTTCGGCCAGATTGCCCGCGAATATGAGACCACCGAAGCTGAGCCTGCCGCCGGGCGTGATGCAGCGATCATGACCCTTTGAAATCTTGCGAATATCGTCCTGATATTCCTTGCTCCGATAATCCTTCGCGAGCAGCTTGGTCGCGCCGGCACTATTGAGTTCGACGACGCAGCCCGCGAAATTATACATCGCCTGCGCGGCGATCGGCTCGATCTCGGGCGCCGTATCCTCGGCCTTGTCCCTGCCGCGCGCGGCATCGGCGCGGACCATCGCGTCCTGGGGATTGGCGTTGGCGGCATTGACTTCGCGCTGCGCCATGGCGGGAGAGATCGCCAGCGTCGTGCCGGCAAGCAGAACCAGAAGCTTCGTCTTCATTCGGCTGCCTCCATCACTCCGCCATTCTCGCGGATGCGGCGTTCGATTTCGGGTCGAAAATGCTTGATGAGGCCCTGGATCGGCCATGCGGCGGCATCGCCGAGCGCGCAGATGGTGTGGCCTTCGACCTGCTTGGTGACGTCGTAGAGCGTGTCGATCTCGCTGATGTCGGCGTCGCCGGTGCGCAGCCGCTCCATCACGCGCCACATCCAGCCGGTGCCCTCGCGGCACGGCGTGCACTGGCCGCAGCTTTCATGCTTGTAGAAATAGCTAATACGGCTGATCGCCTGCACAACGTCGGTCGACTTGTCCATCACGATCGCGGCAGCGGTGCCGAGGCCCGAACCGACGGCCTTCAGCCCGTCGAAGTCCATCGGCGCGTCCATAATCTCGGCCGCGGGAACAAGCGGGACCGACGAGCCGCCCGGGATCACCGCGAGCAGATTATCCCAGCCGCCGCGAATGCCGCCGCAATGCTTGTCGATCAGCTCGCGGAAGGTGATGCCCATCTCTTCCTCGACGACGCACGGGCGTTCGACATGGCCCGAGATCTGGAAGAGCTTGGTACCCTTGTTATTTTCGCGCCCGAAGGACGAAAACCACGATGCGCCGCGTCGCAGGATCGTCGGGACGACCGCGATGCTCTCGACATTGTTCACTGTCGTCGGACAACCATAGAGGCCTGCGCCTGCCGGGAACGGCGGCTTGAGGCGCGGCTGGCCCTTCTTGCCCTCGAGGCTTTCAATCATCGCGGTTTCTTCGCCGCAAATGTACGCGCCAGCGCCGCGATGGACAAAGACGTCGAAGTCGTAACCCGATTTCGCCGCATTCTTGCCGAGCAAGCCGGCGTCATATGCCTCCTGCACCGCCGCGAAGAGCGTTTCGGCCTCGCGGATGAACTCGCCGCGAATATAGATGTACGCGGCGCGCGCGCGCATCGCGAAGCCCGCGATCAATGCGCCTTCGATCAGCTTGTGCGGATCGTGGCGGATGATTTCGCGGTCCTTGCACGAACCCGGCTCGGATTCATCGGCGTTGATGACGAGGAAGCTGGGGCGGTCGGCCCGCGGCTCCTTCGGCATGAAGCTCCACTTGAGCCCCGTGGGAAAACCTGCGCCACCACGGCCACGCAGACCCGACGCCTTGATCTCCTCGATGATCGCGTCCTGGCCGCGCTTCATCAGGTCTTTCGTCTTGTCCCAATCGCCGCGCGCCTGCGCGGATTTGAGGTTCCACGGCTGGAAGCCATAGAGATTGGTAAAGATGCGATCCTTGTCGGCGAGCATCAGCGGCGCCCCTTTCCGAACAGGCGTTCACCCGCGAAATAGATCGCGAGAACGATCGCAACGACCAGCGCGATCTGCGCCACGTTGATCGCGACCTTTGCCGCGAACGCCATCACTACGCACGCAACGATCACGAAGACGAGCAATATGATCAGGTGAAGAATCTTTTGCAGGTCCATCACCAGTCCTTCCGGTAATCATGGTTGGCCTTGACCATCTCTTTCAGCGTCGTCGGGCCGCCTTCGGGCTCGCTGGTGTGACGCTTGGCATTTTGCGTACCGGCCTTCGGCGTCTTGCCCGCGGCAAGATCGTCGAGCAGGCGAACCGTGCTGTCGTAATCAAGGTCTTCGTAATTATCGTCGTTGATCTGGACCATCGGCGCGTTGGTGCAGGTGCCCATGCACTCGACTTCGGTCAGCGTGAACAGGCCGTCGGGCGTGGTCTTGCCCTTGGTCATGCCACGGTTCTTGCACGCCGCCATAACGTCGTCCGAGCCGCGCAGCAGGCACGGCGTCGTCCCGCAGACCTGCACGTGATAGCGGCCGACCGGCGCCATATTGTACATGGTATAGAAGGTCGCGACCTCATAGGCGCGGATGAACGGCATATCGAGCTGGGCCGCGACATATTCGATCACCGGCACGGGAAGCCAGCCCTGCGTCTGCGTCTCGGCACCGACCTGACGCTGCGCAAGGTCGAGCAGCGGCATCACCGCCGAGCGCTGACGCCCCGCCGGATAACGCGCGATGACGATCTTCGCCTGCTCGGCATTTTCCTTGGTCCACGCAAAAGCGCCCCAGCGCGCGCGGACTTCGGCCTCATCGGGAATTTGGGGTGCGTCAGCCATTTGTCACCGTGCCATCGGGCGCTTCACCAACGGTTCGATTTCGACCGAGGTGATTGACGCGTCTGTGAAACTGAGTTGGGTCATCCACGCTTTTTCATCACGGCCAGCGCCGCATTGCCAAAGGATGCGTGTGCGCTGCTTCGTGCTTGTTCCAAGCAGGCTGAATTTACAGGGTTGAAGCGCCTTCAGTTGCGTTGACTGTTCTGGCGTCAAAGAGGGAACGATGCCCGCGCCGACCGGATCGATCCCGCGCGTGACGGCGGCCACGAACTTGCGGGCCGTGGTTTCGGCGCTGATCGGCGCTTCCGTTGCGCCTTGTGACGCCATCGCAGCCAAGACCAGAAGGGTGCTCACCGGTCGCACTCCCCGAACACGACGTCGATCGCGCCGATGATCGCGGTCGTGTCGGCGAGCATATGGCCCTTGCACATGAAGTCCATCGCCTGGAGATGGCTGAACGCCGTCGGGCGGATCTTGCAGCGGTACGGCTTGTTGGTGCCGTCGCTGACCAGGTAGACGCCGAATTCGCCCTTCGGGCTTTCGGTCGCTACGTAAACTTCACCCGCGGGAACGTGGAAACCCTCGGTATAAAGCTTGAAGTGATGGATCAGCGACTCCATCGACTGCTTCATCTCGCCACGCTTCGGCGGCACGACCTTCCGATCGAGGCTGGCGATCGGTCCGGTCGGCATCTCGTTGATGCACTGCAGGATGATACGCGCCGATTGATAGACTTCCTGCACCCGGACCATGAAGCGATCATAACAATCGCCGCGCGTTCCGACGGGAATGTCGAAGTTCATCTTCGCATAGGCGTCATAGGGCTGCGACTTGCGCAGATCCCATGCGATTCCGCTGCCGCGGATCATCGGACCCGAGAAACCCCAGGCCAGCGCGTCTTCCTTGCTCACCGTCGCGATGTCGACGTTGCGCTGCTTGAAGATACGGTTGTCGATGACCAGGCTCATCGCGTCGCCGAACAGCTTGGGTAGCCGCGTTTCGCACCACTGGCCGATGTCATAGAGCAGCTTTTCCGGCACATCCTGATGGACGCCGCCCGGGCGAAAATAAGCCGAGTGCATGCGTGCGCCCGAGGCGCGTTCGAAGAAGTTGAGGCAATCCTCACGCAGCTCGAAAATCCAAAGGTTCGGCGTCATCGCGCCGACGTCCATGACGTGCGACCCGATGTTGAGCATGTGGTTGCAGATGCGCGTCAGCTCGGCGAACATCGTGCGCAGATATTGCGCGCGGTCGGGCACTTCGAGATCGAGCAGCTTCTCGATCGCGAGGACATAGCTGTGCTCCATACCGAGCGGCGAGCAATAGTCGAGCCGGTCGAAATAGGGCAAAGCCTGCAGATAGGTCTTGTATTCGATCAGCTTTTCGGTGCCGCGATGCAGCAGCCCGACGTGCGGATCGACGCGCTCGATGATTTCGCCGTCGAGCTCCATCACCATGCGCAGCACGCCATGCGCCGCGGGGTGCTGCGGGCCGAAGTTGATCGTGTAGTTGGTGACCGCCTGATCGCCCGCGGTGTCCGCGGTATCGACCGGATAGCCTTCGAACATGTCGCTGCCGTGGTGCTTGACCTGAGGAGAGTCGGTCATGCGTCACCTCCTGCTTTGGGCTTGCGCGGTGCGCGCGGTTTCGCGGGAGCCTTTGCCTTGGCGGGCGCCTTTTCGGCGCTCTTGGTCGCGGGGGTCTTGGCCTTCGCGGCAGAGGTCGCCTTGGCGCCGTCGCGGCTCGTCTTCGCGGCCTTCAGATTCGTCTTCGCGCCCGCGCCCGTCTGCTCGGGCTTGTCGGTGGTCTTGGGCGTCGGCGCCGGCGCTTTCTTTTCGGCCTTGTCGTCGGCCGTCTTGACCGCCTGTGCGGTCATCGGCGTCGGGGCACCCTTGCCCGGGGCTTCGCCCGTGCCGCCGGCCTTCTCATCGCCCGGCAGGATATAATCGGCGCCTTCCCACGGGCTGAGGAAGTCGAAGCTGCGGAAGTCCTGCGCCAGCTTCACCGGCTCATAGACGACGCGCTTGTCCTCTTCCGAATAACGCAGCTCGATATAGCCGGTCAGCGGGAAGTCCTTGCGTTGCGGATGCCCCTGGAAACCATAGTCGGTCAGGATACGGCGGAGGTCGGGGTTGCCCGCGAACAGCACGCCATACATGTCGAACACTTCGCGTTCGAGCCAGCCGGCGACCGGCCACACGGGCACGATGCTCGGAACCGGCGTTGCTTCGTCAGTGCAGACGCGGACGCGCAGACGATGGTTCTTCGTCACGCTGAGCAGATGATAGACGACCTCGAAGCGCTCGGCGCGTTCGGGATAATCGACCCCGGCGATTTCCATCAGCTGCTGATAATCGAGTTCGTCGCGCAGCATGACCATCACGCCGGCAATCGCCTCGCGGCGCACCGTGATGCTGTCCTCACCGACCGTGAAGGCATGCTCGATCAGGTCGCCGCCAAGCAGCTTGTGCAGCGCCGGAGCGATACCGTCGCGCGGCGCGATCAGGGGAGCGGGACTGGCCATCAGCGTTCGATCGTCCCGGTGCGGCGGATTTTCCGCTGCAACTGCATCACGCCATACAGCAAGGCTTCGGCAGTCGGGGGGCAGCCTGGGACATAGATGTCCACGGGCACGATACGGTCACAGCCGCGCACCACCGAATAGCTGTAATGATAATAGCCGCCGCCATTGGCGCAGCTGCCCATCGAGATGACGTACTTGGGGTTCGACATCTGGTCGTAGACGCGGCGAAGCGCCGGAGCCATCTTGTTGCAGAGCGTGCCCGCGACGATCATCACGTCCGACTGGCGCGGCGATGCGCGCGGCGCCACACCGAAGCGTTCCATGTCGTAGCGCGGCATATTGACGTGGATCATCTCGACCGCGCAGCAAGCGAGACCGAAGGTCATCCACCACAGCGAGCCGGTGCGTGCCCAGTTGAACAGATCCTCGGTCGAGGTGACGAGGAAACCCTTGTCGCCGACTTCGCTGTTGAGGTCGTCGAAAAAGCCCTGATCCGGGTTCGTTCCCGGGGCGACCGGCATCTGGCCGGGCATGATGATGCTGGAAGTATTCATTCCCAATCCAACGCGCCTTTTTTCCACGCATACACAAGGCCGATCGCGAGTTCGGCAAGAAAGATCATCATGGTGGCCCAGCCGGCCCAGCCGATTTCCTTGAGGCTCACCGCCCAGGGAAAAAGAAAGGCCGCTTCGAGGTCGAAGATGATGAAGAGAATGGCGACGAGGTAGAAACGCACGTCGAACTGACTGCGCGCGTCTTCAAATGCAGGAAAACCGCATTCATACTCGCTGAGCTTTGCCGGGTCGGGCTTGTGCGCGCCGGTCAGACGGGCAACGCCCATAGGCAGGAATACGAAGGCCGAGGACAGGCCAACGGCGATGACCAGAAAGATCAGGATCGGCAGATATTGCGTCAGGTCGACCATGGGAGCTCGCAGTCTGTTTTAAGGTGTTTGCCACCCGTTGTTGCGGGCGCTTTAGGCCAGTCAGCCGCCCCCCGCAAGCACCGCGGGCAGGAAATTCGTTGCCGTTGTGACCAAAAGCATAAGGAGCGCTGGTCGGGCCCGCTATCGCTGTGTTACGCCGTCCTTACGGGTCGGCATTCGGGGCGTTTCCGCCTGCTTTATACTGGGGATATCCTATGCGTAATTTTTCCGTCCGGGCTGCGCTGGCTTTGGGAGCCGCGCTCGTATTTTCCGCCACGCCGGCCCATGCCGAGCTGGTCAATGCGAAAAACCCCGCGACGATCAAGGCGATCGTCGAGTCGCAGGGCTGGCCCGCCACGCTGGTCACCAAGGCCGGCGACGATCCCTATATCGAGAGCACGCGCAACGGGCTCAAATTCCTGATCCTGTTCATGAACTGCGACGACAACAAGAATTGCAAGACGCTGCAATATTACATGGGCTTCAACGATGCGAAAAATGTGTCGTTCGAGCGGCTCAACGAATGGAACAAGGAAAAGCGCTTTGCCCGCGCCTATCGCGACGATGAGGGCGATCCGGTGCTGGAGATGGACGTGGACGTCGATTTCTCCGGCATCCCGCGCGAGAATATCGGCGAGACCTTCAACACCTGGGCCTCGCTGATGGATAGCTATCGCGAGTTCATTTACGAGAAGTGAGCGATAGCTGTTGCCTTGCTGTATTAATTCACTAAAACAGCAAGGCAACAGGAGGCCCTATGATCCTTTCGATCTTCGCTGCACCCTTGCTGGCGCTCGCGACGCCCGCCACGACCACGGAGGCCCAAACCTCGCCGGCTTCGGTGGCCATTGAGGAGCACGAGATCGAGGGCTTTCCGCACGCACGCATCTATCGCCTGCCCGGCAAGGACGCCCGCCCCGTGCTCGTAATCCTTCCGGGCGCCGAAGGCGGCGATGGCGCTGGCAAGCGGTTCGGACCTATCCTGGCACGGCTTGGTTATGCCGCAGTCAGCCTGCCCTATTATTCGCCGAACTGGGGCAGCTATGGACCGCCGCCCGAATTTACGGACCTTCCGGGAAGCTTTATCGACATTCGCGTCGACCAGTTTGGCACCCTCAGGGCCGAGCTGTCAAAAATGCCGGGTGTCGACACCGGCAAAATCGGGATCTTCGCCGGATCCAAGGGCTCCGAGTTCGCGCTGATTGCCGCGAGCCGCTACCCGTGGATCAAGGCCGTCGTCGCCTATGCCCCGTCCGATCTGGTCTGGGAAGGCTGGGGTCTTGAAACGGTAGCGGCCGAAGGCACGCGCTCGTCCTTTTCGTTCGACGGCAAGCCCCTGCCCTTCATGCCCTATCGCGGGTTCGTCGAAGGTCTTCAGCTGGGACCAAAGGCCGACCTTCGCGCGATTCACGAGAATGGTCGCGCCGATCATCCCGACCGCGAAGCTGCTGCACGCATTCCGGTCGAGGCCTATCACGGCAAACTGATGCTCGTTGCCGGAGACGAGGACCATCTGTGGAATTCAGGGCGGATGGCCCGCAATATTGTCGCCACGCGAAAGGCGGCAGGGCTTGATACCGAAGCGCTGATCTATCCCGAGGCCGGTCATGACCTTGGCGGAGCGTCCGCTGAGCCGCGCGACGATCCGCGTGGCGGCGGCACACCTGGCGCGAACGCCAAAGCGCGCGCCGATGCCTGGCCGAAGGTCGTCGCGTTTCTCAATGACGCGCTGAAACCCTGACGAACGTCAGGCGTTGCGAAGCGCGCCCGCGACCAGCTTTTGCAGCTTCGAGTGTACCGCGCCGCTGCCCGCGATGAATTCGCTGCGATCGATTGCGCGGTCGCCGCCGCGAAAGTCGCTGACGAAGCCGCCCGCTTCGCGCACCAGCAGCATACCGGCGGCGACGTCCCAGATGTTGAGGTGACTTTCCCAGAAACCGTCGAAGCGGCCTGCCGCAACCCATGCAAGGTCGAGGCTGGCAGCGCCGAAGCGGCGGATGCCGGCGACTTCGGGCGCAACCGCGCCGAAAATGCGGCTCCACTGCGCCATGTCGCCATGGCCCATGAACGGAATACCGGTCGCAATGAGGCATTCGTTGAGGTGGCGGCGCGAGGCGACGCGCAAGCGCCGGTCGTGCAGCCACGCACCGCGCCCGCGCTCGGCCCAATAGCTTTCGTCGGTGACGGGCTGATAGATCAGCCCTGCGGTTACCTCGCCCCAGCCGCCGCCGGGCTTCGGTTCCTGCACCGCGATCGAGATCGCGAATTGCGGGATTGCGTGGAGAAAGTTCGACGTGCCGTCGAGCGGGTCGATGATGAAGCGCGGCTTGCCGGGCTCGCCCTCGATCTCGCCGGCCTCTTCCATCAGGAAGCCCCAGCCCGGACGGGCGTGGGTCAGCTCGTCATACAGCGTGCGCTCGGCGGCCTGATCGGCCTTGGACACGAAATCGGCCGGCCCCTTTTGCGAGACCTGCAGATGCTCGATCTCGCCGAAGTCGCGGCGCAGTTTCGTGCCGGCCTTGCGCGCGGCGCGTTCCATGACGGTGATGATGCCGGAAAGGGCCATAGTCGTAACTCCCCCCTCCCGCTTGCGGGAGGGGTCGGGGGTGGGCATGATAGGTGGGGCGGGCCTTTCGCCCACCCCTAACCCCTCCCGCAAGCGGGAGGGGAACTTATTCAGTCGGCGCGGCGAACATATTCGCGGTCGTACACATGCACGACGATCTTGGTTCCGCTCGTGATGTGCGGCGGCACCATGACACGCACGCCATTGTCGAGGATCGCGGGCTTGTACGACGAGGATGCCGTCTGGCCCTTCACCACCGCGTCGGCCTCGACGATCGTGGCTTCGATCGTTTCGGGCAGTTCGACCGAAATCGGACGCTCTTCCCAAAGCTCGAGCACGACGTCCATGCCGTCCTGCAGGAATTCATGCGCGTCGCCGACGACGTCCTTGGAGATATTGATCTGCTCGAACGTGTCCTTGTCCATGAACACCAGGTCGTCGCCTTCGGCGTAGAGGAACTGGAAATCCTTGGTGTCGAGACGCACCTTCTCGACTGTGTCCGCGCTGCGGAAACGGTTGTTGAGCTTGCGTCCGTCGATGAGGTTCTTGGCTTCGACCTGCATATAGGCGCCGCCCTTGCCCGGCTGGGTGTGCTGGATCTTGGTGACCTTCCAGATCCCCTTTTCATATTCGATAATATTGCCGGGACGGATTTCAACGCCGGTGATTTTCATCGCGCACACTCGCAGTTCAAGGATGGAAAGAGCCGCCAGCGCATCGCAAAGCGCCGGTCACAGGAGCGCGCCCTTAGCCGCCCCGGCGGCCAAGGGCAAGCGGTGCTTATTCGGCGGGCGTCTCGTTCAGGCGCTTGCGCGTGCGCGAATAGGCGAACCAGCCGAGCGCGGCGAGCAGGCCGAGACCGATAAATTCCGACGCAACCGCAAAATCGGGGCCGACAATCGCGAGCCTGTCTGCGTCGCCCACCGCCGCGACGGTGCCGGCGAACACCAGCCCGTAAAGACTGTCACCGACAACGAGGCCGGTCGCGAGCAATACGCCCATGCGGCGTGCAAACTCGGGGCGCGATTGCCGGTCGGCCATCCTGTTCCACAAATGGCCGACGACCGTGCCGATGATCGTCGGCAATGTCACCGACATCGGCAAATACATGCCCATCGCGATCGCAAGCGGCGGCATCCGCATTTTTCCGGTCTTACCCAGAATCTCGTCGGCGACGATCGCCACTATGCCGATCCCGGCGCCAAGTCCGACCAGATCCCAGCGCAGCGTGCCGCCGAGCACGCCCTGCGCGATCGAGGCGATCAGCGACGCCTGCGGAGCTGCAAGGGCGTTAGGCCCCGCGCCCGGCGCACCCGCGAAACCGAAAGCGGTGTTCAGCAGGTCGAGCACCGGCGGGATGATGAAAGACCCGGCGAGGACGCCCAATACGAGCGCGACCTGCTGCTTCCACGGTGTCGAGCCGACGAGCTGACCGGTCTTGAGATCCTGCAGATTGTCGTTGGCGACGATACCGATCCCGAAGACGAAGGCGGTGACGAACAGCGCGAAGGCGATCAGCGGGGCGCGATCGGCGGCAGCGACCTCTCCACCGAATATTGCCGCGACGAGCACGGACGCGACCAGAATCGACAATATGCCAATCCCCGAAACCGGGCTGTTCGACGTCCCGACGAGCCCGGCCATATAGCCGGTGACGATCGCGGTCGCGACGCCGATGACGAGGATGAAGAGAATGGCAAGCGTCAGCGCTGCGCCGACTTCGCCGGCGAGCGGGCCTCCCTGGACGAAATTCCAGATCAGCAGGCCAATCGGGATCATGAGCAGAAGGCTGGTGCCCGCGACGATCGATCCCGGCAGATCGCGCTCGGTCAATTCCAGCGTCTGACCGCTCTGACGCGCGCGCGCCGCACTCGCGATGCCGCGAAGCCCCTGCACGATCGACCCGGCAATGCGGATCAGCGCCCATATCGCGGCGACCGCGATCGCGCCCGCCCCGACAAAGCGCACTTCCTGACTGAATACGGCGCCGACGACATCGTCGATCGGCCCATCCCGGCCCGCGCTCAGCCACGGCAGCAGCACGAACCACGACAGCGTCGCGCCAATGGCCATTGCAATACCCGTCGCGAGGCCGATGAGATGGCCGACGCCAACGAGGCCGAGCGACATGGTGCCCGCGACGCCGCTGGCTCCTGCGCCGAGCTTGAAATTCTTGGCGACTTCGGCGGCAGCGACCTTGAGCGCGGTCATCACCCCGTAGAAGGCAGCGACCAGCGCGCCGAGGATGATCGTCGACAGGCCGAGGCGGTTTTCGCGCGCTCCTTCATCCCCCGCCATACCGACGCGCAGGATTTCCGCGCCCGCGACGCCTTCGGGATAGGGAAGATCCGAGTTGATGACGAGCGCCCGGCGCAGCGGCACCGACAGCATCACCCCCAGCACACCGCCCGCTGCGCAGGTCAGCATCGTCGTCCAATAGGGGAAGTTCGTCCACCATCCCACGATCACCAAGCCCGGCAGGATGAAAATCATCGTCGCAACCGCGCCCGCGGCGCTGCCGATCGTCTGGACGATATTATTCTCGACCATATTCGATCCGCCGAGCGTGCGCAGCACGGCCATCGAAATCACCGCAGCGGGAATCGCAGTCGAAAAGGTCAGCCCGACCCGCAATCCGAAATAGACGTTCGCTGCGGTGAACAGAAAGGTCAGCAAGCCACCCAGGATGATCGCGCGCAGCGTGAGTTCGCGCATTTCGGTGCCGGTCCGGTCCATAATCATTATCCCCAATCTCTTGGTGCGACATCTCGCGGGCGCCGCTTCTCGAGGCAAGCGAAAACGCGACGAACCGAGGGCGATTTGACGCATCGATCCAATTTCTTCGTCGCAATGCGATTCATAAGCACGTCATGACGATTATCGACCTTCCCGATCAGACCCCACCGCCATCCCGCACGCCGAAAAAGCTGTCGCGGCGGCCCACGCCTTGCGCCGGACTTTTCGGATGGCGCAAAAGTGGTGACGAGAAGCCTGGCCATACCACCGGGCGCGATCATCCCGCCGCCTAGCCGCGCGGGCGCCTGGTCGTCAGCAACGGATAGGGATTGACCGGCTCGCCATCCTGCCAGCCGCTACCCGGCGCAGTTTCGAGTATCTGGAAATGAAGATGCGGGACTGCGGGATCGGCGTTACCGCTGGCCCCCACCGTTCCGATAACCTGCCCGCGCATTACTTTCTGCCCCTCCGCCAGCCCGCGCCGATAGCCCTTCATATGCGCGTAATAGAGGATCAGCCGCCCGTCGGCCGACCGCTGATAGATGGTGAGCCCGCCGCGTTTCGACGCGAACAGCTTTTCGATCCGCCCGTCCATCGCCGCCAGCACCGGCGTACCCTGCGGCGCCGGGATGTCGATGGCGCGGTGAAGGCGTCCCTCGGCCCGGCTCTTGTTCCAACTGTCAATCAACTCGGACGGCCGGATGCCCTCAACCGGGACGATGATGTCGGGGGCGGGCTGCGCTGCACCGACGGCGGCGAAGGCCGCCACACCGAGCAGGCTGGCCCGCGCCCGCCTCACCCCGCGAACAGCTTGTCGAACGCCCGCACCGCCTCTGCCGGGCCGTCGGGATGCGCCCAGACGCCGCCCGAAACCGCCAGGAAATCGGCGCCCGCGTCGATCAATGTCTTTGCATTGTCGACGGTGATCCCGCCGATCGCGACGCAGGGCAGTTCGAACAAGCCCTGCCACCAGGTCAGGATTTCGGGCTCGGCGCGATGCTCGACTGTCTTGGTCGTCGTGGGAAAGAAAGCGCCGAACGCGACATAATCCGCTCCCCCATCGCCCGCTTCCATCGCAAGATGGCGGCTATCGTGGCAAGTGACACCGATCTGCGCCTGTGGTCCCAATAGCCGCCGCGCGTCCTGCAAATCGCCGTCGCCCTGCCCCAGATGCACGCCGTCGGCGCCAAGCCGCTTGGCGAGCGCCATATCGTCGTTGACGATAAAGGCCGTGTCATGCGCGGCGCAGATTGCCTGAAGCGGCTCCGCAAGTCTTGCCGCTTCGTGCTGGTCCACGTTTTTGACGCGAAACTGGAACGCCGCGACCGGAGCTGCGGACAAGGCGGCCTCGAGCTGCGCGGGAAAATCACCGCCGACGTCGAGCGGCGAAATCAGATAGAGCTGGCAAGCGGGTGTGGTCATGGCGGGTTCATAGCGAGGCAGCCAGTGTCGGGCAAATGCAGAACATCACGCGCCTCGCCATCCCGATCCTCGCCGTTTTCGCCCTACCGGCCTGCGCCACCATGGCTCAGCAGACGTCGCTGCCCGACGGTAGCAATGTCGCGCTCGGACAGCGTGCGATGGTCGACGGCCCGATCGTCGAGCCCGTCAAAATCCTCGAAGACAGCCGCTGCCCGATGAACGCGCGCTGCATCTGGGCGGGCCGCGTGCGACTTCAGATGGTCTGGATTCGCGGCAATGGCGAACGGCAGCCATTCGAAGTGACGCTGGGCGAACCCGTGCAGCTTGCCGATGGCCAGTTCACGCTCGAATCGGTGCGCCCCGAGAAGATGACCGGCGACGCCACGAAGTCCGCAGACTACCGCTTCTCGTTCCGCTTTGCGGGCGGGCTTTAGCGCACCCGCGCCAGCAAGAAACCGTCCCAGCCCTTTGATCCAACCGTCTGGATCGCGGTCGCATCGAGACGCGGGTCGGCATTGAGCCTGTCGAACAGCGCGCGCGTGCCTTGGATTCGCTCGTCGGCGCTATCCGCGTCGAGTACGCCGCCCTCGCGGATGACATTATCGACGATGATCGTCATGCCACTGCGGCCGAGGCGGATTGCTTCTTCGACGTAGAGCGCGTTGCTCTGCTTGTCGGCGTCGATGAAGACAAGGTCAAAGGGATCGCCGGCCCTCATCGCGGCCAGGCTGTCGGCCGCGGGACCGACACGAATGTCGATCCGGTCGGACAGTCCGGCCCGATCGAAATTCTGGCGCGCGACTTTCGCATGATGCGCTTCGAGTTCCAGCGTCACCAGCGAGCCGCCCTCCGGAAGCGCCCGCGCGAGCCAGATCGTCGAATAGCCGCCGAGCGTCCCGACTTCGAGGATGCGCTTCGCACCGGCCATCTGCGCGAGCAGACAGAGCATCTTGCCCTGCGCCGCCGACACGTCGATCGGCGGCAGGCCCTGTGCTTCATTATGGGCGAGAGTGGCGACAAGTGCGTCGTCGGCGCCGAGTAATTTGTCGGCGATATAATCGTCGACGGCTTGCCACCCCCCACTCATTTCAGGGGTCCCGTCACATCAAGCCACCGAGGCCGCGTGAATTTCGGCAATCGCGCCGCCGAGCGAGCTGTTGAATTCCTCGTCGCTCATCTGATGGCGCAGATCTGCGAGCAGCGCGCGGCTGAAGCTCGCGATGATGCCGGGGTTCTTCGCCAGTTCGACGCAGGCTTCGGGCCGCGCGAAGCCGCCCGAGAGCGCAACGACGCGCAGCACCTTGGGATGATCGACAAGCGGCTGAAACAGGCCGGCCTCGGTCGGCAGCGACAGCTTCAGCATCACGGGCGCGCCAGTCCACGCGTCGAGCGCGGCAAGCGTTTCCTTGAGCAGCAGGCGGTCGGCGGCATCGCGCTCGGCGCTCTTGATGTTCACTTCGGGTTCGATGATCGGGACCAGACCGTGCGCGGCGATCCGCGCGGCTTCGGCGAACTGCTGTTCGACGATCGCCTTGACGCCCGCCGGGTTGGCGAGGTTAACGACGCTGCGCATCTTGGTACCGAACACGCCCTTGGCGACCGCGCGTTCACAGAGCGCGTCGAGGTCGGGGTTCGCCTTCATCAGCTGGACACCGTCGGCTTCGGCCTCAAGACCCTTGTCGACCTTGAGGAACGGCACCACGCCGCGGTCCCAGAGCAACGCCGGAACGGGCTTGCCGCCGGCTTCGCCGTCCATCGTGCGTTCGAACAGGATCGCGCCGATGACTTTCTCGCCGTTGAAGCAGGGCGCCGTGACGATGCGGCTGCGCATGTCGTGGATCAGGCCGAACATTTCCTCGTCGTTCGCGAAGGCATCTTCGCCGATGCCATAACCCGCCAGCGCCTTGGGCGTCGAACCGCCGCTCTGGTCGAGCGCGGCAATGAAGCCCTGTCCCGATTTGATCTGTTCCAGCATCTCGGCATTGGCGGTGGTCATAACATCTCCGGTTGGTTGCATACGTATGTGGCGGTGCGCATAGCGACCCCTCTGCCGGGATGCAAATGCGACAGAAACTCTAGGCTTTGAGCGCGTCCACACCCGGAAGCGGCTTGCCTTCCATCCATTCGAGGAAGGCCCCGCCCGCCGTCGAGACGAACGTGAAGTCTGCGGCCACCTCGGCATGATTGAGCGCCGCGACGGTATCGCCGCCGCCCGCGACCGAGATCAGCGAGCCTTCGCGGGTCAGCGCGGCAGCGGTCTTGGCCAGCGCCACCGTCGCGGTGTCGAACGGCGGTGTCTCGAATGCACCGAGCGGTCCATTCCACACCAGCGTGCGGCAATTCTTGAGCACATCGGCAAGCGCCTCGACCGCAGCCGGGCCGACGTCGAGGATCATCTCGTCCGCCGCGACCTCGTGGACATTCACGGTGCGCGTCGGCGGGTTCGGCGCGAACTCTTTCGACACCACAACGTCATAAGGCAGATGGATCGTGCAGCCTGCACTGTCTGCGGCATCGAAGATCGCGTTCGCAGTGTCGACCAGATCATGCTCGCACAGCGACTTGCCGACATCGACCCCGCGCGCGGCGAGGAAGGTGTTCGCCATGCCGCCGCCGATGATCAGATGGTCGACCTTGCCGACGAGATTGCGCAGCACGTCGATCTTGCTCGACACTTTCGCGCCGCCGACCACCGCCGCGACCGGATGCGCCGGATTGCCGAGCGCCGCGTCGAGCGCATTGAGTTCGGCCTCCATCGCACGGCCGGCATAGCTCGGCAGGCGATGCGCGATGCCTTCGGTCGAGCCATGCGCGCGGTGCGCCGCCGAGAAAGCGTCGTTCACATAGAGGTCGCCGATCTCGGCAAGCGCATCGGCGAAAGCCGGATCATTCTTTTCCTCGCCGGGATTGAAGCGGGTGTTTTCGAGGACCGCAACATCACCCGCCGCCAGCACCGCAACGCCCGCCTTGGCGCCTTCGCCAACGCATTCGGGGATGAACATCACCGAATGGCCGAGCACATTGGCGACGCCGTCGATCACCAGGCTGAGCGACTGGGTCGGGTTCTTCGCACCTTTGGGACGGCCGAAATGGGCGAGGAGCAGGACGATCGCCCCCTTGTCCGACAATTCGCGGATCGTCGGCATCGCCGCGCGGATCCGCGTGTCGTCGGCCACGGCGCCGCCCGACATGGGAACATTGAGATCGACGCGCACCAGCACCTTCTTGCCGGTGATATCACCCAGATCGTCGAGCGTCTTGAACCCAGCCATTTCGGCCTCCCATAAGGCTTAAAGGAACTTCGCGATCACGCCCGCAGTGTCGATCATGCGGTTCGAGAAGCCCCATTCATTGTCATACCAGCTGAGTACGCGCACCAGCTTGCCGTCGATGACGGCAGTTTCGAGGCTGTCGATCGTCGAGCTGGCCGCATTGTGGTTGAAGTCGATCGAAACCAGCGGTTCTTCAGTGTAGCCGAGAACGCCCTTCAGCGGGCCTTCGGCGGCGGCCTTGAGCACCGCGTTGACTTCTTCCCTCGTCGTATCGCGGAGCGGCGTAAAGGTCAGGTCGACGACCGACACATTCGGGGTCGGGACGCGGATCGACGAGCCGTCAAGCTTGCCCTTGAGTTCAGGCAGGACAAGGCCGACAGCCACTGCGGCACCGGTCGAGGTCGGGATCATCGACATCGCGGCGGCGCGGGCGCGGCGCGGGTCGTCGTGGATCTGGTCGAGGATCTTCTGGTCGTTGGTGTAAGCGTGGATCGTGGTCATCAGGCCGCGCTCGATACCGATCGCCTCATGCAGCACCTTGGCAAAGGGGGCGAGGCAGTTGGTCGTGCACGACGCGTTCGAGATGATCAGATGATCGGCGGTGATCTTGTCGTCGTTGACGCCATAGACGACGGTCAGGTCGACTTCCTTGGCGGGCGCCGAAATCAGCACGCGCTTGGCGCCGGCGTCGAGATGCTTCTGGCCGCCGGCCTTGTTGGTGAAGAAGCCCGTGCATTCCATCACGATGTCGACGCCATTGGCGGCATGCGGCAGCGCGGCGGGATCACGCTCGGCGGTTACCTGAATGCGCTTGCCGTTGATGATCAGGTCATTGCCGTCGACTTCGACGGTGCCGTTGAAAGCGCCGTGGACCGAGTCATGGCGGAGCAGGCGGGCATTCGCCTTTGCATCGCCAAGGTCGTTGATCGACACCAGTTCGAGATCATGGTCGGTGCGTTCCAGAATGGCGCGCGCCACGTTGCGACCGATACGTCCGAAACCGTTGATTGCGACTTTCACTGCCATGTCGAATGTCCTTTTCTGCGGATGAGGCCGTCGGTCTTATGCGCCGAGCCGTGCCAGGATCTGGGGTGCGATAGCATCGACCGTGAGGCCGAAATGCTTGTAGAGGTCGTCGATCGGCGCCGAGGCGCCAAAGCTGTCGATGCCGAAACGCAGGCCATCGCGGCCGGTGTAGCGCTCCCAGCCGAAGGTCGTGCCCGCCTCGATCGAGACGATCAGCGCGTCGTCGGGCAGAATATCGGCCTGATAGGCTTTGCTCTGTTCGTCGAACAGCTCGGTGGACACCATCGAAATGACGTCGGCGCCTTGGCCTGCAGCTTCGAGCTTGTCGGCGACTTCCATCGCGAGCGACACTTCCGAGCCCGTCGCGACGAGCACGACCTTGCGCGCTGCCGAGGCATCGCGAAGACGGTAACCGCCTTTCAGGCAAAGATTTTCCGTGACGTCATGGCGCAGCGGGGGAAGATTCTGGCGGGTCAGAGCCAGCAGCGACGGCCGGTCTTCCTGCGCCAGCGCCAAGGCCCAGCATTCGGCGGTTTCGACCGCATCGGCGGGACGCAGGACCAACAGGTTCGGCATCGCGCGGAGCGACTGGAGATGTTCGATCGGCTGGTGCGTCGGGCCGTCTTCGCCAAGGCCGATGCTGTCGTGCGTCATGACATAGACGACACGCTGCTTCTGCAGCGCCGACAGACGGATCGCGGCGCGGCAATAATCAGCAAAGACAAGGAAGGTGCCGCCATAGGGCACAACGCCACCGTGCAGCGCCATGCCGTTCATCGCCGCGGCCATGCCGAACTCGCGGATGCCATAATAGACATAGCGCCCCGAATAATCATTCTTCGTCAGTGGCTTGGTCGACGATGTTTTGGTATTGTTCGAACCCGTGAGGTCGGCGCTGCCACCGATGAGCGCCGCGATGTCGGCCGTAAGGGCGCCCAGCGTATTCTCCGACGCCTTGCGCGTTGCGACCTTCGGGGGTTCGGCGACGAGACCGTCGAGATAAGCCTTGAAAGCGTCGCCTGGCACGACCTTACCGCTCAAGCGGTTTGAAAATTCGCTTTTCTTTTCGCTGCTTGCGAGGCGGGCATTCCATTCGGCGTGAAGCGCCTTGCCCTTTTCGCCAAAGGCGGTCCACGCCGATGCAATGTCAGCGGGGATGACGAAAGGCTCGGCCGTCCAGCCAAGTTCCTTGCGCGCGGCGGCGATCTCGTCGGCACCAAGCGGGGCGCCGTGCGTTGCCGATGTGCCCTGCTTGTTCGGCGCGCCGAAGCCGATGATCGTGCGGCACGCGATCAGCGACGGGCGCGGATCGGCAAGCGAGGCGTCAATCGCGCGGCGGATGTCAACGGGATCATGACCGTCGCAGCTTTCGACGTGCCAGCCGGTCGCGGCGTATCGGGCCGGGATGTCTTCGCTGGTCGACAGGTCGGTCGCGCCGTCGATCGTGATCTTGTTGTCGTCCCACAGCACGGTCATGCGGCCAAGACCGAGGTGGCCAGCCAGACCAATGGCTTCGTGGTTGATGCCTTCCATCAGACAGCCGTCGCCGGCGATCACCCAGGTGCGGTGGTCGACCAGATCGTCACCATAGATTGCATTGAGGTGGCGTTCGGCGAGCGCCATGCCGACCGCGGTCGCGAGCCCCTGCCCCAGCGGCCCGGTGGTCGTTTCGACGCCCGCGAGCTCGAAATTCTCGGGGTGGCCGGCACAAGGGCTGCTCAGCTGACGGAAATTGCGGATTTCCTCCATCGTCGGATGCGCGTAGCCGGCGAGATGCAGCGTCGCATAAGCGAGCATCGACCCGTGGCCCGCCGAGAGGACGAAGCGATCGCGATCGGCCCATTTCGGATCGGACGGATCGAATTTCAGATAATCCGAGTAGAGCACGGTGGCGACGTCGGCCATGCCCATCGGCATCCCGGGGTGACCGCTGTTCGCGGCCTGTACGGCGTCCATCGCAAGCGCGCGGATCGCGTTGGCGAGCTTACGTTCGGGCAGTGTCATGAGTCCCCCGGGAAAGGATGTGAAGATGACCGGATTCGGTGGGGACAGCCCTTTGCGGTGGTGGGGTCAGGAGTCAACCGCCCACGGCAGAAAATAGCGCGCATTTCGGCACGGACAGGCGATTGCGCCCCTTAGCCTCGGCTGCTACCCCTTTGCCATGGAACTCGATCTCGACGAATCCAGCCTGGCCATCGGCCGCATCGAACGGGCGCTCAGCCGGATCGAAAAGGCCCTGACCGACCGGGCGAACCGCCCCGCCCCCGAAATCGCCGCGCCCGAAACAGCTGGCGCAGAAGAATCGGCCCTGAAGGCCGAAGTCGTGGCGGTTATCGGCGAGCTCGACCGGCTGATCGAGGAGGCAAAGCGTGGCTGACGTCAAGCTCCACATCGCGGGCCGCGTTTATGACGTGCATTGCGCCGACGGGCAGGAACCGCAGCTGATGCAGCTCGCAACCGTCGTTGATGAAAAGATTCGCTCGATGCCCGGCGGCACCGAGATTCGCCAGATGCTGTTCGCCGCGCTGATGCTGGCCGATGAAGCGCAGGACGCCAAGGGCAAAGCCGACAAGGCCGAACCCCAGTCCGATTCGTTGCGCGCGGCGGTGGCGCTTGCCGAGAGCCGCGAAGCACAGGCCCGCGACGAGCTGAAATCCGCACTTCGCGAACTCGATGCGCTCAAAAAGGCACCGCCGGCGGCACCAGCCACGGCTGCGCCTTTGCACGATCGCGCCCTGCTCCAGATCGCTGA
Source organism: Sphingopyxis sp. (assembly GCF_965279755.1). GTDB lineage: Bacteria > Pseudomonadota > Alphaproteobacteria > Sphingomonadales > Sphingomonadaceae > Sphingopyxis. The sequence goes on along the minus strand of NZ_OZ257261.1, from coordinate 3,250,981 downwards.
CCGGATCGAGACGCTCGCAAGCCGGATCGAGCAAATTCCCTAAATGGCTTGAGACTGGCGGGCCGCCCTCCTACATAGGGGGCGGCGGGTACTGCCCGGCACGAGCTTTTGCGAAAATCCCTGAGGCGATACTTCATCCTAGGGGGCTGTCCCTGCCCGGACCCTGGTCCGACGTATATGGTCCCCACCTGACGTTACTGGCGTCAGAGGATCTTCCAGCAAACGACCCACGGTGGTCCCGCCACCCGCCGCGCCAGCATTCCGAGGAGCCGGAGACGATATGACCTCCGACGCCTTCGTCCAGCAGAAGAAGCAGCTCCGTGAGAGGCTCCGCTTCCGGCGTCGGCATTTCGTCGCCAATCTGGACGACATGGCGCGTCTCGGTGCCTTTCGCGCCCTCCCTGTCTCGCTGGCGGACCATATCGCCACCGCCTCTCCGATCGCGGCCTATGCCGCTTGCGGCGGCGAGCCCGATATCCTGCCGATGTTAACCGACATGTCGTTGCTGCTCCCGCATCACAGCGGATGCGTCGATACGATGGACTTCCGGCAGTGGAAGCCAGGCGAGCCGCTGCTGAAAGGGCCGTGGGGAACCCTGCAGCCCGCTGACACGGCCGCGGCAGCGCTGCCGGCGCTGATTTTCTGCCCGCTTGTCGGGTTCGATCGCAGCGGAGGCCGCCTCGGTCAGGGCGGCGGCCACTATGACCGCTTTTTTGCGGCGCATCCCGCTATCCCGCGGATCGGAATTGCCTGGTCGGTGCAGGAAGTGGACAAGGTGCCGCTTGAGCCGACCGACGTCCCGCTGGACGCCATATTGACCGAACAGGAATTTTTCGTGACCGGAGACCGTCTGTGAGCCAGCTTCCCGCCGACCCGCCGCCGAGCTGGCGCAAGCCCGCAGGCATCTTCATCATTCTGGCGTTGATCGCGATATGGGCGGTCGGAATCGTGGCGCTGTCACCATGGGTCGGCGGCTGGCCGATCCTGATCCAGGCCATCTTCTATCTGGTCGCGGGAATCATCTGGGTGCTGCCGCTCAAGCCCCTGCTACGCTGGATGGAGCTAGGGCGGTGGCGCGGCTAAAAAGCCGCGCCAACCCCGTAAATTCCAATTCTGGAATGCTCCCAAGCCGCGGTGGCCATTTCGCCCGAAAGGGCAGGAAATGGCGCGAGTGACGGGGCTCGAACCCGCGACCTCCGGCGTGACAGGCCGGCACTCTAACCAACTGAGCTACACCCGCGTGTGCTTGGGAGAGGCGCCAATATGCGCCGCGCCCCACCCTGTCAACCGTCGCCTTCATCCTTTGTGCGATTTAATCGATCGCGCATCTCGTCGGTGGTCGTCAGCGTCCCATGCTCGAAGAGGAAACCCGCCAGATCCGGCGTTCCGGTCGAGTGCAGCACGGTCTGGAGGATCAAAAGCAACGGCACCGCAAGCAGCGCGCCGGGTGTGCCCCACACCCATCCCCAGAAGCTCAGCGACACCAGAATCAGCAGCGGATTGATAGTCAGACGACGGCCGAGAACCAGCGGCGTCACCAGATTCGCCTCGACCAGATGAACGCCGATAAAGATCATCGCGGGTAGAAGTGCAAATCCCACCGCGTCGAAAGTCATCAGTCCGCCCAAACCGAGCAGCACCGCCGCGACGATCGGGCCCAGATAGGGCACGAAGTTACAGATGCTGACGATGCCGCCCCACATGAAGGGCGACGGCATGCCGAGCGCCCAGAGCAGCAGCGACACGATCAGGCCGAGGATCGCGTTGATCATTGTGATCGTCGCCAGATAGTCTGCGGTTGCATCGACGACATTCTGGATCACGCGCGCGGTCTGCATCGCCCCGTCGAAGCTGCCGCGGCGGCGGATCGTCCCGCGCCGCAGCCGAGTCCAGCCCGCCAGGAAGAAGAAGATCACCAGCACCGCGAAGAAAAGCTGGATCGCCGCCGCGGGCGCGGCCGAGATGAAATAGTCCACGACCGACGACGGAGCCTGCGCTGCAACCGCCTGCGCGGTCGCCTCGGTCCCGCTCGCGACCGACATTAACGTCCGGTCGACGAAACGCTGAAAACTCGCGTAAAAATCGATGAGCGGCGCGACGTTGCTCTGGATGCGCGGAATCGATTCGGGAATCCGCGCGAACCACCCGGTCGCCGGAACGACGATGATCGCCAGCGCCGCGTTCACGATCATCAGAAAGCCCGCGAGCGAAAGAAAGGCGGCAAGGCCCGACGGAACGCCGCGGCGCTCAAGCCATTCGAGTAGCGGCACCAGCGCGATCGAGATGACGATCGCCGCCGTCAGCGGCAGGAAAAACTCCGCCCCCGCTTTCAATGCGAACGGAAAGCCAAGGCAAAAAGCGGCGCCCAGAATCAGTGCGAGCGCCGCGAGTAACCGGTCACGGCGGAAATCATCGACTTCGATCTGACGCAGGGGATCGCCCTGCCCCGACCGTGTGTCCTTCCTCCCCCTGTCTTCGGCCACGCTTTATGCCTCCCGGTTTACCACATCTTCCTACGCGAGCTTTGGGCGCCGCGCCAGTCGGCCAGAATCGCCGGAAACGGACGACGGCATTTGTCTCCATTTGGGCCAAAACCCCATTTTCTATCGATATTTTAACCAGATATTTCCGTTTTTCCGCGAGAACAAATTCCAAGGACCAGCTTTGGAGTTTCAACCATGATGAAAGCGCCTGTGGGGGGCGCGAAGCATCATCCGCTTCTTTTTCCCTCCTGTTCAGCCTTGGCGCTGGCCGCAGCGCTGTTCGCGCCGGTCACGGCCCATGCCGCCGGCACCCTCGCCGGTTCGACGATCAGCAACACCGCGAGCGCCAGCTTCGACAATGGCGGCGGCGTTCAGACGATCGATTCGAATCGCGTTGACCTGCGCGTCGACGAGCTGCTCGACGTGACCGTCGCCGGCAGCACAACCGACGTCCCGACGACGCCGGGCGCGACCAATCAGGTGCTCACCTATCGCGTCACCAACACCGGCAACGGCCCCGAAGCCTTTGCGCTGAGCACGATCGCCAACGTCGGCGGCGACGATTATGATCCCGCCGTCACCCAGATCTATATCGATGCCAATAACAACGGCACGTGGGACCCGACCGACACGCTTTATGTTGCGGGGTCGGAAACGCCGCTGCAGCCCGACGCGTCGATGACCGTCTTCGTGCTCGCAACGACGCTGAGCACCGCAACCGATGGCAATCGCGGTATCGTTACGCTCGTCGCCCGTGCCAAGACCGGCACCGGCGCGCCCGGCACGACATTCGCCGGCATGGGCGAAGGCGGCGGCGATGCAATCGTCGGCTCGACGGGTGCCGACGGGCAGGACAACGGCGCGTATCGCGTTGCGGCGGCGACGGTCTCGCTCGTCAAATCGGCGGTGATCGTCGATCCGTTCGGCGGCGCCGAGGCCGTGCCCGGTGCCGCCATCACCTATACGATCACCGCTACCGTCGCGGGTTCGGGATCGGTCAGCGGCCTGGCAATCAACGACAATATCCCGGCGAACACCGACTATGTCGCCAGTTCGATCACGCTCGGCGGATCGGCACTGACCGATGCCAACGACGCCGATGCCGCCAATTATGACGGCACGCGCATCCAGGTTCTGCTCGGCACCGTGCCCGGCGGCCAGACGCGCACGGTCACTTTCAAAACCAAAATCAAGGCCAACTGACGGAGATGCACATGCGTACCGCTCTTTTCCTTCTGCTCGCCGTGCTCGCTCCGACGCAAGCCTTTGCCGCGAACCAGGTCGTGCTCGACAACAGCGTGTTCGTCGAACGCGCGACGACCGACGCCGCCGGCAAGCCGCGCGTCCTGCTTGAGGAGCCCAAGGTCGTCGTACCGGGCGACAAGCTGGTGTTCGTGCTGAACTACCGCAACGCCGGCACCCAGCCTGCCGACGCGTTCGTGATTACCAACCCGATGCCGTCGGCCGTCCGCTATGCCGACGCCGGCGACACGCGCCCGCTCGTCTCGGTCGATGGTGGCAGGAACTGGGGCACGCTCGACGCCCTCACTGTTCCGCTTGCCGACGGCACCCGCCGTCCGGCGCAGCCCGCCGATGTCACGCACATCCGCTGGGCGTTTCAGAAACCGATTCCGGCGGGGGGCGCCGGGAAGCTGATGTTCAGGGGAATTGTCAAATAATCCTTTGATTATTACCGCTTAATGGTTGCCGGCGGTGGGGAATTTGGCAGCCGATCAAGCCTGGGAGCTCAGCTATGACCAGCAAGCTGACTTACTGGGGTGCCTTCGGTCTGGCAGCGGCATTCACTGCCGTCGCCAGCCCTGCCTATGCGGCCGGGACCACCGCGGGTACCTCCATCACGAATACCGCCACCGTCAATTATCAGGTTGGTGGCGTCGCACAGGGCGCGCAGACCGCGTCCGATACCTTTACCGTCGACCGCAAGATCAATCTGCTCGTCGAAGAGGTGGGAACCGTCACGACCAACGTCGTTCCGGGCCAGACTAATGCCGTCACGACCTTCCAGCTGACCAACAGCTCGAACGACGTGCTCGACTTTGTACTGGCGGCGACGCAGATCACGGGCGGCACCGCCGCGCATGGCGGAACCGACACGTTCAACGTCAACAACGTCCGGATTTATCGTGACAATCCGACGACCGGCACGGTCGGAAGCTGGGATGCGGGCGACGCGCTCGTTACCTACGCCGACGAAGTGGCCGCCGACGGCATCATCCGTCTGTTCGTGGTTTCCGACATTCCGGCAGGCCTCGCAAACAACGCGGTGGCCGGCGTCCAGCTTCGCGCTACGGCGCGCGAAGGCGGAACGACCGGAAGCCAGGGCGCTGCGGTTACACAGACCACGGGCGCGAACACGGCGGGTGAAGATACCGTCTTCGCCGATACTGGGGGCGTGAACGATGCCGCGCGCGACGCTTCGCATAGCGCCGCCGACGACTATACCGTGCAGACGGCGACGCTGGCGGTCACCAAGATCAGCCGCGTCATTTCGGATCCGTTCAACAACACGACGAATCCGAAGCTTATCCCCGGTGCCGTGGTCGAATATTGCATCGCCGTCACGAACAGTGGCGGTGCGGCGGCGACCTCGGTGGCGATCACCGATCCCGTGCCGGGCCAGCTGACGTTCAACGCCGGCACGATCCTGCTCGGCGGCACCGTGACCGGCGGCACCTGCGACTTCAACGGAAGCGCAGGCGGCAGCTATACGGCGCCAAACGTGTCGGGGACGATCGCATCGATCGCCGCGGGCGCGTCGAGCACGCTCGTTTTCCGCGCCACGGTCAACTGACCTGACGGAATGACCGGAGCAGCGGGAGGATTTCGTCCTCCCGCTGCCCCCCATCGGGACCAGCGATGAACCTCCGCCAGACATATAAGTCCTTCGTGACCGCCCTGGTCGCGGCAGCCTCGCTGTCCGCGGTTCCCCAGACGCAGGCACAGGTGATCAGCAACACCGCGTCCGCGGATTGGACCGGCGGCAACGCGCTGTCGAACCGCGTCGACGTGACCGTTCGCGCACGTCCGCCCGAACAGCCAGTGATCAAGACCTATCGCATTGTCGACGGCGGCGGCAACAAGACCGTGCCGCTCGTTCCGACGCGCTGTGCCGGATCGGTGGGCGGAATCGCCGCCCAGTCGGCCGCGTCGAGCGGCGATCAGCTCATTCAGCTTGCCGGCGTTTATGCCGGTATCCCGACCGCGCCGGCTTCCCTCCAGAGCAGCGATGCCTTTCGCGCCGGAGAAGTGCTGGTGGTCGGTGTCACGCTCGCTTCGGCGAATGTCGATCCCAACGCGATCGACACGCTGCCGGTGATCCTCGACCTCGCCAACGGCGACAGCGAGCGCATCACGCTGACCGAAACCGGCGCGAACAGCGGAGAATTCGTCGGCTTTATCAACACGATCGGTGTTCCGCCGGCCGTTGTTGCCGGCGATTGCCGCCTGTCGGTCAATCCCGGATCGCCGATCCAGCTGCGCATCACCGATCAAGCCAATGCCAGCCTGGTCGCCATTGCGACGATCGACTTCCTTGTCGATCCCTTCGGCATCGTGTTCGACAGCGGCGACGGTTCGGCCGTTCCGGGTAGCCGCGTCACGCTGATCAACACCGCGTCCGGCCAGCCCGCGCACGTGTTCGGCGACGACGGCGTCAGCGCCTATCCCGCAACGGTCATCACGGGGCAGAATGTCACCGACGCGAGCGGCAAGGTCTATACCTTCCCCCCCGGCGACTATCGCTTCCCCTTCGTCGCGCCTGGCACCTACCGTCTGGTGGTCGAGCCGCCGGCGCCCTATACCGCACCGTCGAAGGCGAGCCCTGCGGATCTCGCCGGTCTGCGCCGGCCCGACGACGGCCTGCCCTTCACGATCACCGACGCGAGCTACAGCCGCAACTTCACGCTCGACAGCCCCGCGCCCGTGCGCGTCGACATCCCCGTCGACCAGCCGGGGCTGCCGCTGATCCTGCGGAAGACGACGTCGACCCAGACCGCGGTTCCGGGCGACGCGGTGCAGTATCGCATCGAAGTCGCGAACCGCGACGCGCGGCGCTCGACCGGCGCGGTGACCGTCAGCGACGCGCTGCCCGTGGGCATGCGCCTGCGCGCCGACACGGTGCGTGTCAACGGCGCGCGCGTCGATGCGACCGTCAACGCGAACGGCCGCGATTTTACCGTCACCCTGCCTTCGATCGCGCCCTCGGGCACGGTGCTGCTGACCTATGTCGCCGAAGTCATCGTGTCGGCGCAGCCCGGCAATGCGCTCAACCGCGCGTCGGCGGCCGACAATCGCGGCACCGAAAGCAATGTCGCCGAGGCGACAATCTCGATCAAACGCGATCAGCTCGGCGACCGCATGACGATCATCGGCCGTATCACCGACGGCGGTTGCAGCGTCGACCCCGACAAGTCCCCCGGCATCGCCGGCGTGCGCGTCATGCTGCAGGATGGCAGCTATACGGTCACTGACGAGGACGGCCGCTATCACTTCGAGGGCGTGCGCCCGGGGCTTCACGTCGTCCAGATCGATCCCTCGACGCTGCCGATCGACCGCGAAGCCATCGACTGCGCGCGTTCGACCGCAAGCGCCGGCAGCCCGATCTCGCGCTTCGTCGAGGGACGCGGCGGTTCGCTGAAGCGCGCGGACTTCCGCGCCATCGCCGCCGCGCCGCGTGCCGCGACAGAAAAGGCGAAATTCGAAGCGCCGAGGCCGCTCAGCGACCCCGACGCCGCCGGCGCCAACCGCAACTGGCTTGCGGGCGAGGCGCCCGGCATCGGCTGGCTCTTTCCCGAGGCCGATCACAATCCGCGCGCCAAGGCGATCCGGGCCGCGATCAAGCATGCCCCGGGTCAGACGGTCTCGCTGACGATCAACGGCAAGCCGGTCGACGATCTGACCTTTGACGGGATGAGCAAGTCCGCCGACGGCCTCGTCACGGTCAGCCTGTGGCGCGGGATCGAAATCCGCGAAGGCGATAACCGCCTGGTCGCGACGGTGAAAGACGCCGGCGGCGCCACCGTCGAGACGTTGGAACGCAGCGTTCATTATTCGATCACGCCGATGCGCGCGACGTTGATCCGCGAGAAGTCGGTGCTCGTCGCCGATGGCGTGACGCGCCCGGTGATCGCGGTGCGCCTGACCGACCGCGACGGCAAGCCGATCCGCGCCGGCCTGACGGGCGACTTCAGTGTCCCCGCACCCTATTATCCCGCCATCGAGGCCGATGCCCAGCAGGCGCGACAGCTCGCGGGCCTCGAACGCGCGCAGCCGGTCTGGCGCATCGATGGCGACGATGGCATCGCCTATGTCGAGCTGGAACCGACGACCGCGTCGGGCACACTGACGATGAATTTCAACTTCCGCGACGACAAGGTCCAGCGTCAGCAGACGGTCGAAATGTGGCTCGATCCGGGCGATCGGCCGTGGACAGTGGTCGGCTTTGCTGCCGGCACGATCGGTTACAACACGCTCGACGACCGGATGGAATCCGTCGCGGAAACGCTGGACGACCTGAACGCTGATGCGCGCCTCGCCCTCTATGCCAAGGGTCGGGTCCAGGGCAAATGGCTGATGACGCTGGCGTATGACAGCGACAAGGACAAGGACGACGCGCGGTTCGGCGGCGTGATCGATCCGCGTGCCTATTACACCATCTACGCCGACCGCAACGAGACGCGCTATGACGCCGCCTCGGTCCGCAAACTCTATCTGCGCCTCGAACGTCCGCAATTCTATGCGATGTTCGGCGATATCGAGACGGGCATCTCGGAACCGCAGCTTGCCCGCTATCAGCGCGCGCTGAACGGCGGCAAGGCCGAGTATCGTGGCCGCAACATCGCCGCGACCGCGTTCGTCGCCGACACGCCCTACCGCTTCCGCCGCGACGAGATCCAAGGCAACGGCCTGACCGGGCCGTACCAGCTCGGCGCGCGCGATGTCCTGCCGAACAGCGAGCGCATCGTCATCGAGACGCGCGACCGGCTGCACAGCGAACGGATCATCGAGAGCGTGACGATGACGCGCAACATCGATTATGACATCGACTATCTCGCAGGAACGATCCGTTTCCGTGCGCCGGTGCTGAGCCGCTCGTCGAACCTCGACCCGCAGTTCATTGTCGCCGAGTATGAGGTCGACGGCATCGGCGAACGCGTGCTCAACGCCGGCGGCCGCGTCAGCTATCAATCGGACGATGAAAAGCTGCGCGTCGGCGCGACCTTCATCCATGACGAGGATAATGACGCCAAGACCAACCTTGGCGGCATCGACGCCCGCTATCGTCCGAATGCCGACACCGAGGTGCGCGCGGAATATGCGGTGAGCGACGCCAAGGCAAAAACCGGAAGCAGCAGCGCGGCCGCCGGGACGGCCAAGGCGTGGCTGGTCGAGGCCGAGCATCACAGCAGCAAGGCCGATTTCCTTGCCTATGTCCGCGAGCGCGAGGCAGGCTTCGGCACCGGCCAGCTCAACAGCGGCGAAGATGGCACACGCAAGTTCGGCTTCGAGGCTCGTGTGAAGGCGACGCGCAACCTGTCGGTCACCGGCAGCGCGTGGCAGGAAGACTATCTCGACGTCGACGCGCGCCGCCGCGCCGCGAGCGCGCTCGTTGAATATGACAATGGCACCAGCAAGGTGCGCGCCGGCCTGACGCATGCCGACGATCGCCTTACCGACGGTTCGCGCAATACCTCGAACATCGTCCAGTTGGGCGCAACGCAGCGATTGTTCGACAAGAAGCTCGAACTCGACGCGCAGACCGAATTCGCGCTCGGCGGCGACGATGGCAGCGTCGATTTCCCGACGCGGCATCGCATCGGGGCTCGCTATGCGATCACCCGCGACGTCAATCTCGTCGGCAGCTATGAGATCGCAGACGGAGATACGGTGAAGGCGCGCACCGCGCGGGTCGGCTTCGACCTGACGCCGTGGGCCGGCGCCCGCCTGCTCGCGACCGCGAACCAGCAGGAAATCAGCGAATATGGTCCGCGCAGCTTCGCCGCCTATGGCCTGTCGCAATCGCTGAAGCTCGACGAACATTGGTCGGTCGACCTGTCGCTCGACGGCAACCGCACGATCGGCGGCATTCGCGCCGGCGATGTCCTGAACGTCGATCATCCGGTCGCATCGGGCGGCTTCCTCGGCAACAATGGCACGCTGACCGAAGATTTCACCGCGATCAGCGCCGGTGCGACCTATAGAAGCGACCGCTGGACAGTCACCGGCCGCGCCGAATATCGCGACGGCGAGCTGGCGAACCGTTACGGGCTGACGCTGGGCGGCATCCGCCAGCTTGGCGAAGGACAGGCGCTCGGCGCGCTGTTCACCTATGCCAAGGCGAGCGGCACAGGCACGACGCCGACGACCGAAGTCATCACCTTCGAAGCAAGCTGGGCGCACCGCCCCGCAGACTCGCAAATCTCGTGGCTCAACAAGAGCGAGGCCCGTTCGGACGAGGTGCGCGACGCCGTTGCCGGTCAGGCCGGGCCGGTCGGCGGCGCTGTGCTGACGATCGACGGCGATGCCACGAGCCGCCGGCTGCTCAACAGCCTGTCGGTGAACTGGACCCCGCTCGGCGACCGCGGCATCGGCAGCGGAGACGGCTGGTACGAGCGGGCCGAGATCGGACTCTTCTGGGGCACCCGCTATAACTTCGACCGCTTTGGCGCCGACGATGTGAAGGGCTGGTCGAATCTGCTCGGCGCCGACCTGCGCTTTAACCTGAACGAGCATATCGACATCGGCGCCTCGGGCACCGCGCGGATCGGTACCGGCGGCGACACGATCGCCTGGGCCGCAGGACCGACGGTGACGCTGGCACCGATGGAGAATGCCAACATCACCTTCGGCTACAACTTCGCCGGCTTCCACGACCGCGACTTCGAAGACGCACGCTTCTCGCGCTCGGGGGCCTATGTCACCTTCAAGCTGAAGTTCGATCAAACGAGCCTTGCGGGGTTGGGGCTATAACAACCGTCATTGCGAGCGAAGCGAAGCAATCTCCAGCCGTCGGCCTGCTCAGCCGACAGCTGGAGATTGCTTCGTCGCTACGCTCCTCGCAATGACGAGGGTTATCAATCCGCAAACAGCAGGACCGGCGTTTCGATCAGCTTCTTGAGTGCCTGCACATAGCTTGCGGCATCCCAGCCATCGACGACGCGGTGGTCGCAGCTGATCGACAGGTTCATCAGCTTCGCGCGGCGGATTTCGTCGCCCCCCTGAGGATTCTTGGCGAAGACAGGACGCTCGACGATCTTGTTCGGACCGATGATCGCCACTTCCGGACGGTTGATGACCGGGGTGGTGGCGATACCGCCGAGCGGGCCGAGCGATGTGACGGTCAGCGTACCGCCCGTCAGCTCCTCGACCTTGGCCTTGCCGGTGCGCGCGGCTTCGGCGAGGCGGGTGATCTCGCTCGCGAGCTGCCACACATTCTTGTCCTGCGCGTCGCGGATCACCGGAACCATCAGCCCTGCATCGGTCTGCGTCGCCATGCCGAGATGCACCGCGCCATAGCGCGTCACCACGCCGCCTTCGTCATCGTAGCGCGCGTTGATCATCGGAAATTGCGGGATCGTCCGGCAGATCGCGACGATCAGGAAGGGCAGCATCGTCAGCTTGGGACGACCGCCGCGATTGGCATTTAGGTCTGCGCGCATCTCTTCGAGCGCGGTGACGTCCATTTCCTCGACATAGGTGAAGTGCGGAATGGCGCGCTTCGATGCCGCCATATTCTCGGCGATCTTGCGGCGCATGCCGATGACCTTGACCGGCTCGTCGCCCCGCGCGCGGCTGGCGCCGGGTGCGTGATACCCTTGCCCGCCGCTGTACCGGAGGAAGGCGTCGAGGTCCGAATGGCGGATACGGTCGCCCTCGGCATGAATCTGACCAAGGTCGACGCCGATATCCTTCGCACGCGCCCGGACGGCGGGTGACGCGAGAACGGCACGGCTGTGATCCACCGCTGCGGCGACGGGTGCCGGAGCGGGGGTCGGCGTGGGAGCCGGTGTTGGTGCAGACGCCGGAGCAACTTCGGCAACCGAAACCTCTTCGGCACCCGGCGTTTCGGCAACGATCTCTTCCTCGACCGGCGTATCGGCGGGCGGTTCATCGACGGCCCCCTCACCTTCGGTTTCGATCACGGCGAGGGTCGAACCGATCGACACCATGTCGCCGACATCGCCCGCGAGTTCGACGACGATCCCGGTGACCGGCGATTCCATTTCGACGGTCGCCTTGTCGGTCATCATGTCGGCAAGCTGCGCATCTTCCTCGATGCGGTCCCCGATCTTGACGTGCCATGCAACGATTTCGGCCTCGGCGATGCCTTCGCCGATGTCGGGCAGACGGAACGAATAACGAGCCATGGCGATCAGTCCTTCAGAATCTTGGTCAGCGCGGTCGCGATGCGGACCGGTCCGGGGAAATAGGCCCATTCAAGGCTGTGTGGGTACGGCGTGTCGAAACCGGTGACCCGCTCGACCGGCGCCTCGAGATGATAGAAACAGCGCTCCTGCACCAGCGCGGCGAGTTCGGCGCCGAATCCCGAGGTGCGCGTCGCTTCGTGGATGATCAGGCAGCGGCCGGTCTTCTTCACCGACGCTTCGATCGCGTCGATGTCGAGCGGCAGCAAGGTGCGCAGATCGATGATTTCGGCATCGATGCCCATTTCCTCGACGATCGTCCTGGTCACATGGACCATCGTGCCATAGGCAAGGATCGTCAGCGCCTCGCCTTCACGGACAGTCGCAGCCTTGCCGAGATCGATGCGGTAATAGCCCTCGGGCACCGCGCTCGCGTCGTGCTTGGACCAAGGCTCGACCGGGCGGTCGTAATAGCCGCTGAACGGGCCGTTGTAGATGCGCTTGGGCTCGAGGAACACGACCGGATCATTATCCTCGATCGCGGCAATCAGCAGGCCCTTGGCATCATAGGGGTTCGATGGAATCACCGTCTTCACCCCGCAGATATGCGTCATGATGCTTTCGGGCGACTGGCTGTGCGTCTGGCCGCCGAAGATACCGCCGCCGAACGGCGTGCGCACCGTCATCGGACAGATATAGTCGTTCGCTGAACGATAGCGCAGGCGCGCCGCCTCGCTCACGAGCTGGTCGAGCCCCGGATAGATATAGTCGGCGAACTGGATCTCTGGGACCGGGCGCAGGCCATAGGCGCCCATGCCGACCGCGACGCCGATGATCCCGCATTCGTTGATCGGGGTATCGAACACCCGCGTCTTGCCATGCTTTTTCTGCAGACCCGCCGTCGCACGGAACACACCGCCGAAAAAGCCGACATCCTCGCCCATCACGACGGTGTTGGAGTCGCGTTCGAGCATGATGTCCATGGCGCTGTTGATCGCCTCGATCATGTTCATGGTCTTGGTTGAGCCAGAGTCATTGGGCGTCATTATTCGGGCTTCCAGTTGGGGCCGAACTTGGCCTCTTGCTCGGCGAGCATCTGATCGCATTGTTCCTTGAGGTGCCAAGGCATTTCTTCGAACACATCCTGGAACATCGTCTCGAACGGCTGGTGCATGCCATGCCCGAGAATTCCGAGCTTTTCTGACTGTTTCTGCGTCGTCTTTACCAGCTCTTCGAGCTCTTTCGCCTGCGCAGCGTGGCGTTCATCGTCCCACTCGCCGAGCACTTCGAGATGCTGTTTCAGGCGCGCGATCGGGTCGCCGAACGGCCAGATCGTCGGCTCTTCCGACGGGCGATAGGCGCTCGGATCGTCCGAGGTGCTGTGCCCTTCGCTGCGATAGGTGAAATGCTCGATCAGCGTCGGACCGTTGTTCGTGCGAGCGCGGTCGGCCGCCCATTGCGTCGCGGCATAGACCGCCAGCGGATCGTTGCCGTCGATACGCAGTCCGGCGATGCCGTAGCCCACGGCACGCGCAGCGAAAGTCGTTCGCTCGCCGCCGGCAAAGCCCGAGAAGCTGGAGATCGCCCACTGGTTATTCACGACGTTGAAGATGACCGGCGCGTTGTAGACAGTCGCGAAGGTCAATGCCGAGTGGAAGTCGCCCTCGGCCGACGACCCTTCGCCACACCACACGGTCGCAATGCGGCTGTCGCCCTTCGACGCCGAGGCCATCGCCCAGCCTACCGCCTGCGGATATTGGGTCGCGAGGTTGCCCGACACGCTGAAGAAACCATGTTCGGGCGCCGAATACATGATCGGCAGCTGACGCCCCATCAGATGATCGCCGCGGTTCGAGTAGATCTGGTTCATCATCTGGATCAGCGGATAATCGCGCGCGATCAGGATGCCCTGCTGGCGATAGCTGGGAAAGCACATGTCCGACCGGTCGATCGCCATCGTCGAGGCGATCGACGTTGCCTCTTCGCCGGTGCACTTCATGTAAAAGCTGGTCTTGCCCTGCCGCTGCGCCCGGAACATGCGATCGTCAAAAGCGCGGGTCAGCATCATGTAGCGTAGCATGGTGCGCAACCGCTCGGCGCTCAGTTTCGGATCCCACGGTCCCTTCGCCTGCCCGTCGAAATCGAGGACGCGGACGAGGCCGTAACAAAGGTCACGCATCGCATCGGGCTTCGTCGCTTCGCCGGGACGCGGAGTCGCATCGACGGCAGGGACGACGATATCGCCGAAGTCCGGCGTGTCGCCGGGCCGATAACGAGGCTCGGGAATATGAAGCGACAGCGGCGGCAGATTGCTCGCCGGTCGACGATCCGACTCAGGCATATCTTCTTCCCTGCAAGGCGCGAATCAGCGCCTAGTTATATTTCAACATGGCGACATATTATTACGGTCACCATACGAATGCAACGATGCCCGTCAGACTGCGACAGGCGCGGAAATATGGGCTTGCGGCGCATATTCCTCGACAGCGAAATCCTCGAACCGATAGTCGAAAATGCCCGAAGGCTTGCGAAGGATGCGCAGCTTCGGCGCGCCGTCCGGAATGCGCCGAAGCTGCTGTTCGACCAACTCGGCATGATTGAGGTAAAGATGCACGTCACCGCCCGTCCACACAACCTCATGCGCGTGAAGGCCCGCCTGCTCGGCGACCATGCGCGTCAGCAGTGCCGCTTCGAAAATGTTGAAGGCAAAGCCGAGGCCCAGATCGCAGGAGCGCTGGAACAGCAGGCACGACAACCCGCCGTCGCTACGCACATGGAATTGATAGGTCATGTGACAGGGCGGGAGCGCCATCCGGTCGATTTCGGCAACATTCCAGCCCGTGAAGATATGGCGCCGCGAGCCCGGATTGGTCTTCAGCGAGTCGATCAGCGCGGCGATCTGATTATGCCCTTCGGCGGAGCGACGAAACAGTCCCTCGCCCGCCGGCTCGTAGCGCGGCCAGTTCACCCATTGATGCCCGTAGACGGGGCCAAGATCGCCCCATTGCGCGGCGAAGGCCTCGTCAGCGATGATCCGTGCCTCGAACGCTTCGGCAGCGATATCTTCGCCGGTGGCCTTGCGATATTTTTCGAGCGGCCAGTCGGTCCAGATCTTCACGCCCTGCGACACGAGCGACCGGATATTGGTGTCGCCGGTGAGGAACCACAACATCTCGCGCAGCGCCGTCTTCCAATAGACGCGTTTGGTGGTGAGCAACGGGATGGCGTCGTCCTTCAGCGAGAATCGCATCGTCTCGCCGAACAGCGAGCGCGTGCCGACACCTGTGCGGTCGACACGCTCGTCGCCCTCGACCCAGATGCGGCGCATCAGGTCGAGATATTGCAGTTCATAATGGATGGAATCGGGCAAGACTCTCTCCTCGTAATCGCCATCTTTGCTAGGCTTCGCCGGGCGGCGCGACAAGGGGCGCTGCGGCGCGCCCGAACCGCTTGCCTCCGCACTCGTCCGATACGGCCCAATCCCGACTTTCATGGCCTTTTTCCACGGCGCAAGAAGCCGCAATGATCCTGCTCGACCCCGTAGGCAAGCCGCCGCTCATTCCAAAGGCCGCCGGCTTCGTCGCACGCGATGCCGAAGAGGACGTCGCACGGTATTTGCTGCGCCCGATGCTGATTGCCGATCGCGAAATCGTGCTGCTCGCGGGCTTCGACGCCTATGCGCGACTCATTGGACTGGAAAGCGCCGTCGGCGACACGACGGGACGGTGCATCATCGCGCCGCAATGCTGGAACCGCCTGCTTGGGCGCCGCGTCGCGACCGTCCTGATGGCCCACAACCACCCGTCGGGAATCGCGCAGCCCAGCGACGCCGACATGCGCTGCACGCGCGAAGCCGTGCAGTTTCTGCGCCTGATCGGTATAGATCTCTCGGACCATCTGATATTCGTCGAAAGCGGTCATTTCAGCTTTCGCAATGCCGGTCTGCTCTAGCGGGAACAATCGTCGCGGCTATGCCGATTGGCGCTTGATGTTCGCAAATTGCGCGTCTAGAGGACCGCCCTGCCTTCGCGCCGGTCCGCCGGTGCAAAGATCGGTCGGGGAGTAGCTCAGCCTGGTAGAGCACTGTCTTCGGGAGGCAGGGGCCGGAGGTTCGAATCCTCTCTCCCCGACCAGTATCTTTTGTAATCAACAGACCTTGTAAGTCGGCGCGACAATGAATAGATTGTCGTTACGCCGCCATGGTTTTCCCCCTTTCCATCGCGGTGAGTGCCCTGTCGAAAGACGTGGGCGCGTCCTCCCTGGACCCTGGCCACCTCGTACTTCGGTACGAGGTGGTTTTTTATTCGGCAGCGAGCGGAAGGTTTTCGTCGACGGGGCGGGCGCGACCCGCTGCTTCGACCAGCCTTTCGAACCAGCGCCGCAATCCTTCGAGACGGGCTTCGTCCGGCGTCCGGTCAGGATGGAGATAAAGGCTGCGGTCGATTTCGATCTGCACAGCGTGAACTGCCGCCGACTTCTGCCCATGGGTGCGGACGATATGACCGCCGGCATAGGGCTGATTCCGTGACACCGGTACGCTCAACCCTTCGGCGTGATCGACGACAAGATCGACCAGCCAATCGTCCGCCGTCCCACCGAAGCGATCGCCGATCACGACACCGGCGCCATATCCCGGCTGACCGCGCGGGATCGCGGGCATGCTGTGGAGATCGATCAGGATCGCGTGCCCGCAGCGCAGGCGCGCCGCCGAAAGCTCGGCCTCCAGCGCCGCATGATAGGGCCGGTGCAAGGCGTTGAGCCGCCAGTCGAGCCCGGCGCTGTCGATCGGCCGCTTCCAGAGCGGTCCACAATCGGAAAGCCGTGTCGGCACCACCCCCAGCCCGGCGCGCTCCTTACGCCCCGGGGCCGAGAAACGCGGGCGGAGCCCGGGCGCGACCTCGGTCGGCGCCATCTGTCCCTCCCCGCGATTGCAATCCGCCACGGCGCGCGCCCAAAGCGCGCGAACGACCGTCGCCCCGGCATCGGTGGCGCGGGCCGCGATGCGATCGCACCAGCCATCTTCCAGCCGTTCAAGGTCGGGACGCCCCACGCGTGCCGCCGCCAGAATTTCCGGCGGATAGATGCGTCCTGCATGCGAGACCGACACGACCACCGGCCCGGCAAGGCCCGGACGGTCGATGGCAATGGCGGCGAAAGAGGGTTTGCGAGGCGACATGGATAAAGCGTGCCAAAAATCGACAGATGAATCCAGTCGGACCAAATTTGTTAAAGGTCTCGCGCTATAGAAACGAAGAGCTAAACAGGGGGCGGCCGGACCAGACCGGCGTGTCGATGGCCAGGGAACCGATTTTCAGATGATTCGCATTTTGCTCGCCGAAGATGATGATGTGATGCGCGAATATCTGGCGCGGGCGCTGACCAGCGCCGGCTATCACGTCACTGCGGTCGATCGCGGAACCGAGGCGGTGCCCTATATCGATTCGGGTACGTTCGACCTGCTGCTCTCCGATATCGTCATGCCCGAAATGGACGGGATCGAACTCGCGCAGCATACCGCAAAAGCCGCGCCGCAGACGCAGGTGATGTTCATCACCGGCTTCGCGGCCGTGTCGCTACGCGCCGAAGAAAACGTCCCGCAGGCGAAACTGCTTTCCAAGCCGTTCCACCTCAAGGATCTGGTTCGCGAGGTCGATAATCTGTTCGGTCGCGCCGACCGGTCGAGCCAGTCTTAACGAAAGGCTTGCCAAGCGACGCGGAGGCCTTTAGGGGGCGCGTCACCCCAAGGGATGGGCGTGTAGCTCAGTGGTAGAGCACTGTGTTGACATCGCAGGGGTCGCAAGTTCAATCCTTGCCACGCCCACCATTAAAAACGCCGCCACCCCAACGGGTTGGCGGCGTTTTTGCTTTTGGCGCTTTGGTCAGGCCATTCCGCGCGAAAGGTCCAGACGCGATGCGTCGCCAACCTGTGATCCACCATCGCAGTCGAGGATCGTTCCGGTGATGTAGCCGGCTGCCGGCGAGCAGAGGAACACCGCCGATTCGGCGACCTCCTCGACCTTGCCCCAGCGCTTCATCGCGATCCGCGCGTAATGCGCCTCGCGCGACGCGGCGTCGGGCGCGAGCCGTGCCATGCCCTCGGTATCGGCGATCGGCCCCGGCGAGATGCCGTTGACGCGCACCTCGGGCCCCCATTCGAGCGCGAGGACACGGATGAGCTGATTGATGCCGGCCTTTGCCGCACACGCATGCGCCTGCAGCGCCGACGCATTGACTGCCTGTCCTGCCGTGATCGCGATCAGCGACGCGCCCGGACGGTTGAGCAGGTCGTGGCACCCGCGGAATACATTGAACGTGCCGTTGAGGTCGATGTCGACGACGGTCCGGAAGGCATTCGAGGACATGCCGAGCGCCGGCGCCAGAAAATTGCCCGCCGCGCCCGAGATCACAATGTCCATCGGCCCGAGCTTTTCGGCGGCGGTTTCCATCACGCCGCGGATTGCCGCATAATCGCGTACATCGCCTGACAGCCCGATCGCATCATGTCCGATCTCGGCAGCGGCGCGCTGTGCCTTGTCGGGATCGCGGCCCGCCACGGCCACCTTCGCGCCCAGTTCAGCGAAGCGCTTTGCGATACCAAGATTGATGCCGCTGGTGCCGCCAGCAACGAAGGCGGTCTTCCCCGCAAGCAGATTGTCCCGGAATGTCGTCATGCGCCCTCTTCCCTTCCCTCTATGTTCCGCGACCGCTCTTGACGGATGCCATTCAGTCGCCTTTTGAAACCTGACCAGACAGCAAGGAACCGACAATGGCAAGTGGCCCCACCTCGCACAGCTTCATCTCGCAGCGCCTGAAGCTCCACTATGCCGATTGGGGCAACGAAGGCGCACCGCCGCTTTTGCTAGTCCATGGCGGACGCGACCATTGCCGCAGCTGGGACTGGGTCGCCGAGAAGCTGGCCGATCGCTATCACGTCATTGCGCCTGATTTGCGCGGCCATGGCGACAGCGCGTGGGCGCCCGATGGCAATTACGAGATGGGCGCCTTTGTCTATGACCTCGCGCAGCTCATCCATCAGCTCGACCTCGCGCCGGTGACGATCGTCGCGCACTCGATGGGCGGCAATGTCTCGCTCCGCTACACCGGCCTCTATCCGGAGAATGTGCGGAAGCTCGTCGCGATCGAGGGCCTCGGCCCCTCGCCAAAGGTTCTCGAGGAGCGCGCGCAGAAGCCGTTTGGCGACCGGTTCCGCAAATGGATCGACGACAAGCGCCAGGCGGCGGGACGCCAGCCGCGGCGCTATGCCACGCTCGACGATGCGCTGGCGCGCATGGCGGCGGAGAACAGCTATCTGACCCCCGAGCAGGCGCGCCATCTGACGATCCACGGAATCAATCGCAACGAAGACGGCAGCTGGAGCTGGAAGTTCGACAATTATCTGAACGTCTGGCCGACGGTGGATCTGCCACAGAGCGATATCGAAGCACTGTGGGGTGCGATCAGCTGCCCGACGCTTCTTCTCTATGGCGCCGACAGCTGGGCCTCGAACCCGGAGAAGGACGGCCGCTCGGTTCATTTCAAGACCGCCAGCGTCCTCGAGTTCGAGAATGCCGGCCACTGGCTGCACCACGACCAGTTCGACCGGTTCATGTCCACGCTAGACGAATTCCTCTAATCCCACGACGAAAGCGCGCGGCCGGCGCGCGCTGTGGACGGCGCCATGGCCTATTCGGGGCAGATTTCGGCAAGACAGAGGTTCGCCGCAGGAAGCGGAACGCTACTCACCGTCCTCGGCGTGGGCGTGGTGCTTGTTAGCGGCCTCGATCTAGACGCCGTCCGCAAGGCAAGCGAGGCGATCAGCGCCATCGCCCTCCCCGCGCCTCCACCGCCGCGTGAAGAAACAAAGCCCGCGCCAACCGCCACCGAGCGGGAGAACGGCCGTGCGTCGCCTGCGAACCAGCATGCCAAGGCGGCGCCGATCGCCGCGCCCAAGCCAAAATTCTCCCCGCCCGAACCGCCCCCGGTTGCGGCCGCTCCGCACCCGGGGACCGGCAACGAAGCCTCGGCGGGCGCGTCGCCCGTTCCGGGACCCGGTTCAGGTGCGGGCGGAAGCGGCAACGGAACCGGCGCGGGAGGTTCGGGAAATGGAACCGGTGGTGGAGCCAGAGCCGTCTGGCGCAGCGGGACGATCCGCGACAGCGATTACCCGCGGGACGCATCGCGCGCGAAGATCGGCGGCGAGGTCGAGGTCCGCTTTACGATCCAGCCGACCGGACGTGTCACGGGATGCCGCGTTACCCGGTCCAGCGGCGATTCTTCACTCGATGCCACCACCTGCCGACTGATCGAGGAGCGGTTCCGCTTCCGGCCTGCGACCAACGCATCCGGGACGCCGATCGCAAGCCCTTATGGCTGGCGCCAAAGCTGGTGGCTCGAGAAGCGGCGCTGACGGCCCTTCGGGGAGCTTCTCATATGATGCAGCAATTTGCGACATTATCGCGAACGATTATCAATATCTGTTGACACTGCGAACGACTCTCAATAGCGGCACCCCCGACACAACAACAAGGGGGTAACAGCCGTGAAGTCTTCGACGTCCGCCACTTTCCTGGCGCTCTCCTGCGTCGGCAGCCTGATCAGCACCGCAGCCATGGCGGCTGACACCGGTGCGGACACATCCGAACAGCAGACCGAACGCGATCGCCGCGACGAGCGCGAACAGATCATCGTCACCGGTCAGCATTATCAGACGCAGCAGGAATCGCCGAAATCGACCCGTTCGGTTCGCGATACGCCGCAGACGGTAACGGTCATCCCTGCCGAGACGATCGAACAGCAGAATCTGCTCACCCTTCGCGACATGCTCTCGACCGTTCCCGGCATCACCTTCGGCGCGGCCGAAGGCGGCTCGCCGCCGGCCGACTCGATCACGCTGCGCGGCTATTCGGCGGGTTCGGACATCACCCAGGACGGCGTGCGCGACAGCGGCGCCTACAACCGCTCGGACTCCTTCAACCTCGAACAGCTCGAGATCGTCAACGGCGCGAACTCGGTCTATGGCGGCTCGGGTTCGGTCGGCGGCTCGATCAACCTGGTAACCAAGCGCCCGCTCGCCGAAACGCGCGTTGTCGCGACTGCCGGCATCGGCACCGACAATTACTATCGCGGTGCGATTGACGCCAATATCCGCGCAAGCGACCTGATCGCGTTCCGCCTCAACGCGATGGCGCACAAGAATGACGTGCCCGGCCGCGATGTCGAGGATTACAAACGTTGGGGTGTCGCGCCGTCGATCACGCTTGGCGTGGCCAGTCCGACCAGCCTGACGCTTCAGTATCTCCATCAGGAGGACAACAACATCCCACAGTACGGGATTCCCTATTACCAGAATGCCATTCTCGACGGCCCGCTGCCCGGCATCGATCACAGCGACTATTTCGGCTATCGCAACATCGATACGCAGGAAATTACCGTCGATCAGGCGACGCTGACCTTCGAGCATGATCTCAGCGACACCGTGTCGATCCGCAACCTCTCGCGCTGGCAGCAGGTCACTCAACTAACCATCGTCGGCCCGCCGCAAGGCACCTATTGCCTTGCCAACAACACACTTCCGACCGGAGCTGCCTGCCCCGCGACCACACCGGCAGGCTATTATCTGATCGGCGGACCGCGCGGAAATACGCGCGATTCAAAGAACGAGATCATGTACAACCAGCTCGACCTTCGCGCGGTGTTCAACACCGGCGGCATCGAACACACGCTGGTTGCTGGTGCGTCGGCAAGCTGGGAGAAATATTTCCTCTCGACCGGCAACGTCTATCGCAACGCGAACGGCACTGCGGCCTATGCGACCTTCCCGCTGATCAACTTCGGCAACCCGAACGAAGTCATTCAGGGCCCAGCCGGCGCTGGCCGCGTCTATGGGAGCAACCTCTACACCGGCCCCGTGAACTACTTCGAAAGCGGCCGCCAGCGCGGCGAAGTCGACAATTATGCCGTCTATCTGTTCGACGCGATGAAGGTCGGCAAGTTCGAGCTCAACGGCGGCCTTCGCTGGGAAAGCAACAGCGGTAATTATCGTACCGATACGTCAACCGCCGCCACGGTTACCACGCCGCAGGGCCCGATCGTCGTCGGCCCGGTGCTGCGCAACAAGGCGAAGCTCTTCTCCTACCGCGTGGGCCTGGTTTTCAAGCCGGTGGAATCGGTCACGCTCTATGCTGCTTATGGCAATGCAAAGACGCCGTCGATCAGCGCCGTCAACGGTGCATGCACGGTCGCGACCTGCAACGTCGATCCGGAGACTGCGCGCAATATCGAAATCGGGGCCAAGGCAGAAGTCGCCGGAGGCAAGCTGCTCCTGTCGGCAGCGGCGTTCCGAAACGAGCGCAATCAGTATCGCGTGCCTTCAAACGATCCGACGATTCCCGACCAGGTTCTGGACGGCAAGTCGCGCGTCGACGGCATCGCGCTGAGCGTCGTCGGCAAGATCACGCCGCAATGGTCGGTCACCGCCAATTACACATATCTGGACAGCAGCCTTCGCCAGTCGGTGTCTGACTTCTGCCTCGCCAATCCGAGCACGGCCTGCGCCAACAGCACCGCGGTTCGCGATCCCGCGCGCGGTGCCGAGCTTCAGAATACACCGAAGCATTCGGGCAGCCTGTTCACGACCTATGAGTTCCCCTTCGGCCTGACCTTGGGCTACAGCATGACCTATCAGGGCAGTTTTGCGCTGAACCTGCCGACGCTGGCATCGTCGACCGTCTTCCGGTCGAACGACTATCTCGTTCATAGCGCCTATGTCGCCTACGATGTCACCGACAAGCTGAAGGCACAGCTCAACGTGAAGAATTTCACCGACGAACTCTACTTCACCCGCATCCGCAACAATGGCTGGGCGACCCCCGGCGACGGACGCGCGGCGATCTTCTCGCTGACCTATCAATACTGACCCCGGACGGGAGGGGAGATACGTATCCCCTCCCGCCGCCATTGATTGCGGGCTGAACCTATGGCAGCGCGAACCGCTACCGCCGAAGGGATTGACCCGCCATGCTGATCGCTGTTCCCGACCTGCTGTCCGATGCTGAAATCGGCGAAATCCGGCAGATCATCGACGCCGCCGAATGGGTCGATGGCAATGTGACCTCGGGCCCCCAGGCAGCGCTCGCCAAGAACAACGAACAACTGCCCGAGGAAAGCGAAGCCGCAAAGCGGGCCGGACGCATGATCCTTGACGCGCTGGGCCGTTCGCCGCTTTTCTTTGCCTCGGCGTTACCGCTCAAGATTTTCCCGCCGCTGTTCAACCGCTATGGCGAAGGGCACGAGTTCGACACGCACGTCGACAATGCGATCCGCATCAAGCGTGAATTCCGGCTCCGCAGCGACCTGTCGATCACAGTGTTCCTCGAATCCCCAGAGGATTACGATGGCGGCGAGCTGCTGATCGAGGATCATTACGGCGTCCAGCGGGTAAAGCTGCCCGCCGGTCACGCGGTCATCTATCCATCGTCCAGCTTGCATCGGGTTACGCCAATTACGCGCGGCCGCCGCGTCGCCTCCTTCTTCTGGCTGCAGTCGATGGTGCGTGATGCCGAAAAGCGCCGAACGCTGTTCGACCTCGACCGTGCGGTGCAACGCCTGACCGGAGAGCTGGGGGGCAAGGATCGTTCGGTGATCGAACTCACGGGTGTTTATCATAACCTGCTGCGGCTCTGGGCCGACAGCTAGCCTCTACCCCAGCATCTCGCGCCACGCGCGCGAGGTGAACTCCCTGTCGCCAACCACCATCGATGCAGCGAGACCCTGCGCATCGGCTATTGCAATGGCCGCTTCGGGGCCGAGCACGGTCAGCGCAGTCGCCCAGCCGTCGGCCATCATGCAGTTGCGGTGCAGCACCGTCACCGAAGAGACGCCATTGACGATCGGCCGCCCCGTGCGCGGATCAAAGCTGTGCGAATAATGCCGGTCGTCGAGGATCAAGCCACGGCGGTAATTGCCCGACGTCGCGACCGACAGGTCGTGGAGTGCGATCCGCCAGGACGGGATTGACGAAGTCGGCGGCATTTCGACGTCGACCCACCAGGGCTGACCGTCGGGCCGAATCCCCTCGCCCCTGAGCTCTCCGCCTACCTCGATCAGGAAATGCCGCACGCCTTGGCTCAGAAGCCACTCCGCGGCGAGGTCGGCGCCATAGCCCTTGGCGATCCCCGACAGGTCGAGCATCGCGCCGTTGCTTCGCCGGATGCTCGAGGTCGCAGCATCGATCTCGATCTCGCCACGCGCAGGAGACGCAAGAACGCCCGGGAGGTTATCGACCGGCCCGGCGCTGCCAAAGCCCCAGCGTTCGGTCCATTCGCCGATCGCAACGTCAAAAGCGCCACCACTGACCTTCGCAAGGTCGATCGCCGCTGCGACGACATGGAAAAACTCGGGCGGAGCGCGATGCCATTCGCCCGCCGGCGCATGATTGAAGCGCGACAGGTCCGAATCCGGTTCCCACTGGCTCATCTGCGCGACGACAAGGTCGAGCGCCGCCTGAACGCCAGCAGCCGTGCCCGCGGGCGCGGACACGGCGTGCAGAGACCAGTCGGTCCCCATCGTCTCACCGGTAAAACTCTGGATGGCCGCGCCCGCGACGCGCGCCGCGAAGGCGGCGGGCGTCAACGCGCGCGGGATCAGGATGCGGTCGCTCAGGGCGCGAGCACCTCGAGCGTCGTCACGTAGCTCGCCCGGCGCTGGGGCGGGGCGCCGGCGGGCGGCTGACCGCCCTCGCCGCCACCTTCCGCCCGCTCCGCCTGCGGCGTAGTCACGTTGACCCAGTACATGCCCGGTTCGGGCCAGGTCACTTCGACCTTGCCATCGGCGCCGGTTTTGGTGTCGATCTGACCCAGATCGTTGCGATAGCGGATGCCGCCCGGGATCACTGTCACCGGAAGACCGGCGGCGGGTTTGCCGTCGAGCAGGAACTGGAAGGTCGCGGCTTCACCCGCGATCAGGTCGTTCGGGTGGGTGACCGGCACCAGCTCGATGCCCTTGCCCGTGGGCTTGAACAGCGTCGTCGTCGGCTCGCCCACCGTGACGAAAATCTCGTTTCGGTTGTTCGCCTCGGCTGTCTGAACGTTAGTCGCGCCGGCGGGAATGCGCTCCGCGAGATTGGCGGCGGTGGTGCCGCGCGGCAGCCGCTCGGTTTTCCCGTTCAGGTCATAGCTGCCCATCAGCATGTCGGAGATCGATGCGATGCGATAGGTGCCCTTCTGCGTCAGATGGACATCGAAGGTGCTGCGGTAGCGGCCCGTCGCCTTGTTCTCGACCTGCACTTCGGTGCCATCGGGAGCCCACGCCTTCACGCCATCGACGCGCATCGGCTGATGCTCGAAATAAAAGAGGTCGTTCGACACCGCGGCATCGACCGTGACCCAGACATCGTCGCCCGAAAGGGCAGTCGACGACGGCAGCATCCACTGGCGGTGTGCGCTGGCCGGAACCGCGATCATCGCCGCAAAGGCGACGCTCGCCGCGAAACCCAGAATATGCTTTTTCATGGCCCTGTCCTTTCGATCAATCAGCGGAAGGCCACCGTAACGGCGCCCAGTTCAGTCTTGCCGGCGGCACGGCCGCCTGCGCCGGCTTTTGCCGGCCAGGTAAAGGGAATGCGAAGCAATTCGCGGCCGCCGACCTCGCGCGCCGCCTCGATCACCAGCGTATATTCTCCGGGCGCGGTCGCGCCGAGTTGGGCACGGCTGAACGAGATCTTCTGCGCCCCAGGTGCACGCGTCGCACCCGAGATACCGTTGGCGGGGAACTTCATCGTGCGCCCCGAAGCGCGCCACCACTGGCGCACATCGCGCAGCCATTTGGTGCCCTCATTATTCTTCATGTCATAGTCGTACCAGACCGCGACCGTCTTCGCGGGCGCACCGGCCTTTTCGACCCAGATCGCCACATAGGGGCGATGATATTCGGCCACCTTCAACTGCGGGATATTGATCGTCACATCCATCGTCGCCGGCGCGGCCGCGAGGACGGGAACAGCCAGCGCGGCGCTGAGTGAGCCGCCGACCAGAAATACACGTGGCTTAAGCTGCATGAGAGAGCCTCCTAGTGAATGTAGATGATAGCGATGGCCGCCGGAAGGACGAGCCCGGCGGTGACCAACGGCCAGGTGCTCTTGCGCTTCGCCGAATGCAGCCAGAGCAGGAAGAGGCCGGTGATCGCAAAGATCAGGCAGGCGAAGGCGAAGACATCAATGAACAGGCTCCACTCGCCGCCCGAATTGCGGCCCTTGTGGAGATCGTTGAGATAGGAAATCCAGCCGCGATCGGTGATTTCGCTCGTCGCCGCGCCGCTCGCGCGATCGATCGCGACCCAGCCGTCTCCACCGGGGCGCGGCGCGGGCAGATAGACCTCGTCGGCCGACCATTCGGCTTCGCCTGATGCCTTGACCGGGAAATTGGCTTCGACCCAGGTCGCAACGGGCTTCGGCAGCACGCCTTTGCCGCCCTCGGGATCGGTGCCGAGCTTGCCGAGCACCGCAGGCGGCATTTGCGCCGCCTTCTGCGTAACCACCGGTGACCCTTCAATGTCGGCGGCATGATTGAGCGTGAAGCCCGTAATCGCGAACAGCACCAGCCCGATCAGGCTGATGGCCGAGCTCATCCAGTGCCACATGTGGAGCTGTTTCAGCCAGAAGGCTTTCCGGCTCTTTTTGGTCGCCGGGCGGGGGGTGGTCGGTGCGTGCATCGGGACAGTCTGAAACGAAAGGATGCGCCGCCCTATCGAGAACGATTCGCAATTACAACAGCAAACGGGATTTTCCTCGGTCCGCTAGCGCAATGTGTCGCGAAAAGCGGCGAGCCGCGCGACGGCTTCGTCGAGCAATGCGATGTCCTTGGCAAAGCAAAGACGCAGTATATGCTGCGGCCCCTGCCCTTCGATCAGCGCCGACACCGGGATCGACGCCACGCCGGCCTCCACGACCGCGCGCTCGCTGAATTCGCGATCGGTCAGGCCAATGCCGGAAGCTGCGAGATCGATGCAAAGGAACCAGGTTGCCGCGCTTTGCAAAACGACGAAACCCGCGCGTTCGAGACCGGTCGCCAGTGCGGCGCGTGACGACGCCCACCCTTCGCGCTGCGCAGCGAAGGCCGCTTCGTCGCGGGCAAGTCCTTCGGCGACGGCCCACTGTAGCGCCGGCGGCGTGGTAAAGGTCAGAAACTGGTGCGCGCGGCCGATCGCGATCGCGAGTTCGTTCCCCGCGCAAAACCATCCGACCTTCCATCCGGTCAGCCCGAATATCTTCCCCGCGGAGCCGATCTTGACCGCCCGCTCCATCATCCCGGGAAAGGACAGCAAAGACCGGTGGGGACGAGCGTCGAAGCGCACATCTTCCCACACTTCGTCACAGATCGCGATCAGGTCGTGCCGCACGCAGACATCAGCCAGCATCGACAGTTCGGCCTCACTCGCGACCTTTCCGGCTGGATTGAGCGGATCGTTGAGAATGAGCAGGCGCGTCCGCGGTGTGATCGCGCGCTCGATATCTTGGGCCACATAGGACCAGTCTGGCGGATGAAGCCGTACCGACACGGGCTCGCCGCCCGCGCGGCGGACCATTGGCGCATAGCTGTCATAGGCCGGCTGGAACAGGATAACCTCATCGCCGGGCTTCACCAGCGCAAGGATGCTCGCCGCGAGCGCCTCGGTTGCGCCCGACGTCACGACCACATTGTCGGGGGTCAGCGCCAGCCCCTGCCGCCGCGCATAGAAGCGGCAGATTTCCGCACGCAGTTCGGGAACGCCAAAGGCCGGCGGATATTGACTCGATCGTTCGGCGATCGCCCGCACGGCCGCCGCGATCAGATCCTGCGGGGGAGCTTCGTCGGGAAAACCCTGCCCCAGATTGATAGCCCCATGCGTCCGCGCCAGCCCCGACATATGCTCGAAGATCGTCGGCGCCATTGCCGCGTAGACCGGATGAATGCCGCTCATTCGCCTGTCCCGGCCAGCTTCCTCTGTGCGAGATCCGGGAACACCTTGCCCACCTTGCCGATCAGATAGTCGCCATAGGTTCCGATCGGTTCATGGAGGTCCACGCCATCCCAGCGCGTTTCGCGAGGAAATCGCGTTTCGGTCGCGATCGGCAGGGGCTCGACCGGCGCCGAGAAATCGGGGTCGAAGAATAACGGAAAGGAATAGCGCGACGTCCCGGCGCGATTGACCACCCGGTGCGGCGCCGAACGGAAACGGCCGCGCGTCAATCGCTCGAACATGTCGCCGATGTTGATCACCAAGGCGTCATCGCGCGGCGGCACGTCGATCCAGCCGTCGCGGGTCCGTACTTCAAGGCCGCCCTTGTCGTCCTGCGCGAGCAGGGTCAGCAGACCGTAATCGCTATGCTCGCCAACACCGAAGCTTTCATCCGAGTTCGGCTGTTGCGAAGGATAATGGAAGATGCGAAACAACAGGGTGGGATTGCGCGTCAGTCCCGCTGCAAAATGATCTGCATCGAGCCCGAGAGCCAGCGCCATGCCGCGCATGATTGCCTCGGCGACAGCGACCGCGCCACCAAGCCATGCTTCGACCGCCGAACGCAGTTCGGGCACGGCCTCGGGCCATAGGTTGGCGCCATGCAACGGCAGCCCCGCCTGAACGCGCGGATCATCCGGCCCCAGTTCCTCGCCCAGGTACAGGCCTTCCTTGCGGTCGGCCAGGCCCGAGGTCAGCTCGCCCTCGACCGGAAACCAGCCGCGCCACGCAGTGCCGCCGCGGTTCATCGAGATCGTCGCCTTGGCCGTTTCGGAGAGCGCGAAGAAGCGTTCGCTCGCGGTCAGCAAGGCGTCGAAGGCCTCTCGCGGGATACCGTGACCGGTGGCGTAGAAAAAACCGAACCGGCTCGATGCGTCGTCGATCTGCTGCGCCGCGCGCGCTGTCACGGCTTCGTCGGTCATGTGGCGAAGCGATGAGATATCGATTTCGGCGAGCATCGGATTCGTCCCTTGCAATCGGCGCAGCCTAGCAAGGGCGTTCGCCCGGAGCGATGGAGATTTGCGGCGCGCGCTATCCGAAGGCGGGCGCCTTGCTCACCATCGCCGGGAGCAGACGCCCCATCACGCCGCCGAGCCAACCGGCGGCATCCACGACGCCCGGCAACGTCAGTCCGGTCGAGACGCCGCTACGTTCGAGCATGTACACGACATCCTCGGTCGCGACATTGCCTGCTGCACCCGGCGCGAACGGACAGCCGCCGAGGCCACCGAGCGATGCGTCGACCGTCGCGGCGCCTTCATTCACCGCGGCCCAGACATTGGCGATGCCGGTGCCGCGCGTATTGTGGAAATGGACCCGCACCGGCAGATCGCCGAGCGCCTCGCGCACGCGCCCCACAAGCTCGGACACCTCCGCCGGAACCCCGACACCGATCGTGTCGGCGAGCGCGATCTCGCGCGGCTCCGCGTCGGCCGCGCGTTTTGCCATTTCGACGACGCGATCGACCGCGACGCGGCCCTCGAATGGACAGCCGAAGGCCGTTGCGATCGTAATCTGTCCGCGGCGCCCCGCAGCCTTCGCGAGCGCAACAATCTCGATCGCAGCCGTGAGCGATTCATCGGAGCTTTGCCCCTGGTTGCGGATGCCGAATGTGTCGCTGGTAACGCACACCGCGCCGAGCTCGTCGATCCGCCCGGTTGCGATCGCGCGCTCGGCACCGCGACGATTGAGAACCAGACCGATATAAGTCATGTCTTCACGATGAGGCAGCATCGCAACCAGCTCTTCGGCATCGGCAAGCTGCGGCACCTTCTTCGGGTTGACGAAGCTCGTCACCTCGATGCGGCGGACGCCATAGTCGATCGCGCGCTGAATCAGCGCGAGCTTGTCGGTGGTCGAGACGATCGTCGCCTCGTTCTGCAGGCCATCGCGAGGGCCCACCTCGACCATCTCAACCGTCCGGTTTTTCGACATCTTCGTCCTGTTTCATCCGAGTCATTTAGCAGGTTGAAAATTACATAGCATTCTAAGTATATAAACACCATGGGCGAAACGACCTCTATCAGAGTCGGGCCCGAAAGGAATGATATGACCGAAGCAAGCGGCGGGGGAGCGCTGGACGGGATCAAGGTGGTCGAGATGGGGCAGCTGATCGCCGGTCCCTTCTGCGGCCAGCTGCTCGGCGACATGGGCGCCGAGGTCGTCAAACTCGAGCCGCCTGAAACCGGCGACCAGATGCGCAACTGGGGTCAGGGCGACAAGCCGAGTTGGTGGCGGGTCATTGCGCGCAACAAATATTCGGTCGCGGTCGACCTGCGCAGCGAAGAAGGCCAGCAGCTTGCGCGCGACCTGATCGCCAAGGCCGACATCCTGATCGAGAATTTCCGTCCGGGCACACTCGAAAAATGGAACCTCGACCCAGCCGAGCTGCGCAAGACCAACCCCGGCCTGATCGTCGTGCGCGTTTCCGGCTATGGCCAGACCGGCCCCTATTCGGCGCGCGCCGGTTTCGGCGGGATCGGCGAGGCGATGGGCGGGTGGCGCGGCATCGTCGGCTATCCCGACCTGCCGCCCGCGCGCATGGGGGTATCGATCGGCGACACGCTCGCCGCCACCTATGGCTGCATGGGCGCGCTCGCCGCGCTTCATCATCGCAGCAAGACGGGCGAAGGTCAGATCGTCGACTCCGCACTATATGAGGCGGTGCTGCAGGTCATGGAATCGACCGTGTCGGATTATTCCGCGAGCGGCACGAAGCGCCGCCGCACCGGATCGACCTTGCCAGCGATCGCACCGTCGAACGTCTATCCATGCAGCGATGGCGAATATCTGATCGGCGCCAATCAGGACGGAGTCTTTGCACGCCTCGCTGCGGCGATGGGCCGACCCGAGCTCGCGACCGATGAGCGCTATGCGACGCACCGCGCACGCGGTGCGCGACAGGAGGAACTCGACGCGCTGATCGGCGCATGGACCGGCACGATGACCATCGCCGAGCTGGAAGCGAAAATGATCGAGGCGGGCGTTCCAGCTGGCCGCATCTTCGATGCCGAGGACATGCTGGCCGACCCGCATTTCGCCGCGCGCGATGCGCTGGTGACGGTCCCTGATGCCGAACTGGGCGAAATCCGGATGCAGGGGGTGTTTCCCAAGCTGTCGGCGACCCCCGGCGGGGTCCGCCGCCCTGCCCCGCTGACCGTCGGACAGGATAGCGCCGATGTGCTGGACCGCTGGCTCGGACGGAAAGGATAGCCATGATCACGCTTTATGGCGGGCCAACGCCCAACGCGCGCAAGGTTGCAATCGCGCTGCTGGAAATGGACCTCGACTGGCAACTCGAGCCGATCGACATTCTTGCGGGCGACCAGCTGCAGCCCGCGTTTCTCGCGCTGAACCCCAACAACAAGACGCCGGTGATCATCGATCATAACGGCCCCGGCGACGGTGATTTTATCCTCTGCGAAAGCGGGGCAATTCTGCTCTATCTGGCCGAGAAGAGCGGACGCTTCCTGCCCGCCAATCCCGCGTCGCGCGCGCTTTGCTGGCAGTGGCTGATGTTCCAGATGGCGGGTATCGGCCCGATGTTCGGGCAGAACGCGCATTTCAGCCACTACGCCAAGGACAAGCATCCTTACGCGATCGAACGCTATGCCCGCGAAGTCGATCGCCTGCTGATGGTGCTCGACAAAAGACTGGGCGAAGCCGAATGGCTCGCGGGCGGCGAATACAGCATCGCCGATATGGCGACGCTTCCCTGGTCGACCAGCCAGAGCGAGGCAAAGGCTGAGGCATTCCCGAACATCAGGCGCTGGTATGTCGCGGCTATGGAGCGCCCGGCGGTCGCCGAGGGCATGGCGCTGGGCGTCGCGCGCGCCGAAACGATCGCGGGCGGTCTCAAGGGGTTCGGCGACGAACATCGCGCGATCCTGTGGGGCGACCGCCAGCACGCCGCGCGCTAGCGGTCGATAGCCCTACTCGGCCGCGCGCACCGCGGCGTGATTGGCGTCGCCGAACATGTTCGACCATTCCTTTTCGTCGAGCGTCTGGTGCCGGCCGATATATTTGGCCGGCGCGGCGAGGTCGGCGCGTTCCATCACCCGTATTACGGCGGGGCGGGCGCGGATGCGCTCGAACCAGTCGCGCGTCGCGGGCCATTCATCGAGCCCCATCCCCATCACGAAGGCCGAGGCCCGGCCAGGCCAGATCGCCATGTCGGCGATGCTATAATCCGCGCCCGCGACATAGGCGCATTTTTCCAGCTGCTTTTCCAGCACGGTCTGCAAACGCACGACTTCCTTCGTGTAGCGCTCGATCGCATAGTCCTGACCCGCGGGGGCATAGCGCAGGAAATGGCTCGCCTGCCCGCCCATCGGCCCGAGCCCCGCGACCTGCCAGGTTAGCCATGACAGCGTCGCCGCGCGCGCTGCGGGGGCAGTCGGCAGGAACTGCCCGCTCTTCTCAGCCAGATATTGCAGGATCGCGCCCGATTCGAAGACCGGGATCGATGCCCCGCCACCAGCGGGATTCAGATCGACGATGGCCGGCAATTTATGGTTCGGGTTGATTCGTCCGAACGCCGCAGTGAGTTGGTCGCCCTCGAAAATATCATAGGGAAGGACGCGATAGGGTACGCCGATCTCCTCGAGCATGATCGTAATCTTCTGCCCGTTCGGGGTCGCGGTATAATGAAGGTCGATCATCTATTGCACCTCGTAGAAGACGTGCCGGACGCCGAAGTCGGTGACTTCGCCCACGCCGATCGCAAGCGTGCCGTTGAGCCAGCGATAGGTTTCGCTCGCGGTCTCGAAGACCGCCGCGATGCGCAGATAATAGCGCGAAGGATCGACCGGCGGCTTTTCAGGGTCGGCAAACAGCGCGCGCACATCGTCGGGGATCAGGCTGCGCCCGGTGTACGTCAGATAGATGTGATCACCCTCGTCGGTCTTCCACACTGCGCGCGCGTCGAAGGTGCCCACCGACGCGTCGTCGATCCGGCCCGAGCGCGGCCAGTTGCCGCCGCCCGGCAATACCTCGCCGGTGATTCGCGGGCCCAGAATGCGTCCGCCAGTGACATAGCCGACGCGCTGCTCGCCGAACGGCGACGCACCGATCGCGATGATGCCGCCCCCGACGTCGAACTCTACCGTGCACAAATGGCGGCTTTTCAGCGCCGCAGGAACCGGTGCGTTCTCTGTCTCGATCATGTCGAATCCTCCTTCCAAACCTATGGACAGTATAAAACCATTAGTATACTAAGGGTCAATCAGATTGACGGATCCGGTCTCCCCGTGCCGGTACCGCAGCGTGGATTTATGGGAGGGTATATATGAAGCTTGCTCACTCGATTTTGCTGTCCGGCGTCGCGATCAGCGCGATGACCCTCGGCGCGGCTCCGGCCATGGCGCAGGCGGCCGATACGGCCGCCGCGGCGGCCCCCGCCGATGCCGCGGGCGGCAACGAGATTATCGTTACCGCACAAAAGCGCGCGCAGAATCTGCAGGACGTGCCGATCTCGATGGAAGTGGTCAGCGGCGAACGCATCGCCGATTTCGCCGCCGTCGACTTCAAGGCTGTGCAGAACTACGTACCGAACGTATTCGTCCAGCAGACCAACGGCAACGACACCATCTATATCCGCGGCTTCGGCTCGCCGCCGCAGAACTTCTCGTTCGACCAGGCAGTCAGCGTCTATATGGACGGCATCTATGCCGGCAAGATGCGCCAGGCGCTCAACCCGTTCTTCGACGTCGCACGCGTCGAGGTGATGCGCGGCCCGCAGGGCGCGCTTTACGGGAAGAACACGCCGGCGGGCGCCGTCAGCGTCGTCAGCGCCGGCCCGACTTCCACCTTTCAGGCGGGCGCAACGGCCACCTACAACTTCGACCTTCAGGGCTATGACCTGACCGGCTTCGTTTCCGGCCCCGTCACCGACACGCTGAGCGTGCGCGTCGCGGCACGGCTTCAGAACCAGGAAGGCTATATCAAGAATCTCGGGACCGGCCGCGACGATCCGCGCAACAAGCTCGCGCTCGTCCGCGTCAGTGCGCTGTGGGAGCCGAGCGACAGTTTCGACCTCACGGCCAAGCTGGAAATGTCGAACGCACAGCGCATCGGCGGCCTGGGCGTGTCTAGCCCCACCACCACCGTTCAGCAGCCGAAACTGACGCGTTACACCGAAGAGTTTCCGCTGGGCCGCGAAGGCTATCTCAACCGTTCGGTGCTCGGCTCGGTGGTCGCCAACGTGAAGGTCGGCACGCATACCCTGACGTCGATTACAGGCTATTCCTGGTTCAACGGATCGGTGACCAACTATTTCGATCAGGAAACGCCGACCGGGGCGATCGTCGAAAATTCGGTGGCCAACAAATATCCCGAAAACTTCCGCCAGTTCTCGCAGGAAGTCCGCCTGCTCTCGCCGACCGGCGGGGCACTGGAATATGTCGTCGGCGCCTATTACGACACCGCCAAATACAATGTGGACCCGTTCCTCTATTATAACGTCCAGGCGTTCAACATCGTCTCGCTGAACCAGACCTATTTCCACCAGAATTCGCGTACGCTTTCGGCCTTCGGCCAGGCGACGGTGCGTCCGTTCGATGGCCTCCGCCTGATCGGTAGCCTGCGCTATACCAACACGCACAAGGATGCGACGTTCAGCGGCAAGCTGCTCGCCGGCCAGATTTTCCGCGCGCTGACATCGGCGCAGGGCAAGATCAGCGAAGGGCTCGTCGATCCCTCGCTGACGGTGCAGTACGACCTGTCGCGCGACCTGATGGTCTATGCCGTCTATGGTCGCGGCTCGAAATCGGGCGGCTTCGTGTCGAACACGCTCGGGACGGTCTCGTCGACCTTCGTCTACAAGCCCGAGCGTTCGCGCAACTGGGAAGCCGGGATCAAATCGACGCTGTGGGACGGCCGGGCGACGGTCAACCTGTCGGTCTATGACACCAAGTTCACCGACCTCCAGACATCGAGCTACAACCCCGACACGTCATCCTACATCACCAAGAATGCGGCGTCGGCAACGGCGACCGGCATCGAAGGGTCGATCCGTATCGCGCCCAGCAAATATTTCGATATCACCGCATCGGCCGCCTATCAGGACATCAAGTACGATAGCTATCCGAACGCGCCCTGCCTTGCAGGGATGACCGGCACGACCTGCGATCTCAGCGGCTATCGCCTGCCCTATACGTCGAAGTTCACCGGCAACGTCTCGGTCCACGGCCGCGTCGATATCAGCGATTACAAGCTGGACGGCACCGCAGTGCTCGGCGGACGCTCGGGCTTCTTCGACTCCGACGACCAGAGCCCGCTCTATGGCTATCAGAAGGGCTATGCGAAGCTCGACCTGCGCGTCCAGTTCGCGCCGCAGGACGAAAGCTGGCACGTCGCGCTGATCGGCAAGAACCTGACCGACAAGATCACGACCGGCAGCGCCTTCCGCCTGCCCTTCCCGATCACCTCGTCGACGCGTTCGATCCTGTTTATCGAACCCCCGCGCAACATCGCGGTCGAGGCAGGCTTCAAATTCTAGACGTCTAGTCCCTTTCAAGACGTCACGTCCCGACATCCCCTTCGCCTCGCGGCGGAGGGGATGTTTCGTTGGGGACGTCACACCGGCGTGTCATGTCCCCACTGGCGGGTCACAACGCCGCCCTCGCGCCGCACCGCGACCCAG
This sequence comes from Sphingopyxis sp., assembly GCF_965279755.1. Lineage (GTDB taxonomy): Bacteria > Pseudomonadota > Alphaproteobacteria > Sphingomonadales > Sphingomonadaceae > Sphingopyxis. Next base: position 3,215,483 of record NZ_OZ257261.1, on the reverse strand, counting down.
TCGCCACCGGCCAGCGCATCATTCTCGATCAGGTCGATCACCGCTGCCGCAATATCTTCGGGCTGGCAGCGTTCGTTGTTGGCGAGGATCGGCGCCATCCAGTCAGCGGCACGATCGCCGCCGGTCGTATGCAGGATCGGCGTGTCGGTGAGGCCCGGAAGCACGCCCGCGACCCGCACATTCGCCTCCTCCTTCAGCGAGGCACAGCACCGCGTGAACATCATCACGGCTGCCTTGGTTGTCGCATACATCGCGTCGCGGAAGCCCGCACCGAGCGCAACGGTCGAGACGGTGTTGACGATCACGCCGCCGCCGCGCGCCCGCATCGTCTGCACAGCAATCTGCGTCGCCGCGATCAGCGAGGTGACGTTGACGTCGATCACCCGCCGGATGCGCGCCGCATCGGCATCGGGGAATTGCGGCGTGCCCGACACGACCCCGGCGTTGTTGTGCAGGATATCGACGTCGCCCTGCATAACGAACCACGCCTCGGTCGCCGAGATGTCCGACAGGTCGAGGTGATGCACGCTCGCCCGTGCACCCATTGCTTCCACCAGCCGCTGCGTTTCGGCGAGACCCGCATCGTCGACATCGACCAGCCGGATTTCGGCGGCGGCGCGCGCGGCGAGCAGGAGCGCCGTCGCGCGGCCAATGCCGCTCGCAGCCCCCGTGACAATCGCCGTCTTTCCCATGATATCCATCTTGTCTCTCCCGATTGGCTCGATCTACCGTAAAGCAGATTGACAGATAAACTTAAATATCTAAGCATTTTTGGGAAGCGATGAATCGCGCAATTTTGGGGAGAGCCATGTCCGAGGCGACCATGTTCGACGGCGGCACCGCGTCGCCCGATCGATCGATCGCGGTAAGGCGCAATGTCGCGCTGGCGATGCTGTTCGTTGTAGGCACGATCAACTTCGTCGATCGCCAGCTCTTGTCGGTGCTTGTCGAACCGATCCGCGCCGAGATGCAGTTCAGCGATACCCAGTTCGGATTGCTCACCGGCCTGATCTTCGCGCTCTTTTACGCCGCAATGGGCGTTCCTGTCGCGATTATCGCCGACCGCTGGAACCGCATCAAACTGATCGGCATCGCCTGTGTCGTGTGGAGCGGCTTCACCGCTGCGTGCGGGCTGGCTTCGAACTTCTGGCAGCTCGCGCTAATGCGTTTCGGCGTCGGCGCCGGCGAGGCGGGCGGAACTGCGCCATCGCTGTCGGTTCTCGCCGACTATTATCCGCCGGCGCAGCGTCCATTCGTTTCGGGCATCTTCACGCTCAACGGCCCGCTCGGCGTTTTCCTTGGCACCTCCTTTGGCGCCTGGGCAGCAGCTCACATCGGTTGGCGCAACGCGTTCCTCGTGATCGGCGCAATCGGCGTCGTCATCGTCCCCCTGCTCCTCTGGCTGGTTCGCGAACCGCCGCGCGGCCAGATGGACACGCAGAGCGCTGCCGTGGAAAGCCCCACCTTTGCTGAATGCTTCGCGGCCTTCATCCGCCGCCGGTCGCTCCGCATGGTGATGGTCAGCAGCGGCCTCGCCGCCTTCGTCAGCTATGGCATGCTGAACTGGATTCCGGCTTTCCTGATGCGGACGCAGAAGATGCCGATCGAGGCGCTGGGCACATGGTATGCCAGCGGCGCCGGTATCACCTTCGGCATCGGCATACTCGGCGGCGGCTGGCTGGTCAGCCGCTTCGCGACCCGGTCGGCGCGCGCCTATGGCAGTATTCCGGCCATCGCGACCGCGGTCCTCGTCCCCGGCCTGATCGCGGCGTTGCTCGTCGATAGCTGGCAACTGTCACTCGCACTGATGCTGCTGCCGATGGCCGCCTGCACCGTCTATGTTGCGCCGGCGCTTGCCCTTGTCCAGAACCTCACCACGCCGCGGTCGCGCGCCACGTCGGTCGCGCTTCTGATGCTGATGTTCAACATCGTCGGCCTTGGCCTCGGCCCGCTCTTTGCGGGCGCAGTCAGCGATGCCTTGAAGCCGGCCTATGGCGATGAAAGCCTGCGCTGGGCTTTGATGGCGCTCATCCCGTTCGCAGTCGCCGCCGGTATCGCGCAATTTGCGATGACGCGGCACCTCGACCAGGATTTCGCCGAATAATCGATCGAAGGAGAGTGTGATGAGCGAAGAGAATGAGATCCGCGCAATGGCGCAGCGCTTTTTCGATGCGATCGAACAGGGAGACATCGACACGATGGTCAACAGCTTCACCCCCGATGCGGAGATCTGGCACAACACCGACGAGCTGATCGTCACCCCGGCGCAGACCGCACAGACGCTGACCGGCATGGTCGCGCGGATCAAGGACCGCGAATATGCCGAACGCCAGCTGATCGCCTTTCCCGGCGGCTTCGTTCAGCAGCATGTGCTGAAGGGCAAGCGCGTATATGACGATGGCGCGGTGCGCCTTCCCTGCGCCATCATCTGCAAGGTCGAGAACGGCAAGATCACCCGGCTCGACGAATATTTCGATTCGGCGCACGTTGCCGAGTTCCGCAAATTCGCCAACGCCTGAGGAGCGATATCCATGCCCGTCCTGCGCCAGGTTCCCCGTTCGGAAGTCACCGACGAAACCGTTCTTGCCTATTACAACCGCCTGTTCGGCGACCGCGACCCGGTGGCCGAACCCGGCACTGCGACCGGCACGCCCGGCGACTGGTGGACCGTGTTCGCGCTGTCGCCCGACATCTTCGAACATGCGGTCAAGGGTTTCGCGGTCTACCGCAATCCCGCGCGCACGATCGACCCGATACTGCGCGAGCTCGGCCAGACGCGCGCCGGCTGGGTCAAGGGCAGCCAGTTCGTCTTCTCGCAGCATTGCAAATCGCTCCGCGGCCTCGGCTGCAGCGAAGAGAAGATCGCCGCCATCGCGCACTGGGCCGTCGCCGACTGCTACAACGAGCAGGAGCGTGCGGTCCTCGCCTATGCCGATTGTCTGAGCCAGGGCGGCGGCCGCGTTCCGCTCGAGATCTTCGACAAGCTGCGGACCTTCTGGAACGATGAGCAGATCTTCGAATTCACCTACATCACCTGTCTTTATGACATGCACGCCGTGATCACGCGCGCATTGCGAATGGAATATGATGCGCGCGAAGACCCGATCGTCGAGGTCGCCGCGCCCGAGGGCTTCAACGCGGCCGACTTCCTGAGCGCGCCGCGTCCGGTTCAATCCTGAGGGAAAGCCATAACCGTCAACTTAGTTGACGGTTATGGCCGAAGATGATAAGAGACTCGCGGAGAGGATCGTATGAGATTCTATAATAGCGTTGGTCCCAACCCGCGTGTCGTGACGATGTTCATGGCCGAAAAGGGTATCGAGATCCCCGAGGTCATGATCGACCTGCGTGGCGGCGAGAACCGGCGCGCACCCTATAATGTCGACGTAAACCCGGCGGGCCAGACCCCTGCGCTCGAACTCGACGACGGGTCGGTGCTGACCGAGATCACCGCGATCTGCGAATATCTGGACGAGCGCTTCCCTGCCCCCGCGTTGATCGGCACGACCCCCGAAGAGCGCGCCAGGACGCGCATGTGGACCCGCCGGATCGACATCAAGATCTGCGAGCCGCTGACCAACGGTTTCCGTTTTTCCGAAGGGCTGCCGCTGTTCGAACCGCGCATGCGCTGCCTGCCCGAGGCGGCGGCGGGGCTGAAGGCGGTCGCGCAGGACGGTGTCCGCTGGCTCGACCCGCTGATCGCGAGCCGCGAGTTCGTGACCGGCGACGCGCTGACGCTCGCCGATATCCTGCTTTTCGCTTTCCTCGACTTCGGCGTCTCGGTCGGTCAGCCGCTCGATCCCGAAAACGCCAATATCACGCGCTGGTACGACCGCATGAAGACCCGCCCCAGCGCCAACCCGAATTGATAAGGAGACGGATGATGGCTGCACCCAACAACGAGTTCGAATTCCTTGGCGTCAACCATTTGGCGCTGGTCTGCAAGGATATGGCGAAGACGGTCGAATTCTATCGCGACATCCTCGGCATGCCGCTCACCAAGACGATCGACCTGCCCGGCGGACGCGGACAGCATTTTTTCTTCGACATCGGCAATGGCGACAGCCTGGCCTTCTTCTGGTTCCCCAACGCTCCGGAGGCCGCGCCGGGCATTTCAGCCCCGGCGGCGCTGCCGACGCAGGGCAGCTTCGTCTCGGCGCACGGATCGATGAACCATATCGCGATCAACGTCCGCGCGGAAAAGTTCGACGATTATTATCAGCGCCTGATCGACAAGGGCGTCGAGGTTACGCCGATCCTGAACCACGACGATTCGCCCACGCAATCGTCGCCGGTGATGCACGATGATGTGTTCGTCCGCTCGGTCTATTTCTTCGACCCCGACGGCGTCTGCCTGGAATTCGCGGCCTGGACGAAGGTGTTCGACGAACGCGACGTCGCGCACGATCCGGTGCAGGCCGACGGCACGAAGCTCGAAGGCTTCATCACGGGCCGGACGCCGGTGCCTGCCGAGTAAGATATCCCACTGGGAACTCCTCTTGGCCCGGCGTGCGAACGCCGGGCCATTTTTTATCAGCCGACCGCCCGGTCGCGGCCTTCCCAATAGGGCGCGCGCAATTCGCGGCGGAGGACCTTGCCCGACGGATTGCGCGGCAGCGCGTCGATGAAATCGATGCTCTTGGGCGCCTTGTAGGCGGCGATCCGCTCGCGCGCCCAACCGATAACGTCGGCGGCGTCGACGCTTGCGCCTGCCGCGGGAACAATAAGCGCCTTCACCGCCTCACCCCATTTGTCATCGGGTACGCCGATCACCGCAACGTCGGCGACCCCGGGGCAGCCCATGATCGCGCTTTCGACCTCAGCCGGATAGACATTCTCGCCGCCGGACACGATCATGTCCTTGATCCGGTCATGGACGAAGTAGAAGCCGTCAGCGTCGCGGAAACCGACGTCGCCAGTATGAAGCCAGCCGTCGATGACCGTGTCGGCCGTCGCCTCGGCGCGGTTCCAATATTCCTTCATCACGATGTCGCCGCGGATCGCGATCTCGCCGATCTCGCCGTCGCCAAGCGCGCGACCCTCGCCGTCGAGGATCGCCATCTCGGTCTGCGGCCAGGGCTTGCCGCACGAGGTGAGCTTGCCCGGCAGGTCATGCGCCGAGGGCGACAGGTAGGAGCCGCCGCCCGAGCTTTCGGTCATGCCATAGAATTGCACGAAATCGCATCCGAAGGTCGCGCGGGCGCGGCGCAGCACATCCTCGGCGATCGGCGAGGCACCGTAGGCAATCGAACGGAGCTGCGAATAATCGCCGCTGTCGGCTCCGGGCTGCTGGAGCATCATCTGGATCATCGCGGGGGCAAGGAATGCATGCGCCACCCGCTCGTCGGTCATCATCCGGATCGCATCGCCCGCCGCGAAATCCTTGACGAGCACGAGCCGCCCGCCCTGCGCGAGGCCCGAGAAGCTGACGTTGGTCCCCGCGACATGGAACAGTGGCATGACGATCATCACCGTCTCGTCCTCGCCATAGGCGAAGCCATCGACCTCGGTCGCCATTTCGAGGAAGCGGCGATAATTCTTGTTCGCGAGCACAACCCCTTTGGGTCGACCGGTCGTGCCGCTGGTGTAGAGTTGCAGCACATCGTCGCCGAGTTGCGGTTCGAGCGTAGGGGCGGTTGCCGGCGCATCGCCCAGCCAGACTTCGAGCGGCGCGAACGCCGGATGCTCGCCATAGAGCGCGACAAGCTGCGGTGGGTTCGCGAGTTCACTGACGGCGGCCAGCGCCAGATCGAAGAAGTCTTCACCGACGAACAACATTTTGGGTGCGGCATCGCCGAGAATGAACGCAATCTCTCCCGCCGCAAGCCGGCAGTTGACCGGCGCCAGACAGGCACGCGCCCGCGCGGTTCCGAAGAAGAGCGGATACCAGCCGTCGTGGTTCTTGGTGAGCGCCGACACGCGATCGCCAGGCGTCACGCCCGACGCGACCAAAGCGTTGGCAACGCGGTTCGACTGGTCGTCGAGCTCGGCGAAGGTCGTTTCGCGGTCGCCAAATTTGACCGCGACCGCATCGCCGCGCTTTCGCGCCTGCGCCGCCGGAATATCCGCCAGGGTCCGGATTGCTTCCAGATCGATCATTTCTCTCTCCCAAACTCGCTTTTGAACTTGAATTAGATAGAATACTAAGCAAATGTTTGGCCAGCCCAAAAATCGAGAGGATCGGCCTTGTTCAACCACCCCATATTGCCCACGACCATCGTCGGAAGCTACCCCCAGCCCGACTGGCTGATCGATCGTGAGCGATTGAAGGCCAGCCTGCCCCCGCGCGTACGTGCCGAGACGCTGTGGCGCATCCCCGAACCCTGGCTCGCCGACGCGCAGGAGGCCGCGACGCTGATGGCGATCCGCGATCAGGAGGAGCTGGGAATCGACATCGTCGGCGATGGCGAGATGCGTCGCGAAAGCTATTCGAACCGCCTCGCAACCGCGCTGTCGGGGATCGATACCGAAAGGCACGGAACCGCGATCGACCGCACCGGCAACGCCAACCCGGTGCCGCTCGTGTCGGGTCCGATCCGCCGCGTCGCGCCGATCGAGGCGCAGGATGCGGCGTTCCTCCGTCGTCATTCGACCAAGCCGGTCAAGCTCACCCTGCCCGGGCCGTTCACAATGACGCAGCAGGCCGAGAATGGCTATTATCCGGACCTGCGATCGCTTGCGATGGACTATGCCGATGCGGTGAATGCCGAGGTGAAGGATCTGTTTGCGGCGGGTGTCGACGTCGTCCAGCTTGACGAGCCTTATCTGCAGGCGCGCGCCGCCGAAGCGAACAGCTATGCCATCGAGGCGATCAATCGCGCACTCGACGGCGTGGGCGGCACCACAGCGCTCCACATCTGCTTCGGCTATGCGATGGTGCACCACGGCGCGGGCGCGACGGGTCCGAAACCCAAGGCCTATGACTTCCTGGCCGAACTCGAAGCGTCGGCAATCGACGTGATCTCGATCGAGGCGGCGCAGCCGGGGCTCGATCCCGCGATCCTTGCCGAATTGCCGACCAAGACGATCATGTACGGCGTGCTCGACCTGTCGATCCCCGAGGTCGAGACTCCCGAAGTGGTCGCGGGCCGCATCCGCGAGGCGCTACGCTATGTTGACGCCGAGCGCCTGTGGATCGCGCCAGACTGTGGGATGAAGTACCACAGCCGCGAGCACAGCCAGGCGAAGCTGAAAGCGATGGTCGACGGCACCGCGCTGGTGCGCGCAGAGCTGAAGTAATAACCCGTTCGTCATTCCCGTGAACCCGAGGCCACCGATATTATAACTCGGCTGGCGTCGGGTTGTGGATTGTCATTCACAAAGTCCAATATCCCATGAGCGAACTATGCAAGGTGGCATAAACCTCGCCCCGCTTGTCGCCGGGATGCAGTATTAAGTCTGCCAACGAGCGGACGGATATCGCGTGAAGCGTCAAGAGGCTTGTGGATACCGGAACGCGGGATCATACTCGCCCAGAGATCGCAGCATCCTCATGGGCACCAACGATCTGCCATCCTTCGCGCTCCGCACGCTCGCGGCAGATGCGCGGCTGCAGAATCTCCTTTTTTTCCAGCCCGTCCCAGCCGTCATAGAGTCTTGCGATGATTGACAGCGACCGGTCCCAATCCGGTCTCCTTTGTGCAAGAAGCGTCTGTTGGTAATTTTTAGCGAATAGACGACGTGCGCACTCGGCTCAGCATCTGCAAAAAGAAGCTTTCCTACTTGTCGGAGGAAGAGGCGTTCGCGGTCGTCCGACGCTCTGATTTGCAGCTCCGGACGTATCGCTGCGACCGGTGCCGGCTATTTCATTTGACCAGCCGTACCAAAGGCAAGCGCAATCCCCGACGAGATGGCCTCTCTCGATAGCTGGCCGTTTCGGTCGGACCGCTTTGGCGAGCGCGGATCGCAACAAGCGAACGTTCGCTGCTGAACCGAATCGAACGGCCCGAGCTAGCCGTCGGTGGACCGTCGGCCAGCTCCGCAAAAGCAGGGCTTTGTCGGGAGGATGACCCGGGAGCCTGAATTGCTGCGTCGCCGCAAGTTGGGAAATGGATAGCCCGAGCGGTCAGGAAGTGCGGTGCCAACACGCTGATCCCGATCAGACCGGCGCCGAACGCGCTCACCAGTACCGCACCCGCAGCCACGTCCTTCGCGGACTTGATTGCGGGGTGAAAACTCTCGCTGACCGCATTGCAGCATTGCTCGACAGCCGTATTGAGCGCCTCGGCCGCGATAACGACGACCATGGCGACGATCAGCCAGCGCCATTCGGATGGATCGAGCCCGATCCACAGACCAAGAACGACAACGCACATCGACGCTCCCGCGTGAATTCGCATATTGGACTCGTTGCGCACCGCGAAGGAGAGCCCCGAGACGGCATATCCAAAGCTGCGCATTCGCGCCGCCCAGATCGCTGGACGCGGCGCCGCCGGATCATGCGGCCGCCAGGCCAGCGGGCTCGGCCGCCAAGCGACGACGGGCAGGAAAGCGAGCGCCAACAGGCCCGCGATTAGCGTGCAACAGACCATCTGGCCTCCCTCAGACAAACAATTCGATCGCAAGATGCGTCCGGCCACGAAGCGGCACGTCGATCGTTGCCGCGCCCTTTGCATCGGCGCGCAGAAATTTCGGCTTTGCCAGCCCGGTCAGATAATGCCGGCCGGGGAGCAGTCCCCCGATCTCGATCTTCGACGCCGCCGCGCCGCCGCCGGGGTACAGCACCAGATCGAGCGACCGGGCGCCGGCGACCGCACGGGCAATCAGGACATCGGGATAGCACGCTCGGGTCAATCGCGGACCCCCGGCGCACGGCCCGGCGGCGACCATCGTATGCAGCCCGTCACGACCGACGTTGCACGCGATCATCTCGAGGCAATGCGCCCATAGCGACGCGCGATGCCGGTGCGTAACCCCGCCCTCGCTGTGCGACGGAGATTCGACCTCAAGCCGTTCGAGGCATTGGCGCATCACCCCGGTATCGCCCATCTCGGCTGCGGCAGCCGCGGTTGCGGCATAGCCCGCAGCACGGCTGAAGCCGTAGTTGCCGACGTCGATCGGCCAGAACAGCTTGTGCCAGTCGCGTCGCTCCAGCTCCGCGCGCACCGCATGCCATTGTTCCTCGGCCAACGCGGAATCGATCGTGTTGAGAAAGAAACAGGGAAAGCTCTGCATCACGATTCCGCCGGGCGCGGGCGGCGCAATACCCGTCAGCGACGAACGAAAGGCGATGAACCGTCCGTCGCCGCGCATGCCTTCACGCAGCAATGCATTGCGGAAGTCGCCCGCCATCGCCAGCCATCGGGCGGTGCCGTTGCGGGTGTCGGACGCCTTGATCCCCGCAGCGGTAATCAGATTGCAGAGCGGGTAGATCCAGTTGGGCTCGCACGCGAGCAGTCCGTAGGGCGATGCGCTATACTGATCCACCAGTCGTTCGGCGATGTCATCAAGGGAATAGCGCCGCCAATCCTTGCCTCGCCGGTGCAGGACCAGATCGTCCGACAGGCCGGAAAGCGCCATCTGCAGTGCAGTGAACCCCGAATACATGATGTTCTCGTCGGGAATTGGATCGGCATCGAGCCGGAACCGTCCCCATGCATTTTCGAGCTGCCAGTATCGCCACAGGCGGCGATCGCCGACCTTGTACAGCAGCCTTGCCTGAGCTTCCTGAAAATAGGCGTCGGCGGCAGGCGCGTAGCGGGCGCGCGTCGTCGCCAGCGCATAGGAAAGGAAATTGACCTGATAACGTATCGCGGCAGTCTGAAACTGGTCGCGCCACTCGAAGCCACGAAAATCCTGCTCAGGTTGAAGCGCCCGATCGAGCAACACTCGCTGGCGCTGGAGGTCTTCGAACGACAATTCGCCTGACCTATCGGGCAATGGAGCCCGGTTCCAACCGGCTGCAACGGTCGGTGTCGCGGGCTGCCGCGATTGTCGGCCGGATCCAAACCAGGCGACAGCTGCAACGCCAAAAAGTGCGGGTCCCACTGCAACAAGCCAGTCAGACTCAAGCGGGACGGGATCGAGCCCCACCCACTCCGGACGGCTGGCCGCCAAAGCCGATACGCCCCACAGGACGGGCGGCGCGAGGACATTGCCCGTTCCGAACCAGATCAGCAGCGCCAGGCCGAACGCGAACAGCGATACGGCAATCCAGCAAAGCGCGATCCAGAGCTGATCGCCGGACGCCCACTGCGCAAATCCAAGGCCGGGAAAGACGAGGCTGAGAAGCCCCGCCCTTCCCCAATCTTCCGGATTGCCAAGGAGGCTCCCCACCGTCGCCAAGCCGACGAGAAGTCCATAGAGCAAGAGTATGCGTCCTTGCTGCCGGCGCGAATGCGTGCCCCGGATCATTCTACGCTTCTGCAAATAACTTTGTATTGCAGAGTATATCGGCAAAAAATGGGGCGGCACGAGGCTGGATCGCAGACTTGGGCCCTGTCGCACGCCATAGCCGATCGATCATATTGGCTTCCTCTTATGCGGCCGGGCGATGTGCGACGCCGCATCGCCGCGAGCGCGGAGCAGCACCTGCTCCAGAACCACGAGATAATCGTCGAAGCGCTGGCGCCCCGCGGGCGTCAATTTGCAGCTCGTATGCGGCCGCCGCCCCTCAAATCCCTTGGTGACTTCGATCAGGCCCGCCTCTTCGAGGGTCTGAACGTGACGGCTGAGATTGCCATCGGTCAATCCGCAGAGATCGCGCAGCTCGCCAAAACTCAGCCCATCGCGATAGTCGGCGAGCGAGGTCAATATGCCGAGCCGCGCCTTTTCATGAAGCACGCGGTCGAGGCCTTCGAACGCAAAGGGCGCGTCCTTCCGATCAGTCATGAGGCTTCCTTCCGGACGAGATGTAAAGCGCAGCGGCGACCAGAAATTGCCCGATGCCGAAGGGCAGCCCCATCAGCCATGCAGCATCGATCGACGCATCGCCGCTCATCGCCAAACTGATCGTTCCGGTCGCGAAATAGAAGGCGGCAGGCCATCGCATCGCGGGGGGCAGATTGCCAAGCGCGGCACAGATGCCGACCGCCATCAACAGCTGCCACAGCCCAGGCAGCAGCCGGGCGTGCTCGGGGAGTTGAATGAGGATGATGAAACCCGCGATGGCTCCTGCAAGCCCGACGGGAAGAAAGCGTTGCAACGTGCTGTTGATCAATCGGTCAGCCATTGCACGATGCACGGCGCGCGCGCGAACGATCGCTTCCATTCCGATCATCAGCGCGCACACCAGCGCAAGGAGGATCCACGCAAACAGACTGGCTTCGCCGCTGTGCGCCTGCCACCCGGCGAGCGCGAGGGCAAAGGCGCCGGTAAGCGCGACAAGCTTTGGCGCGAACCCTTCGAACCGCGTACCGGCTGCAAGCCTGTCGCGAATGCGATGGATGTCGCCCAGTGCCGAATCGATATCATTCATACGATCCTTGTAGGCAAACAACTTTGCAATGCAAAGTTCTAACGACTGATCCATTGTCGGCGCTCGATCGGCGCATGAACTCGTCGTCGGATCGGAGAAGATCCATGCCGCATCTTGCAAAAAACATTGCCGGCGATAACGTCGAGGTTCATTCGGATGGCGGGGCATTATGGTACTGGATTTTCTCAAAAAGCAGTTCGTTGATGTTATCGAATGGTTCGAGGAACCCGGCCAGCTGGTTTGGCGCGTCCCTTTCACCGATAACGAAATTCAGCAGGGCGCCCAGCTGACGGTGCGCGACGGACAGGTTGCCGCCTTCCTCAACGAAGGGCAGCTTGCCGATTATTTCACTGCAGGCCTGCACACGCTGGAAACCGCGAACCTGCCGATCCTGACGAACCTGCTCAACTGGGACAAGGCGTTCAAATCGCCGTTCAAGTCGGACGTCGTCTTCTTTTCCCTGCGCGAGCAGGCGGGGCTCAAATGGGGCACGACGCAGCCGATCACCGTGCGCGACGCCGATTTCGGGCCGCTGCGGATCCGCGCCTTCGGCAGCTATTCAATCCGCATCGAGGATCTTGAGACCTTTGCGACGCGGGTACTCGGGACGCTCGGCGGCCTGACCGTCAGCGCGCTCGAACCGCAGCTGCGGTCGGCGATCCAGACCTCGCTGGCGACCGCGCTCGGCGGCGGCGGTATCGCCTTCCTCGACCTCGCGGCGAACCAGCAGGCGCTATCCGACAAGATCAAGGCCGAGGTCGACAAGGCTTTTGCCGAATGGGGCCTGTCGTGCCCGACCTTCTTCGTCGAGAGCGTCTCGCTTCCCGAAGAGGTGCAACGCCATCTCGACAAGGGCAGCTCGATGCGTGCGATCGGCGACCTCGACCGCTACGCCAAATTCCAGGCGGCCGAAGCGCTGGAAAAAGCCGCCGACAATGACGGCGGCATCGCCGGCCTTGGCGCCGGCATCGCCGCCGCGGCAAGCCTCGGCGGCGTCATGGCACAGGGTCTCGGCGCCGCGACCGCACCGGCGGCGGGCGCCACCACGGGTGAAGACCCCTTCGTGCTGCTCGAAAAGCTGCACAAGCTGCTGAGCATCGGGGCGATCACCCAGCAGGAATTCGATGCCAAGAAAGCCGAGCTTCTGGCCCGCGTGAAATAAGGGCGCGCTGGGGGGGCATCGCCATGCAGCCGACATTATCCTGTCCATCGTGCGGGGCGGCGGTTCCCGTGCGGAGTTCGGCCCTGCCCTATGTCACCTGCGGCTATTGCCAGACGCTTATCCGGCGCGAGGGCGACAATATCGAGGCGATCGGCAAGGTCGCCGTGCTGCCCTTCGACGTGTCGCCGCTGCAACTCGGCACCACCGGACACTGGCGCGGTACGCGCTTCACGCTGGTCGGCCGCGTCCGCTGGGGCTGGTCAGACGGATCGTGGAACGAATGGCTGGCCGAAGGCGACGACGGCAAGCATCGCTGGCTGGGCGAAGCGATGGGGCAGTATCTGATCAGCGAAGAATATCCCGCACTCTTCGATCAGCCGGCCATCGCGGCCTTCGCCGCCGGTGAGCCGATCGCGGTCGGCACCCTCGCCGTGGTCGGCAAACTCCGGTTCGAGGCGAGCGACGTCAAGGAAGCCGAATGCCTCGGCAGCGAGGGCGACCTGCCGTTCGCGACACCGATCGGCCGCAAGATGACGAGCGTCGATTTCCGTTCGCCGACCGGCGACGCGCTCAGCCTGCAAAGGGACGAAACCGGCGCGACCGCCTGGCTCGGCGACTTTCTGGAGCTTCAGCAACTTGCACCCGGCAATCTGCGTGCGATCGAAGGCTGGTCGATCCCGGCGGCCTTGCAATGACGGCCGAACGCGCGATCACCTGTCCCTCGTGCGGCGGTTCGATCGCAATCAAGGCGGCGGGCCATTCGGTCTCGCTCGGTTGCCAATATTGCGGCGCGCTTATCGACGTCGCGCACCCCGACGTCGCGGTGATCGCCAAATACCGGACAGCCCTGCAGGGGCTTCCGATCCCGCTGGGAACACGCGGCACGCTGTTCGGCACCGAATGGGAAGTGATCGGTGCGCTCGCACGAAATGACGGCGACGTCTATTGGACCGAATTTCTGCTGTTTAACCCCTATGGGGGATATCGCTGGCTCGTCCATAGTGAGGACGAGTGGCAGTTCGGCACGATGCTGCTCGATCGCCCGATCGCCGACGGGCGAAGCGCGCTGTGGCGGGGCGCCCGATACGACATCGATTATGACCCTGTCACGACGACGACCGACCGCGTCGTCGGCGAATTCTATTGGCGCGTGCGCGCGGGCGACCGGGTCACCGCATCGACCTACAGCAGCGGCAACGACATGCTCTCGGCCGAATGGACGAATGGCGAGATCAACTGGACGCAGCTGGTGTCGCTGAGCGAAGCCAATATCCGCGCCTCGTTCGGCCTTCAGCCGGCGGAGCCCGCCGACGGCGGCTGGGACGACGATGACGACGGTGGTGGTGGCGGGCTGGGCCTTCTCGGCGGCGCCTATAGCGATTTCACCAGCGCGCGGGGGATGCGTCAGGACGATCTGATGAAGATGTTCCTGATGGGACTCGCGACCCTGTTCGCCTCGCTGGTGGTGATGATCGGCTTCGGCATTTCGACCCAGTCGGTGGAGAACAGCCTGAACGTCGCCGTCGATGGCGAGGAACAGAGCCTGAAGATCGGTACGCTGACGATCGGCCGGTCCTATCAGCCGGTGACGATCGAGGCGCGGTCGAGCAGTTTCGACAACCGCTGGATCGATCTCGATTACATGCTGGTCGATCAGGCGACGCAGCGTGCCCACACCGCCTATGGCGTGGTCGAACGCTATTCGGGCAGCGACGGCGACGGCCCGTGGACCGAGGGCGGCTATTCGGCGACGGTCAAGTTCGGCTCGATCCCGCGCGGCACCTATGATGTCGTCGTCGATGCTGGCGCGCACGCCTGGCCGGCGCCGCTGACCAGCCAGCTGAACCAGCCCGCGCCCTCCGGCTCCGATTCCCGGCCTTGGGACATTCAGCAGCCCGCCGCCTGGAGCGGCGGCGAGAATGTCGAGGTCCATTTTCAGGCGAGCGCGGGCGGCGTCATGTGGAGCAATCTGTGGCTCGAAATGGCGCTGTTGTTCGGCATGCCGCTGATCATCCTCTGGTGGCGTTCGGACTAGGAATGAAACGATGACGCAGCGCCTCTATCTCTTCGCCGCCTGGTGCTTTCTGGTTTTTGCCGGATCGGCGATCGCTTCTTATTACGCCTGGTCTCCCTTTTCGGACGAGAGCCGCGGCGGGGTCGTCGCGGTGCGCGGCCCGACCCACAAATAAACGCGCGAAAGGACAGTCATGCTGACAACCGATATCTTCCTCGCCACCCTCATCTACGCGGTCATGGGGATCGTCATCTTCATCGTCAGCTTCGTGCTCGTAGATCTGCTGACGCCAGGCAAGCTGTGGGCCGAGATCATCGAACGCAAGAATATGGCGGTGGCGCTGCTTGCCGGCTCGGTCGCCATCGGCATTTCGAACATCATCGCCGCGGTTATGCATGGCTGATGACGAAAGGCCCGAAGTCGGTGGGCCTTCTCTTGCCTTTGTCCTGCTTCTTTCCGTTCTGGTCGTCGCGACCTGCGGACTGATCTACGAGCTTTTGGCGGGAACGCTGGCGAGCTACCTGCTCGGCGACAGCGTTACGCAATTCTCGACCGTCATCGGCGTCTATCTGTTCGCGATGGGAATCGGCAGCTGGCTTTCGCGCTATGTGCGCGGCGACGAGCTCGGCATTTTCCTGCGCGTCGAGCTGATGATTGCATTGCTCGGCGGCTGGTCAGCGGCGGCGCTGTTCCTGCTGTTCCCCGTCGTCGGCGATTTCCGCTTCGCGCTCTACACGCTCGTGCTGGCGATCGGCACGCTCGTTGGCCTTGAAATCCCGCTGCTGATCCGGATCCTGAAAAGTCGGTTCGCCTTTCGCGAGCTGGTGTCGAACGTTTTGACCTTCGACTATGTCGGCGCCCTGCTCGCCTCGGTCCTCTTTCCGCTGGTTCTCGTCCCGCAGCTCGGCATGATCCGCACCGGCTTTGCGTTCGGGATCGCGAATGTCGCGGTCGCCCTCGCGCTTATCTGGGTGCTGCGGAATTCGCGGCGCATCCTGTTCGACCTGATCGCCGCACTGCTGGTTCTCGCAACGCTCGTCGGCGGCCTCGCCAATGCCGAGCAGTTGCAGCGGTGGTCCGAAGTCGCCTTTTATGACGAGCCGGTGGTCTATGCGCGCTCGACGCGATTTCAGCGGATTGTGCTGACGCGCCGCGGCGACGACCTGCGCCTCTACCTCAACGGCAATCTGCAATTCTCGTCGCGCGACGAATATCGCTATCACGAGGCGCTGGTGTGGCCGGCGATGGGCCGCGTCGCCAACCCCGCAAACGTGCTGATCCTCGGCGGCGGCGACGGCCTCGCCGCGCGCGAGGTCTTGCGCGACCCGAAAGTGCGCGCGGTGACACTCGTCGATCTCGACCCCGAAATGACCCGGCTGTTTCGCGACAGCAAGACGCTGGCGGGGCTCAATCGCGGCGCGCTGTCCTCGCCCCGGCTGCGCGTCGAAAATGCCGATGCCTTCGGCTGGATCCGCCGCGCCCGCGGTTCTTATGACGTCATCATCGTCGATTTTCCCGATCCCACCGAATTCGCGCTCGGCAAGCTCTATACCGAAAGCTTCTATCGCGAGGTCGCGCGTATCCTGAAACCGGACGGCGTGATGACGGTACAGAGCACCTCGCCGCTGATCGCGCCGCGGTCCTACTGGACGGTGGCGAGCACGCTCGAAGCGGCGGGGCTGACCGTACGCGGCTATCACGCCTATGTCCCGAGTTTCGGCGAATGGGGCTTTACGATGGCCGGCCATGGCATGGTCCCCACCACTGCGACGTTACCTGCCGGGCTGCGGTTTCTGACCGCAGAGAGCGAACCGCTGCTCTATCAGTTTCCGCCAGATATGGCGCGGCGACCGACGCCGGTGAACCGGCTCGACAATCAGGCGCTTGTGCGAAGCTTCGCCGAGGAATGGGGCCATTATGAGGGATGACCCCACGCGCCGCGGGCTTTTGGTGCGCGGCGCGGGACTGGCAGCAGCGGCGATGCTCCCCGGCGGATGCGGCCCGGCCGAAGCCTTTCCCGGCACGATCGACGGTGTCGATATGGCGCGCGGGCACCGGCTGCGCGATCGCCGCTTTCCCGCGCCCGAACCCGACGAGGAGGAAACCGCCGGAATCCTGATCGCCGGCGGCGGGGTAGCCGGCCTCGCGGCCGGATGGACCCTCGCCGAAGCGGGCTATGATGATTTCATCGTCCACGAGCTCGAAGATCGCGTCGGCGGCAACGCCCGCTCGTGCCGCAATGCGGTATCGGCCTATCCGCTCGGCGCCCATTATCTTCCCGTGCCCAACCGCGAAGCTGGCGCGCTCCGCCACATGCTCGATCGCTTCGGCATGATCGTCGGCCACGATGCCGAGGGCGCGCCGCGCTATGATCCCTACCAGCTCTGCGCCGATGCGGAGGAGCGCCTCCTGTGGCGCGGACAGTGGCAGGAGGGGCTGTTTCCGCGCAAGGGCCTGTCGCCCGAAGACATCCGGCAACGCGATACCTTCTTCGCGCGCGTGGAGGGCTTCAAGAGCGCGGTTGGACGCGACGGTCGCCCGGCTTTCGCTGTCCCCGCAGCCTATTCGAGCCGCGACCCCGACTATCTGTCGCTCGACGCGCAGAGCTTTGGCGCCTGGCTGCGCGCGAACGGCTTCGACTCGCGCCCGCTGCTCGCGCATCTTCGTTACTGTTGCCGCGACGATTACGGCACCGAACCCGACCATGTCTCGGCTTGGGCCGGCCTGCACTATTTCGCCGCGCGGCGCGGCTGGGCGGCCGACGGCGATGGTGACCGCGAGCTGACCTGGCCCGAAGGAAACGGGCGTCTCGTCGCGCTGATGAGCGAACGGCTCGGCCCGCGCGTCCGCTCCGCCAGTACCATCTTCGCGGTCCGGCGCGACGGCAACGGAGTCGTCGTCGACCGCTTCGACCATCGGCGCGGCCGTTCGGTTCGCACCCGCGCCCGCGCCGCGATCATCGCCATGCCGCATTTCGTGGCGGCCCGCATCGCGCCCGGCGAAAGCGCCGGCAAGTCCTTCTCCTATGCGCCTTGGGTCGTCGCGAATGTGACCGTCAGCCGCCCGCCCAAAGGACGCGGGGCAGCGCTGGCGTGGGACAATGTCTCGGCAAGCAGCGAGTCGCTCGGCTATGTCGTCGCGGCGCACCAGACCGCCGGCACCGCGGGTGGGCCGCGGGTGCTGACCTGGTATCTTCCCTTGTCACGCGAGGCACCAGCCGACGCGCGCAAGCTCCTGCTCGAACGCACGCTGCACGACTGGCAGATGCTGGTCGCCGACGACCTTCTGGCGATGAACCCCGATCTTGCCGGAGCGATCGAACGTATCGACGTCTGGCGCTGGGGCCATGCGATGATCCGGCCGGTTCCGGGTTTCCTGTCCGATCCCGCGCGCGCTGCCGCGCAGCAATTTGCACCGCCGATTTTCCACGCCCACTCCGACATCAGCGGACTGTCGCTTTTCGAAGAAGCGCATTATCGAGGGGTGGCGGCGGCCGAGGCCGCGATGCAGACCCTCGGCCATTCCTTTACGAGTCTCATCTGAATATGCCCCCGCGCCCTCTCCTCCATGGCCTGCACCTGATCGCCGATCTCGCGACGAGCGAACGGCTCGACGATCCGGCCTTCATCGCCGCGATATTGCGCGACGCCGCCGCGGCGGCGAAGGTGACGTTGCTGGAAGTCCGGCTACACCATTTTGGCGGAGGCAATGGCGTGACCGGCGTTGCGCTATTGGCCGAATCGCACATCTCCATTCACACTTGGCCGGAGGATGAGCTGGCTGCCGTCGATATTTTCGTCTGCGGGGCGCAAGCCGACGCCGAGGCGGCGCTGACGCAAATAACATCTGCTCTGGTTGCGAAGGTCCTGAAGGTCGCCCGTATCGAACGGCTTGCACGCTCCGTGGCGCAGGAGATTTGACCGGATTTGGCCGATAGCGGACCGGCAGCTCTTAGACGAGAATTTCAAAAGGCGTTCGGCGGGTGGCACGGCGCCGAGCCTTCAGGTGAAAAATGTGGGCCGGGCGCCTGATAGCGCCGCACGAAGGCGGCATGAACACAAAGCTGCATGCTGTGACCGACGGCGAATGGTCGCCCCATCTTATAACATCGGTGTGCGAGAAAGCGGGAATGACGAGACGTTATTCGTCAATAAACGCCGCCAGTAACGGCACGACAATCTCGGGCGCCTCAACCGTCGGCAGATGCCCTGCCCCGGCGATCATCTCCAACCGCGCTCCCGGGATCGCGTCCAGCATCTCGTCATGATGTGCGCGGCTGGTGATGCCATCCTTCTCGCCCCAGATCAGCAAGGTCGGCACCGCAATCTCCCCAAGTCGCGGGCGGCTGTCGATGCGCGCCATGATCGCGCGCTGCTGCGCGAGGAATGTGTCGGCGCCGGTGTCTGCGGCCATCTGCCGCGCAATACCGAGCAGACGGGCGTCGCCGCGCTTTTCCTCGGGAAACAGGATAGGGATACGCTCCTCGACGACCTGGTCGAATTGGCCGCTTTCGACGAGGTCGATATAGCCCTGCCGCCGCGCGGTCTGCGCAGGCCCATCAGCCGATGCCAGCGTCGAGATCAGGACCAGCTTCGCGACGCGCTCAGGCGCGCGGCGCATCACTTCGAACGCGATAAAACCACCCATCGCATGCGCGACAAGTACAAATTTTGGCGGAGCGTTATCGAGCAGGCGCCGCGCGAAATCTTCGATCGTGTCGTCGCTCCGGTTGTCGGCGACAATGACCTCGCGGTCGGACCAGGCGTCGAGCAAAGGCTGCCAGACCGCTTCGGTCAGCAACTGACCGGTAATGAGAACGACGGGAAGCGACATTAGACCACCTGATGCAGAAGGGGTTCGCCAGCCATCAGCCGGCGGCAATTTTCGTGTGCGACCGTGAGGCTACGCACAAGCGTTTCGGGGGTGAGCCAGGCGATGTGCGGCGCCAGCACCGCATTCGGCAGGCCCAGCAGCGGGTTGCCGCGCGGCAGCGGTTCCTCGGCGAACACATCGAGGCCGGCACCTCGCAGGTGGCCGCTGGCCAAGGCCCGGACCAATTTGCCTTGGTCGACCAGCTCGCCGCGCGCGGTGTTCACAAGCACCGCGCCCTTCTTCATCGCGAAGGGATCGATGGTGCCACGCGTTTCCTCCGTCAGGGGAATGTGCAGCGAGACGATATCGCTCTCTGCCAGCAGGCGATCGAGCGGCAGATAGTCATAAGGTCCGTCATGCTGACTGCGCGCGGTGTAGACCAACCTCGCCCCGAGCGCCTTCAATGCCGGCGCCAGCAACTGCGCCGAATTGCCGAAGCCGACAAGGCCGATCGTGCGCCCGCCGATCTCCCCCACACTGTCGAGTTCGGACGGATCGGCGGTCCAGCCTTCGCCGGCACGGGTACGAGCGTCAAAAAAGCAGGTCCGGCGCAGCACCGCCATCATCAGCGAGAGGGCCATTTCCGCAACCGCTTGGCTGTTGGTGCCGGGCATGTTGCACACGGCGACTCCTTGATCGCGAGCGGCGTCGAGCGCGATGGTGTTCACACCGACACCGAGCTTCTGGATCAGTTTCAGGTTCGGCGCCGAGGCTATGAATTCGGGGGTCACCGGGGTCAGGACATGGAGCAATGCGGTGATATCGGGCGCGACCGCATCGAGCGGTGCGGCCTCATCGACGTGCTTCACCACGCCCGCCCCGAAAATCGCATCGACAGCCTCGCGAAACCCCGGGCTCGGCCGAGCGTGAAGGACGATCATGCGTGCACCGCCCCGATCGAACCCGCGAATGCGGAGAAGCCCGCAAACACCGCGTCGGCGCCCATCGATTCCTCGATCCGCAGCATTTCGTTCCACTTCGCCATGCGTTCGGACCGCGTGAAGCTGCCGACCTTCAATTGCCCCGCGTTCCAGCCGGTTGCGAGATGCGCGATGGTGACGTCCTCGCTTTCGCCCGAACGCGCCGAGACGATCGCGCCCCAGCCGCGCGCGACGGCCGCGTCGAGCGCGGCCTTCGCCTCGGTCACAGTACCGACCTGATTGACCTTGATCAGCGCCGCGTTGCACACCGCCGCCTCGCCCGCACGTTCGACGCGCGCGGCGTTGGTGACGAGGACGTCGTCGCCGATGATCTGGACCGTTTCGCCGATCGCGGCGGTCACTGCGATCATCGTCGTCCAGTCGTCTTGTCCCGCCGGATCCTCGATCGACAGGATCGGGTAGCGCTTCGCCCATTCGATGATGCGCGCCGCCATTTCCTCGCCCGACAGCTTGCGGTCGTCGAGAGCGAGCTCATAGCCGTCGGCATCGCCGAGCTCGTTCGCCGCGATGTCGAGCGAGATGAACACATCTTCGCCTGCACGATGGCCGCTCGCCTCGATCGCCTTCGTCAACGTATCAAGCGCATCCTCGTTCGAAGCAAAATTCGGCCACCAGCCGCCTTCGTCGGCGACCCCCGTCAGCGGGCCTTTGGCGGCCATCAGTCGGCCAGCGGCGCGATAGACATCGTCGGTGATTTCGAGCGCGCGACGGAAACTGCCGGCGTTCGGGCACATGATCATGAAGTCCTGCACATCGGTGCGCCGTCCCGCGTGAGCGCCGCCGCCGAAGATCTGGATCTCGGGGAGCGGCACGCGCACTTTTTGCCCGTCGGCGAGGTAGCGCCACAGTGGCTCGCGCGCATCGGCGGCGGCAGCGTGCAGCACGGCCATCGACACCGACACGATCGCATTGGCACCCAGCCGCGCCTTGTTGAGCGTGTTGTCGAGCGCGCACAGCACAGCGTCGACCGATGCCTGATCACGCGCGTCCATGCCGGTAATCGCGCCCGCGATTTCCGATCCGATCCCTGCGACCGCACGGTTGACGCCGAAGCCGCCGAACGCCGTGCCACCATCGCGAAGGTCGATCGCCTCATGCGCGCCGCGCGACGCACCCGCGGGTGCAATCGCGCGCCCGATGGCGCCCGATTCCAGCACGACCTCGGCCTCGACCGTCGGCCGCCCGCGCGAATCCCAGAGCTGGCGGCCTGTTACGGAGGCGATACGCGAGGTCATGCAAGATTCCTTTTCCAGTTGGCGACGAGCGCATCGATCGGCTGCGGCGCCAGAATGAGCGCGCGCGCCTGATCGCGCACGGCGCGCTTGTGTACAGAGTCGGTAAGATAGGGCGCGGGCGACTTGCCCTCGACGCGGGCAAGCAGCAGCGCCGCGGTGAGCTCGCCAGCCCGCAGCAGCAGCGCGTCGGCATCTTCCCAGTCGATGCCCGCACGATAGGCGGTGACGAGCGCAACCGCCGCCTCGTTCAGCCGGGCGTCGCCCAACCACACGGCCTTGAGCAACAAATGGGTCGTACAGAATGCAAGGTCGAACGCAGGATCGCCATAGGTGGCGCATTCGGCGTCGAGAAACACCGGCCCTTCGGCGCTGACGAGAATATTCTTGGGACTCACGTCGCCATGAACGAGCGCGATCTTGCGCGCGGTCAGGTCGCCGGCGAGCGCCGTCAGCACGGGCGCTAGTTCGGCGTCATGCTGCGCAACATAGAGCAGGAAGGGGTCGACGCGCAGCGCGCGGAACATCGCATCGTTGGGGAAGGCCGCGCGGTCGTCGTCGTTGTGCGCGGTCGCTGCGTGGACTGCCGCAATTCCCTGCCCCACCTGCGCAGCAAAGGGCACGTCGATCCGCCCCGCCATCAATTCGTCCTTCCACACCGGGCAGCCGGGCAGAAAGCGCATGGCGAAGGCGTGCCCGGTGGGCAGCTCGGCCAGTACCTCGGGCGCGATACTGGCATCTACGCCGCGTGCGCGCCGCAGCCAGCGAACTTCGCTCTGCCCGCGTTCGACCGGCGCAAGCCACTCGGCAGCGACGCGAAGTTGCGGCAACGGACGCTTGACGACAATCGGACCCCCGGGCGTCTCGACCTTCCAGACGTCGCACGACACGCCTCCGGTCAGTGGCTCGAGGACGACATCGCCCTCTCCCACTAGGCCGGCGTCGCGCAATCCGTCGATGATGTCGGCGTCGACCGTCACGTCACAGCTTCTCCCGGATCCACGCGCCGACCAGATCGGCCGCATTCTGGCGCTCTTCGATCGAGTCCTCGAAATAATGCGCGCCGGGGATCAGTTCGAGCGTCTTGTCCTGTGAACCGAGAAAGTCGAAAATCTTGTGTGCGTCGCTTGGGAAGACCCCGGTGTCGGCAGTTCCCTGTACCACCAACGCGGGCGTATCATGCTTCACCAGATGCGGCTGCCCCTGACACGGCGAAGTTTCGAGGCTCCACATGTTGAGCCAGGTCTTGATCGTGTTTGCGCGGCCGATGCTGGGCGTGCGGTTCGCGATCGCCGGGTCGCCGCGATAGCACCAGTTGGACTTGCGGTCCGACGGGTCGATCGACGGATCGACGCAGCGGATGTCGCCCCAGCAGCGGAACATCGGAAAGATACGGTCGGGAATGCCCGCGTCGTTGAGGCGCTTGAGCTCAGCCTTGGCCCAATCGGTGATCCGCTGGTTGCGCGCACGCTGTGCGGCGCGATATTTTGCAATGAACGCCTCCGAATAGGGCGGCCCATTGTCCGGGTTGAACGGATCGAGTTCGGGATCGGTCAGCGTCGGATCATTTTCGTCGATCACCGATGCGTCCATCCAGTCGGTCAGCACTTCGGGCCGCCCCTGATGCGCATTGAAGCTGATGTAGAGATCGCCCTTCACGAGGCTCGCCAGCGCGTCCTGTCCGATCGACGGCAAGCGGTCGGTCAGCGTCGGCGCGATCGCCTCGGCCTGATAGGCACCCATCAGCGAGCCGCCACCCGAGTTGCCAAGGATGACGATCTGTTCGACCCCGGCCTTTTCCTTGAGCCACGTCATCCCGACCCCGATATCGAGTATCGCATGCTCGAGCAGGAACTGGTCTTCGACACCGCGATAACGCGTATTCCAGCCGAGAAAGCCGAAACCCTGCCGCGCAAAATAGGGGGCGATATAATGTTCGGAGAAATCGACATTATAGTGGGTCGCGATGATCGCGACCTTCGGCCGCTTGCCGCTTTCAGTCCAGTATATGCCCTGGCACGGGTGCCCGCCCGCCTGAATGCGCGGCGCCGTCGGCGACACCAATCCGATGAATTGCGCGTCCAGTCCTTCGATCCCGTTCGGATCCAGCATTATGTCTCTCCTGATATGATTATTGTCAGCGGGTCACGTCGAAAGGCAGTTTATAGCCGTCGAGTCCCGCGCGGATCGCCTTCTTGTCGATTTTGCCTGTGGGGCCGAGCGGGATGGAGCCGACGAACAGCACATCGTCGGGCATCCACCAGCGCGCGATCTTTCCGTCGAGATAGGCCTTGAGATCATCGGCTGACGCTCTCGCTCCCGGCTTCAGCTCGCAAAGGAGGATTGGCCGTTCGTCCCACTTGGGATGCGCGATACCGACGACCGCCGCGTTCGCCACCGCATCATGCCCCATAGCGATATTCTCGATCTCGATCGAACTGATCCATTCGCCGCCCGACTTCACGACATCCTTCGCGCGGTCGGTGATCTGCATATAGCCTTCGCCGTCGATCGTGCTGACGTCGCCGGTGTCGAAGAAGCCTTCGGCGTCGAGAACATCGCCGCCCTCGCCGCCGAAATAGCCGCGAGCGATCGTCGGCCCCTTGATCATAAGCCGGCCGGGGGTCTTGCCGTCGTGCGGCAGTCGATTGCCGGCGTCATCGACCAGCTTCATCTCCAGCCCGCAAAGCAGACGGCCCTGTTTCAGCTTGTACGCCATTTGCGCATCGTCGCCTTTTGCCGCAACCGACGCGTTGGGGACCGACACCGTGCCGAGCGGCGAAGTTTCGGTCATACCCCAACCCTGAATGACGTCGACGCCATAGTCGTCGCGGAAGGTACGGATGATCGATTCGGGGCAAGCCGACCCGCCGATCGTCACGCGCTGAAGCGTCGTGAAGCGCTTTCCGTTTTCCTGCATATATTGCAGCAGCATCTGCCACACCGTCGGGACGGCGGCCGAATAGGTCACGCCCTCTTCCTCGATCAGATTATAGATCGATTCGCCGTCCATGCGCTGGCCCGGCAGGATCAGCTTTGCCCCGACCGCGGGCGCCGAATAGACGACACCCCAGGCATTGGCATGATACATCGGCACGACGAGCAGCACGGTATCGCGCGCCGACAGGCCGAGCGCGTCACGCTGGAGCGTCATCAGGGCGTGAATATAGTTCGAGCGATGCGAATAGAGGACGCCCTTGGGATTCCCGGTCGTGCCGCTGGTGTAGCAGAGGCCGCACGCTGCATTTTCGTCGAAATCGCCCCACGCATGATCGGCCGGCTGGCCGGCGATCCAGTCGTCGAAGGAGACGGCAGGATAGCTGGTCTTCGGCAGCGAGTCCGCGTCGCAGAAGAAGATCACCTTCTCGATGCTCGGCACCTGCGGCAGTAACTCTTCAACCAGATCGGCGGTCGCGGGATCGGCGATCAGCAGGCGGTCGCCGGCATGGTTCGCAATATAGGCGATCTGCTCAAGGAACAGCCGCGGATTGAGCGTATGGAGGACGATGCCCATACCCGCAGCGCCATACCAGGCGGCGAGATGGCGTGCGCTGTTCCATCCCATCGTCGCGACACGGTCGCCGGGCTTCATTCCTTCGGCCGCGAGTGCGTTCGACACCCGCTTCGCATCGGCATGGATGGCGGCATAGGTCGAGCGGGTCACCCCGCCTTCGGCATCCCGCGACACCACTTCGCGGTCGCCGTGCCACGCTGCGGCATGGTCGATGATCCGGTCTACCGTCAGCGGCACATTCTGCATCAACCCGTCCATGCGGCGCGTATCTCCCTCGCTTCACCAGAAAGATAGTATACTAAGCATTTTACCTTTGCAACGCTGCTCCCGCCTTGCTTCGCCCGGCACGCTCTTCTAGCGTGGCGTGTCGGCCTGCCGCCGGCAACAGGGGTATATCGCCAGCACCGCATGCACACCAACCAGCTTATCATCGCCCTTTTCCAGCGCTTTTGCTGGCTTGACGAAGGCCTTCAGGCCCGGCTTCACAATCGCGGCTGGCCCGACGTCAGCCGGCCGCAATCGATGGTGATGACCAATATCGTCACCGGCATCGTTCGTCCGTCCGACATAGCACGCAACCTTGGCGTCTCGCGTCAGGCGATCCACAGCACGATCAACCAGATGGTCGCGGTCGGCATCGTGGCGCTGGAACCCGATCCCGATGACCGTCGCCACATGGTCGTCTCGTTGACCGAGACCGGCGCACGAATGCGACAGGATGCGCAGCATGCCATGGACGCGCTGTCCGACCAGCTCGCCGAACGGCTGGGTCAGGACCGGTTCGCCGAGCTGATCGCCACGCTCGAGGCCGACTGGGGCGACAACATCGAACGCGAAGATCCGGACTAGGTCGCAAGCGCCTTTGCCACGGCGACCAGCCGCGCGGCGGTCATGTCAACCAAGGTCGCGGGCAGCGGCTCGACGAGATTGCCGTCAGCATCGAACGCCGCGTGGGCATTCGGAATCAGCACCTGTTCGGGAATGACGAGCGTCTGGATCGTCGAGAGGATCTGGCGCAGGTGCATCAGTCCGCGCAGCCCGCCAAACGGGCTGATTGACGCCGACATGACCGCGCTCGCCTTGCCGCGATAGGCGCTCAGCGCGACGAGCGATTCGTCGCCGGTGGGGCGCGACGCCCAGTCGATCGCATTTTTGAGCAATGGCGGCAGAGAGCCATTATATTCGGGCGAAAGGAACAGCAGCCCGTCCTGGGCAGCAAACACCGCTTTCAGCCGCTGGGCGTCCGCCGGAAAGGCATTCGCTTCCAGAGCCGCCGAATAGAGCGGCAGGTCAAAGCTGGCGAGATCGACATCGGTAACCGTCGCGCCATGGCGCTCAAGCGCAGCAATCGCGAGCTTTCCCAGGGCGCGGTTGAACGAGCCCTCGCGCGTGCTTCCGACAATTACAGCAATTTTCGTCAATCTTCCCTCCCGTCAAAATGATTAGAATACTAATCTATTTTCGAGACGGGTCGCAACACCCTTTGGCGCGAACGTCAGGCTTTGACGTCCGAGAGCGTCGAGAGCTTTGCTGCTTCATCGGCCAAATTATCGATAACCCTGCGCATCAGCGCCTGCAGAGTCTCGACCTCTTCGTCGGTCATTCCGCGCGTCGCAACTTCATGAACCTCGGCATTCATCGGCGCGAGGACCAGCTCGAGCTTCTTCGCGTGCGGCGTCAAATAGATGAAAGTCTTGCGCCGATCGTCCTCGGTCTTCTTGCGCGTAATGAAGCCGGCCTTTTCGAGCCCCTTCAGCGCGACCACCGTCGTCGGCTCGCGCATCCCTACGCGCTCGCTGAGTTCGCGCTGCGTGACCCCGTCTTCGCGCCACAATTGGCGCAGGAACCGCCACTGTCCCGCCGACACGTCATGCTTCAGCGTCCCGCGCTCAAGCAGCCGCGAAAACGACCGAAAAACGATACGGGCAAGATAGCCGATACTGTTTTCCGGGTTGGTGTAATATTCGGCGGGATGCCGAAAGACTTTGTTCTTTGCCACCAGACTTCCCCTTTTTCCCGAACCTTAGGCCTCTACGAATCGCGCGGCAATAGCTTCGGGTATCGATATCGTTGGACAAGCCATGCTCGCGATTATACTTAGGATACTAAGTTATTGAGAGAAGCCCATGGAAAAATTCACCCGGCTGACCGCCGTCGCCGCGCCGCTGCCGCTTGCCAATGTCGATACGGACATGATCATCCCTGCACGATATATGAAGGCCCTGACGCGCAACGGCTTGGGCCGGCATGCATTCCGTGAATTGCGCTACGCCCCGGACGGGACCGAACGCGACGATTTCGTCCTTAATCATACAGGCTGCAGGGCCGCGCAGATATTGATCGCCGACCGAAACTTCGGTTGCGGATCGTCGCGCGAGCATGCGGTATGGGCGCTCGCCGATTTCGGAATCCGCTGCGTGATTGCGCCCAGTTTCGGCGACATATTCTCGAACAATGCACGCAAGAACGGCCTGTTGCTGATCCGCCTGCCCGACGATGTTTGCGAGCGGCTGCGCGACGAAATCGCCCTGTCGCAGTTCGCGCCGATCTCGATCGATCTGATCGGGCAGCACATCATCCTGGCATCGGGCGAAGCGATCACCTTTGCTATCGATCCCGACGATCGCCGGACGCTGATCGAAGGCCTCGACGACATCACCCGCACGATGCGCCACGAAGGCGCCATCGCTCGCTTCGAGGCGACGACCTAATCGAGATTGGCAGGATCGGCGATACGGCCGGCAATTGCGCTCGCGGCGGCGAGTGCCGGGCTCATCAGATGCGTGCGCCCGCCGCGCCCCTGACGATTTTCGAAATTACGGTTCGAGGTTGCGGCACAACGCTCGCCGGGTTGCAGCCGATCGGCATTCATCCCGACGCACATCGAGCAGCCCGGCTCGCGCCAGTCGAATCCCGCCGCGCGGAGCACCCTATCGATGCCCTCGGCCTCCGCCTGCCGCTTCACCAGCCCGGATCCGGGAACGACCATCGCGCGCACATGCGGCGCGACGCGGCGACCGCGCACGACGTCGGCGACGATCCGCAGATCCTCGATCCGGCTGTTCGTGCAGCTGCCGATGAAGATGCGGTCGAGCCGCGTTCCGGCGATCGGCTGGCCGGGCGCCAGATCCATATAGGCAAGCGCGCGTTCCGCCACGGCGCGCGCATCATCGTCGGGCAGCGTGGCGGGGTCCGGTATCAGCGCATCGATGCCGATCACCTGCGACGGATTCGTCCCCCAGCTAACCATCGGGCTGACCGTCGCCGCGTCGATCGAGACCTCGCGGTCGAAGCGGGCATCGGGATCGCTGGGCAGCGCATGCCAGCGGGCAAGCGCCTCGTCCCAAGCTGCACCCATCGGAGCCGCCGGGCGCCCCGCGAGATAGGCGAAGGTCGTTGCGTCGGGCGCGATCAACCCGGCGCGCGCGCCCATTTCAATGCTGAGATTGCAGAGAGTCATCCGGCCCTCCATCGAGAGAGCTTCTATGGCGTCGCCCGTATATTCAATGACATGCCCCGTGGCACCGTCGACGCCGATCACAGCGAGAATATGAAGCGCCAGATCCTTGGCGTGGACGTGGGGTCCCAATGGCCCCTCGACGCGGACCCGCATGTTGCGCGACCGGCGCTGGCGGATCGTCTGCGTCGCAAGCACATGCTCGACCTCCGACGTCCCGATCCCGAAGGCGAGCGCGCCGAACGCGCCATGGGTCGAGGTATGGCTGTCGCCGCAAACGATCGTCATGCCGGGCTGCGACCGCCCCTGCTCGGGCCCGACAACATGGACGATCCCCCCGCGCGGATCGCCCATCGGAAAATTCTCGATCCCGTGCCGGCGGGTGTTCTCGACAAGCGCCTCGAGCTGGGCGCGGGCTTCAGCATCTTCCACGCCTGCGGGGCCAGCGGCCTGCCCTGTCGTCGGGACGTTGTGATCGGACAGCGCCAATACCCGTTCCGGACGCCGCACGGGCCGCCCTGCGGCGGCCAGTCCCGCGAACGCCTGCGGCGAGGTCACCTCGTGGAGCAGATGCAGATCGATGTAGAGAAGCGTCTCGCCATCGTCGTCGGCGATCGCATGGGCATCCCATATCTTGTCGTAGAGCGTTCGCGGCGACGTCATCGCGCGCCGGCTTTCGTCCTGCCGATAGCACAATCGTTCATATTGTCTTTCCTGTCCCCCGATTGCATTTGCACCGTTGCGCCCCGGCCCCTATTTACTTAGAATACTAATTATATAGGCCGAACGCGGCGCGCGAGGCAAGTGGGCGCGATGGGGAGACGGACGATTCGGCGATCGGCAGCAAGGCGAGCACCGGCAAATGGCCGCCTGAAAGACATGATGTGAACCCGATCTGGCTTCCCGCATCGCTGTTCGGCGGCCTGTTCCAGGCGTGGCGTACCGCGCTTCAGCAACGTTTGCGGGCCGAACTCAGCGTGAGCGGCGCGGGGCTCGTCCGCTATCTCTATGGCCTGCCTTTCGCGTTCCTGTTCGCCGCGGCATGGCTAGGACTGCGCGGCACCACATTGCCGCCCTTTTCCTCCGCCTATTTTGGCCTTTCCGCCATTGGCGCCGTTACCCAGATGGCGGGGACCATCCTGCTGATCCTCGCTTTCGGTCATCGCGGTTTTGTCGTCGGCACCGCCTTTTCCAAGACCGAAGCGATTCAGGCAGCGCTGGTCACCGCCCTCTTCCTGGGCGAGCGCCTGCCGCTGCTTGCGTGGGCGGGGATATTGGCCGGGGTCGCAGGCGTGCTGATCCTTGCATTGGCCGGCGGAGGAATTTCGGCGCGACAGGCGTGGCAAGCGCTCCGCCAGCCGGCAGCCCTGTGCGGGCTTGGCGCGGGATCGATGTTCGCGTGCGCCGCGATCGCGATCAAGCTGGCGACCGCCGAGTTGCCCGAACTTGATGTCGTCGCCTCGGCGCTGGTGACGCTGGTCGTCGTGATGGCGATGCAAAGCACGCTTCATCTGGGATGGATCATCGCGCGTGATCGCGGAACGCTGGCTGCGGTGGCGCGCTCGTGGCGCTCGTCGAGCCAAGTCGGTCTGCTCTCCGCGCTTGGTTCGGCATGCTGGTATACCGGCTTCGCAGCGGCGCCCGCCGCGCTAGTGCGGATCGTGGGTCAGGTCGAGGTGATCTTCACCATCGGCTTCGCTCACTTCTATCTGCGCGAACCGGTGCGCTGGCACGAAGCGGTGGGTCTGTTGCTTGTAGCGATCGGCGTCGTGCTCGCGCTGCTCGCGACCGTGTGATCAGAGAGGCACGTACTTCAGGCGGATGACGTCGTCATCAATCCGGTCGTGCGCCACCAGACGAAGCGGCGGCCGGGGGCCTGCGAAATAGGGCGTGCCCCGACCGAGCACGACAGGGTGCAGATATATCCGATATTCGTCGATCAGGCCAAGAGTGGTCAGACTGTTCGCAAGATCGGGGCCGGCAACTTCGATCTCGCCTTCATGGGCCGCTTTCAGGTGGCGGACAGCGCGCTCCAGGTCGCCGCCGATCAGCACGGTGTTCGGACCGACCGACGGCGACAAGCGGGACACGACCCACTTGCGCTGCGCCCGCCACGCGTCCGCAAAAGCCCGCCGGTCCGCATCCCATTCGGGGTCATCCGCATCCCAATAGCGCATAAGGTCGTAGACATGGCGGCCGTACAGGCTGCCGGTCTGTTCGCGCGCCTCCTCAATGAAATGGCGAAACAGCGTCGCGCTCGGCCCGAACGCCATGTGATCGACATAGCCGTCGAGCGACTGGTTCATCCCGAACACAAGCCTGGCCATGGTCTGCCTCTTCTGCGGAACGGCCTAGTAATAGTATATGATCCCCGCCGGGGACGCGACGGTTTCGTTGGCTGCTATGAAAAAAAGTGGCGGAGACGGAGGGATTCGAACCCTCGGTACGGTTCCCCGTACGACGCTTTAGCAAAGCGTTGGTTTCAGCCACTCACCCACGTCTCCGCATGGTCTGCCGCGCGAACGACAGTTGGCTTGGAGGGCGCTATAGCTATGGCTTTCGCGCCCCGCAACGGCAAACATTCGCCTTTTTCGTGTCGTCGTTCGGCAATTCGCAGCGAAAAGGATTCGGTCTGGCGCAAAATCGACTCAAGTCATCGCCCATTCATTGCCCGCGATTCACAGTCCGAGTCATGGTTAACCCGCGCAGCGCACGACGCGTCTGCCGATTTGGGGGATTTATGCGTAAAACGCTTGCCGCTTTCGCCGTCACGGCTTTCGCATCGATCGGGCTGGCGCTTGCGCCGGTCTCTGCGCATGCGCAGATGACGTCGGTCGATCCGAACAGCGCGATCGATTCGGATCTGGACAACCCGCAGCCCCCGGCCCCGCCGCCGAGCGACTATTCAACGACCGACCCGACGCTGAACAGCGACCTCGCGACGGGCGACCAGCAATATTCGACGACCCCCGACACCGGCACCTCGACGACGGCGGACGCCCTGACGACGAGCGCCGCCGACGGAACGACTTACAAGAAGGACGATCTGATCGGCGCCGCCGAAGGCGTCTTCGGCAAGGGCGCGCAAGGCTTGGCCGGACTGATCGAAGATATCCTGAAGAAGCAAGGCGAGCCCAACGCCTATATCGTCGGCCGCGAAGCCAGCGGCGCGCTCGGCTTGGGCGTTCGCTATGGTTCGGGCACCCTGCATCACAAAGTGGAGGGCGAAAAGCCTGTCTACTGGAACGGCCCGTCGATCGGCTTCGACGCCGGCGCCAACGCCGGCAGCACCTTCGTGCTGGTCTACAACCTCTTCGATACCGAGGATCTCTACAAGCGCTATCCCGCGGGCGAAGGCGCCGCCTATCTGATCGGGGGCTTCAACGCCAGCTACCTGCGCCGCGGCGACGTCGTGCTGATTCCGATCCGCGTCGGCGTTGGCGCACGGCTCGGCATCAACGCCGGCTATATGAAGATCCGCAAAAAGCAGAACTGGATCCCTTTCTAGGGATCGTCGAGCTTGCCACGGGGGCGAGCATGGCCCGCGCTCCGGCGCGGGCTTTTTCTTTGCCCATGCTACCGGTCGACCAAGGTCAGCATGGGATATCGCTCCAGCCAGCGTTTCGAGCGCAGCCTCTCCTGAAAGATCGAGAGCTTCCTTTCGACGAAAGCAGCCGTCGGTCGCAGCCTTAATGCGAATAGGTCGTCGAGACCGAATGGCGCGCTGACCTCGATCTTGCGACCGTCATATCGCGCGGCCACCGCGGTCGCTGTTTCCGGCCAATGCATCATCGCATCCACAACGGACGTGTAAGGCATGTCTCCATTCCGAGAATACATCCTTGCCTGATTCTTCACCGACCAGGTAAATTGGGGAAGCATGGATCGAAGCCTGTCCTCGATGTCGCGGTCGGCAGATTCAAGGGGCATATCAGGCGCAAACCAGACCACATCGACATCGCCCGCCGGCGGCGCGAAGGAATGGCCATGCAAGTGATCCCAGACTGCGTCGCGGATGAAGCCCGCGCCAATCCACGCATCGGGGAGCGATAGATCGGCAACCGCAGAGAGTGCCTCCGAACGACGGGGATCCGCGGCAAGCAAATCCTGAATGGCCAGAACATGATCCACGCCCTTAGGGTGATCAGTCGCCGTCGAAGGCGATCAGCGTCTCACACGCCAACCCCGCAGATAGCAGCCGCTGCGAGCCGCCCAGGTCAGGCAGGTCGATAACGAACAGAGCCGCCGCGACCTCGGCACCGACGCTTCGCATCAATTCGGCAGCGGCGATGATCGTCCCCCCGGTCGCGAGCAGATCGTCGACCAGCACGACGCGGTGACCGGGCAGCACGGCACCCTCGTGCAGTTCGAGCCGGTCGGTGCCATATTCAAGCTCGTAATCGACGCCAATTGTTACGCCGGGCAGTTTGCCCGCCTTGCGAACGGGAACGAGACCGATCCCCATCGCGGTCGCCATCGCCGCACCGAACAGGAAGCCGCGAGCTTCGACCGCAACGATATAATCGGGGCGATAAGTGGCAGCACGAATCGAAAGACGCCGCACGGCTTCCGAAAAGCCGGCGGCGTCGCCGATCAGTGTCGTGATGTCGCGAAACTGGATGCCCGGCTTGGGAAAGTCCGGGATGGTGCGAACAAGCGACGCGAGGTCGAGGTCGGGCTGAGGCGGGAGGGCGATCATTCCGACGGCCCTCCCTCAGGTCCTCAATGCTTCTTGTCGGCCCAGATGTTCCGGTACGACATATAGGTCAGGCCGGTGAAGATGAGCAGGTAGAAGAACACGGCCCAGCCTGTCCACACGCGCTTCACCAGCTTCGGCTCGGCGGTCCACACCAAGAAGGCACTGACGTCGGCCGCCATCGCCTTGACCGTGTTCGGCGAACCGTCGGCGAAGGTCACCTGCCCCTTGGTCAGCGGCGGCGCCATCGCGAGGTTGAGGTTCGCGAAATAGGGGTTGTAGTGCAGCCCCGTGCCCGGCTTCAGCTCCTTCGGCAGGTTCGCCGGGGGATTCTGGAAGCCGGTCAGCAGCGAATAGACATAGTCCTTGCCACCTTCGCGCGCCTTGGTGATCAGCGAGAGATCGGGCGGCAGCGCATTGTTGTTCGCCGCACGCGCCGCAACTTCGTTTGCATAGGGCGCCGGGAAATGGTCCGACGGCAGGCCATCACGCGTCGCCGGCTCGCCCGTATCGGGATTGATCGACGGGACCTGGAAGCCCTTGGCGAAAGTCTTCACCTGACCCTCGGTGTAACCGAGATCCGCGATGTCACGGAAAGCGACGAGATTCAGGCTGTGGCATGCCGAGCAGACCTCTTTGTACACCTGAAGGCCGCGCTGAAGCTGGGCCTTGTTCCAGTGCGGCAGCAGGCCATCACTGGAGAGCTTCAGATGTTCCGGATGCTTGTGGAACTCGTGTGAAGCATTGGGCTCATTGGTGAGCGGCGTGGTGACGATCGCGCACAACAGTGCGACGATGAAACCCAGACCGACGAGAAAACCGAGCGGACGAACCATGGCTGTATCAGCTCCTATTAAAGTCCGGCGCTCAGGCCGTGGCTGCCGACGGCGCGTCGGCATGCTTTGCGAGAACCGATTCGGTGATCGAGTTCGGCATCGGAAGCGGCCGCTCGATCCGCGAAATGATCGGCAGAATGATCAGGAAGTGCGCGAAATAATAGATCGAAGCGAGCTGGCTCAAGATCACATACGGCTGCTCCGCCGGGCTCTTGCCGCAATAGCCGAGGACGAACACGTCAAGGACGAGCAGCCAGAAGAAGATGCGGTTGAGCGGACGATAGTTCGACGACTTCACCGGCGAACTGTCCAGCCAGGGAAGGAAGAACAGCAGCGCGATCGCCGCGAACATCGCGATGACGCCCCACAGCTTCGCATCGATCCAGAGGAAGTTGAAGGTGAAGGCGCGCAGGATCGCGTAGAAGGGCCAGAAATACCACTCGGGTACGATATGCGCCGGCGTCGAGAGCGGGTTCGCCGCGATATAGTTGTCGGCATGGCCGAGCAGGTTCGGGCTGAAGAAGGTCAGCACGGTGAACAGCAGCAGGAACACGCCAACGCCGACGCCGTCCTTCGCGGTGTAATAGGGGTGGAACGGAACGGTGTCCTGTTCGTCCTTCACCTCGATGCCCGTCGGGTTCGACGAACCCGGGATGTGCAGCGCCCAGATGTGCAGGATGATAACGCCCGCGATCACGAACGGCAGCAGATAGTGCAGCGAGAAGAAGCGGTTCAGCGCGGCGTTGTCCGGCGCAAAACCCCCGAGCAGCCACACGCGGATCGGCTCGCCGACGGCAGGAATGGCCGAGAAGAAACCGGTGATCACCTGCGCCCCCCAGAAGCTCATCTGGCCCCAGGGAAGCACATAGCCCATGAAAGCGGTCGCCATCATAAGAAGGAAGATCACGACGCCGAGCAGCCACACCATTTCGCGCGGCGCCTTGTACGAACCGTAATAAAGACCGCGGAAGATGTGCAGATAGACGACGATGAAGAACATGCTCGCGCCGTTCATATGCGCGTAGCGGATGAGCCAGCCGGCATTCACGTCGCGCATGATGTGCTCGACCGAGTTGAACGCGACGCCCGCGTTTGCGGCATAATGCATTGCCAGCACGATACCGGTCACGATCTGGATCACCAGCGCGACGCCCGCGAGGACGCCGAAGTTCCAGAAATAGTTGAGGTTACGCGGAACCGGATAGCCGGCGCCGACCGCGTTATAGACGAGGCGCGGCAGCGGCAGCCGATCGTCCAGCCATTTCATCAGCGGCTGCTGCGGTTCATAATTCTTGGCCCAGGGAAAGCTCATCTTATCTCGCTCCTCAGCCGATCGTCACGACGGTGTCGCTGTTGAATTCATAGGGCGGCACAACCAGATTCTTGGGTGCCGGGCCCTTACGGATACGCGCTGCGGTGTCGTAATGCGAACCGTGGCACGGGCAGAAATAACCGCCGAAGTCGCCGCGGTTCTCACCCTCGGCTGCGCCGAGCGGCACGCAGCCCAGATGGGTGCAAACGCCGAGCGTGATCAGCCAGTTTTCCTTGCCGGGCTTGGTACGCTCGTCAATCGTCTGCGGGTCGCGCAGGTCGCTGAGCGGAACCTTCTTCGCCGCGGCGATCTCGGCCGGAACGAGGTTGCGGACGAAAACCGGCTGCTTGCGCCAGCTGGTCTTGATCGCCTGGCCCGGCTGGATCGACGAAATATCGATTTCGGTGGTCGACTGGGCAAGCACGTCGCCCGAGGGATTCATCTGATTGACCAGGGGGAGCACCACCGTGACCGCACCGACACCGGCAAAACTGACTGCTGCGATGTTGATGAAGTCCCGGCGCCGCACGCCATCTTCGATGCCGGCGGAAGTATCGGTTTCACTGGTCATTCGACTGCCCTTGCATGGGTGAACTGACATAGTTCCCAAGAAGGAGTGACCCGCCCTGCTAACGCGCACACGAAATGGCGCAGCCCGGCGGCCCCTCCGGGAATTGCGGGCCTGATAGCCGCACAGTCCGGGCTTGCCAACAGGCAATTTCCGCTTTGCGCATACGTGGTTGCACCGTCACCTCCGGCCCTCGATTTCCGCGCCGCGCGCGGCTATGCTCCTGCCATGGAAATCGCCCTGTTTCAGCCGGATATCGCCGGCAATGTCGGCACGATCCTGCGCACTGCCGCCTGTTTCGGCGCACCCGCGCATATCGTCGAGCCGTGCGGCTTTCCCTTTGGCGATGCGGCGCTGAAACGCGCGGGCATGGACTATGCGGTGCGCGCGAATGTGCGGCGGCATCCATCGTGGGACGCGTTCCGGCAATGGTCGCAGATCGGGGGGCAGCGGATCGTACTGCTGACGACTGCAGGCGCGACTCCCCTGCCCGACTTCGCGTTCGAGCAGGGCGAAATCCTGCTGTTCGGGTCCGAGAGCGCCGGCGTTCCGCATCATGTGCACGAAGCCGTCGCCGCGCGGGTCGCGATTCCAATGCAACCGGGCTTTCGATCCTTGAATGTCGCGGTCGCGGCTGGCATCGCGCTCGCCGAGGCACTCCGCCAGACGAAAGGCTTTTCCGCATGATCTCGCTCGACAACCAGCAGCAGCAGGCGCGGACCTGGTTCGAATCGCTGCGCGACCGGATCTGCGCCGAATTCGAGGCGATCGAGCGCGAGGCGGGAAGCGATGCCAGCTTCGCCTATACATCGTGGGACCGCGAAGCCGACGGCCTCGCGACAGGTGAAGGCGGGGGCGGCGTGCGCGGTGTGATGACCGGGCAGGTGTTCGAGAAGGTCGGCGTCAACGTGTCGACCGTCGGCGGCGAGTTTGCGCCCGACTTCGCCGCATCGATCCACGGCGCGGGCGAGGATCCCAGCTTTTTTGCTACTGGAATCAGCCTGGTCGCGCATATGGCGAATCCGCATGTTCCCGCGGTGCATATGAACACGCGCTTCCTCGCGACGACGAAGCGCTGGTTCGGCGGCGGCGCCGACCTTAACCCGCCGATTCCCTATGCCGAGGATACCGACGCCTTTCACGCCCGCTTCCGCGCGGCCTGTGCGCCCTATGGCCCCGACGTCTATGAGCGCTATTCCAAATGGGCCGAAGATTATTTCTATATCCCGCATCGCGGCGTGCATCGCGGCGTCGGCGGCATTTTCTATGATCATCTCGAATGCGGCGACGATGCCGAATTTGATCGCAACTTTGCTTTCACCCAGGCTGTCGGCGAAGCCTTTCTCGACATCTTCCCGCAGATCGTGCGGCGGCGCATGGGCCTGCCCTTCGCCGAGGCCGAGCGCGAAGAGCAGTTGATCTGGCGCGGGCGTTATGCCGAGTTCAACCTGGTCTATGATCGCGGGACGCTTTTCGGACTCAAGACCGGCGGCAATATCGACGCAATCCTGATGAGCCTGCCGCCACTCGCCAAGTGGAGCTGATACAACAAGGGCGCCCCGTTTCCGGAGCGCCCTTTTCTGTAAAATGACGACCGATCAGCTGAAGACGTCTGCTGATGCACGCGGCGCGATGGCACGATAGATGCCGACCGGCAGTGCGAACGACAGCAGCAGCTGCGGCACATAGACCACCAGCGCCATGAGAATGATCGAGATGATCGCACCGACGCCCGACCCGCCGGACGCGGCCGCTCCCATGATGCCGCCGAAGATCATGCCGGCCACAAGGCCGTATACGAGCGACAGGATGAAAACGAGAACGTAGAAGCCGACAATCGTCCACTGAGATGCTGCGGTGATCCGCCACGATTCGGTGATGCCCGTGAGCGGATTGCGCGTCAGGCGATCGGCCATGACCGGACCGGCAACGGACAGGCGCCCGAACAGCCACAGGAAAAAGACGAGGATCGCAAGATAGAAGACGATCATCAGCGCGATCGCGCCGCCGCCCATGGCGCCCGACTGAAAGGCTGTCGGCGAGAAGCCCCCGGCCCCGGCGAAAGCTGCGCCGAAGATGAGCATCATCACGAATGCGAGGATCATCACGACAATATAGGCCGCGATAAAGACGACGAACATGCCGAAGGCGAAGGCTGGCCCGGCCTGCAAGGCCCAACCGAAATTCGGCGCTTCTCCGGGATGGAGTCCGCTACGCCAGACCAGCATGCAGACGGCATACAGGACCACCGCAGCGAAAAGCCCGAACAGGAACATCCGGCCAACCGCGCCCATCGCCACCGACGGATCGGCGGGTGCCATCGCCATCGCGGTAAAAGTCGATCCCAGCACCAGATAGCCAAGCAGCGCCAAAAGCACTACCGCGCCAGCTGTCCACGCCAGCATCTGGGCCCAGTTGGTCCTTATGAAGGCGAACGTCTCCGAAAAGGCGGCGCCGATACTCATTTTTATCATGTCATTCCCCCTACTCCAAACCCGACATTTCCCATTTTTCGTTAGGCGACCCCTGTCTCCTGCCCATTTCCGGCTTACTGAAAGATATCGCCCGAGCCTCTCACCGACAGCTGGCGATAGACCGATGCGATCACCGCCGTGTTGAGCAGGGCAAAACCCGCCGCGACTGCCGAATTGATCACACCTCCGATCAGATAGCCGAACGAGCCACGGAGACCGAAAATCCCGGTCACGCTCTGCACGATCAGCGAAATCACGATCAGGACAAGCAGGAAAAGGAAAACGAAAAAGGCGACGCGCCAGCCGTTGCCGCTCGTCAATTGCCAGCTTCCCGCCAGCGCAGTGAACGGGTTCCTTACATCCCGGTCCGCCACCAGCGGATAGACGGCAGCAAACCGGCCAAGAAGATAGATCGCCGGCACAATGAACAGCAAAAGTGCGAACCCGAACAGAAACGACTGAACCAGGAATATTGCGATCATCGTCGGGATTACCGAAACGGTGAAAGCCAGCGCCTCACCGACGCTGATCCCCGCCCGGGCCAGCCAAAGCCGCAATATGGCAATCGAGCCCAGCGTCGACGCCATGGTGATCGCCAGAAGCCACGGCAGTTGCTGCCGCATATCGGCCATCAGCATCGCCATGAGCTGGTCAGGTGTGGCGTTATCGGGCGGAGCGAGCTGAACCGGGCCTAGCAACGCCATCGCCATGCCCGGGAGGAAGAAGAAGAGGCCGGCCAGCACCCCGGTGAGCGGAAGATGCGCGCGAACGAGGGTCGTCGCATCGTCCCAGGCCGCGCCCATGTCGAACTTTGTCATTGATACCCCGTCATTTTCTCTAATCCGTTGCGGTTGAAACTGACCGCCTTCGTTCCCATTGTCCAGCCTTGTTACCGAAAGCCGCCCCCACCCTTGCATCCCGAGACGCGAAACGGCAGGAAGCGGGCGCGATGATCAGCCCCCTAACCCCCGAATGGACCGTTTCCTCCGGCCTTACCGACTACGCCGCAGCGCTGGCCGATATGGAGGCGCGCGCTGCCGCTATACACGCCGGAGATGGTGACGAGCGTATCTGGCTGCTCGAGCATCCGCCGCTCTATACCGCCGGGACGAGTGCAGATCCCGCCGAACTGCTCGACCCGCGCTTTCCGGTCTTCGACGCCGGGCGTGGTGGCCGCTACACCTATCATGGTCCCGGTCAGCGTATCGGCTACGTCCAACTCGACCTGACCAAGCGCGGACGCGATGTGCGCGCCTATGTCTCGGCGCTTGAGGGGTGGGTGATCGACGCGCTCGGGCTGCTCAGTGTCGAAGCGCGCCGCGCAGAAGGCCGTATCGGTATCTGGACCGACGACCGCGACGGCCGCGAAGCCAAGATCGGCGCGATCGGTGTCCGGGTGAAGCGCTGGGTCACGCTGCACGGATTTTCGCTCAACGTGAATCCCGATCTTCTGCATTTCACCGGCATCGTGCCGTGCGGCATTGCCGAATTTCCGGTGACGAGCCTCGCGGCGCTCGGCAATCCCGCAACCTTCGCCGATGTCGACAAGGCGCTCGCCGAGACGGCGCCGGCCTTTCTCGACAAGCTTTCACCAAGGGGTTAGGACGGCGCCATGACGCGGATCCTCTTCATCGCCCTGCCCTTTGTCCTGCTCGCCGGATGCAACAGCGAGCCGTCGGGAAAAACGACGACCAAGCTTGATGCCGTCGAGGTTCAGCCCGGATCGGTCAGCGATTCGATGATCATCCTCGACAATGCGTCGGGCGACGGCACGGCGGTCGACAACAGCGTTCCCAGCGATGGCACCAAGAAGGATGCCGCAAAGCCGGAGGACGATTCGCCCGCCGAAAGCGGCGAAGCGGCCCCCGCCAATCCCGATTCCGTCGAAGCGCCTGCAACGCAGAAGGCCGCTCCGGCAACCGACAGCGCGGCCAAGAAGGCTGAATAGGCTCTAGCGCAAGCCCAGGCTTTTGTGCGTCTGCAGTGACAGGCGCCAGCGCGGGTCGGCCATTACCAGATCGATACAGGCCTGCACATTGGCCGCGGCGTGCGGGTCGTCGAGCGGCTGGATCAGCCGGTGCTCGAAATCCAGCGCGGCCAGCGCCTCGACATCGCTGCCCGGCTGCGGCCAGACGAGTTTCAATTCGTCGCCACTCGTCTGAACCAGTTCGCTGCCAGCCTTTGGGCTGATGCAGATCCAGTCGATGGTGCGCGGCACCGCGTGCGTGCCATTGCTTTCGATCGCGATCGTGAACCCTTCGGCGTGCAGCGCCTTGATCAGCGCGTCGTCGACCTGGAGCATCGGTTCACCACCGGTAAGCACGACGTAGCGGTCGCCCATGCTATCGCCCCAGCTTTCGGCGATGACCGCCGCGAGCGCTTCGGCGGCCCGGTATTTGCCGCCGAGGGTGCCGTCGGTGCCCACGAAATCTGTGTCGCAGAACTGGCAGATGGCCTTGGCGCGATCCTGCTCGCGGCCCGTCCACAGATTGCAGCCGGCAAAGCGGCAGAACACCGCGCGGCGGCCCGCCTGCGAGCCTTCGCCCTGCAGCGTCAGAAATATCTCTTTGACGGCGTAGACCATCGGATCAGGCGTAGCGCGTCGGGTCGGCCAGCCCGGCGTCGGCAAAGCCCTTGCTACGCAAACGGCAGCTGTCGCAATAGCCGCAGTGCAGCCCTTCGGGCGTCGGGTCGTAGCACGACCAGCTCATCCCGGCGTCCATGCCGAGCCGTGCGGCTTCGGCCGCGATATCGGCCTTGGTCATATGCTGGAGCGGCGCATGGATCTTGAAGTCGACGCCCTTGTCGCCGTCGCGCGTCGCGAGGCGCGCCAGATCCTGGAACCCGGCGATGAACTCGGGACGGCAGTCGGGATAGCCTGAATAGTCGAGCGCATTGACCCCGATGACGATGTCCTGCGCCTGCCGCGCCTCGGCCAGGCCGAGCGTCAGCGACAGGAAGATAAGGTTGCGCGCGGGCACATAGGTGATCGGAACCTCTTCGCCAACACCATCCTTCGGCACGTCGATATCGGCGGTGAGCGCCGAACCGCCGAAGCGGCGAAGGTCGAGCGGCAGGACGATATGCTCGGCCGCACCAATAGTGGCGGCGATCCGCGCTGCGGAGTCGAGTTCGACGCGGTGGCGCTGATTATAATCGATCGTGAGCGCGACGACCCGCGCACCGGCTTCGCGCGCAAGGCCCGCACAGACCATCGAGTCGAGGCCGCCCGACAGGAGGACGATCACCGTTTTTCCGGAAACTTGCTGCATCGGCGCCAGATAGGCCTGCGGCAAGGTCCGCGCAAGTGTTGCGGTGCACCAAAGAAAATGGGCCGCGCGGCGGTTGCAGCACGGCCCAGTTCGGCATGAAAGCCGTTAGGGAGAAGGACACACATCAGTGCATCGCATCTCCCGTCTAGCAGAGCGTGGTTAACAAAGGGTTAGGAGCAGGCGCCCGTCCGTCGCGCCTCGATCGCCTGCGAGAAAGGCCGTCCGCCGGCGATCCCCTGCGTATCGATCTGGACCAGCCGGTTCGTCTCGCTGCGAATAGTAGTGCGTCCGTGCCCCGCGCCAGGACAGGTGTAATGCACTGTCACCGACGCCGGCGTATCCTCGATCACATAACGCGAGCAATTCGTCTGCGGATGCTCAATCTGGATCATCCGCCGCGCATCGCCGAGGCACATCGTTTGCAGCACGGCATCCTTGCCACGCTCGCGCAGCTGCCAGCTGCCCTTTTCGAGCCGGTCGAGCATGGCAAGCGACGGGGCCTGTGCCGGAACCGCGGTGGCCGCAGCAACGCCGGTCGCGATTAACGACAGTCTGAAGAGGGGGGACAAGATCGCCATTTTTCCTTCCATCCGGCCGTCCATAGTTGGACGGAAATGCGACCCCATTGAGGAGGAGATAGCAACGCGGAGGGCGAATTTCAACCGCTTGGCGCCAGTTTGCCCCGCTTCGTCGTCGCCAAGCGCCTCAAAGCGGGACCAGCCGGTTCAGCTATGTTCTGCGATCTCATCGAGCGTGATCGGAA
This sequence comes from Sphingopyxis sp., assembly GCF_965279755.1. Classification (GTDB taxonomy): domain Bacteria; phylum Pseudomonadota; class Alphaproteobacteria; order Sphingomonadales; family Sphingomonadaceae; genus Sphingopyxis. The sequence goes on along the minus strand of NZ_OZ257261.1, from coordinate 3,172,954 downwards.
AAATGCGCGAACAGAATGCGCAATCGACGTTCACGAAACCGGAATCGTCTGCCATGTCGCGACGCTCGGATTCCGGAAACTTCGACAGCACGCCGGCGAAATAATCGGTGCTGCAACGGCAGCCGCGCGAAATAAAACTCCCCGGATCGACGCGCACCTCGTCCTCGTGAAACAAGCGCCATGCGAGCGTTTCGAGCGAGGTTGCGGGATCGGTGAGTTCCTCGTCCTTCAACGTGGCGGCAATCGCCTTGGCATGCTCCCATTCGGGCAGGTCATGCCGCACATGCAGGCGATCGCGCCCGACCTCGCCCTCGGGCAGATGCTGAAGCAGCAGGCCGCCCGCGACGCACCCGGCCTCGGCATCATGACGCGCCGCAAGCTTGATCAGGCTGGGAATCTGTTCGGACTGTTCGAAATAATGTTCGGCAGCATCCCCGATCGATGCGCCTTCGAGCGGAACGATCCCTTGATAGCGCTCGCCGGTCGCGGCCTGGTCGAAGGTGATCGCGAGGAACCCTTCGCCGAACAGCGCAAACAGCGTCGGGTCCGAGCCGGCCTCGGCCAGTCGCTCGGCGTCGAACTTCAAATAGCCGCGCAGCTCGCCATCGCGATAATCGCAGACGAGCAGCTCGACCGGGCCACCGCCGGTCTGTGCCTGCAGGGTGAGCTGGCTTCCCTCGTCCTTCAGCGTCGAACCCAGCAGCACCGTCAGCGCGAGCGCCTCCGCAAGCAGCTTTTCCGCCACCGGCGGATAGCTGTGCGCGGCCATGATCATATTGAGGACCGGCCCCAACCGCACGAGTCGTCCGCGCACATGACGATCGCTGATCGTGAATGGCAGCGGTTGGTCGAACCAGGTTTCGATAATCTCGCTCACAGCTTGCCGAGCGCCCAGAGAAGGACCGACTTTTGCGCGTGGACGCGGTTTTCAGCTTCGTCCCAGACGCGTGACTGCGATCCGTCGATCACCGCATCGACCACTTCCTCGCCGCGGTGCGCGGGCAGGCAGTGGAGAAATACCGCATCGCTCTTCGCGCCGCCCATCAGGCGTTCGTCGACCTGATAGGGCGCCATCGCCGCAAGCTTGTTATGTGCATGATCCTGACCCATCGACACCCAGGTATCGGTGACGACCAAATCGGCGCCCGCAACCGCTTCGCGCGCGTCGCGCACGATGTCGATCTTCGCGCCCTTCGCTCGCGCCGCCTCAACGAAGCCCGCGTCGGGTTCATAGCCCTGCGGGACGCCCGCCCGGACGTTGAAACCGAACAGACCGGCCGCCTCGATCAGCGATGCGAGGACATTGTTTCCGTCCCCCAGCCACGCGAGCTCGAGCCCCGGCAGCGCCTTGCCGCTTTCGACGATCGTCAGCAGGTCGGCGACGATCTGGCACGGGTGCGACAGATCGGTCAGGCCGTTGATGACAGGAACGCTGGCGTGATGCGCCAATTCCTCGATCTTGTCGTGATGATCGGTGCGGATCATGATCGCATCGGCGTATCGCGACAGCACGCGCGCAGTGTCGGCAATCGTCTCGCCGCGCCCGAGTTGGCTCGTGCCCGCATCGAGGATCATCGGGACACCCCCGAGCTGGCGGATCGCCAGATCGAACGAACAGCGCGTGCGCGTCGAGTTCTTCTCGAACACCATCGCCAGTACATGGTCGGCGAGCGGCGTGTCGGCGTCGGGCTTCGCCTTCGGCCAGCCCACGCGGGCCGTCTTGCGGTCGATCGCATCCGACAGCATCGCCGCGACGGCATCCCCGCCCGCGTCGGACAGGTTCAGGAAATCGGGCATCAGACTTCAGGCGGCGTATAGCTCGCCGCTCCCGCCGACAATTTCTCGATGCACTCGTCGATATGGCCCTGCTCGATATTCAGCGGCGGCAGGATGCGGATGACATTGTCGCCCGCTGCCACCGTCAACAGCCCGTGATTGTCGCGCAGATGCGCGACAAAGGCGCGGCTGTCGGACTTCATCTTGACGCCGAGCATCAGGCCCATGCCGCGGACGCTTTCGAACAGATGATCATGGTTCGGAATGAGCTGTTCCAGCGCACCGCGCAGCCGTTCGCCGGTCGCCTGAACCTGATCGAGGAACCCTTCCTCGAGGATCACGTCGAACACCGCCTGCCCGGCTGCCATCGCAAGCGGGTTGCCGCCATAGGTCGAGCCATGCGTGCCGATCACCATGCCGCGTGCCGCCTTTTCCGTGGCAAGGCAGGCGCCCATCGGGAAACCGCCGCCGATACCCTTGGCGCTCGCCAGAATGTCGGGAGCGAGGTCGTACTGTTCATAGGCATAGAGCGAGCCGGTGCGGGCGACGCCGCACTGGACTTCGTCGAACACCAGCATCAGGTCGCGCTCGTTGCAGATATCGCGCAGCCCCTGAAGGAAGGGCTGCGACGCGGGACGGATACCGCCCTCGCCCTGCACCGGCTCGACAAGGAAACCCGCCGTGCTGTCGTCGACCAGGTCGAGCGCCGCGTTGAGATCGTCGAACGGGGCATAGGCAAAGCCCGGAAGCAACGGATCGAATCCCTTGCGCAGCTTTTCCTGATTGGTCGCCGAGATCGTGCCGAGCGTGCGGCCGTGGAAGGCATTGTTGAAGGTGATGAGCGTATGCTTGTGGGCATTGCCCGCGCTCGAATGATAGGCGCGCGCGGTCTTGATCGCGCATTCGACCGCCTCGGCGCCCGAGTTGGTGAAGAACACCGTGTCGGCAAAAGTATTGTCGACCAGCCGCTGGGCAAAAGCTTCGCCCTGCGGGCTGCCATAGAGGTTCGACACATGGATCAGCGTCGCAGCCTGTTCCGCAATCGCCTTCGTCAGATGCGGGTGGCCATGCCCGAGCAGGTTGACAGCGATACCGCTCGCGAAGTCCAGATAGCGCTCGCCTCGCTCGCCGATCAGATAGGCGCCTTCGCCTCGCACCGGACGCACACCGCACCGGGGGTAAACGGGCATCAGCGGCGTGATCGACATGTCAGGCACCTTTCCAAACAGACCAAAAGTAAAAAGGCGACCCCGATGGGCCGCCCTTGGTGGGACCGTCCCTATACTGCCGCGGCCGGAGCTGCGTCAACACGGGGGTTAGAGCGACTTCCCCGCCTGCATCGCCAGCGCGACCGAATGCTTGCGCGCGTCATGATCATACATCGACGACGCAACGATGATTTCGTCGACGCCGGTGCGGACCTGAAAGGCCTTGAGGCCCGCGGCGACATCGTCGACTGTCCCCACCGCCGAGCATTGGAGTACATGATCGAGGATTGCGCGCGCGTTCGGCGGCAAGCTGTCCTTATAGCCTTCGAGCGGCGGTTTCATCTTGCCGGGATTGCCGGTGCGCAGCGCCACGAACGCCTGCTGCTGCGACGACGCCAGAAGTTCGGCCTCCCCGCGCGTGTCGGCGGCGAACACGTTGAACGCGGCGGCGGCATAGGGTTCGGATAATTGTTCCGAAGGCTTGAACTGGCGACGATAGATTTCGAGCGCCTCGTCGAGCGCGTCGGGCGCGAAATGACTGGCGAAGGCGTAAGGAAGCCCGAGCATCGCCGCGAGCTGGGCGCCGAACAGGCTCGACCCCAAGATCCACAACGGTACGTTCGTTCCCTCGCCCGGAACGGCGCGGATCCCGAGCCGGTCATCGCCGGCAAGAAAGGCCTGCAGCTCGACGACGTCCTGCGGAAACTGACGCTCGTCGCTCGCAAGATTGCGGCGCAGCGCGCGCGCAACCACACCGTCAGAACCTGGCGCGCGGCCGAGGCCGAGATCGACACGGCCGGGGAATAGCGCCTCAAGCGTGCCGAACTGCTCGGCGATCACCATCGGCGCATGATTCGGCAGCATGATCCCGCCGGCGCCGATACGGATGCTCGACGTCGCCTGCCCGATATGGGCGAGCACGACCGAGGTTGCGGCACTCGCGATCCCCGTCATGCCGTGATGTTCGGCGACCCAATAGCGTTCATAGCCAAGCGCTTCGGCGTGGCGCGCGAGGTCGGCGGCGTTGGCGAGCGACTGGGCGATCGTGCCGGTGTCGGTCACGGGCACGAGATCGAGGAAGGAGAGTTTCGTCATGCAACCGATATGCGGTTGCAGATCGCCGGGTTCAACCTCAACGCTTCGCGGGCATGGCGAAGAAATTCTACGCCCGCTCGTCCTTCGGCGAGTCCATCAGCACATAGGTGGTGATCGAATGGACCTGCGGCAGCACGCCCAGCACCTCGGTATGGAAATGCTTGTAGGCGGCGAGATCCTGCGTCTCGACCCGCAGCAGATATTCGATCGTGCCCGTGATATTATGGCATTCGCGCACCTCGGGGGCGAGTGCCATCGCGGCCTCGAACCCTGCCTGCGACTTTTTGGTGTGCGACGACAGGCCGACGGTCACATAAGCGAGAAAGGTCAGCCCCAGCTTCGCTGGATCGATCACCGCGCGATAGCCCTTGATCACGCCGCTGCGTTCAAGTTCCTGCACGCGGCGCAGGCACGCCGACGGCGACAGCCCGACACGCTCCGCCAGCTCGAGGTTCGAGATTCGTCCGTCGCGTGATAGCTCGCGCAATATATTGCGGCCAATGGTGTCAATCTTGCTCATAGATTGCATAATCTACGCGATCTCCCTCCATCTTTGCAATCCGTCGCGCGTCAAAACGCATTATGTTGCGCGCATGGAACAGACCACCCTTGCCGCGCTCTCCGCTTTCGCGCTTGTCTCGTCGATCACGCCGGGACCGAACAATATGATGCTGATGGCATCGGGCGCCAATTTCGGCCTCCGTCGCACTGTGCCGCACGCGCTGGGCGTGGGTGTCGGTTTCACCCTGATGATCGTCCTCGTCGGGATCGGGCTAATGGGCCTGTTCGACCTGTTTCCGGTACTCAACATCATACTCAAGGTGGCGAGCGTCGCCTATCTGCTGTGGCTCGCATGGAAGATCGCCAACGCCGGCGCACCTGGCGATGGCGACAGCCCCCGCGGCAAGCCGATGAGCTTTCTCCAGGCGATGGCCTTTCAGTGGGTGAACCCCAAGGCATGGTCGATGGCGCTGACGGCGATCGCACTCTATGCGCCCGACCGCAATTTTGCAGCGGTAGCGCTGGTCGCCGCCGTGTTCGGGATCATCAACCTGCCCTCGACGAGCATCTGGGCGGTGATGGGCGTATCGCTGCGCGGCTGGCTGTCCAGCCCGGCGCGGCTGAAGGCCTTCAACTGGACGATGGCTGCACTGCTCGTCGGATCGCTCGCGCTGCTCATCTGACCCGATTGCAAGGTTGCGAACCGCAACCTAAAGACGGCGCTCCCCTCAGAGGAGAAGAGAGCCATGCAAAGCCGCCGCCTTGGAAAAAGCGCCATCCACGTCTCCGATATCTGCATGGGGACGATGACCTTCGGCAGCCAGACCGACGAGGCAGAGGCATTCCGGATTCTCGACCGCTGCTTCGACGAGGGGATCAATTTCTACGACACGGCCGAGGGCTATCCGGTGCCGCCCGACATCAAATGGGTCGGTCGCACCGAAGAGATCGTCGGCCGCTGGATGAAGACCAAGCCGCGCGACGCGATCATCATGGCGACGAAGGTATCGGGACCGAGCCATGTCTGGTTCAAGTCGCCGTGCCGGAACGGCATGACCGCGCTCGACCGCAAGAACATCATGCAGGCAATCGACGACAGCCTGACGCGGTTGCAGACCGACTATGTCGACCTCTACCAGACGCACTGGCCCGACCATGACGCGCCCTATGACGAGATGATGGACGCACTCGACGAACTCGTCCGCGTCGGCAAGGTCCGCGTCCTCGGCTGCTCGAACGAGACGAGCTGGGGGCTGATGAAATCGCTCGCCGCGTCGGAGAGGCTGGGCGGCGCCCGCCACCACACGATCCAGAATAATTTCAGCCTCAACAACCGCCGCTTCGAGGATGAGCTGGCGCAGGTTTGCCGGCAGGAAGGCGTCAGCCTGATCCCCTATTCGCCGCTCGCCGGCGGGGTGCTGTCGGGCAAATATCAGGGCGGCGCACGGCCTGAGGGCGCGCGCTTTTCGCGCTATCTGGGCATGGAAGGCCGGCAGGCCGCGATGGGCCGCCGGTTCGTCAACGACAAGTCGCTCGCGGCGACGGCGCGCTATCTGCAGATCGCCGAAGACAATGGCCTGCATCCCGTCACACTGGCGACGGCCTGGTCGAAGCAGCACGACTTCGTCGCCTCCACGATCGTCGGGGTCAGCGCCTATGATCAGGTCGATCCGATCCTCGCCGCGAAGGATCTGGTGCTGAGCGACGAGTTGATGAAGACGCTCGACAAGGTCGGCAAGGAGTTCCTCTACCCGATGGGGTGACCGTCTTGCATGCGGGCCGTCTGTCGCTATCCTCGGACCAGCTGCCATGTCCAAGGAGCGACCATGCCCCCCGCCCGCCGTGCCCTGATCGCCGTATCCGCTCTATTCGCCGCCGCCGGCGCCGCGCACGCCGCCGATCCGACGATGTTCCGCGACGCGGGCTGCGGTTGCTGCCTTAAATGGCTGGCGCAGGTAAAAACCGCGCTCGGCGGCACGGCGAAGATCGTCAACGCCGCCAATATGGACGCGGTCAAGGATCGGCAGGGCGTCCCCGATGCGTTGCGCAGCTGCCACACCGTGCTGGTGAACGGCTATGTCATCGAGGGTCATGTGCCGGCGAAGGAGATTGCCCGCCTGCTCAAGGAAAAGCCCAAGGGCGTCACCGGCCTTGCGGTCGCCGGGATGCCGACGGGATCGCCGGGAATGGAGCATGGCAACCACCGCGAAGCCTATAAGGTCATGACCTTCGGCCCCGGCGGCCAGCGCGTCTACGCAAGCTACGCCGCGAGCCGCTGACCCCCTAGTCGCCGCCGCCGCCTCCGCCGCCGTCCCCACCACCGTCACCGCCGCCGCCGCAATCGCCGTCGCTGCCGCTGCTCCAGCCGGAGTCACCGACATCGCAGGTCGGCACCCCGCCGCTTTCGCTGGTCATCATCATCGGGGATGCAGAATAGGTGGAATCACCATAGCTCGAATCGCCGCCGTCGCGCGGCGGGTCGCGTCGCGCCGGGTCTCCTCGCGTGATGCCGGGGATCGCGCCGCCGGACAGCTTCACGATCAGCACCGCCACCAGCATGATTCCGATGACCGCCCATAACATCCCGCCGTCTCCTTCGGCCGCAAACCTTACGCCAGCTCGGCCTTGAACAGTTCGAGCATCCGGCCCCATGCCTTTTCGGCCGCCGCCTCGTTATAGGCGCGACCGTCGGGCGGGCACCACCCGTGCATCGCGCCCTTGTAGACCTCGACCTCATGCCAAGGCTTGCGCGGGGTCAGAACGGCATTCAGCCGGTTCTTTTCCTCGGGATCCTGCTGATCGTCATTGTCTGCGATCGCGAACAGATAGCCGGCACCCGTCGCCGGGATCAGCAGGTGCGGGCTGTCGGGCTTGTCGGTGCCGACGCCGCCACCGTGAAAGCTAGCCGCAGCGCCGACACGTTCGGGCTTCAGCGCCGCGGTGTAGATCGTCATCGCCCCGCCCATGCAATAGCCGGTGGTGCCAAGCCTGCGCTTCGTATCGACCTCCTTCTGCGCATCGAGGAAGGCGAGATGGGCCGTGGCGTCGGTCGTCACGAGCGTCTTGTTCAGCTGTTTCAGATAGCCGAACAATTTGTCGCGGATCGCAGGGTCGCTGAAATCATTCGCGGCATCGACGACCGGCGATTTCTGCCAGCGGTAGAAGGGGTTCACGGTCAGCACTGCATAGCCCTCACCCGCGAGCCGGTCGGCCATCTGGCGAAAGGCGGGGCGCAGGCCCCGAATGTCGGGCCACACCAGCACGCCCGGATGCCTGCCCTCGGCCGGCGCGACGAAATAGGCGTCGGCGGTGCCGTCGGCGGTCTTGATCTCCACATCGCGGCCCTTGACCGGCCCGGCCGCCCCCGCCGATATCGGCAGCATCGACGCCAGCGCGCCCGCGCCGACAAGCGTACCGAATCTCCGGCGATTTACGGGAACGCCCGCGCGGTCGAGATCGGCTTCGGTGATGTCAGTGCACATGATATCTCTCCTCTTTCCGCCCCCGAACGCAAAATCGGCTGGCACAGCGATTCGCGCAGAGCCGCGGAAAACAGCGCAACTTCATTCGCAAATCGCATGGGCGACGCCGATGGTTACGGGGTCAGCTAAGCACGCCGGAGAAGAATAGGAAAGGCCGCGATGGGCCGGGGATCGTCAGCGACGTCCTTCGAGATTTTTGATGTCGTCCACATGCCCGGCATCGCGCGAGGCCTTGGCGAGAACGGGATCGAAGCCATGCGCCCGGCCATAGTTCAGCCCGTCCTCCGATGCTGCGGTTTCTTCCCAGGCGGCTTCCCCGCGCAGCGGCTCTTCGTCGAGCGCATCGCGCGCCGCCCGCTGGACCGCCTTCATTCGCTGCCAGAGCCATATCGGCAGGACGACGACCGAACAGAACAGCATCAGCGGCCACAAAATATTCCAGACCATCGCTTCCCCCCGGAAATGGATCAGCCCATGATGCTAATCTCGTCGAAGGCAAAGGCAAGATGGTGGACGCCGGTGCTGCGCAGAACTTCTCCATGCGCGGGGCGGTCGACGATATGGCTGGCGCCGCAGAAGCCGACGACGGTCATTCCGGCCGCCAGTCCCGCCCGAACGCCAATCGGCGAATCCTCGATCACAAGGCATTGTGCCGGATCGACGCCGAGGCCTTTCGCTGCGGCGAAATAGATATCGGGATGCGGCTTGCCGCGATCCCAGCCGTCGGCGCTGTAGATATGCTCACCGAAATGATGACGCAGCCCGAACAGCCCGAGCGCCCAGTCGATATACTCGGCGCGGCTCGAAGAGGCGATCGCCCGCGGCGTCGACCCCAGCGTATCGAGAAAGGCCGGCGCACCGGGGACGGCATCGAACCCCTCCATGAAACGCGCGCGGGCACGGGTGCGATGCGTCTCGCGGAAATCGGCAGGTAGCGCGCGGCCGAACCGCGCCTCGATCCGCCGCTGCGTCTCCTGCCAGTTGTGGCCATAATAGTCGCGCAGACACTCGTCATAGGTCGTCGGCATCCCGACCGCGGTCAGGCTTTCGGCGAGCGACAGGTTCGCGCGAACCTCACTGTCTGCGATCACGCCGTCGAAGTCGAAGATAATGGCGGCAGGGGTCATGCGAATCTCACAATCTTCATACTTCCGGCCCATAGCCCTTCCGGATCAGGGAGCCATCACCATGAAATTCATCGAACTCAAGTCGCGCGGCGGCAATTATCTCGTCGTTGCCGAAAATGTCGCCTGGCTCCGCGATTATGAGAATGGTCAGACCCAAGTCGGCATGGTCGGCGGCGCGCCGCTGCTCGTCGCGGGCAAGCTCGACGACATCGCGGCGTCGATACTGGCGCAGGCCAACGCATCGGGGTGAGGCGCCGGCGACACGCCACTTTCAGGGCATAAGCTCGCTATCGCGGGCGTAGCCCCATGCCCCCTCGCCCGACCAGCCGCGTCCGTCGGGAAACGCCAGCTTCAACCCGCTTAGTTGTTCAGGGGCGAACAGGCGCATGTTGACGCCCATCAGATCGACCGCGCCGCCCATCCGCTCGATCAGGCCCGCGGTCGCCGACCAGTGCGTCGAACAGCCGCAGGTGGCACAGAAATGCAGATCCGAATTGGGGTTCGGCCGGTCGGCGCGATTATAGGTCCGCGTTTCGCCCTCGATCACGACATCGCGCGGCGAATAATAGGCCCACAGGATGCCGTGCGAGAAGCAGAGCGAGCAATTGCACTCGGCGAGTTCTTCAGGCGCCTTGGCAAGCCGCACCGAGACGGCGCCGCAATGGCAGGTGGTTTCCCAGCTCATACAATACTCCGGACGTAGAAACGGTGGCCTCGCAGGGCAGCATCGAAGATCATGTCAGCCTCAGCGCCGGTAATAGGAAATTACGGCCATCGCCTCGGCGAAACGGCCGTCGGTGCCCGTCAGGCTTATCGGAATGTCGCCGCCGGTGAGCGCGCGATTGGCGCCGGCCATTATGCCGAGCAATCGGGTTGACGGGTAGCGATCGGGATGCCGCAAATGGAGGACGATCGACTTCTGGCGACGGAATTCCCAGATCGTTATGTCGACGACTTCTGACCAGGGAATCGTCTGCTCCGACCATGATTTGAAGTAGATGCCAGTCGCGGAAATGCGGACGACCTCGCTACCGCCGCTGAACATTCGACGCACTACGATGATTCCGCAAAGTCCAAAAAAACCAGCACTCAGCCAGCCGACCCACTCGCCCCCCGGTCGCGGCGTCGATCCGAAAACTCCGGCAAGAAACAAGCCCAGCGCTACAAACGCTACGGCGGCGAGAGCGAGGAGGCCGAGGCGCCAGAAAGAATATCGCGCAATGAAGGTCTGTCCGATCACTCCACCGTCACCGACTTCGCCAGATTGCGCGGCTGATCGACATCGGTGCCCTTCGCGACCGCCACATGATAGGCCAGCAACTGCACCGGAACCGCATAGACGAGCGGCGCGATCAGCGGGTGGACCTTGGGCATTTCGATCGTCGCCATGCAGCCGTCGCCGGCTTCGGCGAGACCCTCGGCGTCCGAGATCAGCACGACTTTGCCGCCGCGCGCCATGACTTCCTGCATGTTGCTGACGGTCTTTTCGAACAGCGGGCCCGAGGGGGCGAGGACGATCACCGGCACCGCCTCGTCAATCAGTGCGATCGGGCCGTGCTTCATCTCGCCCGAGGCATAGCCTTCGGCGTGGATGTAGGAGATTTCCTTGAGCTTGAGCGCGCCTTCGAGTGCGAGCGGATAGTCGGGTCCGCGGCCGAGATAGAGCACGTCACGCGCCGGGGCGACGAGATGCGCCATCTTGGCGATCTCTTCGTCATGCGCGAGCGCGGCGTTGAGCGCGGCGGGTGCCTCGATCAGATGCTTGACGATCTCATGCTCGTCGGCAGCGCTGAGCTTGCCCTTCTTGAGCGCGAGATGCGCGGCGAGCGCGGCGAGGACCGCGAGCTGGCAGGTGAAGGCTTTCGTCGAGGCAACGCCGATCTCAGGCCCGGCGTGGGTCGGCAGCAGCAGGTCGGCCTCGCGCGCCATGCTGCTCGTCGGCACGTTGACGACGACCGCGATCGTCTGGTCGTTCGCCTTGCAGTGGCGGAGCGCGGCGAGCGTGTCGGCGGTTTCGCCCGACTGCGAAATGAAGAGCGCGAGCCCGCCGGGTTGCAGCACCGGGTCGCGGTAACGGAATTCCGAGGCGACATCGATGTCGACGGGGACGCGGGCGAAGGTCTCGAACCAATATTTGGCGACCATGCCGGCGTAGAAGCTGGTGCCGCACGCGACGATGGTGATGCGGTCGATCTTCGACAGGTCGAAGTCCATCTGCGGCAGCGCGACGGTCTGTTCGAGCGGGCGGATGTAGGAGGAGAGCGTCTGTGCGACGACGGTCGGCTGCTCGAAAATCTCCTTTTGCATGAAGTGGCGGTAATTGCCCTTCTCGACCGCTGCGGCGGTCACGCCCGACGTCGTGATCTCGCGCGTCACGGGGTTGTTCGCGGCGTCGTAGATCTGCGCGCCTTCGGTCGTGATGACGACCCAGTCGCCTTCGTCGAGATAGGTGATCTTCTGCGTCAGCGGCGCGAGCGCGAGCGCGTCCGAGCCGAGATAGGTCTCCCCCTCGCCGTAACCCACGACGAGCGGCGAGCCGAGGCGCGCGCCGATCAAAAGGTCCGGATGCTGGCGAAAGGCGATCGCGAGCGCGAAGGCGCCGCGAAGCTGCGGCAGGACGGCCTTGACCGCGTCTTGCGGCGATTTGCCTGCCTCGACCTGTTCGCTGACGAGGTGGGCGACGACTTCGGTGTCGGTCTCGCTTTCGAACGTGCGGCCGCGCGCCTGCAGCGCTTCGCGCAACGGCTTGAAATTCTCGATGATCCCATTGTGGACGAGCGCGACTTCGCCCGTCGCATGCGGGTGCGCGTTGCTCGTCGTCGGGGCGCCGTGGGTCGCCCAGCGCGTATGCGCGATGCCGACGGTACCCGGCGCGGGATTGCCGGCGAGCTCTTTGACCAGATTGCCGAGCTTGCCCTCGGCGCGGCGGCGGATCAACCGCCCGCCCTCGACCGTGCACACGCCTGCCGAGTCATAGCCGCGATATTCCATGCGCCGCAGGCCGTCGACGAGGCGATCCGCCACCTGTGCCTTGCCGATAATTCCGATGATGCCGCACATGAGTCTTGCTTTCGTTCAGAGCGTGTAGGGGATGCGAATACCCGGCATCGATGCCGGAAACACCTTGATATTGCGTGTAACAAGAATGCGGCCGCTGATCTGCGCAGTCGCGAGGACGAAGGCATCGGCGAGCGTCAGCCCCTTGCGTTCGGCGCGTAGCGCGGCGGCGCGGCGCGCGACCGCATCGCCGATCTCCTCGACCTGAAAGCAGCCGAGGAAGGCCTCGACCGCCTTCAGGCTCTGCGCATCAGTGGCCGACATCACTTCGGTCCAGCTGACGCGGCTGATGCTCTTGCGCCCGGCACGGCGGATCTCGCCGCGCGCGGCCTCGACGCCGTTGAGCGCGTCGATGAGGATATCGCTGTCGAACTGGGCGTCGATCATTCGCGCTTGCCCCTGAGGCGGCGCTGATATTTGAGGCCGTCGCCGATGTCGTCGCGCGCTTTCCAGATACCGAAAGCGTTATCGACAGCATCACCCGATACATCGGCGCGATAGGCTGCCACCGCGCGGCGAACGAGTTCAGCGCGCGATACCCCCTGCCCGGCCGCGAGCGTGTCGAGCCATTCGACGTCAGAGTCAGGGATATCAGCGAGGAAGCGCATGCGTCAATGATATCATATCATGATATCATGTCAATCGATCAGCTTGCGATAGACGAGGAACCCCGACTTCTCGGCGATCCGGTCATAGAGCTGCATCGCCGTCTCGTTGGCTTCGTGCGTCTGCCAATAGACGCGCGGCAAGTCCTTGGCGCGGGCGGCATCATAGACCGCCTCGATCAGCGCGCGTCCGACGCCCTTGCCGCGCGCTTCAGCCGTGGTGAACAGATCCTGCAGATAGAGCGACGGGAGCAACGAGGTGGTGCTGCGGTGGAGCAGGTAATGCGTCAGGCCGAGCAACGCGCCATCCTGTTCGGCGACGAGCGCGAACACCGGCTCATAGGGGTCGAAGAAGCGCTCCCACGTTGCCGCCGTAATCTCCGGCGACAGGGCCGTATCGCCGCTGCGACCGTAAAAGGCGTTATAGCCGTCCCACAGCGGCAACCAGCGATCGAAGTCGGCGCGTGCGGCAGCGCGCACGATCAAGGCGCCCACCTCAGCTCCGTCCGAAATTGCGGTCGACAAAGGTCATCGCGAATTGCGCCGGATCGGCGGGACGGCCGTTCGCGGCCTCGAACTTCGCCTTGCCGTCGTCCCAGATCTTGCGGATCTGCCCGGCGAGTTCGGGCGGGAACTTCATTTGCTGTGCGACCATTTCGGTCCAGCTGCCGGTGAGGGTCAGGCTCTGGCGTATCGTCGGCTCCATCGCGACGCAATAAGCCCGCGTCGGCTCGTCGAGATGACCGATCGCGTTCAACACCCAGGCATCGACATAGCGCAGAAAGGGCTTGTCTTCGTAGCGGTCACTCAACTCTTCTCTCCCGTTCGCGCGGCCCATTCGTCGCGCAGCAGCCCATAAATCAGCGAATCGCGGACGCCGATATGGGTTTCCCATTCGCCGCGAAGCCGTCCCTCATATTGGAAGCCGAGGCGCTCGAGTAAAGCGATCGAGCCCCGATTTTCGGGATCGGTGTCGGCGAAGATGCGCCGGAGGCCGAGATCGGCGAAGCCATGGTCAATCACCCGGCCTACCGCCTCGCGCGCAATCCCGCCACGCCACTGGTCGCGGCGGAGGATATAGCCGATTTCTTTCACATCGGGCTTGCCGTCGATCAGGATCACCCAGCCGAGCGCGACATCGTCGCCAGCGGTGATCGCCCAGCAGAGAAAGCCCTGCCCTTCACCAGCATTGCCTTTGACGTAATCCGCGGTCTCCGCGGGCGAAGCGTGCGCGCCGCTTGACCACCAGATCATCACCTCGGGGTCAGACAACACTGCGAACAAGGCCGGGGCATCATCCTCGCGAAGCTGCCGCAGCACGAGTCGCGGGGTCGTCAGGGTCGGCGCCGCGCCAGACGCAGCCTGCGTCACTTCTTTTCCGCCGCCTTCTTCTTGCGCATCGCATCGTGAAAGCGGTCTGCCCAGCCGGGCTTCACCGACTGTTCGGCACGGACGAGGCGAAGCTCGCCGTCCATCACGTCGGCGGTCACGGTGCTGCCGGCACCGACGATCGCGTCGCGGCCGATCTTCACCGGCGCGACGAGCGCGCTGTTCGATCCGATGAAGGCATTTGCGCCGATCTCGGTCCTGTATTTGAAATAGCCGTCATAGTTGCAGGTGATCGTGCCGGCGCCGATGTTCGCGCCGGCGCCGACGCTGACATCGCCGAGATAGGTGAGATGGTTCGCCTTGGCGCCCTTGCCCAGCACCGCCTTCTTGGTCTCGACGAAATTGCCGATCTTTGCCTTTTCGCCGAGGATCGTGCCGGGGCGGAGGCGCGCGAAGGGGCCGACTTCGCAGCCGGCGCCGATGACTGCTCCCTCGATATGGCAATTGGCACGGATGTTGACCTTGTCGGCGATCTTCACGCCGGGTCCGAAGAAGACATTGGGCTCGATCGTCACGTCGCGACCGAGTTCGGTATCCCACGAGAACCAGACCGTGTCGGGCGCGCGCAGCGATGCGCCGTCCGCCATCGCTTCCTCGCGCCGGAACGCCTGCCACTGCGCCTCGGCAGCAGCGAGTTCGGCGCGGCTGTTGATGCCCGCGACATCGTTCGGGTCGGTCTTTACCACCGCGCAATGACGCCCGTCGGCATTGGCGATATTGACGATATCGACGAGGTAATATTCCTTCGCCGCATTGTCGTCGGTGACGCGCGCGAGCAACGCGAACAGGTCGCGCGCCTTCGCCGCCATCAGCCCCGAATTGCAGAGCCGCACGGCACGCTCGGCCTCGGTCGCATCCTTGTGCTCAACCATTTTCACGACGCGGTCGCCGTCAGTGATGACGCGACCATATTGCAACGCATCATCGGGCTCGAACGCCAGCACCACGACCGCAGGCGCATCATTGGCGCCCAAACGGTCGATCATCGCCTGCATCGTCGCCGCCGGTACAAAGGGCACATCGCCATAGAGGATCAGCACATCGCCATCGAAGCCCGTCAGAGCGCCTTCGGCCTGCTGAACGGCGTGGCCGGTGCCAAGCTGCGGATCCTGCACCGCCAGCGATGCGCTACCGCCAAGCGCGGCCTCCAGCTGGTAGGCCTTGTCCCCGACGACGACGACCTTCTGCGCCGGGTTCAGCGCATCGACGCTGGCCATGAGATGCAGCAGCATCGGTCGCCCGGCGATCGGGTGCAGCACCTTGTGCAGATCGGACTTCATGCGGGTGCCCTTGCCCGCGGCGAGAATGACGGCAGCGATCGGATTGCTCATGCCGCGATCCATGCCAGCAAATCATTGCGGATTCCAGAACATCACGCCATGCGGAGCCCCATGAACGACTTCCCCTTCCGCATCGTCGGCTTCGATCTCGACGGCACCCTCGTCGATACAGCCGCCGATCTGACCGCCGCAGTGAACCACGCGCTGGCGTCGATCGACCGCGCGCCGCTGACCGAAGCTGCGGTGCGGCCGATGATCGGGCTCGGCGCCCGGCATATGCTGGGACAGGGATTGCTCGCGACCGGCGGCGCGCCGGAGGGCATGGTCGACCGGCTGCTGCCCGACCTGCTGCGCTATTACGAGGCGCATATTGCCGTGAACAGCCGGCCCTTCCCCGGCCTGACCGATGCGCTGGATCGCCTCGACGATCTGGGTGTCGCAACGACCGTGGTCACGAACAAGGCTGAGCGCATGGCGCGAATGCTGCTGGGCGAACTCGGCCTTGCCGACCGCATGGCGGTGATCATCGGGGGTGATACGCTGGGGGTCCGCAAGCCGTCGCCCGAACCGATCCTCGCGATGATCGAACAGGCTGGTGGCGGTCGGACCGCGTTCGTCGGCGACAGCATCTATGACGTCATGGCGGCGAAAGCGGCCGGAACGCCGGGCATCCTCGTCGGCTTCGGTTTCCTCGACCGGCCGGCCGAGGAGTTCGGCGCCGATCATGTCATCGGCGATTATGATGCGCTGATCCCGTTGCTCGAGACGCTCTAGCGCTTTCGCCACTTCGTCCAGAGGTGCTTGGCCAGCATCAGCGGTGGCATCCGCAGCCAGTGGGAGCGGATATAGAAGGCTTGCTGCAACGCGAAGTTCGTCGGACGCCCCCACCGGTCGCGCGCCAGCAGGCGGCGCCTGAACGAGAGATCGGCAGGGTCATGGCGATCCCATCCGGGCGGAAGCGTCGAGGCGTAAAGATCGCGCGCCAATCGTGCGGCACGGTGCACCGGGGCGTGCAATCCGTGCAGGTCGGCGCGCGCGTCGAGCTTGCCCCAGAAACCGGGGTCCGCTGCGGCGAAATCGCGCGTCAGGCAATGAAAATCCCACAGGTTGCGAAGGCCGCCCTGCAGATCGCCGTCGGCGATCATATGCGCCGCGCAGTGACAGGCCATGTCGGTGGGACACAGCACCGCGAAGCCGCTTTCGGTCATCACCGCATCGCTGACCAGCGACAGCGCATCAGGCGTGACGCGATGCGTGCGTGGCAGGATCGTATGGTGCACGTCGATCATGCGGTCGCGTCCGCCATGAATCAGCGGCGGCAGTTCGTGCATATGCTCGCGGTAATATTGGTCGTCATAGGGGTCGGGCTTCACCCATTCCCAGCCGGCACGGAGCAGCGCATTTTCAGCGCGGCGGATGTCGTGCATCGGCACGAGGATATCGAGGTCGCCGATCTGCCGCCCCATACTGCACCGCAAGCCCGCCGCCGCATAGGCAGTGCCCTTCAGCAGCACGAACTCGATCCCCTCTGGCGCCAGCGCGCGACGCGCCATGTCGGCCTCCCACAAAGCTTGCGCCTGCGTAACGCGGGCCGCCGCGCGCAGATCGGCGAATAATGCCGCGACCGGCGCGGGCATGTCGGCACCGTCGATCAGATGGGCGAGCGTCGAGAGCATAGCCTCGGACCGCGCGGCGCAGATCAGGCCCTCCCAGTCGTCGATGCGTGCGCCGGCAGGGTCGGCGAAGACCCGGGTCAGCGTGGTGGCGATGGCTGTCATCCCGCCGCCTCGGCAAAAAGCTGTTTAACCAGCGCCATGCCCGCTTCGCTGTCGGGATAGGAAATGCCGAACGCCGGTGTTTCGCGCACCAACCGCGTCAGCGCGGCGAATCCGGCCTCACCCAGCGCGACATAGTTGGTCGACGCCTCGGTCAGGCGGACGAAGGCCTCACCCTCGCCCATCCGCTCGACCGAGGTTTCGCCGCCAAAGCGCGGGAAGAGCAGCAGCGCCGGGCGCGCGGGCTCATGCATCGCCGCGACCGCATCGGCGCGCGGGATCAGGTGGCGGATATCGCCCTTGGGCGTGCCTGCCAGCAGCGGCCCGAGCCGCGCGGGATCGACCCGTGTCGCAACCTCTGCAATCGCGGCATTCTTGAGGCTGACCGCGCGCGGGAAAGCAAGCGCGTCGCCGTCCGCCGGATCGATCAGGGTGAACTCGTCGCCCATCAGGCGCCAGCCGCTCTCCCCCAGCAGCGCCGAAAGTGTCGATTTGCCCGACCCCGACTCGCCCGACATGATGACCGCCCGGCCATCGCGCGCGACAGCGCTGGCGTGGAGCAGCATGTGCCGCCGCCATCCGAGCGCGACCTGCAAGTTCATTCCCATCTCGGCGGCGAGAAGCCCCATCGAGAGCGGCAACGGCAGCGCGTCGGGGACGACGAAATCGCCGCCGATATGCACCGAGGGACGCAGCCAGCGCCGCCAGGGCCGCGCCGCGAACAAACGCACCGTCGCCTCCGCCGGGCGAGCATCGTCGCGCGGATATCCGGCGTAGAGACGATTCAGCGCGGCAATCGGTGCGGCCCAGTCGCTGCCGACACGAAACTGGACAGGGCCGACGGTAATGCGCGTGCGGTGCCTCACGCGGGGACCACCAGACCCATCGCCGCGAGCTCCTCTAGCCGGTCGGCGATGACTGCGGGCGCGTCGCCTTCCGCCTCGAGATCGAACTCTGCCGCGAGGCGCGCCGCGATCGTCGCGGCATCGCAGGCATCACCGGCCATCGCGACGAGTATCTCTGGCATCGGCGACACGACGATATGCGTCTGCATCGACCGTCGGTCGAAGATCGCGGTCAGCTCGCCGAGCGCCTCGACGCGCAGGTCGGCCGCCGGCGCGGCACGATATGCCCGGTCACCCATAATCTTCGGCGGCGGCGGTCAGCTTGGCAAGTATCGCGAGCAAAGTCGCGCGCTCGGTTGCAGTGATGTTCGATTCGAGCCGAGCCTCGCTCGCCAGCGCAGCGGGCGCGATCGCATCATAGAGTGACCGCCCGGTCTCGGTAAGCTCCAGATGGTGTGAGCGCCCGTCGACCTCATGCGCCTGGCGCGCGATGAGCTGGCGGTCGGCGAGCGCCTTGGCCGCGCGATTGACGGTGACCTTGTCCATGCGGGTTGCCGACACAAGCTCGCGCTGGGTCAGCGGCCTGCCCTCGCCCAGCACCGCCATCAGCCGCCATTCGGGAATCTTGAGCCCGAAGCGGTTCTGATATTCGGTGGCAATCCGCTCAGAAAGCGCGTTGGAAGCGATCGACAGCCGGTAGGGCAGGAAATTGTCGAGATTCAGCTTCTTCGTGGCCATGCTTCAAATCCCCACTGCGCTTGTGGCGCATCCATCCTATCGCCTGTTTGCGCGCTGTGAAGCCTCAGAAGTTCACCCGCGCGCCGACCCATAACGTTCGCGGGGTCGCGCGCTCGACGATCCCCGATGACGAGATCGCCGCGGGGACGAGTTCGTTGGTCAGATTCTCGCCGCGCGCCTCGACGCTGAGCGCGTCGGTGATCCGCCACGACAGACCGGCATCGAGCGTCACTGCGTCGTCCAGTTTGAGCAGGCCGAGGTCATCCTCATTCTGGCTGCCGACATAGCGCAGCGTGGCAAAGCCGCCGAACGGGCCCGCGCCGTTCGATCGCAGCGAAACGCTGCCGCTGTTTTTCGCAATCTGGGCCGGGCGGCGGCCGTCGAGCGTCGCCGCGAGTCCCGAGGCGTCGACCTTTGCGTCGGCGAAGGCCCATGTCGCGCGCAGGGTCGCGGGGCCGATCCGCTGCTCGCCGGCAAACTCGATGCCCTTGCTGTCGATGGCGTCGAGATTCTGCCGCTGGCTGAGATTGGGTCCGATCGTCACATTGGCGATCGCGTTCGACAGATGGTTCGCGAACAATGTCACCGACAGCTTCGTGTCGCCGCGCGCCCAGTCGGCGCCCGCCTCGCCGCCCCACAACCGTTCGGGCCTCAGCATCTCGTTCGCCGTGGTCGTGTCGGCGCCGACGCGGAACGGACGATAGAGCTCGTTTAGCGTCGGCAGGCGCCAGCCACGATAGGCGGCGGCGCGTAGCGTGAAGCCGTCGGACGTCCAGCGCACGCCCGCACGACCGCTGCCTTCCCAGCCCTGCCGGGCGGGAAAGCGAAGGTTGGTAATCAGCGAGCCGCCGATATTGCGCTCGATCCGGTATCCCTCACCCAGCCACCAGCGATCGACGCGGCCGCTCAGCGTCCACAGAAAGCCATCCTGCCCGTCGCCCGACGTCCATTCGGCAAAGGCGCCCACGGTATGGCTGTCGCCGCCCGCGATGCGGTGGCGCCCCGGCGTAACGCCGGAGAAGAAATAATCCTCTTCGGTCCGCCCACTCGTGCGGCGCCAGTCGATGCCGAGGCCCAAGGGATTGCTGTCCGCTATCGCGGGGCGAAGCTCTAACCGCGCGCCGAGGCCGGTTGCCGGAACGCGCTGGAACAGAGCCGGCGCGACGCTGTTGCGCCCCGCCACAACACTTGCAAAGCCGCTCTCGAAGTCGCGCAGTTGAAGATAGGCGAGCGCAGTCCACTGAGTGGCGCCATAGGGATCGTGAACGAAGCGGACGCTGGCATCGATCCCGTCGACCTTGCTCGCGGTAAAATTGGTGCCGCGATCGCGCCGGTCCGAAAAGCCGCGCACGCTTGCCTCGATCCTGCTGTCCTCGCCCGCGTCGAAGCGGAGGCGAAGGCCCAGCCCACCCTGTTCATAGGGCGCGGCGCGGTCGACGCTGCCGCGCTGCCCCTTGGCGATCGGGATGAAGCCATCACCGCGGCTGTAGCGGCCGTCGATCGCGATCGCGCCGCGGCCAAGATCGCTGCCCGCCGATGCCGACAAGTCAAGGCTGTCGCGGCTACCATAGGCGGCGCTTGCCTGAATCCCGTCGGTCATGCGCGAGTATAGGCCCACCGTTCCGGCAAGCGCGCCCGGCCCGTCAACGCCGCTGCCACCGCCGCGCGTCACGATGACACCGCCCAGATTGATCGCGTCATAGGCCGACCAGGCGACCCAGCCGCCGAAGGGATCGGCTTGCGGCACGCCGTCGAGGGTAACCAGCGCGCGCGCCGACGCATTGCCGCCGAGGCCGCGAAGCGTGATGCCCTGACTGGTCGGATGTGCGCTGCGGCCGTCCGACCGGCGAAACTGCACAAGCCCCGCCTCGTCGCGAAGCCGGTTCTCGACACGCGAGCCGAATCCCGGGGCGATGTCGGACAGCACCGCACCGCTCTGCACGGCGTCGCCGTCGGACCGGCTCAGCGCACCACTGCCGATGACGATGATGAGATCGCGCGGACGCGGCGACGAGGTCACGCAGGGAATATCTTCCGCCCGAACATAGTCCCCTTCCTCCTGCGCCATCGCCCCGGCCGGCAGCACCAGCGCGGCGGTTCCGATCAACAGGCGGATCACGCGGGTTTTACTGCGTCAGGATGCGCCCTCTGAAAGGCGTCCAACTCCATGCACGCCGCGTCGATCGCGATGAGGCGCGGAAAGGCGTCGAGCGGCACGTCGAAGCGGCGGGCGTTATAGATTTGCGGCACAAGACAGCAGTCGGCGATCCCTGGAGCGTCGCCGCCGAGATAAGTCCCCTCACCCGCCATCGCCTCGAGCGCGTCAAAGCCCTGCAATATCCATTCGTGAATCCAGCGATCCTTGGTGATCTCGTTGAGCCCGAGGTTGCTCGTCAGATATTTGAGGACGCGCAAATTGTTGAGCGGATGGATATCGCTTGCCACCACCTGTGCCTGCGCGAGCGCGACCGCGCGCGGCATCGGGTCGTCGGGGATCAGTCGCGGTTCGGGAAAGGCACGGTCGAGCCAGTCGATGATCGCGAGACTCTGGATGATCGCCTCGCCATCGGCGACCAGCATCGGGACGAAGCCCTGTGCGTTCTGCGCCAGATACGCGTCGCTCTTCTGCTCGCCCGCGATCAGGCTGATCTCGACGCGATCATAGGCGAGACCTTTCAGGTTCAGCGCGATGCGGACGCGAAAGCTGGCCGAGGAGCGGAAATAATCGTGGAGAACGAGCGTGGTCGCTTGATGAGTCATGGCGCGTCCTAATGCGCGTCTTTGGGCATCGCCGCAATCCATTGCCGCAGCAAGTCCGCGCCCTCCTTGTGCACCGTCGAGCGCCCAAGCTCGGGCATCGCGATGCCGGGGTCGAGGCTTTCGAGGCGATAGATCAGGAAGCTGTGATCGGGGTCGCCCGGCGCGATCGCGAAATCCATTCCGCCGCTCCCTCTGCCCGCTGCGGTCGGTCGCTTGCCGATGCCGTAATTGACGTTCACCGGATCGGTCCAGCGCAGGAACAAGCCGCTGTTCGACGCGCTCCCTTCCGGATTGTGGCAATGCGAGCAATTGACCGCGAGATAGGCGCGCGCACGGTCCTGCAGCGAGCCGCTTTTGGGGTCGTCCCACTTCGGCATCGGCGCAATCCGCATCGCGGGATAGGAAAAGAAGCGCGAGGAGGCAGGCCGCCCCGGCGCGGGCGTGAACACCATATTGTTCGCCTTGGGACCGATCGGCACGATCTCGCCCTTCAGGCTGTGGCATTCCTTGCACTGGTTCTTGTTCGGCACGGCGTAGCTGATGCTGTGCGACGTGCCGTCGGGGCTTTTGAAGGTCACCGGCACGCGGCGCCCCGCGATCGCGAGCGAGGCATCCTTGCCGTCGGCGTCCCAGATATAGGGAAGCGCGGTCCAGCCCGCCTCGCGCCGGATCAGCAACCGCGTCTCGACCGGCCGGCCGCCGTTCCAGTCGGGCCAGCCAAAGCTTTTGACGATCACCGTTCCGATCGGAAAGCCGGGAACGCCGTCGGCGCCGATCGGCGCATTCTTGCCATCGGGCATCCAGATCGCGCGATGCTTTTCGGCATAGTCGCTGAACAGCGGCGTATGGAGAGTATAGGGCAGCAATGCAGGCAGCAGTTCGCTCGTCCCCGGGCGGAACAGCCCGAAAGCCGACAGCTTCGGCGGCATCGCCGTGCCGTCGATCACGCTTTGGTCGGGACGCGCGTCCGGCACCGCCGACGCGCCACTGGAGCAAAGGAGCGCCGCGAGCAGCGCGGCGGCAAACCGCCTCACCGGACCTTTGCCTCCATGCTCTCGGGCAGCGTGATGCCCGGCAGCGCCGCTGGCGGGGTTCCCTTCGACAGGTCGGCGGGCGACGGCTTTGCCTCGCTCTGCGGCGTCTTCACGTCGGGCAGGTTCAGCGACAGCACGCCCACCTTGTCGAGCACGACCGCATCGCCCGCGCCGTCCCATAATATCGGCGGGATCGATCCGCCCATCGCCGCCGCGATCTGGTCGCCGCCGGCAAAGGCCGGGGCATAGCCCGCCTTGCCATGCTGATTATCGCGCACGACGATGCCCTTGGGCAGCGGCTGATATTTGACGTCCTTCTGATCGTAGCGATAGCCGACGATCATCACGTTCGCGGTGCCGTTCTGGTCGAAGGCATTGCCGAATATCTCGACATTGCGGTTCGCCATGATGAGTACCCCGGTGCCGGTCGGCACGCTCGCGACGATATTCCCCTTCGGTGCAAAGTTCGGCGTGCTGTTGTCGTTCACGACATTCTCGAACACGCGGACATTGTGGCCGCCCTGCTGCGGCAGGTTCGGCAAGTCGAATACCAGGATGCCGCCTGTGTTCTTCGTCGCGATATTGTCGTGGACGTCGGCGTCGAAGCTGTTCTCGATCTCGATCCCGGCGACATTCTCGGTCGCGATCGATTCGCGCACGATGATATTCTTCGACTGGCCGACATAGATGCCCGCATCCGACGCGCCGCGAACAAACACGCTGTCGATCAGCACGTCGCTGCTCTCGACCGGATAGATGCCATAGGCGCCGTTCGTGGCTTTCGGTCCGGAGGTCCATTCGACACGAAGCTGGTGATAGACGATGCGGTCGGCACCCTTCGACTTGATCCCGTCACCCTTGGTGTTGAGCACCGCGAAATCGGTCAGGAATACATCGTCGGAGGTGACGAGCAGCCCCTCGCCCGCGCCCTGCTGCCCCGAAAAATCGAGGATCGATCCCTCGCCATCCTTCACCCCCGCGCCGCGCACCGTGACATTGTTCACGTCGAGCGACAGGCCATCGGTCAGCGTCCAGACGCCCGCACCCAGTTCGACGGTGTCGCCGGGTTCGGCGAGAATCAGCGCTTCCTGCAGCTTTTCATTGGCGTCGGGCGTTCCGGCCTTGACGCTGATCGTCTTGGCGGCCGCCGGACTGGCGACAAACGCCGCAACGAGGGCAAGCGTCGCCGCGTGGCGGAGGCTTTGGAATCGCATGTGTCTCTCCCTTGCTTTCGCGCGACCATGCGGCAAGACTTGACGGATGCCAAGCGCGTTGCTGACATGCGTGTAGCTAATAAACCGGGGAGTGGTCGCAGTGATTTACAGAATGGGATTGGCGCTTGCCGCCTTTGTAGCAGTACCGTCGATGGCGGCCGCGCCGGCTTCGCTGACGGGGCGGTGGAAGACCGACGACGGCAAGGGCATCGTCACGATGGCGCCATGCGGTGCCAAGATGTGCGGAAAGATCGAACGGCTGCTGATCAAGCAGCCGGCGGGCGGCCAACTCGACGAGCGCAACCCCGACAAGGCGAAACGCGCCCGTCAGGTTACCGGCCTGCAAATCTATTGGGATCTTGTTCCCCACGAAGGCGGCTGGAAGGGCTCCGGTTACAGCCCGGAGGACGGCCGCTATTACACCGCGCACCTGCGCGTCGCCGGCAACAAGCTGACGATGAAGGGCTGTGTCTCACTCTTCTGCAGGACCGTCACCTGGACGCGGGTGAGTTAGCGTCTTTCAACTCGCTTACGGCGCGTCGCCAAGGATCCAGTCGACACCCGCCGCGACGTGGATACGCGTCGTGTCATAAATCGGCAGAACGTTGGCGTCGGGATCGACGATCATTACCAGCTCGGTGCAGGCAAGGACGAGCGCCTGCACATCCTGCTTCGCGATGTCGGTGATGAAGGTCCGCATCTGGCGGCGCGCATCCTCGGTCACCTTGCCCTGCATCAGCTGCTCATAGATGATATTGTCGATCGCCTCGGCGCGCGCGGCGTCATAGGGCGCGA
The DNA here is from genome assembly GCF_965279755.1 of Sphingopyxis sp. GTDB lineage: Bacteria > Pseudomonadota > Alphaproteobacteria > Sphingomonadales > Sphingomonadaceae > Sphingopyxis. The sequence continues at coordinate 3,148,273 of NZ_OZ257261.1, read as the reverse complement.
GCGTCAGGCCGTGACGGACGAGGCGCTGACGGAACCAGGGTTCGGTCATCACGCCCTGCGTGCCGATCACCGCCGCCGACTTGACGCCGTCAGCCTTCATCTTTTCGCCCGTCTCGTCGACGATATGGAGCAGCGGGATCGAGATCGCCGCGGCAACGTCTTCCGCCACCTTGTGCATCGAATTCGCCGCGATCATCAGCGCGGTCGCGCCCGCATCCTCGAGCCGCTTGGCCGAAGCGATCAGCACCTCCTTCGCATGCGTCCATTGCTCGGGCGTCGAGATGCGCGACAGCTCGCAATAGTTCAGGCTCTCCAGCATGATCGGCGCCGAACAGGCCGTGCCGAGGCGCTTTTGCACGCCCTTGTTGAGATGCCGGTAATAAAGCTCGGTCGACGCCCAGCTCATACCCCCGATCAGGCCGATTTTACGCATATGGTCATTTCCCCGGTTTCAGGATTTTTGAAAGCCTTACCGGCAAGATATGATGCGGTCGAGGCACAGCTTGACCATAAGCCCCGAATATCGTTCATCGGCGACGGGGAGCGGCCGACATGCGCCGCGTCAGGGTAAGGAGAAAGACCGATGGATCCGATACGCAGGTGGGGCTGGATCTATTTCGGCATACTCGTGCTGGTCGTGGTCGTCGGATATATCCCGGCCTTCGAAGATGCCGACGGCAATCTCTTCGGCCTGTTCAAGCTCGACCTTTACGACGATGCGCTCCACCTCGCCTCGGGCCTGTGGGGCGGGATCGCAGCCTGGCACTCGCGGCGCGCCGCCGAGCAATATTTCAGGATCTTTGGACCGCTCTATTTCCTCGACGGGGTGCTCGGGCTGATCACCGGCATGGGCTATCTCGACGGCGGTATCTTTCTGTACGGCCCGATCGACCTGCCGCTGCTGACGCGCTTCTTCGCCAACCTGCCGCACCTTATCCTCGGCGGCTGGGCCGCCTATGTCGGCTATGTGATGGCCCGGAAAACCGCGTGAGACAAAAGGCCGCGACCGAACCGAAAAAGCGCCGGTTCAAAAAGCGCTATGCGCTGGGGCTGTTGCTGGTCGCGCTGATCCTGTGGCCGATCCTCTACATCGAACTCGGTTGCGGCTCGTCGGTTCAGGCGGCCGCGCCGTATCGCCCGCTGCTTGCCGGCAAGGCCGATCAGCGGCCCGAGGCGCGCACGCTGCTGACCTATCCCGAATGGCATATCGTTTATTCGGCCGAGAGCCTTGGCCGCCACCTGCAGGACAGGCCCCCGAGCGGCTATCGCTATTTCCGCGACATCGGCAGTTTCTGGTCCAGCTATTGCGCGCTCAATCAGGCGGCCGATCCCAAAGAGGGCGGCGACGCCAAGGTGATGCTCTATACGATCGGGATCAGCTTCAGCGCCGAGATGGCCGTCAAGGCGGCCTGGGAGAATACGATCGGCCGCATCTTCGAATGGGTCGGCGGGTACAGGAGCCCCGAGGATCGCTACGCCGCAGGCGTGCAGCAGCGCTACGGCGCCTTCATGAACGAAACGCCCTGGTATCGTTTCCCTTTCGGCCAGGCGTTCACGGGCCTTTGGGGCAGCGACTTCGGCGGGGTCCGCGGTATCGAGCGGCGCATCGCCCTCAGCCTGGAATATGGTGTCAAGACAGGCTATGCAAAGCTCATCGGCTGGGCGAGCGGCACCGCGCTCGGCGCCGACGAGGTGCGAATGCGGCTGGTTCTGGGCGCGACGCCCGAACAGGTCGCAGCGGTCGATCCGCGGCTCAAGATCATCTCGACCGGCGCGCAGGGCACGATCGTCGATGCGCCGCGCTACGCCCAATTCACCGACCTTGCGAAAAAGATCGCCGCAGCCGGCATTCCGTTTCGCGAGATCGCGGGCAACGACGATATCTTCCTCACCGTCCTCGCGCCCGCTTCGAAACCGGCGGGCAAGCCGTTGCTGACCATGGCACTCGGCGATCGTCCGGGCTGGGAACGGCGCGGGTACCGGATCAAGGTGTCCGCGCTGTCGTCGACCCTCGCGGCACTGCCCGCCGAGGGCGCGACGCTTGAGCATATCTACGATTACTGATGCGGCGCACGCTGATCGGGGCCGTGATCGCACTTGCCGGCTGGGCGGTCATCATGCTCGCCATGCCGTTAGTTGGCCCGCCGGGTCGGCAGGTCGCGGTCGTCGGCGATACCGGCACGGCGCTGCGCACCATCGCCGATGCCGGTGGGCGCGTGGTGGCGGTACGCAAGAATGCGGTGCTGGCGGTCGCGAACGACGAGCGCGGCTTCGTCTGGCGGCTCTACCGGAACGGTGCCCCGCTGGTGATCGAGGGACGGGTGGCGGCAGCCTGTTTTCCGCTGGCGAAGCCCTGAAGCAGCGTCATTGCAAGGAGCCGAAGGCGACGCGGCAATCCAGAGTGCGCGTAAACCCGCTCTGGATTGCTTCGCTACGCTCGCAATGACAACGCTAGGTGATTGACCCCGCATAACGGTCGTACCAACTGTTGCGGAACAGTCCGTCGGGATCCCATTTTATCTTCTCGGCGACGAAAGCATCGAATTCGGGATAGGACCGCCGGAGTTGCTCGCCGGTGTAGTGGAGCTGATACGGCAAGAAGAAGCGCCCACCATGTTTCGCGGTCAAATCGATCAGGTCGCGCGTTAGCGCCGCCATCTCTTCATTGCCCGCCGCGTCGGTCGGCTGGTTGATGTAGAGGACGACCGAGAAAGCGCGTTCGGGCGCATAGCTCAGCGCATTCTCCTCCTTCTCCACCGCGCGGATCGATGCGTTGAGAAGGTTGGTGTGGTGACGCTTGAACAGCGCACGCATCTCGGTGACGAAGGGCAGCAACGCCGCACGCGGCACGAAATATTCGTGCAGGATGTCGGTTTCGTCGCGGAGGTTGTTGTAAAGATAGGGCACCGAGTCATGCATCGGGTCGTTGCGCGAGACGAGGCACGCCTCGCCATCCTGCATCGCCTGCGCGCGCGTGACGGTGCAGCTTTCGATCCGGTGCTCGATATTCTTCTCGCTCCACCATTTGAGCGATTTGAGCCAGTTGGCGCGCTTCGACATATTGACCGTCAGGCGGCGCAGCTTGACCGCGCCGACTTCGGACAGCGGCGCGCGCTCCATGCCGGCTTCGTCGGGTACCTTGGTGTAGCTGTAGACGAGCGCTTCCTCGAGCAGATTGCCCGGCGCCGTCGACAGATGCGTATAGGTCAGCCCGACATTCGGATCGGCCTCCAGCGCCGCGAAAGTCTTCGGGAAATCTTTCGCCGCGATCACCGCACGCGCGGACTGATAGATATCGTTCGGCACGATATCGAGCGTCGCCTCGGTCACGATGCCGAACAGGCCATAGCCGCCGACGATATGACGGAAGAGTTCGGGATTCTCCTCGCGCGACGCGGTGACCATGCTGCCGTCCGCCAGCATCACGCGCATCGAGCGGATCGATCCCATCAGCGCGCCGGCGCGGTGGTCCATGCCATGCGCATTGACCGCTATCGAACCACCAACGGTGAAGACGTCGGTCGACTGCATCGCCTTTACCGCAAATTCGGGATGAATCCTGTTCTGGATATCGTGCCAGCGCGCGCCCGCGCCGACGGTGATCGTACGCGCCTGCCTGTCCAGCGTGATCGCGTTCATCCGCCGCATGTCGACGACGACCCCGCCCTTGGCGAAGGCCTGTCCGCCCATGCTGTGCTTTGCGCCCGCCGCCGTGACGGGGAGCTTGTTCGCGCGGGCATAGGCAAGCGCATCGGCAAGCTGCGCATCGGTCGTCGGCGCGACGATGCCGCGGATCGCGGTGCGGTTGAGGCAGCTTTCGTCGTTGATCGTCCCGCCCGCCTGCGCCCAGTCGGGTTCGGCGGCGGCATCGGCCTGCGCCTTGCCGAAGGCGAGCTTCGCGACGTCGGGCCCACAGTCCTTGTCGCCTTCGGGATCGGCGGCGAGCGGTGCCGCCCATATCGCGGCTCCGGTGACAGACGCGGCCGCGACCCCGCCGACCACCCAACGCTTCTTGACCATCACTTCCCCCGCGTCACGGCGATCAGGCTGCGATCGAGCGCGGTCTGAAAGCCCTTCGGATCCTCAATGTGCGGGATATGCCCCACGCCGGCAAGATAGATAGCAGAGCGTAAATTAAGCAATCGTTCCAGTTCCTTGCCCTGCGCGGGCGGGGTCACCGTATCGGCGGCGCCCCAGATGATCGCGCTTGGCGCAGCAATGCCCTTGAGGCCAGCGCGCGTGCGGCTCAGCGCGCCGTCGTTGACGATGAGCAGGTTCGGCAGCCACGCGGCATAGGCGGCGGTCGTGCCCTCGCGCCGCATCGGTTCTTTCAGCGTCGCGAGCCAGGGGTCGGCGGCATCCTTGCGCGCCAGAAAGGAGCGCAGCAGCGGCCCGGTAAGCGGCGGGTTGGTGACCGAGGCCGAGATGACCGCCTGCGCCAATGGCGCAAGGGACAGCGTGGCAGCCGCCGCACCGCGTCCTTGGGGCGGGTCGAGCGTGCCGAGCGCGGCATCGACGAGGATCAGCCCGTCGACCAGTGCCGCATCCTTGCCAGCAGCGAGTTCGACCGCGGCCCCCGCCCCGAAGCTGTGCCCGACGATGATTGCCGGGCCGCCGGTGGCGCGGAGTAATTGTGCGAGCCGGTCGGCCTGCGACACCCGGTCATAGCGGGCCTGCGGATCGCGCTCGGACCAGCCGAACGGCGGGGTATCGACCGCGATCACCCGCCAGCCCTGCGCCGCGAGATGCGCCGAAACGTCGCGCCAGAAGCCGCTCCATGCCGCAGTGCCGTGAAGCAGCACAACGCGGCGGCCTGTTTCGGGGCCGGAGAGCTGCACCGCGACCTTGCCGTAGCCGGTCGCAACCATCACCATCTGCGGCGGGGTCGGCACCGGCCCCTCGCGCCACCATGCGGCGACGCGGAAGCCGGCAAAGAGCAGGACGAGAGCGAGGAGAAGCCCCCCGCCCAGCCTGAAAAGCCACCGCATCATGCGGGACGACCCGACTTAGTGACCGCCGCCGTTCAGCGCCTTGACGATGTCGTCCGCCATCTTCTTGGCATCGCCGAGCAGCATCATCGTCTGGTCCATGTAGAAGACGTCGTTGTCGACGCCGGCATAGCCGACGCCGCCCATCGAGCGCTTCACGAACAGCACGGTCTTGGCGTTGGCGACGTCGAGGATCGGCATACCATAAATCGGCGAGGTCTTGTCGGTCTTCGCCGCCGGGTTGGTGACGTCGTTCGCGCCGATGACGAAAGCGACGTCGGCTTGCGCGAACTCGCCGTTGATATCCTCGAGCTCGAACACCTCGTCATAGGGGACGTTGGCTTCGGCCAACAGCACGTTCATATGCCCCGGCATGCGCCCCGCAACCGGGTGGATCGCATATTTGACGTTGACGCCTTCCTTCTTCAGCTGGTCGCCCATTTCGCGCAGCGCGTGCTGCGCCTGCGCGACCGCCATGCCGTAACCCGGAACGATGATGACATTCTCGGCCTGGCTCATCAGGAAGGCGGCATCGTCGGCGCTGCCCGGTTTCCACGGACGCTGTTCCTTGGCGCCGCCACCGGCGCTCGCTTCGGCATCGGCGCCGAAGCCGCCCGCGATCACGCTGATGAAGCTGCGGTTCATCGCGCGGCACATGATATATGACAGGATCGCACCCGACGAGCCCACGAGCGCGCCGGTGATGATCATCGCGGTGTTGTGAAGCGTGAAGCCCATCGCCGCTGCAGCCCAGCCCGAATAGCTGTTCAGCATCGACACGACGACCGGCATGTCGGCGCCGCCGATCGGGATAATCAACAGGAAGCCGATCGCGAAGCTGAGGCCGGTGACAGTCCAGAACACCCACGGACTTTGATCCTGGGTGAAATAGGCGACGAGCCCGATGATCGCGGCCAGCGTGCCGAGATTGATGATGTGGCGCCCGGGCAGCATGATCGGCGAACCCGACATATTGCCGTTCAATTTGAGGAAGGCGATGACCGACCCGGAGAAGGTGATCGCGCCGATCGCGATACCAAGCCCCATCTCGACGCGGCTGACCGTGAAAATCTCGCCCGCAGCGTCGGCGATGCCGAAGGCGCCGGGGTTGAGATAGGCCGCCGCCGCCACCGCGACCGCGGCAAGGCCGACGAGGCTGTGAAACGCCGCCACAAGCTGCGGCATCGCTGTCATGGCGATCTTGCGCGCCATCACGATACCGATCACGGCGCCGATGCCGATCGCGACGAGAATCTCGATCAGCGAGACACCGTCCATCTGGCCGTCGGCCGTGACAGGCGCGTGCGTCAGCAAGGTGGTGACGACGGCGATCGTCATGCCCGCCATGCCGAAGCGGTTACCGCTCTGTGCGGTCGCCGGGCTCGACAGCCCGCGCAACGCCATGATGAAGAGAACGCCCGCGACCAGATAGGCAACGGCAGCCCAAGGGTTTACCGCGATGCCATGTTCACCCGCCGCAGCGGCAAGGATGTGCTGAAAGCTCATGTCAGCGCACCTTCTTCTTGTACATGGCCAACATGCGCGCAGTGACCGCGAAACCGCCGAAAATGTTGATGCTGGCCATCACGACGGCCGCGAGGCCGAGCCATTTCGACGTGACGGACCCCGCAGCGGCGCTGGCGATCAGCGCCCCGACGATGATGACCGAAGAAATCGCGTTGGTCACGCTCATCAGCGGCGTGTGCAGCGCCGGTGTCACCGACCAGACAACGAAATAGCCGACGAAGCATGCCAGAACGAAAATCGAGAAAATCGAGATAAAATCCACGGTCGGCTCCCCTGCTGATTCCGCTTGGCGCACCTCTTGCCGTGCGCGAGGGGGCGTGTCGACTCCAAAGCTGCCAAAAAGAAGGGCGCGTATTTCCCGAAAGCCGGAAATGCGCGCCCTATGCGAAATAAAATGTCGCGGAATGCCTTACATCTTGGGCAGCAGCACCGCATCGACGACGTGGATGACGCCGTTCGACTGGTCGATATCACCCTGCGTCACCACCGCCTTGTTGCCGCTGGCGCTGGTCAGCAAAATCTGCTCGCCGCTGATCGTCGCGGTCAGATCCTGACCATCGGCGGTCTTCAGCGTCGCGCTGCCCTTGCCCTCCGCGATCTTCGCTCTGATGTCGTCGGCGGTCAGCTTTCCCGGGACGACATGATATTTGAGGATACCCGCCAGTACCGTCTTCTGCGCCGGTCGCATCCAGCCGTCGCGCTGCACGGCAGGGATCTGGGCAAAGGCCTCGTCGGTCGGCGCAAAAACCGTGAAAGGGCCGGTGCCCGACAGCGTTTCTGCCAGATCGGCCTGCTTGATCGCGGCGACGAGCTGCTTATGGATCGGCGAGGCCGAGGCATTCTCGACGATCGTCTTCGCCGGCAGCATCTCGGCGCCGCCGACCGTTGGATTGGCGCTCGCAGTGACGACATCGCCGGTAGCGCCGGCCTCAGCCTGAGTTGTCGGCGGCTCGGGCGTCTTGTTGCACCCAGCCAGCGCGAGGCCCGCAGCGAGCGCGGTCGTCAACAGCAATGTTCTGGTCACCGATATTCTCCTTTGAAACCATGACGGGGTTGCCAAGGATCCAACTGAATCCGCGGGTCACCCGCATCGAAACGCGCCCTGCGACGCGAAAGTTTCAAAAGAAAGACAGCCTCGGCGGTTAGCCGAGCAACCGCTCGTTCACGACCTTGCCGCCCTGCGTCAGGCGCACCGCGTTGCCGATTTCTTCGTCGAGGACCGGCTTGCCCGCTTCCTTGTCCCAGAAGGCCGAAAGGAAGTTGAACAGGTTGCGGCTGAACAGCGCGCTGGTGTCGGCGGGCATCAGCGCCGCGATATTCTGCGCGCCGATCACGGTGACGCCGTGGATGCGCTTCGCTTCGCCCGAGACCGATCCTTCGACGTTGCCGCCGCTTTCGGCCGCCATATCAACGATCACGCTGCCCGCGCGCATCGTCGCAAGCTGGGCGTCCGAAATGAGCCGCGGCGCGGGGCGCCCCGGGATCAGCGCGGTGGTGATGACGATGTCCTGCTTGGCGATGTGCGACGACACGAGTTCGGCCTGCGCCGCCTTATATTCGTCGGACATTTCGGTGGCGTATCCCCCTGCGCCTTCGCCCTCGATCCCTGCGACGGTCTCGACGAAGATCGGCTTGGCGCCGAGCGACATGATCTGTTCCTTGGTCGCCGCGCGCACGTCGGTCGCGCTGACCTGTGCGCCGAGGCGACGTGCGGTCGCGATCGCCTGAAGCCCTGCGACGCCGACGCCCATCACGAACGCCTTGGCGGCGCTGACGGTGCCTGCCGCGGTCATCATCATCGGGAACGCGCGGCCATAGGCGTTCGCCGCCATCAGGACGGCCTTGTAGCCCGCAAGATTCGCCTGGCTGGAGAGGATGTCCATCGACTGCGCACGCGTGATGCGCGGCATGAATTCCATCGCCAGCGCTTCAAGGCCAAGCTTGGCATAGTCGTCAACGCGCGCGCGCTCCCCGAACGGGTTGAGCCCCGCCGCAAGCCATGCACCGTCGGCAAAGCCCTTCAATCCCTTGGGATCAGGGCCCTGAATAGCGAGAATGATGTTCGCGCCCTTCAGCACATCGGCGCGCGCGGCAACGCTCGCACCCGCGGCGGCATAGTCGGCATCGGCGATCGACGCCTGCTCCCCTGCCCCGGCTTCAACGGCTACCTCTGCGCCCAGACCGATGAACTTCTTCACGGTTTCGGGGGACGCGGCGACGCGGGTCTCGCCAGCGGCGAGCTCCTTCAGGACAGCGATGCGCATGCCGGGAGGCCGGTCAGGAGATGATCAGGACGACAAAGACCGCAACGATCGCGGTCAGAATCGAGCCGACCTTCAGCAGGTTCAGGAAACCTGCATAGGTTTCGTTCGCCGCCTTCATTTCCTGCTGTGCCATGACCTGTCCCCTTTGCCTGTTGCCCGGAAAAGCGCGCGCCCGCGCGCCCAGAATCGGACGTCGCGCTGGTCTTAGCCACGCTGTCAGCGATGCTCAAGGGGCGGTTTGGTCAAAAGCCCTTGGCAAGGGTAAATGTCCAACGGCCTTAATGGCCCCTTTACCCCTTGCAGCTACATCTTCGGGTACTCGCGGAATACGGCATGGCAAATGCCGCCAAATGGGGGCAGAATCAAAACGATGGCGAACGCTCGCGACACGCGAATGGTGATGATCGTCGACAGCGAACCCGCTCAGCAGCGCTTCCTGTCGGCGCTGGTCGCGCGTGGCGGCTGGCGCAGCGTCGTCGCCGGCGACACCGACACCGCGCTCGCGAAGCTCGGTACGCAGGAAGGCATGGCACTTGACGCGGTGCTCGTCGACCAGGGCGCGCCGGGCATGGACATCGCCGAATTCGTCGCCGAACTGCGCCGCTGGCGTCCTGCGCTGCCGCTGATCGTCATCACGATGCGCAACGGGGTCGAGATCGCCGTCGCGTCGATGCGCGCCGGCGCAAGCGATTTCGTGCAAAAGCCGATCGCACCCGACCGCCTGCTCGGCGCACTCGACCGCATCGTCGCACCGAGCGGCCCGCAGGCCGAACTTCGCCCGCTCACCGAAAAACTTCGCGCGCCGCTGGCATTCGAGGAAATCATCGGGTCGAGCCCCAATTTCCGCAGCGCGCTCGCCATTGCTGCCAAGGCCGCGCGGGCGCGCGTGCCGGTGATGATCAACGGCAAGCCGGGCACCGGCAAGGAAGTATTCGCCCGCGCGATTCATAGCGCCAGCCCGCGCGCGCGCGGACAGCTCGTCATGGTCGACTGCTCGGCGGTTTCGCCGGGGCTGATCGGGTCGGGCCTTTTCGGCCATGAGCGCGGCGCCTTTCCGGGCGCGTTCGACCGGCAGATCGGCCGGCTCGTCCAGGCCGACGGCGGCAGCATCATCATCGACCATGTCGAATGCATTCCGCTCGAAACGCAGGCGAAGCTCGTCGAATTCCTGAACAGCGGCGAGGTCCAGATGATCGGCGGCACGATCCGCCAGAGCGTCGACGTCCGCATCATCGCGACGACCACGAGCCCGCTCGACAAGCTGATCGAGGCCGGTCACTTCCGCGAAGACCTGTATTATGCGCTGTCGACCGCGCAATTCACCCTCCCCTCGCTTTCGGAACGCCGCGGTGACGTCGGCCCGCTTGCGCGCCATCTGCTCGCGCGCATCGGCGGGCTGCCGGGCATGGGTCCGATCGGTGTCACCGACGATGCGCTGCGCCTGCTTGCAGCCTATGCCTGGCCGGGCAACGTCCGCCAGTTGCAGGACGTGCTGTTCCGCGCCGCGACATCGAGCAAGACCGACGTACTCACCAGCGCCGATTTCAAGGCGATCGAGGCCGCCCTCGGCGGCGGCACGCCCGGCGGCGAAGGCGACGTCGCGATCAATGGTGAAGCGATCGGCGTCACGCTCTATCTGCCTGACGGCAATCTTCGTCCGCTCGAGGAGATCGAGGCCGACGTAATCCGCCTTGCCATCGGCCATTACCGTGGCCGCATGAGCGAAGTCGCCCGCCGCCTCGGCATCGGCCGCTCGACACTCTATCGCAAACTCAGCGATCTCGGGATCGACACGGCCGCTTAAGCCGTCAGCGCCGCATCGCGCAGGCCGCGCCATACCCGCAATGCCTGCCGCGTTTCGGGGACATCGTGCACGCGCAGCAGTTGCGCGCCCTGTGTCGCCGCCTGATAATGGAGCGCGATGCTGCCGCCGAGCCGCTGGTCGGCGGGCGCCTCGTTATCGAGAGCGCCGATCATCCGCTTGCGGCTAGCACCGAACAATATCGGACAGCCGAGCGTGTGGAACAATGCGATGGCGTTCACCAGCGCGAGATTGTCGGCAATGCCCTTGCCGAAACCGATGCCCGGATCGACGATGATCTTCGCCGGAGCGATGCCCGCCGCCTTGCACGCCGCAACCCGCTCGGCGAGCAGGTCATAGACGTCGAGAACGGGATGCACATAGGCGCCGCCCTCATGCGGATCGCTCTTCGCCGACGGCGCGTGCATCAGCACCACCGTGCAGCCCGATTTCGCAACCACGTCCATTGCGCGCTCGTCATAGCGGAGCGCCGAGATATCGTTGACTATCGTCGCCCCTGCCGCGAGAGCAGCCTCCATCACCGCGGCCTTGCGCGTGTCGATCGACACAGCAACCCCGCCGCGCGCCAGCGCTGCGACGACGCCCTCAACGCGCTGGATCTCGTCGCCTTCCCAGACCAGCGGGGCGCCGGGACGGGTGGACTCTCCCCCGACATCGACGATCGCCGCGCCCGTCGAGGCCAGCGCGAAGCCCGCCTCGGTCGCCGCCGCCGTGTCGACATGCTTGCCGCCGTCGGAAAAACTGTCGGGCGTAACGTTCAGAATGCCCATGATCTGCGGCTCGCCGAGACGCACGACGCGCTCGCCGAGCTGCAGGCTGCCGCGTGGCCGCGCCACCGCCGCACGCTGTGTCCTTGCCGCCGCGCCCAGATGATCGGGCATCGCCGCGATCCAGCTATCGAGTTCGGCAACCGGCACAATCGCCGATTTTACCGCATCATTATCACGCAGAGTGACATGCCAGGCCGCGAACCAGACCATCGTATCGGCAATGCGCAGGCAATCATCGTCCAGCTCGTGCGGCCGGTCGACGAAGCAGGCCGGACGCAGATAGACGCGTGCGTCTTCCCAGGTCTTGCCGAGATCGGGCTTGGTCAGCGGCTGGAACATCAGACCTCGTTCGCGAGCAGCCAGTCCTGCCGCACCGCATCGATCACGCGCAATTCCTTGCCGGTATCGATGTGCCAGAAGGTCCAGCCGTTGCAGCTCGGCGCACCCTGCAGGGTCGCGCCGACCTTGTGGATCGATCCCGCGGGCTGGCCTTCGCATTCCAAGCTGCCGTCAACGCGGACTTTCGCCTTCCAGCGGCGTTTCGTGTCGGTCAACACTGTGCCCGGTGCGATCATGCCGCATTCCACCAGCGTGCCAAAAGCAACGCGCGTCGCGGCCTTGGGCGCCATCATCGTCTTCACCGCGCTCTCGTCGAGCGGCAACGCCAGCTCGATGCGTTCCAGCGCAGCCTCGATATAATCGTCCTCGCGCTCGATGCCGATGAAATGGCGGCCAAGGCGCTTCGCCACCGCGCCGGTCGTGCCCGTCCCGAAGAAGGGATCGAGGATCACGTCGCCCGGGTTCGAGCAGGCGAGCAGGATACGATAGAGCAAGGCTTCGGGCTTCTGCGTCGGGTGCACCTTGGTGCCGCCCTTCTTCAGCCGTTCCTGACCACCACAGATCGGGATCAGCCAGTCCGACCGCATCTGCAGCTCGTCATTCAGCGTCTTCATCGCGCGATAGTTGAAGGTGTAACGCGACTTCTCGCCCATCGACGCCCAGATCAGCGTTTCATGCGCGTTGGTGAAGCGCGTGCCCTTGAAATTGGGCATCGGGTTCGCCTTGCGCCATACGATATCGTTGAGGATCCAGTAGCCATTGTCCTGCAGCGCGGTGCCGACGCGGAAGATATTGTGATAGCTGCCGATGACCCAGATGCTGCCGTTCGGCTTCAGGATGCGCTTCGCTTCCTTGAGCCATGCTTGGGTGAAGCGGTCATAGGTCGCGAGGCTGTCGAACTTGTCCCAATCATCGTCGACCGCGTCGACCTGACTGCCGTCCGGACGCAGCAGATCGCCGCCGAGTTGGAGGTTATAGGGCGGGTCAGCGAAGATCATATCGACCGAGGCGGCAGGCAGCGAGCGCATCATCTCGACGCAATCGCCCTGCAGGATGCTGTCGAGCGGCAGGTCCGCGGGGTCGACTTTCGGCGTCCGCTGCTTCGTCGCCGGCGCCTTGACCCGTTCCATCACACCCATGTCCGCACCCCGTCGTTGCCCTGAAAGAAGGCCCTGATGAGTCAGGCGACACCCGCCGTCAAGCGCAGGACTCTAGGGATTCTGCGTCACTAACTGGTTAACGGAACGAGAACGAAAGGAGTCTGCCACGACATATGGAGTCCGTGCCGACTCGGGGACTCAACCACTGGTGGTGTGGCGAAGAGGACTCACTCGTGGAAAATATTTTCATCAGAGCCCCGGATCGACTCCCGTAAGCTCGATCGAGCGCCGCCACAGCTCACGCGCCAGCTTCGGGTCGCGCGCCGCACGCGTCGCGCGCGCCGGACCCGACCGCCCCGATATCTCGCCCAGTCCCTGCGGACCCAGATAATCGCCGCCTTGGACATTGGCGCCGGTCGCGGCCTGCAAGGTCGGCCACGCGCCATGCGCCGCGCTGTTGAAGAAGGGCGTGGCGAGCGGCGTCATGTTGCGTAGCGGGAACGGAAGATGCCGCGTCAGCTCGGTCAGCGCCACACCGGGATGGCAGCCGATCGCCTGCGTCGCGCGGCCCGCGGTGCTCAGCCGCCGGTCGAGTTCGACCATGAAGAGCAGATTGGCGAGCTTGCTCATCTGGTAGCGTTGCCAGTTGTGATAACTGCGGCTCGCGACAAGGTCGCTGTAGTCCATCGTGCCGCCCTTGTGCGCGATGCTGCCGGTGACGACGATGCGGTCGTCGACATGGCCATGCACAAGCCCCGTGAAGGCAAAGGTGCCGAGATGGTTGACGCCGAACTGCAGCTCATAGCCCTGCTTCGTCAGCGTCTTCGGCGGAATCATCACACCGGCATTGTTGACAAGGACATCGAGACGCGGAGCCGCGAGCACCGCCTGCGCTGCGTCTCTGACCTGATCGATGTCGGCGAGATCGAGCGGCAGGAACGACAGATCAGCTGCGGGGAATTCGTCAGCGATCCGCTGCATCGCCGCCTCGGCGCGATTGGCATCGCGGCATGCGAGCACGACATGCGCGCCGCGCGCCACCAGCACCTTCGTGACCTCGAAGCCAATGCCGGCATTGGCGCCGGTGACGATGAAACGCCGCCCGGTCTGCGTCGGAACATCGTCAGCCGTGAACCCGTTCCGCATCGCCCTCTCCTGCCCGTCAGATCAGCGTCAGTTGTGCGACCGGCGCAAAACTCGACCGGTGGTGCGGCGTGGGTCCATGCGTGCGGAGCGCCGTCAGATGTTGCGCGGTGCCATAACCCATATTCGTCTCCCAGCCAAAGCCCGGATACTCGCGCGCCGCGTCGACCATGAAGCGGTCGCGATGTTCCTTGGCGAGGATGCTCGCCGCCGAAATGCAGGGATGTAGCGCATCGCCACCGACGATGGCACGGGCCGTATAACGCCATCTGGGCAACCGGTTGCCGTCGACCAGCACCTCGGCCGGCTCGAACCCCAGCGCGTCGACCGCACGCGTCATCGCAAGGAAGGTTGCCTGCAATATGTTGATGCTGTCGATCTCGGCAACGGTCGCCTCGCCGACCGCCCAGCGACACCGCGCCTTGATCAGGACCTCCAGCTCGCCGCGCCGCTTCGCGGTCAGTTTCTTGCTGTCATCGAGCCCGTCGATGCCGCCTTCGCAAAGCAGGACCGCCGCGGCGACCACCGGCCCCGCCAGCGGCCCGCGACCGGCCTCGTCGACCCCGACGATCATCCGATCCGCCAGGGCGGATAGCGACGATATTCGGCCGCCTGATACAGACAAAGGCGGTTGCCCGCCGGATCGGACAGCCGCGCCTCGCGCCAGCCCCAATCCTCGTCCTTCGGCATCTGGTCGAACTGCACCCCGCGCCGCGCCAGATAGGCAACCCAGGCGTCGAGCGCGCCGCTTTCCAGATAGGCGGTCGCGCCGCCCGCCGCGCCGTCGCCGACATGAATCGACAGCGTGACGCCGTTCGCCGCCTCGAAGCGCGCATAGCCACCAATTCCGTCAGCGTCGGGACTATCGACGATCTGCGTCAGGCCAAGCTGTTTGTAAAAGGCGACCGACACCGCATAGTCGTTCGCAGGCAAGGCGATCTGGTTGAGCGCGGGGCCGGTGAACAGCCCGTCGTTGCGCACCATCTGCTGTCCCATCGGGCCGTGCCCGTTGCCGAGCCTCGGCGCATCGAGCAGCGACAGACGCACGAAATCGCGCGCGCGCGCAACGGCCGGCTCCAGCGGCATGCCTTGGGCCAGACCGCACGCAATCGCGCTGGCGAGCGTGCAGCCGGTGCCATGGCTGTGCGGCGTGTCGATCCGCGGCGCTTCCCAGCGCGCGACCTCGCCCTCGCCGGTTTCGAGCAGGCGATCGATCACCGTCTCGCCCTCAGCGTGACCGCCCTTGACCAGCAGCGAGCAGCCGTGCGCGAGGATCGCCTCCTCACCGCCCAGCGCTTCGAGTTCGGGCAGGTTCGGCGTCGCGACCATCGCGCGGTCGAGCAGCGCGCGGAACGCCTCGATCGTCGCCGCATCGGCCAGCACCGATCCGCTCGTCGCGATCATCACGGGGTCGAACACGACCGCCGCCTGCGCAAGGTTGGGCTGCGAGAGCCGCTCCGCGACCGCCGCCGCAGTTTCCGCGCTGCCGATCATCCCGATCTTCACGGCATCGACGCCAATATCCGACGCGACGCTGTCGATCTGCGCGATCACCATGTCGGTCGGGATCGCGTGGACGCCCTGCACGCCGAGCGTATTCTGCGCCGTAATCGCCGTGATCGCGGTCATCGCATGACCGCCCAGCATCGTGACCGTCTTGATATCGGCCTGGATACCTGCACCGCCTCCGCTGTCGGAGCCGGCGATAATCAGGACGCGTGCGGTCACCCCTTGAACTTCCGCTCCGTCGAGCCGGGGAATTTGTGCAGCGCCGCGCCTTCGCGCAGCGGACGGTCGAGCAGGTCACCGCCGCAATTGGGGCAGGTCTCGTCCAGCTTGTCGGCGCAGGTCGCACAGAAGGTGCATTCGAACGAACAAATAAAGGCGCCATGGTGATCGGCGGGCAGATCGCGTCCGCACTTTTCGCAGTCGGGTCGCATTTCAAGCATGGTTATTCTCCTGCTGCGACGCGCACAGCGTCGCAGATCATATCAACGATTGTCTCGACCTGCCCGGCATCATCGCCTTCGGCCATGACGCGAATCACCGGTTCGGTTCCCGATGCGCGAATAACGAGCCGTCCGCGTCCGGCCAATGCCGCTTCGCCCTCTGCGATCACGGCCTGCACCTTTGCGTTATCGAGCGGCTTGCCGCCGGCGAAGCGGACATTCTTCAAAAGCTGCGGCACCGGGTCGAACTGATGCAGCAATTCGCTGGCCGGCTTTGCCGCGCCGACCAGTTCGGCAAGCACCTGCAACGCCGCAAGCGTACCGTCGCCGGTGGTCGCATGATCCGACAAGATCATATGCCCCGACTGCTCGCCGCCGACATTGAACCCGCCGCTCTTCATCCGTTCGAGGACATAGCGGTCGCCGACCTTGGTGCGTTCGAGCCGCAGCCCTTCGCCTTCGAGGAATCGCTCGAGGCCAAGGTTCGACATCACCGTAGCGACGACCCCGCCACCCTTCAGCCGACCCTGCCGCGCCCAGCTCGCGCCGATCAGCGCCATGATTTGGTCGCCGTCCACGATCGCGCCCTTTTCATCGACGACGATCAGCCGGTCGGCATCGCCGTCGAGCGCGATACCGATGTCGGCGCCGCTCGCGACGACCGTTTCCTGGAGAAGGCCCGGCGCGGTCGATCCGCATTTGTCGTTGATGTTGATGCCGTTGGGCGTGACGCCGACGGCGACGACATCGGCGCCCAGCTCCCAGAACACCGTCGGCGCACTGTTGTAGGCGGCACCATTGGCGCAATCGAGAACGATCTTCAGCCCGTCAAGCCGCACGGACTCGGGCAGGCTCTGCTTCACCGCGTGAATATAGCGGCCCCGCGCATCCTCGATCCGCTTGGCGCGGCCGATATGGTTCGGGTCGGCGAGCTTCGGCTCGACGGTCAGCAGATGCTCGATCTGCGCCTCATCGGCGTCGGACAGCTTGTACCCGTCGGGGCCGAACAATTTAATACCGTTATCGAAAAAGGGATTGTGGCTCGCCGAGATCATCACGCCGAGATCGGCGCGCATCGACCGGGTCAGCATCGCCACCGCCGGGGTCGGCATCGGGCCGACCTGTACGACATCCATGCCCACGCTGGTGAAGCCCGCAACCAGCGCATTTTCGAGCATATAGCCCGATAGGCGCGTGTCCTTGCCGATCACGACGCGGTGCTTGTGGTCGCCGCGCAGGAAATGCGCGCCCGCCGCCATGCCGACGCGCATCGCGACCTCGGCCGTCATCGGAACCTGATTGGTGAGTCCGCGAATCCCGTCGGTTCCGAAAAACTTGCGCATGCGACCCCTGCTACCTAAGCCGTGAAGCGGACAAGACCTGCTCCGGCACCCCGGAATGGCCCTCGTCGAGCGTTTCCCGGCCCAAAAACCGGTTCCACTTTTTCCGGGAGGTGCTCTAAGTCACGCTCATTTGCTTGGCAAGCTGGCCGGAGGTTTTGAACTTGAAATCGGCATGGATTATCCTTTCGGCGCTTATCGCCGGCATGTTGCTCGGCATCGCGGTCGAAATGATCTCGGTCGGCTGGGGCACGGCCAGCCTGCCCTATATCGAGACGGTCGGCCTGCTCTGGCTCAACGCGCTCAAGATGACGATCATTCCATTGATCGTCGCGTTGCTGGTCACCGGCATCACTGCGACCGCCGACGCCGCGCGCGCGGGCAAGCTCGCCGGACGCGCCGTCGCCATCTTCATCGGCGCCAACATCCTTGCCGGCCTGATGACGTTGGTCGTGCTGCCGCTGTTACTTGGCGCTTTTCCGATGTCCGACGCCGCTGCGAACGGATTGCGTCATGGTCTCGGCGGCCCGACCGAAAGCGTCGCATCGCCGACCTTCGCCGACTTCATTCTCGGCCTGATCCCGACCAATCCGATCTCGGCAGCGGCCAACACATCGATCCTCCCGCTCATCGTCTTTACGACGATCTTCGCCTTCGCGATCACGCGCATCGGCACAGCGGAACGCACAACGCTCTCGGGTTTTTTCAAGGCGCTCGGCGACGCAATGCTGGTCGTGATCGGCTGGGTGCTCGCGCTGGCGCCGATCGGGGTCTTCGCGCTCGGCTATGCGCTCGCGGTCAAGGCCGGGGTCGCGGCCTTCGGCGGGCTACTCCACTATGTGTTGATGCTTTCGGCGATCGGCGTCTGCACGATTATTCTGGCGCTGCTTCTGGCGATCTTCGTGGTCGGCATCCCTTTGCCGCGCTTCGTCCGCGCGATGGTTCCGACCTTCGCCGTCGCGCTCAGCACCCAGAGTTCGCTCGCCAGCCTCCCCGCGATGCTGCGCGCGTCAGCCGAGCTCGACGTCGATCCGAAGAAAGCCGATATCGTGCTACCGCTGGCGGTCGCGCTGTTTCGCTTCACCAGTCCGGCGATGAACCTTGCGGTCGTCGTCTATGTCGCCTGGCTCTTCAAGGTTGAGCTGACGCCATGGGAGATGGCGGTGGGCCTGGGCGTCGCACTCGCTGCGGCACTTTCCTCCGTCAGCCTGCCCGGCTCGATCAGCTTCGTGACGGCCATCGCACCGATCGCGATCGCGATGGGCGTGCCCGTCGCGCCATTGGGGCTGCTCGTCGCGGTCGAGACCTTCCCTGACATCTTCCGGACGATCGGCAACGTTATCGCCGACGTCGCCGCCACCAAATATGCCGCCGACGGAGTCGGTGACGAGACAGCAGGAGAGACGCCATGAAATATCGCACGCTCGGCCACGGCCTCGAAGTATCCGCGATCGGCATCGGCTGCATGCCGATGATCAAGGGCGGCAACATCCTCTATGGCGAGGCCGCCGACCTCGATGAATCGACGCGTACCATTCATCGCGCCATCGACCTTGGCGTCACCTTTTTCGACACCGCACAAATCTATGGCCCCTTCACCAACGAAGAGCTTGTTGGCGAAGCGATCAAGGGCAAGCGTGACGGGCTGGTCATCGCGACCAAGTTCGGCTTCAAGTTCGACGGCAACCAGATCGTCGGCGTCGACGGTAGCCCCGAGAACGCCCGCCGCGCGTGCGAAGGCTCGCTCCAGCGGCTCGGTATCGACACGATCGACCTCTTCTACCAGCACCGCGTCGATCCGTCGGTGCCGATCGAGGAAACCGTCGGCGGGATGATGGAACTGGTGAAGGAAGGCAAGGTCCGGCACATCGCGCTCTCCGAAGCCGGTCCCGAGACGATCCGCCGCGCCGCCAAGGCCGCGCCGATCACCGCGCTGCAAAGCGAATATTCGATCTGGGAACGCGAGGTCGAGACCGAGATTCTGGCTGCCTGCCGCGAGAACGGCATCGGCTTCATTCCCTATTCGCCGCTCGGCCGCGGCTTTCTGGCGGGCACGATCCGCAGCCGCGACGAGTTGCCCGCGAATGACTGGCGCCGCAACGACCCGCGCTATTCGGAGGAAAATCTGCCCGCCAACCTCGCGATCGTCGACTCGATCGCCAGCGTTGCGGCGAAGCACGGCGTGTCGAATGCGCAGGTCGCGCTGGCATGGCTGCTCGCGCAGGGCGACGACATCGTCCCCATCCCCGGCACCAAGCGCCGCGTGACAATGGAGGACAGCGTCGCGGCGGCCGACGTCACCCTCACCGCCGACGATCTTGCCGTGATCGACGCCGCCGCGCCTGTGGGTGGGACAAACGGCCCGCGCTACGGCGAAATGGGTATGCGGATGGTGCGGCTGTAAACCAAGCCAACGTCGTCCCGGGACATCTCCTGCATTCATCCTTGACCCTGTAGTTCATACAGGGTTTAGAGGGCTCCGCATCGCGCCTTCAAAAGGATATTCCGATGCTCAAGCTCATCCCGATTCTGGCTCTCGCTCTTGTCACCGCGACCACCCTGCTGCGCGGGCGGCGTGTTCGCAGCGAGTCCGGCATCAGCGCCTGGGCATTCCGCGACGCCCGTGGCGGCCAGCGTGTGACGGGGTTGCTATTCGCGCTGCTGGTCGTTGCACTCGGTATCGCGGCCGCACTGATCGCGACGGACGACGCGGAGGGCCTCAACCTCATGGCCGGTGCGTTTCTCTCGGCCGCCGGTGCCGCGACCGTCATCGTCGCGCAGATCCAGATGGGCGCGGCATGGCGTGTCGGGGTTCGCGACCGCGATGCCCCGCTTTTCGTCACGGCCGGACTGTTCCGTTTCAGCCGCAATCCGATCTTTGTCGGGATGATCCTGATGGCCGCCGGAATCGCGCTCTCCGCGCAAATCTTGTGGGTGTCGGCCGCAGCCGTAGCTTTCACGGTCGTGTGTGCGTTGCAGGTCCGGGTCGAGGAAGCGCATCTCTCACGCGCATTCGGCGAAGCCTATGCCGCCTTCTGCCGGACGACGCCGCGCTGGCTGCTGTTCTAGGCCGGCTTCGCGGCCATCACGCGCAGCCGGGTCGCATCCCAGTCGGGAAAGCGCCAGAAGGTCGGGCTGTCCCGCCCGACGATGCGCGGATTCTCCGCCGAGGGCGCGATCGGGCGGTCACGCGGCTCGCATTCCATCAGCGTCTCGCAATCGAAAAAGGCGCGGACGACGACATTCTCATAAGCATCACCGTCGCTGCCCATCACGATGCCGAGTTCACCGGTCGACAGGCGGACGAGCGTGCCGACGGGATAGATGCCGAGGCTGTCGGCAAAACGGTCGAGCAGCGCGGGGTCGAAATGGCCGTCCCAGCCCTGCATTTCGGTGAGCGCCTCGCACGGCGTCCAGCGACGCTTATACGGACGGTCCGAGGTTACCGCGTCATAGACGTCGCAGATGGCGCCCATGCGGGCGAATAGCGATAACGCCTCTCCGCGCAGCCCGCCCGGATATCCGGCGCCGTCCATCTTTTCGTGATGGCGCAGACACACCTCGAGCGCAGCTTCAGGAACTCCCGACGAATTTTCGAGCAGGCGATGGCCCGCAAGCGGATGCCCGCGAACCGACCGCATCTCGCCATCGGACAGGCCGCCCGGCTTGTTCAATATATCTTCGGCAACCGCGACCTTGCCGACATCGTGAAGCAGGCCGGCGACACCCAGATCCTCGATCACGGGATCCTCAAGACCCAGATGGCGACCGAAATTCATCATCAGCGCCGCGACGGCGACCGAATGAAGATAAGTATATTCGTCCTTTTCCTTCAAACGGACGAGATTGATCAGCGCCCTGGCGTCGCGTTCGATCGACTGCCCGATCGCGCGCGCCAGCGGCACCATGCGCCGCGCCTCGACCGCACGGCCCAGCCGCGCGTCCTCGAACATCGTGGCGACGGCTTGTTTCGACCGCTCGATCGCCCGCTTGGCGCGTCGGCATTCGGGACCATAGCCGGGTCGGCGACGGAGTTCCTCGCGTTCGGTCGACGGCGGCGGGCCAAAGCTGATCGGCTGGCGCCGCGGCGCGGGCTCGTCTTCGATCAGGGCGACCGGAGATGCATTGCCGTTGTCTTGCGACACCGAGGCGGCATCCGCGACGACGCTCCGGCTCCGGTCGATTACCAGCGCCTCGATCGCCGAATTGCGGATACGCAGAAGCTGTTCGGATGTCTCGAGCCGGAAATTCCGGCGCCAGAACGGGTGATCGAACCACGAGCCGTCAAAGCCGTGGACGAACATGCCGATCTCGGCATCCTCCGGTCTGATCCGAACCAACATTCCTACACGGTCCCAAAGGTCGAACGACGCCCCCGCCGACGTCAACCTGCACCGCTACAACGCTTTTTCTTAAATTGGCGTATATCCCGGCGCTCAGGCCAACCGGTTTCAGAGCCGAGAGATATGAACGCGGTTCCGTCCCGCTTCTTTCGCCTCGCAAAGCGCGCGGTCACATTGGGTGAGCAGATCGCGCGGGCTGACGTCGGCCAGTTCCGACGCAATCACGCAGCCGCAGCTGACGGCGAGGCGCGGCGCATCGGGCGATCCGGGATGGGTGATGTCGAGCCCGGCGACCTGACCCAATATACGCTCGATCAGCGCCTCGGGCTCTTCGACGCCGGGCAGCAGTAGCAGAAATTCGTCGCCGCCATAGCGCGCCGCCAGATCATAGGGCCGGCGTGCCGCCGACTGCAGGATATCTGCGACCGCCTTCAACGCCTCATCGCCGCGCACATGGCCCTGCTCGTCATTGAAAAGCTTGAAATGATCGAAGTCGATCATCGCGAGCGTCAGTGGTTCGCCCGTCCGCGTCGCGTGGAGGCAAGCTTTCGCCAGCTCCTCGTCGAGCGCCCGGCGGTTCGCGAGGCCCGTCAGTAGGTCGCGTTCGGACACGAAATCACCCAGCCTGCGCGTGATGCCGAGGAACAGAAGCTGACCCTCTATCGTCTCGCGCGTCAGGCTGAGCTCCATAGTGACGCTCGCCTCGCCCTTGCAAATCGCGACATCGCGCTGTCGCACCCGCAAGGCTCCGCTCCATGGCCCGGCCGAAGCGTCCAAGACGGAGCCCGGAAAGACGTCCCCTACCGACAGGCCGAGCAGCTCGTCCCGCGAATAGCCGAGGTCTCCACAGAATTGGGCATTGCCGTCCAGAAAGCGCCCCGCGGCGTCATGCAGGAAAAATCCGTCGGGCGCTGTTTCCAACAGAATACGAAATGCTTGAGGATCGATGTTTGGCACAGGTCTCACCGCGTTGAACTAACCCCTTCCGCATTTGCAGAATTTATCCCGACAAACCAGCGTTCAAACATGGCGCTCGGCGCATTTTCATCGCGTTCGCCGTGCCCGCCGGCTTGCCAATCGAGACCGGGCCGGCTAGGAGCCGCGCCAGCCAAATCCCGGCCACACCCTGAAACGGAAAGGAACGATCATGCGAACCGCTGCATCTTGCACGCCTCACATCCTAACTTTCCACCGTCATCAGGATTCTGTGACATGGGCAATTTGCTTGCAGGCGGCACCGCTCGCCTGACCCTTTCGCTTCGTCCCGCCGCAGCGGGCACAAGCTTTTCCTTCAATACCGCTGGCGTCGCATCGGCCGCCTCCCGTTTCGGGGAGGTTCGTCATGCGCGCTGATATGTTCAAGGTCATCGTCGAGCGCCCGCGCTGGGCGTCGCGGCACGCCGCATCCGTCAAACTCAAGAGGAGCGATCCCGGCATTCATTTCATCGGCCACAAGCGTCACGCCAAGACAGCCGCACCCTATCACAAGCATCTCAACGAGAATCTCGCCCCGCTGATCCGCTTCCTGCGGAGCCGGCGCGGTCGCCGCTGGGACGATGTCTTCGCCGAAATCTGCGCCGGGCTCGACACCGGCAGCACGGTAAAGATGCACGTCCGCCAGCATCTGGATGACTTCGTCGCATCGCGCATCTCGATCGGGCGCCATGGCGAATGGCTGTTCGATGGCCGGGTGCTGGGCCGGGCGGATCGTTGGGGCTGGCGCCGCTGGTCCTTTTTCGTCGACCCCGCCGACGGCATCCTGCGCGACGGCGCCGACCTGGCTTGGTGCCTGCCGCCCGCCAATCGTGCCACGAAAGGGGGTCCGCGATGAGCGACACCCCGATCGCGCTGATCGGCGCCGATCCCCACCAGTTCGATCCAGTCGCGATCGACCAGCTCGAACGCACCGCCGCGATGCCCGGTATCGCGCGGGTCGTCGGCTTGCCCGACCTCCACGCGGGACGCGGCATCGCGGTGGGGGCGGCATTCTGGTCGCCTTCTCATCTCTATCCGCACCTCGTCGGCAGCGACATCGGCTGCGGCATGGCGCTGTGGCAGACCGATGGCGCGTTGCGCAAATTCCGCCTCGACGCCGCCGAGCGCAAGCTGCACGGGCTCGACGGCCCTTGGGACGGCGATGCCGCCGCAGTGCTCGAAGCGGCGGAACTTCCTGCCGATCTCGCCGATGCATCGCTCGGCACGATCGGCGGCGGCAATCATTTCGTCGAGCTGCAGCGCGTCGAGGAAGTCGTCGATTCCGAACGCTTTGCCGCGCTGAACCTCGCCACCGACCGTATGTGGATGATGGTTCACAGCGGTTCACGCGGGCTCGGTCAAGCCATCCTCGACAGATGGACCGCCCGCGGAGCCGTCGAAGGTCTGGTCAGCGACAGCGATGAAGGCCGGGCCTATCTGGCGGAGCATGATCGCGCGCTGGCGTGGGCCATCGTCAACCGGCGAGTCATTGCAGTGCGCTTCCTTGCCGCGCTCGGCCTCAATGGGCGCGGCCTGCTCGACATCTGCCACAACAGCGTCACCGCGCACGGCGATGGCTGGCTCCATCGCAAGGGTGCTGCACCGGCAGACCGCGGGCTGGTCGCCATTCCCGGCTCGCGTGGCGATTTCAGTTATCTGGTCGAGCCGCTGTCCGACAATGCCGACACAGCGCTTCACTCGCTCGCGCATGGCGCTGGCCGCAAATGGAGCCGCGGCGACGCCCGCGCGCGGCTGTCGAAACGCTTCAGAGTAGCCGATCTCGAACGCACCGCGCTCGGCAGCCGGGTGATCTGCGAGGACAAGCAGCTGATTTTCGAAGAGGCACCCCAAGCCTATAAGGACATCGCGCGCGTGATCGCCGATCTCGAAGAGGCGGGCCTGATCCGCACCATCGCGCGGCTCCGCCCGCTGATCAGCTACAAGACGAGACGTATATGACGACCGAGATCATTATGCACCTTTCGTCGGGCGGCGGCCCTGCCGAATGCCGCTGGGTTCTTGCGCGCCTCGTCCGCGCCTTCGTTCGCGAGGCACAGGGCTGCAATGCCCTTTGCGAACCGCTCGAACCAATCGGCGACGATCCGGCTTCGCTGCTGCTCCGCGTCTCGGGATCCGGCGCCGAAAGCTTCGCACAGGACCGGACAGGCACGATCCTATGGACCGGACAAAGCCCCTTCCGCCCCACCCACAAGCGCAAGAACTGGTTCGTAGGCGTTTCGCGCGTCGGGATGGCCGAGGAAGCCGGCGATCTGCGTGACACCGACATCGACTATCAGGCGATGCGCGCGAGCGGCCCCGGCGGACAGCATGTCAACAAGACCGACAGCGCCGTCCGCGCGACGCACCGTCCGACGGGGCTGGTCGCGGTATCGCAGGAGCAACGCTCGCAGCACGCAAACCGCAAGGTTGCGCGGCTGAAACTCGCGCTGCTGCTTGCCGAACGCGCCGAGGCAGCCGAAGGCGAAGCCCGGCGCGCGGCGTGGGATCGCAACCAGAGCCTCGAACGGGGCAATGCGGTGCGGACCTATGCCGGCTCTGATTTCCGCCTGAAAAGGCAGTGATCGCGCCGTCGCCGGTCAATCCCCCGCAAAGTCGAAAGCGCTAACCCCGCGCTCGCCTTCGCGGAAGCGCAGCGGGCGGCCGAGCGGCGGCATCGAGCGCTGGACGCACCCGGTACGCGTGCAACGACGGCACCCGAGCCCGATCGGGGTTGCGGGGTTGCGCATCAGGTCGACCCCGCGCGCCGCGATCAGCGGCGCAGCGACTTTGGCATCGACACCGACGCACACAGCGAAGCGCGCGGGCGTGCCGCTGCCCGTGGCGCCGGGGGCCGCGACCGAACGGCTTTGCGTGAACCAGCGCGAGCCATCCTCAAGCTCCACGAGATCGGCGACAACCTCGCCGGGCCGCGCGAACGCTTCATGCACGCCCCACAGCGGGCAGCGCGCATCGCCATCGACGAGCGGCGACTGGCTCGCCCCCGCATAGCGCTTGCTCCCCTGTCCTGCGCGATCGACGCGCATCATGAAGAAGGGCAACCCGCGTGCGCCGACGCGCTGGAGCGTCGTCAGCCGGTGCGCAACCTGCTCGTACCCCGCGCCGAAACGGCGCTGGAGCAACAGCAGATCATATCCCGTCGCATCGCAGGCACGCAGGAAGCGACCGTAAGGCATCATCAGCGCCGCCGCGAAATAATGGATCAGGTGCCGCTCGAACAATCGCGCCGCAGCAGCCTCGGCGAACTCGGCGCCCGCGACGAGCGCATCGATCTCGGCCTTCGCCTCGATCTGGCCGAGCGTCGCCGCCGCCTGAAAGGTGCGCGAGGCCGGGCGCAGCAGTTCGTTCAGCATGAGTTGCCGCGCGTGCCAATCGAGCCAGCGCAGCCGGTCGGGCATGACGTCGGCGGGCAATATGCGGATGCCGAGCTGATGCCGCGTCCGCAAGCGCTCTGAAATGGTGCCGTAGAGATCGCCGCCCGCGAGCCGCAATTCGTCTGCCAGTTCCTCGGCGCGCGCGTCGAGGTCGGGGAAATGGTTGCGCCACTTCTCGATGGCACGGCGCACGGCGGCGACTTCAGGCGCATCGCCTTGCACTTCGCCGCGCTCTTCGGGGGCGGCGTCGAACAGGCGCGCAAAGGCCGCAGCAGTCGCCGGCGCACTCTGCAGCCACTCTTCGACCTCCTGCGCCCCAATGCCAAGGTCGGCAAAGCGGGGATCGGCCAGCCGCCGCCGGAGGCCTGCCAGTCCGCCCGGAACATCCTCGGCGCCCAGTTTCGCCGCGTCAAACCCGAACCGCTCGGCCAGCCGCACGATCACCGTCGCCGACAGCGGCCGCTGCCCATGCTCGATCAGGTTGAGATAGCTTGGCGAGATGTCGAGCGCCTCAGCCATCGCTGCCTGCGTCATCGCAGCCTCGCGCCTTACCTTGCGCACCGCCGGCCCCGCAAACACCCGCCGCTCCGCCATCGTCTGTAACTTTCTTTACTAATTTACACGCATTTTTACACCGAATAGCTATATTTCACAAATATTATTGACAAAGCTTTTCACTTTCGGCGCGAGGCAGAGCAAATCTTGCCCATCACCCGACCGCTCTCCCGAACTGGTCGCACCGAAAGGACAGGATCATGGGCTACCAAGAAGATATGGCACAGGCAGGCCGCCTCATCCGCGATTACGACGGCACGTGGGATGGCATCAGCGGCGAAAGCGTCGCCCGCATGCGCGCCCAGAACAAGTTCCGCACCGGCATCGACGTCGCCCGCTACACCGCGCGCATCATGCGCGCCGACATGGCCGCCTATGACGCCGATCCCGCGAACTACACCCAGTCGCTCGGCTGCTGGCACGGCTTCATCGCGCAGCAGAAGATGATTTCGATCAAGAAGCATTTCGGCACCGTGAAGGGGCGCTACATCTATCTGTCGGGCTGGATGATCGCAGCTCTGCGCAGCGAATTCGGTCCGCTGCCCGACCAGTCGATGCACGAAAAGACCAGCGTTCCGGCGCTGATCGAAGAAATCTACACCTTCCTACGCCAGGCTGACGCCCGCGAACTCGGCGGCCTGTTCCGCGAGCTCGACGCCGCACGCGCCGAAGGCGACGAACTCAAAGCCAAGCAGGTTCAGGCCGCGATCGACAATCACGAAACGCATGTCGTGCCGATCATCGCCGACATCGACGCGGGCTTCGGGAACGCCGAGGCGACCTATCTGCTCGCCAAGAAGATGATCGAGGCCGGCGCCTGCGCGCTGCAGATCGAAAATCAGGTTTCGGACGAAAAACAGTGCGGCCATCAGGACGGCAAGGTCACCGTGCCGCACGAGGATTTCATCGCGAAAATCCGTGCCTGCCGCTATGCCTTCATGGAACTCGGCGTCGAGGACGGCATCATCGTGACGCGCACCGACAGCCTCGGCGCGGGCCTCACCAAGCAGATCGCCTTCTCGAAGGAGCCGGGCGACCTTGGCGACCAGTATAACAGCTTCCTCGATTGCGAAGAGGTCGACGGCGCGGGCAACCCCGGCGACGTCCTGATCAACCGCGACGGCAAGCTGATGCGCCCGAAGCGCCTGCCCTCGAACCTCTATCAGTTCCGTTCGGGAACCGGCGAGGACCGCTGCGTCATGGACTGCATTGCCTCGCTTCAGAACGGCGCCGATCTGCTGTGGATCGAAACCGAAAAGCCGCACATCGAACAGATTGCCGGCATGGTTGACCGCATCCGCGAAGTCGTCCCCAACGCGAAGCTGGCCTATAACAACTCGCCGAGCTTCAACTGGACGCTGAACTTCCGCCAGCAGGTGTTCGACGCATGGAGTGCCGAGGGCAAGGACGTCAGCGCCTATGACCGCGCCAAGCTGATGAGCGCCGACTATGACGCGACCGAGCTCGGTGAAGAAGCCGACAACCGCATCCGCACCTTCCAGCGCGACGCGGCAAAGCGGGCGGGCATCTTCCACCACCTCATCACGCTGCCAACCTATCACACCGCGGCACTGTCGACGGACAATCTCGCCAAGGAATATTTCGGCGACGAAGCGATGCTGGGGTACGTCAAGGGCGTCCAGCGCGCCGAGATCCGCCAGGGCATCGCCTGCGTCAAGCACCAGAACATGTCGGGCAGCGACATCGGCGACGACCACAAGGAATATTTCGCCGGCGAAGCGGCCCTGAAGGCCGCTGGCAAGGACAATACGATGAACCAGTTTGCGGCCTGACGGCCGCAGGGGGAACCAGTTAGCCCCCTGATCCGAGACTGGCGCGAGGGATTCGTTGCACCCCTCGCGCCAACCTTTCTGGCGCGGAGTCCCTTGCAAAAGCCCGCGCTTTCCGAGCTTTCCTGGGGAGGAAAGCCTGCCCGTCGGAAGCCGAAAGGCCTCCGGCGGGCATTTTCGTCAAAAATGACTATTTTATGACAACGTTTACCCTTGCTCCAAGGGTTCGGCCCATGCATCATGCTGCAATGCACAAGAAGAATCTCCTCCCCCGGATGTGCGGCCGATGAGCGACACGCGCCTGAAAATGATGGAAGCGATCGCCCGTCGACGTACCGTTTCTGCCGATTATAACGGCAACCGCATGACGCTCGCCCCGCACCAGCTGTTCGAGCGCCACGGCGCGCTGTTCGTCAGCGCTCTGAATCTCGGCAAGACGTGGCGCTCCGAAGAAGAGCGGCGCCTCGGCCATTTCAAGCTCGACGGGCTCCGCGCGCCCGAACTCGGCGACGAGGAGTTCGATCCCCTGCCCTCGTTCGAGGCGGCTGCACCGCGCGACGACGACATCCTGCTGATGGCGGTATAAAGGGCCGGCGTTTCTGCCAGCCCTTTACCCTTGCTATCCCCGGGGGGTGTCTTCGGCCTTCGTCTTCACGAGCGACCAGATCACGCCACCCGCGATCAGCGCGACCGTCACGCCGAGGCTGACGAGCGGCGGGAATTTGTCGCCGCCCAGAATGAAATCGGCGACGAAGATCTTCGATCCGATGAAGACGAGCACCAGCGCGAGCGCATATTTGAGATAGTGGAACCGGTGCACCATCGCCGCGAGCGCGAAATAGAGCGCGCGCAGGCCAAGGATCGCCATGATGTTCGACGTATAGACGATGAAGGTGTCGGTCGTGATCGCGAAGATCGCGGGCACGCTGTCGACCGCGAACACCAGGTCGGCAAGATTGATGACCACGAGTGCAAGGAACAACGGCGTCGCGGCGAGCGCGAGCCGCCCCGTCTTGCTGTCAGGCACCTTCACGAAGAATTTCTCGCCGTGCAGTTCGTTCGTAATCGGGATGTGGCGCGACAGCCATTTGACGACCGGATTGCCCGCAACATCCATGGGTTTGTCGCTGGCGAACAGCATCTTCACGCCGGTGAAGATCAGGAAGGCCGCGAAAATATAGAGGATCCAGCCATATTCGGTGACCAGCGCCGCGCCGCCCGCGATCATGATGCCGCGCAGCACGATCACCGCGACGATACCCCAAAGGAGCGCGCGATACTGGTAGCGCGCCGGGATCGCGAAGGTCGCGAAGATCAGCGAAATCACGAAGATATTGTCGATCGACAGCGCCTTCTCGATGAAGAAGCCGGTATAATATTGCAGGCCGGCCTCGCCGCCCTTCTCGATCCAGATCCACGCCCCGAATGCGAGCGCGATGGTGATGTAAAGCGCCGAGAGCTTCAGGCTCTCGCCAATCCCCATCTCCTTGTTTTCCTTGTTGAGGATGCCGAGGTCGAACGCGGTGAACGCGACGACGAGCGAGATGAACGCCAGCCAGAACCACGCCGGGGTGCCTAGCCAGTCGGCAAAGAGAAATTCCATGATGATTGTCCCTGGAACGCACCAAAAGCGCCGTCCCTGCGGGGCGGCGCCTCTGATGTCCTGTTATGTTGGATCAGAGCGCGAGCGCGGGCTGACGCAACAGACCGGCGAGACGCTGGCGAATGGCGAACTTCAGCGTCTGAAGCCGGAGCAGCCTGAACGGGTCGGCGCCACGGCGGCGATTCTCGCGACGCAGCGCGTCATCGATCCTGCGATGCAGTTCGGTGAGCCGGTAAAAGCGCGATTTGAAAGTCATAAAGGGCCTCCTGATTGATGAAATCAAGCAGGTGACGCCGATACCGGACCCGGGTTTGAGGGGGGAGGTAGGCCAAGCATCGGTGTCACCCGATGCGGTCCGACATCACGTGGTGGAAGGGGGCTTCCACCGACGCCAGAGGGGCCCGGCCCGCATGAGTCCCATTTAGGGTGTCCGATCGGATGTTTCAAGCCTTTGCCCCCGCCCCCGCCATCATGCTAGCGCACAACAGCATCGGATCGCCGAGCTTCGAGGGGAAATCGCATGTCCGTCCTGATCGACCATGATGGCCCGGTGACAATCGTCACGATCGACCGCCCGACGAAGAGGAACGCGGTCGATCCCGGCACGGCGATCGCGCTTCGCGACGCGTTCGCGGCCTTTGCCGCCGAACCGGATGCCCGCGTCGCGATCTTGACCGGCAGCGTGGGGCATTTCTGCGCGGGCTTCGACCTCGGTGCGGTCGGTGCGACGCGCTACGACCCTGACGGACCGGGACCGATGGGGCCGACGCGGATGCTGCTCGACAAGCCGGTGGTCGCTGCGATCGAGGGTCATGCCGTCGCTGGCGGGCTGGAACTCGCGTTGTGGTGCGACATGCGTGTTGCAGCGGAAAGCGCCATCTTCGGCGTCTATTGTCGCCGCTGGGGCGTGCCGTTGATCGACGGGGGCACCGTCCGCCTGCCACGTATCGTGGGGCAAGGCCGCGCGATGGACATGATCCTGACCGGCCGCCCCGTCGCCGCCGACGAGGCGCTGCGTATCGGTCTGGCTGACCGCGTGGTTCCCGATGGAGAGGCGCTGTCCGCTGCGATTGAACTTGCAAAACATATCGCCGCCTTCCCGCAGATCTGCATGAACAGCGACCGGCTGAGCACCTATCGCCAATGGGATTTCGATATCGAAGGCGCGTTGGCGCACGAAGCCCATGCGGGCGTCGCGCCGCTTCGCGAAGGCGCTGCGGTGGGCGCCAAACGCTTTACCGACGGCGTTGGACGCGGCGGCAGCTTCGCCGCATTCAAGGGGGAATGACGATGAGACTCTGGATCGCAGCGGCACTGCTCGCCCTGCCCTTTCCCGCGACGGCAGGGCCCGATATTCCGGCCGCAATCTACACCGACCCCGCGCCCGACAAGACGCATCCAGCCGCGATGGAGGTCGTCCACATCCCCAGCGGCGGCGTCGAGATCAACGGCGTCGTCTATATAGCCGCGGGCACCGGCCCGCACCCGACCGTCGTCCTCTGCCACGGGCTGCCCGGCAACGAAAAGAACCTCGACCTTGCGCAAGCGATGCGCCGCGCGGGCTGGACGGTAATCACCTTCAATTATCGCGGCTCGTGGGGCAGTCCCGGCGCATATCGCTTCGCGCAGAATCTGGAGGACGCCGACGCGGTGCTCGCCTTCGCGCGCGATCCCGCCAACGCCGCCAAGCTGCGCATCGACCCCAAACGCCTCGTCATCATCGGCCACAGCATGGGCGGCTGGGTGACCGAGCTGACCGCCGCGCACGACAAGCAGCTGCTCGGCGCTGCAATGATCTTGGCGGGCAATATGGGCCTGATCGGCCGCGCACCGCGCGATCAGGCGATCGCATTGCTGCGCGACAACGGTATGGAAGCGCTCGCGGGAACGACGCCCGAAACGATGGCCGACGAGATCATCGCCAACCGCGACCGCTTCGACTTCGCGAAAGCCGCGCCGGAGCTGCTGGATACCAATTTATTCGTGCTGACCTCCGACGACGGGCTTGCAGCGATGAGCGACGGACTGACCAAGGCGATCGCTGCGGGCGGCGGAACGAAGCTGAAAACGCTGCACGTCGCGACCGACCATAGCTGGTCGGATGAGCGCGTGCGGTTGCATGCGGAGGTTTTGGGGTGACTTGAAACCCTGAAAGCGACATGACCGATTGCCGCCCGCCGGTGCAAAACGACCTCGCGATCAATCGATGCGATTGAAATGCGTCGTTTCCAGTTTTTGATGATCGTCGCCGGACCAGACAATTGTCTCGGTCATCGATTTTCGATCCTTGGCGACCGTATAGACTCGCGTCGATACCTTCGCACTGGCCTTCCCCAATGTCATAACCAACGTGTTCGGCGCTGGTTGACGCAGGGCAACGCTGTCGATGAAATCCATATTGCCCGTGACCGGCACCGGAACGCCATCCAGAGCAGCGGTCGATTCCGAATGCCGGTGCGAGCCGTCCGGCGCCACGATTTCAACGCGCGTCGTCCATTTTCCGTCGCGTGACGCACGGAACGTCATCGTTACCCGTTGGGGACGCTCGTTCTCCGGCATCAACGAGGTGTCGAGCGACCATTTCCCGACCAGCGGCAGCTGCTGCGACGTTGCAGTGTAAACGGTACTCGGCGTCGCGAGCGGATCGGCGGAAGGAAGGGCCGCGACAATCAATCCAGCGGCGGCCACGGGTATTGCGAAGAGCATGACGATCGTTCCTTTCGAACCGCGAACCCCGATGGTCGCGGCGTGCGCCAAGTCCTTCACAGTGGAGCGCTGCATCGAAAGATCGATATTTTTGTCACAAGTTTTCTGGGCGTCCAAAAGACGCGCCAATTCGCGGCTACTGCCGACGCCCGTCTTGCGGCGGGCTGTCCGCAAGCGCTCGTTGATCGAGGTTTCCGACCGATCCAGACGCGCGGCGATGGTCTTCACGGTATGCCCTGCCGCCAACAGGCGCAGGATTTCGACCTCCCGGTCTGTAAGGCATGCGGACAAGCCGGACATAGGGTCTTGGGCAGGCATATCTCGTTGCTGACCACAGCCTCCCGAACGCGTCTATCCCAATTTATTTGGGAAGCGGCCACGGGGCCGGCAAGCGTTCCGGTCTTTCTGCCTACCCTTTCGCCATCAGCTTCATCGCCATCGACGTCAGCGCCTCGGTCGCGGTCGAGATGACGGCGGGGGCATCGGGCGCCCAGAAGGGTGAGTGCAGGCTCGGCAGCGTGCGTCCCTCTTTCTTCGCGGCATCATATTCGGCCTGCGGAACACCGCCGACCCAGATGATCAGGCTTTTGACGTCCTTATTTTCTTCGCGCGAAAAACGACTGAAGTCCTCACCGCCCATGACCGGCGGCTGCTGCACGACGCGTGCCTCGCCGAACCGGGTCTTGAGGAAACCGGCCATTTCGTTCGTGAAATCGACCGTGTTGAACATCGCGGGGGTGAATTCGTCCTTTTCGACGGTCACCACCGGCATCTTGTCTTCGGGAAGACCGGCAGCGATCGCCTCCCCCTTCGCAATGCGCGCGATCCCGTCGAGGAGTTTCGCGCGCACCTCGTCGGTATAACTGCGCACGGTGAGTTGCAGCTTCGCCTCGTCGGATATGATGTTGTGCTTGGCACCAGCATGGAAGCTGCCGACCGTCACGACCGCGCTGTCGAGCGGGCTGATCTCGCGCGAAACCAATGTCTGCAAGGTCGTCACGATACGGCTCGCGAGGACGATCGGATCCTTCGTCGCCTGCGGATAGGCGCCGTGCCCGCCAAGGCCCTTCACCAATATGTCGACGCTGTCGACATTGGCGAGGGCATAGCCTGGGGTATAGCCGATCATCCCTGCCGGAAATCCGGCTGCATCGTGAAAGGCCAGCGCATATTGCGGCCGCGGGAAGCGCGTATAAAGCCCGTCGGCGAGCATCATTCGCGCACCTGCGCCGCGCTCTTCGGCGGGCTGGCCGATCATCACCAGCGTGCCCGACCATTTATCCTTGTTTGCCGCCATCAGCCGCGCGGTGCCGATCCACGCGGTCATATGCGTATCGTGACCGCACGCGTGCATGACGCCAGTCTCGACGCCCTCTTTCGTGGTCACCCGCACCTTCGAGGCACCCGCAAGGCCGGTCTGTTCGGTCACCGGCAGCCCGTCCATGTCGGCGCGGATGAGAACGACCGGCCCGGGCCCGTTTTTCATCACCGCGACGATGCCGGTGCCGCCGACTTTCTCGGTCACCTGAAAGCCCAGCTTGCGCGCTTCGGCCGCGAGGATGCCAGCCGAGCGGACCTCCATGAAGCTGAGTTCGGGATTGGCGTGCAGATCCTTGTAGATCGCCATCAGCGACGGCATCTGGTTTTGCACGTCTGTGCCCAGATTCGGGCCACCGGCGTC
Organism: Sphingopyxis sp.; assembly: GCF_965279755.1. GTDB lineage: Bacteria > Pseudomonadota > Alphaproteobacteria > Sphingomonadales > Sphingomonadaceae > Sphingopyxis. The sequence goes on along the minus strand of NZ_OZ257261.1, from coordinate 3,113,986 downwards.
CTGCGCCGCCGCCGGCGCAGCAAGCGCCAGCGCGGCTACGCCCATCCACAAGCTCCGCATCATCTTTCCCCCGTTCTTATCGCACCGGAACAAGCTCGATCACGTCGAGCTTCGATTCATAGGCGGGCGCCGGCAAGGCCAGCCGCCAGCGATTGTCGCCGATCCGTTCGACCACTCCCGCCATGTCGCGCATCCGGTCGCTGCCATAGCTGACCGCGAGCGACTCGTCGCCGAGCACCAACGTGCCCAAAAAGACCTGCCGCGTCAGATTGTCGGGAAAGATCAGGCCCACCGGACGCTGCGACCCGGTCAGTTTGGTCAGGCTCATCAACCCCTGTTCTGCGGCGACGCGGCAGCGGAACCAGTCATAGGCGATATAGCCGATTGTGCCGCGCCCCTGCGTCCCCACCTTGATCGTGCGGCAGCGATAATCGCCCGGCGGCAGGTGCGGATTGGGCAGTGCCGCGTTGGGCTGCAGCAACACGCCTTCACGATCGATGCTGGCGCCATAGCCCTTGGCGCGCGCATCGGCGATCGCGGCGGTCCAGCTGCTATACCAGTTCCGGATCCGCTGCTTGTCCTGATCGGTCGCGGTCGCGCGCCACGTGCCCGCGGCGTCGACGTCCACCGCCGGCGGATCGGCCGCCGATGGCGGCATCGATGGTACGGTACCGCAGGCGCCGAGGGTTAGCCCCAGCGCCAGCGTCGAAATCATTGGGATGCGACCCCGCATTATCCTTGTCTCCTGGCCCCGTTATTTTCGTTAACCTTAGGAGCCGAAACGACAATGCTCAAGGCCGGCTGATCGGGACGGCGTATCAGGCGGCCGTCCAGCCGCCATCAACGCTGAGGTTCGCGCCCGTGATATTCGCCGCTTCGTCGCGGGTCAGGAAGGATGCGATCGCCGCGACCTGCTCGACTGTAACAAATTGTTTCGTCGGCTGACCGGCGAGCAACACATCGTTGATCACCTGCTCACGCGTCATGTGCCGGGCCTTCATCGTGTCGGGAATCTGGTTTTCGACCAGCGGCGTCCAGACATAGCCCGGGCTGATGCAATTGACCGTAATCCCCGCCTCGGCGACCTCGAGCGCGACGGTTTTCGTGAGCCCCGCCAGTCCGTGCTTCGCGGTGACATAGGCCGATTTGAAGGGCGATGCGACGAGCGAATGTGCCGACGCGGTGCCGATGATACGGCCCCATTTTTTCTTTCGCATTCCCGGTACTGCATGGCGGATGGTGTGAAATGCCGCAGTCAGGTTGAGCGCGATGATCATGTCCCATTTTTCGGGCGGAAAATCCTCGACCGGAGAGACGAACTGCATACCCGCATTGTTCACGAGGATGTCGACCCCGCCCAGATCCTTGTCGGCGCGCTTGAACATCGCCTCGATCTCATCGGGCTTGGTCAGGTCGGCACCGTCATAGACTGCCTTCCCGCCGTTGAGCACAACCAGCGCCGCACGCTCGGCCTCGATCGCATCGGCCTCGCCGAAGCCGTTGATGATAACATTGGCGCCTTCGGCCGCGAACGCCTTGGCGATGCCGAGCCCGATGCCGGAGGTCGATCCGGTGACGAGGGCGGTCTTTCCTTGGAGACGCATGGGATATTCCTTTCAGGTGGGGGATCGGGGAGAATTTTCTTCGGGTCAGCCGTCTTTCGGCCGCAGCATGTCGGCCTGCACCGCGAAACTGTCGGAACGGCCCTCGGCGATACTTTCGGCGAGTAGCTGTCCTTCCTTCATCGCCGCCTCGACCGCCGAGCGGCCGAGCGCCCAGTTGACCTCCATCGTCGAGCGCGAAAATTCGAAATCGCGCGCACCGGTCTGCCAGGCGGGCGGCTGGTGGATGAGCTGGACGACGTTGAGCGCCTTGCAATCGACCATCTTCTCGACCGCCTTCACCTCGGGCAAATCGCGCGCTTCGGGCGGCAGCTTGGCGAGCATGCGGTCGATCAGCCGATGCTCCTTGCGCCGCCGCACCAGCCCGTCGGAAATGCGCCGGGTGCGGCTGGAAAAGCGGATGTCCTTTTCGCGCGACCAGGCTTCTTCCAGATCGTGCGGTCGCTCGCCGCGTGCAGGAAAAAGGTCGACCTGAAAGACGAGCATGTCGTCATCCGCGCTCTCGACGACATGCTCGAGCGGGGTGTTCGACACCAACCCGCCGTCCCAATACCAGTTGCCGTCGATCTCGACCGGCGGCAGCCCCGGCGGCAACGCCCCCGACGCCATGATGTGGCGTGCATCGATCGTATCGGTGGTCGTGTCGAAATAACGGAAATTTCCGGTCTCGACGGCGACTGCGCCGACCGACAGGCGGACCTTGCCATTGTTGAGCCGGTCCCAGTCGACGAGCCGGTCGAGCGTCGCCGCGAGCGGTGCGGTGTCGTAAAAGCTGACGGCAGCCGGCGTCTGTCGCTCGGCGAACATCGGCGGCGGAATGCGTGGGACGAAGAAGCCCGGCACACCGAAACTTGCGACCTGTGCGGCGGCGCCCAGATGCGTCCATTCGCGTAGCAGGTCATTGTCGGCGATCGGCAACGGCGGCAGCGCCGAAGAGACGCCTTCCCAGAACTCGCGCATCTTGCCGACGGCTTCGTCGCGCGGATTGCCAGCGATAATCGCGGCGTTGACCGCACCGATCGAAATGCCGGCAACCCAGTCGAGTTCGATCCCGAGATCGATCAGCGCCTCGTAGATTCCGGCCTGAAACGCGCCGAGCGCGCCTCCTCCCTGCAGGACGAGGACCACCAGATCGGGAAGCGGAAGGGCGGCGCGGGTTGCACGGCGGGGCATGGACTCGAAGCGATCCTTATTCTGCGTTCGGCACCCTCGCCTTTTGTGCACCGCAACAGGCGCAATTGCAAGTCCGCGTCGCCGTGCGAAGCCCCTTTCATTTACGCCCCGCTGCTGCCACTATCGACGCCGGTCAAACACTTAGCGGCGGGAGGGTTCCATGCGCCTCGACGATTATGATCCGGGAGACGACATCCAGGATCTCGGGCGCGGAGGCGGCGGTTTCGGCAGTGGCGGAGGCGGCGGCATGGGCGGCCTGCTTTTCGGCCTGCTGCCGATGCTCCTCGGCCGTAAGATGGGTTGCGGGACGATCTTGCTGCTCGGCATGGCCGCCTTCTTCCTGCTCGGACCGGGCATGAGCATGCTCGGATCGGGCGGCAGCACCGCCGATCCGGCGGTCGATAGCCGCAGCGCCGGAGCCGGAGCCGCGGCGTGCGATACACAGGCCGAACGCTTCGCCTGTCAGGTGTTCAGCTCGACCAACCGATTCTGGGCCAGCGAGATCAACGGGTACAAGGAGCCCGGCCTGCGCTTCTTCACCGATCAGAATACGTCGGGCTGCGGCGCCGCGCAGTCGGCGATGGGTCCGTTCTATTGCCCCGCCGATCACGGCATCTACCTCGATACCGCCTTCTTCAAGGAACTCGCGGGCCGTTTCGGCGCCGCCGGAGATGCGGCGCAGGCCTATGTCGTGGCGCATGAGGTCGGCCATCATATTCAGACGATCACCGGCATCTCCGAACAGGTTCGCCGCGCGCAACAACGCGCGTCGCAGGCCGAGGGCAACGCCTATCAGGTCAGGATGGAACTGCAGGCCGATTGTTATGCGGGTGTCTGGGCCAACCGGGCGCGCAACAAGGACGGCCAGACCGTCATGGAAGCGGGCGACATGGAAGAAGCCATGCGCGCCGCCAACGCGATCGGCGACGACACGCTGATGCGCTCCGCCGGCCAGCGCCCAGTTCCGGAAAGCTTCACCCACGGGACGAGCGAACAACGCATGACCTGGCTGCGCCGCGGCCTGCAGACGGGGGATCCGAAACAGTGCGATACGTTCAACGCGTCGCTCTGATCGCGGCGGCGGCGCTCGCTGCGGTTCCGGCTGCGGCGGAGACGCTCTATGTCCAGACCGGGCGCCTGATCGACGGCATCTCGAACGAGGTGCGCACGGGCCAGTGCGTTACGATCGAAAATGAACATATCAAGGCGGTCGGACCGTGCGGAAAGGCGCCCGACGGCGCCAAACTGCTCGATTGGTCCGGCTACACCGTCCTGCCGGGGCTGATCGATCTGCACACGCATCTGGCCGATCTTGGCCAGAGCGCCGATCTTGCCGCACCGATGAAGGCCTCGCCCGCCGAAACCGCGCTCGTCGGCGCACGCAACGCGCGCGTAACGCTCGCAGCTGGCTTCACCAGTGTGCGCGATGTCGGAACCTATCGCGGACTGACCGACGTGACTCTGCGTAACGCAATTGACCGGGGCGATGTGCCGGGGCCGCGCATGTGGGTCGCGGGCGCGTACCTCACCATCCCGAAGGGCGGCGGCGAACTCAACGGCGTCGTTCCGAACGAACAACTGCCACCCGACATGCGCCTCGGCGTCGCCGCCACCCCCGAAGAGGCCGCCGAAAAGACGACATATCTGCTCGATCATGGGGCCGATTTCATCAAGGCGATCGCGACCGGCGCGGTGCTGGCGATCGGGACCGAGCCCGGCGCGCCCGAGCTCACCGTCGACCAGCTTCGCGCGATCGTGAAGGTCGCGCATGCCCGCGGCAAGCGCGTCACCGCACACGCCCACGGCGCGCAGGGTATCAAGAATGCGATCAACGCAGGTGTCGACAGCATCGAACATGCGAGCATCGCCGACGAGGAAGCCCTGCAACTCGCCAAGGCGCGCGGGACCTGGCTGGTCATGGACATCTACAACGGCACTTATATCGACGAGGAGGGCACGCGCGAGGGGTGGCCCGAAGAATATCTCCGCAAAAATCGCGAAACCACCGACACCCAGCGCGCCGCATTCCGCCGCGCCGTCGAGCTTGGCGTCAACATCGGCTACGGCACCGACGCCGGTGTCTATCCGCACGGCCTGAATGCGCGGCAATTCCGCAACATGGTCAAATATGGCATGACCCCGATGCAGGCGATCCAGTCCGCCACTGGCCGCGCCTCCGAAGAAATGGGCCGCGGCGACATCGGCGCGATCGTCCCCGGCCGTTATGCCGATATGATCGCCGTCAAGGCCGATCCGCTGGCGGACATCAGCCTGCTCGAAAAGATCGACCATGTGATGAAAGGCGGCGCGATCGTCCGCTAGGCTTTCGCCGCGCCTCGTTCTGCGGCGTGAACCTCCGCCTGCGCGAGCAGCAGCGCCAGATCCTCGCGACTGATGTCGAAGGTTTCGCCGAGATCGTCGAGCGCCGCATCGATGTCGGCCATGTGCAGGCCGGGCGCCGCCGGGACGACGGGCTTGCCTTCCACCGGCTTCGCGCGGTGCGGGTAGCTGTGGCCCGAGAAGCGGTGGAACAGCCAGCCGATCGCCACAAGCAGCACGGAGTTCGCTAGAACCGGAAGCAGCAGGTGGCCGGCGTGTCCCGATTGCAGCGTATGGCCTCCGATCACGGCGCTGAGTGCCGCCGCGCCGCCCGGCGGATGAAGGCAGCGCAGGAGCGACATCAGAAGGATTGCGCCGCCAACGGCCAACGCGGCGGCCAGCGCCGGCTGCGGTATCAATCCGGCAACGAGGACGCCGAGCGCCGCCGACACGCCATTCCCGCCGACGACCGACCAGGGCTGGGCAAGCGGGCTTGCCGGGACCGCGAACAGCAGCACCGCCGACGCGCCGATCGGCGCGACGATCCACGGCGTCGCCTGCGGAAACAGGGCCAGACAGACTGCGCCCACCGCGCAGATCCCGATCAGTGCCCCGATACTGCCGATCGCGCGGTCGCGCAGGCTCGCCCCCGCCAGCAGCGGCACGAATATCCGGGTCGTGGTCGTCGACAGCGCCTGAAACACGCGATTCTCCTCTTCGCCAGCGCCGATGGTCGATCGCGCCGTCGCGGTCCAGAGAGCTTTGATTGGGGATCGCGAAGCCGGATTTACGATCGCGCTTGAAAGCGCGCACGGCGGCGTTAAACCCCCGCCATGCGTAACATGCTTCTTGCCAGCGCGATCGCGCTCACCGCCCTTTCCTCCCCCGCGCTTGCCCGCCCGATGACCGAGGTCGATCTTGCGACGCTGAAACGCGTTGGCGGGCCAACGGCGTCGCCCGACGGCCGCTGGGTCGTCTTCCAGCAGACCGATACCGAGAAGGAGAGCTACAAGCGCTCGACCGGACTCTGGCTCGTCGACCGCAACGCCAAGGATGCAAAGCCTGTCCGGATCGCCGACGCCGCCGGCAAGAACGAGACCTCGCCCGCCTTCGCACCCGACGGCAGCCTCTATTTCGTCTCGAACGCGTCGGGCAAGGATCAGGTCTGGCGCGTCGACCTTGCGGCCGGCGCCGCCGCGACACAGGTCACCGACACCCAGGCCGATGTCGCGGGATTCAAGATTTCGCCCGACGGCAAAAGGCTGCTCGCGTGGGGCGACATCCCGAAAGAGTGCACCGACTTCGGCTGCGACGCCAAGGACAAGGGCGCGCTCGTCGGCCCCGGCAGCGGCCGTCTTTACAAGGATGGCGTCGGTTTCGTGCGCCACTGGGACGCGTGGGAAACCCCCGGCACCTATAGCCGCCCGTTCGTCTTCAATCTCGAAGGCGGCAAGGCGAGCGTCGCGCGCCCGGTCGACGCGGGACTGGTCGGTGACAGCCCGTCGAAGCCGATGGGCGGGGGCGATGAACTCGCGTGGGGAGCCGACAGCCGCACCGTCTTTTTCACGCTGCGCAAGGCCGATCGCCACGAGCCGACATCGACCAATCTCGATATCTACAGCTGGCTGGTCGACAGCCGAATGATGCCGGTCAACCTGACCGCGGACAACCTTGCCACCGACACGCTGCCCACCCCGTCGCCCGACGGCAAATGGCTCGCCTATGTCGCGATGGCGCGGCCGGGCTATGAAGCCGACCGGCAGGTGCTGATGCTGCGCAATCTTGAAAGCGGCGAGACGAAGAAGCTCACCGACGCATGGGACCGTTCGGTCGACTCGATCGCCTGGGCGCCCGACGGCAAGGCGCTCTATGTCACCGCGCAGGACGTCCTCGATCACCCCGTTTTCCGTGTCGATGCGGCGACGGGCAAGGTCGAGAAGCTCAAGGCCTCGACCGAAGCGTTTGACGGCACGGTCGGCGACGTCACCCCCCTGCCCGGCGGCGCGCTGCTCTATTCGCGCAACAGCGCCCTCGCCCCGACCGACCTTTATGTCCGTGACGCCAAGGGCAAGGTGGCGCAGTTGACCGCGGTCAACGCCGCGACGCTCGCCGAGTTCGATCCGGTCAGGTTCGACCGCATGCAGTTCGCCGGCGCGAACGGCGACAAGGTGTGGGGCATCATCCTGAAGCCTGCCGCCGCCGCCGCCGCGAAACTGCCGGTCGCCTTCATCGTCCACGGCGGCCCGCAGGGCAGCTTTGGCAACGGCTGGTCGACCCGCTGGAATCCGCGTCTGTTCGCGCAGCAGGGCTATGGCGTCGTTTCGGTCGATTTCCACGGTTCGACCGGATACGGACAGGCCTTCACCGACAGCATCAACAAGGATTGGGGCGGCAAGCCGCTTCAGGATCTGAAGCTGGGCCTCGCCGCGGCGGGCAAGCAGGATCCGCAGCTCGACATCGCGAACGCCTGCGCGCTCGGCGCTTCCTATGGCGGCTATATGATGAACTGGATCGAGGGCCAGTGGACCGACGGCTTCAAATGCCTCGTCCAGCATGACGGCGTCTTCGACGCGCGCGCCATGGCCTATGAAACCGAAGAGCTGTGGTTCGACGAATGGGAGCATGGCGGCCCCTATTTCGAGGTTCCCGACGAGTTCGAGAAATGGAACCCGGTGAACCATGTCGCCAAGTGGAAGACCCCGATGCTGGTGATCACCAGCGAAAAGGATTTCCGCATTCCCTACACGCAGGGCCTTGCCGCCTTCACCGCGCTCCAGCGCCGGAACATTCCCTCGCAATTGCTCGTCTTCCCCGACGAGAATCACTGGGTGCTGAAGGGCGCAAACAGCGTCCAGTGGCACCAGACGGTGTTCAACTGGCTGGGCGGCTATCTGAAGAAATGATGCCCGACGGGGCGGCGGATCACTCCGCGATCTCGCCGCCAGTCCTGCCATAAAAGATCCGCCACAGCGCCAGATCGTCGCTGAAATCGGCATAATGATGCTCGACCCCGGCCGCGACGAACAGCAGGTCGCCGGCCGCGAACGGCGTTCGCTCACCGCCGTGGATCAGCACGCCTTCGCCGCGGATGACCGCGTAAAGCTCGTCCTGTTCGTGCGGCGTCTGGCGGTTCGGGGGCACAGGGACCGACAGGCGGACGTCGAGCGTTCCGCGCTTCAGTGCCAGCACCGATCGTTCGCCCTCCGGCGTCGGCACCTTTGCCGCATAATCGGCAAGGCGGATGACCCCGCTGCGCATCGCATCGTCCATGACCTGAGCTCCTGCAAGTGGGCGGCAGTCTGGACTCTGCCGATCCGGCTTGCCAGCCCGCAGCCCGACTGGCAAAGGCGCCCGGCTATGCCGATGGAAAAAACCTTCGATCCCGCCGCTATCGAGGCGAAATGGGCCCATGAGTGGGAAAGCCGTGGACTCTTCCGTCCCGCGCGTCCCGACGCGACACCCTTCACGATCGTAAACCCGCCGCCAAACGTCACTGGCGCGCTGCATATCGGCCATGCGCTCGACAACACGCTGCAGGACGTGCTCGTCCGCTACGAACGACTGCGCGGCAAGGATGCGCTGTGGGTCGTCGGCATGGACCATGCCGGCATCGCAACCCAGATGGTCGTCGAACGCCAGATGGAAGAGCGGCAGGACAAGCGCACCAACTATAGTCGCGAGGATTTCGTCGAGAAGGTCTGGCAGTGGAAGGCGGAAAGCGGCGGCCAGATCACCGGTCAGCTCCGCCGTCTCGGCTGCTCGATGGACTGGAGCCGCGAGCAGTTCACGATGGACCCGCATTTCACGCGCGCCGTCGTCAAGGTGTTCGTCGACCTCCACAAAAAGGGTCTGATCTACCGCGACAAGCGGCTCGTGAACTGGGATCCGAAGCTCAAGACCGCGATCTCGGACCTCGAGGTCGAGACGCACGAGGTTCAGGGCGGCTTCTGGCACTTCAAATATCCGCTCGCCGACGGCGTGACGCTCGACGACGGCCGCGATTATATCGAGGTCGCGACGACGCGCCCCGAAACGATGCTCGCCGACATGGCGGTCGCGGTGCACCCCGACGATGCGCGCTACAAGAGCGTGATCGGCAAGGATATCCTCCAGCCGATCACGGGGCGTCGCTTCAGGATCGTCGCCGACGAACATGCCGACCCTGAACTGGGCAGCGGCGCGGTGAAGATCACGCCGGGCCATGATTTCAACGACTTCGATGTCGGCAAGCGCGCGGGTTTCAAGCCCGGCGAGATGCTCAACATGCTCGACGGCGATGCAAACGTCATCCAGACCGCCGACGGACTGATCCCGCAAGAATATCTCGGCCTCCACCGCTTCAAGCGCGACGGGATCGACGGCGCACGCGAGCTCGTGGTCGCGCGCATGAAGGAACTCGGCTTCCTCATCCCGCATGTCGTAACGTCAAAGGACGGCGAGACCGTCGAACAGGACGCCGAACCGCGCACGATCCAGACGCCGTTCGGCGACCGCGGCGGCGTGGTGATCGAGCCCTGGCTGACCGACCAATGGTATGTCGACGCCGAAACGCTCGCACAGCCGCCGATGACCGCGGTGCGCGACGGCCGCATCAACATCGTCCCCAAGACATGGGAAAAGACCTTCTTCAACTGGATGGAGAATATCCAGCCTTGGTGCGTGTCGCGCCAGCTTTGGTGGGGTCACCGGATTCCGGCCTGGTATGCCAAGGACGGCCGCATATTCGTCGCCGAAACCGAAGAGGAAGCGCAGGCACAAGCCGGCGCGGGCGTCGCACTGACGCGTGACGAGGACGTCCTCGACACGTGGTTCTCCTCCGCGCTCTGGCCTTTCGCTACCCTCGGCTGGCCCGAAAACACCGAGCTTCTCAAGCGCCACTACCCCAACGACGTCCTCATCTCGGGCTTCGACATCCTCTTCTTCTGGGATGCGCGCATGGCGATGCAGGGCATGGAGTTCATGGGCGACGTGCCGTGGAAGACGCTGTATCTCCACGGCCTCGTCCGCGCGCCCGACGGCGCGAAGATGTCGAAGTCGAAGGGCAATGTCGTCGATCCGCTCGGCCTGATCGACCAGTACGGCGCTGATGCGCTGCGCTTCTTCATGTCGGCGATGGAAAGCCAGGGCCGTGACATCAAGATGGATGACGCGCGCCTCGCGGGGTATCGCAACTTCGCGACCAAGCTGTGGAACGCCGCGCGCTTCTGCGAAGCGAACGGCATTTCGGCCTCGACCAGCTTCGAGGCGCCGGCCGCAACGCTGCCGGTCAACCGCTGGATCATCGGCGAAGTCGCCGCGACCGTCGCCGCGATGGAAACCGCCTTCGCCGCCTATCGCTTCGACGAGGCCGCAAACGCGATCTACAGCTTTGCCTGGGACCGTTTCTGCGACTGGTATCTCGAGCTGATCAAGGGCGCGATCGACGACGAGACCAAAGCCGTCGCCGGCTGGGTGCTCGACCAGATCCTCGTCATGCTCCACCCCTTCATGCCCTTCATCACCGAAGAGCTGTGGACCGGGCTAGGCGACCGCGCCGACTATCCGCTCATCACCGCCAAATGGCCTGCGCCGACGGCCGATAGCGACGCTGCCGCCAGCGCCGACATCGACTGGCTGATCAAGCTTGTCAGCGAACTGCGCACCGCCAAGGCCGAGCTCGGCCTGCCCCCGGGCGCGCGCCTTAACGCGCATTTCCCGGCGTCGCTCAAGGGCCGCACCGACAAGCTTGCGGCACAGCTCGACCGCCTCGCGCGTCTTGAGGCGATCAGCTTCGATCCGGCGCCCGCGGGCGCCTCGGCGCAGCTCGTCGTCGAGGGCGAGACGATCACCATCCCGCTCGAAGGCGTGATCGACATCGCGGCCGAACGCGACCGCCTGACAAAGGCGCTCGCCGCCGCGGCGAAGGAACGCGATGGCCTCGCCGGCCGTCTGAACAACCCTTCGTTCGTCGAACGCGCGAAGCCTGAGGCGGTCGAAAAGGCACGCGCCGACCATGCGGCCAAGGAAGCCGAAGCCGATCGTTTGACCGCCGCACTGGCGCGACTGGGGTGATCCGCGGCGCGCGAGGTCTGGTTCTGGCGACGGCGCTGCTTTGCGCCGCTCCGCTGGCTGCCAAAGACGCTTCGCCGCTCACGCCCGCTACCGGAAGCGCCGATCGCGCCGCCGTTCTGGAGGCGCTGCGCACCCATCCCGACATGCGCTTCACCTTCCGCTATTTGCGGGTATGGCACGATGGCGACCGCGCCATCGCCTATGCCGAGGGCGACAATGGCGTCATCGGCGGCTTCAAGTCGCTCCTGAAGCACGACGGTCAGACAGGCTGGCGCACGGTCTGGGCCGAGGGTGACGGCGGCAGCGACAGCTGCGCTGCCGGCGCGCGGCATTATCAATGGGCGATCGCACTGATCCAGTCCTATCGCATCGCGCCTGACCGGCTGTTTCCCGGCGTGACCAAACAGACCCGCGATCTTGAAAAGGCCGCGATAACCGACCCCGAACTTCAATGCGTCGGCGATCTCGAAGGCGGACCCGAATGACCACCGAATATGGCGACGACACGCCCCTGACGCCAACGCCCGTTGCTGCCGCCGCCGATCCGGCCGCAAGCCCGGTTCCACCGCGCCAGACCGCGCGCGGCGGCGGGCGAATGGACCTGACGCAGGGGCCGATCGCGAAGACGTTGATCCTCTTCGCGCTCCCAACGCTTGCGTCGAACATCCTTCAGACGCTGTCGGGTTCGGTGAACTCGATCTGGGTCGGACAGTTTCTGGGCGAAGGCGCGCTCGCCGCGACCGCCAATGCGAACATCATCATGTTCCTGATGTTCGGCGCCTTCTTCGGCTTCGGCATGGCGGCGACCGTGCTCATCGGCCAGTCGATGGGGCGCGGCGACGTGGATGCCGCGCGGCGCGCGACCGGCGGCGTCATCGGCCTTGCCCTGATCTTCTCGGTCGTGATCGCGATCCTCGGCTGGTTCGCGTCGGACCGCATCCTGCGCTGGCTCGAAACCCCGCCCGAGGCTTTTGCGCTGGCGCATGATTATCTGCGCGTCACCTTTCTGGCAGTGCCAGCTTCGATGCTGTCGGTTACGCTGATGATGGCATCGCGCGGCGCGGGCGATGCGGTGACACCGCTCCGCTTCATGATCCTCGCGGTCGTCCTCGATATCGCCTTCAACCCGGTGCTGATCCTGGGCCTTGGCCCCTTCCCGCGTCTTGGCATCGCGGGAAGCGCGCTGGCAACCGCCCTCGCCGGAACGATCAGCCTTACGGGGATGATCGCCTGGTTCTATGCGAAGAATCACGTCCTGCGCCTGCGCGGGCATGAGCTGCGCTATCTGATCCCGAACTGGAACGAATTGCGCTTCATCATCGGGCGCGGCCTGCCGATGGGCGCCCAGATGCTCGTCATCTCGGGCGCCGGGCTCATCATGGTCGGGCTCGTCAATCGCGAGGGCCTCGTCACCGCCGCCGCCTATGGCGCGACGCTTCAGCTCTGGAATTATATCCAGATGCCGGCGCTCGCGGTCGGCGCTGCGGTCAGCTCGATGGCCGCGCAGAATATCGGGGCGCAGCGTTGGGATCGCGTGGCCGGGGTCACGACCAGCGGCATCATGATCAACCTTGCGATGACCGGCGTGCTGATCGCGCTGCTGCTGCTGTTCGACCGCGCCGCGCTGTCGCTGTTCCTCGGCAGCGGGAGCGATGCGGTCGAGGTCGCGCGCCACATCCAGTATATCGCAACCTGGACCTTCCTGCCCTTCGGCACGACGATCGTGCTCATCAGCACGCTGCGCGCCAATGGCTCGGTCGTGCCGCCGCTCGTCATCCTGTTCGTGTCGATGTTCCCGATCCGCCTCGGCATCTATTATTTCGGCTATCCGGTGATCGGCAGCGACATCCTCTGGTGGAGCTTCCCGCTCTCTTCCCTCACCTCGCTGGCGATGGCGTGGCTAGTGTACCGGCGTGGCAACTGGCGCCGAACATTGCCGCAGCCGAACGCCGGATAAAGCGGTCCGCTTTCGACCAAGGACCGCACGCCTTCGACTGGTGGCTCGGCGCGCGCTAGCCTTGGGACGATATTTGACGCTAAAGCAGCCGCAATGAGTGGCAATATCCGTAAAGAAGCGCTGCGTGACCAGCGTGCGAAAATGCTGGCGGCGGCGCCCGACTGGCGTGCGTCCGATGCCCGCGTCAACCCGCGCGTCGCGATCGGCTCGATCGTCGCCATGTGGCTTCTCTATTTCGTGATCACCACGGGCCTCGGCATTCTTGCGGGCGCCGAACAGTGGGAATATGCCGGCCGCCGCGCCGCGGTGGTGGTCGCCGGCATCCTCTGCACCTTCGTCCTCTATCAGCTGATCCAGCACGTCCAGCCGCGCGGGTTCGCGGCGCGCCTCGGGGTCGCGATGGGCACCGCGATCCCGCTCGTCATCGTCTATGCCTGCCTGAACCTGCTGGTCTTCTATTACTGGCTTCCGCTCGAAGACTCGCCGAAGGTCATCGCCGATATCCAGTCCAAATTCCCGGTGGCCTGGCAGATGGTGCTGATCCTCGACAGCTCGATCCGCTGGTATTTCTTCTTCGCGGTGTGGGCCGCGCTCTATGTGGCTTTCGGCTATGCGAACGAGATGCGCGCGGTCGAGCGGCGCGCGAACCATTTCCGCATCGAGGCCCAGACTGCGCAGCTCCGCGCGCTCCATTATCAGGTCAACCCGCACTTCCTGTTCAACACACTCAACTCGCTGTCGACGCTCGTCCTGCGCGGATCGAAGAGCGAGGCTGAGACGATGATCATGAACCTGTCGTCCTTCCTGCGCTCAAGTCTAGCGGTCGATCCCGAACAGCTCGTCAGCCTAGATGAGGAAATCGCGCTCCAGCGGCTGTATCTCGATATCGAACAGGTGCGCTTCCCCGACCGGCTGCAGGTTGAGGTGACGATCCCGAAGGAGCTGGAAAACGCCTGTGTCCCGGTCCTGATCCTTCAACCGATCATCGAGAATGCGATCAAATATGGCGTGGCGCCCAGCAAGGGCCGCATCGCGGTCCGCCTGACCGCCAGCAACGAATATGGTCTGCTGGTCGTTCGCATCGAAAACGACATCGATCCGAAAGCGCCCGCGCCCGCCGCGGGAACCGGCCTCGGCCTCGGCAATGTGCGCGAACGCTTGCTGACCCGCTATGGCCCGGCCGCTGGGTGCGAATGGGGACCGTCCGATACGGGTGGCTTCTTTGTGTCGCTCTGGCTACCCTTGGCTCGGGAGGGCTGCTGATGATGCAGACTTTACGAACGCTTATCGTCGATGACGAACCGCTCGCGATCGAGCGGCTCCAGATTCTTGCCGGGCAGCAGGATGGCATTGCGCTGGTCGGCACCGCCAGCGACGGCGCCTCGGCGCTCCGCATGGTCGATGCGCTCGCGCCCGATCTGGTCCTGTGCGACATCGCGATGCCAGACCTCGACGGGCTTGCCGTGGCGGCGGCGATCGAACTGCTCGACAATCCGCCCGCCGTCGTCTTCGTCACCGCCTTCGATCGGTACGCGGTCGCCGCGTTCGACGTGGCCGCGGTCGACTATCTGCTGAAGCCCGTCTCGCCCGACCGGCTTGCCCGCGCCCTCGCACGCGTTCGCGAATGGGGGGCGACCGATCGCGCGCCCAAACAGAAGAGCAAGTGGATCAATGAATTCTGGGTCCAGAACCGCGGTGAAATGCTGCGTATCGACGCCGACCAGGTCGACCTGATCGAGGCCGAGCGCGACTATATGCGGCTGCACGTCGGCGGGCGCAGCTGGCTGATCCATCAGACGATCAAATCGCTCGAGGCCCGGATGAACCCCGACCAGTTCATGCGGATCCACCGGTCGAAGATGATCCGCCGCGACGGGATCGTCGGGCTGAAGCATCATGGCGACGGCGCGTGGAGCGTCGACCTTGGCGAAGGCGGCGTCCACCGGATCGGCCGCACCTATCTTCACGACGTCAAGGCGATCATGCACGCCTGACGCGAAAAGGCGGCCATGCCGTGGGCATGACCGCCTTCGTTCCAACCCGCATCGGACGATGCAGGTCGGTCGGAGTCATCAGGGAGCAGCGACGACCGGCGGTTTTTCGCTCGCGAAACGTGCGCTGCTGCCCTTCAACAGCGAAGCAAGCTGGGGATCGACGCTGCGCCGCGCCTGCGCCTCGCACTCCAGCGACGCTTCACGCTGGCGCAGCGACTGGCGCGGTTCGCTGTTGCACATGGCGCGGATCGCGACGCGAACGCGGGTGTCGAGCCGGCCGCGGCCATCGGCGGTCGCAAGGTCGAGGTCGCTGTAGCGGATCGTGATCCGGGGCGCGCCGTCGTCCTGCGCGATGGCGGGGGCAGCGGCAGCGCCGGCTGCGATGGTGGCGGCCAACAGGGCCAGAGTCGGTTTGAACATGGGGGAGTCCTCTCATCCGGGGGTGATGATGCGGGACACGAAGCTGTCCGGAACCGGGGAAGACCTGGTCAACCCGCATCCCGCACAGCCTGAATGCGGCATTTGCGGCATCGACGCATGCAAGGTTCGACCGGCCCGGAGGCGCCGTCGATAGGGTGGACGAAAGCCGTTTGGGCATCGACGAATGGCCGAAAGCTTGCAATCCGGGTGTCACAATGGCCTCATCCGGCTCATGACGCGGGAACGGGGCCTTTATCCGAGTCGCAATGCGGTCGAGCGCCGGCTGATATGGGCGCTCGCCTTTGTGATCGCCGGGCTCGGCGGCGGCGCGCTGCTCGGTATGATCGTCGTCGGCAAGGGCCTCGATGGCGAGGTGCGCGAAGCGGCATCCTTCGCCGGGCTGAGCGCCAACCCCGAAGCCCATATCACCGAAGCCGCCCCTGCGCCCGTGGCCTGTCCAGGCTGCGCGGACAGTTACGGCGTCGCAGCCCGGCTGCGCGCCCAGCGTGAAACGCGAATGAGTGAGCCCTTTCGCCGATTGGGTGAGGTCGATGTCGACATGCCACCATCGCCCGAGGCGAACGACGGGTATCGCTACGGCGGACGACTGCCCGACCCGGCCCCGCCCCTCGTCCCGGCGCGGCGCAGCCCGCCGGCGATGGTCGTTCCCGTCGGGCTGTCGGCCACAGCCCCCGAGATGCCCCAAAGGTCGGGCGCCAAGCAGCAAAAAGGCCCCGGCGAAATGCCGGAGCCTCCTGCGATTCCCGAACCGGAATAGCCGGTCCGGCCGTCAGTTCTTGGGGGTGCCCTGAGGGGCGCAGCGCGAATTGTCGCCGCCCTCGCACGCCGCAACGTCGGCCTCCCACTTCATCCGTGCTTCGGCGTTCGCGGCCGCGATACGCGCCTTCTCGGCTTCGTAGGCGGCAGTGGCCTTGGCATATTCGGCCTGGCTCGCGGCTTCCTGCTGCGCGCGTGCGGCGACCGCGGCTTCATAGGCTTTCGTCTCGGCATTGGCTTTCGCCAGCTGATCGGCATTCAGACGCGACGTATTGGCGCGCTCTTCCGCAGTCGTGCCATCGGGGTTCTTCTGCATTGCCGCGGCCTGTCCGGCCACAAGCAGCGCCACGGTCGCCGAAGCGGTCAAAATTGTCCTGATCATCGAAGCTCTCCTGCAATTGAGACACCTGTCGGTCGAACGCCTTGCCCGGCGGGTCGTTCCCGTTCGGGGGTTTGACGCCGCGGCGCGCAGCCGTCATGCTGACGGCGTCCCTCATGTCCTAACGGCGGATCATTTGCCAGCAGCTTCTCGCCACCCGATCAACCGCCCGGTCTTCTTCATTCCGCTGGCGATCCTTTCGGCGGCGTTGCTGCTCAGCATCTGGCAGGGCGATGCGTTCGTGGCGGTCGAAACGGCTGCCAACGACTGGGTGCTGCGGCAGCTAGGGCCGGTGTTCGCCGGGGCGGGCCTCGCCTTTCTTGTCCTGCTTGCGGTCGTGGCGATTTCGCCGCTGGGGAAGACGATCATCGGCGGACCGGACGCCAAGCCGCTGCTCGATCGCTGGCGCTGGTTCGCGGTCATGCTCTGCACTACGATCGCGACCGGCATTCTCTTCTGGGGCGCTGCCGAGCCGCTGTTTCATCTCGACACGCCCCCGCCGATGTTAGGGCTCCAACCCGGCAGTGATGCCGCCGCGACCTTCGCCATGTCGACGATGTTCCTGCACTGGACGCTGACGCCATACGGGATCTACACCGTCGCCGCGCTGGCCTTCGCGCTCGTCTATTACAACCGGCGCGAGCCTTTTAGCCTGTCATCGCTGTTCGTTCCCCTGATCGGCAAGCGCGCGCACGGTCCCGTGGGAACGGGCATTGACATCATATGCCTTTATGCTCTTGTCGCCGGTATGGCCGCATCGATGGGTGCGGGGATATTGGCGCTCGCGGGCGGTATAGAAAATCTCGGGCATTTCACCGGCGGCATGCCGCTTCGCTGGCTCATCGCAATCCTGATCGTCGCGAGCTTCCTGATCTCGGCAGCAACGGGCCTTCAAAAAGGCATCGCCGGCCTGTCGGTGCTCAACACCTGGCTGTTTTTCGCGATCATCGCCTTTGCCCTGCTCGCCGGGCCGACCGCCGAGATGTTCGGTCTCTCGCTGCGCGCGAGCGGGGAATATATTTCGACCTTCGTACCCCGCAATCTCGGCATCGGCGTCGATCCCGACTGGAGCCGCCAGTGGACGATCTTCTATTGGGGCAATTGGTTCGCCTGGGCTCCCGTGACCGCGCTGTTCCTCGGCCGTCTCGCGGTCGGCTATAGCGTGCGCGAGTTCATTCTGATGAATCTCGTTCTTCCGTCGCTGTTCGGCGCGCTGTGGATGACGGCGATTGCGGGCTCGGCGATCATCCTCGACCAGCAGAGCGCGGCCGGCCTTTATGCGACCATTGCGGCAAAAGGACCGGACGCGGTGCTTTTCCATCTGTTCGACGCCCTTGGCGGTGGGCCGGCGGTGACCGGGCTGATCCTGTTCACGATCTTTCTGTCCTATGTCGCCGGCGCCGATGCCAATGTCTCGGCGATGAGCGCGCTGTCGACGCGCGGAATCACCCCCGACGCGCCCGAAGCGCCGCTCGCAGTACAGAGCGTCTGGGGTATCGCGGTGGGGCTGGTCGCGGTCGTGCTCGTCGCCGCATCGGGGCTCGACGGCATTCGCATGATGTCGGTGCTGGGCGGCGCCCCCGCGTTGTTCGTGATTATCGGCGCTGCGCTGTCGCTCGCCGTGATGACGCTGCGGGGGCGACCATCGGCCGCCCCCGTGCTGTCCGACTGAGTTACCAGATGCGCGTGCGCGCTTCGGGCTTCAGATAATATTTGGCGTCGGGCGTGACGTTGAACGCCTTGTACCAGGCATCGACGTTACGTACCGGGCCGATGATCCGCCAGCGCGCCGGGCTGTGCGGATCGCTCGCCACCTGCTGTTTGATCGAATCGTCGCGCGCCTTGTCACGCCACGCCTGGGCAAAGGCGAGGAAGAAGCGCTGGTCGCCGGTCAGCCCGTCGATTACCGGCGCTTCCTTGCCGTTCAGCGAGCGGTGATAGGCGTCATAGGCGACCTCCAGACCCGCGAGGTCGGCGATATTCTCACCCATCGTGAGGTCGGGATTGATGAACGCACCCGGCGCCGCTTCATAGGTCGCATATTGCGCACCGAATGCCTTTGCCTGCTCCTCGAAACGCTTTCCATCCGCGGCGGTCCACCAGTCGCGCACCGCGCCTGTCGCGTCGATCTTGCGGCCCTGGTCGTCGAAGCCGTGCGTGATTTCGTGGCCGATCACGGCGCCGATCGCGCCATAGTTGACCGCATCATCGACGCTCTCGCTGAAATAAGGCGCCTGCAGGATACCGGCCGGGAACACGATCTTGTTCTCGAGCCCGCCGTTATAAGCGTTCACCTCCTGCGGGTTCATCGACCATTTCTTGCGATCGACGGGCTTGTTCAGGTCCGAGAGCGAATAGGCATATTCGAACGCCGCACTGCGCTTCACATTGCCATAGAGGTCGGCCGGGTCGATCTTCAGCCCCGAATAGTCACGCCATTTGTCGGGATAGCCGACCATGACGTCCATCTTTTCGAGCTTGGCGAGCGCCGCGGTCTTTGTCTCGGGCGCCATCCAGCTGTTGTTCCGGATGCGGTCGCCCATCGAAAGCTTCAGGTTCGCGACGAGCGTTTCCATCTTCGCCTTCGCGCTCGCCGGGAAATATTGGTGGGCATAGGTTTCGCCGACCAGTTCGCCGAGGCTGCCGTCGACGAGTTGCAGGCCGCGCTTCCAGCGCGGGCGAAGTTCGCCCACGCCGCTCAGCGCCTTGCTATATTCGAAGCGGCTGTCGATCCAGTCCTGCGACAGATAATTGGCCGCATTGTCGGCGACATGGAACTCCTGCCACAGCTTCAGCGTGTCGAGCGGGGTCTTGCCATAAAGCGCGGCAATGTCGCGGATCGCCGTATTCTCGTTGACGATAATCCGCTTCTGCGGCGTGATGCCCGCGCCCGCGAACCAGGCATTCCAGTCGAGCCCGGGCGCATAGGCGGCGAGCGATTCCGACGTCATCGGATTGTTGATCTTGCTGATGTCGCGGCGGTCGGCGATCGCCCAGCTGACCTTGGCGACCTCGGTTTCGAACGCCATGATCGCGTCGGCGCCCTTATCCGGAGCCGCATTGCCGAGCATCTTCAGCGTCCGGACGATATAGGCGCGATAGGCGTCGCGCTGCGTCTTGAAAGCGTCGTTCAGATAATAGTCGCGCTCGGGAAGGCCGAGACCGCCCTGCCCCAGCCACAGGACGTTCGTCGTCGGCGCGTCGGGATCGGCATAGGGGCCACCGCCGACGATCGTCGTGCCGAACGTGCCCTGCGTCGCGCCCATGAAGCGCGCCATCTCGCTCTTGTCCTTGATCGCCTGAACCTTGGCGATGTCGGCCATCAGCGGTTTCGAGCCGAGCGTATTGACGCGCGCCTCGTCCATGAAGCTCTGATAGAGACCGCCGACCTGGCTCGTCGCGGGGGCGCCGGTGACGAGCTGGCGCAGCTGGCGCTGGGTCAGGTTATAGACGTCGTAGTCGACGCCCGCCGACGCCTGGTCCGACGGAATCTCGGTGCGCGCGAACCATCCGCCGTTCGCATATTTGTCGAAATCGTCGCCCGGCTTCACCGACGTGTCGCGCGCGCCCAGATCGACGCCCCAGCTGCCGAAGGTCAGGGCCTTCAGCGAACCGTCATCCTTCGCCGGTGCGGCGCCCTCGCCGTCCGCCTTGGCAGCGAGCGTCGCGTCCGCTCCGGTTGGCCATGCCATCGCCGGCGATGCGGCCAGCACGGCTGCGATCGCAAGGCCCGCAGCCCCTGCAAAAAACTTGTTCATTCCCCAGTCTCCTCGGTGTCGCGCGCGATCCCGACGGGACCACGAACATGATCCGCCTTCTCCGCCCGTCACGCCACAGCGTCAAGCGAGCGACCGGACATTGGTCGAAGCCTTCGGGATGTTGGTGGAAAGGCGATGCATTGCGAGGCGCGCCCGGGCTCCCTATCTAGGCCGCGAAGCGGTGCAATACGGCCCCTTGCGCCTTTAGAACAAATCTGGAACATACCCCTCCCATGAGTCTCACCCATATTTCGGTGCGCGGCGCGCGCGAGCATAATCTCAAGGGCGTCGACGTCGACCTGCCGCGCGACGCGCTGATCGTCATCACCGGCCTGTCGGGCAGCGGCAAATCGTCGCTCGCCTTCGACACCATCTATGCCGAGGGGCAGCGGCGCTACGTGGAGTCACTGTCCGCCTACGCGCGCCAGTTCCTCGAGATGATGCAGAAGCCCGACGTCGAGCATATCGACGGGCTGTCGCCGGCGATCAGCATCGAGCAGAAGACGACCAGCCGCAATCCGCGCTCGACGGTCGCGACAGTGACCGAGATCTACGACTATATGCGCCTGCTCTGGGCGCGCGTCGGCGTGCCATATTCGCCTGTTACCGGCGAGCCGATCAGTGCGCAGACGGTCAGCCAGATGGTCGACCGCGTGATGGAATTGCCCGAAGGCACGCGTGCCTATCTGCTCGCGCCCGTCGTTCGCGGCCGCAAGGGCGAGTATAAGAAGGAACTCGCGCAGTGGCAGAAGGACGGCTTCACCCGCGTACGCATCGATGGCGAGTTCTATGAAATCGGCGACGCGCCCGCGCTCGACAAGAAATACAAGCATGACATCGAGGTTGTCGTCGACCGCATCGCGGTGCGCGAAGGCCTTGGCACGCGGCTCGCCGACAGCTTCGAGACCGCGCTCAAGCTCGCCGAGGGCCTCGCCTATGTCGATCTCGCCGATGGACCGGTTCCGGGCCGCGAGGACGAAGACACCGGCGGGGCGATGAAAGGCGCGGGCATTCCCGCCAACCGCATCATCTTTTCCGAGAAATTTTCTTGCCCTGTCTCGGGCTTCACGATCGCCGAGATCGAACCGCGGCTGTTCAGCTTCAACGCGCCGCAAGGCGCCTGCCCCGCATGCGACGGGCTTGGCGAGCGGCTCGAGTTCGATCCCGAACTCGTCGTCCCGAACCATGCGCTCAGCCTCAAGAAGGGCGCGGTCGTGCCATGGGCGAAATCGAACCCGCCCTCGCCTTATTATATGCAGGTGCTCGAAAGCCTCGGCAAAGCCTATGACTTCGGGCTCGACACACCGTGGCAGGACTTGCCGGGCGGAGTGCAGCAGATCATCCTGCACGGCACCGGCGGTATGCCGGTCGAGCTGACCTTCAAGGACGGCAAGCGCACCTATACGACGCACAAGGCGTTCGAGGGCGTCATCGGCAACCTCAACCGCCGCATGTTGCAGACCGAGAGCGCGTGGATGCGCGAGGAACTGGGCAAGTATCAGACCGCGCAGCCGTGCGAGACGTGTCATGGCGCGCGCCTCCGTCCCGAGCCGCTCGCGGTGAAGATCGCTGGTGAGGACATCAGTATGTCCGCGCAGCGCTCGGTTGCCGACGCGCTCGCCTGGTTCAGCACGCTCGACGCGAAGCTGAGCGAAACGCAGCGCCAGATTGCGAAGGCGATCCTGAAAGAGATCAACGAACGCCTCGGCTTCCTCAACAATGTCGGCCTCGACTATCTCAACCTGAACCGCACTTCGGGCACGCTGAGCGGAGGCGAGAGCCAGCGCATCCGGCTCGCCAGCCAGATCGGTTCGGGTCTCTCGGGGGTGCTCTACGTTCTCGACGAGCCGTCGATCGGCCTCCACCAGCGCGACAACGACCGGCTGCTCGCGACGCTCAAGCGCCTTCGCGACCTCGGCAATACGGTGATCGTCGTCGAGCATGACGAGGATGCGATCCGCCATGCCGACTATGTCGTCGACATGGGCCCCGGCGCGGGCGTCCATGGCGGCGAGATCGTCGCCGAGGGCACGCTGAAACAGGTGCTCGCGAACAAGAAGAGCCTGACCGCCGCATACCTCACCGGCGCGAAGAAGATCGAGGTTCCGGCGCACCGCCGCCCCGGCAACGGCTTCGATCTGGTGCTGAAGGGCGCGCGCGCGAACAATCTGCAGAATGTCACCGCGACGATCCCGCTCGGCACCTTCACCTGCGTCACCGGCCTGTCGGGGTCGGGCAAGTCAAGCCTCGTGATCGACACGCTCTATGCCAGCGCGGCGCGGACGCTGAACGGCGCGCGGATGGTCGCGGGTCCGCACGACGCGCTCACCGGGCTCGAGCATTGCGACAAGGTGATCGACATCGACCAGTCGCCGATCGGCCGCACCCCGCGGTCGAACCCCGCGACATACACCGGCGCCTTCACGATCATCCGCGACTGGTTCGCGGGCCTGCCTGAAAGTCAGGCGCGCGGTTACAAGCCCGGACGCTTCAGCTTCAACGTCAAGGGCGGCCGCTGCGAGACCTGCACCGGCGACGGCCTGATCAAGATCGAGATGCACTTCCTGCCCGACGTCTATGTCACGTGCGAGACGTGCCACGGCAAACGCTACAACCGCGAGACGCTGGAGGTGAAGTTCAAGGGCATGAGCATCGCCGACGTGCTCGACATGACGGTCGAGGATGCGGCGGAGTTCTTCAAGGCGGTGCCGTCGATCCGCGAGAAGATGGCGATGCTCGTCCGCGTCGGGCTTGGCTATATCAAGGTCGGGCAGCAGGCGACGACGCTGTCGGGCGGCGAGGCGCAGCGGGTGAAGCTCGCCAAGGAACTCTCGCGCCGTTCGACCGGGCAAACGCTCTATATCCTCGACGAGCCGACCACCGGCCTGCATTTCGAGGATGTCCGCAAGCTGCTCGAAGTGCTGCAGGCGCTCGTCGATCAGGGCAACAGCGTCGTGGTGATCGAGCATAACCTGGACGTCATCAAGACCGCCGACTGGATCGTCGACCTCGGCCCCGAGGGCGGCGTCAAGGGCGGCGAGATCGTCGCCGCGGGCACCCCCGAACAGGTGGTGAAGGAACCGCGCAGCTTTACCGGCCAGTATCTGAAGCCGCTGCTGGAGAAATAGGCGGTCCGCGGCACAGAAAAAGCGGCGTAAAACCGTGGCCCGACGGGGTCATTACTTACATCGTTGACAATCGCTTTTCCCCTTAGCAGGAAGGGCTTGCCGCGTCCTGCGGCATTGGGGGAATGTCTATGAAACCGAGGGTCGCAACCGCTTTGGCGGGTGCTTTTGCTGTGCTCGCCGCAACCACCGTCCACGCGCAGGAGGCGCCGGCCACCGCCGCCGCCGAACCGGCCGCCAAAACCGTCACCGAAGCCACCGCCGCACCGGCCGTCGCCGCCATCGCGGCGCCCGCACCGGCGCTGTTGCTGCCCGCCTATACCGAGATCATCCTGACGCCCGACGCCGAGGCGAACAGCAAGAAATTGCGCGAGGGGCATACGATCCCGATGCACACGGTGTTCGACGTGATGCACAATGGCGTCGTCGTGATCCCGAAGGGCACGCGCGGCATGGGGACGGTGACCTGGCGCACCGGCAAGGGGGCTTTCGGCAAGTCGGCGAAGATGGAGGTCACCTTCAACGAACTGACGCTCGCGAACGGTCAGCGCCTGCCGCTGGCGGGCATGCACCGGCAGGAAGGCCAAGGAAACACCGGCGCCGCGGTCGGCGCGGCGATCGCGGTCGGCGTGTTCGGCGCGTTTGTGACGGGCAAGTCGGCGATCATCCCGAATGGCCAGCACCTGATCGCACGCACCAACGAGCCGCTCGCCTATGCTATCCCGGCGGGGGCGGTAATCGTGCCCACCGCCCAGCTTGCGCCCGCCGCTCCGGTTGCGGTGGTCACGCCTGCGACCGCGCCCGCGGCCGAACCGGCCCCGGCAAGCACGCCGGCGACCTGATCGCCCGCACCGACGAAAAGGAAAAGCCCCGGGCCGCGGTCCGGGGCTTTTTTACATCACCACACCGCCGACAGCGGGTAGAGCGCGATCAGCCAGATCAGGCAGGCGCAGACGATGCGGCGATCGGTCACCGTGATCGCGGTCAGCGCGACGGGGAAGAAGGACCAGGTCGTCACGATGTTGCGCAGGCTGAGCGAGGGCAGCCCCGCGAAATATGCGACGGTGGACAGCAGCGCGATGTTGGCGAGGAAGACGCCGCCGATCACCAACCGGCGCTGCTTGTCGAAATGGCCGTTCAGATCGTGCCACGCCTCGGCATCGTCGGGGAACACCAGCGTCGCCGCGATGAAATAGATGGCGGTGACGAGGAAGCCGCCGAACAGCACCGGCCAGCTCAGCGGCAACAGGTCGCGCATCGCCCAGCCATACATCCAGAAGGTCACGACGTCGCACGACACGAACAGGCCGAGCAGCGCGGTCGGCCAGCCAATCCGCACGCGGTGGCTGGCCTTGAGCGCACGCGCCAGCCCGCCCAGCCCCTCGGCCAGCGCGAGGCCGAGGATCAGCCCGAACAGCGAAAAGATGAATTCAAACCCGCTCATATGCCCCCGCACATAAAGAAAGCTCCTCCCTTCAGGGAGGGGT
The DNA here is from genome assembly GCF_965279755.1 of Sphingopyxis sp. Lineage (GTDB taxonomy): Bacteria > Pseudomonadota > Alphaproteobacteria > Sphingomonadales > Sphingomonadaceae > Sphingopyxis. The sequence continues at coordinate 3,088,924 of NZ_OZ257261.1, read as the reverse complement.
TTGGGGAGCGGCCGCCGTCGGCCATCCCGCCGATGCTGCTACCCTCCCCCAACCCCTCCCGCAAGCGGGAGGGGAGAAGAGGATCACCCCATCAGCTTCGCGGTGATGTCCTCGGCGGTATAGATGCGGATCGCGGGCGGCTGCGGCGAGAGCGCGCGCATTTCGGCGACGAAGGCGCCCGACGCGGGAACCGCGAAATGGGTGCGCACGGCGTCGATACTCTCCCACTCCTCGACGAACATCAGCCGGTCGGGGTTTTCGACATCGACATGGCAGTTGTGCGCCAGACACCCCGGTTCGGACCGCGACCGCGCGCTGTGCTCGGCGCCGAGCGCGATCATGCGCGCGCGATGCTCGGGGGCGAGAATGACGTGGCCGGTGATGAGGATCATCAGGCCACCCCTTGCAGGAGCTTGCCCTCTAGTCGGCTTAGCCAGTCCTCAAAATGCGGACATGTTGCCCTCATAGTATCAAGTCCAATGCTCAGTGCGGCCACGTTACCAAATATAACCTTCTCATACCCCGGGATAATAGTACAAACCCGCTTTGACGGCGCCGTCTGCGGAGAATCGTTAATATGTTCAGGGCAAGGGAAAGCGTCTCGTACCATTTGCAGTTGTTCAACTTTATTCGCATGGCCGATGCTTTCTCCAAAGGCCTTGCAATCACTGAACAATAGGGCCTCAAATTCGTGCAAAACTACAAAGGGCTCGAACCGTTGGTGCCTTGGACTGAATGCGGAAAAATCAGCGGCCACTTGTTCTTGGACGTGAGCAGCTCGGACATCGATCGGTAGTGACGGCGCGTTTTGCCGCCCAGGCCACTGTTCGGGTAAAGCATAATAGTCTACAAAGGTCGTTGCGATGGCTCCGCCGTCTTCCGCTAGATGGCGATCAATTTCGCGCCGAACAATTTTCCAATCGGAGATTCCCCCCCGCTTGCTCCGCATTCGGGAGTTTCCAAGCAACCGGGCGCCGACGGAATTGTATCCACAATCATACAAATGAGGTGCCAACACCTCATTCACAAAGGTTTCTTCCGTCTGCCCTTCCACGTGGACAAGAAGCCGAGTCAACGGGGCCGTCCTCCAATTTCAGCCTTTTCCCAAAGCTGCCCCAAGCTGTATTCCTCAAGCCAACTCGAAAGCCTCTCGTCGTCAAGACGATTGAAAATCGTCGCGCCGTCGACGCGATCGGCCACGAGCACATCCTTCGGCTCGAAGTAATCTAAAAAAAGCGCTGACTGAGTAGAAACGATAATCTGGCTCCCTCGCCCAGCAGAACGGATCATCGCAGCAAGTATTCCCAACGCATACGGATGGAGGCCCAACTCTGGCTCGTCGATCAAAATGACAGATGGACGCAAAGCGCTCGGCTGGAGAAGGAGAGTAGCCAGCGCAATGAACCTAAGCGTCCCATCCGACAGCGAGGCGGCAGAAAAATACGCATCCGTCCCGACGTGCTTCCATTCGAGCTTTATTTTATCGCCATTTAGCTCAGAAGGAGAGAGGGAAAAATCGTCAAAAAATGGGGCCACGCGCTTTATACTAGCTCGAATAATATTGTAGCAATCTGGATGTTCATTTTTTAAAAGATAAATAAAAGAAGCCAGATTTGATCCATCTGCTCGCAAAAATCTATTATCTCCAACATCACAATTCTGCTTCATTGGCGACGTTCTGCTAGTATCATGAAAGTGATATACACGCCATTTTTGCAAATGATTTTGTACATAAGAGGCAATTGCATGATTGCTTTGCGCGCTAATTCCAGCCTCGCCATCCCTAGCAACCAAACTGGTATCGTACGGATAGTTGTATTTGGATTTATCCCAGTAAAATACTGATTCAAGAGTGGGCTTCAATATATCCCCGTCAGAATAAGAAAGATCTATTTTATATTGGTTTTTCTCATTAGAGAAAGCGATATGTATAGATATTTTGCTGGTCTCTTTTGGCCCCATATATAAGAGCGATGACGCGCCTCCGTTGGTAGCGACGTACTCCTGCAAACGCCCTCCCCGAATGGAGTTCAGAAGAGAAAAGACATTTATAAAATTGCTCTTGCCAGATCCATTGGACCCGATGATGACATTAACATCATTTAGCGGCAGCTTCTCGATATCCCGTAGGCTTTTGAAGCCCTGAACCGTAATCCAATCAATTGCTGGCATTTCAAATCCCGTCGTGACGGCGCACGAAATCAAACGACTCAATGATCACGTAGGCACTAGCATGGCCAAGCACGAAGTCCGTACAAGGAATGTGGGCTTCAAGCATCTCACCCATGACACTTCCATGACAGTCTCTGTCACAAACACGTCACACAAAACCCCCATTGGCGGCTCAGCGAGTCGCTGCGGGGGTGGCGGCTTGGTTCGGTAACGACCCCCGACAGGATTTTTCCATGGTGAAGAAATTTGCCCTCGCCGCGTGTGTTGCAACTGCCGCACTGGCGCTTTCGGCTTGTCAGGATCAGGCGTCCTCGGGCGGCGGCGCGCGCGATTATATCAGCGCGGTCGGATCCTCGACCGTCTATCCCTTTGCCACCGCGGCCGGCGAGAAGTTCGCCGAAGCGACCGGCAACAAGGTGCCGAAGATCGACAGCACCGGCACCGGCGGTGGCTTCGAACGCTTTTGCCAGGGCGTCGGCGGCGACACCCCCGACATCGCGAACGCCTCGCGCCGCATCAAGAAAAAGGAATTCGACACCTGCGCCAAGAATGGCGTCAAGGACATCGTCGAAATCCAGGTCGGCATCGACGGCATCGCGCTGGGCGAAGCGCAGCGCGGCCCCGGCTTCAAGCTGACCGAGGAAGACGTATACAAGGCGCTCGCGGCGAACCCCTATGGCAAGCCGAACACCGCCAAGACGTGGAAAGACGTCAACCCGGCGCTGCCCGCGGTCTCGATCTCGGTCTTCGGTCCGCCGTCGACCAGCGGCACCTATGATGCGTTCAAGGAGCTGATCCTGGGCAAGGGCTGCGACGCCAATGCCGAGATGAAGGCGCTGAAGGACAGCGACAAGGACAAGCATGAAGAGGTCTGCACGGGCCTGCGCGGTGCGCCTTTCTATGTCGAGCAGGGCGAGAATGATAACCTCATCATCTCGAAGCTCGACAAGAATCCCGACAGCCTCGGCATCTTCGGCTTCAGCTATCTCGACGCCAACAAGGACAAGATCAAGGCGGTGCCGGTGCAGGGCGTGTCGCCCACCTACGCGACGATCGCCGACGGCACCTATCCGGGTTCGCGTCCGCTGTTCATCTATGTCAAAAAGGCGCACATCGGCGTCATCCCGGGCCTTGCCGAATATGTCGCCGAGTTCCTGAAGGGTGCGGCCTCGGGTGGCTATCTCGCCGCCAAGGGTCTGGTCGTCTCGCCCAAGGACATCGCCGACAAGGCCGCGGCGAACGCCAAGGGCATGACCGTCCTCGACGGCGCCGAGCTGAAGTAACTCCCCCGCTGGCGGCTGGCGCACGGGGCCACATCCCCTGCCCGGCCGCCGATTTTCGGGTTGCCAGTTCCTCCGTTCGGGCGGAGCCTGTCGAAGCGCTGCCTTTCGACGAGCCCGAAACGAGCAGACGGTGAAAATTGTGACACAGAGTCATCAAATTGCCACGCCGCCCCGCTTTGGGTCGGACCGGGCTATCCAGACAGGATAACGGGGACACAGTGACTTTCAACGCCGCCGCCTTACTGCTGCTGATCGGAGGGCTTGCCCTGATCGGCTGGCTTGCCGGACGGGCTCGATCGGCGATGCTTGCGGGCCGTTCGGGCACCAAGCTGCATTCGCGCCCGCAATATCATGGCTGGTACGTCGCGCTGTGGCTGTTCGCCCCCGCCGCGATCTTCCTGGCCGTCTGGTCGGCGGTGTCGCCGGGCCTGATCACCAATTCGGTGCTCGCAAGCGACGCCGCGCAGTCGCTGCCCGCCTTCGGCTTCGAGCGCGGCGCGATCCTGTCCGATGCGCGCAACGTCGCGACCGGGCAGCAGGCCGCCGTGCGGCTTCCCGCCGCGGCGCCGCTGGTCAAACCCTATACGCAAGCGACGCACACTTACGCGGCGATCGGCATTGCCGCGATGCTGGCGCTCGCACTCGCCGGCGGCCTTTACGCCTTCACGCGGATCAAGCCCGACTTTCGCGCGCGGACGCGGGTCGAAAAGATCGTCATGGCGATCCTGCTCGTCGCCTCGCTCGTCGCGATCCTGACGACCTTCGGCATCGTGCTGTCGCTGTTGTTCGAATCGATCCGCTTCTTCCGCCTTGTCCCGCCGACCGAGCTTCTCTTCGGCACCTACTGGAACCCGCAGAGCGGCGCGCCCAAGCCCGACACGTTCGGCGGCATCCCGCTGTTCTGGGGCACGGTGCTGATCGGTGCGATCATCGCGATGATCGTCGCGATCCCGATCGGGATGATGACCGCGGTGTACCTCACCCAATATGCCGCGCCCGCGGTGCGCCGCTGGGTCAAGCCGCTCCTCGAGATTCTCGCGGGCGTGCCGACCGTCGTTTATGGCTATTTCGCCGCGCTGACGGTGGCGCCGGCGCTCCGCAACTTCGCGGTGATGCTGGGCATTCCCAACGCCTCGACCGAAAGCGCGCTCGCCGCGGGTATCGTGATGGGCGTGATGATCATCCCGTTCGTGTCCTCGATGGCCGACGACAGTATCAACGCGGTGCCGCAGGCGATGCGCGACGGCTCGCTCGCGCTGGGCGCCACCCCGAACGAGACGATCCGCCAGGTGCTGATCCCCGCCGCGCTTCCGGGCGTGATGGGCGGCATCCTGCTCGCGGTCAGCCGCGCCATCGGCGAGACGATGATCGTCGTGATGGCCGCGGGCCTTTCCGCCAACATGACCGCCAACCCCTTTGCCAGCGTCACCACGGTGACCGCGCAGATCGTCAAGCTGCTGACCGGCGACCAGGAATTCGACAGTGCAAAGACGCTCGCCGCCTTTGCCCTCGGCCTTGTCCTCTTCCTCGTCACGCTGCTGCTCAACATCGTCGCGCTGCGCATCGTCAAAAAGTATCGCGAAGCTTATGACTAGGGAAACCGCCCCCACCGACTGGAAAAGCGCCACGATGCAAAAGCGCATCGCCGGCCGCTATAGCGCCGAGCGCCGCTTCAGGCTCTTCGGGCTGGGCGCGGTCCTGCTCTCGGGCTTCTTCCTCGCCTTCCTGCTGTTCGTCATGGTCGGCAACGGCCTGCGCGGCTTCACCTATACGAATGTCGAGGTTCCGATCGACTTCAAGGCGATGCCGCTGACGGTTGACGCGTCGCGCCTGTCCGATCCCGACGTCGATCAGGCAATCGCGAACGCCGGGCTGGCCGACATCGTCGCCTTTGCCGCCGACGAGGCGCTGGGCCCCGACGGGTCGAAGCTGATCAGCGAGAATGCGTGGAAGGAAGTCCGCGCCGATATCAAGGCCGATCCTGATCTGCTGAACGGCAAGACGACCTTCCACCTCCCCGCCTCGTCCGAGGTCGATATTGCGGCCAAGGACGGCGGCAAGGGCGCGATCGGCGCGAAAGTCGCGGCGCTGGAGAAGGACGGCAAGCTGTCGACGGGGCTCCACACGCCCTTCTTCAAGAATGCCGACGCGACCGATCCTGCGGTCGCGGGCATCTGGGGCGCGCTGAAGGGATCGCTGCTGACGATCTTCATCGCCTTTCTGATCGCTTTTCCGACCGGGGTGCTCGCCGCGCTCTATCTGGAAGAATATGCGCCGAAGAACCGCTGGACCGACCTCATCGAAGTGTCGATCAACAACCTCGCGGCGGTGCCCTCGATCATCTTTGGCCTGCTCGCGCTCGCGGTGTTCATCAACTGGTTCGGCCTCTGCCAGGCAAGCCCGCTCGTCGGCGGGCTGACGCTGGCGCTGATGACGATGCCGGTGATCGTCATCGCCAGCCGCAACGCAATCAAGGCGGTGCCGCCGTCGATCCGCGATGCGGCGCTGGGCGTCGGTGCCAGCCCGGTGCAGGTGGTGTTCCACCATGTCCTGCCGCTCGCGCTGCCCGGCATCCTGACCGGCACGATCATCGGCATGGCACGCGCGCTGGGCGAGACCGCGCCGCTGCTGCTCGTCGGCATGCGCGCCTTCATCGGCGACGTGCCGGAGGGCATCTGCTCGCCGTCGACCGTGCTGCCGATGCAGATCTTCCTCTGGTCAGACGAGGTCGACCGCGGCTTCGTCGAAAAGACCTCCGCCGCGATCATCGTGCTGCTCATCGTCCTGCTGTCGATGAACGCGCTCGCGATCTATCTCCGCAACAAGTTCGAAAAACGCTGGTGACCATGACCCAAGACGATCTGACCATCGCCGACCCCAAGATGAAAGCCGAAGGCGTCAACGTCTTCTATGGCGAGAAGCAGGCGATCAACGAGGTGTCGATCGACGTCGGCACCGACCTGGTCACCGCTTTCATCGGCCCCTCGGGCTGCGGCAAGTCGACCTTCCTCCGCTCGCTGAACCGGATGAACGACACCGTCGCCGGCGCGCGCGTCACGGGCAGGATTACGCTCGACGGCGAAGATATCTATGCGCCGTCGATGGACGTCGTGCAGCTGCGCGCGCGGGTCGGCATGGTGTTCCAGAAGCCGAACCCCTTCCCCAAGTCGATCTATGACAATGTCGCCTATGGCCCCCGCATCCATGGCCTTGCGGCCGCCAAGGCCGATCTCGACGTCATCGTCGAGCGCGCGCTGGTTCGCGCCGGCCTGTGGGACGAGGTCAAGGACCGCCTCGCCGAAAGCGGCACCGCCCTGTCGGGCGGCCAGCAGCAGCGCCTGTGCATCGCGCGCGCGATCGCGGTCGACCCTGAAGTCATCCTGATGGACGAGCCCTGCTCGGCGCTCGACCCGATCGCGACCGCGAAGATCGAGGAACTGATCCACGAACTGCGCGGCAAATATGCTATCGTGATCGTCACGCACAACATGCAACAGGCGGCCCGCGTGTCGCAGCGCACCGCCTTTTTCCACCTCGGGACACTGGTCGAGTACGGCAAGACCACCGACATCTTCACGAACCCGAAGCAGGAACGCACCAAGGACTATATCACCGGCCGCTACGGTTGATCCGTAGCCGCGAAAGGAACGAACGATGGCAGTAGTCAACGATCATACCGTCAAGGCCTTCGACGAAGATCTGAACCGCCTGCGCGGCCTGATCAGCGAGATGGGCGGACGCGCCGAACAGGCGCTGCTCCAGGCGATGAACGCGCTCAACAATGGCGACCTCGCACTCGCGGCGCAGGTCGTCGAGGGCGACAAGAAGATCGACGCGCTGGAAAGCGAAGTCGAGCAACTCACCGTCCAGACGATCGCGCTCCGCGCCCCGATGGCCGACGATCTTCGCGAGATGATCGCGGCGCTCAAGATCGTCTCGGTCGTCGAACGCATCGGCGACTATGCGAAGAATATCGCCAAGCGCGTCGCGCTGATGGACCAGACGCGCTCGATCGAGGCGATCCCGGTGCTGATGTCGATGTCGGCGGGCGTCGCCGAGCTGATCCACGACGCGCTCGACAGCTTCGCCGCGCGCGACGCCGAGCTCGCGGTACGCGTCACCGTCCGCGACAAGAATATCGACGATTTCTACAACAGCATCTTCCGCACCCTCGTGACCTTCATGATGGAAAATCCGAAGCATATCACCGAGAGCGCGCACCTGCTGTTCGTCGCCAAGAACCTCGAGCGTATGGGCGACCATGCGACGAACATCGCCGAGATGGTCTATTATGTCGTGACCGGCGACCATATGGACGAACGCGAGCGCGGCGAAACGCCCGAAGGCGCCGCCTCGGGACAGGAGCAAGGCTGATGCCGCAGCCCGACCTGCTGTTGATCGAGGATGACGAAGCGATCGCCGAACTCATCGTGTGGCATTTCGCCCGCGAGGGCTTCTCGGTCCGCCAGACCCCCGATGGCGAACAGGCGCTCGTCCTGGTCGAGGAGCGTGTTCCCGACATCGTCCTGCTCGACTGGATGATCGAGAGCCTGCCCGGCATCGAGGTTTGCCGGCGCCTGCGCCGCAATCCCAAGTCGGCGAACGTCCCGATCATCATGCTGACCGCGCGCGGCGAGGAAGAGGACCGCATCCGCGGTCTCGAAACCGGCGCCGACGACTATGTCACCAAGCCGTTCAGCCCCCGCGAACTCGTGGCGCGCGTATCGGCCGTTCTCCGCCGCCTGCGCCCCGCGCTCGCGGGCGAATTGCTCGCCTATGCCGACATCGAGCTCGACTCGGTCGCGCACAAGGTCGTCCGCAATGGCCAGATTGTCGCGATGGGGCCAACCGAGTTCCGCCTGCTCCGCCATTTCATGGAGCATCCGGGCCGCGTCTTCTCACGCGGGCAGCTGCTCGACAGCGTGTGGGGTCAGGACAGCGACATCGAACTGCGCACGGTCGACGTCCATATCCGCCGCCTCCGCAAGGCGATCAACCTGCCGGGCACCACCGACATCATCCGCACGGTCCGCTCGGCGGGCTATGCGCTGGATGCAGGCAAAGGATAAAGGTCGCCAGACCCAACCCGGTTAGCGGCAGATCAATTTGCCGCTGTCGACCGACTGTCCGATAGCCGCTGTGCCGCTCGCGTCGGCTAGCACGCCGAGCAGGTCCGATCCGCCACGACGGAGCAGATTGTCGGGAAGCTTCCCTGCAAGCCCGCCGATGCGGCCGGTCGTCCCGTCCGGGCGGCGGCAATAATAGGCACTGTCGCCGCCGCGATACACGCGATCCTCACGCCCCAGTGCACGCGGCTCGTAGTAGCGGTAGTCGCGATAATAGCGGTTCGCATAATATTTGCTCTGACCGCTCTCGAGCCGGTCGAAGTCATAGTCGGCAAATTTGCGCCAGTCGCGATCCTCGTGCGGCATCGTCTGCTGATTATACTGTCGGAGCGCGTCGCGCGAATTCTGCTGCGCGGCCAATGGAGCGGCTGCGAGAAAGGTCACGGCGAGTGTCGCGGATAACAGGCTGAAGCGCATGGCATCTGTCTCCTGAAAAGCTGCCGCAGCCTATCATGAGACGCGCCGCCGTCGCGAGCGGAAAGATCGCCCCCGATCAGAAGTCGATCTGTGTCCGGAAACCGAACGCATCGGCCGAATAATTGCGGTCGCCGGTCACCGTCCCGATCGCCGCATCGTCGAACATCAGATGGCCGTAATTCGCGATAAAGCGGACATAGGCGATCGGTGCCCAGACGACCGACACGTCGATCGCCCGCTGCCGACCGCCGACGATCCCGGCATCGTTGAGATCCAGATAGTCATAGCGCGCGTTGAGCTCGATCGCGCCGGGACCACCGGCATTGACCGGCCGTGAAGGCGCGAGCCGGTCGAAATTGCCATCGCGATAGGTCCGCGCATCGCCGCCCGTCAGGACATAGCCGATTTCCGCATAACCGCCGAAGAAGGTCGGATCGGCAAAACCCGGGCGCCGCGCCGTCTGCCAGAAGCCTTCGCCGGAGACGTGGAACGGTCCGACCATCGCCGCAGCCTCCAGCCCCAGCCCGCGCTCGCTCGACGCGGTGAAGGTGCCTGTATCGACGATGCGGCTGTTAGTCGTGTGGATGAAGGGCCGCGGCGCGTAGCGCACCGCGGGACCGTCATTGATATTGCGCAAGTGCCCCGATCCGCCGAGATGCAGTTGCGCATCGCCGAACTTCGGCATCCAGACCACCCGGCCGTCAACGCTGATGGCATTGTCCGAATCGGCGAGCAGATCGTTGGCGTTGTCGCCGAACACCCCGCCCTGCACCAGCAATGTCTTGCCGCGATATTGTCCCGACAGGCCGACGCGGCGCTCGAACCCGAACGCCTGCGTAAAGGCCGCGCGCTCCATCATCGTCGTGAACAGATCGCTGGTCTGCTCGTCAAGCGACCAGAAGGGCTTGTGCTGTCCGGCCGTGATCGTCACGGGACCGGTGCCATAAGTCAGATAAACGTCAGTAAGCTCTACCGCGCTGTTCGCGAGATCGGCCTCGACGCGATAGCCGAAGCCCCCCGGAATCTTTCCGTCGACGCCCAGGAACAGACGCCGCATCTCGGTGCCGACACCGCCATGCGTGCCCGTGACCCCTGCCGGCGCGTCGATGCTGGTGACGTCGATCTGCATCCGCCCGCGCGGCTTGAAGCTCCAGCCGTCGGCGGTCTTGATCTCGGGCGCTCCCTTCCACGCGATTTCGGTGGCGGGCTTGGCGGTCACCGAGGGCGGCGTCGGAGCGGGGACCGGCGCAGGCGCCGATGCAGGCGGCGGTGCCGGCTGCCCGGTCGCGGCATCGAGCCGCGCTTCGAGCGTCTGGACCTGCGCCTTCAACGCCGCGAGTTCCGCACGGAGGGAGGCCGCTTCTTCGGGGCTCATCGCCTGCGCCATCGCGGGCGTCGGCATGCAGAACATCGACGTCGCCAGAAGGGCGGCGGCCAGAGTGTGACGCAAGATCGAAGCTCCATTGCGAAAGGGTGACGACGGCTCAGCGCGGCTAGTATTGCTGGAATATTTCAGAAATGCGTCATCACAATGACAAATTCGCGACAAGGGCCATTTTTCTGCTCGCGTCATCCCTCTTGTCTGACTGCGATGAACGGCTAAGGACGTTCGCGTTTTCATCAACAACCCTTCACCCTGTTTCGGGAGACCATCATGACGATCAAATTTGACGGCCGTGTTGCCATCGTGACCGGCGCCGGTGGCGGCCTTGGCCGCGCCTATGCGCTCGAACTGGCACGGCGCGGCGCGAAGGTCGTCGTCAACGACCTCGGCGGCTCGCGCGACGGCACCGGCCATTCGGACGCGGCGCTGCAAGTCGTCGAAGAAATTCGCGCGGCGGGCGGTACGGCCATGTCCAATGGCGGCAGCGTCACCGAATATGACCAGATGGTCGAAATGGTCGCCAAGGCCAAGGAAGAATGGGGCGGCGTTCACATCGTGATCAACAATGCCGGCATCCTGCGCGACAAAAGCTTCGCCAAGATGGAGCCCGCCGATTTCGACCTCGTGCTGAAAGTGCATGTCAGCGGCAGCGCGAACGTCACCAAGGCCGTGTGGGATATCATGCGCGAACAGGCGTACGGCCGCCTTCTGATGACCGCGTCCTCGACCGGCCTCTATGGCAACTTCGGCCAGGCTAATTATGGCGCGGCGAAGCTGGGCCTCGCCGGCCTGACCAAGACGCTCCACCTCGAAGGCGCGAAGTATAATATCCGCTGCAACACGATCGCACCGGTCGCGGGCACGCGCATGACCGAAGACATCTTCCCGCCCGAACTGTTCGAAAAGTTCACGCCCGAAAATGTCGTTCCGGCCGCGCTCTATCTGGTCAGCGAAGACGCCCCGACGAACATGATCATCGGCGCAGGCGCTGGCGCGTTCCACGCGGCCTATGTCACCGCGACCCCTGGCGTTGCGCTTCCCGAAGGCGAGCGCACGCCCGAGGGCGTCGCTGCGGCGTGGGAAAAGATCATCGACCGCAATGGCGAGATCGTCCCGCAATCGGGCAGCGAACAGTCGCTGATCGTCATGAAGGCGCTTCAGGCGCTGGGTTGAACCTGATAGATTCCTTTCCGAGGGGGCGCCGGAACGCGGCGCCCCCGCAAGGGGGAATATCATGGCTATCATGGGTCTGGGCGAAGGTATCGACCTGCTGGAGCGGCGAGCCCGGCTCCTGAAATTCCTGCTGGCGGGCGGCTTCGTTCTCGTCGCTGCGGTTCTGATCGGCGAAATTGCCGAGCTCAGCGGCCTCCTCTCCCCCGCGGAAACCGCTGAGCTTTCGAGCGGCGCGATTCTCTATCTCGGGGTGATCTTCCTCGATTTCCTCGTCGGCATCACCACAATCATCGTCTTCAGCATGTGGATCTATCGCGCCGCCGCAAACATCGTCGCGGCCGAGGTTCATGGCTTCGCCTATACGCCCGGCTGGGCCGTGGGCTGGTTTTTCATCCCTTTTGCCAATCTCGTCAAACCGTTCGCGGCGATACGCCAGATCTGGAACGCCAGTCACGGCGAACGCAACGAGAAGCTCGATCATAGCAACGGCCTGCTGGCGCTTTGGTGGGGAACCTGGCTCGTGTCGAACATTGCGGCGAATATCTCGTTCCGCCTGACCTTCAACACGACGTCGCCCGAAGAGGCGCTTCTGGGACTTCAGGTCGGCATCTTCTCCTCGATCGTCAGTCTTGCGCTCTATCTGGCTGCGTACAAGCTGGTCGACCAGATCACGGCGGCGCAACGCGAACGGTTGACTGCGGCGAACATCTTCGCCTGATTTATCGTATTGCATCACTAACACAGTTGTGCCATATCCATCGCGGGGCAAGGGGATCGGACAGAAGGACGACCCCGATGTATAGTGAAAGCGACCTGCAAGCTGCGGTCGATGCGAAAGTCATGACGCCGGAGGCCGCTGCGGCTTTCCGCTCGCATATCGCATCGGTCCGCGAAGCCCCCGGAGCGGATGAGGAATCCTTCCGTCTCATCACCGGTTTCAACGATATTTTCGTCAGCATCGCGGCGGTGATCCTGCTCGTCGCGGTCGCGTGGATCGGCCAGTCGATCCACACCGCGCTCGCCGGCGCCTTCGTCGCCGCCTCGGCGTGGGGCCTCGCCGAATATTTCACCCGCCGCCGCCGCATGGCGCTTCCCAGCATCGTGCTGGTCCTCGCCTTTTCGGGCGGCGTTTTCGCGACGATGGTCGGTTTCCTCGTCCGGCACGGCGAGAATATTTTCGGCAATGACATCGGCGAAACCACCGGCGCCGCGCTGATCGGCGCGATGGCGCTGATCACCGCCGGCGCGACCTGGTTTCACTGGAAGCGCTTCATGGTGCCGATCACCGTCGCCGCGGGCACCGCTGCGCTCGCTGCGACCGCCGTCGCGCTGGTCCTCGCCGTCACCGGCGTCCCCAGCCCCGACGGGACGCTGCCGATGATCCTCGTGCTGATCGCCGGCCTCGGCGTCTTTGCGCTGGCGATGTGGTGGGACAAGAGCGACCGTGCACGCCAGACCCGTCGCAGCGACGTCGCCTTCTGGCTCCATCTGCTCGCCGCGCCGATGATCGTCCATCCGATCTTCCACCTGATCGGCGTGACGCGCGGTGACAACATCGGCAGCGGTGCTGCGATGCTCGTCGTCGCGATCTATGTCGCTTTCGGCCTGATCGCGCTGGCAATCGACCGCCGCGCGCTGCTCGTCTCGGCGCTCGCCTATGTCCTGTTCGCGATGACCCAGCTGTTCCGCACCTTCGGCGCGGTCGAGCTCAACGTCGCGCTCACGGCGTTCGTGATCGGCTCGGCGCTGCTGCTGCTCTCGGCCTTCTGGCAGAATGCCCGCGCTGCGGTTGTCGGCTTCCTTCCCGACAATCTGGCGAACCAGCTGCCCGCGACGATCCGCACGACCAAGGCTGTCGCACACGGCTGAGACCGCGTCGATCTGAACGGTTTCCGGCTTCGGAAACCTGCGCTTCAGGGGCCCCGGCCGGACGGTCGGGGCCCTTTTTTGTGCGCGGATTGCCAGACGCCTATCCCGGAAAAAAATGATTCGCCCCCTTGCCTCGCCGGACGGGCACGATATGAGGAGCGCGGATTTGCGGGACCGAGCATCCCGTGAGCCACTCTCGCCTTACGCCGCGTGGCAAGGCATTCCCTTCGCTACCCGATTTGGCATGGACGGGCGGGTCCGGGCCAAAGAATAGCGCAACCTCTCCCAGGTGAAGCGATGACACCGCCGAATATTCTCATGGTGGAGGACGATCCTCCGATCCGCACCCTGACGGCCCGCGCGCTGCAGGAACATGGCTATATCGTCCGTACCGCCGGCACCGCGCCGCAGATGTGGGATGCGCTGCGCGCGGCGCCCGCCGACCTGCTGCTGCTCGACATCATGTTGCCGGGAACCTCGGGCATCGACATCTGCCGCGAAGTCCGCCGCACCAGCAATGTCCCGATCATCTTCATGTCGGCCAAGGGGACCGAGACCGACCGGATCATCGGGCTGGAACTCGGCGCCGACGATTATCTCGCCAAGCCGTTCGGTGTCCGCGAGCTCGTTGCGCGCGTCCGCGCCGTGCTGCGGCGCCACGCCGTCGAGCGCACACCGGCAGACCGCGAGCGCGGGCTGATCCGCTTCGACGGCTGGACCGCCGACCTGCCGCGCCGCCAACTGACCTCGCCCGATGGTGCCTCGATCGAGCTGACCGGAGCCGAATTCGACCTGCTCGTCAGCCTGTGCGACAACGCCCAGCGCGTCATCGCGCGCGAACGGCTGATCGAGCTGTCGCGCACCCGCCTCGGCGACAGTTCGGACCGCAGCATCGACGTGCTGATCAGCCGTCTGCGGCGCAAATTGTCGATGTCGGACAAGCCCGCGCCGATCGTGACGGTGCGCGGCATCGGCTATATGCTTAACGTCCCGGTGGAGCGGCTTTGAGCCTGTTCGAAAGGCGCGGGTTCGGCCTGTTCGGACAGATCGTCGCGATCCTGTTCGCTGCGGTACTGCTCGAAAGCGCCGCGAGCATGTTCCTTTACGAACGCGCGAGCCAGTTTTCGATCAACGGCGACAAGGCGCGGCGCCTTGCCGAACATCTCGTCCTGTCGGGCAAACTCATCGAGGAAGCACCGCGGTCGCAGCGCGACACGGTGGCGTCCGAACTGACGACGACGCGCTATCACCTCGTATGGCAGGAACGCCTCGCCAATCCACCGCCGGTCTCGCCCAAGCTCAACCATATCACGCGGCAAATCCTCGACTGGGAGCCCGAGATCAGGGAGCGTGACCTGCGACTCTATCTGCAGTCACCCGGCCTTCACAGCACCATATCGGGCGCCATCCGGTTGAATGACGGCAGTTGGGTCAGCTTCAGCGCACGCGATCATATCCGTCAGCTCGACCTGACTGTCGGCCGCAGCCTGCAGACGCTGATTCCCGCGATTGCGCTCGTGTTGCTCGCCAGCCTGCTCATCCGCCACACGCTCCGCCCGTTGCGCGACCTGACGCGCGCGACCGAAACGATCGGCAAGCGCGATTTCGTCGATGTTCCGGTACGCGGCCCCGCCGAGGTGCAGAAGGTCATCGGCGCCTTCAACGACATGCAGCATCGCATCGCGGCAATGATCACCGACCGCACACAGGCGCTGGCAGCGGTGGGGCATGATTTCCGGACCCCGCTCGCACGGCTGCGGCTTCGGGCCGAGAGCATCGAAGACCCGCTCGCCAGCCGCGATCTGGAACAGGACATCGGCGAGATGGAGCGGATGATCGACTCGCTGCTCGCCTATCTGTCGGGCGACATCGACAACCCGACCGAGCCCCTCGCCCTCACAGATATTGCAGTCCTCTGCGCGACCGCCGCCGACGAGGCGAGCGATCAGGGTTTTCCGGTCCGCTATATCGGCCCCGACCATCTGACGCTGACGGTGCACGGCATCGCGATCAAGCGCGCCGTCCGCAATCTGCTGGGCAATGCACTGCGCTTCGGCTCGCAGATCGAAGTACGGCTGCGCCAGACCGACCGCTGGGTCGAAATCGAGATTGCCGACGACGGTCCGGGCATTCCGGCGCATCTGCGTGAAGAGGCGGTCCAGCCTTTTGCGCGGCTCGACACGGCGCGCGCGCGCGATACGGGCGGATTCGGCCTCGGCCTGTCGATTGTCGACCGGATTGCACAGATTCATGGCGGCGCGCTGGAGCTTGGCCAGAGCCATCTTGGCGGTTTGACCGCGCGCCTGCGCCTTCCCGCCGCCTGAGAAACATTTCGTTACATTTGCGCTGCACCGCAGCAAAGTTCGTTCGCCATGTGCGTGAAACCAATCAAAAGGAGTGGTTTCATGAACGACCTG
Source organism: Sphingopyxis sp. (assembly GCF_965279755.1). Lineage (GTDB taxonomy): Bacteria > Pseudomonadota > Alphaproteobacteria > Sphingomonadales > Sphingomonadaceae > Sphingopyxis. The sequence goes on along the minus strand of NZ_OZ257261.1, from coordinate 3,073,083 downwards.
ATCGGACGCGTGTTCGATTTCGAAAAGCGCGTTTTCCCCAGCCGCAACGATCTGTTCGCCAAGCTGGTCGCCGACGGGCAAAGCCCCAAGGCCCTGATGATCTCCTGCGCCGATAGCCGTATCGTCCCCGAACAGATCATGCAGGCGGAGCCCGGCGACCTGTTCGTTTGCCGTAACGCCGGCAACATCGTCCCGCCCTTCGCGACGCAGAATGGCGGCGTTTCGTCGACCGTCGAATATGCCGTCGCGGCGCTCGGCGTGCGCGACATTATCGTCTGCGGCCATTCGGACTGCGGCGCGATGAAAGCGCTGATGAACCCGCATATGACCGAAGGCATGCCCAATGTTGCGGCATGGCTCCGCCACAGCCATGCCGCCGAACATGTCGTGCGTTCGGGGTACTCGGACCTCGACGACGCCCGTCTCGTGCGCGCCGCCAGCCTCGAGAATATCGTTGTGCAGATCGCTCATCTGCGCACGCATCCGTCGGTCGCCGCCGGCATCGCGCGCGGCGAGATTTCGCTGCACGGCTGGTTCATCGACATCCATCAGGGTGCCGTGATGGGCCTCGATGGCGAGACCGGACGTTTCATTCCCATCCGTGACAATGAACCCCTGCCCGTCGCGCTCGCTGCCGCCCAGCGGCTCGCGATGCACGCAGGCCCGGCGAAGGCCGCCTGATCATGGCGAGCCAGGCTCTCCCCGCCAGCCCGGCCAGCGGCTTATCGCGCGATTTCGCGGCGTCGATCGTCGTGTTTCTCGTCGCGATGCCGCTGTGCATGGGCATCGCCGTCGCATCGGGACTCCCGCCGGAAAAAGGCCTGATCACGGGCATAATCGGCGGGATCGTCGTCGGTGCGATCGCCGGGTCACCGCTTCAGGTCAGCGGCCCCGCCGCCGGCCTGGCGGTGATCGTCTTCGAGCTGATCCGTACCCAAGGTATCGAAGCGCTCGGTCCGATCCTGCTCATCGCGGGTGCGGTCCAGCTGATCGCGGGCGTGATGAAACTCGGCGGCTGGTTCCGCGCGATTTCGCCCGCCGTCGTCCACGGGATGCTCGCGGGCATCGGCGTGCTGATCGTCATCGGCCAGTTCCACGTCCTGTTCGACGCCAAACCGCTGGCGAGCGGGCTCGAGAATATCGCCGCCATGCCCGGCCGCCTGCTCGGGCTGAATACCTCGGCGCCCGGCGGCGCAGAACTCGCGCTGCTGATCGCCGCCATCACGATCGGCGTCATGCTCGCGTGGGAAAAATGGCGTCCGGAATCGCTGCGTCTGGTCCCCGGCGCGCTGCTCGGCGTCGTGGCCGGCACGGTGGTCTCGCTTGTGCTGAACCTGAACGTCGCACGCGTCGAGGTGCCGGATTCGATCCTCGCCGCGATCACGCCTCCGGCGAACTTCGCCGGCTGGCTGTCGCCCGAAATCATTGCCGCAGCTCTCGCGGTCGCATTCATCGCCAGCGCGGAGACCCTGCTCTCGGCGGCGGCGGTCGACAAGATGCACGATGGCCCGCGCAGCGATTTCAACAAGGAACTGCGCGCGCAGGGCGTCGGCAACATGTTGTGCGGCGGTGCCGGCGCATTGCCGATGACCGGCGTCATCGTCCGCAGCTCGGCGAACGTGCAGGCGGGCGCCGTTTCGCGGCTCTCGACGATCCTGCACGGTGTGTGGATTCTCGCCTTCGTCGCGCTGCTGCCCTCGGTAATGCGCGCGATGCCGATGGCCACGCTCGGTGCGGTGCTTGTCGTGACCGGCTGGCGTCTGGTCAAGCTGGACCATGCCCGCGAGCTGCTGAAGCATCATGGCATGCTGCCGGTAGCGATCTGGGCGACAACGCTCGTCCTGGTGGTTGCGGTCGACCTGCTCACCGGCGTGATCGTCGGCATCCTCTTCTCGCTCGTCGAGCTTATCCCCCATGTCCGCCGCCTGCGGCTCAAGGTGGATCAATCCGACAATGACGAGGGGACGCGCGTTCGCCTGACCGGTGCGGCCACCTTCGTCCAGCTTCCCAAGCTGGAAGATACGCTGGGCGCCATTCCGCGCGACAAGCCGGTGACGATCGACTGCGGCCAGCTCGCCGGGCTCGATCACAGCTGCGCCGAACTGCTGCGTGACTGGGTCGCACGGCGCAAGGCGCACGGCAGCCCGACGGTGCTGCTGGGCGACGACAAGAAACTGCGGCGGCTCGCCACCGCCGGATAGCGGGATCTCCCTATGGGAGTAACCGGAGGTGTGGGTCAGGCAACAGAGAAAAGCCTGATCCACACTTCACTACTCTGATGAAGCCGGTCGTTAGTCCCCGACCAGCTTCATCAGTTTGCGTTCGACGGGGGCCAGCACATTCGCCAGCTCGTCGCCGCGCTTCAAAATCGCCCCGGCTTCGGAGACAAGGGCCCACATGCCCTGCCGGCTCCGCAACGCGGGACGTTTCTCGATACGATATTCGGGCCGCTCGGCGGCCCGGCGAAAGGCCGAGAAGATTGCGGCGTCACGATGGAAATCCATCGCATAGTCGCGCCAGTGACCCGCGGCGACCATTCGGCCGTAGAGGTCCAGAATGCGCATCAGTTCGGGGCGCTCGAAGCCGGTCTGCAGCGGTGCCGTCCGATTGTTGAACGGCAGAGGCGTGACAGTTCCCATCAGGCGCTTTTCCGGCTCCCCTTGCGCTGCGGCGCGTCAACATCTTCCTTGAGCGCGTCGCGCTCGGCAATCAGCATCGAAAGCTGCTTCTGCATCTGTTCGAGCTGGCATTGCAGCAATTCGATCTTCTGCGTCGCGGGATCGAAAGTCTCGCTGCAGGGGGTGCCGTAAGGTACGAACTCGCGCGCATATTCGGTCGCATCGAGCAAGGTCGAGCGCGCCGGGATACCGACCATCACCGCACCCTCGGGCACGTCCTTCGTCACCACTGCATTCGCGCCCACGCGGGCGCGCGGATTGATGGTGACGGGGCCCAGAATCTGCGCGCCCGATCCGACGATCACATCGTCGCACAGCGTCGGGTGCCGCTTACCGCCGATGCCGTTCGCGGGATCGGTGCCGCCGAGCGTCACGTCCTGATAGATCGAAACATTGTCGCCGATCTCGGCCGTTTCGCCGATCACCACGCCAAAGCCATGGTCGATGAACAGGTGACGACCGATTTTCGCACCCGGATGGATGTCGATGCCCGTCAGAAAGCGCGAGAAATGATTGACGAAGCGCGCAAGGAAAAACAGCTCCGCCTCGAACAGCCAATGCGCGACGCGGTGCATTCCGACCGCAAGCAACCCCGGATAAAGGAGAATTTCCCAGCGCGACCGCGGCGCAGGATCTCGCGCCTTGATCGAATCCAGATAGGCTATCAGCCCGTTGAACATTCAAATGTCCCCTGCGACCCTATTTCTGTACCGCGCAAGATAGATGTTCGGCGATGGCTTTTCCAGCCCCGACCGCATTTATTGCGTCAACGGCCGAACAGGCCGATACGGAGCAGAAGCAGCCCCTCGCGGCGCAAGCTCCGGAATCCCTGTCTTTCAGCGATCAACCCCGCCCAGCGATCCAGCATCAGCAATGCTCGATCGCCGTCAAAGGATGCTGTAGAAGGCACGGGCCGGCTCATAGCTTCAATGCAGAGATCTATCCCGTCGAGCAACTCTTCCTGCAGCCCGGCTCCCCATATTAGGCCCCATCGTTCTCCATTGTATTCGCGTCCACCCGAGCGGCCGAATAATGCGCGCCCAAATGCCATCGCCGCCGCTTGACGCGACGAACCATCCTCGGCCAACAGCATCGCCTCGGCCGCATCGACGAGCCCCTCGAGCCCTCCCTGTCCCGCCCATGTCGCCTGAAGCTCTGCAAGCAACGGCTCACCCTTCGGCAACGCCGCGGGATCGTTTGCGAGCATAGCCATCATGTCACGCCACCACGCGAGCTTGATCTGACCGATCAGCGGTTCGCGCGCATCCTGCAGCAATTTCGTCAGCCGTTCGGCAAGCGCCCATAGCGCGGCGATGGCGGGGCGCCTCTCACGAGGCACCGCCACCATCACGCGCGGATCGCGGATGTCCGGATAAGGGGCCGCTTCCGGCGCGTCAGGCGCGATTGGTGACCGCCTTCACCGCCGCAATGACGCGCGGCGTGTCGACCAGCGCCGCCTTTTCGAGGTTGTGCGCATAGGGCAGCGGCACATCCTCGTTGCAGACGCGGACCACCGGAGCATCGAGATCGTCGAAACCCTGCTCCATCGCGACCATCGCAAGCTCGCTGGCGATCGAGCAGACCGGCCAGCCTTCCTCGACGACGACGAGGCGGTTGGTCTTCTTGAGGCTGGCGAGCACCGTCGCGGTGTCGAGCGGACGCAGCGTGCGAAGGTCGATGACCTCGGCCTCGATCCCCTCGGCAGCAAGCGCATCGGCAGCTTCGAGCGCAAGCCCGACGCCGATCGAATAGCTGACGATGGTGACGTCCGTGCCCGCGCGCATGATCCGCGCCTTGCCGATCGGCAGGACATAATCCTCGACATCGGGGATGTCGAAGCTGCGGCCATAGAGCAGCTCGTTCTCGAGGAAGACGACAGGGTCTTCGCTGCGGATCGCGGCCTTGAGCAGGCCCTTGGCGTCGGCAGCATCATAGGGCGAGATCACGATCAGGCCGGGGACGCTGGCATACCAGGGCGCGTAGTTCTGGCTGTGCTGCGCGGCGACGCGGCTCGCGGCGCCATTCGGACCGCGGAACACGATCGGGCAGCGCATCTGCCCGCCCGACATATAATTGGTCTTCGCGGCCGAGTTGATGATGTGGTCGATCGCCTGCATCGCGAAGTTGAAGGTCATGAACTCGATGATCGGCTTGAGGCCGCCCATCGCCGCGCCGGTACCGAGGCCGGCAAAGCCATATTCGGTGATCGGCGTGTCGATGACGCGGCGCGCGCTGAATTCCTCGAGCAGGCCCTGCGTCACCTTGTACGCGCCCTGATATTCGGCGACTTCCTCGCCCATCACGAAGATGCGGTCGTCGGCACGCATTTCCTCGGCCATCGCATCGCGCAGCGCTTCGCGAACCGTCAGGCGGACCGTCGCGGTCCCTTCGGGAATCGACGGATCGGCGGCGCGCGCCACCGGCGCGGGAACGGCGGGAACAGGCGCAACGGCCGGAGCAGGCGCCGGCGCTTCGACCGGAGCCGGAGCAGCGGCTGGCGCGGGCGCTGGCGCAGCGGCGTCTTCAACCTCGCCCGCAATCGTTGCGATCACGGTGCCGACCTTCACGTTATCGGTGCCCTCGGCAACCAGGATCTGGCCGATCGTGCCCTCGTCGATGGCTTCGAATTCCATCGTCGCCTTGTCGGTCTCGATCTCGGCGAGAATGTCGCCCGACTTCACCGTGTCGCCTTCCTTGACGAGCCACTTGGCGAGCGTGCCCTCTTCCATCGTCGGCGACAGCGCCGGCATCTTCAGTTCGATGGCCATCTCAATATTGCTCCACCAGCACGTCGGTATAAAGTTCGTGAAGTTCGGGTTCGGGGGCGCTTTCGGCAAAGTCGGCCGCGTCGCTCACGATCTGGCGGATCTCCTTGTCGATTTCCTTGAACTTGTCCTCGGTGATTCCGGCTTCGGTCATCAGCTTTTTAAGATGTTCGATCGCGTCGCTCTTGTCGCGCACCGCCTGCACTTCCTCGCGGCTGCGATATTTGGCGGGATCGGACATCGAATGGCCGCGATAGCGATAGGTCTTGAGCTCCATCAGCACCGGCCCCTTGCCCGCGCGCACCCATTCGATCGCCGCCTCGGCCGCGCCGCGAACTTCGAGCACGTCCATGCCGTCGACCTGCATGCCGGGAATGCGGAAACTTTCACCGCGGCGATAGAGCTGGTCTTCGGCCGACGAGCGGTTGACCGACGTGCCCATCGCATATTGATTGTTCTCGATCACGAAGATGATCGGCAGCTTCCACAGCTCGGCCATGTTGAAGCTCTCGTAGACCTGGCCCTGGTTCGAGGCGCCATCGCCGAAATAGGCCATCGCGATGCCGCCGTCGCCGCGATATTTATGCCCGAACGCGAGCCCGGTGCCGAGCGACACCTGCGCGCCGACGATGCCGTGACCGCCGTAGAACTTCTTCTCGACGCTGAACATGTGCATCGAACCGCCCTTGCCGCGCGAAATACCGGCGGCACGGCCGGTCAGCTCGGCCATGATGACCTTAGGATCGATCCCATAGGCGAGCATGTGGCCATGGTCGCGGTAACCGGTGATGACGCTGTCCTTGTCGCCGTCGAGCGCCGACTGCAGGCCGACCGCAACGGCCTCCTGACCGATATAAAGGTGGCAGAAGCCGCCAATCAGGCCGAGGCCGTAAAGCTGGCCCGCCTTTTCCTCGAAGCGGCGGATGAGCAACATCTCGCGATAGAATTTCTCGAGCTCCTCGGGCGTCGCGTCATAGGGGACGGGATCGCGCGGAGACTCGCGGTTGGTCGCGGGAGCGGGGGTGGAAGCGGCAGTTTTGGGCGCAGCAGTCTTGCGCGCTGGGGCTTTGGCCAAGGCGGGTTTCCTTTACGGTTAGCCGTTACGGCAGGCCACCCCTATAGGAGCGCGAAGCCCTGTTTGGCAACGCGCGAGAGCCATCCCATTCTACGTATGCAAAAAATGCAATTCCCTCCCCGACCGGGGTGTCAGGGCCTTGCTTCGGGTTCGACCGGAATCGCGATTTCGTCAGGGTGCATGACCCCGAGCTTCTCGCGCACATATTCATCGGCAAGGTCGGGATCGACCCGGCGACGGTCGAGCAGATTGACGCGGTTCTGCAACTCGCTCTGCTTCTTGGCGAGCTCGGTCAGCACGACGCGCTTCTTGTCGACCGACTGGCTGTAATCGCCCCAGGCGTAGAGGCCGGTCGGACCGAGGATCGCATAGCCGATCATCGCAAGCACCGCGATCAGCGCCACCGCGGGGCCGACCGCCCGGTTCATCGATTTCCGTAATTTGTGGCGCTGCGTCATTTCAGCCCTTGAATCAGAGTTGATTCATGGCGTCAAGGCAGAGAAGCGGCTTTTTCCACCGAAATTGCTGCGCAGCAAAACGAAATACGGTCAGCTGAGTCGCCAGAGCTGCGGCGCGGCCTTGTGGAGCGTTCCGACGAGCGACGCCCCCTCCCAAAGTTCCATATTGCGACCGCCGGAATGGCCTTGGGCGATCACCAGCGCAAAGTCGCGGCTGTCGGCATCGAAATCGATGCGCGTAGAGCCCGATTCATCGTCTTCAAGCAGGATATGAAAGGCGGGCATGGGGAGGCTCCCTCTTCGGCGGGAGCAGGTGCGACCCAAAGCTCTCGGCAAAGTATCAGATCGGCCAGTCATGCAACGACACGGACTGCGGGAGGAGCCGAACCACAAAAAGCCGATCAAGTGGTGAAACTGCAGTCGTCAAAAGAGGTATAGCAGGCGCCGGCTCTCTCCCCTAATTATTTGACGATTTTCTGCCACCGGCGGGGCCGCACTTTCAGAATATGCCATTATGCCAACCACTTGCCCCTGCAAAAAGACTGCCCCGTGTTGCCATTGTAATACAGCTCGTCGTCTGGCAGGTTGAATCCATCACAAAAAGGGGAATGACATGCGCCTGATTCTGACCGCCGCCCTCCTCGCCTCCGCCTCGCCGCTTGCGGCGCAAGTCGCTTCGCCCGACCGCCCCGTCACCGACCCGAAGACGGTGAGCTCACCGGCAAATCCCGCCGCCCGTCCGGTCCCGCTCGACGACATCGGCGTAACTCGCGCGCTGTACGACGCGGTATGGAGCGCCGACGGCAAACAGATCTTCATCGCGACCGACCTGACCGGCCGCGTCAACATCTGGAAGATGAACGCCGATGGCAGCTGGCCGGTGCAGCTGACTCAGTCCGACGATGCCCAGTCTGGCCTCGCGGTGTCGCGCGACGGCAAGTGGCTCTATTTCACGCAGGATGCGGGAGGGAACGAATATTATGATCTCTACCGCGTGCCGGTCGACGGCGGCGCAGTCGACAATCTGACGAACACGCCCGAACGTAGTGAAACCGGATTGCTTGTCGCGCCGACCGGCGACCTCGTCGCGCTGTCGACCAAACTCAAATCGGAAGGCCAGAGCAATCTCGCGGTCATGGATGCCGGCGGCAAGATCCGCGGCCTGACCGCCGAGAAGGATCCGCAATATAGCTGGGGCGCCGTTGCTTGGGTCGACGGCGGCAAGGCGATCATCGCCAACCGGTCGAGCGTCGATGGCACCGTCGGCGAAGTCTGGCGGATCGACGCCGCGACCGGCGGCGCGACCAAGCTGCTCGCCAAGCCGAAGACGATCTATGCCGCGACCGGTGCTTCGCCCGACGGCGGCACGATCGCCGCGACCACCGACGAAGGCACCGGCCAATCGCACGCCGGCGCCTATAGCGTCGCGACGAAAAAATGGCGCTGGCTGCCAGCGACGCCCTGGGAGGAATCGAGCGACATCATGACTCCCGACGGCGCGTCGATGATCGTGCGCACGAACAACGACGGTCGCTCGACGCTGTCGCGCGTCGATCTGGCGACGATGAAGAAGACCGACCTCGCGATTGATCCCGGCCGCGCGTCGACCATGGGCCCCGCCGCCATATCGCCCGACGGCAAGCGGATGTTCGTCGCGCGCAGCGGCGCGGATTCGCCGACGATGCTCTATACCTATGACCTCGCGTCCGATGTCGCGACGCCGACCGCGCCGATGGCGATGGCCAGCCTGTCCCCCGCGACGCTGCCGAAGTCGCAAGTCGTGACCTACAAGAGCTTCGACGGCACGTTGATCAGCGCGATCGTCACCACGCCGTTCAACCTGAAGCGCGACGGCAGCAACCCCGCGATCGTCATCCCGCACGGCGGCCCGACCGGCCAGTCGCAGGACGGTTTCTCGCGCTATGCCACCGCCTTCGCGACGCGCGGCTATGTCGTGATCCAGCCCAATTTCCGCGGATCGACCGGCTATGGCAAGGCGTTCCAGGAAGCCAATGTGAAGGATCTGGGTGGCGGCGATTTGAAAGACACCGTCGCGGCCAAGACCTTCCTCGTCCAGTCGGGCTATGTCGATGCCAAGAAGGTCGGCATTTTCGGCGGCTCTTACGGGGGCTTCATGACCCTGATGGCGATCGGCCGCACCCCCGACGAATTCGCCGCGGCGGTGCAGTGGTTCGGGATCATCAACTGGCGGACGATGTACCGCGATCAGGACGAACTGCTGAAAGCCTATCAGCGCTCGCTGCTCGGCACCCCCGACGAGAATCCCGACGTCTATGACGCCTCGTCGCCGCTCACCTATATCAAGGCCGCGAAAGCGCCGCTGCTGAGCCTGCAGGGCGAAAACGACATCCGCGTGCCGCGGGGTCAGGCGCAGGAGGTCGAGGATATCCTGAAGGCCAAGGGCAACACGGTCGAAACCGTCTTCTACAAGGCCGAGGGCCACGGCTTCCAGAAGCGTGAAACCCAGCTCGACGCGCTGCGCCGCACGATCGGCTGGTTCGACAAATATCTGAAGGGAAAGTGAGCGCCTTCGCTGGAACGCTATCCGATTGGACTATAACTGCGGGTATGGGGTCTGGCAGGTGCAACAGGTGAGCGAATGTCGAGTTTGAGATTTGCCGCGATCTGGTCGTCCGCGCTGTGCCTCATCAGCGCGATGGTCCTCATTACCGTTTTCGCGACCTACCCTCTTGTATTCAATAACGAAGTTCACCGGATTTTCGTGATAGCTGTTATTATTTTTGCGCCGGTTGCACCATTCGCCGCGCTGCGCGCAAAAGCATATGCGATTTATGGGGATTTTTCTGCCTCGCCGCGCAGATATTCCTCCTTGGATACATCAATTACTGGTTCAACTGACGCCCTGCCAGTCGGGCGCCTCAAGCATCACCTCCAGGTGGGGAGCCGGACAAACGGACCGATCGCCTTGCCGAACTCCGTCCCAAAAGAGGTTGGCGTCGTTTGTAAGAACCTGATTTCGTCGCCAGGATCCAGCGTCGGCAGCGGGCTCCGGATCCAGTCCGGGAGATAGGAGCGGCTGCACCTCCCCACCGCTACGCGGCAGGGAGGATCAAGATGAGGTCGTCAATCAGTTCCGGCGGTTCGATATTGTCGATACGGCCCGGCGCATTACCCGAAAATTGCCGCCCCCGGGTATCGCGCCATGTCGCCCAGCTCTTCCTCGATACGGATGAGCTGGTTGTACTTCGCAAGCCGGTCCGAACGCGCGAGGCTGCCGGTCTTGATCTGGCCGCAGTTGGTCGCGACCGCGAGGTCGGCGATTGTCGAGTCTTCGGTTTCGCCCGAACGGTGTGACATGACGGCGGTGTAGCGCGCGCGATGCGCCATATCGACGGCGTCGAGCGTTTCGCTGAGCGTGCCGATCTGGTTGACCTTGACGAGCAGCGAGTTGGCGAGGCCCGTCTTGATGCCGTCCTCCAGACGCACGGGGTTGGTAACGAACAGGTCGTCGCCGACGAGCTGGCACCTGTCGCCGATCAGGTCGGTGAGCGCCTTCCAGCCAGTGAAGTCGTCTTCACTCATCCCGTCCTCGATCGACTTGATCGGGTAGTCGTTCACGAGCGCGGCGAGATAGTCGGCCATCTGTTCGGGGCTGAGCGACAGCCCCTCGCCGCTGATCTCGTACTTGCCGTTCTTGAAGAATTCGGTCGCGGCGCAATCGAGCGCGAGGACGACGTCGGTGCCGAGCTTGAAGCCGGCCTGATCGACCGAGGCCGCGATGAAATCGAGAGCGGCGCGGGTCGAGGCAAGGTTCGGCGCGAAGCCGCCCTCGTCGCCGACTGCCGTCGCAAGGCCCTTCGCCGCAAGGCCCTTCTTCAGCGTGTGGAAGATTTCGCTACCCCAGCGGACGGCTTCGGCGATGCTGCCGGCGCCGACGGGCATGATCATGAATTCCTGCACGTCGATCGGATTGTCGGCATGTTCGCCGCCGTTGATGATGTTCATCATCGGCACCGGAAGTGTGCGCGCCGAGACGCCGCCGACATAGCGATAGAGCGGCAGGCCGCGCGCATCGGCTGCGGCCTTGGCGGCGGCGAGGCTGACGCCGAGGATCGCATTGGCGCCGAGGCGGCTCTTGTTCGGCGTGCCGTCGAGGTCGATCATCGTCATGTCGAGTTCGCGCTGATCTTCGGCATCGAGGCCGATCAGCGCATCGGCGATGTCGCCGTTCACGGCGGCGACGGCCTTGGTCACGCCCTTGCCGAGATAGCGGCTCTTGTCACCGTCGCGCAGCTCGACCGCCTCGTGCGCGCCCGTCGACGCGCCCGAGGGCACGGCGGCGCGGCCGAAGCTGCCATCCTCCAGCAGCACATCGACTTCGACGGTAGGGTTGCCCCGGCTGTCGAGGATTTCGCGGCCGTGGATGTCGATGATGGCGGTCATGGAGTTCGTCCTGCTGGCGGCCCGCGACGGACCGGTAGGGAAAGGCGCCCGCCTGTTATCGGCAGGGTGCCCTCAGTGCAACCGCTGCATAGGAATTTTGGGGGAATTTTGCGCGGGGATGGAACCATTCAGCTTGCCTTGCTATATATTGGGACAGGACCAAAAAGAGCCCACGACCGCCACCCCCTGACGGCACGAGGCTCGACAAAAAAGAAGAGGACAGTGCCCATGGCCAAAGCCGCTACTCCCGCCGCCAAGAAAGCCGCACCGAAGGCGCCTGCAAAGCCCGCCGCCACCAAGGCTGCCCCCGCACGCAAGCCTGCCGCAAAGGCGGCTGCCAAGGATCATCCGATCCGCGACCAGCTCGCGGCGACGCGCGACACCATCAAGTCCGAAGCCTCGAAGAAGGCTGCCTCGCTGAAGGATGAGGCTGCGGCGCTGAAGAACCAGGCCTCGACCAAGGCGCGCGAAGCGGCGACCAAGGGCAAGGACAAGGCCGCCGAAGCCGTCGGCAGCCTCGCCAAGCTGCTCGAGGATGGCGCGGGCACCGTCGACAGCAAGTTTGGCAAGCAATATGGCGACTATGCCCGCTCGGCGGCTTCGACCGTCGCCGGTCTCGCCTCAACTCTCGACAAGAAGGATCTCGACGAGCTGGCCGCCTCGACCCGCGACATGGTCAAGAAGAACCCGGCGATCGCCGTCGGTGCCGCGACCGTGCTCGGCTTCGTGCTTGCCCGGCTGCTCAAGGGTGGCTCGAGCAGCGACTGATCGCTACAGTCGCACCGATGGCCAGTTCCGATTCCACTACGCCGCCGCAGGGCGACGCGCGCGCCTTTGACCGCATAAGTCACGGCTATGCGCCGGACGGACGCGCGGCCACGCCGGCGCCCGTCCCGCTCGAGAAGATTGTCGATGATGTTATCGACAATCTCTCGGCAACGGCAAAGGCCGAACTGGCCCTGCTGGAGGCGCGCAGCGAACTGGCGCTGCACGGCGTGAGCTGGACCGCCGGATGGGGCGCCGTTGCCGCATCTCTGGCTGGCATCGCCATGCTGGCGCTGGCGTTCGGGGCGATACTAGTACTGATGCCGCACGTCGGACCGCTGCTTGCAACGCTGATCGTCGTCGGTGTCCTGCTCGCTTTCGCCGCCTTTGCCGGGTGGCGTGCGCAGGTCGCCTATAACGACATCCGCACCGCGCTTCGCCGCGACCTGACGAACGAGGAGGGTGACGACTGATGCCGCGGACCCGCAATCGCCTGATCAACGCCGCCCGCCGCTCGATGCTGCAGCGCGCCGAGCTGCATCGCCGGCTCGATGTCGCCAAGGATGCCTTCAAACCGAAGGCTCTCTATGCGCGTGGCAAGTATAACGTCGATGCCAAGATCGAAGAAGCCGCGCACGCCGCACGGCGGCAGTTTCGCGAGAACAAGCTGCCGATCGCGCTTGCCGCGGTGGCCGGGCTGGCGTGGCTCTTTCGCGAGCCGATCAAGGAACATGCGCCAAAGCTGGCGCAGAAGGTGCAGGATCTGGCCGATGCGGCCATGGCGAAATTTCATTCGGACGCGGGCGAACAGGCCGCCGACGAGCAGGATTTGACGGAGGACCAAGATGAAGCCGCTCAGTGAAACCGCGAACGAAGCTCGTGCAAAGGCGAGTGAACTTGCCGAGAAAACCGCCGAAAGCGCCCGTGCCACCGCCGAGGCGGCGAAGGCGCGCATCCAGGACGGCTATGGCCGCGCCCGCGCCGCAACGAGCGAACTCGCCGATCGTACGCTGACCGCCACGAACGAACTCGCCGCGAAAGGCCGCGAACAGGCCGATGCCGCACGCGAAGTCGCGGGCCAGGCTTATGAAAAGGGCAAGGCGCAAGCCAAGCGCGCGAACAGCAAGCTGAAGGATGTTGCCGAAAAGCAGCCGCTGGCGCTGGTGGCCGGCGCGGTCGCGATCGGCGCGCTCCTCGGTTCGCTGCTGCCGAAGGGCCGCAAGGACGAAGATTGAGCCGGACTTGCCGTTAGGGCGAAGCGCTGGTAGGGGCGGCCGCATCCTCCCCCTCCAGTGCTAACCCGCAAGGAAAGCCAGCCATGAGCAAATTGCACCTCGTGTTCGGCGGACGCGTCAGCGATCCGCAGGGCCTCGACTTCGTCGATCTGACCAACCTCGACGTCGTGGGCCTGTTCCCCGACTACAAGACCGCCGAAAAGGCATGGCGCAGCGCCGCGCAGCGCACCGTCGACGATGCCGAGATGAAATATGTCGTCGTCCACCTGCACAAATTGCTGCAGCCGGAAAACGAAGCCTGATGTCAGCGGCCCTTCGGGGCCGCTTCGCTATTACCGGAAGTTGTCTGCGTAGGCCTGAAGCTTCAGCGTGCGCGCCGGCGTCGCGATGACTTCGGCCTCGATGCCGTTCTTCGTCGCATAAGCGAGCGCTTCGTCAGCCGTCGCAAAACCAAGGCGGAGCTGGCGCTGCGTATCGCCGCTGCCTGCCCAGCCCATCAACGGATCGGCCTTGCGCGCTTCGGCTGGCGCGAATTCCAGGAACCAGCGCTGAGTGCCGGCACGGCCCGACTGCATCGCATTCTTGGGCTTCTGAAAAATACGCGCTTTCATCGGAGAGTCCCTGGCTGGATTGTTATGCCTACGCCTTAGCGCCAAGCGGGGCTGGCGAAAAGGGGCCTATTGCGCATCGCGCCGCGCCTGCGCCGCTTTGGTCAACAATGTCGGCCGGGCGTTCGCGGGATCGTCGGGCCAGCTATGTTTCGGATAACGGCCGCGCATTTCCTTCGCGACCTCCGTCCAGCTTCCGCTCCAGAAGCTGATGATGTTGCGGCTCGTCTGGATCGGGCGATGCGCGGGAGATGTCAGCGCGAGGACAAGCGGCACCGGCGGATCGCCGATCGTGGGATGCCGCGCCAGCCCGAACATCTCCTGCACTCGCACGCTGACCGTCGGGCCCCCATCGGCGCCATAGTCGATCGCGTGGCGGCTGCCTGCGGGCGTCACAAAATCGGCGGGTGCCAGCTTTTCGAGCAATTGCCGCGCCGGCCAGTCGAGCAGCCCCGACAGCGCATCGGCCAGCCGCTGATCGCCGAGATCCCGAAGGCCGCGTGACTTTTCGAGCAGCGGCCCGAGCCATATTTCCAGACTGTCCCCCAGCGCCGGCACCGATAGCGTGTCGAGGCCCGCAAAGGATGCCCGCTGACGCAGCGCCTGCGACACCGGCCCCCAGCCAATCAGTCCCAGCCCCTTTTCGCGCACCGCACCGAGCCGCACGCCAACATCGTCCTCGGCGCCTTCGCTGCGTCCGGTTTGTCCGCTCGACAGTGTGATGGCGCCGAGGCGGCGCTCGCGGCGATGGTCTACGCGATCGCTCTCCGCATCATAGCGGCTCGCCGAGCGACTTTCGATCTGGTCGGCAAATATCGCCTCGACCTCGGCAAGCTCGATCGGCGCGGCGCCCAGAATGCGAACACCGGCGGCGTGCCCCTGCGCATCGGCGATCGCGAGCCACTCGCTGTTCGCCAGCGGGTCGAGCGGGTCCAGCTTGTAGGCACGGCCGCCGGCGCTCAGATATTCGCCCCGCTGGCCGGCGCGCCGGCGCGCAACGCGGTCGGGCCAGGCGGTGGCGATCCAGCCGCCCACCGAGCGCCCGGCCAGCCTGCGTTCGTCCGCCACCTGCTTCTCGCCCAGCTCGGCAAGACGGCGCGCGAGGCGCCATGCGCCTTCGGATCGGTCGCCCTTCATGCCCTTCCAGCGGTTGAGGCGCGCCTCGACATCGGCGCCGCGTCCGCCAAGTCCCGGCTCGGTCAGGAGCACCGCCAGTTTCGCGGCCAGATCGGCCTCCCCGGCGCGCGCCGCGTCGAGCAGCATATGCGCGAGCGGCACCGGCAGCGGCACCGCGGCGAGCGCCTTGCCGTGCGACGTGATACGTCCATCGCCGCCGAGCGCCCCGATCGCCTGCAGCCGCGTCTTGGCCTCGGCGATGGCGGCAGGCGACGGCGGGTCGAGCCAGCCAAGCTGGCGCGGATCGACAATGCCCCAGCTCGCGCAATCGAGCACGACGGGCATCAGGTCGTTTTCGTGGATTTCGGGCGGATCGAACGGTGGCATGCCGGCCGTCGCCGCGGCTTCCCACAGCCGATATGCCGCGCCCGGCCCCTGCCGCGCCGCACGCCCCGCGCGCTGCGTCGCCGAAGCCTGGCTGGCGCGCTCGGTAACGAGGCGCGCGATCCCGGCGGCCTTGTCGAAGCGCGGACGGCGCGACAGGCCGGCGTCGATCACGATGCGGACGCCCTCGATCGTCAGGCTCGTCTCGGCGATACTCGTCGCGAGGATCAGCTTGCGCCGCCCTTCGGGATCGCGGACGAGCGCCTTGCGCTGCATGGCGGGATCGATCTGCCCGTGCAGCCGATGCACGACGAGCGGCAATCCGGCGTCCTCGACCGCCGCCGCAGCGCGTTCGATATCGGCAGCGCCGGGCAGGAAAGCGAGCATATCGCCTTCCGCCTCGTCGGCCATCGCCTGCCGCACTGCGGCCAGCACGCTTGCTTCCAGCCGGTCCTCGGCGCGGCGGCCGATATGTCGCAGGTCGAGCGGCCAGCTCTTGCCTTCGCTCTTCACCACCGGCGCATTGCTGAGCAGCGCGCCGAAGCGTGCGCCGTCGAGCGTCGCCGACATGGCGACGAGCCGTAAGTCGTCGCGGAGCCCCTGCTGCGCGTCAATCGCCAGCGCGAGCGCGAAGTCGCCGTCAAGGCTGCGCTCATGGACTTCGTCGAACAGCACCGCCGACACACCCTGAAGCTCGGGGTCGGCCAGGATGCGGTTGCGGAACAGGCCGGGGGTCATCACCAGCAGCCGCGTCGCGGCCGACTGCTTGCTGTCGAGCCGCGTGGCATAGCCGACCGTGCGGCCGACTGCCTCGCCCATCTCCTCGGCGATCCGCTCGGCCGCGGCGCGCGCCGCGAGCCTGCGCGGGGAAAGCAGCCACACATTCCCCTTGCACCACGGCTGTTCGAGCAACGCCGGCGCGATCCGCGTCGTCTTGCCGGCGCCCGGCGGCGCCACGACGACGACGTTGGGCTTCAGGAGCAGCGCCGCCATGATGTCGGGCAGCACCTGATCGATCGGCAACGAAATTTTCGTCATGCGCGCGCTGCGGGGTTGCCCAGCTCGATATTGAGCCGGTATGCCTCGACAGCGAGCGTTGAGACCTGTTGGGCCGACACCTCGGACGCCGTCGTCATCACCAGATTGCCGAGCTCATATTTGCCGCTCGCCCTGATCCGCGGATCGACCTCGCGCAGGCGCTTGCCGCGCCAGAAGCCGAGCAGCACGCGATTCTCCTCGGCGCGGATCAATATACACGGCCCGTTCGCCATGAAGACGAGGTTGGTCCATTTGATCGTCTCTTCGAAGGGGGCCACATCCATGATCGCGGCGCGCATCATCGTGCATCGTTCGAGCTGCCAGCCCGAAAGAGCGGCGATATAGGCATCGGGGCTGTCCGCCGCTGGGCCCATCATCGCCATCGGCGGCGCCTCAATAAGCGCGCGCGACCGCGAAGGCGACCGCTTCGGTTAGCGCCGCCTTTGCCTGGCTCGCCGGGAAACCGCCGATCGCATCGACCGCGCGCTGGCCATAATGCCGCGCCCGCGCCAGCGTGTCGGCGATCGTATCGTGCTTGAGCAGCAGCGATTTGGCATGGGCCAGATCGTCATCCGACGATTTGTGGCCGATGATCGCCTGCTTCCAGAACTCGCGTTCTTCGGCATTGCCGCGCGCATAGGCGAGGATCACGGGCAGCGTGACCTTGCCGTCGCGGAAGTCGTCGCCGACGCCCTTCCCCATCGTCTCCTCGTCGGAAACATAATCGATCGCATCGTCGACGAGCTGGAAGGCAATCCCAAGGTTGCGCCCATAAGCATCGAGCGCGGCTTCGGCGGCGTCGTCGCGCTCGGCGACGACCGCGGCGATCTTGCACGCGGCGGCGAACAGTTCGGCGGTCTTGGCGTTGATGATCGCGAGATACTGGTCTTCGCTCGTCTCGATCCGGCGCTGCGCCGAGAGCTGGTTGACCTCACCCTCGGCGATTACCGCCGAGGCGCGCGACAGGATCTTGAGCACCTTCAGCGACCCGTCTTCGACCATCACCTCGAAGGCGCGGCTGAACAGAAAATCACCGACGAGCACCGGGGCGCTGTTGCCCCAGATCATGTTTGCGGTCTTGCGGCCGCGGCGGAGGTCCGACTTGTCGACGACATCGTCGTGCAGCAGCGTCGCGGTGTGGATGAACTCGACCGCCGCGGCGAGCTTGCAGTGACGGCGACCCGGATAGTCGAGCAGCTTGCCGCATGCGAGCGTCAGCATCGGGCGCATCCGCTTGCCGCCTCCGGCGATCAGATGCCCCGCCAGTTCCGGGATCAGCGGCACCTGCGATTGCATGCGATCGAGAATGACCGCATTCACCTCGTTCATATCGGCGGCGACAAGCGCCATCATCGGGTCGAGCGAGGGCGGACGGTCGCCGTGCAGTTGGTGGATTTCGGCAGTCATGACGCGGCGAGCCTTGGCCGGAGGGCCGTAAATTTGCAACGACTTTCGGCTTGCTTTGGCCCCCTGCCCGGTGCCAAGCGTTCCGGACATCACAGGAGCCGCGCATGGACGAACTCAGCCGTTATCGCCAAAGCATCGACAATATCGACGCGGCGCTCGTCTATATGCTGGCCGAGCGGTTCAAGGTGACGAAGGCGGTCGGCGAGCTGAAAGCGCGCGACGGCCTGCCCCCCGCCGATCCGGGCCGCGAGGAGCGCCAGATCGGGCGTCTGCGCGAACTGGCGCGCGATGCCGATCTCGATCCCGATTTCACCGAGAAATTCCTGCGCTTCATCATCGACGAGGTGATCCGTCATCACCAGCAGGCGAAGCGGGAGCAGGACGCATGACGCCGATCCATCCGATCTTCGCCAGATGGCCTGCCAAGCATCCCGACCGGCTCCAGCTCTTCGGCGCACCGACGCCGAACGGCGTCAAGGTCAGTATCATGCTGGAGGAATGCGGGCTGCCCTATGAGGCGCACCGCGTCGATATCATGGCCAACGAAAGCCATAATCCGGCGTTCCTCGCACTCAACCCGAACGGCAAGATTCCCGCGATCTATGACCCCGACGGGCCGGGCGGCAAGCCGCTGGCGCTGTTCGAATCGGGCGCAATCCTGATCTATCTCGCCGACAAGACCGACCGCTTCCTGCCCGAAGATCCGGGTCGCCGCTACGAAGCGATCCAGTGGCTGATGTGGCAGATGGGCGGCGCCGGGCCGATCTTCGGCCAACTCGGCTTTTTCCACAAATTCGCCGGCAGGGATTATGAGGACAAGCGCCCGCGCGACCGGTACGCGGCCGAATCCGCGCGCCTGCTCGGCGTCCTTGACGGCCGGCTCGATGGCCGGACATGGATCATGGGCGAGGAATATGGCATCGCCGACATCTCGCTCCTCGGCTGGATTCGTAACCTGATCGGCTTCTATGATGCGGCAGAGATCGTCGGCTTCGACCGGTTCAAGAATGTGCAGGCTTGGCTCGAGCGCGGGCTTGCAAGGCCAGCGGTGCAGCGCGGGCTGGTGGTGTGTTCGACTTAGCGGTTAGGTGACCGCTGGCGACCGTTGTGGGCGGTTGGGCAAGTTCACCTTGCTCATCAACAGCAGCCGTTAGACTTCACCCAGTGAGCGTCTCAACCCAATTCCGCTCGACCCATCCGGTCTTGCACTGCGCTGACAGTTGGATCGCAAGGCCTCGGGTTTCAGCGCCAGCGCATGGTTTGCCATTGCCTTTGTAGGCTATGCCTACCCAAAATCGATCGTAGCCAAGCCTCCGGTCAGCGCTCTCATCGCAGGTATAGACGACAGAGCCTCTTGGAAGGCTAGCGATCTTCGCAAAGGTGCGTTCGGGGCCAGCTCGAACTATGAGAGGCCGTTGGCTGCGAATGACGGCAACATTGCAATACTCGCCCTTAACGCTGCCGGGCGGCGCCAACTTGCCGCTCCAGATTGGCACAGCCTGATTGCCTACAGAAGCCAAAAGCACGAGGGAAGCGACGACCATCGGGTGATGGTGCCTATAATCCAGCGAGAGTGCAACGGCAGCATGCCCAATTTTCCAACCCAAACCGGACATTCCGCTTCCCACCCCTAAGCAGCCTAACCAGCCGGCAATCTCAGCCGCACCAGCAACCCGCCCAGATCCTCGCTCTCTTCCAGCGCGATGCTGCCGCCGTAGATTTCGGCGACGTCGCGGACGATCGCGAGGCCAAGGCCGGTTCCGGGCTTTCCGCTGTCGAGCCGGACACCGCGGTCGATCACGCGGTCGCGGTCGGCGGGCGAGATGCCGACGCCATCGTCCTCGATCAATATCTCGGCCATATTGCCGTCGCGCTGGATCGTGACGAACACGCTGCCGCCGCCATATTTGGCGGCATTTTCGAGCAGATTGCCGATCAGCTCGTCCAGATCCTGCCGCTCGACACGCACGACGAGCGCGCGGTCACCCTCGGCGTCGAGGCGCACGTTCGGGTAGAGCAGCCCGACCGCGCGCGACACGCTGTCGACGCTTTCGCGCACCACTGCGCGCGCCTGCGCCGCGCCGCGCCGCCCGACCGCGCGCGCGCGCGCCAGATGATGCTCGACCTGCCGCTGCATCGTTGCCGCCTCGCGCCGGACCGTATGCGCCAGATCGCTGTCCGATCCGGTCGCGCTGTTGACGAGCACGGTGAGCGGGGTCTTCAGCGCGTGCGCCAGATTGCCCGCGTGCAGTCGCGCCTCTTCGGCCTGTTTCTCGTTATGCGCGAGCAGCGCGTTCAGCTCGTCGACCATCGGCTGTACTTCCAGCGGCAGCGGCGCGACGATCCGGCGGTTCTGCCCGCCGCGCATCGCCGCGATCGCGCGGCGGATCTGGCGCAGCGGCAACAGACCATAAAAAGTCTGCAGGGTCGCGAGAATGATCAGCCCCAGCCCGAGCAGACCGAGGCTGGGAATCAACGTCGCACGCACCGCACGGGTCTGAAGATCGAGCGCGTCGCGCGATTGCGCGATCTGGAACCGCCAGTTGGTCTTGCTGCCCGGCAGGATGACATTGCGTTCGAGCACGCGCAGTTCTTCGTCGGGAAACTGGTTGCTGTTGTAGGTGTGAAGCGCGTTATCGACATGCTCGCGCGGCGGGCGCAGCGTGCGCTCCCACAGCGAGCGCGAGCGATAGGGCTCCTGCCCGCCGCCGCTGATCTGCCAGTAGAGGCCGCTATAGGGTTCGAGGAAACGCTGATCGCCGAGCGGCTCGATCAGCCGCACCTCGCCATCCGGCCCGATTTCCGACGACCGGATCATCGCGATCAGCACATATTCGAGGCTCGAATCGAAATTGCGCGTGATGGCGCCGGTCAGTACGCGGTCGAGCGCGAAGCCGCCGCCGATCAGCAGCACCGAAATCCAGATCGTCGCGATCGCGATCATGCGGCGCGTAAGCGAGCCGGTGATCCGGCTCGTCAACGCGACCGGCTTCGCCGGATCGGATCTAACCGCCGAGGCGTCGTCGGCTTCGGCCATGCCTTACTGCGGATCGTCGAGCTGGTAGCCGAGACCGCGGATGGTGGTGATGATGTCGGCCCCCAGCTTTTTGCGGATGCGCGTCACGAACACTTCGATC
This sequence comes from Sphingopyxis sp., assembly GCF_965279755.1. GTDB lineage: Bacteria > Pseudomonadota > Alphaproteobacteria > Sphingomonadales > Sphingomonadaceae > Sphingopyxis. The sequence continues at coordinate 3,051,992 of NZ_OZ257261.1, read as the reverse complement.
GTGTTCGAATCGCGGTCGAAATCCTGATCGTAGATATGTTCGATCAGCTCGGTGCGCGACACGACCTTGCCCTTGTGATGGAGCAGATAGGACAGCAGTTTATATTCCTGCGCGGTCAGCTTCACCGGCGCGCCGTCAAGCGTGACGCGGCCCGAGCGCGTGTCGAGACGGACATCCCCCGCGATCAGCTCGCTTGACGCATTGCCCGCCGCGCGGCGGATCAAGGCCCGCAGACGTGCGATCAATTCCTCTGTCTGGAACGGCTTGGCAAGATAGTCGTCAGCGCCGGCATCAAGCCCGGCAACCTTGTCGGACCAGCTGTCGCGCGCGGTCAGGACGAGCACCGGGAAATTGCGTTTCTCGCGCCGCCAGCGGTCGAGCACGGTCAATCCGTCGATCTCGGGCAGGCCGAGATCGAGAATCGCTGCGTCGTAATTTTCGGTCGAACCCAGGAAATGGCCATCCTCGCCGTCGGTCGCGAGGTCGACGGCATAGCCGGCCCCCTCGAGCGTCGCCTTCAGCTGAGGGCCCAGCGTGGGTTCGTCCTCGACAATCAAAATCCGCATTCAGGCGCCTTTCCTTTGCGATCCGGACAGGGCCGGCCGCTCTGCGACTACTCATGTATCAAGTCCGAACGTCCATCGCAAAATCTCGTTGCGACGAACCGGCCGAACGCTTGCAAAATGTCAGGGTTTGCGGCCGACGATCCGGCCCGAGCGGGCATCGACATAGACGATCACGACCTGGCTGCCGTCCATGAATTTCAGGGCATAGATCATGCGGCCTGCGTCGAACTGCGGCCCGCCGAGATAGGTCATGCCACTGTAGGGCGGGCGCGATTTCACGTCTGCGATCAACCGGTTGAGCGGAATGACCTGCCCCTGTGCCGCCGCGTCGCGCAGATTGTCCTGGTCGCGATCGCGGTCACCACGCGCGACGGCCGGCGTGCCGGCGGCGAGCAGCGAAGCGGAAGCAAGTGCGATGGTCAGAATGCGGAACATGCCCATGGTCCTAGCGCGAACGCATTGAATAGGCGATGAATGACGTCGTCAGCCTCCGTTCGGCCATCGATCGTCGCTTTCGGCAAGGAATGGTGGGCGCGACAGGGATTGAACCTGTGACCCCACCCGTGTGAAGGGTGTGCTCTACCGCTGAGCTACGCGCCCATTCCGAGGCCGAACGAAGGTCCGGCGTCCGAAAGCTGGACGGCCATAGCCGCTGGCGCCGGTAATGCAACGTCCATTTGCCGATTTTTCGCCTGCCGATGCAAATCGGGCCACGGCTTTCGCCGCGGCCCGAGATGGTGTCACCAAAAGGTGCCGGTCAACTTAGTTGACGGCGTCCTTGAGGGCCTTGCCGGCCTTGAACTTCGGCTGGTTCGACGCCGCGATGGTCATCGTTTCGCCGGTGCGCGGGTTGCGACCGGTCGATGCCTTGCGCTTGCTGACCGCGAAGGTGCCGAAGCCGACGAGACGGACTTCGCCGCCCTTCTTGAGCGAACCCGTGATGGCGTCGAACACGGCTTCCACGGCCTTGCTCGCGTCACCCTTGGTCAGGCCGCTCGAGTCAGCGACGGCGGCGATCAGGTCTTGTTTGTTCATGCCTAAGGAACCCCTGCATTATGGTTGGTTAAATGATTCATGGCCCGGAGCCATGGCGCGCCACTAACGATGTTTCGCCCTGCCTTGTCAAAGCAAAAAACGGCAAAAACCGCTCCAAAACGTCGATTTTGCGACGAAAAGCCCGCCCCGGCGGCCCCGATCAGTGGCGAATCGCACTTTCGGGGTCTGCGCCGGGCGCAATCGGCGGCGAAGCGGCGAGTTCGTCGGCTTCGGTCCATTCGATCGGCTCGACCGGGCCGACCAGCGCTTCGGCCAGAACCTGGTCGACATGGCTTACCGGAATGATCTTGAGCGCGGTGGTGATGTTCGCCGGAATCTCGACCAGATCCTTTTCATTCTCTTCGGGAATGAGGACCGTCGTGATGCCGCCCCGCAGCGCAGCGAGCAGCTTTTCCTTGAGCCCGCCGATCGCCAGCACACGGCCGCGCAGCGTCACTTCGCCGGTCATAGCGACATCCTTGCGGACCGCTATGCCGGTCAACGTCGAGACCATGGCGGTGACCATGCCGACGCCCGCCGACGGGCCATCCTTCGGCACCGCGCCTTCGGGAAGGTGGATGTGGATGTCCTTTCGCGCGAACAGGCTGGGCTTGATACCATAGGCCGGCGCGCGCGCCTTCACGAACGACAGCGCGGCCTGAACCGACTCGGTCATCACCTCGCCAAGCTTGCCGGTGGTGCGGACCTGGCCCTTGCCCGAAACGGTAACCGCCTCGATCGTGAGCAGCTCGCCGCCGACTTCGGTCCAGGCAAGACCCGTGACCGCGCCGACCTGATCCTCGCCGTCCGACACGCCGTGACGGAACTTCCGCACGCCCGCGAACTCGGAGAGATTCTCGGGCGTCACAACGACACTGGTCGCCTTGGCTTCGAGGATCTTGCGCAGCGCCTTGCGCGCCAGACGCGCAATTTCACGTTCGAGGGTACGGACGCCGGCTTCGCGGGTGTAATAGCGGATAAGGTCGCGGAGCCCTTCGTCGGTCAGTTCGAACTCGCCGACCTTCAGACCATGCGCCTCGATCTGCTTGTCGATCAGATGGCGCTTGGCGATCTCGACCTTCTCATCCTCGGTATAGCCCTCTAACCGGATGATCTCCATGCGGTCGAGCAGCGGCTGGGGCAAGTTCAGCGAGTTGGCCGTCGTCACGAACATGATGTCCGAAAGGTCGACGTCGACCTCCAGATAATGGTCCTGGAACTTAGCATTCTGTTCGGGATCGAGCACCTCGAGCAGCGCCGATGCCGGATCCCCGCGGAAGTCCTGACCCAGCTTGTCGATCTCGTCGAGCAGGAACAGCGGGTTCATCGTGCCGGCCTTTTTGAGGTTGGTCACGATCTTGCCCGGCAGCGAGCCGATGTAGGTGCGGCGGTGGCCGCGGATTTCGGCCTCGTCGCGCACGCCGCCCAGCGACTGGCGCACGAACTCGCGGCCCGTCGCCTTCGCGATCGAACGGCCAAGCGAGGTCTTGCCGACGCCCGGAGGACCGACGAGGCACAGGATCGGCCCCTTCAACTTGTTGGTGCGCGCCTGCACGGCCAGATATTCGACGATCCGGTCCTTGACCTTTTCGAGCGCAAAGTGGTCGGCGTCGAGGACGTCCTGCGCCTTTGCGATATCCTTCTTCAGCTTCGACTTCTTGCCCCACGGCAGGCCGATCAGCGTGTCGAGATAGTTGCGCACGACGGTGGCTTCGGCCGACATCGGCGCCATCGCGCGGAGCTTCTTGAGCTCGGCGTTCGCCTTGGCCTTGGCCTCTTTCGACATTTTGAGGCCGTCGATCTTGATCTGCAGCTCGGCCAGGTCGTCGCCGCCCTCGCCATTGTCGTTGCCGAGCTCGCGCTGGATCGCCTTCAACTGTTCGTTGAGATAATATTCGCGCTGGCTCTTTTCCATCTGCCGCTTCACGCGGCCACGGATCTTCTTTTCGACCTGCAGCACCCCAAGCTCGCCTTCCATGAAGGCAAAGACCATTTCGAGCCGCTTGGCGGGTGCATCCTCGACGAGCAGCGCCTGCTTGTCCGACACCTTGATGTTGAGATTGCCAGCAACCGAGTCGGCAAGGCGCGAGGCATCGTCGATCTGTGACAGCTGCACCGCGGTTTCGGCCGGCATCTTCTTGTTGAGCTTGGCATAGCTTTCGAACTGGTCAACGACCGAGCGCATCAGCGCCGCGGTATCGACGCTGTCGTCGGTCGTGTCGGCGATCGGCTTCACGCTCGCCATCACCGTCTTGTCTTCGTTGACCAACGTGACGAGCTCCGCGCGCTCCTTGCCCTCGACCAGCACACGCACGGTGCCGTCGGGCAGCTTCAGCAGTTGCAGGACGGTGGCGATCACGCCGGTATCATAAAGATCGTCACGCTGCGGGTCGTCCTCACCGGGATCGAGCTGCGCGACGAGGAAAATTTCCTTGTCGGATTCCATCGCGGTTTCGAGCGCAGCGACCGAGCGGTCGCGACCCACGAACAGCGGAACGATCATATGCGGGAAAACGACGATATCGCGCAGCGGCAACAGGGGAAAAGATTGCGTCATCGGGACTCCTGAGCGGACACCAACCGGCGTCGCGCTCTTCTTATAAGCGTTTCATCGCTAATATGGCGTAACTTGCCGCGCATTCAATGTCGCTGCGCTGAACGGCGCAGATACGCCGCCGTCCGGTGCGTCAGAACGGCAGCTTGAAGCCCGGCGGAAGCGGCAGGCCGCTGGTCATCCGGCCCATTTCCTCGTTGCTCGCGGCATCGGCCTTTTCGCGCGCGTCGTTGAACGCCGCGGCGAGCAGATCTTCGAGCATCTGTTTGTCCGACGGAACGATCAGGCTGTCGTCGATGTGAATGGCCTTGATGCGGCCCTTTGCGGTTGCGGTGATCTTCACCAGCCCGCCGCCCGAGACGCCTTCGACCTCGACGCTGTCGAGCTTCGCCTGCGCCTCCTGCATCTGCGCCTGCACCGTTGCGGCGGCTTCCTGTGCCGCCTTCATCATTTCTTCGATCGATTTCATGAATTTGACCTATTTGTTGTCGTCGGCAAATCTTGCCTCGGGGAAAGCCGCAAATGCCGCCTTTACGACGGGCAACTCGCGGATACGGGAATCATTGTCGGCGAGCTTGGCGGCCTTCATCTGTCCAAGGCTCGGACGGCCTTCGCCCTCGCCTTGGCGCACCTGCCAGCGGCTCCCCGTTTCGTTGAGCAATGCCTCACCCAGTCTGCGCGCGAAATCCGCGTCGAGTACAGGATGCGCCGCATAGACGAGCAAGCCAGGCTCAAGCTCCAGTATCTGGAGGTTATCGTAAATTCGGACTGCAAGCTGATGATTTCCGCTGCTTTCCAGAAGCTGGTGAATCTGGGCGATCGTGAGGGCGGCGGCCGGGGCCTCCGCAGGCGTGGAGGCAGCAGCCTCGGCGACGGACTCCGCCCGCGCACTTTCCTGCCCGCTCGGTGCGGCGGGCGCGGCGAGCGGCATCGTCGGCACACCTCCCGATTCGAGCAGCTTCGCCAGTTCGCCGGGATCGGGCAGCGACGCCGCATAGATCACGCGCAGCAACAGCATTTCCAGATGCTCGAGCGGATTGTTCGCGCGCAGCACCTCGTCATGCCCCTTGAGCAGCAACTGCCAGAGGCGGTTGAGCGGCGCAAAACCGAGCTTCTGCGCCCAGTCACCGATCCGTTCACGATCGCTTGCCGCAATTGCCGGGTCGTCGTGACGCGAGACCTTCGCGAGCGTGATTGCGTGCGTCAGGTCCATCAAACCGCGTACCATCGCGACCGGCTCGATCCCCAGCGCATATTGCGCGCGGGCGAGGTCGATCGCGCCGCCGCTGTCGCCTTCGAGGATCGCGGCCATCAATTGCGTGATCGCGGTGCGATCCGACAGCCCCAGCATCACCCGAACCTGATCGGCGCCGATCCGCCCGCCGCCATCGAGGTCCGCGTGCGCAATCGCCTGATCGAGGATCGACAGGCCATCGCGCACCGAACCCTCTGCCGCATTGGCGATGAGCCAGATCGCCGGTGCCTCCGCCTCGACGCCTTCTTTCTGCAAAATCGAACTGAAATGCGCAAACAGCATGTCGGGCGTGATGCGGCGGAGGTCGAAACGCTGGCACCGCGACAGCACCGTGACCGGCACCTTGTTGACCTCGGTCGTCGCGAACAGGAATTTGACGTGCGGTGGCGGCTCTTCGAGCGTTTTCAGCAGCGCGTTGAAGGCGTTACGCGACAACATGTGCACTTCGTCGATGATGTAGATCTTGTAGCGCGCCGAGACGGCGGCATAGCGCACCGCCTCGATAATCTCGCGCACATCGTCGACGCCGGTGTTCGACGCGGCGTCCATCTCGATCACATCGATATGGCGGCCTTCGGTGATCGCGCGGCACGGCTCGCAGATCCCGCACGGGTTGATCGTTGGCCCGCCCTGCCCGTCCGGTCCAATGCAGTTGAGCGCCTTGGCGATCAGGCGCGCCGTCGAGGTCTTGCCGACCCCGCGCACCCCGGTCATCAGGAACGCATGCGCCAGCCGGTCGCGGGCGATCGCATTGCCCAGCGTCTTCACCATCGCATCCTGCCCGATCAGCTCGGCAAAAGTCTGCGGGCGATATTTGCGCGCGAGAACGCGGTAAGGACCGCTCGACGCGGGGGGCGCAGGCGTCTCCGGCAGGTCCATACCCAGCATCGGAATATCGTCGTCGGCGGAATCGTCCATGCGCCCGTCTTAGGGGGCAGGTGCGCTCTTGTCGAAGGGGGAAATGGGTGGAAGCCGGAACGACCCGCGGCGAATTCGTTGCGGCTGCTTCCTTCCGGACCTGACCGGGTTGGCGAAGACCACGTCCGCCCGACTTCCGCGGCGCATATGACGGCGACGGCAGCGAAATGCAAGTCGTCTGCTGACCGCCCTGTCCTATTCGGGCGGATTCTCCACCACCGCGCGCCCGATCTCGGCCAGCAGGGCATTGGCGGCATCGTCGCTCACCGTCGGACGATCGAGATAGGCGGCGATCATATATTTTCCGCCGTCAGGCGACTCGATGAAGGCCACGTCATTATAGGCGGTGCCGCACGTCCCGGTCTTGTCGCCCGCGATCCATGCCGGCGGCAGCCCGGCGCGAATACGCGTCCGGCCGGTTTCGCTGTCGATCAGCCAGTTCCGCAGCATCCGCCGGTAATCGGAGTTCAGATAATCACCGTAAACGAGCAACGCACTGCTGCGCGCCATCGCGGCAGGGCTGGTCGTATCGCGCGGATCGCCGGGAACATTTTCGTTGAGGTCGGGCTCGTTCCGGTCGAGCCGCGTCACCGTGTCGCCCGTCATCCGAAGGAGCCGGGTGAAGTTCGGCGGTCCGCCCGTGGCTTTCAGGATCAGATTGGCGGCCGCATTGTCGCTGACCTTGACGATCTGTTCGGCGGCAAAGCCAAGGCGCAGTTCGCCAGTCTCGACCTGCGTCTCGCTATAGGGTGAGTGCGGCAGCAGGTCGGTCTCGGCCAGGGGCAAAGGCGTGCGCAGCGAGGGCCCGCCGCTTGCGGCGCCCCGCAGCACCTGCCCCGCAAGCAGCAGCTTGAAGGTCGAGCACATCGCAAATCGTTCGTCGGACCGCTGCCCGAAGAGCAGCCGCCCGGTCGTGTCGGTTACCGCAACGCCCAAACGGCCGCCCGAGCGCCGCTCGATGTCGGTCAATTGCTTGGCGAGAATGACCGAATCGCCAGTCGGCTCGCGCATCGGCGCGGAGGACGCGCAGGCGGTGAGCGCCAGCAGCGCGGCCATGGGGACGCCCGCGCGCATCAGCGCGCCCCCTGCATGTTACGGCTTTCGCCCGGAATATGGACGGTCAGGCCATCAAGGTCGGCGGTCAGCACGATCTGGCACGACAGGCGGCTCGTGCGGCGCACCCCGGCAGCCAGGTCGAGCATATCCTCCTCCAACTCGCTCGCGTCGGGGAGGCGATCGAAATCCTCTTTCGCGACGATGATATGGCAGGTCGAACAGGCCATCTGACCCTCGCACGTGCCTTCGAGCGGCATCATATGCGCCTGTGCGACATCGAGCAGAATGTCCCCGGGATTGGCCTCGGCCTCGGTGCGTCCCTTACCGTCGGCGTGAACGAACGTGACGCGCATCAATTGACCCCTTGCAAACGGGCGGCATCCTTGATGGCGTCGAGCCCCTCGCGCAACTGGGCTTCGGTCGTGTAGCGTCCCCAACCGAGACGGATCGACGCACGCGCATCACCCTCGCTCATCCCCATCGCACGCAGCACATGGCTGACCTTGCCCGACCCGCTGCCGCAAGCGCTGCCGAGCGAGAAGGCCACCTCTCGCGCGTCCGACATCAGGCGAAGCCCGTTCACCCCTTCGCGGCGGACGTTGAGATTGCCATGATAGCGCGGGCTTGCCGCGCCGTTGAGCGTCCATTCGGGCAGCATGTCCATCGCCAGCGACCACAGGCGCTCGACATGCTCGGCGTCCCGGTCGAACCGCTCGCCCGCGAGCGCCGCCGCCACGCCGAAGCCGGCGCAGAGCGCGGGCGACACGGTGCCCGACCGCATCCCCAGTTCCTGCGCGCCACCGAACATCAATGGCTCAAGGTCGATCCCGTCGCGCACCCACAGCGCGCCGATGCCCTTCGGCCCGTGGATCTTGTGCGCCGACAGCGCGATCATATCGGCCTCCGCCGGAATTGCGACGCGGCCCAGCCCCTGCACCGCATCGCAGAGCAGCCAGCCGTTCTTCGCGTGCGCGGCCGCGGCGAAATCGGCGACCGGCTGGATCGTCCCGACCTCGTTATTCACCAGCATGATCGCGACGATACCGTTCTCGGGGATCAGAGCCTCATCGGGCGCCAGCGCCAATCCCGCGCTATCGACCGGCAGGACCGCCGCGTTCAGACGTTCAAGGCATTGCAGCGAGGCGGCATGTTCGATGCTGAGGCCGGAAACGCCGCCCGGTTTCGCCTTCGCGCCGCTGAACAGCGCCCAGTTGAGCGACTCGGTCGCGCCCGAGGTGAAGAAGACCCGGCCGCCCTTCGGCAGCAGCGCCGCGACCTGATCGCGCGCCACCTCCACCGCGGCGGCGGCGGCACGACCGGCTTTGTGCGTGCTCGACGGGTTCGCAAAACCGTCCGCCTCGTCAGGTCCGCCCAGCCAGCGCAACATCGCCTCGCGCGCCTCGGGAGCGAGCGGCGTCGTGGCCTGATAGTCGAGGTAAATCATTCGCCGAGAGAATCCTTATTGCGAACGATTCGCAAAAGTTGCAAGTTGAGACCTATTTTCTATATAGGCGCCACCTTCGCTCCGCCACCCCGCCGACCGGCGATTCGGCCTTGAGCTCAAAAGATAAGAGGTGTTTCCATGCCCGACGTGATTTTCCCCGGCCCCGAGGGCCGCATCGAAGGTCGTTTTTCGCCTCCGCCGCGTCCGCGCGCGCCCGTCGCGCTGATCTTGCACCCGCACCCGCAGGGCGGTGGTACGATGAACGACCGCATCACGCAGGCGATGTACAAGAGCTTCGTGGCGCGCGGTTTTGCGGTTCTCCGCTTCAACTTCCGCGGTGTCGGCCGCAGCCAGGGCACGTTCGACAACGGTATCGGCGAACTCAGCGACGCCGCGTCGGCGCTCGACTGGGTTCAGTCGATCCATCCCGAGGCGCAGACGACGTGGGTCGCGGGCTTCAGCTTCGGCGCGTGGATCGGCATGCAGCTGCTGATGCGCCGCCCCGAAATCCGCGGCTTCCTGTCGGTCGCGCCGCCGGCGAACATGTACGACTTCAGCTTCCTCGCGCCCTGCCCCTCGTCGGGTATCATCGTCGCGGGCGGTCAGGACGAGATCGTCCCCCCGGCCGCGATCCAGAAACTGGTCGACAAGCTGCGCACGCAAAAGGGCATCACGATCCATCACGACGAGATCCCGCGCGCCAATCACTTCTTCGAGCATGAGCTCGACCAGTTGATGAAGTCGCTCGACAATTATCTCGACATGCGGCTCGCGCCCGATTCGCCGATCCGCTGAGGGCTGCCTACTTCACCGGAATCATCCAGATCGCCACATTGGCGAACATGACCAGCGCCCCGACGATCATCAGGAGCGCGCGGCGCCGGTCGCCATGGCGAAAGACCATGACCGCGCCGGCGAGCAATGCAAAGCCGGCGAGCATGACGATCGAAAGCAGCGTGTCACCCATGGCCGCGCTCTACGGTGGCGCGTCCGCGCGGTCAAACCGGGTGTATGACAAAATTGCGTCGAAAAGCGTGGCGCCCCTGTGGCCAATGGCGAAAGCTTCGCCTAAAGCGCGCTCATCGATTCCCTTTGCCTTGCGGGAGCCGCGCCATGCGTATCGCGATAGCCTCTGACCACGCCGCTTACGAGCTGAAAGCCGTGCTTGCCGACTGGCTGCGCGGCGAAGGGCATGAGGTTGCTGACCTCGGCACGAACGGCCCCGACAGCGTCGATTATCCGGACTATGGCTATCGCCTCGCCGAAGCCGTCGCCGGCGGCAGCGCCGACAAGGGCGTCGCGCTTTGCGGGTCGGGCATCGGTATCTCGATTTCGGTCAACCGCAACCCCGCGTGCCGCTGCGCGCTCGTGTCCGAGCCCCTCTCGGCGAAGTTGTCGCGCGAACATAATGACGCAAACGTCATTGCGCTCGGTGCCCGCCTGACGGGGATCGATATGGCGAAGGCGTGCATCACCGCCTTCCTGACGACCGACTTTGCCGGCGACCGCCACGCGCGCCGCGTCGACAAGCTTTCCCACCCGCCCGTCCTGGAGAACAGCCGATGACCACAGAAACGCTCGACAAGCCCATCAAATCGGCTGGCTATTTCACCGACGGCGTCGGCGCCACAGACCCGGCGGTCGCGGCAGCGATGAAGCATGAAATGGAACGCGAACAGTATCAGATCGAACTGATCGCATCGGAAAACATCGTCTCCAAGGCTGTGCTCGAAGCGCAGGGCAGCGTCTTCACCAACAAATATGCCGAAGGCTATCCGGGCAAACGCTATTATCAGGGCTGTGCCCCCTCGGATGAGGTCGAACAACTCGCAATCGACCGCGCCAAGAAGCTGTTCGACTGCAACTTCGCGAACGTCCAGCCGCACTCGGGCGCGCAGGCGAATGGCGCAGTCATGCTGGCGCTGACCAAGCCCGGCGCGACGATCCTCGGCATGAGCCTCGACGCCGGCGGTCACCTGACCCACGGCGCGCCGCCGGCAATGTCGGGCAAATGGTTCAACGCGGTGCAGTACGGCGTACGCCCCGACGACCATCTCGTCGATTTCGATCAGGTCGAGGCGCTGGCCAAGGAACATCGCCCTGCCCTCATCATCGCGGGCGGTTCGGCCTATCCGCGCACGCTCGACTTCGCACGCTTCCGCGCCATCGCCGATGACGTCGGCGCGCTGCTGATGGTCGACATGGCGCATTTCGCCGGCCTCGTTGCCGGCGGTGCGCACCCCTCGCCGATGGAACATGCGCATGTCGTGACCACCACGACGCACAAGACGCTGCGCGGCCCGCGCGGCGGCATGATCCTGACCAATGACGAAGCGATCGCCAAGCGTATCAATTCGGCGGTCTTCCCCGGCCTGCAGGGCGGCCCGCTGATGCATGTCATCGCCGCCAAGGCAGTCGCGTTCGGCGAAGCGCTGCGGCCCGAGTTCAAGGATTACGCCAAGGCGACGATCGCCAATGCGCAGGCCCTCGCCAACCGGCTGAAGGCGCGCGGCGCCGACGTTGTAGCGGGCGGCACAGACACGCATCTCGCGCTCATCGATCTGCGTCCGCTCGGCATCACCGGCCGCGATGCCGATGAAGCGCTCGAGCGCTCGGCGATCACGTGCAACAAGAATGGCGTGCCCTTCGATCCGCTGCCGCCGGTCAAGACCAGCGGCATCCGCGTCGGCTCGCCTGCCGGCACGACGCGCGGCTTCGGCATCACCGAGTTCGAGGAAATCGGCGACATGGTCGCCGACGTGCTGGAAGCGCTGCGCGACAAGGGCGAGCACGGCGACGCTGATGTCGAAGCCAATGTCCGTGGCCGCGTTCGCGCACTGTGCGAACGCTTCCCCATCTATCAGGGCTAAGAGCGATGGCGCGCCAGAGCCCCGAGGAACCGACGCTGGTCGAGCTGACGATCGAAGAGATCAAGGCGATGGGCAAGCAAGGGATGGATCACCCGACGACGCGGCCGGTTCTGACCGGCGGCGTCATCGGCGCGATCGCGGGCGCCGTTTTGCCGGTCATATCCTGGCCCGTCGGCCTGTTCGCAGGCGCCGCCATTGCGCTGTTCAGCCGGGTGAAGCGCTGACCGATGCGTTGCCCCTATTGCGGACATGAAGACAGCCAGGTGAAGGACAGCCGCCCGACCGAGGACGGCGCCGCGATTCGCCGCCGCCGCCAGTGCGAAGACTGTGGCGCGCGCTTCACGACGTTCGAACGCATCCAGCTTCGCGAAGTCGCGGTGCTGAAGGCAGGCGGAACGCGTGAACCCTTCGACCGGGAAAAGCTCATGCGCAGCGTCCAGATCGCCTGCCGCAAGCGCCCGATCGATGGCGCGCGAATCGAACGACTGGTATCGGGCATTCAGCGTCAGCTCGAAACCTCCGGTGACAATGAAGTGCAAGCCGCGCAGATCGGCGCGATGGTGATGGAAGCACTCAAGGGCTTCGACAATGTCGCCTACATCCGCTTTGCCAGCGTCTATCGCGATTTCACCGAAGCCAAGGATTTCGAGGAGTTCGCCTCAACGATTTCCGAGGCCGCACGGCCCGGCAAATGACCGCGGCCGCCCCGCCCCCCGTCATCGTTCTCGTCCGTCCGCAGCTTGGCGAAAATATCGGCAAGGCGGCGCGCGCGATGCTCAACTTCGGGCTGACCGAGATGCGTCTCGTCGCCCCGCGCGACGGCTGGCCCAACCCCGACGCGGGCCCGGCGGCATCGGGCGCCGATCCGGTGCTGGCCGAGGCACAGGTTTTCGACACGCTCGCCGAGGCGGTGGCCGATTGCACCACCATCTATGCCACGACCGTCCGCAAGCGCGGCGTGAGTAAACCTGTTCTGACTCCCGAAGAGGCTGCGCGCGAAGTGCATGGGACCGCCGGCCGCTCGGCCTATATCTTCGGCCCCGAGCGATCGGGGCTGGAAACCGACGACGTGGCGCTCGCGCACAAGATTGTCACCGTGCCGATCAATCCGGAATTCGGGTCGCTCAATTTGGCGCAGGCGGTGATCCTGCTCGCTTATGAATGGTCGAAGGGTGTCGCACTCGCGAGCCCTCCCCATGTGCCGCTTGATCCGCCTGCCCCGCACAGTGAAATGGAGGAACTGATCGGCCATTTCGTCCGAGATCTCGATACTGCGGGCTATTTCTTCCCCGCCGACCGCCGCGAAGCGACGCTGCGCACTTTGCGCACTACGCTGACCAGAACTGGGTGGTCGCATAATGATATCAGAATGATGCACGGCATCATAACGGCTCTTGGCCGGACGAAAAAACAATCCTAGAAGGCGCCATCGCGACCTGTGACCCGTTCGCCCCCGTGGCGTCGACGTCGCTGGCGTAATCCCCTCCCTGGAGTGTATTCATGCTTAGCCTTGCTCTTTCGCTTCTGATTTCGACTGCCGCCGCCCCCGACGCGACCACCACGCAGCGCACCGATAGTGCCACCGAGGCGCCGGCAAAGGAAAAGCTGGTCTGCCGCCGCGATCCCAACACCGGAACCCGCCTCGCCAAGCGCATCTGCAAGACGCAGGAAGAGTGGAATCGCGAAGCCGACACCGTCAGCCAGCGGCTGAACGACAACAAGGGAAATTGATCGTCAAAGGATCGCCGGCCGCGCCACGCGCGGCTGGCCGAACCGCAAGGTCAGCTGTCGGCGCGCAGCCGGTCCCATTCGACCGCCTCATAGGCGATCGACTGCTCGACCAGCTCGTTCCATACGGCGCGTAGCCGCGCGGGCTCCAGCCCCGCTGCTTCCGCCTCCCGCGCGACATTGTCGAGCACCTGCGCCTTGCGGGCTTCGTCACGCACGCTGTTCCGGTCGGCCTTGATGCGGGCGGCGGCATTCATATAGCCGAAACGGCGGACAAGCAGCGCAACGAGTTCGCGATCGACCTGATCGACCCCGGCACGGACGTCGACCATCGTTTCGCAGTCTTGGGGAAATTTGGCAACGGTCATGCGCGCTGCCTTTAGCGGCTTTTTCCGCGCCGTCCAGCGTTCGGCACGGGTTGACTCGGCTACGCCTACCGTCTAACCGCGCGCCTTCGCAAATTGACCCCGCACCCCGGTGAAGCGGCGGTCGCATATGGAAACCTCCATATGGTGCGGCCCGGGACACGCCGAAATCCTTCGGCACACAGCAAGTTGGAGACGACATATGTCGAAGCGCCAGAGCGCCAAGTATAAACTCGACCGCCGGATGGGTGAAAACATCTGGGGTCGCCCGAAGAGCCCGGTCAACCGCCGCGAATATGGCCCCGGCCAGCACGGTCAGCGCCGCAAGGGCAAGATGTCGGATTTCGGCATTCAGCTCCGCGCGAAGCAGAAGCTGAAGGGCTATTACGGCGACATCACCGAGAAGCAGTTCAAGAAGAACTATTTCGAAGCATCGCGCATGAAGGGCGACGCCGGTCAGAACCTGATCGGCCTGCTCGAGCGCCGCCTCGACGCGATCGTCTATCGCGCCAAGTTCGCTCCGACGATCTTCTCGGCACGCCAGCTCGTCAGCCACGGCCACGTCTATGTGAACGGCGTGAAGTGCAACATCGCGAGCCGTCTCGTGAAGCCGGGCGATGAAGTCACCCTCGGCAAGAAGGCACAGGAAATGGCGCTGGTCGCCGAAGCGCAGAGCCTGCCCGAGCGCGACCTGCCGGAATATCTGGCCCTCGACGGCACGAAGGCAACCTTCGTTCGCGTTCCGACGCTCGACGAAGTGCCCTATCCGGTGAAGATGGAACCGAACCTCGTCGTCGAATTCTATTCACGCTGATCGGGTTCCAGCTGGAATTCAAAAAGGGGCGGTCCGGAAACGGGCCGCCCCTTTTCGTTGTCGTCAATGCGGCAGAAACGCCGAAATCTTGCGCAGCATGTCGGTCCGCGCCTCACCCGTCTCCAGACTATGGGCGAGTTCGGGATATTCGATCAGTTCGACGCGCTTGCCCTTCGCTTCCAGCGCGCGTTTCATCGTCCGCGACTGTTCGATGCGGACATTCTGGTCGAAACTGCCGTGGAACATCAGCACCGGCACCTTGATCGCATCGGCGTTCTGCGCCGGCGACCCTTCCTTGATATGCGCGCCCGATCCTATGAAGCGGGAATTGATTGCCCCGCCCCCCTCGTCCGCCTCTTCGCGCTTGAGCTGGTCGAGGTCGGTGACGGGTGCGATCGCGACGATCGCCTTGAACAGATCGGGCGCGAAAACGCCTGACTGCAAGGCCGCATAGCCACCATAGGACCAGCCGACGATCGACAGCTTCGCGGGGTTTGCTCCGCTCGCGATCAGCCACTTGCCGCCGTCGGCGACGTCACCGATTGCGGTCTTCCACGATTGAAAGCCGTTCTGCTGATACCAGCTGTCGCCATAGCCCGACGAACCGCGGAAATTGGGCTGCAACACCGCGTAACCGCTTTGCGCGAAATATTGTGCCAGCCAGTCGAAACCCCATTCGTCACGTGACGATGGTCCGCCATGCGGCATCACGATCGCCGGCAACCCCTTGGCGTCGCTGCGCCCCGGCGGCAGCGTCAGATAACCGGGAATCTGCGTCCCGTCAGCCGCCGGATAGGTGACAGGTCGCACCGGCGACAGTGTGACATCCGCAAGCGCATCGCGCTCGCCGAGCAAGGGACGGAGCGACTTCGCCTTCGGCTCGAACAGGAAATATTGCCCCGGATCGGTATCCGAACTTGCGCGAACCAGATAACGGCTCTCGTCAGCCGAGGCGTCGGCGATCAGTATCTGCTTGCCGCCCAGCGCCTTCGACAGCGATGCGGTCATCTTTTCGACCTGCGGATCGGTCATCACAGACACTCGGCGGTCCGTCGCATAGGAGATTCCGACGATCCGGCCGTTCCGGCCGATCCGGACGATATCGTCGACATCGACGTCAGAATGCGCAAAAATCGTCGTCCTGGCACCCGTTCCGTCGAGCGCGATCGCGACGACCGCCTTGCGCCCGTCGATCGTGTCGAATCCGAAAACACGGTCGGTCGCAGGATCGATGGCTGCGGGAACAAAGCCCTTTTCGCTCGGCACGTCATAGTCGGACAGGGTTTTCCAGGTGCTGCTATCCTTCGCGCGATAGAAGAACTGAATCTTGGGACTGATCTGACCCGAATTCATCCACGGCTGGGTCGCCATGACGCGGACCTGCCCATGGCCATCGGACAGATAGGAAATGGCATCGCGGTTAGGGCCGACGACGCGCGATCCCGATCCGTTGGAGGCATCGACGCGATCGACCCCCAGCCCCTCGCCGCGCTGCACCACCATCGTGCCGGTATTATTTTCCGGCACATAGGTACGCGTCATCAATAGCGAGCCCTTGTCGGAGGCCGACCAGTCGAGAACGCTGCCGCCGCGAAAATCCGCATAGAGCGAGCGCGAACTGCGCCGATTGCTAAGCAGCTTCAGATTGCCGCCCGCAGCATCGACCGCGACGATGCTGGTCGCCGCATAGATATCGCCGGCCACCTTGTCGCGCTGATAGATTTGGCACACGATGCGGCCGTTGGTGACCCAGCCGCACCAGCTCAGAAATCCGTCTTCGCCATTGCTCGAAAGAATCTGCTTCGGCGTCGACCCCTCGGCCGTATCGACGACGAACAGCCGGCGCGTCTGCTTTTCGCCATTTTCGACGAACGCGACATGCGTGCCGTCGGGCGACAGGCTGACGTCGCGAATCGCCTCGAGCGCGCCGAAACGCGCCGCATTGTCGATTGTCCCTTGGGCATTGGCATTCGAAATGAAGGACAAAGCCGCCGCAAGCGCCACGATCGAAAGCGACCGGCGCAACCCCCGTTGATACATCACCGAAAACATCTCCCCGTATCTGTTCGGATAGACGCATGTCTGAACAAGGACGTGTAATTATCAAGCGGTTTTACAGCCGGTTCGCGATCATCCCCGTCTGCCTTGCATCGCCGGCGGCGGACTGGCACAAGCCCGGCACCGAACTCGAAAATCCAAGGAAATTCCATGCTTCGTTCCCCCCGAGCCGCCGCGGCTTTCGCGGTCCTTCTTTCCGTTACGGCGTGCAACGGCGCCGACAAGGCAGCCGCACCCGACACCGCGTCGCTTCCCGACGTCCAGTTCCCCGAGCTGTCGTTGCAGACCCTTCAGGATGTGACGAAAGAGCTTTCGTCGGATGCCTATGAAGGCCGCGCGCCGGGCACAGCGGGCGAGGAAAAGACCGTCGCCTATCTCATCAAGCAGTTCGAGGCTGCGGGCCTGAAGCCCGGCAACAACGGCAAGTGGACGCAGGACGTGCCGCTCGTCGAGATCACGCCGAAGAATGCGACTCCGCTAACCTTCACCGGCGGCAAGGCACCCGTCACGCTGCAATATGCGACCGACTATGTCGCCAACAGCTATCGCGTGCAGCCGAAGACCGAAATCAAGGACAGCGACGTCGTCTTCGTCGGTTACGGCATCAACGCCCCCGAAAAGGGCTGGAACGATTACGCCGGCCTCGACGTGAAGGGGAAGACCGTCATCATTCTCGTCAATGACCCCGACTGGCAGGCGACGGAAAACAAGGGCGAATTCAACGGCCGCGCGATGACTTATTACGGCCGCTGGACCTATAAATATGAGGAAGCCGCGCGTCAGGGCGCAGCCGCTGCGCTGATCGTCCACGACACCAAACCCGCCGCCTATGGCTGGAATGTCGTGGAATCGAGCAACACGGGCGCCAACTATCTGGCCGAGAGCAAGGATGGCGGAGCCAAGGAAACTGCGGCGAATGGCTGGATCCAGCTCGGCAAGGCAAAGGAGCTGTTCGCCAGCGCCGGCCAGGATTTCGACGCGCTCCGCGCCGCAGCGACGAAAAAGGGCTTCAAGCCCGTGGCGTTGACCGGCGTCAAAGCCTCGCTCAGCTTTGACAACGAGATTTCCAAGAAGCTGTCGCGCAACGTCATCGGCGTGCTGCCCGGCGCCAAGCGGCCCGACGAATATGTGCTCTATACCGGCCACTGGGACCATCTCGGCCGCTGCACGCCCGTCAAGGGCGATGACATCTGCAACGGCGCCGTCGACAATGCGAGCGGCATCGCCGGTCTCGTGACGCTGGCGCAGGCCTATAAAAAGGCCGGCGCTCCCGACCGCAGCGTCGTCTTCCTTGCCGTCACCGCCGAGGAATCGGGCCTGCTCGGCTCGAAATATTATGCCGAGAACCCGATCTTCCCGCTCGCCCAGACCGTGGGCGGCGTGAACATGGATTCGCTGAACCCGAACGGCCCCGCGAAGGACATCGTCGTCGTCGGCCGCGGCAAGTCGCAGCTCGATGCCTATCTGGAAAAGATCGCCAAGGCGGCGAATGTGACGATCGTCGACGAACCGACCCCCGAAAAGGGCTTCTACTATCGGTCGGATCATTTCAGCTTCGCCAAGCTCGGCGTGCCCTTCTTCAACTTCGGCGCGGGTGAAGACCTGGTCGAGGGCGGTAAGGACGCCGGCAAGAAGGCGGCCGAAGATTATGAGAAGAACCGCTACCACGCGCCGGCCGACGAATATGCGGCGATCAAGAACTGGGACGGCATGCTCGCGGACCTGAGGCTCTATTACGCCGCCGGCCGTATGCTTGCTTCGACCGATGCATGGCCGAACTGGAACGAAGGCGACGAATTCCGGGCCGCGCGCGACAAGTCGCGTCCGGCGAAGTAACGACGACAACCGCTCCTCTGCAGTTGCGGGGAGCATCATGTTCCGGCAATCCAGAATGGCAGTAGCCATTCTGGATTGCTGCATTCTGGACGAGTTGATCGATGTCATGGACATCGACACAAAGGACCATCACGCGATGACCCACCGCATGCCCGCCGAATGGGCGCCCCACGACGCCGTCTGGATCGGCTTTCCGCATATGGTGGACGAGTGGTCGGGCCAGATCGACTCAGCGCGCCGCGATGTCGCGGCCTTCGCGAACGCCGTGCATGACGGCGGGCGCGGCGAAAAGGTGCATCTTCTTGTTCGCGACCATGACAATGCCGACATCGCCGAGGCGCTCGTCGATGAGGGCGTTCAGTTGTTCGTCGCCCCCTTCGGCGATATCTGGCTGCGTGACACAGGCCCGATCATCGTCGGTGCGGGCACCCGGCGCGAAGCGCGCAATTTCGACTTCAACTGGTGGGGCAACAAGTTCGTGATGCCCGGCGACCGCGAAGTCGGGGCAATCCTCGCCGCGCATGCGAACCTGCCGACGCAGCACCTCGACTGGGTGCTCGAAGGTGGCGGAATCGACGTCGATGGCACCGGCCTGTGCGTGACCACCGAGGAATGCCTGCTCAACACGAACCGCAATCCGGCGCTGACGCGCGAGGATATCGCGGTGCGACTCCACCAGTCGCTTGGGATCGACCGGATTTTGTGGCTTGGTAACGGGCTGGTCGGCGATCACACCGACGGCCATGTCGACAATCTGGCGCGCTTCGTCGGCGAAGGCCGGCTCGCGCTGCCCGTCGCGGCGGGATCGGACGACCCCAATGCACATATCTATGCCGATGCCCGCGCGCGCGCCGCAGCGTTCGACGGGATCGAGATCATCGATCTCCCCTCGCCCGGCCGGGTCGAAGTGAACGGCGAGATCGCCGCGGCGAGCTATATGAATTTCTATATCGGCAACAGCGCCGTGGTGGTGCCGACCTATGGCGTTCCCAACGATCAGGCCGCGGTCGACACGCTCGCCGCGCTGTTCCCCGATCGCCGCGCAGTCGGCGTGCCCGCGCGCGGCATCATCGTCGGGGGCGGCAGCTTCCACTGCTCGAGCCAGCAGCTTCCGGCCTAGCATCGACCGCGAAGCCCCCTATATTCCGCCTCGAATCCCGCATATCGGACAGGCCATGACCCGCACCATCACCGTCGCCGCGTTGCAGCTTCCCCTGCCCGGCCCCGTCGAACCGAACATCGAAGCGGTGACCGCGCTCGTCGAGGAAGCGGCAGCGAAAGGCGCGCAGGTCATCCTGCCGCCCGAACTCTTCGAGGGCCCCTATTTCTGCCAGGTCGAGGATGAAGCGCTGTTCGCCTCGGCGCGCCCGACGATCGAGCATCCGAGCGTCATCGCGATGCAGGCGCTCGCGGCGAAGCTGAAGGTCGCGATCCCGACCAGCTTCTTCGAGAAGGACGGCCCGCATTATTACAATACGCTCGCGATGATCGATCCCGACGGCGTGATCATGGGAACGTACCGCAAAAGCCACATTCCCGACGGCCCCGGCTATGAAGAGAAATATTATTTCCGCCCCGGCAATACCGGCTTCAAGGTTTGGGATGTGTTCGGCACCCGGATCGGCGTGGGCGTCTGCTGGGACCAATGGTATCCCGAATGCGCGCGCGCGATGGCGTTGATGGGCGCCGAACTGCTCTTCTATCCGACTGCGATCGGCAGCGAGCCCTATGACGCCGACCTCGACACCAGCCGCATGTGGCGCCGCGCAATGCACGGCCACGCCGTGTCGAACTGCATGCCGGTGATCGCCGCAAACCGCATCGGTACCGAAGGCGACGCCAATTTCTATGGCCACAGCTTCATCACCGACGAATGGGGCGACATGACGCAGGCGTTCGGCGCTACCGAGACCGGCGTGCTGATCGAAACGATCGACCTCGACCGCGCGGCGAAGCACCGTGCCGGCATGGGCTTCTTCCGCGACCGCCGCCCGCAGCTTTACGGACGGCTGGTCGAAGATATCTGACAGTCAGCCGCAGCAACTCGCGCCGGGGCAGCGGTATGGATCGGAACAGCATCCGCCGCAGCATGTGACATAGCAGCCACTGCCATAGGCGGTGCAACACGCAAGCGGACCAAAACCGGCCTCGCCGGCACAGTCGGTCGCTTCCTTCGACACTGCATCGATTTCCTCGAAGCTGGCGACCGCCGATTTGCCGAACGAGGCAATACTGTGCGCACCGCCGTCGGAAGTGGTCCAGCCTTCGGTCTCGACCAAAAGAGCGCCCTTCTCATCGAAGGCCGCGACCTGAACCCAGGCTGCGGGGCCGGAAACCGCTTCGCCCATCAGGATCGACACCTTGTGTTCGGGCCGCGGCACCCTGTCGACGTGCGACCCCAGCTCCATTGTCGCAAGGACGCCCTCTTTCACCGTGCAATGGGCTTCACGCCCACCGACCTGCACCTTTACATTGAAAAACCGCATCTCCCGATCTCCCCACCCAGACAATCTTCTTGGAAGCTGGGTTCGGCCGCGATTAAAGGCAATTCGGGTTTCGTCGATTTTGGCGGCAAACCGAAAGCGAGGGGCAAACGGAATGGAACTGCCGGACGATATTTTCACCGAACCGGACGATGTCGATCCCGAAACGCTTGCCAATCTCGGCCCGCTGCGGCGGCTCGCCGGCATCTGGGAGGGTGAACGCGGAGTCGATGTGAACCCCAAGGCCGACGGCCCCGAGACGCGCAAATATTATGAACGGATCGAGATGCAGCCGATCGACCCGCAAGCGAACGGGCCGCAGCTCTTCTATGGTCTGCGCTATCACCAGCACGTCAACACGCGCGAAGAAGACATCACTTTCCACGATCAGGTCGGATACTGGCTCTATGAAGTCTCGACCGGCCTCATCATCCAGACCCTCGCTATTCCGCGCGGGCAGATTGCGATCGCTTCGGGCCATGCCGAACCTGACGCAAAGAGACTTGTCGTCAAAGCCGAGCGCGGGGAGACCGAATATGGCATCTGCTCGACGAGCTTCCTCGATCTGGCCTTTCGGACCGACCGCTACGAGCTGACGATCGATTTCCACGACGACGGCTCGTGGAGCTATGTTTCGGATACAATGCTGATGGTAAAGGGCCGGTCGGAACTGTTCCGGCACCGCGACCACAACCGCCTCGTGAAGGTCGCCGAGCCCGATCTCAACCCTTGGGCAAAGATCGTCAAAGGTGCGGCCTAGGCGTCAGTTCTGAAAGCGGCGGATGCTTTCAAGGTCGGCGCGGTCGAGCGGTTGCGTCAGCCACAGGCCGCCGCGCCCTTCCCTCGACCAACGGACGATCGCCTTGCGACGGATTCCGCTCGCGAGGACCAGATCGACCTCCTTGCCGATTTCCAGATGCCCGGCGTGGACATAGCCCGCGCCGCTCTGCGACAGGTCGACGAGCTCGATCTCGCTCGTACCGTCGTCGGTGATGAGCTGCGCCCGCGTATGCACGGGAAGGCGCGGCTGGCGATAACCGCTCGCGCGCTGCTCCGCGGCCAGCCGCTTGAGCACGTCGGCGACGTCGACCTCTTCGTCGAACGCCACACCGCAGCGCCCTTCGTCGGACCAAACCACCTTGCCGCGCACGGTCACCGCATCCGAAAGCGCAATTTCCAGCTTTTCGCCAATCGCGATCGGCACATCGGCCGCGAGCATCATCCCGCGATCAGACATGTTACGCACACGCCACAGCCCGACGTCGCCGTCGCGCTTCACCTTCGCGATGCGCCACACGGTGCGATAGCGATCGGACCCGCGACGATCTGTGTCAGCATCGATCGCGCGTTCGTTCGATGGACCGGAGAGCAGCGGTTTCTTCATGCCATCCTCGTTCTGAGCAGCACCGGGAGAGCGGGAAAACGTCATGGCTATACTATTAAACCACCTGGATGCTGTCGCCTTCTAATAGCGAAATTTCGCATATTATTCAACGATACTATGAACCACAGTTAACAACTACGAAACGAACCGGTCTAAGCCTGACGCAATCATGGCTTCCGAATATGAATAAAATCCCATTTTGCAGAATTTAACGGCGCCAGACTGGCAATATTAAGCATGCTATCGTTTCGGGCTGCCGAGGGCGAAGGCGCTCAATTTCTGTAGCTTTTGGGGTCGATTCCGTGCCGGGCGATCTTGTCGTAGAGCGTCTTCCGCGGAATGCGCAAAAGTGCCAGCGTTGCCGCAATGTCGCCGCCGGCGCTGGCCAACGCATCGCGGATCGCATGTGCCTCGAATTGCGCGACTCTTTCGGGCAGCGTCGGCAGCCCGTCGACATCGGCGGCGGCGGGGGTATCGAGCCCCAGAACTTCGCTATAGGCAAAGTTGCGCAGCTCGCGCACATTCCCCGGCCAGTCATGCTCGATCAGATGCTTGCGCGCGGCATCGCCAAGCGCGAAATCCCGCGCACCCATCCGGCCGATCGCTTCCTCGACGAAGAAGGCAAAAAGCTGCGGGATATCCGCCCTGCGCTCGCGCAGCGGTGCCATGCGCAGCCGCACGACGTTGAGCCGGTAGAAGAGATCCTCGCGAAATTCCCCGTCGCGCACCGCCTGATGCAGGTCGCGGCGCGACGATGCGACGATACGCAGATCGACCCCGCGCGGCTCGGTCGCGCCGAGCGGCTGAACCTTGCGCTCCTCGACGACGCGGAGCAGCTTCGACTGGATCGCGAGCGGCATATTGTCGATGCCGTCGAGAAACAGCGTCCCGCCATGGCTCTGCTCGATCCGCCCTTCGCGCGCGATCGGGCCATAACCGACGGCGCCGCGATCATGTCCGAACAGCTCGACCTCGGCGAGTTGTTCGGGAAGTGCACCGCAATCGACCGCGACGAACGGGCGTCCCGACCGCGGCCCCTTCCGATGCAGCAGGAGCGCTGCGAGTTCCTTGCCGGTCCCCGTCTCACCCTCGACCAGCACATCGATGTCGGCGCGGGCGATCTGCAGGATCGTCGCGCGAAGCTGTGCCATCACCGGGCTGTCGCCGATCAGCGGACTGTCGACGCTGCTCTCGGCGGCCGTCCGCAGCATGCGGTTGTCGAGGACGAGCCGCCGCGTTTCGAGCGCCTTTCGGACCGACGCGATCAGATGGTCAGCGGCATAGGGCTTCGCGAGGAAATCGAACGCCCCGCTTTTCAACGCGCCGATCGCCATCGGCACGTCGGCGTGGCCGGTGATCAGGATGACCGGGATTTCGGGATCGACAGCGCGGATGCGCGCAAAAAACTCGAGCCCGTCGAGCCGCGGCATCCGGATGTCGGTCACGATCGCGCCGGTGAAGTCCGGTCCGATCTCGGCCAGCGCCGTTTCGGCATCGGCAAAGGCCCGGACGTCGAGGTCGGCAAGCTCGAGCGACTGCACCGTCGCGGCGCGGAGCGCGTCGTCATCGTCGACAAAGACCACCTGCTGACGGGTCACGAATTCACTCATGCCCGGGGGACTTTCAGCACGAAGGCCGCCCCGCCCAGCGGTGACGCCAAACCGTCAAGCGTGCCGCCGAATTCGCGCGCAATGTCGCGTGCAATACCCAGCCCCAGGCCCAGTCCGTCGGACTTGCCGGTAACGAACGGCGTGAAAAGATTGTCGGCAACGTCGGGTGCGATCCCCGGACCGTTGTCGGAGACTTTGATCGCGATGTCGCTGTCCGCCGCGACCTCGATCCGGATAAGCGGATCGGGCGCGCCCGTGAGCGCGTCGAGCGCATTCTGGAGCAGGTTGACGAGGATTTGCTCCAGCCGGACGCGGTCGGCGATACAGCGCAGCCCTGCAACCTCGCCCGTCCGCTCGACCGCAACGCCATTCTCGCGGATCCGGTCGCCGACGAGCAGCAAGGCGCCATCGATCACCACGGCGATCTCGACCGGGCCGAGCGCGGGGGTGCTGCGCCGCGCGAAAGTCCGCAGTTCGGCAATGATCGCGGCGATCCGTTCGGTAAGCGAGACGATCGTCCCGATATTGTCGCGTGCCCTGGCGGGTTCCCCGCGGTCGAGGAACGTGCCGGCATTCTCGGCGAAGCCCCGGATCGCGGCGACGGGCTGGTTGATTTCATGCGCGACGCCCGCCGTGATCTGGCCGATCGTGCCGAGACGGCTCGCCTGCGCCAGTTCCTCGCGCGCCGAGCGGAAGCGGCGGTTGGCATCCACCAGATCGGCGGTGCGCGCCGCAACCTCGACCTCCAGCATATGCCGCGCCTCTTCCTGCAGGCGCTGTTTCTCGCGTGCGCGGAAAATCCAGATGAGCAACGCAGCGAGCAGGATGAAAGCGATAAGTAGCGCCGTTCGCGCAGTCGCGTTTGCGCTCGCCTCGGCCGGCGCCAGCGGCTGGAAGGCATGCAGCCGCGCGCCCGCCATCGGTGTCGCGACCGACGCTTCGCGATAGCGGACCTCGCCGCCGGTCCATGTGGCGCCGTCGCGCGTCGGCGGCAAAGGCTTCAGCGGCAGATTGCCGAATTGCAGGGCCGAGCGAATTTCGGCGCGCGCCTTTTCATCGAGGGGGGCGAGCGTGCGAAAGCGCCAGTCGGGCCGGCTGGTGATGATCACCACCCCATGATCGTCGGTGACGAAGGTCGTCAGCGGCTGGCGTGCCCATTCGGCTTCGAGCCGGTCGAACTCCACCTTCACCACGATGACGCCGAGCGGCCGGCCGTTTTCCTCGATACGTCGCGCGATATACAGGCCGGGCCGGCCGCTGACCGTGCCAAGCGCGAAGAGTTCGGCTCCGCCCTTTGCCATCGCATCGCGAAAATAGGGACGAAAGCCGTAATTCTGACCAACGAAGCTTTGCGGCGTGCGCCAATTGCTCGCCGCGATCGTACGGCCGTCGCGCGCGATCAGATAGATGACGGCCGCGTCGGTCCTGTCGGCGAGCAGTTCGAGCTTGCTGTTCATCCGCATCGCCGCAGCTGTATCGCCGCTCGCCAGAACGGCATGCGCGTCGGGATATTCGATCAGCACCAGCGGGAGCAGACGGAACTTCTGCAACTCGCCGGCGAAACGGCTCGCGGCGCTGCGCGCCTGTTGCTCGGCCGCGATGTCGGCGGCCGCCCGTGCATGGTCGCGTGCCCAGCCAAAGGCGACGACCGCGATCAGCGCAAGCAGGGCCAGGGCGAGACCCGACGCCCAGATCAGCCGCCGCCTGGCCCCGGAGCCGTGCGAATCATCAAGAGCCTTTGGCAATTGCATATGTGCGGATTATCGCACAAATTGGATTTGGCTAAGCGGAAAATCGCACAAATAGCGGAGACCCCGCCAGCTAAATTTGAATTTAAAACATATATTTCATAGTTTTGACTGATTTCTTGAAGTCATTGGACCGGCAATCGGGCCGGCCATAATCTTGGGGAAGCAGCGGTGAAGAGCCGCGCTCGGGAGGATGCACAGGTGGCTGCCATAACAATCGACGGATCCGGACAGGTGCCGGCAGGGCGCACGCCGCTCTGGCGCCACCTCTATGTCCAGGTGCTCGTTGCCATCGTCGCCGGGGTCATCATCGGCCACTTCTGGCCCCAAACCGGCGAAGCGCTGCGACCGCTCGGCGATGGCTTCATCAAGCTCGTGAAAATGATCATCGCCCCGGTGATCTTCCTGACTCTCGTCACCGGCATCGCCGGGATGAGCGAGCTGAAATCGGTCGGTCGTGTGGCGGTGAAGGCTTTTGCCTATTTCCTCTTCTTCTCGACCCTCGCGCTGATCATCGGGCTGATCGTCGCCAACACGGTGCAGCCGGGCGCGGGGATGAACATCAATCCCAAATCGCTCGATGCCGGCGCCGTGAGCGGCTATGTCGAAAAAGCCAAGCACGGCGGCGGCATCGTCGAATTCATCATGTCGGCGATTCCGACGACGCTGGTCTCGGCACTCGCCGGCGAATCGTTACTCCAAGTGCTGTTCGTCTCGATCCTGTTCGGCATCGCGATGCTGATGGTCGGTGAACCCGCCGCACCGGTGCGCGATATGTTCGAGCGCGTCGGGCTCGTCGTGTTCAAGCTGGTCGGCATACTGATGCGCGCGGCGCCGGTCGGCGCGTTCGGCGCAATGGCCTTCACGATCGGCAAATATGGCGTGGGATCGCTCGCCAATCTCGCCGGACTGCTCGCGACCTTCTACATCACCTCGCTGCTCTTCGTCGTTGTCGTCCTCGGCATTACCGCAAAGCTCGCCGGCTTCTCGATCTTCAAGCTGATCCGTTATCTGCGCGCCGAACTGCTGCTCGTGCTCGGCACCTCCTCGTCCGAAAGCGCGCTGCCCAGCCTGATGGAAAAGATGGAGCGTGCCGGCTGCAAGAAGTCGATCGTCGGGCTCGTCGTTCCCACCGGCTACAGCTTCAATCTCGACGGCACGAACATCTATATGACGCTCGCGGCGCTGTTCATCGCGCAGGCGTGCAACGTCCATCTGTCGCTCGGCGAACAGCTCGCGCTGCTCGGCGTCGCGATGATCAGCTCGAAGGGCGCCGCCGGCGTCACCGGCGCGGGCTTCGTCACATTGGCCGCGACATTGTCGATCGTGCCGTCGGTGCCGGTCGCTGGCATGGCGCTGATCCTCGGCATCGACCGCTTCATGAGCGAGTGCCGCAGCCTCACCAATTTCATCGGCAACGCGGTCGCGACGGTAGTCGTCGCGCGCTGGGACAATGCGCTCGACCGCGACCAGCTGCGGCTGGCGCTGGACAGCGGCGTGGCGCCGCCACTGGCCGCGCCACCAATAGAACAAGATCCGGACTGAGGCCGCAAAGGCCCGGACGAAAACAAGGGAGACGATCAATGAGGGGTTCCACTTCGGCAATGCTGCTGGCGAGCACGGCGATCTGCCTGCTTGCCTCCGCTCCGGCCCGCGCGCAGGACGCCGCGCCCGGAACGGCCGACGCCGCAAGCCAGGACGTCAGCGATGACGGTGAGACGCAGGGCGACATCGTAGTCGTCGGCACCCGTATCGAAGGCGCCCGCGTCACCGAGGCGCTTCCCGTTGTCGTCGTCAACCAGGACCGTATCGATGCCATCGGCGCGGTCAGCGGCGACGAGTTGATCCGCAGCATTCCGCAAATGGGCGACGTCACCTTCAACCCCGGCAACAACGCCCAGACCAGCAACGCCGCACGCGGCGATGTCGGATCGATCAATCTTCGCGGGCTCGGAGTCGGCAACACGCTCGTCCTGCTCAACGGTCGCCGCATCGTCACGCACCCCGCGAGCC
Organism: Sphingopyxis sp.; assembly: GCF_965279755.1. Taxonomy (GTDB): domain Bacteria; phylum Pseudomonadota; class Alphaproteobacteria; order Sphingomonadales; family Sphingomonadaceae; genus Sphingopyxis. Next base: position 3,024,255 of record NZ_OZ257261.1, on the reverse strand, counting down.
AGGGACTGTCCGACACCGGTACGGTGCCGGTGCTCAGCTACAACTCCAACGCGATCCCGACGACCGGACTCCAGCGGATGGAGGTGCTGCTCGACGGCGCCGCCGCGCTTTATGGCTCCGACGCGGTCGCGGGCGTCGTGAACACCGTCCTCAAGGACAATTATGACGGCCTGCGCGTCCAGGCCCAATATGGCGGCGCCGAAGGCACGCATCTGCGCGAATTTCAGACCAACATCCTGGCGGGGAAGAATTTCGATCGCGGCAACATCACCCTGTCGTTCGAATATACCGACCGCGCGGCGTTGCGCGCCGAGGATCAGGATTTCACCGCCTCGGCGGATCTGCGACCGCTGTTTGCCGACTATCCCGATTTTGCGAGCTCAACGACGCCCGATGCGCGCGCGACACGCGGTGCCTGGCCCGCGCTGATGGTCCCAGTCACCGGCGGACGGCCGCGCCGCGGCACCACCAATCTGACGACGGCGGCAGGCGCGTTCACCGTGCGGCCGACCAGCCTCGGCGGTTGCACACAGGCGCTGACCGCCGATCTTTGCCTCGTGAACACCGCGCTCGCGACGACGGGCGCCTTTCGCAACCTGCGTTACGACACCGCAGCGGGGACGACGGTGATGCCCAGCGTGCAGCGTTACAACGCCTTTGCCAACGGCCATTACGACCTCTCCGATACACTCACCCTGTTCGGCGAGTTCGGTTATTACCGGTCGAACACGACGCGCATCCAGCCGCCGGTGATCAACCTCAACCAGATCTGGATTCCGGCGAGCAACTATTACAATCCCTTCGGCGCGACGACGATCAACGGCCAGCCGAATCCCAACCGCATCCCCGGTCTCGTCAACGTGCCCGCGGCTGGCCTGCCGGTCCTCCTCACCACCTATCGCTTCGTCGATACGGGGCCGCAGACGGTGAAGGTCAGCGGCGAACAGCTTCGCGCCCTGCTGGGCGTTCGTGGCGAGACCGCAGGCTTCAAATGGGACAGTGCCTTCACCTATTCGGAAGCCTCCGCGGTCGACAGCAGCCTTGCCGTGCGCAGTTCGGCGCTTCAGCAGAGCCTCGCGCTTTCGACCCCCGACGCTTATAATCCGTTCAACGGCGGCTGTATCAACAGCCTGAGTTCGGGCGACTGCACGCCCAGCTCGCAGACGGCGATCGACGCGATCACCTTCCAGCTACGCCGCCGCTCGAAAACGACGCTGACGATGGGCGACTTCCGCGCCTCGCGCGCCGACCTCCTCACCCTGCCCGGCGGCGACGTCGGAATGGCGTTCGGCGTCGAACTGCGCCGCGAGACACAGCGCGACGATCGCGACTCCGCGGTCGACGGGTCAGAGCCCTTCATCGACATGGTGTCGGGCGCAGTCACGATCAGCGACGCCGCCGCGGTCAGCGACAATCCGGACACCTATGGCAAGCGCACCGTCGCCGCCGCCTATGCCGAACTCGCCGTTCCCCTCGTGTCCGAAGACATGAACATCCCGCTGATGCGCCGCTTCGATCTGCAACTCGCGGGCCGCTACGAGCATTACAGCGACTTCGGCAGCGTCGCGCGGCCGAAGGTCGCCGCCGCATGGGATGTCGTCGACGGGCTGCGCTTCCGCGGCTCCTTCTCGCAGGGCTTCCGCGCGCCGAATCTCGAACAGGTCAACGCCGTCGAATATGCGCGGCTTGCGACCAGCCAGGACTTCCTGCGCTGCGAGGTCGACCTGCGCGCCGGCCGGATCAGCAACTTCAACGCCTGCGGTAACAATGTCGGCTATTCGCGCCGCGTGTCGGGCAACCCCGACCTGAAGCCCGAAAAGAGCACCAACTATAACATCGGCGCGGTGTTCGAGCCGGCCTTCCTGCCCTCCGGTCTCGGCAAGATCACCTTCACGGTCGATTACTGGTCGATCCGGCAAAAGGGCATTGTCGGCATCCTCGGCAACGACACCGCGATCGCACTCGACTATCTGCTGCGCCTGCAAGGATCGTCGAACCCCAACGTCATTCGTGACGCAGCGAACGCCGACGATATCGCCGCCTTCGCCGGCACCGGGATCGCGCCGGTCGGCCGCATCATGACGGTGCGCGACCAGTTCATCAACCTGCAGCCGCAGACGGTGCGCGGGATCGACTTCGCCTTCTATTGGCAGTCGCCGAAGACCGACATCGGCAAGTTCGACTTCACTCTGAACGCCAGCCGCCTGCTCAAATTCTCGCGTGCGCCGGGCGACACGGTCGACCAGCTTGTCGAGGCGCGTGCGAACGGCGACATCAACGCCGCGACCCCGCTGCCCGAAACGCAGAATCTGATCGAGGCGAACGGGCGCCCGAAATGGCGCGGCACCGCATCGCTCACATGGTCGCTCGGCCAGTTACAGATTGGCGCGTTCGGCCGCTATACCGGCGCGGTCGACGAGCTGGCCTTCGTCGATACCAACGGCAATCCGTGGCGCATCAAGTCGCAGTTCACCGCCAATCTTTATGCCCAAGTCCGCATCAAGGACCGCGACGGCATCGGCGGCGACATGCGCTGGCGCGTCGGCGTCCGCAACATCGCCGACAAGAAGCCGCCGCTGTCGTCCGAAGGCTATCTGGGGTCGCTCTACAACCCCTATGGCCGCTATTGGTACACCTCGGTCACTACGGAGTTCTGATATGAAACACGGGTCCGGTATCTGGCTGCTCATCGGCTGCGCCGGGCTCGCCCTCGCGCCGGCGGCATCGGCAAAGGAGAGCGCGCCCGCGCCGACCGCCGCCGGCGCGACCCCCGCCAGCGCCGCTGCGAAGGCCGCACCGCGAACGATCCTGTTCGTCGGCAACAGCTTTACGCAGGGCGCGCATTCGGCGGCGCGCAACTGGGGCGCCGACACGGTGACCGACCTCAACGGCGCCGGCTATGGCGGGGTGCCGGCGCTGTTCAAAGCTTTCTGCGAACAGGCTGGGCTCGACTATCGCGTCAGCCTCGAGACGCAGGGCGGCAAATCGCTGGCCTTCCATTATGAAGAACGGCGCCAGCTGTTCGACAAGCCGTGGGACATTGTCGTGCTGCAGGAATTCAGCACGCTCGACCGCGCCAAACCCGGCGATCCGGCCAACTACATCCGCGATGTCGGACGCATGGTCGCGCTCTTCAAAAAGCGCAATCCGGCGGTCGACATCCGTCTCGCCGCAACCTGGACACGCGCCGACCAGACCTACAGGCCCGAGGGGCACTGGCATGGCAAGCCGGTGACCGCGATGGCGGACGATCTCGCCGCCGCCGCCGAAAAAGCGCGCGCTGCGAACCCGGCGGTGCGGGGCATCCTGCCCGTCGGCGAGGCGTGGAACCGTGCGATGACGACAGGCGTCGCCGACCCGAACCCCTATGACGGGATCGGTTACGGCCAGCTCGATCTGTGGACCTATGACAATTATCACGCCAGCGTTGCCGGCTATTATCTTTCGGCGCTCGTCACGTTCGGCGCGATCACCGGCGTCGATCCGGTGACCTTGGGCGCGAAAGAAAAGGGCGCCGACGAACTCGGCCTGTCGGACGAGCAGGCGGTGGCGCTGCAAAAGATCGCGAGCGAGGTGCTGAAGGGCCAACCGCGGTCGTAACGATGATGGTCGGGTGGATGGTGCCCCTGGCCGGACTCGAACCAGCACTCCTTGCGGAACTCGATTTTGAGTCGAGCGCGTCTACCAATTTCACCACAGGGGCCCAAGCAACCTTGGCGCGCCCGAAAGCGCGGCGCTTCCCTAAGGCGAAGCGCCGCATTTTGCCAAGTTATTTCTTGAGCTCTTTCGCCAGCGTCTTCGCCGTCGCCTTGCCATAGGGCGGTTTGAAACCCGCCAGCCCGGCAACGTCGAGCTTCGGCTGGCGATAGACTGCGCGCGCATGACTGAAGGTCTTGAAGCCGTCGAAGCCGTGATAATTGCCCATGCCCGACGGGCCGACCCCGCCGAACGGCAGATCCTCCATCGCGTTATGGAACAGGACATCGTTGACGGTCACACCGCCCGAGATCGTCCGCGACAACACGCGGTCCTCCTCGCTCTTGTCCTGTCCGAAATAATAGAGGCCGAGCGGTCGGTCGTTGGCGTTCACATAATCGATCGCCTCGTCGATCGTCTTGTAGGTCTTCACGGGCAGGATCGGGCCGAAGATTTCCTCCTGCATCACCTTCATGTCGTCGGTCGGGTTACGCACGATATGCAGCGGCATCTTGTGCCCGTTGGCGCTCGCGAAATCCTCGCCGCCCGGATTGATCTCGATGACCTCGGCGCCCTTTTCTCGCGCGTCGGCCAGATAAGATTGCAGGCGGTCGTAGTTCCGCACGTTCACCACCGACGTATAATCGTCGTTGGCGAGCATCGTCGGATAGAGCGCGGCCGCGCCCTTGGTGACGCTGTCGATCACCTCGCTCTCCTGATCCTCGGCGACGAGCAGATAATCGGGGGCGAGACAGATTTGCCCCGCGTTCATGAGCTTGCCGAGCGCGACGCGCTGACCCGCCTGTTCCTTGTTGGCGCTGCGCCCGATGAAGGTCGGCGACTTGCCACCGAGTTCGAGCGTTACCGGCACCAGATTATCCGCGGCGGCACGCATGATATGTTTGCCGACGCTGGTCGCGCCGGTGAAGATCATATGGTCAAAGGCGAGTTTCGAGAAAGCCACCCCGATATCGGCGTCGCCGGTGAAGACCGCAATTTCGCTCTCGTCGAAATAGTCCGGGACCAGCCGCGCCATCAGCGCCGATACATTTTCGGTATATTCCGACGGCTTGACCATCACGCGGTTACCGGCGGCCAGAATGCCCGCGAGCGGCACAAACACCATACCGACGGGGAAATTCCAGGGCGCGACGATACCGACGACACCCTTCGGCTGATAAACGACCTCGGCTTTCGCACCGAGCAGCCCGAGCGGAAAGGTGGGTTTGCGCTTCTCGCCCTTTGACCAGGCGGCCATATGCTTCTTGGCGTGCTTGAGCGCGCTCACCGACGGCATGATGTCGGTCATCAGCGTCTGTTCGCGGCTGCGATGTCCGAAATCCTCGCTCACCGCCTTGGCGAATTCCTCGGCATTGTCGACAAGCAGCGCGATGGCACGGTCTATGCGATCGGTGCGCACCGCAAGGCTTTCGGGCATGGCAGCCGTAAAGCTCGCTTTCTGCGCCGCCAGCACCTCGTCCATCCGCGCGGTTTCGCTGGCGATGTCCTGTTTGATCGCACTAGCCATGACCCATCTCCCCTTATGATTTGCGGGCGTTGTTTGATCACGCCGTGCAGCGGGTTGCAAGATGAAACCGGCTCCCCACCTGTCCCCTACCCCTTTCGCAAGTGCAGCAAAGGCGCTAAGCGACCCGCCGACGTATCTTTCCCCTACGGAGTCTCTCGATATGACCGCCACCGATCCCGTCGTCTTCCTCTCCTATGCCCGCACCCCGATGGGCGGCATGCAGGGCGTTCTTTCGGACGCGAGCGCGACCGACCTCGGCGCAACGGCCGTCAAGGCGGCGGTCGAACGCGCAGGCGTGTCGGGCGGCGATATCGAACGCATCTATATGGGCTGTGTGCTGCCCGCCGGCCTCGGTCAGGCACCGGCGCGCCAGGCCGCGATCAAGGCCGGCCTGCCCACATCGGTGCAGGCAACGACCGTGAACAAGGTTTGCGGCTCGGGCATGCAGACCGTGATCATGGGCGCCGAAGCGCTCGCCGCGGGCAGCGTCGATCTGGTCGTCGCGGGCGGCATGGAGTCGATGACCAACGCGCCCTATCTACTCAAGAAGCACCGCTCGGGCGCGCGCATCGGCCACGACACCGCCTATGACCATATGTTCCTCGACGGGCTGGAAGATGCCTATGAGGCCGGCCGCGCGATGGGCACCTTCGCGCAGGACACCGCCGACGCCTATCAGCTGAGCCGCGAGACGCAGGACGATTATTCGATCGAGTCGCTGCGCCGCGCGCAGGCCGCGATCGCCAGCGGCGCCTTTGCCGCCGAGATCACCCCGGTCACGCTCAAGACCCGCGCCGGCGAGGTCACCGTCGACACCGACGAAGCGCCGGGCAAGGGCCGCCCCGACAAGATCCCGACGCTGAAGCCCGCCTTTGCCAAGGACGGCACGATCACCGCCGCGACCAGCTCGTCGATTTCGGATGGCGCCGCTGCTGTCGTCCTCTCGCGCCAGTCGGTCGCCGATGCCAAGGGCGCGAAACCCGTAGCCAGGCTCGTCGCGCACGCCGCGCACGCGCAGGAGCCCAAGGACTTCACGGTCGCCCCCGTCGGCGCGATCAACAAGGTGCTGGAAAAGGCCGGGTGGAAGATCGGTGACGTCGACCTGTTCGAGGTCAACGAAGCCTTCGCCTGCGTCGCGATGTTCGCGATGCACGACCTCGGCATCCCGCACGAGAAGATCAACGTCCATGGCGGCGCGACGGCGCTTGGCCACCCGATCGGTGCCAGCGGCACGCGCATCATCACGACGCTGATCGCCGCGCTCCAGCGCCACGGCAAGACCCGCGGCATCGCCAGCCTCTGCATCGGCGGCGGCGAGGCAACCGCTGTGGCGATCGAACTCGTTTGAATCTGCCATTCATGAAAAGTTCCGGGGCGTCGTCGCAAGGCGGCGCCCTTTCGTCGCCATGGCGCGACAAATTGCGACACTAATGACCTGAAAATAAACGGCGCATTCCGGTTCGGTTCAAACCGACTCGCCTAGACCATTCGCAGTCATCGGGCAGATCCCCTCCCCCTGACGATGCAAAGGAATGGCATATGAAGAAGATTAAATTTCTCACCGCCGGCCTGATCGCCGCGATGATCATCCCGGCTGCGGCGCAGGCCCAGACCGGCGAACTCCGTCGCGACCGTCAGGAAATCCGCCAGGAACAGCGCGACCTCAATCACGCGAAGCGCTATGGTGACCGTGGCGACGTCCGCGATGCGCGCAAGGATGTTCGCAGCGCGAAAAAGGAATATCGCGAGGACGTTCGCGACTGGCGCCGTGACGCGCGCTACCAGAATTATCGCGCGCCGTTCAAATATCAGCAGTTCCGCGTGGGTTCGACGCTCCGCTCGAACTATTACGCGCCGGCCTATCGTCCGACCTGGGACAGCCGCTGGGGCGTCCCGCGCGCCGGTGCCGGCCTGACCTATGTCCGCCACTATAACGACCTGTTGCTGGTCAACGCCCGCACGGGCAAGGTGGTGAAGGTCTATCGCGACGAATTTCGCTACCGCCGTTAAACGCGAGCGATAGTCGAATAGCGGAAGAGGGTCGGCGGGCAACCGTCGACCCTCTTTTCTGCGTCGCGATTGTCGTTGCCGCCCCTTCCCGAAAGGCATAGCCTTCCGGCCTTCTCATGGGGGAGACATCGACATGAAAAAGCTCGTTCTGATTGCCGCACTCGCAGCGCTGTCCGCCTGTTCGCAAAAGACTGAAGAGTCGAAGGAAACCGCCCCGGCACCCGCCGAAACCGCGGCGCCGGCCGCCGCTGCCGACTCGGGGACGCCGCCGGGCACATACGATGTCAAAATGGCGGACGGCACGATCGCGACATCGACAATCAACGCCGACGGAACCTATGTCGACACCGACGGAAAAGGAAAAGCTGTCAAGGGCCTGTTCGCGCAGCACGACGGTAAGGATTGTTTCGATCCCGAAGGCGATGAGCCCGGGATGTGCTGGAGCAAGTCGAAGCCGGGCGCCGACGGCAGCTTTACCGCGACCGCCGATGACGGCACCGTCGTGACGGTCACGCCGAAGAAGAAATAAGCCGAAGCGGCCGTATCGACGGGTGCTCAATCGCCCCAGATATGGTCGGTTTCAATCCAGCCCTTGCGGCCGCCGACATCGATCCGGCACCAGCCGTCCTTGCAGTCGGTGATCCGGCCGACGACGCCAGCTTCGGCGCGATAGGCAACGGCGGCCGCGATATTCGGTTCCTCGCGCATCGGGCGAATGCCGCCGGTGACGATCGCGGTGCGCGTCCGGCTGAGCAGCCGCGCCGCCATCCAGCCCTGCGTCCCGTCGGGATCCTCGATCTTGCGCCAGGTTTCAAAGCGCGCAACCACCTTTACCGGCAGATCCTTGCGCCGATATTCCCATATTACCGGGACGTCGGGCGACGGCCCCTTGCGCATCCGCGCTTCGTCGACGTTGATCGAGGCCCAATAGGGCAATTCAACGTCGGATTGCGCGGCAGCCGGTCCCACGGCGGCGAGCAGCAGGGCGAGGGTCAGAATATGGCGGCTGGTCATCCCCCAGCCTTGTCAAAATCGGCCCGGCTTTTCAACCGCTCGCCGCATCATAAGCGGCATTCGTCCACAATAGCGCCCGGCTCCGAAGCGGCTCCGCCCTCTTGACCGCGATGCCGCGGCGCGCTCTAGCAGCGGCCATGCCCGATTCATCCCGTCCGAAACGCCCACGCGTCATCGTCACCCGCCAGCTGATGCCGCATGTCGAGGGCCGCATGGCCGAATTGTTCGACGTCGCGCTGTCGGCGCACGACCATGCCTATAGCCGCGACGAACTGAAGGCAGCGATCGCGGACTGCGACGTGCTGGTACCGACGGTGACCGACGAAATCGACGCCGAAATTCTGGAGGCGGCAGGAGACCGGCTGAAGCTGATCGCCAACTTCGGCGCCGGGGTCGATCATATCGACCTGTCGGCGGCGCGCGCCAAAGGCATCATGGTGTCGAACACGCCGGGGGTGTTTACCGAGGACACCGCCGACATGACGATGGCATTGATCCTGTCGGTGCCGCGCCGGCTCGCCGAGGGCGAGAAGCTGATGCGGTCGGGCAAGTGGCAAGGATGGGCGCCGAGCACGATGCTCGGCCATCGCGTCGGCGGCAAACTGCTCGGCATTATCGGCATGGGCCGCATCGGGCTGGCTGTCGCGCGCCGCGCGCGCGCCTTCGGCTTGTCGATCCATTATCACAACCGCCGCCGCCTGCCCGAGGCGATCGAGGAAGAGCTGGGCGCGAGCTATCACGCCAGCGTCGATACGTTGCTGAGGATCAGCGACGTCGTGACCATCCACTGCCCGCACACCACCGAAACGCACGAGATGGTCAGCGCGACGCGTATCGGCGCGATGAAGCCGACGGCTTATCTGATCAACACCGCGCGCGGCGAGATTGTCGACGAAAAGGCGCTGATCGCAGCCCTGCAAACCGGCCGCATCGCGGGTGCGGGGCTGGATGTCTATACGCACGAACCCGCGGTCGATCCCGCCCTGCTCGCGCTCGACAATGTCGTGCTGCTGCCCCACCTCGGCTCGGCGACGATCGAGGGCCGCGAGGCGTCGGGCGAAAAGGTTATCGCCAACATCCGCGCCTGGTGCGACGGCCACCGCCCGCCCGATCAGGTGTTGGAGGGGTGGGCCTGAGCCCACCCACCCTGAAGGCGATCAATCCCCCGTCAGAATCCGGTCGACCAACTGCTTCACCGTCGGGGTGAAGTTGTTCGAATAGAAGGGATCGGTCTTGAAGTTGAACGCGGCGTGGCCCGCGAACATCAGATTCTGTTCGACATCGCCGCCGTGCGCGATGTCCTGCAGTGTCTTCTGGATACAGAAGCTGCGCGGATCGGCGAGGTAGCCGGTGGTGTAGTCGTCATGGTCCTTCCACGACGAGAAACCGCAATGCGACAGGCAGCCCATGCAATCGGTCTGATCCTTGCGGATGATCGCCTTGTCGGCCTCGGTCACGAAAACCACCGTATTGTCCGGGGTTTTCAGCGCTTCGGTATAGCCCTCGGCCGCCCAGTCGCGCGCGCGGGCGCGGTCGTGCGGCGTGACCCAGAAATTCTTCCCCTTCACCCCGACGTCGAGCTGGACGATATGATCGCCTGCTTCCTGCTTCGAATAGGGGATCTGGCGTTCGGAGCGCGTTTCGAGATCGCGGAGGAACGGATTGCGGACCGCGCTCGAATAAAAACCCGTCGGCGAGAAGCGGTGAAGCAGCACGTCGCCGTCGTCGAGGGTGCGGAGACGGTCCTTCCACTCCTGCGGAATCGGGCTTTCTTCGGTCAGCAAAGGCCGTGTGCCGTACTGGAAGGCGATCTGGCCGAGCTCGGAATTGTCGATCCAATTCTCCCAGTCGCGCAGATACCAGACACCGCCCGCCATCACGATCGGCACATCGTCCGAAATCCCTTCGGCACGCATCGTTTCGCGCAGCGCGGCGACCCGCGGATAGGGATCCTGCGGAACCAGCGGATCTTCGGCATTCGACAGGCCGTTGTGGCCGCCGGCAAGCCAGGGATCTTCGTAAACCACGGCGCCCAGCAGATGCGGAACCTTGCTGTAAGCGCGCTTCCACAGCGCGCGAAAGGCGCGCGCCGAGCTGATGATCGGGAGATAGAGAACATTGTGCCGTTCGGCGATTTCGCTGAGCTTGTACGGCATGCCCGCGCCGCAGGTGACGCCCGTTACCTTGCCCTTGGTACGCTCCAGCACGCCTTCGAGAATCTGCTGCGCGCCGCCCATTTCCCAGAGCACGTTGATGTTGATCGCGCCCTTGCCGCCCGAAACCTCATACGCCCGCTCGACCTGCGCGACCGCGCCTTCGATGCCGTACCGTATCAGTTCTTCGTGGCGCTCCTTGCGCGTCAGCGCGTGATAGATTTGCGGGACGATCTTGCCTTCGGCGTCATAGCTGTCGGCATTGACCGCCGACACGGTGCCGATCCCGCCGGCGGCCGCCCAGGCGCCGCTCGACATATGGTTGGTCGCCGACACGCCCTTGCCACCCTCGACCAGCGGCCAGACTTCGCGTCCGCCGTAAAGGATGGGCTTCAAACCTTTGAACACTATGAACCTCTTTCTCTCCACCGCCAGCGCTCCCGCACCGCGGCCCCGTCTGTCGTTTCCGTAAGCGGAAAACGGTGACTTTTGTCAATCGGTGCCGATCCAGCGGCCGCTGAACGGGCCGTATCCTTCAAGCCCGCGAGCATAGAGCTTTTCATAGGCAGCGACCATGGCTGATTCGTCGAAGCGTTCGGCCGCGACCCCGCGATTGGCGGCGCCGATGCTGGCGCGCAGCGCAACATTTCCGGCCAGTTCGGCCAGCGCTGCGCGAAAAGCCGCTTCGTCGCCGGCGATGAAGCGCCGGTTGGCGTCGGATACCATGGCCGCGACATCACCCACCTCGGGGCTCACCACGGGAAGCCCCGCCGCCATCGCCTCGATCACCGCGATCGGTGCCTGTTCGCTCCGCGACGACAGCGCCAGCAGGTCGAAATGGCCGATCCAGCGTGCCGGCTCGGCCATGAAACCGGGCATGACCAGTCGGCCGATCATGCCGCAAGCGGCAGCCTCGGCGGCAATCGCCTCGCGCTCGGGCCCCTCGCCGACGATCACCAGCCGCACATTTGCGGGCAACGTCGCCACCGCGCGAACAAGCCGCGGCAAATCCTTGACCTTTCGCAGGCCCGCGACGGTGCCGATCACCACCTCGCCCTCGCGCCGCTCGAAACCGGGAATCGACGCGCTTGGGCCACGGCCATAGGCCGCGACGTCGACGCCGTTGCGGATCAGCTCCACGCGGTCGCCCGCGCCCCATTCATCGGTCGCGATCCGTTGAAGCAGCGTCGACGGCACCACCAGCGCCGCGGCGTTGCGGCGCAGTGCCATCCGCCGGAACAGATTGCGCTTCCAGTTGCGCCGGACGCTCTCATCCTCGTTGAAGCCGTCCTCGTGATGAATCAGGTCGGGCATGCTGTGCCAAAGCCGGCCGACATGGACGCGGCGCGCCATCACCCCGTCCATCGCGCCCCAATTATAGCTCAGCACCAGCTCGAACCGCGTCATATAGTCGGCGAGCTGGCGGTAGCGCGGTAGCGACGGCTTGCCGTGCAGCGCGGGGGCGTCTTTCGGAAAATCCACGATGATCCCGCGATCGATTGCGTCGCGCGCGCCGAGCGCGTCGGGCATCGCCGACAGGATAGTGTGATGTGCATGGTCGCCCATCAGGTTCATCAACCGGACGGCCCGCGCCTCCTTGCCCCCGAGCGAGAAGCTCGAATGGAGGTGCAGGATACGGATCGGCCAGGGGGTCTCGGGCTCGTCCGCGCTCACGCTGCCGGAAGCTCCGCGATCCACGCGTCGATCGCCGTGCGGGCCTCGTCCTCGTCCATCGTCGGCGCATGACCGACCCCCGGAACCTCGACAAGCCGCGCCTGCGGCAAGGCGCCTATCATCTTCGCGCCTGCCGACGCCGACAGGATGTCGGACAGTTGACCGCGCAGGATAAGCACCGGAATCTCGCCCAAAGCTCGATAGACGGGCCACAGGTCCGGCGCAGCGTCGCCGCCGTTGGGAACGCGGAGCGGCGCCGCGATCTGCTTGTCATAGTCGGTGACGATCCGCCCCTCGGGCGTCAGCCGGTGCGTCCGCTTGGTCAACCGCAGCCAATCCTCGATCTCGTAGTGCGGATAAATGGCGGCGTTGAGTTCCGAAAAGGCGCGCGCTGCGTGCATCCATGTCGGCTGGCTGCCCCCCGCACCGATATAGTCGCGGATGCGATCGAGTCCCGCCGCGTTGAGCTCGGGTCCGACGTCGTTGAGGACCGCGCCGATAACTCGCCCTGGCTGCGTCGCCGCGAGCAGCATCGAGACGAGTCCGCCGAGCGACGTGCCGACGGTTGCGAAACGCCCAACCTTCATGTCGTCGAACAATGCGATGATGTCCTGCGCATAGGTTAGCGGGACATAGGTCATCGGATCCTTGGCATAGGCGCTTTCGCCGCGGCCGCGGAATTCGGCAACGATCACACGCCGCTTCGCGGCCATATGCGGCGCCAGCCCCTCGAAATCGCGCGCGTTGCGGGCAAGGCCGGGCATGCAGAGGATCGGCGGCAGACCTTCGCTCCCGTCAGGCCCGGCATAGACGCGCGCGTGCAGCCGGACGCCATCGTGCGACCACCAATAATGGTCGTCCCAGCCGCGCTTGATGTCCTGCTTCACCGAAATCGCGCTTTCCCCTCTTCATCTGGCGCTTCCCGCCCGTCTATCGCCAACCCGCGCGCCGCGTGCAAGCGATCCGTCACCGAAATGGGCCGCAGCGGTTGCCGCCTCCCGCTTTCACCGATAAGAGGCGGATGACCATGAGTGAACAGCTGCTTTCCTTCGAACCCGCGACCGGCAACGAGCTGTGGCGCGGCCCGGTGAGCAAAGTCGATCACGAGGTCGAGATCGCCCGGCGCGCCTGGCCCGAATGGGCCGCGAAAGCCGTCACCTTCCGTTCCGAAACACTCCGCCGCTTCGCCGACCGGGTGAAGGCCGAGGGCGAAGTCCTGGCCGACCTCATCGCGCGCGAGACCGGCAAGCCTTTGTGGGAAGCGCGAACCGAGGTTGAGTCGGTCGCAAACAAGGTCGATATCTCGGTAAAGTCTTATGCCGAGCGCACCTCCAACCGCCGCATCGAAGGCGCGATGGGCCTGCGCAACGCGGTGCGCCACAAACCGCACGGCACGCTTGCCGTGCTCGGCCCCTATAATTTCCCGGCGCATCTGCCCAACGGGCATATCGTCCCGGCGCTGCTCGCGGGCAATTCGGTGGTGTTCAAACCGTCCGAGAAGACCCCCGCCGTCGGCGCAAAACTCGTCGAACTGTTCCACAGCGCCGGCGTTCCGCAGGAGGTGCTCAGGCTCGTCATCGGCGGCCCCGACACGGGCAAGGCCCTTGCCGCGCACGCGGGCCTCGACGGGCTGCTCTTCACCGGATCGGCGCGCACCGGCGTGGCGCTGAACCGCCAGTTCGCCGACAGGCCGGGCAAGATCCTTGCGCTCGAAATGGGCGGCAATAACCCGATCGTCGTCTGGGACACCGCCGATATCGCGACCGCCGCGATCCTTGTGGTCCAGTCGGCTTTCCTCAGCGCCGGCCAGCGGTGCAGTAATGCGCGCCGCCTGATCGTCAAGGACAGCATCGCCGAACGGCTGCTCGAAGAGGTAAAGACGCTCACGAACCGGCTGATCGTCGACCATCCGCACGCCGACCCGGCACCTTATATGGGCCCGGTGATCGACAATGAGGCGGCCGACGGATTGACCGAGAGCTTCCTGATCCTGATGTCGAACGGCGGCCAGGTCGTGCGGCACATGTCGCGTCCGATCGCGGATCGTCCATATCTGACGCCCGGGATCATCGATGTGACGGCGATGCCAGAGCGGCCCGACATCGAACTGTTCGGCCCGCTGCTCCAAGTCATCCGCGTCGACAGTTTCGAAGCCGCAATTGCCGAGGCGAACAACACCAGCTTCGGCCTGTCGGCATCACTGATCGGCGGCACACCGCAGCTTTACGACCAGTTCTGGGCGAACGCCCGCGCCGGCGTGATAAACTGGAACCGCCCGACCAACGGCGCGTCATCCGCCGCTCCTTTCGGCGGCATCGGCCTGTCGGGCAATCACCGGCCGAGCGCCTTCTACGCTGCCGACTATTGCGCCTATCCGGTCGCGAGCGCCGAAAGCGATGCCATGCGCGCCTCGATCGGGGTCGGCCTGCGCGATCCCGAAGGGTCGCAATTGGTGACGAAGAAGTATCTCTAGGCCACCCCAATTTTACCTTCATCGCCGTCAATAAAGGCTGCTTTGCCATCTTGGCGGCGGCGGCCCATTTGTCCTGCATGGAAAAGACCCTTCTCCCTGCAGGCAAGCTGTGGCTTGTCGGCGCCGGCCCCGGCGATCCCGACCTGCTGACGCTGCGCGCCGCGCGGCTGCTTACGGCGGCCGATCTGGTCGTCCATGACGGGCTGGTCGGCGAAGGCGTGCTCGCCCTGATCCCGGCGCACGTCGAGCGGATCAGTGTCGCCAAGCAGCGCAGCCGCCACACGATGAAGCAGGAACTGATCAACGACCTGATCGTGCGCGAGGCTATGGCCGGCAAGCAGGTTGTGCGCCTGAAGGGCGGCGATCCGTTCATTTTCGGCCGCGGCGGCGAAGAACTCGAAGCTGCCCGCGAAGCCGGCGTTGCCTGCGAGGTCGTCCCCGGCATCACCGCCGCCGCGGGCTGCGCCGCGCAGGCCGGCCTTCCCCTCACGCACCGCGAGGATGCAAGCGCCGTCAGCTTCGTCGCGGGCCAGTGCAAGGATCTGACCGATCAGGACTGGTCGGGGCTTGCAGGCCATGGCCGTACGCTCGTCATCTATATGGGCCTCGCGACGGCCTCTGCGATCGCCGACAAGCTGATCGCCGATGGCGTCTCGCCCGACCTGCCTGTCGCGGTAGTCGAGCGCGGCACCACCGCCGACGCGCGCGTGCTGCGCACTTTGCTGACCGATCTCGGCGACCTCGTTGCACGCGAAAAAGTCGGCAGCCCGGCGCTGATCATCGTCGGCAAGGTCGCGGCGCGCGCTGACGCGCTCGACTGCCTCGGCGCTCCCGGAGTTGCCGCAAACATAGAAAATATGAGGGACTTCACATGAAACTGCTCACAGGCAATGACCTGAAAACAGGATTTGTCACCTGGTGGACCGGCGCCGACTGGTCGCTGCATATCGAGGACGCCGCCGATGTCGGCGATGCCGGCGAGGCTATCCTCGCCGCGGAAGAAGGCGCACGCCGCGTCAACGCACCCTATATCATCGCCGGTGAGCAGACGGCCCAGGGGCCGCGCCCCGCGCATATCAAGGACCGCATCCGCGCGCTCGGCCCGACCGTGCGTCCCGACCTGACTTTGAAACCCGCCGATCCCGCGGCCGGCGACTGGGTGATCTGACATGTATAAATATGACGAATATGACCAGCAGATGGTCGACGCTCGCGTTGCCGAGTTCAGCGATCAGGTGCGCCGCCGCCTTGCGGGCGAAATCACCGAGGACCAGTTCAAGCCGCTGCGGCTGATGAACGGCCTCTATCTCCAGCTTCACGCCTATATGCTGCGCGTAGCGGTGCCCTATGGCACGCTCGACAGCCGTCAGATGCGGATGCTGGCGCATATCGCGCGCAAATATGACCGCGATTACGGCCATTTCACTACGCGGCAGAACCTCCAGTATAACTGGATCAAGCTGGAGGACGCACCCGCGATCCTCGCCGACCTTGCGTCGGTCGAGATGCATGCGATCCAGACCAGCGGCAATTGCATCCGCAACATCAGCTCGGATCAGTGGGCCGGCGCCGCTGCCGACGAGATCACCGATCCGCGTCCGTGGGCCGAGCTGCTCCGTCAATGGTCGAGTTTCCACCCCGAATTCAGCTATCTGCCGCGCAAGTTCAAGATCGCCGTCATCGCGGCCGAGGAAGATCGCGCCGCGATGCGCCTCCATGACATCGGCATCCAGATCGTCGAGCGCGATGGCGTCCACGGCGCCGCTTTCTACGTGGGCGGCGGCATGGGCCGCACCCCGATGATCGCGCCGCTCATCAAGGATTTCGTGCCGCTCGAGGATATGTTGAGCTACGCCGAGGCGTGCCTGCGCGTCTACAACCGCTACGGCCGCCGCGACAATATCTACAAGGCGCGGATCAAGATCCTCATCCACGAACTCGGCGCCGACGAATATCGCCGCCAGGTCGAGGAAGAGTTCGCGCATGTGAAGTCGCTGGGTATCGATCCGCCGAAGGCCGAGTTCGACCGCATCGCCGCGCAATTCGCACCGCCCGCGCTCGACGCTTCGGCGCCCGACGCGATCGAGCGCAGCGATCCCGACTTCGCGGTCTGGGTCGACCAGAATGTTGCCGCGCACAAAGTCCCCGGCCATGCGATCGTCAATATCAGCCTGAAGCCCGTCGGCGGCATCCCCGGCGACGCCAGTTCGGCGCAGATCGACCTGATGGCCGATCTTGCCGAGAAATACAGCCATGACGAACTGCGCGTAACCCACGCACAGAACATCGTGCTGCCGCACGTCCGCAAGGCCGATCTCTACGCCATCTGGCAGGAACTCGACGCAGCGGGTCTCGCGACACCGAACCTCGACCTGATCAGCGACATCATCGCCTGCCCCGGACTCGATTATTGCAGCCTCGCCAATGCGCGCTCGATCCCGGTCGCGCAGAAGATCGCGACGCGCTTCTCCGATCTCGGTCGCCAGAAGGAGCTGGGCGAACTGAAGCTCAAGATTTCGGGCTGCATCAACGCATGTGGTCACCACCACGCCGGCCACATCGGCATCCTCGGCGTCGACCGTAAGGGCACTGAAAACTATCAATTGTCGCTTGGCGGATCGGGCGCAGAGGACGTCAGCCTCGGCACGATCACGGGCCCCGGTTTCGACGAGGATGGCATCGTCGATGCGGTCGAGCGCGTTACCGACAAATATCTGGCCGAACGTACCGATGGCGAACGCTTCGTCGATACCTATCGCCGTATCGGCATGGCCCCCTTCAAGGAGGCGATCTATGGTTGAGCATTTTCATGCTGATGGCGAGGAACCCGCGGTCACCCTCGACGCCTTCCTCGAACAGTCGAATGCGACTGCGGTGCGGCTCGAGCCCGACGAAGATGCGCGCGCGCTGATCCCCTTCCTCGACCGGCTCGCGCTGATCGAGGTTGCCTTCCCGAAGTTTCGCGACGGCCGCGGCTATTCGTCGGCGCGTATCCTGCGCGAGGCAGGCTATACTGGCGAACTGCGCGCGCAGGGCGACGTCCTCGTCGACCAGATCGCCTATATGAAGCGCTGCGGCTTCGACAGCTTCGTTCCCGACAAGGAACTGAATCCCGCCGATGTCGAGGCGGCACTGACCCGTTGGCCCGAACATTATCAGGGCGCGGCCGACGGCGCGGTGCCGATCTGGAAGCTGCGGCATGGCTGACGTCCGCACCTCCGCACAGGATCGGACCCGCGACCGGATTGACGTGGCTCCGCGTTTCACGCAGGCAGACGTTATCCGCCTCAACAACCTGTTCCGCGGTCAGGACGCGGCAGAGGTCGTCGCGAGCGTGATCGGTGCGGGGCTTCTCGGCGATACCGCGATTGTTTCCAGCTTCGGCGCCGAGAGCGCAGTGCTGCTTCATCTGGTTAGCCGGGCAGCGCCCGACATGCCGGTGCTGTTCCTCGATACCGGCAAGCATTTCCCCGAAACGCTTGCCTATCGCGACACGCTGGCCGAGCGGCTCGGTCTCAATATCGTCAATCTGACGCCCGACCCTGCGGATCTTGCTGCGAAGGACGCAACCGAATTGCGCTGGTCTTACGACCCCGACGGCTGCTGCGAAATCCGCAAGGTAAAGCCGCTCGAAAAGGCGCTGACCGATTTCGACACCTCGATCACCGGCCGCAAGGGCTTTCAGTCCTCGACGCGCAGCGGCCTGCCGCGCTTCGAACTCGACGGCAGCACCGGCCGACTGAAGTTCAACCCGCTCGCCAACTGGAAGCGCGAAGAGCTTGACGCCTATTTCGAGGCGCACGACCTGCCACGCCACCCGCTGGAATCGCAGGGCTATCCCTCGATCGGCTGCTCGCCCTGCACGTCGAAGGTCCAGGCCGGCGAAGACCCGCGTTCGGGCCGCTGGCGCGGCTGGGACAAGACCGAATGCGGCATCCACACCGCGGTCACGCCCATCGACGATGACCCGGCGAACGATCCGGCATTCTGAAGCTTATTCGTAGTCGGCGTAAGCCTGGCTCTCGTCGGCGAGGTCGCTGAACTTCGTCGTCTTTGCCTCGAAGTGCATGCGGATCTTGCCGGTCGAACCGTGACGCGATTTCGCGACGATCACTTCGGCCAGACCGAAGACGCGCTCCATCTCCGCCGCCCATTCCTCGTGCTGGGCATGAATTTTGACGTCGTCGCCCTCGACCGGGCGCTTGGGTTCGCGCGCGGCAACATAATAATCCTCGCGGAACACGAAGAGCACCATGTCGGCGTCCTGTTCGATCGAGCCCGATTCACGAAGATCAGAGAGCTGCGGACGCTTGTCTTCGCGGCTTTCGACCTGACGGCTGAGCTGCGACAGCGCCATCACCGGAACATGAAGTTCCTTCGCCAAGGTCTTCAGGCCGCGTGAAATTTCGGAAATTTCCTGCACGCGGTTGTCGCCGCTCTTCGACGAACCCTGCAGCAGCTGGAGATAGTCGACGATGATGAAGCCGATGCCATGGCGGCGCTGCAAACGGCGCGCGCGGGTGCGCAGGCTTGCGATCGTCAGGCCCGGCGTATCGTCGATGAACAGCGGCAACGTCTGGAGCGTCTGCGCCGCACGGCTGAGCTGCTGGAACTGCTCTTTGCTGATCTTGCCCATGCGCAGCGCCTCGCCCGACACGCCTGACTGTTCGGCCAGCACGCGCGTCGCGAGCTGGTCGGCGGACATTTCGAGGCTGAAGAAGGCGACCTTCGCGCCCATATTCTTCTCGGGCGGGATGCCGTCTTCCTCGTCGCGGCGAAACCGTTCAGCAGCATTATAGGCGATATTCGTCGCAAGCGAGGTCTTGCCCATACCCGGACGCCCCGCGAGGATCATCAAGTCCGAATTGTGCATGCCGCCGATCTTGGCGTTCATGCTGCCGATACCGGTCGTGATACCCGACAGATGGCCGCCCGAATTGAGGGCACGCTCGGCCGCTTGCAATGCCGTCAGGCTGGCGGCGCTGAAGCTTTTCACCGATCCCATTTCGGCCTCGCCGCCCGCGACACGATAGAGCGCCGTTTCGGCCTCCTCGATCTGCGCGTGCGGATCGACGCTCTCGCTCGTATCAAGCGCGCCATCGACGAGCCCGCGCCCGACGCCGACCAGCTCGCGAAGCAGCGCGAGGTCGAAAATCTGCCGCGCGAAGTCGCGCGCACCGATCAGGCCCGCGCCCGAACCGGTGAGCTGCGCGAGATAGCCGACCCCGCCGACCGCCTTCATCGCTTCGTCGGCTTCGAAGAAAGGTTTCAGCGTCACCGGCGTCGCAATGCTGTTGCGCTCGATCAGCGCCATCGTCTGCTGAAAGATGCGGCCGTGCAGCGGTTCGAAGAAATGGGCGGCCTGAAGCTGGACCGGCAGATCCTCGACGACTCGGTTGTCGATCAGAATGGCGCCCAGAAAAGCAGCCTCGGCCTCGATATTGCGGGGTAATTGACGTTCTTCCCCGGTGGTGACCGGGGCCGGAAAGAGAGCGAGTTCAGCCATGGCCATACCATGCGCCGTTCACCCGATACGCGCAACCGGCTTGGCTTTGCCGGCCGGTAGCGCCGGGGGTCGTTCTGGGGATAAGTCCCCCCCTTGCCCTTCGCCGCGCGACCGGTAGAAGCACTTGCAGCATGACCGACGCCGACCCTTCCAAACAGCGCATTATCTCGGTCGAGCTCGACGAGGGCTCGATCGTCTGGCGCAACCCCGATGTGGAACAGGAACGGCGCGTCGCGATCTTTGACCTGATTGAGGATAACAAGTTCGTGCCGCAGCGCGGCCATCCCGATGGCTATGCCGGCCCTTACCGGCTGATGCTCCGCGTCGAGGAAGGCCGGCTGATCTTCGAAATCAGCCGCGAAGACGGCTCGCCGCTCGAGGCGATCATTCTGGGCCTTGGCCGCTTCCGCCGCCCGATCCGCGACTATTTCGCGATTTGCGACAGCTATTATCAGGCGATCAAGACCTCGACCGCGCAACAGATCGAGACCGTCGACATGGCCCGCCGCGGCCTCCACAACGAGGCGGCCGAAATGCTGATGGACCGGCTCGACGGCAAGATTGCGGTCGATTTCGATACTGCGCGGCGTCTGTTCACGCTGATCTGCGTGCTCCACATCAAGGGCTGACGATGGCAACGGGGGCACGCAGCAAGGGCAAGGCGGCGAAACCCGCCGACAGCGCGCCGGTCGACTGGCGTGGCGCGATCAAACGCTTTCTACGCCGCGTTGGCGGCGGACTCGCGCTCCTGCTGCTGCTCGCAGGCCTCGCGCTCTGGTGGGCCGCGCGCTGGACCCCCGACCGTAACCTCTTTCCGCTGCAAGGCGTGACGATCGACGCCGGCAACGGCACCGTCCACTGGGGATCGATCAAGGCCGCAGGCGCCGATTTTGCCTATGTTATGGCGACCGACGGCAACGCCGGCATCGACCCGATGTTCGCACGCAACCTGTCGGGTGCACGCGAGGTCGGGGTGCAGGTCGGCGCGATCCACCGCTACAGTCTCTGCCAGCTTGCGACCGATCAGGCCGCGAACTTCATCCGGCACGTCCCGCGCCGCGCCGACGCGCTGCCCGCGGTCGTCTGGCTCGACTATGACGATCGCTGCCCCGACCGGCCGACGCGCGCCTTGCTGCTGTCCGAACTCGCCACTTTTCTTGCCCAGATCGAGGCGCATACCGGCAAGCGCAGCTTGATCGCCCCCGGCCCTGCTTTCGAGTCCGATTACAAGGTGACGCAGGGCATCGCGCGCACGACCTGGCTCCGCCGCGATTTCTTCGAACCTGATTATGGCGCGCATCCCTGGGCGATGTGGCAGGCCAATAATTATGTCCGGCTGACGGGCGCCGATGGCACCGTCGGCTGGAACGTCGTCCGCCCCGAAGGAGATACGCCATGAGCGACACGCTCGACGCCCTGATCGCCGCGGCCCGCGATGCCGCGAGCCGCGCCTACGCCCCATACTCGGGCTTTCATGTCGGCGCCGCGCTGCTCCTGAAGAACGGCGACGTGGTCACCGGGGCCAATGTCGAAAATGCGAGCTATGGCTTGACCCTCTGCGCCGAAACCACGGCGATCGCGAAGATCGCCAACGAGGGCTGGATCGGCGAACTCGCCGAGGTCGCGATCATCGGCGGGCGACCGCAAGGCGACGATCTGGTCGGCAGCGATCCGGTCAATCCCTGCGGCCGTTGCCGCCAGATTTTGAACGAAGCCGCCGAACGCTCGAAGACCGACATCCTCGTCCATTGCGCTTCGGGCGACGGCACGGCCGTGAAGAGCTACAAGCTCAGCGAGCTGCTCCCCGCCGCCTTCGGGCCGAAGGATCTCGGCCTCATCGACTGACCGCTTGCGCAAGACCCGCAGGACCGACAAGACAGCGGCATGAGCATTCTTTCCGACAAATGGATTCGCGAAGCCGCCCGCACACAGGGCATGATCGAGCCGTTCGTGGAGGCACAGCGCCGCGACGGCTGCATCAGCTACGGCCTCTCCTCTTACGGCTATGACGCGCGCGTTGCGCCCGAGTTCAAGATCTTCACCAATGTCGACAGCACGATCGTCGATCCCAAGGCGTTCGATCCCAAGAATTTCGTCGACCGCGAAACCGACGTCTGCATCATCCCGCCAAACAGCTTCGCGCTCGCGCGGACGGTCGAATATTTCCGCATCCCGCGCGACGTGCTCGTCATCTGCCTCGGCAAATCTACCTATGCGCGCTGCGGCATCATCGTGAACGTCACCCCGCTCGAACCCGGCTGGGAAGGGCATGTGACGCTGGAGTTTTCGAACACCACCCCCCTGCCCGCCAAGATTTATGCGAACGAAGGCGCCTGCCAGTTCCTGTTCCTGCAGGGCAACGAGCCGTGCGAGACGAGCTACGCCGACCGCGCGGGCAAATATATGGGGCAGAAGGGCGTTACGCTGCCCAAACTCTAAGGCACGGGTTCAGGGAACCCCACGCCGCTCCCAAGCGTCCTGTCTGCACAGCGGACGGGGCGCGAGTGGAGGATTCCCTATGTCCATGATCGCCGTCTTCATCGGCCGCCTGTTCATCGCCGTGATTTTCATCGTGTCGGGGATCAACAAGTTGATTCACGTCACCGACACCGGCGCGATGATAAGCGCCGCAGGCCTGCCGGGCGGGCTCGCGATCCCGACCGGCCTGTTCGAACTGATCGCAGGCGTCTGCATCGCGCTCGGCATCTATGCCCGGCTCTTCTCCGTGCTGCTCGCCGGCTTCGTGCTACTCACGATCCTCTTCTTCCACCGCGATTTCACCGACCCGATGCAGGCGATGATGGCGATGAAGAATCTGGCGATCGCGGGCGGCCTGCTGTGCCTCTTCGGCTATGGCAACACCCGCTGGAGCTATGACGGCTTGCGCCGCAAACGCCGGGACGAAATCGACGCCCATAATGCGGAGCTCCGCGCCGCGCGCGCCGAGGGCCGCGCGGAAGCGGTCGACGCGCCGGTCGTTGTCGAAAAGCGCCCTTGGTGGCGCCGCTGACGCTTCGCGCTTGGCAAGCCTTCCCGCCTGCGCTAGCCTCCACTTAACGTTTACGTAAAGGGAGGATGGCCATGGCGGGAACCCGCGATCTCGACATCATCGTCTATGGCGCGACCGGCTTCACGGGCCGTCTCGTCGCCGAATATTTCGCGCACCATTACAAGGGTCGCAAGGACGCGCCGAAATGGGCGATGGCGGGGCGCAGCCTCGACAAGCTCGCCGAGGTCCGCGACCTGATCGGCGCCAGCGAGGAAACGCCGCTGATCGTCGCCGACGCGAGCGATCCCGCGAGCCTCGACAAGATGGCGGCGAGCACGAAGGTCGTCCTGACCACCGTGGGCCCCTACCAGCTTTATGGGAACGGACTCGTCGCCGCGTGCGTCCGCGCCGGCACCGCTTACGCCGATCTTTGCGGCGAGCCCGGCTGGATGCGCGAGATGATCGACGAACATGAAGAGGCCGCCAAGGCTTCTGGCGCGCGCATCACCTTCAGCTGCGGTTTCGACTCGATCCCCTTCGATCTCGGCGTTCATTTCCTGCAGGCCGAGGCGATCAAACGCCACGGCAAGCCCGCGCCGCGCGTCAAGGGCCGCGTCCGCAAGATGGCAGGCGGCGCGTCGGGCGGCACGATCGCGAGTCTGACCGAAACGTTGAAGGCTATCGCGAAGAAGCCGTCGCTCGCGCTGCTTCTGAAGTCCAGCTTCGCGCTGACCCCGGGCTTCGAGGGGCCATCACAGCCAACCGGGCTCGTCCCCGAATATGACAGCGCGACCGGCACCTGGACCGCGCCGTTCGTGATGGCCCCGATCAACACCAAGAACGTCCACCGCACCAACTTCCTGCTCGGTCATAAATGGGGCGAGGATCTGGTCTATGACGAGATGGTGATGACGACGATCGGCGACGCCGGCAAGGCGATGGCCGAAGCGATGGCAAAGGCGAATCCCTTCGACCCCAGCATCAAGCCCGGCGACGGCCCGAGCAAGGAGCAGCGCGAGAACGGCTTCTATGACGTCCTTTTCATCGGCGAATATCCCGACGGCACCACCGTTCGCGCCTCGGTTCAGGGCGACCGCGACCCCGGCTATGGATCGACGTCGAAGATGATCGCAGAAACCGGCATTGCGCTGCTCGAAAACAAGAGCGCCGGCGGGGTATGGACCCCGGGCGCGCTGCTCGGCGATGCGCTGATCGAACGGCTTACCGCCAATGCGGGGCTGACGTTCCAGATCGAGGACTAAGGCAAAGATGACGACCTCTCCCAGCGCGCTCGACGCGCTTCTCTCCACCGTGCGCGCCGATGGCGATGCTGCGACCGCGCATATCGACGAAGGCTGGATGCAGGGTCGCACCGCCTATGGCGGCATCAGCTCGGCCGTCGCGCTCGCGGGGACAATGCTGCTCCACCCGACCGAAGCGCCGCTCCGCTATGCGCAGATCAGCTTCGTCGGCCCCGTGGGAGGCGATTGCACCGTGAACACGCGGGTGCTGCGCCAGTCGAAATCTAGCCTGTTCATCGACGCCGGCGTGTCGAGCGATCAGGGCTTCGGGACCGCCGCAGTGTTCGCCTTCTCGGGCGAGCGCGCGAGCCATCTAAACCACAACCGCCTGACGATGCCCGATGCCCCCGCGCCCGAAACGCTGGAACCGGTTCCCGAGCATAAGGCACGCCCATCGTTCGTCCGGCATTTCGACATGCGCCCGACCACCGGTCCGCGCTTTGCCTGGAAAAGCGACGTCGGCGAATATCTGACGTGGGTCCGCTTCGTCGAGCAGCCGGACTGTCATCCGGCGATCCAGCTGCTCGCTCTCGGCGACGCGTTGCCGCCGGCCGCGATGGCGTTGTTCAGCGAATTCGGCCCGATCAGCTCGATGAACTGGACGGTCAACATGCTCGGCGGCACGCCGACGACCGACGACGGCTGGTGGCTGCTGTCGGCCAAGACCGGCTATGCGCGCGGCGGCCTGTCGGTGCAGGACATGATGCTGTGGAACCGCGCAGGCGAGCCGGTGCTGAGCGGCAGTCAGGCAATCGCGATCTACGCCTGAACCGGCAATTCGATCACCGCATCGAGCCCGCCGCCGTTACGGTTCGCGAGCGTGAGCGCTCCGCCCTCGCCCTCCGCGATCTCGCGTGCGATCGACAGGCCAAGTCCGGCACCGCCGGTTGCGCGATTGCGCGATTGCTCGCCGCGGGCAAAGGGTTCGATCAGCGTCCGAATCTGCTCTTCGGTAAGCCCTGGACCGTCGTCCGACACGATGATGCGCGCCCGGCCAGCCGCTGCGGTCACCGACAGCCGTGCCCGCACGCCATAGGCCAGCGCATTGTCGGCGAGATTCCGCAGCGCGCGTTTGAGCAGCATCGGGCGGACCAGCACGTGAACATCGGCGACATCGGCGACATCGCCGACCGCCACATCCTTGTCGCGCTCGCGATAATCGGCCTCTAGCTCCCCGATGAGTTCGCGGAGCGGCACGCGCTCCTGCGCCTCCGTTCCCGCCCCCGAACGGGCGAGTGCCAAGATATCGGTCAGCATCGCGGTCATCTCGTCTATCGAGGCGATCATCTTTTCACGCAGCCTGTCCTCCTCGACTCCCTCGACGCGCACGCGCAGGCTGGCCAGCGGGGTGCGGAGATCGTGGCCGACCGCGCCCAGCATCCGGTCCTTGTCCGACAACATCGTCGCGATGCGGGTGCGATAGGCGTTGAACGCCGCGATCAGGTCGCGAACGTCGGACGGCCCCTCTTCCTCCAGCGGCGTGGCGTCGCGCATCGCCGGGTTGGCGCGTGCGGCACGGGTCAGGTCACGCAGCGGCCGCGCGGCGCGATAGGCGATGACGACGATCGGGATCAGCAGCAGCAGATAGAGCGAAAGCGTCTGCCAGATCAGGAAGCCCGACAAGCGGGTTCCACCCGCCGCGATCCGCGACCGGACAGCGAAATAACGTCCGTCGACTTTCGCGACGACGATGACGGCACGATCCGGAAAAGCCGCGCGCTGCAGCCGCTGCCTCGACCGCGGCGGCAGAGCCCACGCCTCGATAGACTCTGCATGAATATTGGTGTCGCTCAGCAGCCCGCTGATATAGCTGGACAGTTCGGGCAGCCGCACCGCACCGGTCGGAAGATCGGGCGGTGTCGAGGATATCATCAGCTTCTGCGCACGCTCGCGCTCTTCCTCGTCATTCGGCGGCCGCCGGAACTCACCGCGCCGGTCGCGCTCGATCGCATCGATCACGCGCGCGACCGCCATGCCCCCGCCATGCGCCAGCGTCTGTTGCTTGAGCCCGCGCGACAGCAAAGTGAAATTGATCGCCTGCGCAACGAACAGCATCGCGGCGACAGCGAAGACCAGCTGTCCGACCAGACTTTTTGGCCAGAGCCTCAACTTCACGTCGCCGGCCCCAGCCGCTTGACCTCGCACGCGAGCGTATACCCGCCGCCCCACACCGTCTTGACGATCTGCGGGTGCGCCGCGTCGATCTCGATCTTCTTGCGAAGGCGGCTTACCAGATTGTCGATCGCGCGGTCGAAAATATCCGCCTCGCGCCCGCGCACCAGATCGAGCAGGCGGTCGCGGCTCATCACCTGACGCGGGTGACGAACAAGGGCGTGAAGCAGATGATATTCGCCCGACGACAACGCGACCTCTATACCCTCCTCGTCGACGAGCACGCGCTCGACCTCACGGAGCACCCAAGGCCCGAACGCATAGCTCGTCCCGCTATTGTCGAGCGCCCGTCCATTGGTCTGCGTGCGCCGCAGCACGGTGCGGATGCGCGCGACCAGCTCGCGCGGGTTGAACGGTTTGACGACATAATCGTCGGCGCCGATCTCCAGCCCGATGATCCGTTCGGTATCCTCGGCACGCGCGGTCAGCAGGATCACGGGAATGCTGCTCGTCTCGCGCAGGTGGCGCGTCAGCGACAGACCATCCTCGCCGGGCATCATGATATCGCTGACCACCAGATCGACCGATTGTGCCCGCAACACCGACCGCGCTTCGGCGGCATTCGCCGCATCGGTCACAGCAAAGCCCTGCGCCTCCAGATATTCGGACAGCGGTTCGCGGATCGAGGGCTCGTCGTCGATCAGCAATATGCGCGGCGTGTCGGTCATGGTTCGTCCGTCAAACAAAATAGTTCGCCCACCGGCCGCGAGGACCGGTGGGCGATAGCTGGCAGGGACGGCAAGCAAAGGCAATGCCAGGGAGGGGGGAGAAAAGCTGCCGCCGCGCGGCCGCCCCTGCCAAATCGATTATTCGCCGGCGGGCGCCGCAGGCGGAGCGCCGCGCTTGCCGCGCCATTCGCCGGCTTTCGCCTTCCAGGCCTCGCGCTGGGCTGCGCGTTCTTCAGGCGTCACCTTGCCGTCCTTGTTCGCATCGGCGGCATCGAAGCGCGCGAGCGCTGCGGCCTGGAACTCGGCCTGACTGATGACCTTGTCGCCGTCGGTGTCGGCGCGCGCCATCATCATGCCATGGCCGCCACGCTTCCCGTCGTGGCCGCGCATGCCGCGCTTGCCGTCACCGGCGCCAGCGTCGGCGCGCTTCTCACCGCGCTTCGCCGCACGGTCGGCGCCATGCTGGTCCCACTCGGCCTTGCTGATGCTGCCGTCCTTGTTGACGTCGAGACGGTCGAACATCTTGGCCTGCATCTCGGTGCGCTTGGCGGCACGATCGCTCGCGTCGAGCTTTCCGTCCTTGTTGACGTCGAGCTTGGCGAACATTTCGGTAGCGCGCGACTGTACCTCGGCGCGCGTCTGGGTGGCATCACGGTCGGCAGCGCCGGGAGCCGCGAGGACGGGAACGGCGATCAGCGCCGCGCCCAGGGTCAGGAAAGAGAGCTTCTTCTTCACGTAACGAACTCCTCGTCAAAGGACTAAACCAGAGGACAGGATCGAATGATCCGCGGTGTCCCAATGAGCCCGTTCTAAGGGCGATTTGTCCCACACCGTTGCCGGATGGACGAAAAATTGTCGCAAGATGTCGCAGAAACGGCCCGCCGTTCATGGCGGCGCAAGCGAAATGCGCCTTTTGGGGCCAGAAATTTGGGGGCCGGAAAAGAGTAAGCCCCGTCGCATTTCTGCGGCGGGGCTCCTTGGCTTCCGTCCGAGGACAGGAAGCGAATTCTACCGTCTCTTTCGATCGGATAGGTAATATAAACGCTCGTCCGGACTGAATGGTTCCCGCGTATCGCGGAAATATTTCGGCCCGTGCCAGCGGCTACACCACCTTCCGTCCAGCGGCCGCGCCGAGGATCAGGAACAGCACGACGAGCGCCAGTCCGACGAAGAACAGGATCTTTGCAATACCAGCCGCGGCGCCGGCGATGCCACCGAAACCAAGAACCGCCGCGAGCAGCGCGATCACTGCAAAGATCAAAGCCCATTTGAACATCTGATGTCTCCTTGTTCGGCCGCCGCACGAAGCCGACCTTCGCGGCGGCCTGTGCCTCCGGAAGGACGGGCAACCTGTTGCCTCGCCGGTGTATCCTGCATTTCGACTACGTGGATGAAACGGTCATCATCTGAAAAAGTTCCTGTTGGACAATCGAGGCGCGAACGCGGACGATCATCGGGACGCGACCGGAGTCGGTGCGCGATCGAAAGGGGATACAATGGTCACGCGTCCATTTCACTTTTCGGGATCAAACGGAAAGCAGCTTTCCGGGCGGATGGAAATGCCCGGCGGGCGCGTGCGCGGCTGGGCAATCTTCGCGCACTGCTTTACGTGCGGAAAGGATAACCGCGCCGCCGTCCGTATCGCGCGCCTGCTCGCGCGGCAGGGTATCGGCGTACTCCGGTTCGACTTTGCGGGTCTCGGCGACAGCGAGGGCGAGTTTGCCGACAGCCGTTTTTCGGTCGATGTTCAGGATATCGAGGCAGCGGCGCGCGCGATGACCGACGAAGGCAAGGCGCCTTCGCTGCTGATCGGTCATAGTCTGGGCGGTGCGGCGGCGATCGCGGCCGCCGGCGCGCTCCCGGCGATCCGCGCCGTCGCAACGGTCAACGCCCCCTTCGATGTCGCCCATACGCTCCATCAGTTCGATCCCGCCGCGCTCGCGGTGATCGATGCAGAGGGGGCGGCCGACGTATTGCTTGGCGGTCGGCGCTTCCACGTCGGACGCGGGCTGATCGACGATCTGCGGCAACAGGATCAGGGCGCGCGGATCGCGGCGCTGCGCCGGCCGCTGCTCGTGATGCACGCGCCGCTGGACGACACCGTCGGGATCGAGAATGCGACCAAAATCTATGTCGCCGCGCGCCATCCCAAAAGCTTCTTCTCCCTGGACGACGCCGATCACCTGCTGACGCGGCCTCAGGATGTCGAGCGCGTGGGATCGATGATCGCCGCCTGGGCCGCGCCCTATCTGACCGCGCCGACGGATACGCCCGCGCCGACCGTCGATGCCGAGGCCGAAGAAACCGGCGACGGCAAGTTTCAGGTCGCGATCGCTTCGGGCGACCATGTCTTTCTGGCCGACGAGCCAGTCAGTGTCGGCGGACTGGGTTCGGGGCCCAGCCCCTTCGACCTGCTCTCCTCGGCGCTTGCCGCCTGCACGACGATGACGCTGCGCCTTTATGCCGAGAACAAGAAATGGCCCGTGACGCGTATCCGCACCGCGGTCGGCCACGACAAGGACGTCAGCGATCCCCGGCCGGACCAGTTCAATGTCCGCATCGATATCGAGGGGCCGATCGACGACGACCAGCGCGCGCGGATGATGGAAATCGCCGAACGCTGCCCCGTCCACCGCACGCTGGAACGCGGCGCGCGGTTCAGCACGGCGGCGGGTGAGCCGCCCGCCCCCTGCGAGCCGCCGGAGGCACATATGGAGGCGATGGACCGCTCGGTCGATGTGTGAATATGGGTAGCGCTTGACGGCGGCCGGGCAAACTGGCAATCGCCGCGGCCTTGGGAACGCGGGTATAGCATAGTGGTAATGCTCTAGCCTTCCAAGCTAGCTAGGCGGGTTCGATTCCCGCTACCCGCTCCAATTTTCTGTTCAGCATTGGCCGTATCTGTCTGGACAAGCCCCAGAAAAGCGCAGTATTGTCGCATTATCAGGTCGCCAGCGGCCGGTAGTGTTCACCTGTAGCCGCCAAATTCAGGGGGCCATGGTGGGGGCCACGCGCGGCGACCGATGGGAATGGCCCCCAGCGTGGGGGCCACTACCGACCTAGGTAGCGCGGCACATGGCATTGACCGACATTGCGATCCGGAACGCGAAGGCCCGGACCAAGCCTTACAAGCTGGCCGATGCGTTGGGCCTGTTCCTGTTGGTCCAGCCGTCCGGCGGCAAGCTATGGCGGCTGAAATACCGAATCGACGGGCGCGAAAAGAAGCTGGGCTTTGGCACCTATCCGGACGTGACCCTGAGCGATGCCCGCAAGCGCCGCGACGATGCGCGGGCGATGATTGCCAAGGGTATCGACCCGTCGCGAGAAAAGCAGCGCGACAAGGTGCGGTCGCGCATTGAGGCAGCGGACACGTTCATGGCGATTGCCGACGAATATTGCGCCAAGCGCAAGCGTGACGGGGAGAAGGGCTGGTCCCCCGCGACGGCGACGCGCAGCGAATATTTGTTGTCCCTCTTGCGTGGCAGCATTGGTCGGCTGGCCATATCCGAAATCGAGCCTGCCGACGTGCTCGCGGCGGTGCGCAAGATTGAGGCCAAGGGCAATCTGGAAAGCGCGCGGCGCACGTTGCAGCTGGCCAGCATGGTGTTTCGCTATGCGGTGGCGACGGCGCGGTTGCGGTCTGACCCGACGCGCGACCTTCGCGGCGCGCTAACGGCTCCAAAGGTCACGCATTATGGGGCCATTACCGACGCCAAGCGCGTTGGCGAACTGTTGCGCGCGATAGATGGCTATGAGGGGCAGGCGCTGACCAAACAGGCGATGCAACTGGCCCCCCATGTGTTTGTGCGACCGGGCGAACTGCGCCATGCCGAATGGAGCGAAATTGATCTGGACGGGGCGCTATGGGCAATTCCGGCGGGCAAGATGAAAATGGGCAAGGCGCACCATGTCCCCCTTTCGCAGCAATCGGTGGCAATCCTGCGCGATCTGCATTCGGTGACAGGGCCAAGCGGATATGTGTTCCCGTCCATCCGCACCCGCGCCCGCCCGATGAGCGAAAATACCATCAATGCCGGATTGCGGCGGTTGGGCTATGCCAGCGACGAAATGACCGCGCACGGCTTTCGCGCGATGGCGTCCACATTGCTAAACGAAAGCGGTAAGTGGCACCCCGACGCTATCGAACGGGCGCTTGCGCACGGCGATACCGACAAGGTGCGCGCTGCCTATCATCGTGGAGCGCATTGGCAGGAAAGGGTCGAAATGGCGCAATGGTGGAGCGACTATCTGGACACTTTGCGCAAGGGCGCGGACATTGTGCCCTTTCCCGACCGCGCAACGGGATGAAATCTTGCGGCTTGGCGGATTGACCGGACGGCGATAGACCCCTGCGAACAAAGGGGGACAGATGCGCTTAGGCTGGGACGAAATCAAACGGCGGGCCAAGGCGTTCAGCGACGAATGGAAAGATGCGCATTATGAGCGCGGCCAGACGCAGACCTTTTACAATGAATTTTTCGAGATATTCGGCATCAAGCGCAAGCAGGTCGCGATCTATGAGCAACGGGTAAAGCTGCTGAACAGCCGCCATGGCTTTATCGACTTGTTTTGGCCGGGCACATTGCTGGTCGAACAGAAAAGCAGCAATCTGGACCTTGGCCGCGCGCAGGGGCAGGCGCTCGATTATGTGGAGGGATTGCACCCGACGCAGCAACCGCGATGGGTGCTGACCTGCGACTTCCAGTCCTGGGTCTTGCTGGACCTCGAAACCCGCGCCGAACTGAAATTCCGACTGGGCGACCTGCACAAGCATATTACCGCGTTCGATTTCATGCTGGGCCGCAAGGTCAGTTTTGAGACGCAGGCGGGCGTCACCATCAAGGCGGCGGAATTGATGGGCAAGCTGCACGATGCGCTGGAGGCGTCGGGATATTCCGGTCACGATCTGGAGCAATTGCTGGTCCGATTGCTGTTTTGCCTATTCGCCGACGACACGGGCATATTCCAGCCAAAGGACATTTTTCTCCAGCTGGTCGAAAATGATACGAAACCGGATGGCAGCGATACCGGCCGGGTGCTCAATGACCTGTTCGACGTGCTCGATACCCCCGACAATGCCCGCCAGACGACGCTACAGGCCGAATTGAATGCCTTCCCCTATGTCAATGGCCGGTTGTTTGCTGGTCGGCTTAGGACGCCGCATTTCACGCAATCCATGCGCGAGCATCTGCTGGACGCGGCGCGGCATGACTGGTCCGGCGTGTCGCCCGCCATATTTGGTTCGCTGTTCCAATCCGTGATGGATGCCAAAGAGCGGCGAGCGAAGGGCGCACACTACACCACTGAGGCGAATATACTGAAGGTCATCGGACCGCTGTTTCTGGACGATCTGAAGGCCGAACTTGCAACTATCAGGTCGCGCAGGACCGGCCGGGACAAGGCGCTGACCGAGTTTCAGCACAAGTTGAGCCGACTGACCTTTTTCGACCCGGCCTGCGGATGCGGCAATTTTCTGGTCATAGCTTATCGCGAAATCCGGCGGCTGGAGCTTGAGGCGCTGAAGGCGCAATATGGCGACCAGCAAATCGACGCCGCGCTGTTGTCGCGCGTCACGGTCGATCAATTTTACGGCATCGAATTTGAGGAATTTCCGGCCCGAATTGCCGAAGTGGCCATGTGGATGATGGACCATATCGCCAATAACGCGATCAATGAGGCGTTCCGACTGAACTATGCACGCATACCGCTGAAGGACAGCGCGCATATCCTGCACGGCGACGCGCTGGAGGCCGACTGGTCCGCGCTGTTGCCGCCGGAAAAATGCAGCTACATCATGGGCAACCCGCCGTTTGTGGGGTTCGTCTGGCGCACTGAAACACAACAGGAGCAGTTTACTCGCCTCGTTTCTGCATACGGCGCAAGCAGTAGCAGATTGGACTATGTGGCAGCGTGGTTCATCAAGGCAGGGCAATATCTGCAAGGCAACCGTCACGTCCGCATTGCCTTCGTTGCCACCAATTCCATCTGCCAAGGGGAACAGGTGGCGCAGCTATGGCCCATCCTGTTTGACCGGCACGGGCTGGAAATCGTTTTCGCCCATCGCACCTTCAGCTGGGGCAGTGAAGCGCGGGGCAAGGCCCAAGTGCATGTGGTGATTGTGGGACTGGCGCACCGTGACCACGAGCCAACGGAAAAACATCTATACAGCTACCCCGACATCAAAGGCGACCCGGTGGAAAGCCGCCACGGGGCGCTAACCGCCTATTTGTTCGATGCGAAGAGTGTAGCAAATCGCCATTTGGTGGTGAACCGTGCTAGCCAATCGTTGCAAGGCGCGCCCCGTATCTGCGTAGGCACCAAGCCTGTAGATGGGGGCAAATACATCTTTGATGCCAGCGAGCGCGTCGAATTTCTAGCTTTGGAGCCAAGCGCTGCAAAGGTAATGCGGCCTTTTCTCGGTGGTTATGAGTTCATCAACGGTGAAGGCCGATGGATTCTGCATACCGCCGATTTGGCACCAGCCGAAATTCGGGAAATGCCCCATGTCAAAGCTCGAATTGCTGCCGTGCGTCACCTTCGATCCACGGGAACGGGCAAGCTGGCAAAGCAACTGGCCGACAACCCCACCGCCTATCATGTGACCGTCGTGCCAGATGCCCCCTTTCTGGTAATGCCTGAGGTTAGTTCCGAACGGCGCGAATATGTGCCAATCGGCTGGGTTACGCCGCCTGCGATCCCCAGCAACAAGCTGCTGGTTATGGAAGGTGCCGGATTGTGGCATTTTGGAGTTTTGACCAGCCGCGCACATATGTCATGGCTTGCTCATGTTGGAGGACGCCTGAAAAGCGACTTCAGCTATTCTCCGGGCCTAGTTTACAACACCTTCCCGTGGCCTGACACCACGCCAGCACAGCGCTCCAAGGTGGAGGCGCTGGCGCAGGCGGTGCTCGATGCCCGCGCCGCGCATCCGACGTCCAGCCTTGCCGACCTATATGACCCAGACACCATGCCCGCCGATCTGCGCGGCGCCCATGCCGCGCTGGACCGCGCCGTGGACCGCCTCTATCGCCCCGCTCCCTTCGCCACCGACCGCGACCGGGTTGAGCATCTGTTTGGGCGCTACGAAGCGCTTGTGAACCCGCTGGAGCGGCTGGGCGCGGCAAAGAACAAGCGCTTGGCGCGCAAAGCTGAAGGCGGTGCATAGACGCTCATGGATACCCCCGATTCGAGAGCAGATGCTGCGCTGAAAATAATCCAGCAGTGGCAGTGGGGGTTTTGCGATCCCGATGGAAATTTATCTCTCTGTAGCATGGGCCTCGATGACGCGGTGAATCGATTGGGGATGGAAGGAATACCGTGCCCCCAAATGGCGGTGCTCAGCCTATTGTGTCGCGGACAGTTGGTTTCGCGTGGCTATTTTCGATGGCAAAAATATCAGTGGGGCGAGCATTACCAGCTCGAAGGGTCTAATGAGATTTTGAAACCCAACCGTTGGCAAGTCCTTGCGGATCTGATTGCCGAAGAACGCCAGCAACTCGACAACCATGAATGGCCAAACGCGCACGTCGATTTGGAAAAGCTCGAAATGACCGATTGCCCCGTTTATGAATGGGCTTTCGCTAACAATCGTTTCTGCACGGCAGTTTGTCCGCCCGAAACGCCCACTAATGCGAGCAATTATTTAGAGGAATGGTTTTCTGCGTGGGATATCGATTTCCAACCAAGGCTACTTGCGAACCATGTCGAAGATGACGCGGCGCTGCCGACACCATCTTATCCCGCCACCAGTCAAGGCGGGCGACCGCCAATAGCTGATTGGGAGGCCGCAGCGCTTGAAATAGCAGGCCGCTACTATCGGGGCGACTTCAAACCCAATACCATCGCAGACGTAAGCCGGGCGTTAGGTTCATGGCTAGGCGCGCAAGACATCCATCCATCGGAATCTGTTTTGCGCACTCATGGGAAAGCTATCTTTGCGGCGCTTCAATCATGGGAACAAGAGTAATGGAAACCCCGGTTTTTGTTATTAATAGACGGTATTCGGCGGACTAGACGCGTTCAGCCGCCTTAGATCGACCCCGTTCACAATCGGACGGAGGATCTCCCATGACTACCCTGAATGACGCACTTGAACCGCTCGCCTATTCCATCAACGAGGCCAGTCGCGTTTCGTCGCTTGGCCGCACTCGCCTATATCAGCTGATTGGCGAGGGACGGCTGGAGGCGCGCAAGATTGGCAAGCGCACGCTCATTCCCGCTGCGTCGCTGCGCGCACTGATTGCCGGTTAGGCCTGCGCCCATGACACGCAAGGGCAAGGCCAGACGGCCGGATGCGACCGGACGAAGCCTGACCAGCCGCTTTGTGCGACTGGACCATCGCCTGTTGCGCAGCAACGCCTATCGTGGCCTCTATCCGAACGCGCGGGCGCTTCTGGTCGAACTAGCGATGCTGGACAACGGCAGCAACAATGGCAGCCTGTATTTAAGCGTGCGCGACGCTGCGCACCGGATGGGCATCGCCGATCTGACGGCAGCCAGTCGCGCATTCGATGAATTGGCCGAAATGGGCTTTATCGAAATGACGCAGGAAGGCCATTTCAACATCAAGGCGTCTGAGAAGTCACGTGCACGGTGCTGGCGATTGACGTGGCTGACCGGTCCGGGTCGCAAGCAACCGACGTGGGAGATGCTGGAGCGCGAACCGGCACCGCAAACCAAAGCCCGCAAGCGCATGGAGCGCGGGCTGCGCGCGCTGAAAGCCCATCGCAAAGACCGCGACCTTGGCCGATTGCCGGTATTGGATTGCGATACGTTGGCCGCTTTCCCGCCCATTTTGGCACCCGACCCGGTATGGCAATTCAATACGCCAAACAGCAGAAGTGGCAGTATTCCGCCAAAGTGGCTTGTTCGGGATTCCGCCACACACATAGCTATACCATGGGGTAGGAGGACAGATAGCCTGATTGGCTGGTGGCAACCCGACTGGTCTCCGCAAATCGCCGCACTGGCCTACGCATCGGCGCTAACCCTTTTTCGATGGAGCGAAGCAGCATGACCGCGAAGCGACAAACAGCCGCTGCGGCCAACGTGATGACAGTCCAGGCGAACGAAGGCGAAAGCGAAGCGGAAACCATGGCTCGGGTCATGGTGGCTCCGTTTATGCGTCACGGGATCGTCGCCAAAGGGCTGACAGACAAAATGGCGGGCAAGCCGCCCGGCGACCCGCAATTCGACCATTTCGCCAATGTCATCAAAACGAAGGCCGAACTGGCGAGTAAGGGCGATACGACGCTGGCAAGCCAGCTGTTAACGGCACAGGCTTTGTCGCTCGATGCCATGTTCACCGAATTGGCGCGGCGCGCCACCCTGAATTTCGGCGACTATCCGCTGGCCGCCGAACGCTATGCGCGGCTGGCGTTCAAGGCGCAGGCGAATTGTCGCGCCAGTCTGGAGGCGCTGGCCAAGCTCCACCAGCCTCGCGAACAGACCGTGCGGCACGTCCACGTAAATGAAGGGGGCCAAGCCGTCATCGCCGATGAAATCCATCATCATGGGGGGAAGGTAGAAAATGAAAAATTCGGCAAACAATCCCATGCAACCGGAACAACTGGCGAAGGCGCCGCGCTGCCATGCACGGACGCGAGCGGGAATGGCGTGCCAATCGCCAGCGGTTCACGGTAAGCGGCGATGCCGAATGCACGGGGGGACTAACCCCGGCGCGCCAACGGGCAACAGCCATGCGCGCAAGCATGGGGGCTATTCGGGTAGGACCAAGGCGGCTGCGCGGTATTTGCGGGAGCTTGCGAAGGCGATCCGATGAAAATGCTCAATGTCCGATATGGGGTGGAAAGGGGAAGTTGCTAAAATGCTTCTCTGGCGCCTAGAGCTTCCAGCCTCTCCTTGATAGCGGCCTCAAGCTGCGGATGGTCGATTAGCAGGTCAAATTCTCGACCCGCTTTATCTCGGAAACTGACCACGCCTTCGGCCGAAAGGGTGTAATCCGAAAGAGACAAGCCGCTCCCGAAAAGATACTCGTCGACGTCTGGAAGGGGCTCACCAGCCTCGCGCCATCGCGCACGCTTTCCATCTTTTGCCATACTGACCGCTTCCCCCTTCAATCAGTTTAACGCCGCCTTGGAGTGTCGGCAATCGGCCGATTCCTGCCATTCCGACGTTAGTGCGGGCGAACGTCCGATATGGGGTGGGAAGCGGACGTTGCGAAATGGCAAGAGCGGTGCGATCGTAGGCGATGTCTTGCAGGCCTCTCACATTGCTGTCGTGCATATTTGTGCTGCACGGTTGCGCTCCCCTAGGCGATACAATTTCGCCGATTGAGAGCGCATGTGCCGTTACCATTGCACATGCTGCTGACTTTAAGCACGACGAGAAAAGACCAATCGCCGTCCACACCCGCGCTCCGCTCGATGGCCCGACGCTGCAAGAGGTCGACGCGAACTTGGGGGAGACGCCGCAACCCGAGAAAAACCCGGATACTCTGTTGTTACGGGGTGCTGCAGAGACACGGGATGTTAGCGTCGTCAGCCGGTGCCCTGCGTTGAAAACTTGGCTTGTCGAAAACGAGGTAGTCCATAGCGACTCAGAAATAGAAAAACTGATCCGGAAAGAGCCTTGGCCGGTGTCTGTTCTAGCTATGTCCTTACCGTTCGTATCGGACGATGGCTCGACGGCAGCATTTTATGCGAGTGAATATTCGGGAAGGATGGGTGGTGGCACCGATCTCGTAATTTATCGTAAGAAGGGAGCAGCATGGGTTTATGAGCGACGGCTGCCTCTTTCCATCAGCTAATCGACCACACCGGTCGTTTCCTACCATCGCATCGAGATCGGCGGTCAGCGACGCAAATGGGGTGGAGAGCTGACCTAAGCCCGCGCCTGCGTCAGGATGGTCGACAGCTCCCTCTGACCGCCTGGTGACTGCTCCCAGAACGGTGATAGCTCACTAGGAAATCTGTTCTTCAAATCACTCAAGACCGGCATTGCAAATGGTTCGGTCAAACGAGCCAGCCAGCGACCGAGCGGGAACCCGGCGAGCGCGGCTCCGCAAATGACGCTTTCGGCTTCCTGGCCCACCCAACCATCTTCGGCTTCCGACAAGTCTCGCGCCAGCGCCCGCTCGAACCAAGCGTCCAATAGCTCGATTACCGCCCGCTGTTCGTCGGGCGCCCACGACCGCCAACGTGCCAAGCCTAACTTGTTCAGTACGATTTCTGGATTGTTAGCATTGCCCGGATCGGTAACCGATATTTCTAGAATGCGCGGGAGTAAGTATCGGAAGTCTCGATCGCCACCTATCGTATAATATACGCCGGACACATAACGCCAAAGCGATTGGCCAGTGATGTCCCGCAGGGGGGTTGTCAGCAAAACATCAACGTTTCGCGTGCCGACGCAACAAGGACATCCCTCTATCGTCGATGGTGCCGTCATGGCGAAATGGCGGTAGACCGCGTCAACGGCTTCCCGAAGGCGAGCATCGGCAAAAGACAAAGAAGAATCGACCATGTGTTGAACATGGCGGCAGAAACCGATTGCAGCAATGTCCACAATCGGTCGATTGCTGTCGTTGCACCCAGATCGACCGTGAACGGCGGGAACGGGGTGGTTAGCTGACATCGTGTGCAAACGTTGTATAATCGCCCGATGGCAGCCCATGAAGAATATAAATCCTATCGGATTTGGTGGCGAGAGACCGGCGAACAGTTCGTTGCCCTTTTGCGGACGGCGGCAGATCAGGAGCCGCCAGCAATCATCACGGCCAGCGTCAGCGAAGGTATGGGTATCCTCAAGAGCCGCACCTTTGCAGCCGTTGATGCTGGAAACGTGGAAGCGTATCGCCCTAATTTGTCAGCCCCGAATAAGGCGTCGCCAGTTCGTACGTTCGCATCCTTTCTCACCGCCAAGGAGCGGGAACTCGGAGAATCGTTGTTAGCGCTTCCGGCTGGCCCAGAGCGCCTTTCTAAAGGATGGGCCTTTTACTATCAGTCGCGGGCTTATGTTGAGACGGGTGCTTTGGACCAAATGCTAGTTGGACACGGACCCGTAGTGGTTACTGACGATGGTCGCCTCATAGAGGGGGGCTCATTAGATCGCGATCCCGAAGTGATGCTCGCCCGCTAATCGACGCATGTTCGCTATCGATCGAAAGCGAAAATTATTCTGAGGGCCAAATCTCGGTTCCGATCGGCACGTCAGCAGTTTGGACGCCTTTGAGCAGGCACGCCCATCGCCGTTCCTTGGGGGGAGGAGTCTGAAAGACCTCTCCCATACGCAGCACTGCCGACATGGTGGTACCGTCGGGGCGCTTGAGCAGCACTGAGCCTTCAGGCCTAGCGGGGCCATCCGCGACAAGCGGCCCCGGAACTACGATCAACCCGCCCCAAGCCGGAATATCAAACACGTCTTCAATAGTGATCAGTGGATTCATGATCTCAAACTATAGAGCGCGCGCCTACATCCGCAAACGGTCGCTTGCTGCCATCGCGTCCCGATTTGTATCGAACGGCGACAACGGGGTGGGAAGCGGACATCATTTCTTTAACCGAGCCGTCAACCTACCGGGCGCCGGGAACAGATTACGTGGGTGATCGCCTTTGCAAGTTCATCTGCCATTCGACGGAATTTGCCAGCAAAGGTGAATGTCCACAATCGGTCGTTAGTCTCCAATGTGCCACATAAAGCACCACAAATCTGCTTCTTGCCCAGCCTCTCCGCAACCATCGCGCAGATAAATGAAAACGGCATTTTTGGAAATCGGCGGTGCCCAACCGGTGTCGGAACTGAATGCGACTTTGTATTGACACCGAGCAACCGCTTCCAGATTCCAGCGGTCTCCTGCCGGATCGAATTGGCGGATAGGCATAGTTTGGCAGCGAAGCTCTCTGACGCGAGCGTGATCAGCTCCATTTCCATCCATCGTAGGATTGATACGCCGTGCTTCGACCCATTGAACATCTGCCGCGCTCGGCTTTGAGTTTTCGTAGGGATGTTGGCGTGCCCATGCACTTGGGGAACTTATGACCAAAATTGACGCCAACGCATAAAACGCGACCATCGCCATCCCATTTCTCCCAAGGCATATTAATCGAAGCGAATGTCCGATTGTAAGCACGACCGGATCGGTCTGGAACGGCAAACTTCGGTCGGTTGCTGCCATTACATCCAGCGGCTCTTAACCGCTGGAGTGGGCTAGCAGGTTTTAGACGGCTGAGGCGCATTGCAAATATCCCCCGTTAAGCTAAGCATCATGTGATGCGTGAGCCAGACTTTGAGATTGACGGGTGGTGCCTTGAGGATGGGGAGGCTCGCCACGCCGACGCACCCGAAACTTTCTGGCTGCCCGAGCAACAACGGCGGGAAGGCCTTCAACCCGGTGATTTTGCAAAGCTCATTTTCCGAATCAGCGTCGACAACGCGACCGAGAGCGTGGCTGTTGAACGCATGTGGGTTCTTGTCCGTGAGAGAACCTCGCGAGGCTATCTCGGCGTTCTCGATAACGAGCCGGATGCCATCGCCAAAAATGACGAGTTCTGGCTTGGCACGGAGCTACCCTTCTCCGCCAAGCACGTCATCAACATCCAAGAAAAGGACGATGCGACCGTCGCACTTGCCCGAGAAGAGCCACTGCGGCGCTGGCCGAGGTAACGCCGAACGTCGTTTTGGCGGGCCGCCCATCCCATAGAACGTCCGCAAACGGTCGGTTCCTGCCATCGCATCCCGATCGGCGGCCGACGGCTCGAATTGGGGTGGTAAGCGGACGGCAGACTAATCAGAATTTTGGTGTCGGGCGTGGAGCCACTCTTCCCAAGCATTTGCGGGATCGATGTCAGGAAAACCTCTGCTTGCAGCAAGCTGTTCAGCGCGAGACCGTTTCATCGTCATGCAGACAGCCCCATCGCGTATATCCAACACTTCGGCCTCGGTGAGCGCAGATCCCTTCGCAGTCTCGTGCTGCTGAAGTAACGTAATAAGGGGCGGGAAAGGAACCGGTATGATCGGATCGTCCTCCGCGCCTTCGGCGTTACCAAACAGTCCAGAAATCCAGTTCATGCGCGAGCCCCATAACAGATTTGGATCACGCTAAGCGATGCTCGCAATGTCCGCAATCGGTCGTTTTCGGACGTAGGGCTGAGCGTAGCTGGAGACCGTCTGCGAGGGGCCACCAATCGACTTTGGGGGCCATTTTGGGGGCCAGGCGGCTGATGGAATGCAGAAAGCGACGCATTTAAAGCGCTTATGGATACTTTGCGGTTCCCGCTACCCTCCAAGTTCCAGACCGATGCAGGTCGGATTGGTCTTTACAAGCTCCCAGAAATCCAACCGATCCTCGGCTGTTGGATCGATATCATTCTGTCCAATTCGACTTGTCCCGCTCTCAACACCCGTCCCGCTACTGACTGGTGCTATTGCCTGCCGCTGCGTCGATGCCGCCGAGGAATGTTGAAACCTCCAGAGCTTCGCGCAGAGCGGGCTGACGGGATCGACTGACAGGCAGGGGCGCGCCTTCGCGCAAGTGGAGCCGCCAGCGATCGCCCTCACGTTCGAGGCGCTGCACCTGCGCAAGATTGGCAATCACCGAGCGGTGGATGCGCAGAAAGCTGGACGGCAACTCGGCGATCAGTCCGTCGAGGCGCGCGCTGTGCAACAAAGTGCGGCCACCTGCCAGACGCAGTTCGACATAATCATCGGCCCCGACCACGGCGAGAATCTCGGCGATCGGTATCAGTTCGACGCCGCGCGCCGAGGCGACGGTCAGGCGATCGGGACGGCTCGCGGCGCGCGTCAGCGCGGCCTCGCGCTCGCGATCGTCGCGGCCCAGCCGTACGACTTCGACCATCAGCAGCGGCAGCACGAGACCCGCAGCAAGCAGAAAATAGGAAAGATCCGCCAGCCATTCGGGGGAGTCAAAGGCCAGCACAAGGAACAGCACCAGCCAGGCAAGCGCCGGTCGCGCGCCGGGAATGCGCGACCGCACGCCCGCCACGGTCGGCACGACGGCGAGCATCACGCCTATAGTCAACGCCCACACCGTCTTCGCGTCGAAACCGGACAACAGGGCCGTCGCGCCGACCAGACCGAGCGCCAGACCGATCATCAGCCCGCGCGCGCGGGGCAGGAACCGGGCGGTGACATAGGCGACCAGCAGGATCGCAAAGGCCGCAGCCAGCACCCAGATGGCGCTCATCCGCCAGGCGTGCAGCGGATAGGCATAGTCGAACAGCATCCGCAGGCTCTCGACCACGGCCTGAAGCGTGGCGACACCCGCCATGGCGGCAAGGATCAGGCTCGACCCCGTGCGGCGCATCGCATGGATGACGCCAAAGCCAAACGCCGCGGCGAGCAAGGTTCCTGCCGCCACAAAGGTCAGCGCCAACAGCGCGGCAGGCTGTGGAAAGGGATAGGGCCAGACACCCATCGCGCTCATCGGGCGGGCGAAATGCAGCCCGCCGTGAAAGGATGAGAGATGCACGACCAGCATATTCTTGCCCGGCTGCCATGCGGTGTCCGGGATCGGGAAGATCGCCTGATAGCGCCCCGGCACCTCGGTCTGCGGCGTGGCGCCGGGGCGGCCATTGTCCCCCAGCCGCCGCCCGTTCAGCCAGACTTCGGATGACGCTACGCCCGCGATGTAAAAGGCTCGGGGCCGGGCATCGGCGGGGACCTCGACGGCGGAACGGACCCACAGCTCGCGCCCTTGCGGATCGATGAAATCCTCGACCGGGCGGCAATCGCGCAGCACCGGTCCGGCTTGGCCGGTTGTGCCGTGGCAGGTCTGCCACGACAATTCCTGAGCGAAGGCGGGAGGCGCAAGCGCGATCAGGAAGATGGCGGTGAGCAAGAATCGCAGCATGCTTTTCCTCTAGGGTGCCATTCGCCGGGATGCACCGCTATTCGCCGATGAGGCGCTGCCATTGACCGATGCGGGGTAGCGCCGGGCGGCGCAAAGGGCTCAGCCGAGGGGCATGCACAATCCACCATTCAATCGCCGCGCCGTGATCGCCGCAGCCCTCGCCCTTCCCGCTCTGGCCTTTGTCCGGGCTTTGGCTCAGACGGTATCGCCGCTGCAGGCCGGCCCCTTCCGGTTCAAGGACCGGCGCGGCGAGGAGACCGATGCGGTGCGCGGCTTCTTCGAGGTGCCGGAGGACCGCCGCGACCCGCGCTCGCGGAAAATCCGGCTGGGCTATGTCCGTTTCCCTTCGACCGCAGCGCGGCCGGGCCCGCCGATCGTCTATCTGGCCGGCGGACCGGGCGGCGAGGGATCGGGCGCAGCAACCGGGCCCCGCTTCCCGATTTTCATGGCGCTGCGCGCGGTCGCCGACGTGATCGCCTTCGACCAGCGCGGTACCGGCCTGTCGAGCACGATCCCCGAACGCCCGGTATCGAAGCGCCCGCTGCCGATCTTCACCGAGGCCGCGATGACGGCGCATTACCGCGACGAGTTCCGCAATGCCTGGGCCGACTGGACGCGGGCCGGGGTGGCGATGGCCGGCTATAACACCGAACAGAGCGCCGACGACATCGACGACCTGCGCCGTCATCTGGGCGCGGAGAAGATCAGCCTGTGGGGCACCAGCTATGGCTCGCATCTGGCACTCTGCGTGCTCAAGCGGCATGGCGATCGCGTGAGCCACGTCGCGCTGTCCAGTCTGGAGGGGCTGGACCAGACGGTGAAGCTACCTGCGCGCAGC
This sequence comes from Sphingopyxis sp., assembly GCF_965279755.1. Classification (GTDB taxonomy): domain Bacteria; phylum Pseudomonadota; class Alphaproteobacteria; order Sphingomonadales; family Sphingomonadaceae; genus Sphingopyxis. The sequence goes on along the minus strand of NZ_OZ257261.1, from coordinate 2,980,404 downwards.
GACGCCTATCTGCGCGAGGTCGATACACTGCTGGGCACCGATCCCGCCGCGCGCGCCGCAGTGCCCGACCTGCTGGCGCTGATGCGCCGTGTCCATAGCAGGCTGGAAGCCCAGCCGCTGACGATGCAGGTAACGCTGCACGGCGCACCGGGCGAGATCCGCATGGGCGGCTTTGGCGTGCAGTTGATCGCGGGCGGGCTGGTCGCCAATCCGCGTGGCCTGGCGATGCTGCCGGCCATGTATCTGGAACTCGACGCCGGCAAGACCGACATGCTGGCGGAGTTCCTCGGCGACCCCGCCGACATGTTCAGCTTCCGCGGCATGCCCGAGGCGATGGACCTCGCCTCGGGCATTTCGCCCGCGCGGCTGGCACAGGTGCAGCGCGAGGGGAAAACCGCCGTGCTGGGCAAGGCGCTGAACTTCCCGATGCCGCAGATCGCGGGCCTCATTCCGGGCGTCGATCTGGGCGAAGATTTCCGCGCGCCGATCCGCAGCGACCATCCCGCGCTGCTGATCGCCGGTTCGCTCGATGGCCGCACGGTGCTCGCCGAGCAGGACGAGGTCGCGGCGCAGTTCCGGCGCAAGACGCACGTGCGCGTCGAGAATGCAGGCCACAACGTATTCGAGGCGCATCCCGACGTGCAGGATCTGCTGGTGCGCTTCTTCCGCGGCGAGGCGGTGGCGGACACGCGGCTCAGCCTGCCGCCGCCCGAATTCAAAATCGCATAATGGGGCGACCGGGCCATGCTGCCCATATTGCAACGATCGGTGGCGCCGGCCGCAGGAAACCATGCCGCGTTGCCAGCGACATTTAGTCCTCGGCGGCGATCCGGACGCGGAGGCCGTCGAGCGCGTCGCTGAAGGGGATCTGGCACGACAGGCGCGAGCTGTCGTCGCGGTCGGTCGTCGAATCGAGCAGGTCGTTCTCGTCCTCGCTCATCGTCGGCATCGCGCTCTTGTCGCCGCCTTCGATGTGGACGTGGCACGTCGCGCAGCTGCAGCAACCCCCGCACAGCGCCAGCAGTTCGTCGAAGCCCGCGTCGCGGATATTCTCCATCACGGTCAGGCTGGTGTCGCCTTCGATCTCATGTTCGGTCCCGTCACGCGTCACCACAATCAGCTTGGCCATATGCCCTTCCCTGCCTCGTCCGACGCGGGCGCAAGAAGGCCCGCCATTAACAGGCGGGCCTTCCCGTTTATGCTCACAGTCGATCAGAACTTGAAGCCCACCTCGACATAGATTTCGCGGTGGTTATCGACGAACGCCGACATGTCGGCGAGGACGCCCGGCCCGGCGGTTCCGGTACCCGTGCCACCGGCAAACGGAATGTCGTTCGCTGCGGTCACGACCAACTTGTTGGTTAGGTTGCGGCCGATCAGACCGACCGTCCAGCGATCGTCCGGACCGTTGACGCGCAGCGCGGCATCGAGCTTCGTATAGGCCTTCTGGACTGCATCGGGGCGCAGCGTATCGGTGAAATTATACTTCCCCGTGTAGCTGACGTCGCTCGACATTTGCAGCGTCCAGCCCGAGTCCGTCAGCGGCATGTCATAGCTGGCCCCGATCCGCCCGGCGAAACGCGGTGCCTTCGGCGGCGTGCGGCCATCATAATCCTGGCTGGTGAAAGCGGCTCCCGGCGCCGGCGCCAGCAGGTTACAGCCCGCGGCGATCGTCTGCCCGCCATAGCACTGACCGATATAGTCCTTGTACTTGGCATCGTTGAATGCCGCCGCGCCACGCAGCGAGAAGCCGCCCGAGCGCCAGTTGAAGTCTCCCTCGATCCCCTTGACGCGGAGCGTGCCCGCGTTGGCAACGACCTGACCGATGGTCACCGGATCGAAGTTCTGCACCTGCAGGTCGAGATAGTCATAATAATAGGCCGTCGCGTTGAGCGACAAGGCACCGCCCATCAGGATCGCGCGCGCGCCAACCTCTCCGCCGCGAGCGCGCTCGGCGCCGAACTGGCCCGCTGCCACGGTTGCAGCCGGCGTCAGCGTCTGCGAGATGTTGAACCCGCCCGATTTGAAGCCCTCCTTGTACGCGGCATAGAAGGTCAGGTCGCGCGAAGGCTTGTAGCGCAGCGTCACCTGCGGCGAGACGTCGCTTTCGCGGTAGCGGTCGTCGAGACGCAACCCGGCTGGGAACGCCGCCGCAAAGCCAAGGTGCGCCGGGAGCGACGCCTGATAGCTGTCGCGCGATTCATAGCTCCAGCGTGCGCCGCCCGCGAGTTCGATCGAGTCGGTCAGATTCGCGGTGACCTCGCCGAACGCCGACATCGAGCTGCCCGAAAAGCCATTGTCGCGCTTGAAGGTGACATAGGTGTCGGTCACCGGGCTGATCGGCACCGGGAAGATATAGGCGTCGGTATTGAAGATGAACTTGTTGCTCGACGCGAAGAGGCCGAACAGCACATTCACCGGGCCGTCCCACTTGGACTGGAAGCGCAATTCTTCCGACGTCTGGCGATAGTCGGCGAGCTGCGAGAAGGTCGCAGGATAAGCCTCACCCGACACATTGTTGAGGTCGGTCTGCTTGAAGCGGTAATAGGAGGTGATTGAGGTGACGTCGAACACGTCGGTGGTCAGCGTCCCGGTCAGAATCCCGAAACCCGATTTCAGCCGCGAATACATATGCCCGTCGCCGGCATAACGATAATTGGCCTGCGCGACCGCGAGGGGGATCGTCGAGCTGTCCGAACGGCCGTCGATCCGGCAGTCGGCGTTGGGGCTCGGCGGAATGCCGGCGGGTCCGCCGAAGGGATTGGGCGAGAAGGGCGTGACGCGACCACCACCGCAGATACGTTCGACGATATCGGTCGGACCGCCATCCTTCTGGTCGGTGTAACCTGTCTTGAGCTGGAAGGTCAGGTTCGGCGCCGCATCCCATTCGAGCGTGAGGCGGCCGCTATACGTCCGGCCGTAACCGCGATATTTGCTGTTGCGGTGACGTTCCATGCCAAGCGGATCGAGATAGGTTTCGGCCGCCGTGTTGGTGAAGGCGCCTTCGCTGTCGGACAGGCGGAATGCAAGGCGTGCACGCAGCGTGTCGGCGAGCGGCCCCGAAATATAGCCCTCGCCATATTTTTCCTGCGCCTCGAAACCATAGCCGGCCTTGAAGCCCGCCTCGAATACATCTTTCGGGTTGTTGGTGCTTACCGAAATCAGGCCGCCGGTCGCGTTCTTGCCGAAGAAGAGCGCCTGGGGCCCCTTCAGCACCTCGATACGCTGGACGTCATACTGGCTGAGGCTGATTTCACGCCCGCGGCTCATCGGCATGCCGTCGACGACGAAGGAAACCGACTGGTCGAACCCGGCGCTGAGCGCGGTCGAACCGACGCCGCGCAGGAAGATGCTGGCCGACGAGCCCGAGGCAGCCTTGCCCGCGACCATCGTCGGGACGAGCGAAGCCATGTCGCTGAATTCGGTGACGGCATAATTGTCGAGCGCGGCACCGCCCAATGCGGTGATCGCAACCGGCGCGTCGATCAGACGTTCGTCGCGGCGGCGCGCGGTGACGATGATTTCGCCCTCCGTCGGCGCGGACGTCGTGTCCTCGGGTGCAGGCACCGGAGCGGTCACGGGGGTCTGGGCATAGGCCGGAATGGCCACCCCGGCAGCGACAATGATCGAAGCCAGGCAGGCGTGGCGGATAGCGCGAAGCGAAGCACTGCGGTCCATGACGGGTCCTCTCCAAAAATCGGGCCGTCATCTGCGGCCTTGAGCAATAACCTACGACCATTAGATTTAAAGTCAATCGAGAAAATTAACGCCGTAAGGTTTTTAGAAAATCCATTCAAAGCACTGATTTACTGTGATAAATATGGATTAGTGCGGAGCTTTGACTGACACGGTGCGCCGTGCGAATCCGATCACCGCATCGTTGAACGCGTCGTTGCGATCCCCCGCGACCATGTGCCCCGCCCCCGCCACATCGACCACCTCGAGCCACGGCAATGTGGCGCGAAAAGCCTCGACGCCCGCATCGCTGACCACGTCGCTGGAGAGCCCCCGGACGAGCAGCACGGGAAGGTCGGGCTGTGCGGCCAGCGTGCCTGTCGCGCGCTGGACGACGCCATGATGATGCGATGGCGCGTAGGCGATAATGCGCGGATCCCAGTGCCAGCGAAGGCGACCGTCATTCCCTTCGCGCAGGTTCTTCATCAGCCCCTGCCCGTCGGGCGCGACGGCACGCCGGGGATTGTAGGCGGCAACCGCAGCGACGGCCTCGTCGATTGTTGCGAAGCCGTCGGGGTGACCGCGCATGAAGGAAACGATGCGATCGATCCCGCGCGGGTCGGGTTCGGGGACGATATCGACCAGAACCAGTCCGGCCGGACGCAGGCCGCGATCGATCGCAACGATCGATGTGGCGCCACCGAGCGATGCTCCAACCAAGACGAACGGCACCCCGAGCGAGGCCGTTACCGCGACAAGATCCCCGGCGCGATCGGCGAGCTGATAGGCTCCTTCGGGCGACCAATCGCTTTCGCCATGCCCGCGCGCATCATAGTTGATGACCTGAAAGCCCGCCGCCAGCAGGTGATCGACCGCGCGGCTCCAGCTGTGCCGCGTCTGCCCGCCGCCGTGGAGCAGGATCACCGCCGGCGCGTCCGCGCTGCCACCGCGATCCGCGACCAGCCTGAAGCCGTCGCGCGCGACGAAAGTCGCCCGCTGCAATCCTTTCGCCATTACGCATCCTCTCTCTTGCTTGCAAAAAGACTGCGCTTCGCCTTATCTAACTTCAATAGTTTTATAGACAAGGGAGAGCGACGATGATCCGGTTCGACTTTCAGGGGAAGCGCGCACTCGTCACCGGCGGCACGCAAGGGATCGGTCTCGGCATCGCGCAAGCCTTCGCCGATGCGGGGGCCGAGGTCGTCATTACGGGCACGCGGGTGAACGCCGCGGATTATGACGACGATCTATCGCGCTTCATCTATGTTCGCGCCCGTATGGACCAGCCCGCCGACCGCGCCGCGCTCGTCGAGGCAGCCGGCCCCATCGACATTCTCGTCAACAATGCCGGTCAGTCGCATACCGACGAATATTCGATGGACGGCTATGGCCGCGTGATCGAGGTCAACCTCAACGCGGCAGTCGAACTATGCTATATGTTCCACCCGGCCCTGCGAGAACGCGGCGGCTGCATCGTCAATGTCGGCTCGTGCGCCAGCTTCATCGCGATCGGCTATGCCCCGGCCTATACCGCCAGCAAGACCGGACTCCTCGGTTTTACCCGCGCGGTCGCCGACCAGTGGGCGCGCGACGGTGTGCGCGTCAATCTGGTCGCCCCTGGTTTCATAGAGACACGGATGACCGCGGACGTCCGCGCCGACGAGCGCAAGGCCGGAAATACGCTGCGCATGATCCCGGTGCGGCGCTTCGGAACGCCCCCCGAAGTCGCGGCCGCCACGCTGTTCCTCGCCTCGTCCGAAGCCTCCTACATCACCGGGCAAAGCCTCGTCGTCGACGGGGGCCTGATGTTGCGATGAGCGGTAAACCGACTCCTTTTAGGCTGGCGCATGCGCCTCGCGGCTGCCATGAGCGGCCGAAACAGGGGATATTTTCTTGGCACGACCTTCCAAACCGCTGATCTCGCGCAGCAGTGCGGCCGAAGCTGCGCTCGAGGTAATCGACGAGCATGGGCTCGAGGAACTGAGCCTCGGTCTCGTCGCCAAGAAGCTCGGTGTGCGCCCGCCGTCGCTCTACCATCATTTCAAGGACAAGTCGGAGCTGCTGCAGGAAGTCGCGCGGATCATGCTGGTGCGCATCACGCTGATGGACAGCGGCGACGAATCCTATGAGGAACGCATCGTCGCGATTTGTGTCTCGACGCGCCGCGCGCTGCTGACGCACCCCAATGCTGCGCCGCTGATCCTGCGCTATTTCCCGAAGCATATGCTGCTCGCAGCCTATGATCGCGCGGCGCGCGACGAGCCATTCCCGACCTCGATCCAGCTCGTCGTGATCGAGGCGATCGAGCGGCTGACCTATGGCACCGCATTGTTCGAGGCCGCGGCCCGTGCGCGCGGCGTCGACCCGATGCCCTTTGTCGATCCCGACAAATATCCCAATCTGGCCAAGGCGATCGCCGACAGCCCCTTCGACGACGAAGAACTGTTCATTGAATCGCTGCGCATCTTCCTGACCGGCGTACGCGCCCGTCTGGAACAGGGATCGATGGGCAAGTCGCTCAACGCGGCCGCGGGCTGAGCCGAGCTAGGGCACTTCGTTCCCGAAAATCGCCGAGCTGACCGTCGGCGCGCCGGGTCCGCCCGCGAGCAGGCAGAGTTTCGCATCAGCGACCGGATTGGCGGACTCGCCGCGCAGTTGCTTCACTGCCTCGTAAGCGGTGCCGATGCCGTGGATGAAGCCCTGCGCGAAATTCCCGCCGCCGGTGTTGACCGGCAGCTTCCCGGTCGGCGCGATCAGATTGTCGAAGCGAACGACCTCGGCGACATTCTCATAGGTGCAAAAACCGTGATCGATCAGCGAGGCGACGCCCTGCGCGCTGAAATTCTCGTAGAGCTGGACGACGTCGATGTCGGCGGGCGACAGCCCGGTATCCGCATACAGGCGCCGTGCAATCGGCCGGAAGCCCGCAGTCGGATAGAGTGCTTCATCGTCATTTTCGAGCAGGTCCCCCCACCCCTTCTCGGCACCGTTAGCACAGCCGAGCAGATAGATCGGCGGCGTCTTGAGGTCGCGAGCGCGTTCGGCCGATACCATCAGGAAGGCGGCGGCGCCGTCATTTTCGCGGCTGCAATCAAACAGCCGGAACGGCTCGGCGATCCAGCGCGAACTGCGCATCTCTTCCAGGTCGAATTCGCTGCCATAAGCGACCGCTTCGGGGTTGCGCGACCCGTGATAATAGGAAGCACGCACCAGTTCCTCGGCAACCGACGCCGGCACGCCATGATGTTCGTACATGCGGTTGGCGCGGATCGCGCACACCTGCGCCGGCGCGACGATCCCGGCGGCGAGCATATGATCGTTAAGGTGGTGCGCCATCACCGCCGCCGAGAGGCGCCCGCTCGATCCCTCGACCAGCGCACGAAAGACGATCACCGCACTCGCCTGCCCCGACAGGATCGCCGCAGCCGCAAGCCCGAACGCGCCCGCGACCCCGCCGCCGCCGCCGCCCCATACCACGCTCGACCATTTGAGTTCGCGCGTACCCAGCGCCGGCATCAGCCGGACGGGCTCGTTCTTGTCGTCGCCGTAGGAGACGAAACCGTCGATCTCGGCGGGGGCGAAGCCCGCATTGGCGCAGGCGGCAAGGATCGCCTCGACAAGCACGCCCTGCTCGGGAAGCGGCGAAGCGCCACGCCTGTACTGGCGCATACCGATCCCGGCGACGGCGGTTGTTCCATAAAGCGGATGCATCAGCCGCGGCTCCAGATGATCGTGGGAATATCGCGCGTACCGACGCGCGTTGCGCCGATCCGGCCAGCGATCGCTTCGCCGATCACCGGATCGATCCGCTCGAGATCGTCGAGGCGGCCGAGCAGGCGGATGCCGCAATCGTCGACGGTCGCGACGATCGAAACGAACGGCAGGTCGAGGCTTTCGGTAAAGCCGAAACGGTGCCAGGTCCGCGTCCACGAGAAGATCGTCGCGCGCATCGGGCGCTCGATCCACTCGACCGTCTCGCTGCCACAAGCCCCGCACCGACTCACCGCTGGCCACAGCCAGTCGCCGCATCCGCCACATCGCGGGAGCATCAGCCGGCCTTCGGCCAATCCGTTCCAGTAAGGCGCATCGGCGCCGTCATTCGCATCCATGATCAGGCCGCCACCGTCCACTCGAGGGGCAGCGTTTCGAGCGCCATCACCGTGCCGATGCGGAAGGCATGTTTTTCACCCGGCGTCGCCTGAAAGGCGGGTACACGCTTTACCCATTCCTCCGTCAGGATACGCAGCTCGGCGCGGCCGAGAACATGGCCGACGCAGAGGTGCGGGCCCGACGAGAAGGTCAGATGCGCGGTCTTCTTGCGGTCGAGGTCGAACGCGTTCGGCGCATCGAACTTTGCCGGATCGCGGCTGCCGAGGCAGAGGATGTTGAGCACCATCTCGCCCGCGCGGAACTGCGCCTCGCCGATCTGCTGGTCCTGCACGACCAGTCGCGGCGTGTTGACGACGCCATAGAGGCGCACCGCCTCGTCGGCGAAGGCGGGGATGAGCGAAGGATCGGCGGCTAGCCGCGCCTGCACATCGGGCATTTTCGCGAGCTGCTGAAAGGCGAAGCCGGTCACGTTCGTTACCGTGTCCATCCCGCCGAGAAAGAGCACGAAGCTCATCGCGAGGATTTCGTCGTCGCTCATCGTCCGGCCGTCGATGTCGACCTGGATGAAATGCGACATCAACTTGTCGTCGGGTGCCGCCTTCTTGGCCTCGATCAGCGCCTTCATCTCGCCAAGGATCGCGGCGCTGAGCCGGCCGAGTTCGGCTTCATCGTTCTGCGCCGAGAAAAAGGCTTCGGCGAGCGCCCGGAAATCATGGAGCCGCGACAGGTCCATGCCCATCAGTTCCATGAAGACGCTGACGGGAAACAGCTTCGCCAGATCGGCCTGAAAATCGCACGCGCCGTTCGCGGCGACAGCGTCGACCAGCTCGACCGCCCATTCGCGGATGCGCGGTTCCAGCTCCTTGATCGCGGCAGGCCCGAACATCGGCATCATCGCGCGGCGATACGGCAGATTTTCGGGTGGATCGAGGCTGAGCGGAATGAAGAAGGGCGGGTTTTCGACGCGCGGAATCTGCATCTCGCGGACCGAGAAATGCTCGGGATCGAGCACGACCTGGCTGATCGCGTCGAAGCTCTTGACGATCCAGTGCCCGCCGTTGAGGCGCGTCCAGAAAATGTCGGGCGCGTCCGCAAGTGCCGCAGAATAGGTTCCCTGAACATCCTCGCCGATGCGCGGATCGGCATAGATGTCGAAATCGAAGACGAGGTGCGCCGGGATATGCGGCGGCACCGGCGCGGCGGCGAGCCCAAGGGCGGTCATAGATTGCTCCTCATCGCACGCGCTCCATCGTCTCGTGCGCGCCGGCGTACAGCGCGCGCACTGCGGGTTTGGACAATTTTCCGGTGGCCAGACGCGGTAGCGGGTCGGCCGAAAAGGCGACGTAGCGCGGCACCTTGTAGTTCGAGAGATTGGTATTGCAGTGGTCGATCAGCGCCGCGACATCGACCTCGGCCGCGCCATGATAGACGACAAACGGCGTCTCGCCGAACTTCGCGTCGGGCGCCGCGATCGCCAGCGCCTCGACGACGCCCGGAAATTCGCACACCACCCGCTCGACCTCGGCCGCGGAGATGTTGAGCCCGCCCGAGATGATCAGATCCTTCATCCGGTCGACGAAGGTCAGCAGGCCGCGCTCGTCGAGCGTCCCGATATCGCCCGACCAGAGCCAGCCGTCGCGGATCGCCTTCGCGGTCTCTTGCGCGTTGCGCCAATAGCCCTGCATCATGCCGGGCGAGCGCATCACGATCTCGCCCGCCTCGCCCGGATCGCAGGGGCTGCCGTCGGGGCGCAGCACGCGCACCTCCATGAAGATGCCCCCCCAGCCGCATTTCTCGGGTTCTTCGATCGCCAGATGCTCGGGCATCATCGTCACATTCCCGCCGACCTCGGTCTGGCCGTAGATCTGGCGGATCGTGATGCCCTTCGTCTTCCAGATATCGAGCAATTGCCGGCTGACCCGCGCGCCGCCTGCGGTCGCAAGACGGATCGACGACAGGTCGGCATCGGCGAACCCGGGACAGCGTGCGATCGCCTCGAAAAAGGTCGGCACCGCACCGAAACAGTTGATCTTTTCGTCCTGCAGCAATTGCAGGATCGCGTCGGGGACGAAGGCAGGCTCCATGAAAATGGTGCAGCCCTGCACGGTGTAATGCATCAGCTGGACGAAGCCTGCCGAGGTGTTGAGCGGCGCAAGGCTGATGACGCGCGCACCGGGGGATGAGGATGTTTCTTCGAGCGACCAGCACGCCGCGTAAGCGGTCATCGAGCGATTGGTGAACACGACGCCTTTGGGCTTCGCGGTTGAGCCGCTCGTCCCGATGATCACCACCGGAGCGTCGGGCTGCGGATCATGGGTGGGCGCCGCGTCGGCGCCGTGCCGCAATGCCTCGATCTCGGCCATCGCGCGCGGCGCCAATCCCGCGGCCGCCACATTCGCTTCGAAATCGGGCGCCGCGAAGGCGAAGCGGGGCTCGGTCGTTTCGCACAATTCGCGGATCTCGCGCGGCGTGAAGCGGAAATTGACCGGATTGACGATCCCGCCCGCGCGGATGATCCCCATGATCAGCGCGCAATAGGCAAGGCTGTTGGTCGAGCAGATCGCGACGCGGTCGCCAGGCTGTAACCCGTCGGCTTCGAGCATTACCGCCACGCGATCGGACCAGCTCTTGTAATCGCCATAGCTCAGCCGGTCGCTGCCGAGTACCACCGCCGGCTGTTCGGGCCGCATCCGTGCCCACCAGTCCATAGCGCTCGGTAAAGTCTGCGCCATCAATCCCTCTCCGTCCGGTCTTTTGCCGGTTCAATAATCACAGAAGCGCTTCGATCGCTTCATAATAGCGCACGATATTGGTCTCGAGCCCGCAATAGACGGTTTCTTCGGGCACCCCTGCATTCAGCCCCTGCTGGCTGATCTCGGCAGCACGGAAATCCTCGCCGCCGAACACGCTGAGGATCAGTTCGTACGAGCGCGCAAACACCTCTTCGGCCTTCGGGGTCGATGCCGCTTCAGGCGTCAGCATGAAATATTCGACCGTGGTGCGGTCGGGGCCGCGCGGCATCAGCAGCATGACGCTGGTATAATATTGGCTCGTCACCACGACGCAGTTGGGGAAAGCCGTATAGGCGTGGGTGACGAGCTTGTGGACATTCGTCTCCGGGTCTTCGTCGAGCATTTCGGGGACGTAACCGATGCGTCCCGACACCTGCCGGATGTTGGGCCCGAACATATCGACGATGTTCGGCGCGTCCTGAAATTTGTCGCCGATCGACGCAGCGTGAAGCCGCTGGACATGATAGCCTTCTAGAAAGGGTTCGAGCACGACCTTCCAGTTCGCTTTCAGGTCGAAACTCTTGCGGCCATAGACATGCGCCGAGGGAATTCCGATCGCGGTGAAATCGTCGGCGACCTGCTGCGACAGGTTCGACCAGTCAGCGGGGATGTCCCGATTGAGCTGAACATAAACGATGCCGCCCCATTCGCGGGCTTCGAGTTCGGCGAGGCCGCGCTGGCTCTTGTCGAAATCCTGAAACGCCTCGCTGCGCGACACGCCGATCAGCTTGCCGTCGATGCCATAGGTCCAGGCGTGATAGGGACAGGTCACGCGGCCCTGTTTATGAACCGCGCAGTCCTCCAGCAGCTTCGATCCCTTGTGTTGGCACGCGTTGACGAAGGCCCTGATCGTCCCGTCGCGGGTGCGCGAGACGAGCATCGGAAAGCCGTAGCTGTCGTTAGCGACGATACTGCCGGGCTCGAGCAGCGCCGACACGGTGACGGGCACCGGATAGCGGCGAAAGATTTTTTCCTGTTCGAGGTCGAACCGTTCCTGCCCCGTGAAGATCGCATTGGGCCGCGTCGCACCGAACGGGACGACGACCGCGTCCTTTTCGGCCGGAATCTTGCGAATCGCATCGATCTGGCTCGGCGTCAGCTGCGCCAGTGTCGTGACCTTGCGCGCGGGGCGTGCCACTTCTGCAACGTTGCTCATTTGCAGATCCTCTCCTTATCGTTGGGATCAGACTATTCCACCCTTTACCTAATGACAATAGTTTTTTATGGAGAGGCTGAAAGCGCCGCAAAAGTGGCCGGAACCAAGGGATAATGAGGATGGGCTTCGACTATATCATTTGCGGTGCCGGGGCGGCGGGATGCGTTCTTGCCTATCGATTGTCGGAGAATCCGCAGCTCAGAGTCGCACTGATCGAGGCTGGTCCGCGCGACCGCCATCCCTTCATCTCGATGCCCAAGGGGCTCGCCAAGGTGATGCAGGATCCGAAGCATCTGTGGGTCCATATGAGCGAGCCCGAAGAATCGACCGCGGGCCAGTCCGAGGCTTGGGTGCGCGGGCGCGTCCTCGGCGGATCTTCCTCGGTCAACGGGATGATGTATGTCCGCGGCCAGCCCGCCGATTTCGACGCCATCGCCGAGAAATCGAGCGACGATTGGGGCTGGACGCATATCGGCGCCGCCTATCGTGCCTTCGAGAATCACGAACTGGGAGGCGCCGAGACGCGCGGCGATGCGGGGCCGATGAAAATTTCGATGCCGACGCAGCGGCTGCCGATTTCGGACGCGCAGGTCGCGGCAGGCGAAGCGATGGGCTGGGCGAACAAGCCCGACGTCAACGCCCCCGACGATCAGGTCGCGATCGGCTATGCCCCGCGGACCATCTTCAAGGGCAAGCGCCAGAGTGCGGCGCAGGCCTTTCTGCGCCCCGCCGAAAAGCGCCCCAACCTCACCATCCTGACTGATCGCACCGTCGACCGGGTGCTATTCGACGGCACCCGCGCGGTCGGGGTCGAAGTGATGCACAATGGCGCACGCGAGACCATCGACGCGACGCATGAGGTGATCATATGCGGCGGCGCCATGGCAAGCCCGGCGATTCTCGAACGGTCAGGCATCGGCGACAGCGATCGTCTCGCCGCATTGGGCATCCCGCTTGTCCACCACAGCCCCGAAGTCGGCGAAGGCTTGATCGAGCATCGCGGCATCATCATGCAGTGGAAGCTGACAAAGGAAGCGCTGTCGCAGAATCGCGTCTTCGGTGGCTGGCGCCTGCTGCTCGCGACGCTGCAATATTATCTGACCGGCGACGGGCCGATGTCGGCCGCGGCCTATGAAATCGGCGGCTGGTTCAAGACGCGGCCTGGGCTCAACCGCCCCGACGCCCAGATGCTGATCGCGCCTTTCAGCTTCGACATGGCGACCGGCCGCACGCAACTCGAAAAGCATCCGGGCATGAACGCGGTCCTCTATCCGCTGCGCCCGACCTCGCGCGGCAGCATCCATATCGCGACGCACGACCCCGATGCCGCGGCGAGCTTCAGACCCAATTACCGCGCCACCGAAGAAGATCGCGCCGCGATGGTCGGCGCCGTACGCGTGATGCGCGACTATGCGAGACAGGCCCCGCTCGCGGGAATGATCGCCGAAGAAACGCTGCCGGGTCCGGCCTTCGACAGCGATGCCGAAATCATGGACGCTTACGACCGTTTTGGCACCTGCGGCTATCACGCCGTCGGCAGTTGCCGGATGGGCAAGGACGAGTCTTCTGTCGTCGATCCGGCGCTGCGCGTGCGCGGAGTCGAGGCACTGCGGGTCATCGACACATCGGTGATGCCGGTGATACCGTCGGGCAATACCAATGGTCCGACAATGGCGATGGCATGGCGCGCCGCCGACGTCATCCTGCGCGACGCGCCGCAAGCAAAGGCCGGTTGAAATGGAATTGCACGATGCCCTCGCCGCGCGGTTCGACCGGCTCAAATCCGGTGACGACGGCTGGCAGGCGCTGGCGGACGCCGGCGTTCTCGGTCTGCCCTTTGCCGAGGCGCATGGCGGGCTCGGCCTGCCGCCGCGCGACGGCTTTGCGGTGCTCGAAGCGCTCGGGCCGCGCGCGATCGCCCTGCCCTATCTCGAATGCGTGCTGCTCGCGGGCACGCTGCTCGACCGCGCGGGCTGCGAAGCCGCTGCGCATTGGTTGCCGCGCGTCGCGACGGGGGACGCGAAGCTTGCGCTGGCGTCGATCGACGACCGCGAGCCCGCCCTCGCAGAGGTGGATCCCGCAGGCTGGCGGCTGTCGGGCGGCAAGCTTCTCGCGATCGGCGCGGCCGAAGCTGATGCGGTGATCGTCATCGCCGCGACCGGCGACGGCACTGCCGCCTTCCTGATCGCGCGCGAGGCGCTGGCCATGAAGGCCTATCCGACGATCGACGGTCGCAGCGCCGCCGACCTACTCCTCGACGATGTGACCGTCCCGGCCGAGGCGCGGCTGGAGGTTGGGCCCGAAGACATCGCCGAAATCCTCGATCTCGGAGCCGCCGCCATCGCCGCCGAAGCGGCAGCGATCATGGCGCGCCTCGTTGCCGACACACGCGATTATTGCGTCCAGCGTGAACAGTTCGGGAAGGCCATCTCAAGCTTTCAGGTCGTGCAGCACCGGCTCGTCGACATGCATATCGAGGCGCGACGCGCCGCGGCGGCGGCGGCGCTGGCGGCCGACGCACTCGACCTCGATCCGGCCGAACGTGCGAAGGCGATCAGCGCCGCAAAGGTCACGATCGCCGACGCCGGGCGCTTCGTCGGTCAGAATGCAGTGCAATTGCACGGCGGCATGGGAATGACCGAGGAACTCCCGGTGTCAGCTTTCTTCAAGCGGCTGACGGTGATCGAGAGCGAGTTCGGCACGCGCGATGAACATCTCGCGCGCTACATGGCGCTGACCTAAATCCGCAGTTCCGCCTTCGCCAAAATCCCGCGCTGGATCTCGTTCGTCCCGGCGTAGATGCTGCTCGCGCGCTCGTTGAGATAGTGGAGCGGCGCGATCGCCTGCCACACCTCGCCGCTGCAATAATCGTCGAGAACATGGCCGGGGATCGGCCCGCCGGGCATCGCGACACCGGGCTGGAACGCGCGCGCCAGCGGCCCCGCTGCATCGAGCGCGAGTTCCGTCACGTACTGGTTCAATTCGGTACCGAGGATCTTCATCATCGACGCGTCGGCCCCGGTCGGAGCGCCCGCCGACAGGCAAGAGAGGATATCGCTTTCGAGCCGCGCGAGGATGTCGCAGCGGATCCGCGCTTCGGCGATCCGCACGTCGAGCAAAATACGCGCCGGCCCCGCAGGCTGCGCCGCGACCTGTTGCGCCAGCCCATCAAGCGCGACCTCGATCTCGGGAGCATAGGCGCTGCCGCCGCGTTCGAATTCGAGCAGATATTTGGCAACCGTCCAGCCATTGTCGATTTCACCCAGCACGTTGGCGACCGGAACGCGGACATTGTCGAAGAAAATCTGGTTCTGGATATGCTCGCCAGACGCCATGATGATCGGGCGTACCTCGATCCCCGGCGAATTCATGTCGATCAGCAGGAAGCTGATCCCCTGCTGCTTGCGGTCGGTTTTCGCCGTGCGAACGAGGCAGAAGATCCAGTTCGCGACATTGGCGTGCGTGGTCCAGATCTTGGTTCCGGTACAGACCAGATCGTCGCCGTCGCGCACGGCCTTCATCTGCAGCGCGGCAAGGTCCGACCCCGCGCCGGGTTCCGAATAGCCCTGGCACCAGAAATGCTCGCCGTTCAGCATCCGCGGCAGAAAGAAAGCCTTCTGCTCCTCGCTGCCGAAGCCGATGATCGCGGGACCGCACATCTTGATCCCCATCGGCGATACCGGCGGGGCGCCGGCGCGGACGCGCTCGCTCGCAAAGATATGATGCTGGACGACGCTCCAGTCGCAGCCGCCATATTCAACGGGCCAGGCGGGCGCCGCCCAGCCCTTCGCATGCAACTTCGCCTGCCACGCCATTTGCGATGCGTGGTCGGCATAGACCGAGGTCATCAGCTTGCCTGCGCGGCGGAGCTCTGGCGTCAGTTCGGCCGCGAAGAAGGCGCGGACCTCTTCGCGGAACGCTTCGTCTTCGGGGCTGATCGGCATCGCCTCAGGCTGCCTTTGGAATGAAGATCGCCTTGGGGCGCGTGAATTCGAGGAGGCCCGGCACGCCATTCTCCTGCCCAAAGCCCGACTGCTTCGCCCCCGCGAGCGGAGTGAAGGGCGTCGACTGGAGATTCTGGTTGATCCAGACGGTGCCGGTGTCGAGCCGGTGCGCAATAGCCGTCGCCGCCTCGACGTCGGCCGACCACACCGCGCCCGCGAGGCCATAGTCGCTGTCGTTCGCGCGCGCGACGACATCGTCGATGTCGGTGAATTTCAGCAGGGGCAGCACGGGACCGAATGCCTCCTCGACAACGACGCGACTGTCTTCGGGCGGATTGTCGACCAGGGTCAGCGGCACGAAATAGCCGCGATCAGGCACGGCACCGCCTTCGAGCAGGGTCAGCCCGTTGGCGCGCGCATCGTCGAGCAGCGCGAGGACGCGGCGATACTGCGGCTCGTTCTGGATCGGGCCGTAGCGATTGCCCTGCTCCGCCCCGTCGCCGACGGGCAATTCTTTTGCGAGCTGATGCAGCCGGTCGCGAAGCCGGTCGTATATGTCGGCGTGGATATAGAGCCGCTTGGTTGCGACGCAGACCTGTGCAGTGTTGTGGAACGCGCCTTCGAACAATTGCGCCGCGACCGCGTCGACATCGACGTCCGGCAGCACGATCGCCGCGTCGTTGCCGCCGAGTTCGAGCGTGATGCGCTTGAGATCCTTCGCCGCCGATTCCATCACCCGCCGCCCGGTCGCGGTCGATCCGGTGAAGCTGATCTTCGCAAAACCCGGATGCGCCGTCATCAGCGGACCAAGCGCATCGCCGCCGCTGATGATGTTGATGACGCCGGCAGGAAACGCATCGCGGATCAGCTCGCCGATCCGCAATGTGCAGAGTGGCGTGAAGGGCGAGGGCTTGAGTACCAGCGTATTGCCCGCCATCAGCGCCGGGCCGATCTTCCACGCGGCGAGCAGCACCGGGAAATTCCACGGCACGATGCCGCACACGACGCCGAGCGGGACGTGATGCACCTCGATCCGCCGCGTGTCGCTGTCCTCGGTGACGTCAACGGGGATGTCGAGCATCGTCGTCGCCTTCATCCACATCGCGGCGCCGAGGATTTCCATCTTCGCGCCGGGCAACGGGCGTCCTTGTTCCTTGACGAACAGCGCGGCGAGTTCGTCGGCATGTGCCTCGATCGCATCGGCCGCCTTGGCAAGCGCGGCCTTGCGCTCGGCGATCGGCGTGTCGCGCCAGTCCGGAAAGGCGCGGGTCGCGGCAGCGACCGCGGCGTCGAGGTCGGCAGCATCGGCATCGGGAGCCGCCGCGAACACCTCACCCGTCGCGGGATTACGCACGTCGATCGCCGCCTTGGCTTTGACCGCCCGGCCGTCGATCGTCATCGTGAAATCTTCGGTCATCCGTCTCTCCACCTCTTGTCGTCCCGTCGCTGCGGATCGATTGCCTGTTGTCGACTCCATAAACTAATGTCATTAGATAAAAGCGCAACACCAAAAGATGCGGGAGAGAAGGATGAGCGAGATCGAAGGCGGATGCAATTGCGGCGCGGTGCGATACCGGCTGAGCAGCGATCCGATTGCCGTTGCGGTCTGCCATTGTGCGAACTGCCGCCGCCAGTCGGGCAGCGCCTTTTCGGTCAATGTCATCGTTGCGGGCGACGCGATGAGCCTGTCGGGCGACCTCACCACCTATGAAGACCATGACACCGAGAGCGGCCAGCCGGTGCTGCGGCAATTCTGCGCGACTTGCGGATCGCCGATACGCTCGCTGTCAGCCGCGTCGCCGAAGGTCGCCATCGTCAAGGCGGGCACCGCCGACGATCCCGGACGCTTCACCCCCGCGATCCATGTCTGGACGTCGACCGCACTACCGTGGGTCGAGATACCCGCAAGCCTGCCGCAATTTCCCCGCAATCCGCGATGAGCGTCGACCGGCCGCTGGCGGGGCTCCGCGTCATCGACCTCGTCGAAGGTCCGCTCGCGCCGATCACACGCTACCTCGCCGAGCTTGGCGCGCGCGTCGACCGTTATCTGCCGGCGCCCGGCGACGCGGCGGACATCGTCGCGAATGCCGGGAAAACTTTCTGCGCAGGGCCAGCCGACGAAGCAGCCCTTGCCGCGGCCCATATCATCGTCGCGCCGCCCGGCAGGTTTGACTATGAAACACTTGCGGCCACGAACCCCGCGCTCGTGCTGATGCATGTCAGCCCCTTCGGCACCGGCAACCCTTTCAGCGACTGGAAAGCAAGCGATGCGGTGCTCCACGCCCTGTCGGGCAGCCTCTCGCGCTCGGGCATTCGCGGCCGGGCGCCGTTGCTGCCGCCGGGCGAGCTCGCCTGGCAATGCGCGGCCGCGCAGGGCGCCTATGTCGTCCTCGCCGCCTTCTACAAGGCGCTGCGATCGGGACGCGGCGACCTCATCGACTATTCGGCACTCGACGGTGCGATGCAGGCGCTCGATCCGGGTTATGGCATCAATGGCAGTGCGACGATGGGGCGTCCAGTCCATCTGCTGTCGCGCGACCGGCCGGCAAAGGGCACGCAATATCCAATCTTCCCGTGCGCCGACGGACAGGTCCGCATCTGCTTGCTCGCGCCGCGTCAGTGGCAGGGGATGTTCCGCTGGATGGGTGAACCCGGCGCCTTCGCCGGGCCCGAGTTCGCGAAGATCAGCACGCGGCAGCAATCCGAAGAGCTGCAGGCTGCACTCGCGGCCTTCTTCGCACCGCGGAAGCGCGCCGATCTGGAGGCGGAAGGTCAGGCGCATGGCGTGCCGATAGCGGGACTTCTGAGTTTCGAGGAATTTGCCGCAAGCGGACAGGTCGCGGCGCGGCAGGCGCTGACCGAACTTACGGGCGCCGATGGGCGCAAGATTCCCGTCGTGAACGGCGTGCTGACGATCGACGGCGCCCGTATGGGGCCGTTCGGTAATGCCCCCGACGCGGATGCGCTCCGTCCGGGCGACACCGCGGTCGCCCGCCCCTTTGAAGGGCTCCGGGTCCTTGATCTCGGCGTGATCGTCGTCGGCGCCGAGGCAGGACGCATGTTCGCCGACGGCGGCGCCGACGTCGTCAAGGTCGAGAGCGCGGCCTTCCCGGACGGCTCGCGGCAATCCTACCTGCCCTATGGCCTCTCGGCGAGTTTCGCGGCGGGGCATCGCGGCAAGCGCAGCCTCGGCCTCGATCTGCGGCAGGAAGCGGGACGCCGGCTTTTCTTAGACCTCCTGCGCCAGGCCGATGTCCTGCTCTCGAACTTCAAACCCGGAACGCTGGAGGCGCTCGGACTTGATGCGAAGACGCTGATGGCGACCAACCCCCGCCTCGTCATGGCCGACAGCTCGGCTTTCGGGCCGACCGGTCCCTGGGCGAAACGCCTCGGTTACGGCCCCCTCGTCCGCGCCGCGACCGGCCTCACGCGGATGTGGCGCTATCCCGACGATCCGGAAAGCTTCAGCGACGCGGTGACGGTTTATCCCGATCATGTCGCGGGCCGTATCAGCGCGCTCGGAGCTGTTGCACTTCTCGTCCGCCGCGAGCGGACCGGGCGCGGCGGCACCGCAAGCGTTTCGCAGGCCGAGGTAATGCTCGCGCAGTTCGGCGACCTGCTCGTTCCCGGCGACATGGCGCCCCCGGCTTCACGATCACGGGTCCTTCCCGCGCTGGGTGATGACGAATGGTGCGCCTTCACCGTGACGAACGACCAAACCACCGATCTCAGTGCGCTGACGGACGCGTTGTCGATCGAGGAATGGATCGGTACGCGCCCGGCGTCCGATGCGGCGGCGGCGTTGCAGGCGCATGGCATCGCCGCTGCGCCAATGCTGCGCGTCGCCGACCTCCCGTCCTCTGCCTATTGCATTGCACGGGGAAGTTTTCGCGTCGACCGGCACCCTTATCTTCCCGACCCGGTTATTTCCGAAAGCGCGGCAGCGCAGCACCGCAACCTTCCCGCACCCGTCAGCCGCCCCGCCCCACTAATGGGGGAACAGAGCGCCGAGGTGGTAGCTGCATGGCTCCAACCGGATCCGGATGACGTGAAGGCGCTGGAAAATTCTGGCGTCCTGCAGCCGATGGATCCCGAAATTTTGGCAGCGGCCACAGCATTCCTCGCCCAGACGCCTGCCCGATGATCGCGGATCGTCGAGCAGGCGATGAACGGGACGATCGCGGCCCGAGGTTGGTCCTCGCCGCCGCACCTTCGATGATTATCTGAACTTGAAGCTCAGATTCATGCCGTATGTCACCGGCATTCCGGTGAACCGGATCACCGCGTCGCCGCGGCGGGCGGCGGTGTTCCAGTAATATTCGTTGGTCACATTCTGCGCGTAGAGGCTCGCCGTCCATTTGCCGTCGATATCCCCGATACCGGCGCGCAGATCGAGCAGGCCATAGTCGTCGATGGACAGGCGCGCGTCGGGTTTGAAGTCGCCGTAGGTCGAGCTGCGATATGTATAGTTCGCGCCGACGAACGCTTCCTTCGATCCCCCGACATCCCAGCGATATTCGAGGTCGGCATTCACCTGCCACTTCGGGGTGTAGGGGAAGCGGAAGCCGTTGAAGTCGGTGACCGCGCCGAACGCCGTATAGTTTGAGAAGGAGCGCGTCACCTTGCTGTCGATGTAGGTCGCGCCAATGTTCGCGCGCAGACCCTCGACCGGCGTGACGACAAGCTGGAGCTCGGCCCCTTTGATCCGCGACTTCGGCACGTTGACCAGCGCCTCGAGCGGACCAAACACCGGAACGATGGTGCGCCCCTTCAGCTGCTTGTCGAGATAGTCGTAATAGAAGAGCGCGCCGTTGAGCTGCACGCGGCGATCGAGTAGCGCCGACTTGAAGCCGATTTCATAGGCCGTGACCTGCTCCTGCCGGACGGGCTTATATTGCGCGAAGCGATTGCCGGCGAGCGTCGCGAACGAGCCGCTCTTGTAGCCGCGGCTGACGCTGGCGTAGACTAGCTGGCCGTTCGCCGGTTTCCACTGCAGCACGCCGCGCCACGACACATTGTCTTCGGGCAGGCTGCCCTGAAACTTTCCGGGGCGTCCGGCATCGTCGAAGGTGACGCAGCCGCCGAGCGGGATCGTACCCGACGGCAGGCCGAAGATGAGTTCGAAACCGCGCGCGTAGGTGCCGTTACCGGCGCTCAAAGTGCATCCCGCGAAATCGACCTTGGTGTCGGTATAGCGAATGCCGCCGATCAGCGTCAGCGTGTCGACGATCGGCACGCTGACATCAGCAAAGGCCGCGTAGCTGCGATATTTGGTGTCGCCGAGCTGCGGCACGAGGTCGATCGACGGGAAGCCGAAGCGGTCGAACACATGCGCCGACGACTGGTCGTTGAGCCGCTGGGTGAGCAGTTCGTGCGTCTTGCCCCATTCATAGTTGCCGCCGACGATCCATGTGCCGTCGCCCAGCAGCGAGCCGGCCAGCCGCAGTTCTTGGCTGAAGGACTTGATGTCGCCTTCGAGGAACACGTCGGTCAGCCGCAGCGTCGTGCCGTCGGACTCCTGCCCATATGCTTCCTTGAAGCGCGTGTACGCCGAGATCGAAGTGAGCGTGATGTCGTCGCTAAGGTCGACTTCGCCGCGCAGCGCGGCCTGCACCTGCCAATTGTCCTTTTTCAGCGGATTGCTGGTTCCCCAGTCCGCAGCCCGGTTATCCTCCGGTGCGACCGGATAAGTCGGCAGGCGCGGGTCGAAGAAGCCTGCCGATTGCTGGAAGGGCGCGATGAACTGCGGCGCCTGCGTATCGCCATGGTCCTGATAGGCGTTGACGATCAGGTTCAGGCGGACGGTGTCGACAGGCCGGAAGGCGAGCTGCACCCGCCCCTGCGTGAAGGATCGCTGGCCCAGGCTGGCGTCGCGGGTGTAGCTCTTCTGCCAGTCGCCACCGCCTTCGTGGCGCAGCGAGATGCGCGCCGCAAGCGTATCGGACAGCGGCCCGCTGGCATAGCCTTCTGCGCTGAAGCGGTTGAAGCGGCCATAGGACAGCGCCAGTCCTGCCTCGGGCGACCAGGTCGGTTTCGCGGCGATATAGTTGATCGCGCCGCCGGTCGCGTTCGATCCGAACAAGGTACCCTGCGGCCCCTTCAGCACCTCGACGCGTTCGAGGTCGAAGGACGCGCCCACCGTCATCACCGAATAGGGAATGGGAATTTCGTCGGTATAAACGGTGACGGTTGGTTTGGCTGCGAGGCTGCTATCGAAAAAGCCGATGCCGCGCAGGAAATAGACCGGCGTGCCGAAGCCGCTGTTGATCGCGTTAAAGCCCGGCGTCACTTTCGCGAGGCCCGCGACATCGGTCACGCCCTGCGCCTGCAGATCGTCGCCAGACACGGCAGTGATCGACAGCGGAACACTGTTGATGCTCTCGCTGCGCTTCTGCGCAGTAACGATAATCTCGTTCGAGCCCGCCGCCTCGCCATCCTCGGCCTGCGCCTTGTCTTGCGCCGCTGCCTGATTCGCGAGCAACGCGAGCAGCAAAGCCGCAACCGACGACGAACTACGCATCTTTGAAAGCGCCATAATTTCCCTCCCGATGACCATTTGTAACGCCCGGTTCCGTTCCGGAAAGAGCGTTCAAATCTTTTGTTACCGTCCGGTCGGTAATATTGCTTTAGATCATTGTCAAATCGGCAATGATGGCGGCACCTATTGACCAGCGGGTCGTGACGGACCTATGCCTCGCGTTCAGGGGCAGCTGGAAGAGCCGCAAGGAGCGAATATCCGGCGCATGGTGAAAGCAATGGCGGAAGCATCAAGGAAGACACGGGCGCCGGCGGCACCGCCCCAGGCACGTGCAGGCTCGACCGCAACGGCGAGGCCAGGGCGGAAACGCGGCAGCGTCAACAAGGAGGTGATCATGGCGATCGCTTCCACCATGTTCCGCGAGCGCGGCTACGATCGCACCAGCCTCGACGATATCGCTGCGGGCCTGTCGATCACCAAGCCGAGCCTCTATTATCATTTCGCGAGCAAGGAAGATATCCTGCTCGAATGCATCGCGCGCGGCTATATCCTGTTCCAGCAGAAAATAGCCGACCGTGACGATATCCGCCTGCCCGGCCGCGAACGCGTCCGCATATTCATCGAATGCTATGTCGACCTGCTACAGGACAATGTCCTGTCGATGATCGTCGCAGATGAGCGCGTGATGAGCGATGCAGGCAAGGCCAAATCGCGCAACTACAAGCGGATGCTGAACCGCGACCTACTCGACCGGCTCGAGGTGGGCCGCAAGGACGGATCGCTCGCCTTCGATGATGCGCGCATCATTTCCTTCGGCATCTTCGGCATGGTCAACTGGATGACGCACTGGCAGTCGGGCGCGCTGCAAATCAAACCCGGCGCCGTGTCCGATCAGTTCGTCGCCATGATTCTCGACGGCATCGGCAAGCCCTGACCTGATCCAAAGCATCGCAATCCCGCACGCCTCGCGACTTTTCCCGTCGCGAGTTGACAGCGCTTGTCGCCATGCATATGACAATGTTACCGACTAGTAGGTAATAAGAGGATTTGCGATGGCCGATTTCCGTTATCTGAACACCAGCGTCGAGGACGGCGTCGGCATCCTGCAACTCAATCACCCCGAGGTGCGCAACGCGCTCGGCTGGGAATTGCACGAGGATATCATCGCCGCGCTGCGCGCTTGGGAAGACGATGACGCCGTGTCGTGCGTGCTGTTCATCGGCAACGAAGATTATTTCTGCGCCGGCTGGCGCGTCGATGTCCTGAATTCGGTGAGCGACGACGAGCGGCGGCGCTTCAACGACCTCGCGCTCGCGCTGATGAAGGCGATCTATGACTTTGGTAAACCGTCGGTAGCCGCGGTCGCGGGCGTCGCCCCGGGTTATGGCATGGACGTCGCCAATATGTGCGACATCACCGTAGCGTCCGAAAATGCGCTCTTCGGATCTACCCAGGTCAAATATGCGATGAACGGCTTCTATCACGGCATCATGTCGCGCGTCGGTAAGCAGCACGCGCGCCGTCTCTATTACACCGGCGACCCGATCGACGCTCAGGAAGCGTTGCGGATCGGCCTCGTCAGCGAAGTGACGCCGGCTGGAGAGCTGCGCAGCCGATCGCTGACGCTGGCGAAGCAGATCGCCGAAATGGGCCCCGAACTCGCCAAAATCTTCAAGGGCGTTGCGCTGAGGGCCTCGAACATGGATCATCTCGGGGCGCTTCAGTATGAGCTTACCGTCACCCACGACCTGCTCCAGCGCGGTATCTTCCGCGAGCGCATTTCACGCGGCTTCAACCGGCTGAAGGCCGGCGACCCGGTTGCAATCGAACGCGCCGGAAAGCCATGACCCTCGACGTCATTGCCTCAGACATCTTCGCGGCCGAGGAGTGCGAGCAGTTCGCGCGCACGGTCGATGGCTTCCTCGCCGCACACGCCGAGCCTGAGGCGATCGACCGCTGGCGCGATGCCAAATGCGTCGACCGCGCGACATGGGCCGCCGCGGCCGAGGCCGGCCTGCTCGGCATCTCGGTCGACGAAGCCTATGGCGGCGCGGGCGCCGATTTCCGGTTCGAGGCGATCATCACCAAGGCGATCGGGCATCGCGGCGCCGACGCGCTGACGATCAGCCTGCACAATGCGGTGATCCTCCCCTATGTCTCGAGCTTCGGTACCGAAGCGCAGAAGCGGTACTGGCTCCCGAAATTCTGTTCGGGCGAGTGCCTGACCGCGATCGCGATGACCGAACCCGCCGCGGGCTCGGACCTGCAGGGCATGAAGATGACCGCGCGCAAATGCGACGGCGGCTGGCGCCTCAGCGGGCAAAAGACCTTCATCTCGAACGGCCAGATCGCCGACGTTATCATCGTCGCGGCCAAGACCGATCCCGCGGGCGGCAGCCGCTCGATCTCGCTGTTCATCGTCGATGTTCGCGGCGACCCCGCAGGGTTCCGGCGCGGGCGCAACCTCGACAAGGTCGGACAGGAGGGACAGGACACCTCCGAACTCTTCTTCGACGACCTGTTCGTGCCCGACGACGCGCTGCTTGGCGGCGTCGAAGGACGCGGGCTTCCCCAGCTCATGGAAAAGCTGCCGCAGGAGCGGCTAGTCATCGCCTGGCAGGCAATGGCGATGATCGAACGCGCGCTCGACGAGACGATCCGCTACACGCGCGAACGGCCGATGTTCGGGCAGATGCTCGCCGATTTCCAGAACACCCAGTTCAAGCTCGCAGAATATAAGACGCAGGCGGTCGTCTGCCGTGTCTTCGTCGATCATTGCACCGACCTGCTCGTGCGGGGCGAACTCACCGCCGAATTCGCCTCCATGGCCAAATATTGGGCGTCGGAGGAGCTGACGAAGGTCGTCGACGGCTGCCTCCAGCTCTTCGGCGGCTATGGCTATATGCTCGAATATCCGATCGCGCGCATGTTCCGCGATAGCCGCATCCACCGCATCTACGGCGGCGCGAGCGAGGTGATGAAACTGCTCATCGCCCGAAATCTCTGATCCAGACCATCATCTCAGGAGTGAATATCATGGCAAAGCACGGCACGATGCGTAGCGAGATAAAGGGCGGAGTCGCCACCATCTTCCTCGACCGCCCCGACAAGAAGAACGCGCTCAGCACCGAATTGTTCGAGGATCTGGTCGAAACGCTCCAGCAATGGCGGCGCGACGACAGCGTCGCGGCGGTCGTCATCACCGGCACCGAGGAATATTTCTCGGCCGGGCTCGATCTCGACACAATGAACTGGAAGAGTGAGGAAGAGCGGCTGCGCTGGTATGACGCGACCTATTACGGCTATCTCGAACTGCTCGAATATCCAAAGCCGACGATCGCGGCGGTCGCTGGACCGACCTTTGGCGGCGGCTGCGACATCGCGGTCTTCTGCGATATCCGCATTTCGAGCCCGAACGCCAAATTCGGCTTTCCGCAGATCCGCTTTGGCCTGACCCCCTTCGTCGATCCGCTGCAGCGCATAGTGGGCCAGAGCCAGGCCAAGCTGCTCGTTCTGACCGGCCGCCGCGTCGACGCACAGGAAGCGCTCCGCATCGGCCTGATCGACGAGATCGCGCCCGAAGGCAAACTGCTGGCCGCCGCGCAGGCCATGGCGGCCGAGATCGCGTCGACCACCGTACCGACCGTCGTCCGCACGACCGAGATGCTTCGCCGCAGCTGGTCGATGGATCCGCAGGCAGCCTATGTCTACGGCCATGTCCAGTATCGCGACGTCCACTGGAATCCGGAGATTTCGGACCGCATGCTGGCCGCCCGCGCCAAGGTCGGCTCGGGAACGCGCTGACGCGGCGGATATGACCGACCGTACTCCCCTACCCTCCATCGACCTTTCGGGGTCAGTCATCGTGGTCGTCGGCGCGAGCCGCGGGCTCGGGCGGCAATATGCCGCCGACCTCGCACGCGCAGGCGCCCGGCTTGTCCTGACGGGGCGAGGCGCAGAGATCGACGCCGTCGCAGCGACAATCCGGCAAGACGGCGGAAGCGCGATCGCGGTCCGGTGCGACATCCGCGACCCCATGCCCTTCGTCGATGCAGCGCTCGCCGAATATGGTGCGATCGACGGACTGATCGTCAACGCCGGGATGGTCCGCGACCGCAGCTTCGCGAAGATGACGGCCGGGGAATGGTCGGAGGTGATCGACGTACATCTCGGCGGCAGCTTCGCCTGCGCGAAGGCGGTGTGGGGACCCATGACGGCACAGGGGCGTGGCTCGATCATCTTCACCACCTCGGGCGCGGGGATGCACGGCGCGTTCGGTCAGGCGAACTATGCCGCCGCCAAGGGCGGTATCATCGGCCTGATGAAGACGCTGGCCATCGAGGGTGAACGGCTCGGCATCCGTGCCAACGCCATCGCCCCGATGGCGCTGACCGAGATGACCGATGGAGTGTTTTCGGACCGTATGAAGGACCGCCTGCGATCAGAGCATATTTCGCCTTTCCTGATCGAATTGCTGAACCCGCTATCGCAAACGACCGGAGAGATCGTAGAGTGCGGTGGCGGTTGGGGGGCCCAGCTCCGCTGGCAACGATCCGCTGGCGGTGAGCCGGGCTCCGTCGCATTCGATCGCGATTTCGATTTGCCGCGCACGACGGCGGACTCTCTCGGCGCCGCGCTCGGCGATCCCCGGACAATGTACAGGATGGCATGAATGGAGTTTGCGAGTCCCCCTCCTCCCAGCGTGACGCTCGATCGGCGCGACGACGGCAGCATCATCCTGCGCTCCGGCCTGCCGCTCGGCCGCGTCCCCAAATCGCTCGCGCATGTCTTCGACGAGCAAACCGAACGCGCGCCCGATGCCATCTTCATGCGCCAGCGCGGGACGAGCGGCCAATGGTGCGCCATATCCTATGCCGAGGCGCGCCGAGCGGCCGACGGCCTTGCCCAATGGCTCGTCGACCGCGGGATCGGCCTCGGCGATGTCGTCTCCTTTCTATCCGAACCATCGATCGAACACGGGATCGCCGCGATCGGCGTCCAGCGGAGCGGCGCCGCAATCGCACCGGTCAGCGTCGCCTATTCGCTGATGTCGAAGGATCATGCGCAGCTCCGCCAATGTGTCTCGGTGGTTGGCGCGAAGGTCGTCATCGTCGACGACGCCGCACGCTACGCCACAGCGCTGCAAGCGCTGGCACCGCTTGGCGTGACGATCGTCGCCGCCTCGGGCAGCATCGAGGGCCTCGATATCGTCCCATGGGCGGAGGTGATCGCAACCGTGCCGCGCCGCGACGTGACCGAACGCATGGAGGCGATCCGCCCCGAGCATATCGCGCGCATCATCTACACCTCGGGATCGACCGGCTCGCCGAAGGCGACGCCGCAGCCGCACGCCAATCTCAACATCACGATCGCGCAGAACCGCGCGCTCGGCCTGCTCGAATTCGGCGACGATCCGCCGCAGATCCTGGAGGCGATGCCATTCAGCCACATCATGGCGGGCAACTTCAACTTCAACAACACGATCGCAGCAGGCGGGACGGTGTGGATCGACGAGGGCAAGCCAACCGCCCAGATGTTCGCGAAGACGCTCGCCAATCTGCGTGACGTGGCACCATCCTATTTCATCACCGTGCCGCTCGGCTACACAATGCTGTGTCAGGCACTCGAGGCCGATGCAGGCCTCAGCAGCCATTTCTTCTCGCGCCTCAAATTTCTCGGTTTCGGCGGGGCGGTGCTCGCCGAGGATGTCCGCGACCGGCTGACCGCGCTATCGGTCGCCGCGCGCGGCAAGGCGGTGCCGATCTTCTCCTTCTATGGCGCGACCGAATATCTGTTCGGAACGCTCAAATACTGGACCGAAGGCGGGACCGATGTGATCGGGCTTCCCCTCCCCGCCACCGACCTCAAGCTCGTTCCGTTCGACGGGCGGTACGAGATGCGGGTCAAGGGACCGACAATGATGCCGCAAAGCGGCTACATCGGCGCCCCCGAAGCCTCGGCATCGCTGTTCGACGAGGAGGGATATTTCCATACCGGCGACGCCGTCCGCTTCGCCGACCCCACCGAACCGCGCGCGGGTCTGGTCTTCGCTGGCCGGCTGTCTGAGGATTTCAAGCTGGATTCGGGAACCTATGTCACCGTCGAGGCGCTGCGGCTCGCGCTGCTCGCTGCATGCGGCGATCATGTTTCGGAAGCCGTGATCTGCGGCCTCAACCGGCCCTATCCATCGGCGTTGCTCTGGCTCCGCACGCCAGACAAGGCGGCCGAACGGCGTGCACCGATCGAACAGGCCATCGCAGCCTTCAACGCTGTTCAGAGTGGCGCTGCCCGCCGGATCGGCGCAGCACTGATCCTCGACGAACCACCGTCGTTCGAAACAGGCGAGGTGACCGTAAAGGGCAATGTCGCCCAGCGCGTCGTTCGCGAGCGGCGCACCGCCGACGTCGAACGCCTCTATGCCGATCACCCCGATGCTGCCGTGATGTCGTTCCGGCAGGCCGCGCGCAAACTGATCGAGCCTGGCTGATGCTGCCGCGAACAGCCGGTGATTGGGGACCATTGAACTTCGACGATCCCTTTTGCGCGCATATCGGCGGCATGCAGATGCTCTACACCGGCGATCCTGCCGAACCCGCCCGCTTCGGGATGGAGGTGCAGGCGCACCAATGCAATCGCCTTGGCTTCTGTCACGGCGGGCTGCTCTCGACCTTTCTCGACATCGCCCTCGGCGTCTGTGCGATCGAGATTTGCGGTCACGACTGGGGCGGCCCGACGATCAATCTCAGCGTCGATTTCCTGCAGGGCGCGCCGCAGGGCGACTGGATCGAAAGCCGCGTGACGCTCGAACATACGACGCGCAGCCTGATGTTCGTGACCGGAACCGTCATCGGCTCGCCGGGCAAGATCGCCCGAGCGACCGCCTTGTTCAAACAGCCACGGCCGGCGCCAATCAGCGCCTGACCGCCACGGAGAAGACCTTATGCCTGCAAACGACACCGCGGACGCGCTCGGCGAGACCTATGTGGGATTGCCCGTCGCCGATATCGTCACCGCCGAATTCGTTCGCGACTTCGGCAACCGGTGGGAAACCGCGTGGAACTCGCACGATACCGAACAGGTCATGGCGCTGATCCATCCCGACATTCGCTGGAACGACACGATATTCTGGCCCGAAATCATCCACGGCCATGCCGCGATGCGCGCCTATATCGACAAGATCTGGGCGGTCATGCCCGACGTGCATTTCCGCGAAGTCCAGCTCTTCAGCGCCGTCGATGCGGGTCGCGCGCTCTATCTGTTCGAACAGACATCGTCGGCGCCGCCAGCCTCAGGCCGGGAAACGAAAGCCACTACCTACGGCTGCGACATCTTCCTCGGTTTCCGGGGCGGGCTGCTGTCCGACTATATGGCGCAATACGAGATCGCGGACATGATGCGGCAGTTCGGCATGCTGCCGCCCCGCGAAGGGCGCGTCGGCGGCGCCTACCTCCTGTCGCTGACGGGATCGAAGGGGCGATAAGCGGCATCGCGTCGGCGCTCTCACGGCGCCTGTCGGAATCGGGGGGTATCGCCGACGATCCGATCTGATACGGGACGTCGCGCAAGCGATTCTTTCGACATTCGAACGACACATATAGGGAAGAGGAGACAGTCGGCATGGCCATCAAGACGCGCATTACCGAGAAGCTCGGCATCGAAACGCCGATCATCATGGGCGGCATGACCGGCGTCGGCTATGGTCCGCTCGTCGCAGCGGTCGCCAATGCGGGCGCGCTCGGTTTCATCACCGCGCATATGTATCCCACGGGTCAGGCGCTGTTCGACGAGATCGAGGCGACACGCAAGCTGACAGACAAGCCGTTCGGCGTGAACCTCACTTTGCTGCCGTCGATCAACCCTATTCCCTATGATGAGTATCGCGAGGC
This sequence comes from Sphingopyxis sp., assembly GCF_965279755.1. Classification (GTDB taxonomy): domain Bacteria; phylum Pseudomonadota; class Alphaproteobacteria; order Sphingomonadales; family Sphingomonadaceae; genus Sphingopyxis. The sequence goes on along the minus strand of NZ_OZ257261.1, from coordinate 2,950,363 downwards.
GATCATCGCGAGCGGGATCCGGATCGTCGAAACCGCGGGCCGCGCCCCGACCGACCATCTGCCACGCTTCAAGGAAGCGGGCGTCACCGTCATCCACAAATGCACCTCGGTCCGCCATTCGGTGTCGGCGGTGAACAAGGGCGTCGACATGATCAGCATCGACGGCTTCGAGTGCGCGGGTCACCCCGGCGAGGACGACGTCGGGCTCGTCGTGTTGCTTCCGGCGACGGTCGATGCGCTTCCCGACACCCCGATCATCGCCTCGGGCGGCATGGCCGACGGCCGCAGCCTGATCGCCGCGCTGGCGCTTGGCGCCGATGCCGTGAACATGGGCACGCGCTTCTGCGCGACAGTCGAGGCGCAGATCCATCAGAATGTGAAACAGCGCATCGTCGATGCGAACGAGACCGACACCGTCCTCGTCGGCCGCACGCTGCGCAACACCGCGCGCGTCGCTAAGAACGCAGTTTCGGTCGAGGTCGCCGAAATTCAACGCGACCCGACCAAGACCTTCGACGACGTCAAGCACCTGATGGCGGGCGTGCGCGGGCGTGAGAATGTGCTGCGCGATGGCGATGTCGACGGCGGCATCTGGACCAGCGGCCAGAGCCAGGCCCTGATCCACGACATCCCGACCTGCGCCGAGCTGGTGAAGAATATCATGGCACAGGCGGAAAGCGTCCGAAGCCGGCTGTAGAGGCCGATTGTGATCGGCGGAGGAGAGTGCTTTCCTCCGCCGAAAAGGCGGATCATCAGCGACGTTCCGACGGCAATTCTGACCGATCCCCGCTTATATCCACGCTCATCGCCATATTGAGAACATTTCGGAAACATGCTATGCTTCCCATGTGGAAGACGGTGACAAAATTGCTTCCGATGCCGTGGCGGACGCGCCTGTCCGCAAGATCATCCATGTCGATATGGATGCCTTTTACGCGTCGGTGGAGCAGCGCGATGATCCGTCGCTGCGCGGCAAGCCCGTCGCGGTCGGCGGATCCTCGCGACGCGGGGTTGTCGCGGCGGCGTCCTATGAAGCGCGCAAGTTCGGCGTCCGCTCGGCGATGCCCAGTGTCACCGCCAAACGGCAATGTCCCGACCTCATTTTCGTACCACCGCGTTTCGAAGCCTATCGCGATATTTCGCATCAGATCCGCGCGATCTTTCACGACTATGCCGACGAGGTCGAACCGCTGTCGCTCGACGAGGCCTATCTCGACGTCAGCCGCGACAAGGCGGGGCTTGGCAGCGCGACGGCGACGGCCAGACTGATCCGCCAGCGCATCCGTTCGGAAACCGGCCTCACTGCGTCGGCCGGCGTGTCGTACAACAAGTTCATCGCAAAGCTGGCGTCGGACCAGAACAAGCCCGACGGGATCACGATCATTCCGCCCGGCAAGGGCGCCGCCTTCGTGCAGACACTCTCGATCCGCCGCTTCCACGGCATCGGCCCGGTGACCGCGGCAAAGATGGAGGGGCTTGGAATCTTTTCGGGTGCCGACCTCGCCGGCAAAGACCCGCTCTGGCTCGCCGAGCATTTCGGCAACAGCGCCGAATGGCTGTTCAACCTCGCGCGCGGGATCGACCATCGGCGGGTCAAGTCGAACCGGCCGCTAAAATCACTCGGCGGCGAGCGCACCTTCTTCAACGACCTGATCAGCGACACCGAAATCCGCGAAGCGCTCGCGCATGTCTGCACCGTTGTCTGGGACCGGGCGGCCAAGAAGGGCGCGCGCGGACGTACGGTGACGCTGAAGCTGCGCTATGCCGACTTCCGGACGATCACCCGCGCGAAATCGGTTCCCTTCCCTATCGTAGACGGCGCATCGCTGCTCGCGGCGGGCGAAGCGATCCTCGCGCCGCTGCTGCCGACCGAACAGGGCATCCGCCTGCTCGGCGTGACGCTCAGCAAGTTCGAGGGCGAAGAGGATGAGGACGACGGCGACGCGCCGACGCCCGCCGACCTGCTCAGCCTTATTTGACCACGGCCAGCGCGGGCGCGAATTTTCTGATCGCGACTTTCATCTTGGGCGACATCGCCGTGAAGCTGCAACGGATGAGCGTGTCGTCCATCACCTGAATACCCTCTGGCCCGGGCGCGCCGGTGCGCAGCGTCATCCGGTCGGGCGCCAGCGATTTCACATGGAAATATCCGGCGCCCTCGGTCGGGCCGAGCTGCATATTGGTGAAGCCGTCCTTGCGTACCGTCGTACGCCCGATCACCTCAAGGTCGGCGGCAGGCCCCATGCTGGCGTTCGGACCGTAATAATAGACCGCGCCCCAGCGCGCGCCGTCAAAGATATAGCCGTTTGTGGCGGTGGCGCACTTGTCGGTGCCATTGATCCATAATCCGGGAGCGATGGGCAGGCTGACGGGGTTTTGCGCCGCCACCGGCGCGCTGACTGCGATCGCCGCGAGTGCCAAGATCCATCCGCGCATCGATACCCCCACCTTTGCCGAAACTGGCGTCATGGTGGCGGACTTGGCGGACGCGATCAACCCGCGTCGGCGAACACGCGCTCTTTCGTCGCTGTAAAGCGGATGTCGGGATTGCGCTGGGTGATATAGCCGACTTCCCAGCCGTCCTTCGCCATGAACACCGGCGCACCGTCGCGGTCGCTCGCGCTGGCGCCACGATGTTCCGACTGGAACGCTTTCAGCTTGGCGGCATCATCCGACGCGATCCAGCGCGCCGTCTCCCAGGGCGACTGCTCCAGCTTCGCTTCGACCTTATATTCGGCTTCGAGCCGGCTGATCAGCACCTCAAGCTGCAGCTGACCGACGACGCCCACGATCATGTTCGACCCGATCTCGGGATAGAAGACCTGGATGATCCCCTCCTCGGCCATGTCGTCGAGCGCCTTGCGCAGCTGCTTGGTCTTGGTCGGATCAACCAGCGCGACGCGGCGGAGGATTTCAGGCGCGAAGTTTGGCAGGCCGGTGATCGTAATGTCGGTGCGCTCCGACAGCGTATCGCCGACGCGCAAAGTGCCATGGTTCGGAATGCCGATGATGTCGCCGGGATAGGCCTCTTCGGCCATTTCGCGATCCTGTGCGAGGAACAGCATCGGGCGGCTGATCGCGATCGCCTTCCCCGTCCCGCCCTGCATCAGGCGCATGCCGCGCTCGAACTTGCCCGAACAAAGCCGCATGAAGGCGATGCGGTCGCGGTGCGCGGGGTTCATGTTCGCCTGCACCTTGAAGACGAAGCCGGTCACGGCCTCGTCATCGGGCTGCACCGGTGCGGGTTCGGCGGGCTGCGGCTGCGGGCCGGGCGCATGGCTCGCCAGCGCGTTCAGCAGGTCCGCAATCCCGAATTCCTTGAGCGCCGATCCGAAATAGACCGGGGTCAGGTCGCCGCCCCGATAGGCAGCCCCGTCGAACGGCGCGTAGCAGGCCGAGGCCAGCTCGGTTTCTTCCCTGAGCAGCGACAGCGCATCGGCGCTGAGCTTCGCCGCCAGCGCCGGATCGTCGAGACCCGTGACGCCGAAGCGGTCGCCCTCATACATGCGCGACGCATCGCCGCCGGGCTTCATGATCGCCGGATCGACCAGATCGTAAATCCCTTCGAACTGGCCGCCCATGCCTGCGGGCCAGTTCATCGGGCAGACGTCGAGCGCGAGCCGGTCCGCAACCTCGTCGAGCAGTTCGAACGGCGGCAGGCCTTCGCGATCGACCTTGTTGATGAAGGTGATGATCGGCACCGAACGCAGGCGGCACACCTCGAACAGCTTCAGCGTCTGCGGCTCGATGCCCTTGGCGGCGTCGATCACCATCACCGCGCTGTCGACCGCAGTCAGCGTGCGGTACGTATCTTCCGAGAAATCTTCGTGACCCGGCGTATCGAGCAAATTGAAGACCAGCCCGGCATGATCGAACGTCATGACCGACGAGGTCACCGAGATTCCGCGCTGCTGCTCGATCTTCATCCAGTCGGAGCGCGCGCGCCGCGCTTGCCCGCGCGCCTTGACCTCGCCCGCCATATGGATGGCACCGCCCGCGACGAGCAGCTTTTCGGTCAGCGTCGTCTTGCCCGCATCGGGGTGCGAGATGATGGCGAAGGTGCGGCGGTCGGGATGCTTCATGGCGCGGGCGCCTAGCAGGTGGCGGGCGAAGTGGAAAGGGGCTGGCGTCCCTGCCCTCACCGCCGCATGATCGGACGATGCGAACCCTTCTGCTTGCCGCCGCGCTGATCGCCACCCCTGCCGCCGCGCAGGACTCACACTTCGTCGGCGAATATGCGCTGGCCGAAGGGCCCGACGTCGGCGGCGGACTGCTGATCCGGAACGATGGCCGCTTTCAATATATGCTGGCCGCGGGCGCCCTCGACGAACAGGCCGAAGGACGCTGGGAGGTCCGCGGCGACAGGATATGCCTGACCACCGATCCCAAGCCGGTGCCGCCGACGATGAAGAAAGGCCCGCCGATCGAGGTTGACGGTGCGGTTCCGACTTTGCTCGTCACCTGGCCGAACGGCCGCGGCATCCCCGGCGTCGACTTCGTTATCGGCTTCGACAGCGGCGATCCGGCCGAGGGTTACACGCAGGACTATGGCTGGACGATGCCCGACGACGACAAGCGCATCCCGCGCTGGGTCGAGGTGCGCGAGCCCATCTATGGCATCACCGCGCCGCGATACGCGCTGACCGATGACGATGGCGGCAAGCTGCGCGTGATCATCGAGCCGAACGATCTGGGCGTTGTCGATTTCGAGAATGCCTGCGCCGAAAAGACCGACCGCGGCCTGACCCTGCATCGCGCCGAGGGCGAAATGCGCTTCGTGCGGCTGGGGCGCGACTGAAGTCGCAAAAGTCCCGCATGGACGGGTCCAACGATGTCCTTTGCGGCATCAAGGCGACAAAGGATACGGACATATGTGCCGATTGTGTCTCCTTTGTCGCGTTAAGCAAAAGGGACGAATTCAACGAAATCAAAGAGCCGGCGGCTATGGTTGCACGGCGGCGTAATGTAGGAAAGCAGCGGTTGGCTTAGGCAGTCGATGTCGGCTTAGGGGTGGAGAGCGGCAGTCGTTTCATCACCTCCGTCATCCCGGGCTTGACCCGGGATCCGCCTATTTCTTCAAGTAGGCAGGCCCCGGATCAAGTCCGGGGTGACGATGAGGGAATCCTCCCCGTGGCGCAGCTATGGGGAGGGGGACCGCCGCCGCAGGCGGTGGTGGAGGGGCTGCGACGGTGCGCCATTGGCCCCTCCGTCAGCGCTTCGCGCTGCCACCTCCCCATAGCTGCGCCACAGGGAGGATGTTATGGCAGCAAGCGGTCGCTAGCGAACATGCCAGTCGCCGTCCTTCCCTCTTGCACTCCCGCGCCAAATGGGTCAGGCTTTACGTGAACGTAAAGGTAAAGACCGCGAGAGGATTCTTCCCCATGACCGACACCCCGACCTTCGACACGATCAAGTTCGACGTCACCGACCATGTCGCAACGATCACGCTCAACCGTCCCGAACGGCTGAACTCGATGCCCCCCGCGATGGCCGACGATATCCGTGCGGCGCTGGACTATCTGCCCGTTCTCGGCGCGCGCGCGCTGCTGATCACCGGTGAGGGTCGCGGTTTCTGTTCGGGCGCCGATCTGGCGGGCGATCGCAGCGGTTCGGCCGTGGGCGGCGGCGCGAACAGCCGCAAGGCGCTGCGCAACCATTATAACCCGATGCTGCTGGCGCTCGCCAATGTCGAGGTTCCGGTGGTTATCGCGGTGAACGGTCCCGCGGCAGGCGTCGGCTGCAGCTTCGGGCTGTCGGGCGACTTCACGATCGCGGGCAAGAGCGCCTATTTCCTGCAGGCCTTCGTCAACATCGGGCTTGTTCCCGACGGCGGCTCGTCATGGCTGCTGCCGCGCCTGATCGGCCTGCCGCGCGCGACGCAGATGATGATGCTGGGCGAAAAGATCGGCGCCGAGCAGGCCGCCGACTGGGGCCTGATCTACAAATGCGTCGAGGATGCCGAGCTGATGACCGAGGCGAAGGCGCTCGCCACGCGCCTTGCGAACGGCCCGACCGTGTCGCTCGGCACGATGCGCCGCGTCCTGCGCGAAGGCCTGTCGCAGAGCTTCTCCGACACGCTCGACGCCGAAGCCAAGGGCCAGTTCATCGCGGGCAACAGCGCCGACGCGATGGAGGGGATCATGGCATTCCAGCAGAAGCGCAAGACCGAGTTCAAGGGCAAATAGGCCCGAAAATGCGGACCCCGGCGCGAAGCCGGGGTCCATAACAACAGCGAATATGAAAACCCTGGCCGTGTGCTGGGGTATTTTTTGACCTATTCCGCCGCTTCTTCGACCATCACCTTCTTGTAGATGCTCGTGCGCGGATAGGAGCAGAGGCGCATCACCATCGGCTCGAAGAATTCCAGCGGTTCGCTCTCGTAATCGGGGTCGAACGCTGGCGCGTCATATTTCTCGCAGAATTCGGCGCAGGCGGCCGCATAGGGGCTGTCGGCGAACTGGTCGCGCATGTCGCGGTCAAGGCCGAGATAGTGGAAGAAATAATGGCCCTGGAAAATGCCGTGGTGCTGCACGATCCAGAGATTTTCCTCCGACAGGAACGGCTTAAGGATCGCCGCGGCGACGTCGGGATGGTTGAACGCGCCCAGCGTGTCGCCGATGTCGTGGAGCAAAGCCATCACGACATATTCCTCGTCGCGCCCGTCGCGGTGCGCGCGGGTCGCGGTCTGCAGGCAGTGTTCGAGCCGGTCGACCGGAAAGCCGCCATAGTCGCCGCCGAGCAGTTTCAGGTGCTCGAGAATGCGCTTACCGTTGTTCGGCGCGAACTCCTTCTGCTCGCGCGCGATGATGTTCCAGTCTTCCTGCGTCCCGTCGATCATCGACCGGAATGTCGCATGTTCATGCGTCATGTCGTTCATGGCAGCCTCTCCTCGTTAGCCGCCAATCTACGTCATTCGTTGTTATTTGCAACGTTATAGGTCTTGACCTCGGCCTGCGTCAGGCAGCGCCGCGTCGACTTGTCCTCGGCGTTCGCGAGCGCCTTTTGCTGGTACATCACCTCGGTCAGCAGCTTGCGCGACACGCCCATGCGGATCAGGAAATCATTGTCCTCGCTCGCGAGAAGCGCGGCGTCCTGTTCGATGTCGCCGATCAGTTCCTTGGTCGCATCGGTCCCCATCGCAACGCTCATGTCGATCGCGCCGCGGTCGCCGGTGCGCGTGAACATATGGACGATGAACAGCCCGCCGGGATCGATCACGCGCGGCTGGCCCCCCATGAAGACGAAGTTGCACGCGCTGAAGCAAGCCCAGCCTGCCGGAATGCGGGTAACGAGACCGAAGTTGGCGCGAATGATGCGCCCGGCGGCATTGCCCGCGCGCGCGTCGCCACCGGGCGAGCGCAGCCAGATCTCGCTGACGTCGGGGTTCGCCGCCAGCGCGGCCTTGAGCCGGTCGGGCAGCCCCGCGTCGATGCGGCCCTCGGCGAGCAGCACCTTTGCGTCGCCCTTCTTGACCGGGGTCAGCACCATCGTCGCATTGGCCGACCAGTCGGGGTTCGCCGGACAGGTCGGGTTCGCGGGGTCCATCTTGACCTTCGCGGCGCCGGTCAGGCTGGCGAGCGCGGTCGCCGCCAGAAAAATACGCGCGACCTTATGCGGAAAGGGCATAGCGCGCTTCGCCCGGTCGCTTGCACATCTTCTTGGAAACGCGCGTTTCCTCGCCCTCGACGATGACGATGTCGGTGACATTCATGCAACTCGTTCCGTCGGCGAGCTTGTTCGTCGCCGCAACGGTCGACGACCCGCTGACATTCTCGCGCGTTTCGCTGGTCCAGTTCGCGGTCGCGCCGATCTCGCCCTCGCGCGTGATCTCTTCTGTGGCGGCAGCCGCCTGCACCTGTTCGGCCGGGTCCAGGCGGCAGGCGATCGCGTCGGTCAGCGTGCCGCTGACTTCCGAGATCGGCACATAACTATAGACGCCAGCCTTGCTTGCCGCGTCGCCGACCGCGTCGCGGATCACGCCTCCCAATATGCCGCGGCCGACGCTGCTGCCCTTCTTGCCCTTCGGACAGCCGCCATTGCCTTCGCTACTCGGGCTGGGTGCCGGGGTCGGCGACGTCACCTTGCGGAGCAAACCGCCAAACTGGGCTTCGGCCGGCGTCACCGCCAGTATGCAGGCCGCGAGGACCGCCGGAGTACCCCATAAAATACGCATATCGATCAATCCTCATCGCGCCCGTTTACGGGCTACAATGCGACCCATTTGACACAGGTTCATGCCACCGGCTGTGATTTTCATCAACTCCTGTGCAAATCTCATCCAGACAGGTTGAATTAAGGCTGAATATGTAACACTAACCGGATCATGCTTTCGCAGAAGACCCGCTATACGATCCGTGCCTTTCAGCACCTTGCCGACCATTGGGGCAAGGGGCAGGTGCAGCTTGCGGATATTGCGGATGCGCAGAATATCCCGCCGAAATTCCTGACCGTGATCCTGTCCGAAATGGCGCGCGAAGGCCTGCTGATTTCGCAGCGCGGCCGCGACGGCGGATATCAGCTTGCCCTGCCCCCGATCGACATCAGCTATGGCGACCTCGTCCGCCTGACGCGCGGGTCGCTTGCGCTCGTTCCCTGCGCCGCGCGCAACGCGCACGAGCAGTGCAAGAATTGCCTGCCCGAGGTCGAATGCCGGATGCGCAGCCTGATGCTGAAGGTGCGCGACGACACCGCATCGATCCTCGACCGCATCACTCTGGCCGATCCGATCAAGATGGAACCGCTATTCGAGAAGGAAGAAGCCGCCGAATAGGCCGGCAGCCAGGCTGCGCTCGCGCCAGAAGGGAACGTTCTCAAAAATCGCTTGCCGCGCTCTCCGCAGCGCGATAGCCAGTCCGGATGGGGCTGCTGATCGATCTGCTTTGCTTCCTTGGCCTGCCTTTGCTGTGCTGGCGGCTGGTGCGCGGCGCGGTGCCGATGGCGGTGCTTCCGATCCTGACCGGACTGGCAGTCGCAATCGCCGCCGACCGGTTCGGCTTCGACAAATCCATAGTCGGGCCGTCGCCAATCGGCGAGATGATTGGCTGGTGCGGGGTGCTCGCGCTCGCGTTCAGTGCGGGGCTCGAAACGCGCACCGCGGCCGACCGGCTTCCCACGCTCGGCGCGCAGGCAATCGCGTCGGCGCTTGTCGCGCTTGCCCTGCCCTTTACGGTCGGTTTCATTGCAGCGTCGTCGGGCGCCATGGAGGCGGTGCTCGCTCGTCCAGCGGGCGTTTCGCCCTTTCTGTCCGCTGGCGCGATCGGGCTTTGCCTATCGGTCAGCGCGCTGCCGGTGCTTGTAGGCATCGTGCGTGAACTACCGATGGCCGACCGCCCGCTCGGCAATGTCGCGCTCCGCATCGCCGCGCTTGACGATGCGATCCTCTGGACCGGGCTCGCGCTGCTGCTCTTTCTTCATCACGGCGAAAGCGGCGCAGCGAGTTCCGCCGGATGGACCAGCCTTGCCGCGGTCGGCGTGCCGATTCTGATGCTGCTGCTGCGCGGACGGCTGGCTCCTGTGCTGCCCGACCATACCGCCACCGCAGTGCCGGTCGGCATCGCCTTTCTCGTCGCCGGCGCCTGGGCGACATGGACGCTTGGCCTGCACGAACTGCTCGGCGCCTATTTCGCAGGCGCGATGATGCCGCAGCGGCTCGCCGCGCGGCTGATGCCCGAACGCCTCGGCCGGATTGCGCTGTTTGGCCTGTCGCCGCTCTTCTTCGCGCACCGCGGCCTCAGCATCGATGGCGCGGTGGTGACGCCGGCGGCGCTCAGCGTGTCGATCGCGCTGCTGCTGCTCGCCGGTGCGGCAAAGCTCGCGGCAGTGCATCTGGTGCCGCCGGCGGCCAATCAGCCCGCACGCGATCGCACGCGGCTCGGCCTGCTGCTTCAGTGCAAGGGGCTGATGGAGATCGTCGCGGCAACGATTCTGGTTCAGGCGGGGCTGATCACACCCACCGTCTTCGCGGTTCTGGTCACCCTTGCGCTGGTGTCGACCACATTGACCGTGCCGCTGTTCCGCCTGGCCTCACGCGCCGCAAGACCCCGGCCCGTCAAAGCGATCTAGGCAAAGCGCCAAAAGAAAAAGGCCCGCTTTCGCGGGCCTTTTCGTAAAATGGTGGAGCCTAGCGGGATCGAACCGCTGACCTCCTGCATGCCATGCAGGCGCTCTCCCAGCTGAGCTAAGGCCCCGTGCCATTTCATGATCGCATTGGCCAAAGATCTTGGCGGCTGCGACCGGGACGCCGCCTTTACCAGCGCGCGTCCGTTATGCAAGGGGCCAAATGCATCCGCGATGCTTTTTTGACCCCTTAGCCGACGTCAGGCCTCGTCGTCGCCGTCGTCGCCCGTGTCGACGCCCAGATCGTCGTCGCCGCCGAGATCAACGTCATTATCGGGCGAATCGCTATCCTCGTCGACATCGACGTCCAGATCCAGATCCTCGTCGACGCCTTCTTCCTTGGGCGCCTTACCGGGCTTTTCCACGGCCTCGAACGGCATCGGCTGCTTCGATTTCAGTACCGATTCCGGAAGCCAAGCATAGCCGCAATTGATGCAGGTAATCGGATCGTCCTTGGTCAGATCATAGAATCGCGTCGCGCATTTCGGGCAGCTACGCTTCGCGCCCCATTCAGCTTTTATCATATAAGCCTCATAACCCTTTGGAAACAGGATAAAATTATCGGAAGAGCAACGCCAGCTGAATAGCTATCCGTCAAATCGGCGTGCGCCTTGCCAGATTGCAAGGCCGCTGTCAAAAGCCGCACGCCATGACCGATCAGACAGCGATACCCCGCAGCTTCGCCGCTTCCGCTCCGCTTAAAGGTAAGATCGCGATTCCGGGCGACAAGAGCATCTCGCACCGGTCGCTGATGCTTTCGGCGCTTGCGGTCGGGACAAGCCGTGTCACCGGCCTGCTCGAAGGACATGATGTTCTTGCGACCGCCGCCGCGATGCGCGCGATGGGGGCCTCGATCGAACGCCGCGATGACGGCGAATGGCGCATCCATGGCGTCGGCGTCGGCGGGCTGCTCCAGCCGCGCGAAGCCCTCGACATGGGCAACAGCGGGACATCCACCCGCCTGCTGATGGGGCTGGTCGCAAGCCATCCGGTCACCGCGACCTTCGTCGGCGACGCCAGCCTGTCGAGCCGCCCGATGGGCCGCGTCATCGACCCGCTGTCACAGATGGGCGCCGATATCAGCGCCTCCCCCGGCGGGCGCTTGCCTCTGATGGTGCGCGGCCTCGCCCCCGCCATTCCCCTTTCCTACCGTCTGCCGATGGCCTCGGCGCAGGTGAAGAGCGCGGTGCTCCTCGCCGGCCTCAACACCCCCGGCATCACCGAGGTGATCGAGCCCGTCCCGACCCGCGACCATAGCGAGCGCATGCTTCAGGGGTTCGGCGCCGACCTGACGGTCGAGACTGACGGCAACGGCACGCGCCACATCCGCATCCGCGGCGAGGCCGAACTGAAGCCGCAAACGATCGTCGTCCCCGGCGATCCTTCGTCGGCTGCCTTCTTCATCGTCGCGGCGCTGATCGTTCCCGGCAGCGATGTCATAATCGCCAATGTCGGGCTGAACCCGACCCGCGCAGGGCTTGTCGAAGTGCTGAAGCTGATGGGCGGTGACATCGAGCTGCTGGATACCCGCGCCGTCGGTGGCGAACCGGTCGCCGACCTGCGCGTCCGCCACAGCGCGCTCAAGGGCATCGAGGTCGATCCCGCAGTCGTGCCGAGCATGGTCGACGAGTTCCCGATCCTGTTCGTCGCCGCAGCACTGGCAGAGGGCCGCACCGTCACGACCGGCCTCGACGAACTGCGCGTCAAGGAAAGCGACCGCCTGTCGGTCATGGCAACCGGCCTGAAAGCCATCGGCGCACGTGTCGAGGAAAGCGAGGACGGCCTCACCATCGACGGCACGGCCGGCGAGCCGCTGCCCGGTGGCGCGGGCGTAGCCGGCCACCTCGATCACCGCATCTGTATGAGCTTCGCGGTCGCGGGCCTCGCCAGCAGGGCGCCGGTGACGGTCGACGACATGGCGCCCGTCGCGACCAGCTTCCCCAATTTCGAGGCCTTGCTCGCAGGGCTGCAGGGATGATCATCGCCGTCGATGGCCCCACCGCGTCGGGCAAGGGTACGATCGCCCGGGCGCTCGCCGACCATTTCGGCCTGCCCGTGCTCGACACCGGCCTGCTCTATCGCGCGGTCGGGTATCAGACACAGCTCAATCACGGCAACCCTGACGACAGCACAGACGCGCTCGCCGCGTGCGACTTCCCGGACGGTTTGCTGGACGACCCGGCGCTGCGCTACGAAAGCACCGGCAGCCTTGCGAGCCGCGTGTCGATCCATCCCGCCGTCCGCAAGGCGCTTTTCCAGCGCCAGGTCGATTTCGCCAATCAGCCGGGCGGCGCGGTGCTCGACGGGCGCGACATCGGCACCGTGATCGCGCCGCACGCCGACGCAAAACTATTCGTTACGGCGAGCGCCGAAGAGCGCGCGCGCCGCCGCCATGCCGAAATGCTCGGCCGCGGCGTGGCAATCACCTATGATGCCGTGCTCACGGATATCCACGCCCGCGATGCACGCGATACCGGCCGCGCCGACGCTCCGCTACTACAGGCCGAAGACGCGCTGCTTCTCGACAACAGCGACATGGATATCGAGGGGGCGATCGCCGCCGCGATCGCCTTTGTTGAAGAGAGCATGGGGCGGTAGCCGAAAGCACGCCTTTCGCCTTGCTTTCCGACGCTTTCCACCATATACGCGCCGCGTCTGACGGGCTTTCAGCCGGTCGAGGCAGGAACAAGCCGCCGCTCGAGATAAGAGCGTCGGGCGTGACGGGGTTTCCCTGTCGCGCCCTTTTTGGTTTGCACCCGCCCCGCCCGCAACGGTCCGGACGATGCTGCGTTCCGCATCCGGCGGGCGTGGCGGATCGGCCACAAGACCAGCGGAACCAACCGCTTGGCCGGAACAATTGAGTAAGGAATAACATCCATGGCCACTACGGCTTTCCCGACGCGCGACGATTTCGCCGCGATGCTCGATGAATCGCTTGGTGGTGCCGACGGCGGCTTCGAAGGCCGCGTCGTCAAGGGCACTGTCACTGCGATCGAAAACGACCTGGCAGTTATCGATATCGGCCTGAAGAGCGAAGGCCGCGTGCCGCTTCGCGAATTCGCGATGCCGGGCCAGAAGGCCGACCTGAACGTCGGTGACGAAGTCGAAGTCTATGTCGACCGCGTCGAAAACGCCAATGGCGAAACCATGCTGTCGCGCGATCGTGCTCGCCGCGAAGCCGCCTGGGACCGCCTTGAGCAGGAATTCAACAAGGAAGCCCGCGTCGAAGGCGTCATCTTCGGCCGCGTCAAGGGCGGCTTCACAGTCGACCTCGGCGGCGCCGTGGCGTTCCTTCCCGGTTCGCAGGTCGACATCCGCCCCGTGCGCGACGTCGGTCCGCTCATGGACCTGCCGCAGCCCTTCCAGATCCTCAAGATGGATCGCCGCCGCGGCAACATCGTCGTGTCGCGCCGCGCCATCCTCGAAGAAACGCGCGCCGAACAGCGTTCGGGCCTGATCCAGAACCTGGAAGAAGGTCAGATCATCGAAGGCGCGGTCAAGAACATCACCGATTACGGTGCGTTCGTCGACCTCGGCGGCATCGATGGCCTACTCCATGTCACCGACATGAGCTACAAGCGCGTCAACCACCCGAGCGAAGTCATCAACATCGGTGACACGGTCAAGGTGCAGATCATCCGCATCAACCGCGACACGCAGCGCATCAGCCTTGGCATGAAGCAGCTCGAGAGCGATCCGTGGGAAGGCGTCGCCGCCAAATATCCGGTCGGCGCGAAGCTCAAGGGCACCGTCACGAACATCACCGATTACGGTGCGTTCGTCGAACTCGAACCCGGCATCGAAGGCCTGGTCCACGTCAGCGAAATGTCGTGGGTCAAGAAGAACGTCCACCCTGGCAAGATCGTTTCGACCAGCCAGGAAGTCGACGTCATCGTCCTCGAAGTCGACAGCGACAAGCGCCGCATTTCGCTCGGCCTCAAGCAGGCTCAGTCGAACCCCTGGGGTGCATTCGCCGAAACCCACCCCGTCGGGTCGGTCGTCGAAGGCGAAGTCAAGAACGCGACCGAATTCGGTCTGTTCGTTGGCCTTCCGGGCGACGTCGACGGCATGGTTCACATGTCGGACATCGCATGGGGCATCTCGGGCGAAGAAGCGCTGCACCTCCACCGCAAGGGTGAGGCCGTGCAGGTCATCGTTCTCGACGTCGACGTCGAGAAGGAACGCATCAGCCTCGGCATCAAGCAGCTTGAAAAGGGTGCGCCGGCCGTTGGCGGCGGTGCCGCTGCTTCGAGCTCGCTGAAGAAGAACGAGACTGTCACCGTCACCGTCCTCGAAGTCCGCGACAACGGCCTCGAAGTCCAGGCTGGCGACGATGGCGCGACTGGCTTCATCAAGCGCGCCGACCTCGGCCGCGACCGCGACGAACAGCGCGCCGAGCGCTATCAGGTCGGCCAGAAGTTCGACGCGCTGGTCATCGGCTTCGACCGTTCGAAGAAGCCCAGCTTCTCGGTCAAGGCGCTGCAGATCGCCGAAGAGAAGCAGGCTGTCGCGCAATATGGCTCGTCGGACTCGGGTGCGTCGCTCGGCGACATCCTCGGCGAAGCGCTGAAGGCCGGCAAGAAGGACTGATAATTTCACGTCCTTGCCGTCAGGCAACAGAAAAGGCCCGCAGAGTGTCCCTCTGCGGGCCTTTTTCTTTCAGTGATATATTTTGACCGAACAGCGATTCATGTTACGCTCCGCGCCGCGTTGGGAGGGGTCCTCACGCACCATGGGAGCCGGCAACGACCGGATAGCCTGCGCTCGCAGAGCGCGCGTGATACAATAGGGGAAGCTTATGATCCGGTCGGAACTGGTTCAGAAGATCGCGAGTGAAAACAGTGACTTGCGCCTCGAAGAGGTCGAACGCATTGTCGATGCCTTTTTTGATTCTATCGTGGACCAGCTCGCGTCGGGCGGCCGTGTCGAGTTGCGCGGCTTTGGCGCTTTCTCGACCCGCAGCCGCGAATCGCGCACCGGCCGCAACCCGCGAACGGGCGCTCCCGTCGCGGTGAACGCCAAAGCGGTCCCCTATTTCAAGCCCGGGAAGGAAATGCGCGAGCGTCTGAACGACTGATCGCGCAACCTTTGCCGAACCGGCGGCTCCAGCTCAGTTCTTGAGCCGGTAGCCCGTCCGGAACATCCAGAAAATCACCGCCAGGCACAGCGCCAGGAAGAGCGTCACCGCGCCCATGCTGACGTCGATGCCGACATCGCCCTGTCCGAAGAAGGTCCAGCGGAACCCGCTGATCAGATAGACGACCGGGTTGAACAGCGTGACCGTGCGCCACGCCGCGGGCAGCATGTCGAGCGAGTAAAAGGCGCCGCCTAGGAAGGTCAGCGGATAGACGACGAGCAGCGGGATCACCTGCAGCTGCTCGAAGCTCTGCGCCCAGATGCCGATGATGAAACCGAACAGGCAGAATGTCACCGCCATCAGGATCATGAAAGCGACCATCAATATCGGATGCGCGATCTGGACATCGACGAACAGGTGCGCGGTCGCGAAGATGATCGCGCCGATAATCACCGACTTGGTCGCCGCCGCGCCGACATAGGCGATCAGCAGCTCCAGCGGCGACATTGGCGAGGACAGCATCTCGTAGATCGTGCCAGTCCATTTGGGCATATAGATGCCGAAACTTGCGTTGCTGATGCTTTCGGTGAACATCGTGAGCATCATCAGCCCCGGCACGATGAACGCGCCATAGGGCACCGTGCTGACGTCGCTCATCCGGCTGCCGATCGCCGATCCGAAAACGACGAAATAGAGCGTCGTCGTGATGACCGGTAGCATCAGACTGGTCCAGAAGGTGCGCCCGAAGCGCGCCATCTCGAACAGATAGATCGAGCGGATACCGCGGAAATTCTGAATCATGCCGCGCGTTCCTCGTTCGTCTTGTCATGCACCAGCCCGACGAAAATATCCTCGAGCGAGCTTTGCCGGGTGTTGAGATCCTTGAACGCGATCCCGAGGTCGCTCATCCGGCGGAGCAGCGACGGCACGCCGGTCGCCTCGGCCTGGCTGTCGAACTCGTAAACCAGCTCGTGCCCCTCGCCTGCCAGCGTCAGCTTCCACTGCGCAAGGTCTCCGGGGACGACATCCAGCGGCTCGGCAAGGTTCAGGGTCAGCGTCTTGCGTCCCAGCTTCTTGATCAGCGCATTCTTCTCTTCGACCAGGATCAGCTTGCCCTTGCTGATCACCCCCACCCGGTCGGCCATCTCCTCAGCCTCCTCGATATAATGGGTGGTCAGGATGATCGTGACGCCGCGCTCGCGAAGACCGCGCACCATGTTCCACATGTCGCGGCGAAGCTCGACATCCACGCCCGCGGTGGGCTCGTCGAGAAACAGGATTTCGGGCTCGTGGCTGAGCGCCTTCGCGATCATCACACGGCGCTTCATCCCGCCCGACAGCTCCATGATCTTGCTGTTCCGCTTGTCCCATAACGACAGGTCACGCAGCAATTGCTCGATGAACGGGGGATCCTTGGGCTTGCCGAACAATCCGCGCGAGAAGCTGACGGTCGTGATCACCTTTTCGAACGCGTCGGTGTGCAATTCCTGTGGCACCAGCCCGATCATCGAGCGTGCGGCGCGATAGCCCCGGGCATGGTCGTGCCCGCCGACGGTGACCGTTCCGCTGCTGGCGGTGACGATGCCGCAGACGATGCTGATCAGCGTCGTCTTGCCCGCGCCATTCGGCCCGAGCAGCGCGAATATTTCGCCCTTGTTGATGCTGAGATCGATCGAGGAGAGCGCTTGGTGGCCGCTCTTGTAAGTCTTTCCAAGACCGGCGATTTCGAGAACGGGTTGCATGGCGTCCGCTCTAGCCGAGCGACGCGCCGCGGTGAAGCGGCAAACAGCGCTTGACCTCCCCCACCCCATCGGCTTGACCGGCGTTAAGTGCGGGCGTGGCGAAATCGGTATACGCAGCAGACTTAAAATCTGCCGGCCTCGTGTCATGCGGGTTCAAGTCCCGCCGCCCGCACCATCTTCCCGCGCCTCACTCCGCTTTCGTGCGATAATCCCCGAACTTCTCGTCGCGCGCGCTGAGTGCGCTGGTCAGGCCGTCGTTCCGGACGTTGGCGTAAAAGGCCTTGGCGCTTTCGGTCATCGCGCTCAGCGCCTGCAATTCGGTGCCGGCCCGGATGCCGGCGCGAATCCCCATCGCCTCCATCTGCCGATGCACGGCGCGTTTGTTGATCTGCTGGACATCGGTCGGAATCTTCGCGACGCGGCTCGCCATGTCGAGCACCATCGGTTCCAGGTCGGCCAGCGGCACGGCGCGGTTCGCGAAGCCATATTCGGCTGCCTCGGCCCCGCTGATCGTATCGCCGGTCAGCATCATCTCCATGGCGCGGCGCATCCCGATCAGCCAAGGATAGAATTGATTGTCGGGCGGGCTGATCGAGCGCACGACGGGATAGCCGATCATCGCATCCTCGGCGACGTAGAGCAGGTCGCAGGACGCCGCGAGTTCGGTCCCACCGGCAAGGCAATAGCCGTGGACCTGCCCGATCACCGGCTTGGCCATGTCCCATATGCGAAAGCATCCCTCGGTCACGTGACGCGGCCAGTTGCCCAGCCCGCCGGCGGAGTACCAGGGCTGCTCGTCGCGAACGTCGGACGACAGATCATATCCGGCGCTGAAACAACTTCCCGCCCCGCGCAGGATCACCACCGATACGCCGGGATCGCGGTCGGCCGCTTCGAGCGCCGCGAACATCTGCGTGCGCAGTGCATTCGACATTGCGTTGCGCTTTTCGGGACGGTTCAGCGTGATGCGGGCGACGCGATCGGCGGGCCGGTCGACGAGGATCGGGTCGGATATTTCCATGACGAAGTCCTTTCATGGTCTACCGGCTGACATTCGGGCCGGGTCGCCGCGTCCGCCACTATCCAAAGCGCCGACCGCATTAGAGCCTCGCCTTGCCCGCGCCGACGCCCTAGGGTGCCGACGTCATGCGCTTCGTCCGTCCCGCCGCCGCCGTCATCCTGCCTGCCGCCGCCGCGCTTGTGCTGTCGAGTTGCGGGCTGTTCGGCGAAACCGGCCCGGTCAAGGTTGCTGCGATCGGGCCGCTGGCGACAGGCGCGAATCCGCTGAACGGTGAATTGTCGTCCGCCAATGCCGCGCTGCTCGACGCATCGGCGCAGGGGCTGGTCAGCTTCGACGGAGAGGGTCAGATCGACACCGGCCTCGCCGAGCGCTGGACCGTCACCGCCGACGGGCGCAGCTATATCTTCCGCATCCGCGAGGCGAAGTGGACGAACGGCAGAAAGGTCGCCGCCGAGGATGTCGCGGCCGTGCTGCGGTCTTACCTCGCACCCTCGAGCCGCCATGTTCTGAAAACGGCGTTTCCCGAGATCGAGACGATAAAGGCGATGACCGACAGCGTCATCGAAATCCGGCTGTCGGTCCCGCAACCGAACATGCTCGAATTGCTGGCGCAGCCGTCGATGACGATCGTCTATCGCGGTATGGGCTGGGGCCCGATGCGCGCGCGGAAACTCGGCCGCGCGGTGCTGCTTTCGCCCGTTCCCGACCCGCTCGCCGAAGATGACGGGGAGGCGGAGGCTGCAGCTGACAACCCCGCCGCGTCGATCGAGCTAACCGGGACGTCGCCGGCGGGTGCGCTCGCACGGTTCAAAAACGGTTATGCCGACGGCGTGATCGGTGGGCGTTTCTCGACCCTCCCCTATTTCGTCGCGTCGAACATCGGCCGATCACGGCTCGTCGTCGATCCGGCGCCCGGCCTCTTCGGCCTCGTCTTTACCCGCGCCGAGGGTTTTCTTGCGACCGACGCCAATCGCGAGGCGTTGTCGCGCGCGATCCGGCGGCAGCGGCTCGTCGATGCGTTCGGGCTGACCGAATGGCAGCCGCAGACCGCGCTGCGGCCGACGGTCTATCGCCGCGACAACGGCCCCGAACCGCTGCTCCCCGCCTGGGCGGCCTATGATGACGCCTCGCGCGTCGCGCAGGCGAAACGCGCCGTCGATGCATGGCGCGGGGCCGGACGTGAGATCGCGCCGCTTCGGGTCGCGGTCCCCGACACGCCGGGCGGACGCATCCTCTTTGCCTATATCGCCGCCGACTTCGCGCGTATCGGCCTTGAAAGCCGCCGCGTCGGCATGGGGGCGGCGTCCGACCTGCGGCTGATCGACGAAGTCGCGCCGAACGACGACCCCTTATGGGCGCTCCGCCGCCTCTCGTGCCAGCGCGATACGCTTTGCAATCGCGAGGCGCAGGATCTGATCGATGCGACCACTACGAACATCGACGCAGGCCAACGCGCGCGGCAGGTCGGCGAGGCCGAGGCCGTGCTCGCGCGCTATGTGCCCTTCATTCCGCTGGCCAGCCCGCTGCGCTGGTCGGTCGCGTCGCAGCGGCTTACCGGCATGCGCCCGAACGCCCGCGCCGCGCACCCATTGAATCATCTTATTGCCTTAACTAACTAATACAGCGGCGCTGCACTTTCGAGCGCTGCCTGAAAGGATGCCGATGGCCCCTTCGACCCCGAATCCCGACGCGATCTTCGACGCGCTAATATCGAATCGCCGTGATCCCGCTGCGCTCCGCAAGCGCGTCGAAACGCTGGAATTTCTGCTGGAACGCAGCTTCGTGATCCCCGGGATCAACCGCCCGGTCGGGCTCGATGCGATCGTCGGCCTGGTCCCCGTGGTAGGCGACGTCATTACCGCCACGATGGGCGCCTATATCATCTGGGAGGCGCGCAATCTGGGTATGTCCAAATGGCATATCTGGCGGATGATCGGCAATCTGGGCGTCGACACGGCGCTGGGCGCGATCCCGATTGCCGGCGACGCCTTCGACTTCCTGTTCCGGTCGAACACCCGCAACCTGAAGATCATCAAGAAGCATCTCGACAAGCATCATCCCGGCACGATCATCATCGATCAGTAGGTATCGCCCGCCCGTCCGGAGAAGTTATCGCAGTCGCGCGAGGTTGGCATCGATCATGGCGCGCATAACCTCGCGCGGCCCGTTCACCGCGCGCCAGCCGAGTTCGCGTTCGATCTTCGACGGATCGCCGCAAAGCTGCGCGGTCTCGATCGGACGGATCAGCGAGGGGTCGGTCTTGATATAGTCAGCGGCGTCGAGCCCGACATAGGTAAAGGCGTCGGCACAGACATCGGCAAGACAGCTGACACGACCCGTTGCGATGACATAGTCCGACGGCGTGTCGGCGCTGACGATGCGAAAGATCGCCTCGGCATATTCGCGCGCATCGCCCCAGTCGCGATAGACGTCGAGGCGGCCGAGTTCGATCCCGTCGCGCACCCCCGACTTGATCTCCGCAACCGCCTTCGCGATCTTTGCCAGCACATAGTCGGGCCGGCGCAGCGGGCTGTCGTGATTGTAGAGAATGCCGCCGCACGCGAAGAGGCCGTAAGTCTCACGGTAGATGGCGACCGCGCGGTGCGCGGTGAATTTGGCGAGGCCATAGGGGCTGATCGGCTGACACGGCGTCGCCTCGTCCTGCGGGGTGACCGTCACCCGCCCGAACATCTCCGAACTCGATGCCTGAAAAAAGCGCGTCCCCGGCGAAGCGGTCCGGATCGCTTCGAGCAGCGCGATGACGAAATCACCGTTCCGCCGCATCACCAGAGGAAAGGAGGCGTAGAAATCGGCGCCCGTCGACAACGCAGCATAGTTGAACAGCAGGTCGGGCTGACGCTCACCCACCAGCGCCGCGAGCGCGTCGGCATCGTCATAATCGAGCGCGACCAGCTCGTCCAACTCCGCCGGGCCGTTTTCGGCAATCGCGCGCCCGGTGATGCCGACGACATGGTAGCCGCGCGCCGACAGCAGCGCGGCCATCAAACGGCCGTCCTGCCCGCTGGCACCCGTAATCACTGCCGAACCCACGCTCAATGTCGCCCCCTCGCTGGCCAAAACACGGTCACCCCTGCTCGTCCTGCGGCGGTGGATCGGGATCGCTGCCCGCAAAGCGCGGCTGTCGGGCCTTCTGGTGGATATAGAAGATGAGGAACGGGTTCGCCAAGGACATGGGGTTCAGCAGACAGGCGGTGACGAAGCCCATCTTCAATATCCGCATGTTCCGGTTGCCCGCCGTCTTGCCCGCGAACAGGACGATCAGGATCATGATGATGAGCCCGACCGGCCCCGACCGGAACACCAGTTCGCCGCCCGAGGGCAGGATGAAGTCGGTCGATGTCGGATAGATCACCGGGTTTCGCGATGCCCAGTGATTATATTCGCGGAAGAAGTCGATGCTGTTGACCATCGACATCTCGCGAACCAGGTTTTCGTAGAAGATGAACCAGATGTGCCCGAAACGCAGGTTGAGGCTGATATCGAGCCCCATGATATCGGCGCCGACGCCCGACAGCTGGAATTTCTGGATACGCGCGAAGAAGCCCGATTCCAGCACCTGAACGCCCAGCAGGAAGAACACGAGGACGGCGATACCGCCAATGACCTTCCAGCGCAGCGGCAGCAGCCACAGCGGAAAGAGCATGAACAGGAAGGCGAGCAGCGAGCCGCTCATGATCACATTCATCGTCGCGAGGACATAGAAGGGAATATTCCGCCGCATATGGTTCGACGCGAGGATCATGATCTGCAGGATCGACAGGCTGCCGTAATAGGAGGGTTCGGCGGTGATCGACGGTACGCCGCTGTACGACGCCACGAACCGGCCCGCGAAATCCATTTCCCAGCCGAGGCGCACCCCGATCGTCTGATACAGGCCAAAGACGAACCATATGACGATCGTCGCGCGAACAAAGGGCGCGATATAATCGGCCGCGCCGCGCTCCCCCAAATTCCAGAGTGCCAGGAACGTCAGGAGGATCAGGCCATAACGGACAGCAAACTGGACCTCCGGCCCGCGCGCAACATAAAAACCGATTGCGACGAGCACCAGCAATACGAGCCGGACCATACCGTAGGTGATGCGGCGTTCCTGCGTCGGCCAGAAGAAGATGAAGGCCAGCGCGATCGCCGCGACAATCGTCGGCTGCGTGTCGAAGTCGGTGAACTTCGGCCAGTACATAAACGGCAGGAACAGCATCAGCGGCAGCAGCGCCAACCCGAACAACCCGGGTGACGTCCTTACGACCGGCAGATTTTGTGCATAGTCAGAGGCCATGGAGAATATCGGCTATCCCGCGCAAAACAGAGGCCCGTCCTAAAAGCTGTTCTTGTGCAGCAGCACAAGACCGGTTCGGATCAGGATGACGACATCAAGACCGAGGCTCCACCTGTAGATATATTCAAGGTCCGATTCCAGACGGTTCAGAATATCGTCCTGCGTTTCGGTCGCACCGCGAAATCCCCTCACCTGCGCCAGCCCGGTGATGCCGGGCTTCACGGCATGGCGATACCAGTAACGGCTGTCGATATCCCAGAACAATCGGTCGCTGGCGCGCGAGCCCAGCGCGTGCGGACGCGGGCCGACTAGGCTCATATCGCCGGTCAGCACGTTGAAGAGCTGCGGCAGTTCGTCGAGGCTGGTGCGGCGCAGGATGTTGCCGACGCGGGTTACCCGCGGATCGACGCGCGCGGTCGACCGGTCACCGCGTTCGTCGCGCATCTCGTGATACATCGATCGGAACTTCCAGATGCGGAAGCGCCGGTTGCCCGTCCCCACCCGCTCCTGAAAGAAGAGCGCCGGCCCCCGCGATTCCAGCTTGATCGCGATGGCGATCAGCAACAGCAATGGCGACAGCAGCAGCACGATCGATCCCGACAGTACCAGATCGAAGATGCGCTTCTGGACCCGGCTGTTGAACGACAGATGCCCCGACGAAACGAGCAGGGTCGTCCGTCCGTGGCGCTGACCGAGTGCAAGCGGTTTGAATTCGTCGAGTTCGGGCGCAACGATCTCGCAGGGAATGTCCTGCGAACGCAGGAAGGAAACCCACTTGTTGCGAACCTCGGGCGAGCAGAGGACGACGACGCGATCGAACCCGTCGGTTACCTGCCCCAGGCGCGCAACGGCACCGGGGCTCGCGAGATCGGGAACGAGGCCCAGGTCCGACGCCTCGATCGCATAGCGTGCATTGGGCGGGTTCGCCTTCGATCCGTCGGTGATCCAGAGTTCGCCGGTCAGGTCCGAGGCACGGCGCCCGGCAAAGAGGCGCGCATGAAGGTAGCGGCCCATAACGAGGAAAAAGGCCGACGCGACAAGCCCCGAAAAGACCAGCAAGCGCGAGAATTGCGATCCGACGCGCAAGAAGAACATGAAGGTCAGGATCGCGATAGCCGACAGCAGCAGGGTCAACAGCACGCGCTTCAGGCTCTCGACAAGGTCGAGGGCGAGTTCTGCGGCAAAGGCATTGGTGTTGGCCGCCGCAAAAATATAGGATGCCAGCACGACGATCGACAGGCTGACCGTCTGCTCGACATCGAAGCCGCGCGGCGCGGAAAGGCCGACGGCGAAGAAAGCGACGACGATGCCGATCGCATCGAGAGTCAGGAACTGCATCATAAGACGCGCGCGGCGAGACCCGAACGACTCCTTGGGCCGCTGCTCGATCCATTCCATAAAGCGCTCTTCGCTGGGCTTCGTCATGGGATGGTCTGCACTTTCGCGAAGGTCTTGAGAAGAAGCACCGCCCCGGCGCCTTGATTTCTACCGGATCAACCGGCCGAGGCGTGCGAGGATCGTCATTGGGCCGATTCGGGCCGCGCGGGTGAAACGTTCATGTAGGTGATGCTCGCCTTGCCGCCGCGATCGCCCGAATCCACTGCATTGCCACGGATACGCAGCACCGGGAAATCGCAACCGACCGCTTCCTTTGCGGTGACCGTTTCGGGCTGCCCCGGTTTTTCGGCGGGCTGGAAATCAACGAACGCCACCGGCGCCCGGCCCGGACAGTCGAGCGTGATCGCGAAGCGGTTGGCGATGACCGCGGCGGGCTCGGTCGCCAATATGTCGAGCTTGTAGCGGCGCCCTGCAGCCAGCGCGATCTTCTGCTCGACCAGCACCGGCGCGCCGCGGCCGTTCCACGACAACGTCAGCGTATTCTGCTTGGTCGAGGGACGCAGCTGCGCGCGGTAGCCCCTTCCCTTCAGCAGCAACCATTCGAACGGCATGTCGCTGCCAGCGACCTCTTCCTGTTCCTGTTCGACGGCGTGGAAGCGCGGGTCGAAGACGACGAACTGGCGCCCCTCGATGCGGTTATATTGCTTCCAGAGCTTGTACGCCGAAGCATTTTCCTGCGCTTTCGACAGCGCGCGCGTGGCATAGGCAACCTCGAGCCGATCGACGGGAAGCTTTCGTGCGATCATCTCGCCGAGCACTTCGGCGCGGACGGCGCGCAGCTCGGGGCGCGAGAAACCGATGGGATGCGTCATGAAGGCAAGCCGCCAGCTGGGCTTGCGGCCCAGCGCAGTAATCAGCGGCTCGCGTGTCGAAGGGTCGCCCGCCGCGATCAGCATGATCGGCAGCACATCGTCCTGCAGCTTGTCGCGTCGCAGCAGCGCGTCACTGCGCAGGAGAATGTCGGTAAAATCGCGGCGTTTCAGCGCCGATTCGATCAGCAATTGCTGCGCCAAGGTCGAGCGGAAGCCGAGTTGCTTCAGCAGATCCTCGCCCTGCTTCTGCTTTGCCGCAGGGATACCGCGCAGCGTATCAATCCGGATCAGTCCAGCCAGCGCGTCGGCGCTGAGCGGCGCTCGGCCGACCGCGTTCAGCAACAGGTCGCGGCACCCCGTGGGGCGCGTCTCGCTCGGCTGACATGCCTTCGATGCCGCAAGTTCGCCCTTGTCGGCGCGAAGCTGGCCAGCATAGGCCGACTGCCACCGCGCGAAAACAAACGCCAGCGCGCAGAAAACAACAATCAGCGCAACCAGTTTGGCCTTCGACCGCTGCGGTCCGGACTGCGTGGCCTCAGGCACCATAACGGTACTGATACTGATATTCATAGTTGGAGTAGCCCGATGCCTGCGCATCGAACTTCGTCAGCAGCACGCCGCCGATATGGCCGTTCGACTGGCGCAGACGTCCAAGCGCGCTCTGGACCGAACCGGCGTGGATACGCCCGGCCTCGACCACGAAGATGGTGAGCGCCGCCAGATCGGACACGAGCAACGCATCCGACAGGCCGAGCACCGGCGCACTGTCGATCATCACCACGTCATATCGCGCCTCGATTTCGGCAAGCAGCTGCTCGGGATAGCGGCCGGTCAGCAGGTCGGTCGGGTTCGGCGGGCGGTGGCCGCTGCCGATGAAGTCGATATTTTCGAACTTCGTCGTGCGGACCGCCTGGTCGATGGTGGCGTTCTGCGACAGCAGCTCGGACATGCCGGTATGATCGCTCGACAGCTCGAAGAACTTGTGCTGGCTCGGTTTGCGCAGGTCGAGGTCGATCACGCACACCCGTTTCCCGAGGCGCGCGAGCGACAGCGAAATCGCGAAGCACGAGGTCGACTTGCCTTCAGACGGCGTAGTGCTGAGGAAGGTGATCGACTTCGGCAACCCGTCGTTCGACGACAGCAGCAGCGCGGTTCGCACCGACGAATAGGCCTCGGCCATGACGCCCTTTGGATCGAGCAGATCCTTATCGACGTCGACCGACTGCGGCATGTTCGGGATCGAACCGATCAGAGGCATCTTGAGCAAGCGGGCGACATCGTCCGGCGTCTGGATCGCGCTGAAGAACTGTTCGCGGCCGAAGACATAGAGCGCGGCCATGATCAGGCCCGCCAGGATCGACAGCAGGATATTGACCAGCAGGTTCGGCTTGACCGGCTTGATCGGCGTGCTCGCCTCGTCGACGATGGCGAGGTTGTTCGCCTGCACGCCGGCCTCGGCATTGAGTTCGTTATAGCGCTTGAGCAGCAGGTCATAGAGCTGGCGATTGGTTTCGGCTTCGCGGCGCAGGATCGACAGTTCGACCGAAGCACCCTGCTCGGTCAGCGTGTCTTCCTTGGTCTTCGCGAGCCGGCGGCCCAATTCCTCTTCCTGCTCGCGCGCAGCTTCGAATTCTTCGCGCAGGGTCGAGCGGATGCCCGATGCGATGCGGTCGATCTGCGAATTCAGCTCGGCAATCTTCGCCTGCGCCTGACGCACCGTCGGATAATCCTCGCGGCGGCGCTGCAGCTCTTCCTGATAGTCGGCCTGTGCCTTGGCGCGCTCTTCGAGCAGACGCTGCACGGCAAGGTTCGACTGGACGATCGGCAGGTCGAGCGCCGATCCGCGGCGCGCCGCGTCCCAGCGCTTTTCGGCATCGACGCGGCGGGCGACCGCGGCGGTATAGGTGGCGTTGAGCTGAATGAGCGTCGAGGTTGTCAGGCTCTTCGCGCTCGCCGCAGCGGCGCCTTCACCCGTCGAACCGGTATCTATAATCCGGGAACGGCGCGCATAATCCAGCGCCTGCTTTTCGGATGCGCTCAGCCGCTTCGTCGCGCCGTCGAGCTGTTCCTTCAGGAACTCGCGCGCATAGGTCGAGGTATCGAACTTGCGCTGCAGATTGTTGCGGATGAAATTCTCGGCAAAGCTGTTGGCGACCATCGCCGCCAGTTCGGGATCGGGACTGGTGAAAAAGACCTGCGCGACGCGCGATTCAACCGGCAGCGAAACCGACATATTCTCCTTGAGGATGCGCAGAACCTGTTCTTCGCGGGTAGCCTCGAGCGTCAACCGGCCCTTTGCCTCGTCGACCTGATCCTCGTCCATCTTGGCGAGGAATTCCTTGTTGTCGAACAGGCCCAGATCCTCGGCGACCGCCTGCCGCAGCGAGCGGCTCTGCAACACGTCGATCTGCGTCCGCAGGAAACGGTCCGAATCTTGGATCGCGGCCGACGAGTTGGCCTGCTCGGTCCCGATGACCTTTGCGGCCTCCTGATCGATCTGGATCGACGCGCTCGCCTGATAGATCGGCGTCGAAAGCAGCGAGAACAGGATACCGAGCGCCAGCGCCGCACCGATGATCATCAACGCGACCCAGCGGTTGCGATAGATGCTCGCCCACAGCTGACGAACGTCGACCCCGCCCAACAGCGATGCCTCGCCAGCCGAAGCCGGAGCGACGTCGCGCGCACTCGACTGGATCACGCTCGTTGAAGGCCCAAGCTTCTGCGGCATAGTCATCTAAGTCCTAGAATTCCGGTGGATCAAATCTGGATGAAGGTAGTCGTCAGGAGCGGCGCGATTTCCAGCAGATCCTTGTAAAGCCCCTTGAGCGCCGAGCGACCGACAACAACGATGTCCCCACCCAGAATCTGCGGATTCGGCTGGGTGCCGCGCCGGATGAGGTCGAGGTTGAACTGCGCGGCATAGACCTTGCCGTCGACCGTACGGAACACGATGATCTCGCTCGTCTTGGCAACGCGGCTGGGGCCCGAGGCCAGCGCCATCGCCTGCAGCAGCGAGGTGGAGCCCTCGATCTGATAGACACCGGGCTTTTCGACCGAGCCTTCGACCGTCACGCGCTGCGCCACCGACTTCACGATGATGATCGAAACCTGCGGATCCACCAGGAAGCGCGACCCAAGGCGATCGGCAATGTCGGCGGAAAGCTGGCTGCCGGTCCTGCCCGCGGCGGTGACCTGCCCGATCAGCGGCAGCAGGATGTTCCCGCTGGCATCGACCGGAACTTCGTCAGCCGACAGGTCGGGTTCCTGGAAGACAGTGATCTTGAGGACGTCGAGCGGACCGATCCGGTAATCGGCCGGCGCCGGCGAGACGCCTGCATCGCTGATGACGTTATAGGTCCCGACCCCGGCTGGCGTCGGGCCATTCGAACAACCCGAGAGAATCATGGCGGAAGAAGCCGAAACGGCCAGCAAAATCGGGGAAAATCGCAAGGTCATAATATCCGATCCATTAGCGGGGCGAATTGGCTTAAGCAACGTCAAATGCGGTGGTTACGCGCCTCGTCCGGTCCCGTTTCGCGGGCGGACGACGGCGTGTTTCAGGCGCGCGAACGGCTCCGTCCGGAAGCCCCCTCGCCGCGTGCAAGCATCAGGACGACGAGCACGGCGAACAGACAGGCGAGCGCCTGCGTCCGCAGCGGATAGTCGATAATGCTGTGAAGGAGCAGAAAGCCGACCCCGATCGCCGCCGCCGCACCCGGCAGACCGGAGGACCGCAGCGGATCGCGCAGGCTGCGGAAAGCCAGCCGCCCGATCGCGGCAAGCCCGACCAGCAGCGCCAGCGCGCCGAGAAGGCCGCCCTCCATGATGATCTCCAGATAGTCGTTGTGGAGATGGTTCGCGAAGTTCGGCACGACCCGGTCGATCGTCTCATATTTCTCGTAAACGGGAACGAAGGTGCCCATTCCCGATCCGGCCGGGAAATAATCTCCGATGATCGGCATGCTCTGCGCCGCATATTCGAACCGCTGATCATCGGCCGCCGTATCGAGGCGCGCGAGGAAGCGTTCGAACTGGTGCGTGCTCGCCACCGCCGCGCCAACCCCGGCGATGACGACAACCGCCGCGAGCGCGGGAAGCCACCGGATGCGCTGCAGCCCCGTCGCGGCAATCGCGACCGCGATGAAGCCAAGCAGGAAAAAGGCCATGCCAGCACGTGAGAAGGTCGCCATCACCGCCGCGAAAGCGAGGATCGCGACAAGCGCCAGCCCGATCAATCGCGCCTGCCGATCCTTCGCATCGCGGATCAGCAGCGCGGCGGCGAGCAGCATCGCGATCACGATGAAGTCCGCCTGATGGTTGCGGTTCGCGAAGAAGCCGATGCCGAAGCCCTTGTGTGCGGTCTTGTAGAAGTCGAAAGTCGTACCGGCCGAAACGAACTGGAAAAAGGCCACGAACGCCGCGAGAAACGCGACCACAAGCACAATCCTTAGCAGCAGCTTGCGCTGTTCGGGACCGATGACCAACGCCGCGAGGAATACCGCGGTCGCCGGGACCAGCGTCAGGATCGAGAATTGCGTCGCGCCCAGATCGGTCGTCATCGGACGCCACAGATCGCCGCGACCGACATAATCGAGAATGCCCTGCTCCAGTCGCTGCCCCGGCAGCGCGTCGGCGATTCCCGGCGGCAGCGGGATGATCTGGACAAGCGGCACCAGCCAAAGCCCGACGAGTGCAAGCGCGAGGAGTTTGTCGCGAGCGAGCAGCGTGCTCCAGGCGCCTTCCCATAGCGCGACCGCCAGCAGCGCGAGCGACAGGAACAGGCCGATCTGGAACTTGATCGTCGGCGTGTTGGGTGCACCACCGCAGAAAAGCTGGAAAAGGAAAACCGCGATCAGCAGGTAGAAGAGGCTGGCCTTCCCCTCGTCCGCGCCGGCCTTGAACACGTTCAGCGTTTTGGAAATCATTCGTCTCTCAACCCAGAAATGGCGCGGCGCCCGGTACCCTATACAACATCGGTCAGTCAGCGGTATCGATGATCCACTGCTGTCCCGCTTCCAGCCCGATAGCGGTCAAAGTGCCGCTGGCATAGGCGCCCGTGTCGATTCCGATCCGGTTGCGGCCGATATCCACCTGCTTCGAGATCGTGTGGCCGTGCACAACCGTTTCTTCCCAGTCGGGTTCTGCCGAGATGAATTCATCGCGAATCCAGCGCAAATCCTTGATTTTCTGGTCGCAAAGCGCGCGCCCGGGGCGAACCCCGGCATGAACGAAGACATAGTCGCCGATCCGGATCATATCCTCGCCGCCAGCCAGAAAGCGGGAGTGCCGCTCGGGCACGATTGCCGGCAGCCGGGCTGCCACTTCTTCGAATGTCGCCGCTGCATAAGAGGCATCGTCGTGCCAATAGCTGCGGATCGTCGCATCGCCGCCGATGCGGACGAAATAGCGCAGTCGCTGGATGTCGCCGCCGAGCGCGGCGAGAAAGGCTTCCTCATGGTTGCCCACGAGCATCCGGACATGGTCGAAGGGCGCACCGATCGCCATCGCACGCTCGACCACCGACGAAGAGGACGGGCCACGATCGACCAGATCGCCGAGGAGAATCAGCGTCGTAGTGGCTTGCACTCGCGACTTGCAATCGGCCGTGATGCGGTCGAGCAGGTCGGCAAAAAGATCGTCGCGGCCGTGGATATCACCGATAGCATAGACGCGCTCACCATCCGGAATCCTAGCGGGCTCCCGCGCCGGAGCCGGCGGGCGACGTTTGAATCTGGCTAGGAACGACATAGGGGGGATTTCGTCCTGCGGGCACGCTTTTCGGGCATCGGCCTTGGCCGACAAATGTTGTGCGGGTGCATGACATACCATCCAAGGTCAAGGAAGAATGCGCCCGAACGCCTGAAATCAGCCGCGAGCAAGCAGTTAAGCGCTGTTCAACCCTCTTGTGCTAGAACGGCCGAAACCAATGTCAGGATTACACCCCCGCATGCCCTCCGCCTCCCCCGACACAAAGATCGTTACCGTCTTCGGCACACGGCCCGAGGCGATCAAGATGTTCCCCGTTGTCCACGCGCTCCACGCCACGCCGGGTATCGACGCACGGGTGTGCGTGACCGCGCAGCATCGCGAGATGCTCGATCAGGTGCTTGAAATCGCGCGAATCGTCCCCGACGTCGACCTCGACGTCATGACGCCGAACCAGTCGCTCGACGCCCTGCTCGGGCGGCTCGTCACCGGGCTGGGCGAAACGTTCGACCGCGAACAGCCCGACCGCATCCTCGTTCATGGCGACACGCTGACGACGATGGCGGCGACGCTCGCCGCATATTTCCGCAAGATCCCGGTGGGCCATGTCGAAGCCGGGCTGCGGAGCGGCAACATCTATCATCCTTGGCCCGAGGAGGTGAACCGCAAGGTGACCGGCGCGGTCGCCGACCTGCATTTCGCCCCGACCGAAACCGCTTCGGCCGCGCTGCGCGCCGAAAATGTCCCAGCGAATCAGATTCATATCACCGGCAACACGGTGATCGATGCCTTGCTGGCAACCAAGGCGCGGATCGACGAGGAGCCGGCGCTGGCGGCAGGCCTCGCCCCGCTGGTCGACCGCTTCGCGGGCAAACGGATCATCGCCGTCACCTCGCACCGCCGCGAGAATTTCGGCGACGGCATGAAAGCGATCGCCGATGCCATCGCAGGGATCGCGGCACGCCCCGACGTCGCCGTCATCTTTCCTGTCCACCCGAACCCCCATGTCCGCAGCGCAATGGAGCCGATCCTCGGCGCGCTGGACAATGTCGCGCTGATCGACCCGCTCGACTATCCGCATTTCGTCCGCCTGCTCGGCGCCTCGACCCTCGTCCTGACCGACAGCGGCGGGGTGCAGGAGGAAGCCCCCTCGCTCGGCAAGCCGGTGCTGGTGATGCGCGAGACGACCGAGCGGCCCGAAGGCATCGAGGCGGGTACCGCGCGGCTCGTCGGCACCGACAAAAATCGCATCGTTTCGGAAATTTTCAGCCTTTTGGACGATGAAGCCGCCTATAATGCCATGGCCCGCGCACATAATCCCTTCGGGGACGGCCGCGCGGCGACACGAATTGCGGAGATTGTTGCGCGTGCCCATCGATAACGACCAGAATGTCACCGTCCTCGGCCTCGGCTATATAGGCCTGCCGACCGCCGCGCTGATCGCACGCTCGGGCAGCAAGGTGACCGGCGTCGACGTCAGCCAGCATGTCGTCGATACCGTCAACAACGGCAAGGTGCATATCGAGGAAGTCGATCTCGACGGCCTCGTTCAGGGCGTCGTGTCGCGCGGCGCGCTCACCGCTTCGACCGAAGTCGCACCCGCCGACGTCTTCGTCATCGCCGTCCCGACCCCGCACGACGACGAGCATCGCCCCGACATCGCCTATGTCCTTTCGGCCGCGCGCGCGATCGCGCCCAAGCTGGCGGCGGGCAATCTGGTCATCCTCGAATCGACCTCGCCGGTCGGCACGACCGAAAAGGTCGCCGCGCTGCTCGCCGAGCTCCGGCCCGACCTGAAAATCCCCGGCGCCTGCACCGGCGCCGCCGACATCTTCGTGGCCTATTGCCCCGAGCGCGTGCTGCCCGGCCGCATCCTCGTCGAGCTGGTCGACAACGATCGCTGCATCGGCGGCATCACGCCGCGCTGCGCCCGCCGCGCCATGACCTTCTATCGCCAGTTCGTCCGCGGCGCCTGCGTCACCACCTCGGCGCGCGCCGCCGAAATGGTGAAGCTGGTCGAGAACAGCTACCGCGACGTCAACATCGCCTTCGCCAACGAGCTGTCGATGATGGCCGAGCATATGGGCGTCGATGTCTGGGAGGTCATCCGCCTCGCGAACCGCCACCCGCGCGTGAACATTCTCCAGCCCGGCCCCGGTGTCGGCGGCCATTGCATCGCGGTCGACCCCTGGTTCCTCGTTCATGGCGCGCCGAACCACAGCCGCCTGATCCGCACCGCGCGCGAGGTCAATCTCGCCAAGACATCCCACGTCATCGGCGCCGCCGAAATGCTCGTGTCGCAGCATCCCGAGGCGCGGGTCGCCTGCCTCGGCCTCGCCTTCAAGCCGAACATCGACGATTTCCGTGAAAGCCCTGCGGTCGAGGTTGCGGCCGCGCTCGCACGCCGCTTCGGCAAGCAGATCGGGATCGTCGAGCCCTATGCCCGCGGCCTGCCGATGGAGTTCGCAGGCACCGGCGCCGAACTGATCGACCTCGACAGCGCGCTCGCCAGCTGCGACCTGCTCATCGTTCTCGTCGACCACGACCTGTTCAAATCGATCCCGATCGAAGAGCGCGGCGACAAGATCGTCTATGACACGCGCGGACTCTGGCTCGATCAGCCGGGTCCGGCCGGTGGCAGCCGCCTCAACCGGGCGGCCTGACCTATCTTCGCTTGACGCCCGTGAGGCGGGCCGACATGAACAGCGAATGTTGACGCGCCTTCAGACACTTGTCGTCGAGAAGCCATGGGGCCGCACGGATATTCCGGCCGAGTTCGGCGATTTCGGCGGCCGGCGCATCGGCGAGATCTGGTTCGCGCATCCAGCCGGCGATGATGCCGCGATCATGGTCAAATTCCTCTTCACCTCGGAACGCCTGTCGATCCAGGTCCACCCGGACGATGTGGCCGCGCAGGCGGCCGGCTATCCGCGCGGCAAGGAAGAATGCTGGCTCGTGCTGGGCGCCGAACCCGATGCCGAGTTGGGCGTCGGCCTCGTCGCCGCGACGACGCGCGAGGCGTTGCATGACGCCGCGATCGATGGATCGATCGTCGACATGATCGACTGGCGCCCGGCCGCCTCCGGCGACTTCATCTATAATCAGGCAGGGACGATCCATGCGATCGGCGCGGGACTGACCGTCGTCGAGGTGCAGCAGAATGTCGACTGCACCTATCGCCTCTATGACTATGGCCGCCCCCGCGAACTGCATCTCGATGCCGGCCTCGCGGTGTCCGAGACTGCGCCGCGCCGCGACGCCCGCGATGGCACAGTCGCCGCGAGCGACAACCGCCTGCTCGTCGATGGTCCGCATTTCCGCCTGCTCCACCTTTCCGGCCCCGATGCCGGTGCGCATCTCCCGCAGGAAAGCGCGGACTTTACCTTCACGCCGCTGTCACAAGGCTGCACCATGGACGGCGAGCCGGTGAAGCTCGGCGAATGCGTGGTGACCGATCGCGCCGGCGGCATCGTGCTGGCGCCGGGAGCCCGTGCGTTGCTGAGTTGGCCCGCCTGATTTCATCCCCTAAAGGTTCGATATGAGCATCATCGTCCCCGTCATCCTGTCCGGCGGTTCCGGCACACGCCTTTGGCCCGTGTCGACCGGCAGCGCGCCGAAACAATTCCAGCCGCTGACCGGCAGCGGCAGCATGTTCCTGCAAACGCTCGACCGCGCCGTCGATCGCGACCGCTTCGCCGCGCCGCTAATCGTCTGCGGCCCCGCGCATGTCGCGCACGTCGAGGCCGATCTGGCGGCAGCTGGCGTGACCGACGCGCGGATCATCGTCGAGCCCGCAGCGCGCAACACTGCGCCGGCGATTGCGCTTGCCGCCCTCGCCGCCTTTGCCGACGATCCCGCCGCGACGATCCTCGTCATGCCCGCCGACCATGTGATGACGGACGTGCCCGCCTTCCTCGACGCGATCGAGGCCGCGCGGCCTGCGGTCGATGCCGGCGCGCTCGCAACCTTCGGCATCGCGCCCTCGCATCCCGAAACCGGCTATGGCTATATCGCCGCCGGCGATCCGGTCGATGGCGTTCCCGGCGTCCACGCCGTCCGGCGCTTCGTCGAAAAGCCGCCCCGCGATAGCGCCGAGGCGATGCTCGCCGAGGGCGGGCACTACTGGAACGCCGGCATCTTCCTGATGCGCGCAGACCGGTTCCTTGCCGAACTGGAGCGGCAGCAGCCCGCCATGGCTTCATCATGCGCCGAAGCCGCAGCGAACGCGCGGCACGACGGCGCGGCAATCCATCCCGAGCCGGAGGCGTTTCTCGCCAGCCCCTCGAACTCGATCGACTATGCAGTGATGGAGGGCGCCGATCGCGTCGTCGTCACGCCGGTCGATCCCGGTTGGTCCGACGTCGGCGGCTGGGCCGCACTGCACGACCTTGGCGACAAGGATGATGCGGGCAACGTCCGCATCGGCGATGTGATAGCGATCGGCGCGACCGGCAATTATCTGCGCGCCGAAACCGGCCGGCGTATCGCGGTCGTCGGCGTATCCGATCTGGTCGTCGTGACGCATGGCGACGATGTGCTCATCATCCCGCGCGGCCGCGCGCAGGAGGTCAAGGCGATCGTCGAATATCTCGCGAACAACCCGTCGCACTAAGCCGATAGCGCCCTCCCCTTGCGGCCCCGCGCCGCATCTCCCATATCCGCCGCATGACCAATCCCCACGCGCAAAGTGCCGCGCCCTGGCACGGAACCACCATCCTTTCGGCCCGCAATGACGACAAGGTCGTCATCATCGGCGACGGCCAGGTCTCGATGGGCCAGACGGTGATGAAGCCCAATGCGAAGAAGGTCCGCCGCCTCCACGACGGCAGCGTGATCAGCGGCTTCGCGGGCGCGACCGCCGATGCCTTCACCCTCTTCGAACGCCTCGAAGCCAAGCTCGAGCGCCACAATGGCCAGTTGCTCCGCGCCGCGGTCGAGCTCGCCAAGGACTGGCGTACCGACAAATATCTCCGCAACCTGGAGGCGATGATGATCGTCGCCGACAAGGAGGTCACGCTCGTCATAACCGGCAACGGTGACGTGCTCGAACCCAAGGGCGGCATCGCCGCGATCGGGTCGGGCGGCAATTATGCCCTGTCGGCAGCGCGCGCGCTCGTCGATTATGAAAAAGACCCCGAGGTGCTGACGCGCAAGGCGATGGAAGTCGCCGCCGACATCTGCGTCTATACGAACGATCAGTTCACCTCCGAAACCATCGAAATCCGGAAGTAAAAATGAACAAGGACCTGACTCCGAAGGCCATTGTGGCCGCCCTCGACACGCATATCATCGGCCAGAATGCAGCGAAGCGCGCGGTCGCCGTCGCACTCCGCAACCGCTGGCGCCGCCAGCAGCTTTCGCCCGATCTGCGTGACGAGGTCAGCCCCAAGAATATCCTGATGATCGGCCCGACGGGCTGCGGCAAGACCGAGATTTCGCGCCGCCTCGCGAAGCTCGCCGACGCGCCCTTCATCAAGGTCGAGGCGACCAAATTCACCGAGGTCGGCTATGTCGGCCGCGATGTCGAACAGATCGCCCGCGACCTCGTCGAGGAAGCGGTGCGGCTCGAAAAGGAACGCCGCCGCGAAGCCGTGCGCGCCGCCGCCGAAGAGGCCGCCATGGAACGGCTTCTCGATGCCCTCACCGGTAAGGGCGCCAGCGAGGCGACGCGCCAGAGTTTTCGCCAGCGCATCCGCGAAGGCCATCTCGACGATAGCGAGGTCGAGATCGAGGTTGCCGACGCGCCCAGCATGAATTTCGAACTGCCCGGCCAGCCCGGCCAGATGAGCATGATCAACCTGTCCGACATGCTCGGCAAGGCTATGGGCGGCCCGCCCAAGAAGCGCCGCAAGCTGACCGTGCACGAAGCCGCCACCCGTCTGATCGAGGAGGAGCAGGACAAGCGCCTTGATCAGGACGACGTCGCACGCGTTGCGCTCGCCGATGCGGAGGCCAATGGCATCGTCTTCCTCGACGAGATCGACAAGATCGCGGTGAGCGACGTGCGCGGCGGCTCGGTGAGCCGCGAGGGGGTGCAGCGCGATCTGCTGCCGCTGATCGAGGGCACCACCGTCGCGACCAAATATGGGCCGATGAAGACCGACCATATCCTCTTCATCGCCTCGGGCGCTTTTCATGTCGCGAAGCCCAGCGACCTGCTTCCCGAGCTGCAAGGCCGCCTGCCGATCCGCGTCGAGCTCGGCGCGCTCACCGAGGAGGATTTCGTCCGCATCCTCAGCGAGACCAAGGCGGGCCTGCCCGAACAATATGTGGCGCTGCTCGGCACCGAGGGCGTGACGCTGAACTTCTCGGGCGATGCGATCGCACGCGTGGCCAAACTTGCCGCGGACGTGAACGAAAAGGTCGAGAATATCGGCGCGCGCCGTCTCCAGACGATCATGGAGCGGCTGGTCGAGGAAATCAGCTTCACCGCCGAAGACGCCGGCGGCACGACGCTCGATATCGATGCTGCCTATGTCGACCGCCAGCTAGCCGACATCGTCGGCGACACCGACCTCAGCAAATATGTGCTCTGAGGTTTGATGGCCGCCCGACGGTGGCCATTCGCCTATCGCCAGACGTCAAAAAGGCCCCGCCAGTGGACAACGGGGCCTTTCCGGCATTTCTGCTCCCCCCGCAGCCGCCCCCCGACGGCCGCAAGTTGGCCGGGAGAATATGCAAACGCAGCGATTCGTCAACCATGACTAGTGGATAAGAGGCGCCCGTCTTTCGGCCTGTGCAGGCCGATGCTCCCGACCGCTTCGACCAGCCTCATATCCGCATCTTTTCAACCGGTCATTTACCGAACTTCGTTTGACTTTCCCGCGCCGTCAATGCGATGAACGGCCCCGCGCGGTCGAACCGGGTTGCATCGGCCGGCAAGGAGACAGCGATGGCAGACGAGGAAACCGCCCCGACACAGGGCGAGTTGGCGATTACGCGCACCGGCGACAAGCTGCGACTGGCGCGTGAGGCCGCCGGCCTGTCGCTCGCCGATGTGGCGACGCGCACACGAATTACCCAAAGACACCTTGAAGCCATTGAAAAGTCGGAATTCTCGGAACTGCCCGGTCGCACGTACGTGACCGGCTTCGCGCGCGCCTATGCCCGCGCGATCGACCTGCCCGAGGCCGATGTTGCGGCGTCGATCCGTCAGGAGCTCGAAGAAGATCAATATGGCTCGCGGCCGGCCTATGAAGCCTATGAGCCCACCGACCCCGCCCGCCTGCCGACTGCGCGGCTGACCTGGACGCTGGTCATCGTGACGCTGCTGCTGGCCTCCGCCTATGGTGTGTGGCGCTTCCTCTCGGTCGAGCCCGACGAGGCGCTGATCGCCGCGCAGAATCAGGCCGCCGAAGCGTCCGAAGCCCCGGCTGCAGTCGCCGCCGCCAAAACCGCGCCGACGAAGACCGGGGCGCCGGTCGCGGCGAATGCGCCGGTCGTCCTCTCGGCGGTGGGATCGACCGAGGTCTGGATCGGATTCGACGACGCCGCCGGCAAAACCGAAAACTGGCGCACGCTCGATCCGGGCGAGACCTACGAAGTCCCCGCCGCCTATATCGAACAGTTCACGCTGCGCACCAGCCGCCCGCAAGCGCTCAAGATCACCGTCGGCGGACGCGACGTCGGCGCGATCGGCGCGGCCGACACGCTGGTAAAGAGCATTTCGCTGAAACCCGCCGACCTGGTCGCGCGCGCCGAAGGCAGCGCGTCCACGGCCGCTCCGGCCGCAACACCGGTGCCCAAAACCAAGGGCTGAACGCCCGCATCCCGACGAACGGAAACGGCGGCGCGCCGAAATGGGTTTGCGCGTCCGCTGTTTCGGGCGTTATGAATGGCGGGATCAAACTGGTTAACTTGTGTGGGGGCCGATCGGCATATGAAGAATAACTCCGTGATCTTTCTGGGTGCGGCCGCAATGGCCATCGCCGCGGCAGCGCCCGCGGCGGACGCACAGGACACGACGGTCACCAAGCGCGTCGACCGGCTGGAAAAGGAAATGCGCGCCGTCCAGCGTCAGGTTTTTCCGGGCGGCGCTCCGACCTTTTTCGAAGGCGAGATAACCCCCGACAACACGCCGGGTGAGCGCGCCAAGGCCTCGACGCCGGTCGCCGACCTGACCGCGCGCGTCGATGCTCTGGAATCGCAGCTTCAGACACTCACGGGGCAGACCGAACAGAACGCCTATCAGCTCCGCGAACTCGAAAAGCAGTTCGCGGCCTACAAGACCGAGATGGACAAGCGCTTCGCCCCTGCGACCGATACGGTGAGCGCGACGCCCGCCAGCCTTCCGATCGCGCCGACGACCAGGCCGACGACGACGCCCGTATCGACGACGGCTGCGGCGGCGCCGACCAAAAAACCGGCCACAACGCCGGCGAAACCGACGACCCCCGACGCGGCGCGCCTTGCACTGGTCAAAAAGGTCGAAATTCCTTCATCAGGCAACGAGCAGCAGGACGCCTATGACTACGGCTTCCGCCTATGGACCGCGAAACTCTATCCCGAGGCGCAGACGCAGCTGAAGACGGTCGTCACCAAATGGCCGAAGAGCAATCAGGCGAGCTATGCGCAGAACCTGCTTGGCCGCGCCTATATGGATGAGGGAAAGCCGAGCCTGGCGGCGGTTGCCTTCTACAATAATTACAAGGACCGTCCGAGCGGCCCGCGTGCGCCACACAGCCTGATGTATATGGGTGTCGCGCTCGACAAGCTCGGTCGCAAGGCCGATGCCTGCAAGGCGTTCCGCGAGTTCGACGAAGTCTATGGGGACAAGGCCCCGCAGGATGTCCGCACCGATGCAGCCGCCGCAAAAGCAAAAGCAGGCTGCTGACAGCGGCGAGGCCGTCGAACGGCTCGGGCGCGACCTGGCCGCACTTGCCGGGCCCGACTGGCAGCGGCTCCATTATGGCGTTGCGGTTTCGGGCGGCCCCGACAGCATGGCCCTGCTCTGGCTGATGGCGAGCCTGCTGCCCGGACAGGTTCGGGCGGCGACCGTCGACCACGGCCTGCGCCAGGGATCCGACGAGGAAGCGCGTATGGTCGCGGGCTTTTGCGCGCGCGAGCATATTCCGCACGACACCCTGCTGCCGCAGGTGCCGATCAAGGGATCGCTTCAGGCGGCAGCCCGCAGCGAGCGCTACCGGCTGCTCGAGGGCTGGCGCCGGTCGAACGGGATCGCGCATATCCTGACCGCGCATCACGCCGACGATCAGCTCGAAACGATGGTCATGCGGCTCAATCGCGCGAGCGGCGTCGGCGGGCTCGCGGCGATCCGCGCGCGCAAT
Organism: Sphingopyxis sp.; assembly: GCF_965279755.1. Taxonomy (GTDB): domain Bacteria; phylum Pseudomonadota; class Alphaproteobacteria; order Sphingomonadales; family Sphingomonadaceae; genus Sphingopyxis. The sequence goes on along the minus strand of NZ_OZ257261.1, from coordinate 2,910,904 downwards.
GGTTTCGTGGTGCGACCGCTGCTCGACTGGCGCCGCGACGAGCTGGTGCGTATCACCTTCGACAACGACATTCCCTTCGTTGACGATCCGTCGAACGCCGACGACCGGTTCGACCGCGCGCGGCTGCGCCACGCGCTGCGGTCGCAGACGACGCTCGACGTCGAGGCTGCAGCGCGGTCGGCGCGCTGGCTCGCCGAGGCGGACGACGCGATCGACTGGGCCGTCGATCGACTGATCGCGTCCTGGCCCGACGCCTCCGACATCGCCGTGATCCGCGACGAAAATTACCCGCCAGAAATCTTCCGCCGCGTCGTGACGCAGCGGCTGCGCGCCAACGACAGCCAGCTCCGCGTCCGCGGCGCCTCGCTCGACGGCGTGATTGCGGCGATGAAGGAGGGGCGCCGCGCGATGGTCGGCGCGTTGCTGATCGACGCCGTGCCGGGGCTTGAGCGCACGATCTGGCGTATTTCCGCTGCGCCGCGCCGGAAAGCCGGTAAATAGGACAATCTGGCTCATTGTCATTTAACCCGATTGTCCTACATTATCGGGTGATGCGCGACCGGGCGCGATATTTGGAAAGTTTCCGATGCAGGACGACAAGGAACCGCAGGGCAACCCCTGGATGAAGAGCGTGATGATCTGGAGCGGCATCTTGCTTGCCATGCTCCTCGTCGCCTCGGTCTTCGGGGGCGCGTCGCAGCCGACAGGCAACACGCTCGCCTATTCCGAGTTCCGCCAGAAAGTGCAGGAAGGCGCCGTCAAGGACGTTGTCCTTTCGGAAGATCGCGTCACCGGCACGCTGTCGAACGGCGACCGCTTTACCGCGAACGTCGTGCGCGACCCCGACCTGCTCAAGATGCTGAATGAAAATGGCGTCAAATATGACGGCAAGCCGGTCGATACGGGCAATGTGTGGGTTTATCTGCTCATTCAGGCGCTCCCCTTCCTGCTGATTCTCGGCATCGCCTTCTTCGTCTTCCGACAGGTGCAGAAGAACAATGGTTCGGGGGCGATGGGCTTTGGCAAATCGCGCGCGAAGATGCTCACCGAAAAGCAGGGCCGCGTCACCTTCGACGACGTTGCCGGCATCGACGAGGCCCGCGAGGAGCTGGAGGAAATCGTCGAGTTCCTGAAGGATCCGACCAAATTCTCGAAACTCGGAGGCCAGATTCCGAAGGGCGCGCTGCTCGTCGGATCGCCGGGCACCGGCAAGACGCTGCTCGCCCGCGCCATCGCGGGTGAAGCCGGCGTTCCCTTCTTCACCATTTCGGGTTCGGACTTCGTCGAGATGTTCGTCGGCGTTGGCGCGTCGCGCGTCCGCGACATGTTCGAGCAGGCCAAGCGCAATGCCCCGTGCATCGTCTTCATCGACGAAATCGACGCGGTCGGCCGCCATCGCGGTGCCGGCCTCGGCAACGGCAATGACGAGCGCGAGCAGACGCTGAACCAGCTCCTTGTCGAGATGGACGGCTTCGAGGCCAATGAAGGCATCATCATCGTCGCCGCGACCAACCGCCCCGACGTGCTCGATCCCGCGCTGCTGCGTCCGGGCCGCTTCGACCGCCAAGTCGTCGTGCCGCGCCCCGATATCGAGGGCCGCCAGAAGATCCTCGAGGTTCACACGCGCAAGAAGCCGCTGGCGCCCGATGTCGATCTGCGCCGCGTCGCGCGTGGTACGCCCGGCTTTTCGGGCGCCGACCTCGCCAACCTTTGCAACGAGGCGGCCTTGCTCGCGGCGCGCAGGGGCAAGCGCCTGATCGCCTCGAACGAATTCGAGGAAGCGAAGGACAAGGTGCTGATGGGCGCCGAGCGTCGTTCGATGGTGATGACCGAAGACGAAAAGAAGGCCACCGCCTATCACGAAGCCGGCCACGCGCTCGTTTCGCTGCACGTCGAGCATAACGACCCGCTGCACAAGGTGACGATCATCCCGCGCGGCCGTGCACTGGGCGTGACGTGGAACCTGCCCGAACGCGACCGTTATTCGCAGAATATGAAGCAGATGAAGGCGCGCCTCGCGCTCTGCTTCGGCGGCCGCATCGCCGAACAGCTGATCTACGGCAACGACGAGCTGAACACCGGCGCGTCGAACGACATCCAGCAGGCTACCGACATGGCGCGCGCGATGGTCATGGAATATGGCATGTCCGAAAAGCTCGGCTGGCTGCGCTATCGCGACAATCAGGACGAGGTGTTCCTCGGCCACAGCGTGTCGCGTGCGCAGAATATGTCCGAAGAGACCGCCAAGCTGATCGACGCCGAGGTTCGCCGTCTCGTCGAGGAAGGCGAGAAGGTCGCGCGCAAGGTGCTTACCGACAATCTCGACGAACTGCACCTGCTTGCCGGTGCCCTGCTCGAATATGAGACGCTGTCGGGCGAAGAGGCAAAGCGCGCGATCAAGGGCGAAGACATTGGCCGCGAGAATGATCAGGACAAGTCGGGCACGCCCGTGTCGGGTCATGCGGGCGGTCTGCCGCAGATCAAGCGCAAGCCGCGTCCCTTTGGCGATGCCAATCCGCAAGGCGTCTGATTCAGACCTTGTTCATTGATTCGGCACGATTTTGGTCCGCATGACCAGAGTGAGCATGCGGACCAGATCGGCCTTGGCGGCGCTTGGCGCAGGTGTGATGCTGTGCGGCATGGCGCCGGGTGACATGAGCGTCGCGGCATTCCTCGCGCGCGCCGGTTCGATCGAGCGGCTGGGTCCGCTGGCGATCGCAACACCCGAAGCCCAATATCTGAAGGGCCAGGTCGTCGCGGCAGGGAAGCGCTACAAGGCGCGGATCGACGCCGAGCGCAAGGCCGGCCGCAAGACGACGAGTTGCCCACCCGAGAGCGGTTCGCTGACCCCCGATCAATGGATGGCGCATTTGCGCAGCTATCCGCCGCAGCTGCGCAAATCGACGTCCATCTATTCGGCATTCGACGGGCTGATGCGAAAGCGCTACCCCTGCCCGGTGTAGCAATATCTTCAAAGGAGGCGGCGATGATGGGCAAGTTTCGCGCGGCGATGCTGATGGCTGCACTCGTGACCGGCATGCCTTTTGCGGCCGCGCAGCAAGGCAACGGCGGGCTGACCTCGAAGGTCGAGTTGGAGAAGGCAACGCCGGGGACCAATCGCAACGCCGAGCTTTACTCCTACGTCGAGCCGAAAGTCGTCGTTCCTGGCGACCGCCTTCGCATTACGTTGACCTTCACGAACAACGGTACGGCGCCGGCGACCGGCCTGAATATTACCAACCCCATTCCTGAGGGGCTCTACTTCAATAGCACCTCCGACACGACGGACTTCACCGTGTCGGTCGATGGCGGCAAAAGCTTTGGCCCGCTCGCCTCGCTGATGGTCCCTGTCGAGAATGCAGCGCCGCGTGCGGCCACTTTGTCCGACGTCACGCATGTCCGCTGGCTATGGTCGCGCCCGGTCGCACCGCAACAAAGTCGCTCCGTCGCGTTTTTCGGCCTCGTCAAATGAGGGCGTGGCCGGAAACATGACGATCTATTGCGACGAGTCAGGCGGGCTCAATACCGGTGTGATGACCTTTGCGGCGGTGATGCTGTCGCCCGATGCCGCGGCGGCGATCCACGCACGCTTTCGTGCCGTCACCGGTCTTCGCGGCGAGATGAAGGGTAGCCGGATCAGCCTGACCGAGCGCGCCTATCTGCTCGAACTCTTCGACCGCGCGGGTGGACGCGCATGGGTTGCGGTTGCCAAACGCGAGCGGCTGGCGCCGCCCGCCGACGGCAAGCTGCCGACCGACCTTGGGCTCTACACCGCCCTTCTCGACCTTGCGGTGAGCAGCTGGCTGCCCGAGACCGGCGGCGTCTGCACCGACGTCGTCATCGACGACGGACGCTATGACCCCACCATTCTTGCCGGCGTGCGCGAGAGCGTTCAGGCGGGGCTCGCCGGCTGGGGACAAGCCTCGCTTGCCGACAGCCGCCGATCGGATGGCGTCCAGATCGCCGATGTGATCGCGAACAGCCTGTTCAATATCGAGATCGGTTCGCCCCGGGCGCATCGCATCGGTGTCATCGTCGAGCCGCTGCTGGCCTCCCGCGCCGTCCGCATCGCCGAACTGACACAGCTTCCCTGAGGTCGATCCGGAGAATGCAAAAAGGGCCGCAGTTTCCTGCGGCCCTCTTGCTTTTCAAGTGCTGTCGGCGATTATTCGAAATCGCCGCCACCGCCGGCCGGGCTGCGCGGCGGCGCAGCGGCCGTGAGGCGGAGCGCTTCGGCCGAACGCGCGATCGAGCTGATTTCATCGGGGGTATCGTCATCATCGACGACAACCTTCTGCAGCGCGCCGACCAACGCATCGCCAAGGTCGGCGGGACGCACGGTCTGCTCGGCGATTTCGCGCAGCGCGACGACGGGGTTCTTGTCGCGATCGCGGTCGATCGTCAGCTCCGAGCCGCCCGAGATTTCGCGGGCACGGTGCGCCGAGAGCAGCACCAGATCGAAACGGTTGGGAACCTTGTCGACGCAATCTTCGACGGTAACGCGGGCCATGTGTTTTCCTTAAATGCGGAGAGGCCAGCCAGATGCATGGCGGCAAGCGCTGCGCGCTAGCAGGGGGCGCCCGCGATGTCAATAAAACCCCTGCCCTTGCGGCCTTCGCGCCGACCAGCCTATGACCGGATCATGATCGATGCCGCCCACCCCGCCAGCGACGCGCAGACGTTGAAGGCGGACGTTGCGGGACATCGGCTGGAGGTCGTATTTAACGGCGAAAGACGGCTCGAACGCCTGCTAGCGCTGATCGGTGGCGCGATCCACAGCGTCGAGATGATCATGTACATCTTCGAGAACGACAGCGCCGGCCGACAGGTGCTTGATGCGATGACCGCAGCGGCCAGACGCGGCGTCCGGGTCCGCGCGGTGATCGACAGCTTCGGTTCGGGCGATATATCCGACAGCGTCTTCACGCCGCTGCGCGAGGCGGGCGGCAGCGTGATCTTCTTCTCGCGCCGCTGGCGGTCGAGCTACCTCGTCCGCAACCATCAAAAGCTGCTGCTGATCGACGGCGAATATGGCGTCACCGGCGGCTTCAACATCGCCGATCCCTATCTCAGCGACCGGCAAACGCATTGCTGGTTCGACTTGGGGGTCATCGTCCGCGGGCCGGTGGTGGCGAACATGAATGCGTGGTTCGAGGCGCTGTACGCCTACACCGTTCGCCACGACGGCAAGCTGCTGGTGCTGCGGCGCCTGATCCGCGAATGGCCGGTCGACGGCAAGGCGATGTCCTGGATCGTCGGCGGGCCGACCCAGCGCCTGTCGCCCTGGGCCCGCGTGGTGCGTGCCGATCTGGTCGGCGCAACGCGGCTCGACATGGCGATGGCCTATTTCTCCCCCGGACAGGGCATGCTGCGCCGCCTCGGCCGCGTCGCGCGCACCGGCAGCGCGCGTTTCGTGATGGCCGCGACCTCGGACAATGGCGCGACGATCGGCGCAGCACGCCTCCTCTATGGCTATCTGCTGCGGCAGAAGGCGATCATCTGGGAATATCGGCCATGCCGGCTGCACATGAAGCTGATCATCGTCGACGATATCGTCCATGTCGGCACCGCCAATTTCGACATGCGCAGCCTGTTCGTGAACGTCGAGGGGATGCTGCGCATCGCCGATGCGGGCTTTGCGCGGCAGATGCGCGACTTTCTCGACGGGCTGAAGGATGATTGCGAGATCGTCACCGCCGAAAGTCACAAGGCGCGCGCGGGCTGGCTGACGCGGCTGCGCTGGACGCTCGCATGGTTTGTCGTCGGCGTCGCCGATTATACCGTATCGCGGCGGCTGAATTTCGGGCTCGGCGAAAGCGATCCCGACCTGGAGGTTTAGTCTTTCCAGCCCCAGAAGAGGAAGCAGGGCGGCACATTCACCCATTCGAACGCATTGTCGATGCGCTGGAAATGCGCGGCCAGGAAATCGCGCGCGCGGGCGCGGAACTGATAGACCAGAAACGCGCCACCGGGACGCAGCACGCGGTGGGTCGCGGCGGCGATCGCCGGGCCGACGCCCGCCGGAAGCGTCGAGAAAGGCAGGCCCGACAGCACATAGTCGGCATGTTCGAAACCATGTGCGCGCACGATATCCTCGACATCGGCGGCCGAGCCGTGAACCGCGATGAAACGGCTATCGCGAATATCCTTCTGCAGATAGTCGATGAAATCGGGGTTGGTATCGATCGCGATCAGAGTCGCATCGCCCGCCATCCGTTCGAGCACCGGGCGGCAAAAGGTGCCGACGCCGGGGCCATATTCGACGAACAGCTTCGTATTCTGCCAGTCGACCGGCCGCAGCATGTGCCGGATCAGCGTCGGCGACGAGGGAACAATCGAGCCCACCATGACGGGATGCTTGATGAAACCCTTCACGAACATGCCCCAAGGGCCGAAAAAGCGCTTCAGCTTCTCGCGGACCCTGCGGATCGGCGGGACGTTCGATTGGGCCTGCGCCCGCGGATTGGTCATGATGGCTTTCGCGTTGTTGCGGTTGGCCAAATGCGTGGCAAAATCGTGACCATCGCGCAAGAAAAGAGTCTGTCTTGACTCTGGACAGCCCCCCTTTCGCGTGTAGGGAGACTGTGAGCCGCGACGAATGGTGACCGACAGGGGGCGGAATGACGGAAAAATCGCGCTCGATTCCCAATGACCGAATGGCAGTTCTGTTCGCGGTGATGCTGGTCGCGGCCGCAGGCAATACTGCGATGCAGTCGATCCTGCCCGCGATCGGCACGACGCTGCACATTCCCGATGTATGGGTCAGCCTCGCCTTCAGCTGGTCGGCGCTGCTATGGGTTCTCACTGCGCCTTATTGGGCTCGGCAGTCGGACAAGCGCGGGCGCAAGGCCTTGATGGCGCTGGGCGTGATCGGTTTTCTGTCGTCGATGGCACTATGCGGCCTCGTCCTGCTCGCTGGCCTCAAGGGGCTAATCGGCGCCGGAGTGACCTTTATCATCTTTGCGCTATTCCGCAGCCTCTATGGAGGACTAGGTTCGGCGGCGCCGCCCGCGGTGCAGGCCTATGTCGCGTCGCGCACCGACCCCGAGCAACGGACGCAGGCACTATCGCTCGTTTCCTCCTCCTTCGGGATCGGAACAGTCTTGGGACCGGCCGTCGCGCCCTATCTTGTCTTACCGGTGGTCGGAATGGCTGGCCCGATGCTGATCTTCGCGCTGATCGGCATCATCGTCCTGATCCTGCTACGCTGGCGCCTGCCCAACGACACACCGCGCTTTGCAGCGCGTGGCGCGATTGCGCCTTATCCCTTATCAGCTGGCCCGAGTGAACCCACCGGTGAAGAGGAGAATGACCCCGACGCGCCCCCGCAAGAGCCGTTAAGCTGGCGAGACGGGCGGGTCCGCCCTTGGTTGATCGCCGGTTTTTTCGGCGGACAGGCACAGGCGATGATGATCGGTGTTATCGGATTCCTGATTCTCGATCGGCTCCATTTACGGGGCGATCCCGAAACTGCGCTGGAACTGACCGGCACAGTATTGATGGCCAGCGCCTTCGCTACCCTGCTCGCGCAATGGGGATTGATCCCGCTGTTCAAAATGACACCGCGCCCGACGGTATTAGGGGGAGCCGCCCTCGCCATTTGCGGAATATTGATGACGGGTCTCGCGCAAGACCTGCATAGCATCGTTCTCGGCTTTGCCACCGCTTCGCTCGGCTTCGGGTTGTTCCGACCGGGCTTTACATCGGGCGCATCGCTGTCGGTCCCCCGTCGCGATCAAGGCGCGGTCGCGGGCATGACCGCCTCGATCAACGGGTCGGCCTATATCATCTCGCCGGCGATCGGCGTGCTGCTCTACAACTGGCACCCGATGGTCGCTTACGGCCTGATGGCGGCTTTTTGCCTGTGGCTGGTGGCGTGGGGCTGGTCTGCCTTGCGACAGGACCAGCCCGCTACCTAACTCCTGGACCCGCTACTTAGCTCCTGGAATCGTCGCCGTGCTTCTGCTCGCGCACGGGCTTTAACATCCCCGGCGCGAAGAAGCCGATCGGGTCGACGCTCATCGCCTTCTGCTTGATCTCGCCCTGGATTTTTTCATAATCCTTTTCCATGGCTTCGGTCACCGAGGCACGGGTGTCCTTCAGCGCCGCTTCGAAGTCCGCCATCGTCACCGTGTCGCTGTCGAGCGAACGCTTGAGCGCGGCAAGGCCGGCACGCCGGGTCAGATCTTCCAGATCGGCGCCGGTGAACCGGTCGCTTCGCTCGGCAAGCGCGGCCAGATCGACATCCTTTGCCAACGGCATCTTGCCGGTCTGGATTTCCAGAATGCGGCGGCGCCCCTCCTTGTCGGGGACCGAAACATAAATGAGCTCGTCGAGCCGTCCCGGACGCAGCAGCGCCGGGTCGATCAGGTTCGGGCGGTTGGTGGCGCCGATCACGACGACCGACTGCATCTCCTCGATCCCGTCCATCTCGGCGAGGATCGTGTTGACGACGCGCTCGGTCACCTGCGGCTCGCCCGACGTTCCGCTGCCCCGCGCGGGGACCAGACTGTCGAGTTCGTCGATGAAGATGATCGTCGGCGCAACCGCCCTCGCCCGTGCGAACAGCCGCGCAATCTGCTGTTCGCTCTCGCCATACCATTTCGACAGCAGATCCGACGATTTGATCGAGATGAAATTGGCATCGGATTCGCGCGCGGCCGCCTTTGCCAGCAGGGTCTTGCCGGTTCCGGGCGGGCCATAGAGCAGGAAGCCCTTGGCCGGACGGATACCGAGACGGCGGAAAGCATCGGGATTTTTGAGCGGGAGCTCGATCCCTTCGATCAGCTTGTCGCGCGCGGCATCGAGCCCGCCGATGTCACTCCAGCGCGTCTTGGGCGCCTGCACCATCACTTCGCGCATCGCAGAGGGCTGGACGCGCTTCAAAGCATTGTTGAAATCTTCGCGCGTCACCCGCAGCTCGTCGAGCACCTCGGGCGGGATTGTCCCCTCTTCGAGGTTGAGCTTGGGCATGATGCGCCGCACCGCCTCGATCGCCGCCTCGCGCGTCAGCGCCGCCATGTCGGCACCGACGAAACCGAAGGTCGTGCGCGCGAGCTCGTCGAGATCGACATCCTCGCCCAGCGGCATGCCGCGGGTGTGGATACCCAGGATTTCACGGCGTCCCTTTTCGTCGGGAACGCCGATCACGATTTCACGGTCGAACCGGCCCGGCCGGCGCAGCGCCTCGTCGATCGCGTCGGGGCGGTTGGTCGCGGCGATCACGACGAGGTTCGTCCGCGGTTCCAGCCCGTCCATCAGCGTCAGAAGCTGCGCGACGATCCGCTTCTCGGCCTCGCCCTGCACCTGCCCGCGCTTCGGCGCGATCGAATCGATCTCGTCGATGAACAGGATCGACGGGGCGGCCTTGGTCGCCTCCTCGAACACATCGCGCAGCCGCTTCTCGGACTCGCCATAGGCACTGCCCATGATTTCGGGGCCGTTGATCAGAAAGAATTGTGCGTCGCTTTCATTGGCGACGGCGCGCGCAAGTCGCGTCTTGCCCGTTCCCGGCGGCCCATGCAGCAGCACCCCGCGCGGCGGATCAACGCCGAGGCGCTGGAACAGTTCGGGGTAGCGCAGCGGCAGCTCGACCATCTCGCGCAGCTGGTCGATCGTCTCGCCCAGCCCGCCCAGATCGTCATAGGTGACGTCGGTGCGGCGTGCGTCCTGCGGCTCCTGATATTCGGGAAGCAGCTCGATTTCGGTATTCTCGTCGATCGTGACGATACCCTTGGGGCTCGCCGACACGACGAGCAGGCGCACCTCTGCCAGCGCATAGGCCGGCGCGTTGAGCATCTGGCGAAGCTGCGGCGGCATATCGCCTGACGGCAGGCGCTGCTGTCCAGCGGTCGCGACCGTATCGCCCGCCACCAGCGGGCGGCCGAAGAAGCTGCGCTTCAAGGCGTTTGCCGACCCCTGCAACCGCAGATTTTCCTGCGCGGGCGCAAAGACGACGCGCGTTGCGGGACGCGTGTCGGCACGGCTGAGCTGAACCATATCGCCGGCACCTGCGCCGGCATTGGCGCGCTGCAGGCCGTCGAGCCGGATGACTTCCAGCCCCTCATCCTCGGGATAGGGCGCGACAACGCGCGAAGCCGTCTCGCGCTTGCCGCTGATCTGGATGACATCGCCCTCGGTCACCCCAAGCTCCGCCATCGCCGAACGCGGGATACGGGCGAAACCGCCACCGCTCTCCTCGGCGCGCGCGCTGGCGACTTGCAGCTTGATGCTTTTCTCTCTTACCGCGGCGTCGGCCAAATTGTTTCTCCAGCAAAGGGGTCTGAATGCGGAAGATAGGATGGTCGTTCACGATTTTCGACCCCTGTCTTGGCGCAATGCAATCAGAGCTTTATGCCGCACTGCACAAATTGTCTGGCATGTCGGCTAACGTCATGCCATCATCCAGCCCGAGACGATCATGCAACGCCTTCCTCCCCTCAGCAGCATGGAAGCCTTTCTTGAGGTCGCCCGTCACGGCACGGTTAAAGCGGCTGCGAGCGAGCTTGGCCTGTCGATGCCGGCGCTGTCGCGGCGGATCCAGACGCTCGAGCATTCGGTCGGACGTCCACTGTTCAACCGGCATCATCACGGATTGAAACTCACCGAAACGGGACGCGACCTGCAGGACCAGCTGTCGCCGATCCTCGACGATCTGCGCGGCGTTCTCGGCCGCGTCGGCAGCCCGGACGCATCGCTGCGCCTGCACCTCAACGTGCTGCCGCTCTTCGCACAGCAGCGCCTGTTTCCGCGCCTGCCCGAACTCCGGCGCGAGCATCCCGAACTTCACATCGATATCGACACCATGTCGCACGCCGAAGCACGGCTGGGCGAAGGGATCGACGCAGCGATCGCCCTCGCCCGTTCGATCGATCCCGCGCTCTATGCGGCGCGGCTCGATCAGGACAAGGTCTTCCCGATCGCATCGCGGACACTGATCGACGAGGGTCGCCCGATCACCGTTCCCGAGCAGCTACAGCGCATGACGATCCTGTTGCATCGCGAAATGCCCGAAACCTTCAGCGAATGGAAAAAGGCGGTCGGCATGCCCTATCTGGAGCCGGCCGGGATCGATTATTTCGATTCGGGCCCGCTCATGCTGGAAGCGGCGGCGCAGGGCATCGGTGTAGCCTTCATGCACGGTCACCATTTCGACGACGCGCGTGACCCGCGGCTTGTCCGGCTGTTCGATTTCGATGTCGACAGCCCATACAGCTACTGGTTCGCCTGCCGCCCGCGCGCGCTTCGCCAGCCCGCCGTGAAGCTGTTCCACGACTGGCTGCTGGGCGCGCGAATCTAGGCGCTTTCCGTTCCGACCGCCCCGGTGCGGATGCCGGTCGCGATATCCCAGACCGCGATAAACATCGCGGCGATGACCGGCCCGATGACGATGCCGTGAAAACCGAAAAGCTGCAGCCCGCCGAGCGTGACGATCAGCACGACATAATCGGGAATGCGCGTTTCGCGCCCGACGAGGATGGGGCGCAGGACATTGTCCACCATGCCGATGACAAACAGGCCGCAAAAGACGAGCACCAGCCCCTGCCAGATCGAACCGGTAACGAGCAGATAGAGCGCCATCGGCACCCAGACGAGGCCGGTTCCGACTGCGGGCAGCAGCGATGCCGCGCCCATCAGCACGCCCCACAGCAACGCCGCCTCGATGCCCAGCGCCCACAGCACGATGCCGCCGATCAGCCCCTGCAGGATCGCCACGACGATCGTCCCCTTGATCGTCGCCCGCACGACCACGATGAAACGGTCGATCAGCAGCTGCAGATCCTCGCTGCGAAGCGGCACCGCAGCGCGGATACGCTGCTGCAGCCGCTCGCCGTCGCGGATCAGGAAATAGGCGAGATAGAGCATCACCATCAGCTTGATCAGCAAGCCGAACAGGCTCTGCCCGACCGAGAGTGCCTGCCCCAGGACGGCGCGGACGCCGTCCGCCGCACTGTCGCCAAGCGTTTCCTTGGCCGAAGCAATGTTTCCGATGCCGAGGCGATCAAGCCAGGGATCGATCCACGCCGGCATCCCCGACTGGAATCCCGCCCAGATCTGTGCCGGATCGATCTCGCCCGACTGGATGCGTTGATAGACGGCGGCGGCTTCGTTCACGAGCGCGATCCCCAGGATCGCGGCCGGCAGGATCACCATGCCCAGGATCAGCAACAGCGTCAGCAGCGCCGCCCCGTTGCGCCGCGCCGGCATCCGCGCGAGCAGGCGGCGATAGACGGGCTCGAACAGGATCGCGACAATCACCGCCCACAGGATGGCGGCGAAGAAGGGCCAAAGGATCACTGCGAAAGCGAGCGATACCGCGATCAGCAGGACAAGGAAGGTCCAGCGATCGCTCGGCCTCCGGTTATCGCTTCCCTTGTCGCCCTTGCCCGCAGTCATTGATTTCCCCTCACGCCACCCCGCGCTGCGCGCATCATTTTTAACCCCGCAGCCGCAGGCGGGTAAAGCGTTGAAATGCTGAACGGGAAAATGGTGCTGCTAGGGAGGATTGAACTCCCGACCTCACCCTTACCAAGGGTGCGCTCTACCACTGAGCTACAGCAGCAACCGGGCCCTATCGAACAGATGTTCGCTGGACAGGCGGGGCCTATGGCGGCGCGCCTTGCACCTGTCAAGGTGCGAGGCTTGACGCTACGCCGATTTCGCCGCATCGCCGCGGCCATGAGCAAGCCGCCCTCCCCCACCGACCTCGAACGCGAGCGCCGCCTGGCCGAGGCGCTGCGCGAGAATCTGCGCAAACGCAAGACGCAGGCGCGTGAGGCAAAAGCCGAAACGCCCCCTAAAGGCTGACGGTCACCGTCACCGCGTCGCCCTCGACGATCCCTTCGGCCTTGCGTACCGCCGCCTTGACGGGAAGCAGCCAGCCGCCGCTTTCCTTGTGCGGAAAGACCGAGGTGCTCCAGCGCGTATCGCCGATCGCCGCGCGAACCTTCGCCGATCCGAATCCCTTGCGGCCGTCGAGCCATTGTCCGCTGATCGCCGCGAGCCGGATGCCGTCTGCGACATCGCCCGCGATGGTGACGAAGAACCACGAGGCGGGCGCGGTCGCCGATTGCCAGCGCCAGAGCGGTGTCGTGACGGTAAAATCTTCCACGCGCGCCTATTTCGCCGCGACGGGCCGGATTGGCACCGGAATGTTGCAGATATTCACGCCGCCTGCCGGCTTGATGAAGAACGGATCGCGACGATTGGCGCGCGCATCAACATAGCGGTGGAAGCTGACGCTGCTTGTCGAGAGAATTTCATACTTCGGTTGCTGCGCGGCCGGCAGCTCGTTCCCCAACCGGACAGAGAGAATGGGAATCCGCTGGGCTTCATCCTCATAAAAACCCAAAGGCCCCGTCCCTCGAGGCAGGCTGGTCAGATATTCCATGCCGCTGATAACGCGGCCAATCAGCGCAATATTGCGGTCGAGGTGACGCGGAGCTTCGCCAATTACAGTATAGAGCTCGGCACCGCTTCCCGTATCAGGAGACATATTCCGTCCGACACCGACCGCGCCGTAGCAATGCACTGGCCAATATCGCCACAGGCCTTCCCCCATTTGTTCCGCCCCGACGGGCCATTCGTTGAAAATCTCGACCCACGGGGCGTAGGAATCGCGCTCGTGCCAGCCATCCAGCGCGGCCTTTGTACGCGTTCCATCGATAGATATCTGCGCTGCCTTGCTACGCTCTTCTGAAGCTGTGATCTCGTCTCCAAGCGCCGCAGCCGCCGAAGAGGCGTCACTATTGCCGTCGAGATGCGTCGCGTTCGCTTCACTGATGGCATCCGAAGTCGTCACATACTCACTCTCGGGCACCGTCACCAACCCTTCGGGAAGCGGCTTCTTCTCAGTCGCGTCGCCCCACTGCGTTACATAATTGTCCTGCACGCGGTTGATGCTGGTCCCATCCCACCAATGCGCGGCGGCGAGCTTGCGGATATTGCCGATCCAGCCCTGACTGAACGGCGCGGGCATCAGCTGGATGACAACGCGCCGCGGCTTGCCCTTCGCGTCGGGCGCGAGATCCATCACGAGCAAATCCGACGGCGCGATTGCGATCCAGTCGCTCGCGGGCGCCGCGGCGGCGATTTCGCCGGGCGACGGCACCGGCGCCGGTTCGGCTGCGTAAACGGGAAGGACGAGCGATGCGGCAGCCGCCGCCAGAAGCAGATGTTTCATGAGCCATGTCTGCCACGCCCAACCGGCTTGCGAAAGCCCCGCCAAGCGACTAGGGCGCGCGTTCCAAGCATGCGGAGCGGTGGCCGAGTGGTCGAAGGCGCTCGCCTGGAAAGTGAGTATACGTCAAAAGCGTATCGAGGGTTCGAATCCCTCCCGCTCCGCCATTTGCCTTCGCCCGGACACGCTCGGTATCCGCTATTTTTCCGGAAGCGGGATAGCCGTCTGATATTTCACGACGCGCAAGGCGAAGTGCGATGCGGCGCCAGCAACGGCCTCGTTACGGAGCAGCGTCTGCATCAGGAATATCTCGTAATCGGGGACGTCGGTCGCAACGACGCGGATCTGGTAATCCCATTCGCCCGACATCGACAGACATTCCATGATCCGGTCCTGATCGCGGACGAAATTCTCGAACAGCGCGGTGTGCTCGGCCGAATGGCTCTTGAGCCGGATGTTGCAGAGGACGTTGACCCCCTGCCCGATCCGCGCCGCATCGACGAGCCAGACATTTTTCGCGAGCACCCCCGCCTCTTCGAGCAGCTTGATGCGTCGCCAGCAGGACGGGCCGGTGCTCCCCACCCGCTCGGCCAGTTCGGCGTTGCTGAGGCTGCCGTCGCACTGCAAAGCATCGACGATCTTCCGATCAAGAGCATCGAGATGGATCACCTTCTCTCCATATCGCCATAACGTGAAAATATTTCGCGCATATTAGTCGATCATACGCGAATTTGAAAAGATTTATCGCGCGATTGCTGCAATATTTCGCGCATGACGACCGACCTTCTCTCGCCGCTCTCCGCGACCTTTCCCGATCCCTTCGCGCGACTTGCCACCCAGCCCGCCGACGCGCTGCTCGGGCTGATCGCGCTTCACCGCGCCGACCCGCGCCCGGACAAGATCGACCTCGGCGTCGGAGTGTTCCGTGACGATGCCGGACGGACCCCGGTGATGCGCGCCGTCAAGGCCGCCGAAACATGGCTCGCCGAAACGCAGGACAGCAAATCCTATCTCGGCGCCGAGGGCGACGCCGCTTATACCGAGGCGCTCGCCGCGATCATATTCGGCGCCCGCCGCGCGGTCGACCGGCTGACCGGCGTCCAGACCCCGGGCGGAACGGGCGCCCTCCGTCTCGGCGCCGAACTGCTGGCGCGCGCCGACGGCGCCGCGCGGGTCTGGATCGGCACGCCGACCTGGCCCAACCATGGTCCGATCTTTGCGGAAGCCGGGCTGGAGGTGCGCAGCCATCGCTTCTTCGATCCGGCGGCCGCTGCAATCGACTTTGCCGCGATGATCGATGATCTTGCGGACGCGCGCGCGGGCGATATCCTGCTCCTCCACGGCTGCTGCCACAATCCGACCGGCAGCTCTTTCACGCCCGACCAGTGGCACGCGCTTGCCGATCTGTGTGCCGTCCGCGGGCTGATCCCCTTCGTCGACCTCGCCTATCAGGGGCTCGGCGACGGACTGGCGGACGATGCCACCGCGACGCGCATGATCTTCGATGCGCTGCCGACCGCACTCCTCGCCTATAGCTGCGACAAGAATTTCGGCCTCTACCGCGATCGCGTGGGCGCATTGTGGGTGCAATCGGCGAGCGCCGCGACCGCCGACCCGGTCCGGTCCAACATGCTGACCCTCGCGCGCAGCCTGTGGTCGATGCCGCCCGACCATGGCGCCGCCCTCGTACGCATAATCCTCGAAAGCGAGTTTCTGCGCACCGAATGGGAGGCCGAACTCGACACGATGCGCTCACGGATCAACGGCCTTCGTCAGGCGCTCGCCGCAGCGGACCCGCGCCTGACGTCTATCGCGGGGCAGCGCGGCATGTTCGCGATGCTCCCGCTCTCCCCCGCCGCGATTACCGCGCTGCGCGAGGGCCATGGCATCTACATGGCGCCGAATGGCCGCATCAACATCGCCGGCCTCAGGACCGACACCATTCGCGCATTCGCCGACGCGCTCTTACCGCATCTAGAGGGCACGCGATAATGCGCTGGCCGGTCGACGAGACGCATGATCCCGCTCGCACCAGTTGGGTCGCATCGGCAAACGGGCATGGCGACTTTCCGGTCCAGAACCTGCCCTACGGCATTTTCAGCCCCACCGGCGAAGACCCGCACGCGGGTGTCGCGATCGGCGACGCGATATTGGACCTT
This sequence comes from Sphingopyxis sp., assembly GCF_965279755.1. Classification (GTDB taxonomy): domain Bacteria; phylum Pseudomonadota; class Alphaproteobacteria; order Sphingomonadales; family Sphingomonadaceae; genus Sphingopyxis. The sequence continues at coordinate 2,894,566 of NZ_OZ257261.1, read as the reverse complement.
CGCGCCTGCGCGGCCGCAGGCCTGCTTCCTGCGTCCACGAACGAGGCCTGTCAGAGCGACACGCTCAACGCGCTCATGGCGCTCGCCCTCGCCGACCGCGCCGCGTTGCGTGGACAGCTGAGCGCGATGCTCTCCGACCCCGCCATGGAGCATGCGATGACCCCGCTGCTTCACGCCAGTAGCGCGTGCACGATGCACCTTCCCGCGCGGATCGGCGACTACACCGACTTCTATGTCGGCATCCATCATGCGAACAATGTCGGCCGCCTGTTCCGCCCCGACAATCCGCTGCTCCCCAACTATAAATATGTCCCGATCGGCTATCATGGCCGCGCCTCGTCAGTGCGCGTGTCCGGTGAGCCCGTCGTCCGGCCGCGCGGCCAGCGCAAGCCGCCCGAGGCCGAAGCTCCGCTCTTCGAGCCGACACAGCGGCTCGACTATGAACTCGAACTGGGTGTGTGGATCGGCGAAGGCAATGCGCTGGGCACCCCGATCGCGATCGGCGACGCCGGCCGCCATATCGCCGGCGTCTCGCTATTCAACGACTGGTCGGCGCGCGATTTTCAGGCGTGGGAGTATCAGCCGCTCGGCCCCTTCCTCGCCAAGAATTTCCATTCGACCGTTTCGCCATGGGTGGTGACGATCGAGGCGCTCGCGCCCTTCCGCATCGCCCAGCCGCCACGACCCGAGGGCGATCCCGCACCGCTGCCCTATCTGCGGGACGCGGACGATCAGGCGCATGGCGCGCTCGGCCTGACGCTCGAGGTCTTGTTGCTGACTTCCGCCATGCGCGCGGCTGGTGCAGCACCCGTCCGGCTGAGCCGCGGCCCGGCAACGAGTATGTACTGGACGATCGCGCAGATCGTCACGCACCACGCCTCGAACGGCTGCAATCTGAACTCTGGCGACCTGCTCGGCACCGGCACGATATCCGCGCCCAAGCGCGACGGCTTCGGCAGTCTGCTCGAACTGACGACAGGCGGCCGCGATCCGGTCGTGCTCCCGAACGGCGAGCAGCGCGGTTTTCTGGAAGATGGCGACGAGATCATCCTGCGTGCCTCCGCCGATGCAGACGGCTTCGTGCCGATCGGCTTCGGCGAATGCCGCGCGGTTATCCTGCCCGCGCGCTGAGCCGCCGGTCAGGTGCTCGCGAAAAAGCCGTCCAGTTCGGCGAGCAACAGCCCGGGCACCTCTTCCTGAGGGCTGTGTCCGCACGGCAGCGCGCGCCCGCGCAGATCGACCGCTTTCGACCGCCAGCTTTCCATGACGTCGAAAAGCTCTCCCACCGTGCCCTGCGCTCCCCACAGCAGCAGCAACGGTGCCTCGATCCGCCGGTCGCTGTCGGCGGCATCATGGTCGAGGTCGATGCTCGCCGCCGCGCGATAATCCTCGCAGATTGCGTGGCGCGTGGCGGGATCGCGGTAACAGCGCCGGTATTCTGCAACGATACGCGGGTCCAGCGCGCCTTCGACCTTGATCTGCCCGGCCAGATGGCGGTCGAGGAAATGATCGGGATCGGCGGCGATCATCCGTTCGGGCAGATCAAACGGCTGGATCAGGAAGAACCACCAGAAATAACGCGTCGCGAAGGCGCGGTCGGTCTGGGCATACATGGTCGCGGTCGGCGCGATATCGAGCAGGACCAGCCGCGCGACGCGGCCCGGATGGTCGAGCGCCATGCGGTGCGCGACGCGCGCGCCGCGATCGTGCGCAACGACGTCGAAGCGTCCGAAACCGAGCGCCGCCATCACCGCGACCTGATCGGCCGCCATCGCGCGCTTCGAATAATTGAGGTGGAGCGCGTCGCCGGGCAATTTCTCGCTGTCGCCATAACCGCGCAGATCCGTCGCGACGACGGTGAAACGCTTTGCCAGTTCGGGCGCGACCTTGAACCAGGTCAGATGCGTCTGCGGATGCCCGTGGAGCAGCAGCAGCGGCGGCCCCGACCCGCCGATCGCGGCGCGGATCCGCACGCCATCGGCATCGACATCTTCCCAGCGAAAGCCGGGCAAAAGGTCGGAATACTCGGGATGCGTGCTCATCACTCCTGCCCGGCCGTGAGCCAGGGTTTGCGCGCGAGATAGGCCTTCTCGAACGTGCGAATGCTCTCGGCATGGGTCAGCGTTTCGCCGATGCGGTCGAGCCCCAGCATCAGCGCGCGCCGCACGGCGGGATCGATATCGAAGCCGGCCGCATGGCCGTTGACCTCGATCCGCTGCGCCTCGAGGTCGATCGTCATCTCTCCCGCCCCGTCGTCAAGCACAGCCGAAAGCGCCGCGACCTCCTCGACCGGCAACGACAGCAGCAACAGGCCGTTGTTCGCCGCATTGTCGGCAAAGATCGCGCCATAGGACGACCCGATGATCCCGCGGATTCCATATTGCAGCATGCCCCACACGGCATGTTCTCGCGACGAACCGCAACCGAAATTGGGCCCCACCAGCAGGAAGCGCGTCCCCGCCATATCGGCGCGGTTGAGGATGAAATCGCCCCGCACCGCGCCGGTCTCGTCAAAGCGCAGGTCGTGAAACAGCCCGATCGACAAACCCGACCGGTCGATGCCCTTCAGATACGCCTTCGGCATGATCACGTCGGTATCGACATTCGCCCCCGGCATCGCCGCCACCGGCCCCGAAACGCGAAGAAAGCCCTCCATCTTACGCCTCCACTGCGGCGAGCGAACGCACGTCGGCGAGCTTGCCGGTCACCGCCGCCGCCGCCACCATCGCCGGGCTCATCAGGTGGGTGCGCCCGCCGATGCCCTGCCGTCCTTCGAAATTGCGGTTGGTGCTAGACGCACAGCGCTCACCGGGCGCGAGACTGTCGTCGTTCATCGCGAGGCACAGCGAGCAGCCCGAGCGCCGCCATTCAAAGCCGGCGTCGATGAAGATGCGATCGATCCCCTCGGCCTCCGCAGCGCGGCGAACATTGCTGCTGCCGGGCGAAATCATTGCGCGCACACCCGGCGCGACCTTGCGGCCTTTCAGGATTTCGGCGGCATCGCGCAGATCCGACAGGCGTGCATTGGTGCACGACCCGATGAAGGCGCGGTCGATCGCGATATCCTGCAGCGGCGTGTTCGGCGCGAGGCCCATATAGGCGAGCGCGCGAACGGCGTCGGCGCGGCGCGCGGCGGGGATATCCTCCGGATCGGGAACATGGCCGGTGATCGCGAGCGACTGGTCGGGGCTGGTCCCCCAGCTCACCATCGGCGGCACCTCGTCTGCATCCAGCGCGACCTCCTTGTCGAAGCGGGCGCCGGGATCGCTGCGAAGCGACGCCCATTCGGCGCGCCCCTGCCCCAGCAGATCGGCCGACGGCGCGCGCGGGCATCCCGCGATATAGTCGATCACCTTGTCGTCGGGCGCCATCAGCGCGACGCGGGCGCCGCATTCGACCGCCATGTTGCAGATCGTCATCCGCGCCTCGACCCCCAGCGCCGCGATCGCGGTACCCGCGAACTCGACCGCGTGACCTGCCGCGCCATCGGCGCCGATCCGGCGGATCACCTCCATGATAAGGTCTTTCGCCGTCACTCCGGGCGCCAGCCGGCCGTCCACGGTCACGCGCATCGTCTTCAGCCGGCGATAGACGAGCGTCTGGGTCGCAAGCAGATGTTCGATGTCCGACGTGCCGATGCCGAACCCGACGACGCCGAACGCGCCATAGGTCGTCGAATGGCTGTCCCCGGCGGCAATGACCATGCCGGGCAGTACCAGCCCCAGTTCGGGCATCACGACATGTTCAATGCCTTGCCGGGGGTCGAAGAGGTCGAAAATCTCGATCCCGAAATCGCGGCCGTTCTCGCCCAGATATTCGATCTGGCGCCGCGCGCCGTCGTCCAGCGTGCCGGCGCCCGGATCGGGGTTCGTCGAATTGACATGATCGACCACGCCCAGCGATGCGGCGGGCCGCCAGGGCGTCCGCCCGGCCTCGCGAAGCCCGCTGAACGCTTGGGGGCTTGTATATTCGTTGAGCACCGTTCTATCGATATAGAGCAACAATCGTTCACCAGCATCGCCGGATTCGTCGAAAGATAATATGCGATGTTCGTCGACGATCTTATCGTAAAGCGTTTTTGGCGCCGACATTCTTCTACCCTTCACTGCGGAAATCGCAGGCGGGGCTTACCGTGCGTGGCTCGAACGAAGCCAATGCCGGGACAGTATCAATTGATGCGACGGGTGGATTGCAAATGGATATCATGTGGCTCGAGGACTTCATCAAGCTCGCGGACGAGGGCAATTTTTCGCGCGCCGCCGAAGCGCGCAACCTGACGCAGCCGGCGTTCAGCCGCCGCATTCGCGCGCTCGAAGACTGGGTAGGCGCGACGCTGGTCGATCGCGACACGCACCGTATCGCGCTGACCGAGGCGGGTCAGGCCTTCCGCATCGTCGCCGAGGAGATATTGCGCCGGCTGACGCTCGGGCGCGACCATGTCCGTGAAATCGGCGGGACGCTGAGCAACGAAATCCGCTTTGCGTCGACCCATGCGCTGTCGACGACCTTCTTTCCCGCATGGCTGCGCAGCCTTCACGACGGGCAGGAAGCCGGAACGATCACGCTGATCGCCGACAATATGGCCGCCTGCGAACGCCTGATGCTCGAGGGCAAGGCCGATTTCCTGCTCTGCCATCATCACACCGCCGCGGCGCACCGCCTCGACCCGGCGGGCTTCGCCTCGCTCCAGCTCGGGCAGGACGTGCTGATGCCGGTGACCGCCCCCCTCGCCGATGCCGCGCCGACCTGGGCACTGCCGGGGTCGGGCGGTCAGCCACTCCCCTATCTGGAGTTCGAGGACAAGTCGGGCATGGGCCGCATCCTGCAGGCGGCTCAGGTGATCTCGGCCGGATCGGCGTCGCTGCGCACCGTCTTCCGCTCGCATATGGCGACCGCACTGCTATCGATGGCGCGCGACGGGCGCGGGTTGTGCTGGGCGCCGCTCAGTCTCGCCAGCGAGGATCTTGAGAGCGGCCGACTGGTGGCGGCTGGCGATGCACGCTGGCACGTCCCGATCGAGATCCGGATCTACAAGCCCATCGCGCGTCGCAGCCCCAGCGTCGAAGCCTTCTGGAGCATGCTGAAAAACCGGCTGAAGGCCGAAGCCGACTGATTTGGCGTCGCGATCGCATTCAAAAAGCTGCGCAATAAAGCTGCGCGAGCCCCCCTCGCGCCGCACGAATGATTCTATGTCGAACCGGCATTGGGATCGATGACCGCATGTCCATAGACAGAATGGGCCCTCGCACTAACCGACGAACGGACGGCTTTGGCAGGGTTCAGGGCGGAGAAAAAATATGATCCAGGGACCGGCGACGGCGAAAAGCCGCAAACTTAACGTTTCCACATCCTTCCTCGCGATCTCTCTTTTCGCAGGACTGGCGGGCCTGGGGGGTACCGCGCAGGCACAGGATGCGAGCGAGCCAAGCGAATCGGGTGACGATCAGGCTGTACCGGCGGGCGGCGACATTGTCGTGACAGGCTCGCGCATCGGCCGCCCCGTCCTCGACCTGCCGACGCCCGTCGGCGTCGTGACGTCGGAATCGCTCCAGAACAACAACGCCCAGTTCGACATCGGCCGCGCACTCGCGCAGCAGCCATCGATCGGCTTCTCGGGCAGCATGCAGCAGAGCCAGCAGACCGGCGCGTCGGGGTCGCGCGGCGAAAATAGCGGCGGCCTTGCCGTCGTCGATCTGCGCAGCCTCGGTTCGAACCGCACGCTGGTGCTCGTCAACGGCAAGCGCCGCGTCGCCGGCGCGACCGACAGCGCCGCGATCGACCTCAATTCGATCAACCCCAACCTGATCCAGCGGATCGAAGTCATCACCGGCGGCGCATCGGCCATCTATGGCTCGGACGCGGTGTCGGGCGTCGTCAACATCATCCTCAAGGATGATTTCGATGGCGTCCGCGTGTCGTTCAACGGCTCGCAGCCGACGCGCGGCGGCGAAGGCCTGACCTATGGCGGCAGCTTGGTCGCGGGCATGAATTTCGGCGAAGGCCGCGGTAACATTACCGTCGCCGCCGACTATGCCAAGGTGAAGGAAATCACCCCGAAGCAGGCCGACATGCATAATTATGTCGCCATGATTAACCCCGCCGACACGGGGCCGAACGACGGAATTCCGGACTTCATCATCGCGCCCGGCGCCGAAGCCCTGCGCTTCTCGGGCTATGGCGTCGTCGGCTTCAGCAACGACACCGGCGGCCTCGGCCGTTTCGCGTTCAACGACGACGGCACGGTGCGGCCCTTCCCCACGCCCAGCCTGACCGACGGTAGCCTGTTCGGCGTCTTCGACAATTGCGGCCCCGCCTGTTTCCGCTTCGACGATTCGATTTCGATCGTCCCGGATATCGAGCGCTACAACCTCAACCTCAGCGCGCATTATGATGTCAGCGACAGCGTCACCGCCTATTTCGGTGCCGACTATAACAATACGTCGAGCTATGGCCGCGGCCAGCCGGTGATCCGTTCCGGGCTTGCAATCAACATCGCGCAGAACGCTTTCCTCAATCAGGATTTCCGCCAGCGCCTGCTGGCGGCCGGGGCAACCACGCTACGCCTCGACCGGCTCTTCACCGACCTCGGCTTGCGCTACAGCCAGGTCGACCGCAACAGCCTGTCGTTCGTCGGCGGACTGAAGGGTGAGATCGAGACCGGCTTCTCCGACCTTCGCTACGACATCTATGGCACTTACGGCCGGACGAAGGCTAAGTTCATCGGTTACAACCGTCTGGTCGTTCCCAATCTGCTCGCCGCGATCGACGCCGTCGTCGACCCCGCGACGAACCAGATCCGCTGCCGGATGGACGTTCCCGCGCTGCAGCCGGTCGGCTATGTGCGACCGAACATCCAGGGCGGCGGGGTCTGCCAGCCGTTCAATCCCTTCGGCTCTACAAACAGCTCGCAGGCCGCGCGCGATTTCGTCACCACGACGACAATCTCCGAAGCCTTCATTCGCCAGACGACCGCCGGCTTCTCGCTTTCGGGCGATACGCAGAAGTTCCTGACGCTGCCCGGCGGCGGCGCGATCGGTTTCGCGCTCGGCGCCGAATATCGCAAGGAACGCAACGGTCGCACCACAGATCCGCTGGTCAAGGCCGGCTTCACCAACCAGGCCGCGACGCAGGATTATGAGGGCGGCTATCACGTCACCGAATTCTTCGGCGAACTCAACGTGCCGCTCCTCACCGACATGCCCTTTGCGAAGCTGCTTTCGGTCGAAGGCGCGGTGCGTCACGCGGACTACAGCCATGCCGGACAGGCCACGTCGTGGAAGGCGGGCGCGATCTGGGAGCCGACAGACGGTCTCCGCCTCCGCGCCACGCTCGGCCGCGCGATCCGCGCTCCGAACATCTTCGAAGCGTTCCGTCCGAGCGAGGGTCAGACGACCAACGTCAACGACCCCTGCTCGCAGACGAACATCGGCAACAACCCGAACCGCGCCGCAAACTGCGCCGCGCTCGGCCGCCCGGCGGGCTTCGTTCCGCTGAACGGCGGGATCGGCGTGCCGTTCATCGTCTCGGGCAACCTCAACCTCCGTCCCGAAGTGTCGGACAGCTGGACGGCGGGCATCGTGCTGACGCCCAGCTTCCTGCCCGGCCTCCAGATTTCGGCCGACTGGTTCAACATCCAGATCGACGATGCGATCAGCTTCCTCAGCCCACAGCAGATTGCCGAAAACTGCGTCGATCGTGCGGGCGGTCCCGATCCCGATCTCTGCTCGCTCATCACGCGCGACATGAACACGGCCAGCCCGAACTATTTCGGCATCACGGGCGGCAACAGCACCTATGTGAACACGTCGAAGCTCGAAACCTCGGGCCTCGACACCCAGATCTTTTATGCCATGCCGGTCGGCAATGGACGCCTGTCGGCCAATCTGGCGTTCACCTATCTGCACCGCCTGCGCACCTACACCTTCCAGGCGCGCCCCGATCTCTACACGGTTCTCGAAGGCTTCTACGGCTATCCGAAATACAAGGGCGTCGTCGGCTTGACCTATTCGACCGGGGGCCTGACCGTCGGCTGGCAGGGCCGTTACCAGTCGAGCCAGGCGCTCACCGACATCTCGCCGGGCATCAGCCGCGAGCTGCTGGCGCCCGACCGCACCGGGTCGCGCTTCTACAACGATATTTCGGCATCCTACACCCTGCCGCTGAACGGCAAGCAGGAAGCGAAATTCTCGTTCGGCGTCACCAACCTGTTCAACGAGAAGCTGCCGGTGATGGAATCGACGCAGGTCATCGATCCCTCGGGTGGCGGCTTCGACCAGTTCGGCCCTGTCGTTCGCCTGGGGCTAGAGGTGAACTTCTGATTTCGGGCTGACGATGTCGGGGCCCGCGTCGCGGACGCGGGCCCCGCATCCTTTGATACACAAACCGGATCCAGTCCGGCAGAAGGGCACCATGACCGCTGAAACGACACGTCCTGCCCGCCAGAAGGGGTTCCTTGGCTTCATCGAGCGCGTCGGCAATTTGCTGCCCGACCCGACCATCATCTTCATCTATCTGATCGTCACGCTGATGATCGTGTCGGCGATCGGCGCCGCGCTCGGGTGGAGCGCCTCGCTTCCCTATTCGGGTGCCAAGCCCCCCGAACATGCCGAGCTTGCGAACGGGGTGCTGACCTATCGCGCCTCCAGCCTCTTCTCGTCGGAAAATATCGCGCGGCTCTTCACCGAGATGCCAAAGACCTATGCCAGCTTCACCCCGCTCGGCATCGTCCTGACGATCATGATGGGCGCTGCGGTCGCCGAACGGTCGGGGATGTTCTTCGCGATGATCCGCGGCTCGCTCCGCAACACCCCGCGCCGCTACATGACCCCGATCATCGCGGTCGTCGGCATGGTCTCGCACCATGCGGCCGACGCCGCCTATGTGGTGTTGATCCCGATGGCGGCGGTGCTCTTTGCGTCGGTCGGGCGCCACCCGCTCGCCGGAATAGCCGCCGCGCTCGCCGCCGTGTCGGGGGGCTATGCGGGCAATATCATGCCCGGCCAGCTAGATGTGCTGCTCTTCGGCTTCACGCAAGAGGCGGCACGCATCGTCGAACCCGGCTGGACGATGAACCCGCTCGGCAACTGGTATTTCATCCTCGGCATCGTGATCCTCTTCACGCCCATCGTGTGGTTCGTCACCGACCGGATCGTCGAACCGCGCCTCGGCGTCTGGAACGAGGAGGTCGACGAGGAGCTTCGCGCGGACCTCGAGAAAGGCGACCTCAGCGCCGACGAGCGCCGCGGGCTCCGTCACGCCGGTCTCGCCGCGTTGTTCGTCGTCGCGCTGTTCGCTGCGCTGTGCCTGTGGCCCGGCTATACGCCCTTCATCGATCAGAAGGCCGAAGGGCCGATCCGGCTCCAGCCGCTCTATGGCTCGATCATCGCCGCGCTGTTCCTGCTCTTCCTGCTCACCGGCACAGTCTTCGGCCGCGCGGTCGGGACGATCAAAGGCTCGAACGACATCATCCACATGATGCGCGAAGGCGTGAAGACGATCGCGCCCTATCTGGTCTTCGTCTTCTTCGCCGCGCACTTCGTCGCGATGTTCAACTGGTCGGGGATCGGGCCGATCGTTGCGATCACCGGCGCAGAGAAATTGCAGGGCATGGGGCTGCCTGCGCCGCTGCTACTCGTCTGCGTGCTACTCCTCTCCTCGCTGCTCGACCTGTTCATCGGGTCGGCGACCGCGAAGTGGAGCGTGCTGTCGTCGGTCGTCGTGCCGATGTTCATGCTGCTCGGCATAAGCCCCGAGATGACGACCGCAGCATACCGGATGGGCGACAGTTACACCAACATCATGACCCCGCTGATGAGCTATTTCCCGCTGGTTCTTGTTTTCTGCCAGCGCTGGGACAAGTCGATGGGCGTCGGCTCGCTGCTCGCGCTGATGCTGCCCTATGCGCTCAGCTTCATGGCGATGGGCATATTGATGGTCGTGTCGTGGGTCGCCCTCGACCTGCCGCTCGGCCCGCATGCGCAAGTCTTCTATCAGGTGGCGGCGCACGCCGTACCATGACGTTCGAAGCGGAACATACAAGCATGTCCAATAAGCATTGGGGCCGTCCGCGCCCGGCCCCTAACCTTCCCTTGCCGCTGCGCCAGGAGGTGCGTCCCCATGTCCGTTGACCTGACATCACTCGAAGCCGACATGACCGCCTGGCGCCGGCATATCCACCGGCATCCCGAGCTCGGCTTTCACGAACAGGGCACCAGCCGCTTCATCCTCGACCTGCTCGCCGAATTCGGTGTCGACGCGGTTCAGACCGGGATGGGCGGCACCGGCATCGTCGCGACGATCCGCGCCGGCCAGTCGGACCGCGCGATCGGCATCCGTGCCGACATCGATGCCCTGCCGATGACCGAGCTCACCGAGTCCGATCACAAATCCTGCACCCCCGGCGTGATGCACGCGTGCGGCCACGACGGGCACACGACGATGCTGCTCGGCGCCGCGAAGCAGCTCGCCGCGACGCGCAATTTTGACGGCGCGGTGCATCTGATCTTCCAGCCCGCCGAGGAATCGCTCGGCTATCAGGGCCCCGACGGCGATCCCGACGGCGGCGCCAGCGCGATGATCCGCGACGGATTGTTCGAGCGGTTCCCGATGGAGGCAATCTTCGGCATCCACAATCGCCCCGGTATCGCCGCGGGCAAGCTGGCGGGACGTGCGGGCGCGCTCTACGCCGCCGCCGACAAGTTCGAGATTGTCGTGTCGGGCAAGGGCGGCCACGCGGCGCGGCCGCACCTCACCATCGACCCCGTGCTGGTCGCCGCGCATATCATCGTCGCGGTGCAAAGCATCGTCGCGCGGAATGCCGACCCGATGGACGCCGTCGTCGTGTCGATCTGCAAGGTCGAGGCGGGCACCGCGTTCAACATCATCGCCGATGACGCTCGCATGGGCGGCACCGTCCGCACGCTGTCGAAGGCGAGCCAGGATGCGACCGAACGGCGGCTGCGCGAGATCGTGACGGGCGTCGCCGCATCCTTCGGCGCGACCGCCGAGCTGCATTACGAGCGCGGCTACCCCGCGCTGCACAATCCCGCCGATCTTTATGCGCGCGTTCGCGACATCGCGATCGGCGTCGTCGGCGCCGATCGCTTCGTCGACCTCGACGTGCCCGGCATGGGGGGCGAGGATTTCGCCCGCTATCTCGACGTCGTTCCCGGCTGCTTCCTGCTGCTCGGCAATGGCGACGAGGGGCCGGGCTCGGTGATGCTCCACAATTCTCATTATACCTATGACGACAGCATTTCGCCGACGGGGGCCGCGCTGTGGGTCGCCTTGGCCGAGGCATTCCTGCCGAAATAGACCCACCGGGGAGACGCTTTTCATGCGCCGTTCGACTGCCGTCCTGCTCTGGAGTTCCGCCGCCCTGCTGGCCGCGGCGTCGCCCGCCGCCTACGCGCAGGGCAGCGCCTCCGAAAAGGTCACCATCTATCGCGACAGCTTCGGCGTCCCGCATGTCGAAAGCGAAACGTCGGACGCGGTGATGTTCGGCGCGGGTTATGCGATCGCGCACGACCGCCTCGCCGCAATGGAACTCGCACGCCACAACACGCAGGGCCGCCGCGCCGAACTGGTCGGCGCCTCGGCGCTCGACACCGACAAGATGATGCGGGGCCGCAAACTGTCCGATGCCGGGTTGATGGCGCGCTATCGCGCGCTCGCGCCCGAGCATCAGAAGATGATCCGCGGCATGGTCGACGGCATCAACAAGCGCATCGACGAGGTCAACGCGGACCCCGAAAAGCTGACCCCGCTGGAATTCATCCGCTGGGGGATCAAGCCGACCCGCTGGACGCTCACCGAATATCTGGCGCTGATCACCGCTGCGCCGCTGGGCCGCGACACCTACGAAATCCGCAATCTCGAATTTCTGAAGGCCATGACCGACCGTTATGGTGCGGCGAAGGCGTGGCAGATCTTCAACGACGTCGTGCCGATCTCCGACCCCGATTCCCCGACGACCATCCCGGCGGGCGACGACCGTGCGCCCGCGCGCGCGCTTCCCGTGCCCGTCCAGTCTCCGGCCCAGCTACCCAAAAACCGCGATGTCGCCTCCGCCGCAGGGCAGACCTCACCGCTGCTGCCGGTCAAGGGCGCGAGCCGGTGTCTGGTGATCGGGCCGCAGAAGTCGGCGAGCGGCAATGTGCTGATGCTGGAAGCAACCGCCGACGGCCCCGAAATCCACCTGCAGGGCGGCGGGTTCGACAATGCCGGCTTCGGTTCGACCGGCTGGGGCGTCCCGACGATGGGGCGCGGCGCGCAGCACGGCTGGCTGCTCGTGTCGGGCAGCAGCGAGGCCGGCACGACCTTCGCCGAAAAGCTCAATCCGAAGAACCGCTACGAATATTGGTACAAGGGCGCTTGGAAGAAGATGGAGCACCGGACCGAGACCTTCCGGGTCAAGGATGCCGCCCCCGTTACCCACGATGTCGCATGGACGATCCATGGGCCGGTGATCGCCTGGGACATCGACAACGGCACCGCTTACTCGCAGCAGATGGGCGTCCACGGCCGCGAGCTCGACACGTGGGTCGCCTTCGCCGAAATGGGCCGCGCGAAGAGCCTGACCGAGTTCAAGGAAAAGGGCGTCGACCGGCTCGGCTGGAATCTCGGTGCCTGCTACGGCGGCGAGGACGGTACGATCGCCTATTTCGAGGCTGGCGCGCTGCCGAAGAAGGCGGCCGGGGTCGATCCGCGCCTGCCGACGCCGGGAACGGGCGAATATGACTGGACCGGTTTTCTGACCCCCGCCGAAAAACCGCAGATGATCAATCCGCAGCAGCAGTATTTCATGTCGTGGAACAGCAAGGCCACCGGCTGGTCGCAGGAGGGCGACAACGCCCGCATCGGTGCGACCTTCCGTACCTGGCTCGGCGACCGGCTCGCCAAGAATGGCCAGTCGCTGACCCTGCTCGACATGCGCGATTTCAACGGTCAGATCTTCAACGCGCTGGGCGCGGTCGACCGCAATCAGACGGCGCCCGAATTCTTCGCGCCTTTCATCCGCAAGGCGATCGAGGCGAGCGACGATGCCGAGGTTAAGCGCGCCGGCGACTATATGCTGAGCTTCAACGGCCTCTATCAGGACCGCGACGGCGACCAGCGCTACGACAATCCCGGCCTCACCCTCTATCGCACCTGGCTGCAGGTCGCACCGCAGATCGTCTTCGGCGACGACATGGACGACTGGTGGAAAAAGATCGATGCCGACCGCTATCTGACCTATCAGTCGAGCCTGCTGCTCCGCGCCTTTCAGGGCGATAAGGCGGGGGCGCCGCTGGCGGTCGACTATTTCGGCGGGCGCGATCGCACCGCGGTGATGATCGACACGATCAAGGCGACGCTGGCCGAGGTCAAGGCGCGCTTCCCCGGCAAGGATATGGCCGAGTGGAAACAGCCGATCTTCTGGAAATATTTCGACGCCTCGCTCGAAACGCCCGACCGTCCGCAGATGGCCGAGGATGCCCCCGAGCGACGCCTGTCGGCCGTGCTCCGCCTCGGCCCGACGATGGCCCCGCACAATGGCGGCGAAAGCTGGGTCGGGCTGATGGAGATCGCCCGCGACCGGCGCGCGCTCTATTCGGTGATCGACGCGGGCGGGCAGAATCTGTTCATCGATCCCAAGGGCAAGGGCAATCCGAACCTTGCCGACCAGACGATGATGCACGAGACCAACGAGCTCAAGAAGATCACGCTCGTCCCCGACGAAATCCGCAGGACCGCGACGTCGAGCGTGACGCTCGAATACCGTCCCCCGGCGCGCTAGCAGGCGGCGGCCGTGCACGGCGCCCGAGCGATAGCGACGCCGCTTCCCCGGCGGACGATGCTGGGACTGATCGCGGGACTGCCGCTCGCGGCCTGCACGCGACAGCAGCGCGGGCCGCACGAGCTATGGGTCGGCTCCTCCCCGACCGGCGTGCCGTTCAGCTTCGTCGATCCGACGACGAACGAGCTGACCGGCGCGATGATCGACATCGCAAAGGCAGTCCTCCGCCATCTGGGAATCAAGGGCGAGTATCGCGCCGCGCCCTTTTCGGCGCTGATCCCGTCGCTGACGACGGGCCGGGTCGACATGATCGCGGCGGCAATGCAGCGGACGCCCGACCGCGCGAAGATCGTCGACTTCAGCGCTCCGGTCTTTTCCTATGGCGGCGGGCTGGTGGTGCGGAGCGACGATCCCGCCGCCTATCCGTCGCTGTCGGCGGCGCGGCGCCTGCGCGTCGGCGCACAGGTCGGCACCCGCTTCGTCGATCAGCTTCACGCCGCCGGGGTATCGCGCGTCACCACCTATGATGGTCTCGGCGAGATCGTCCGCGACCTCGCCAACGGCCGGATCGATGCCGGCTATGGCGACGATCCGATCCTCCGCTACCAGCTTCGCGTCGGCCCCCGCCGTCGCGTCCGCATGGCGAACGACTTTCGTCCGCCGGTCCGCGAAGATCTCTGCCTGATCGTCGCAAAGGGCAGCCCGCAACTGCCGCGCCTCGACGATGCGATCGCCGACCTCAAAGCCACCGAACTTCCGGCGATCCTCCATCATTGGGAACTGGACTGATGGCGACGTTCCTTGCCGACGCAGCGCAATTCCTGCCGATATTGCTGCGCGGGCTCGGCATGACCCTGCTGCTCACCGGCGCCGCGCTGATCGTCAGCATCCTGCTGGGCCTCGTCTGGGTGCTGATGGGCTATTCGCGTTTCGCACCTTTGCGCTGGATCAGCCGTACGATCATCAATGTCATCCGCGGCATTCCGATCATCGTCCAGCTCTTCTGCATCTATTTCGTCCTTCCCGAATGGGGCATCGACCTGCCGCCCTTCGCGGCGGGCGTCCTCGGCCTCGGCCTCGCCTATTCGGTCTATCAGGCCGAAAACTTCCGCGGCGGGCTGTCGTCGGTCGACAAGGATCTGGTCGAGGCCGGAACCGCGCTCGGCATGAGCTGGCCGGTGCTGATGCGCCGTGTCGTGCTGCCGCTCGGTATCCCCGCCGCGCTGCCCTCGCTCGGCAACACGACGATCATGCTGCTGAAGGATTCGTCGATCGCCTCGACGATCACGATCGCCGAGCTGACCCGCGCGGGGCAGTTGCTCGCCATATCGACGTTCAAGAACGGCACCGTCTATCTGCTCATCGCCCTGCTCTATCTGGCGGCGAGCCTGCCGATGGCCGCCGGGGTCCGCTGGCTCGAGCGGAGGTTCGCGCGCCGATGATCGAGATCCGCAATCTCCAGAAAAGCTTCAGCCGCCGCGCGGTGCTGCAGGATGTCAGCCTCGGCGTCGCGGCGGGCGAAGTCGCGTGTCTGATCGGCCCCTCGGGGTCGGGCAAGTCGACGATCCTGCGCTGCATCAACGGGCTGGAGAGCCATGACGGTGGATCGATTTCCGTAGACGGGATGCCGGTGACGCCGCAGTCGCTGCCCGCGATCCGCGCCTCGGTCGGCATGGTATTCCAGCGCTTCAACCTCTTTCCGCACAGGACAGTGCTCCAGAATGTAATCGAAGGCCCGGTGCATGTGCTACGCCAGCCGGTCGCCGAGGCGAGCGAACGCGCGATGGCGTTGCTCGCCAGGGTCGGCATGACCGACCATACCGGCGCCTATCCGCGCCAATTGTCGGGCGGACAACAACAGCGCGTCGGCATCGCGCGGGCGCTGGCGATGAAGCCCCGCGCGATCCTGCTCGACGAGCCGACCTCGGCGCTCGACCCCGAGCGCGTCGGCGAGGTGCTGACGGTCATGCGTGACCTTGCCGCGGGCGGAATGACGATGATCATCGTCACGCACGAAATCGCCTTCGCGCGCGAGGTCGCGGACAAGATATTCTTCGTCGATGGCGGGGTGATCGCCGAACAGGGGCCCGCCGCCGATGTCCTTTCCAACCCCCGTGCCGAGCGGACCCGGCTGTTCCTCAGCCGGGTCCGCCATCCGCTATGACGTCCAGATCACGGAGCCGCACATGACCGCCGATGCGATCAGCCTTTTCCGCCCGCATGAACTGCTCGCCGCCGCCGCGACAGCCCCCGTCGCCGAACCGCTGGGTCAGCCGGTGTCGCAGGTCCGGTCGGCCGCGATTCCCGGCGCGGGCGCCAGCCGGCACGGTGTCTGGCATTGCACGCCGGGGGTATGGCGCCGGCAGGTCGTGCAGGCCGAATTCTGTCATTTCCTGTCGGGCGAGGCGATCTTCCGCCCCGACCGGGGCGAGGCCGTCCATATCGCCGCCGGCGACGCCATCTATTTCCCGCCGCGGAGCAGCGGCACCTGGGAGATTCTCAGCGACAGCGAGAAGGTGTTCATTGTGTTCGACGAGGCGGAGACCGTGCGATGACGCCGATCCTCACGCCCGCCGACGTCGGCAGCTACTGGCTCGCCAGCACCGGCGACGACCTGACCCCGCGCGCACCGCTCTCGGGCGACGAGACCGTCGATGTCGCGATTTTGGGCGGCGGCTTTTCGGGGCTGTGGACGGCATGGTTCCTGTTGCAGGCCGACCCGTCGCTGTCGATCGCGATCGTCGAGCGCCAGTTCTGCGGCTTCGGCGGGTCGGGGCGCAACGGCGGCTGGTGCTCGCCGCGCTTTCCGATCAATCCCGCAGCGCTCACCCGCCGCTTCGGCGCCGAGACCGCGCGGGCGATACTGTTCGCGCAGCAGGCGATGGTCGATGAGGTCGGGCGCATCTGCGAGCAGGAAGGCATCGACGCACATTTCAATCCGGTCGGCGTCCTCACGCTCGCCCGCAGCGCCGCGCAATTGCCGTCGCTGCAGCACTCCTATGACGCCTATGCGAAGCTCGGCATGGCCGATGTCTGCGAGTTGCTCGATGCCGGACAGGCGCATGAGGCGGTGCATGCGACCGAAGTCCATGGCGCGCTGCGCCTCCGCGTCGGCGGCACGATCCACCCCGGCCGGCTGGTGCGCGGGCTGGCGCGCGCGCTCGAACGGCGCGGCGTTCGCATATATGAGGGGACCGAGGTCATCCAGACCAGCGCCGGGATGCAGCCCGCGCTCGTCACGGCCGGCGGGACGATCCGCGCACGCCGGGCCGTGCTGCTCGCCGGCGAGGCGTTCCTGACCGGGCTGCCCGACTATCGCCGCCGGCTGATCCCGATGGCGTCGACGATCATGCTGACCGCGCCGCTGACCGCCGACCAGTGGGATCAGGTCGGCTGGGCGGGCGGCGAGTGTCTCAGCTCCTATGTCCACACCACCAATTATCTGACGCGCACCGCCGACGGGCGTATCCTCTTCGGCAGCCGCGGCGCCCCCTATCGCTATGGTTCCGACATGAGCGAGACCGCGCTTCGCGAAAATGCCAATTTCGGCTGGATCCGCGACCGGCTGCTCGAATGGTGGCCATCGCTGGACGGCGTCGACTTCACCCACCAATGGGCCGGCTATCTCGGCGTTCCGCGTGACTGGCTGCCGACGGTGCATTTCGACAGCAACCGCCGGATCGGCCATGCCTATGGCTATACCGGGCACGGCGTCATCACCAGTGCGATCTCGGCCCGCGCGCTCGCCGGGCTGGTCACCGGCGTGGCGCCCGATCCGCAGGCGCCCTATCTGCGTGAGCAGGCGCCGAACTGGGAGGTCGAGCCGCTGCGCTGGGCGGGCATCCGCTATGTCCAGAATGCGTTTCTGCGAATGGACCTTGCCGAGACCGCCGGAAAGACGCCCCCACTCGACGCGCCGCTCGCGACCTTTCTGGGCGAGCCCTAGAGGCTAAACCGGGGCGGGGATCATTTCCCCGCCGCGGCCGCGCCACCACTCGCCTTGAACGCCTGTTCCAGCCCCGGGACGAACGCCGCCCCTGCCTTCAGCTCGACCCGCGATCCGGCAAGATCATCGCCATAGGGCTCGGCCGGCCCGCCGAGGCATTTCGAAAGGAAATGCTCGGCGATCGCGGCGAAGGAAATGTTCGTCGCATCCTTGGCGTAGACATGCCCCTCGTCGGGATAGAAGGCATAGGTCACCGGCTTGCCGCGTGCCTTCATCGCATCGACGATTTCCTGCGACTGGTCGGGAAAGATGCGCGGATCGTTCGCGCCGTTGGTTACGAGCAGCGGCTTGGTGATCGCATCGACGCGCGCGATCGGCGAACGCCGCATCAGGTCGGCGGCGCCCTCCTTCGTCGTCGGATCGCCGACGCGGTTGACGAATTGCGGGCGCTGCCAGGCCCACCAGTCGGGCATCAAGGCAACCTGCTTTACCAGGTTGCTCGGCCCCGCCAGATCGACACCGCACTGGAAGGTGTCGGGGGTAAAGCTGAGCGACACGAGCGTCGAATAGCCCCCATAAGAGAGCCCCATTACCGCGACGCGATCCTTTGTCGTCACGCCCTTGTCGATCGCCCACTGCACCCCGTCGAGCAGGTCGTCGTGCATCGTTTCAGACCATTTCCGGTCGCCCTTCGACATGAAATCGCTGCCGAAGCCGCCCGATGCCCGAAAATTCACCGACAGCACGGCATAGCCGCGGTCGGCGAGCCAGGCGTGCTGCGGATCGAAGGCCAGATCGTCGCGCAGCCACGGCCCGCCATGGACAAGCAACACCAACGGCACCGGCTTTGCCGGCATGCCGTTCGCACCCAGCTTCGCGCCGGGCGGCAGCGTCAGATAGCTCGGCAGGCTGAGACCGTCACGCGAAGCGATCGTGACCGGCAGGCGCCGCCCCAGCGAGCGCGGTTCCAGATCGGGCCGTGTCGACAGCAAGGGCGTCAGCGTCCGGTCCTTGCGGTTCCACCAGCTATAACGGTCGGGCCGGTTCGGCACCGTCTCGAGCAGCAGCCAGCGCGCATTGTCGGGGGTCTGCCCTGCGATCCTGAACGGCCCCGCGACTGCCGCCTCGAGCGCCGCGAACTCGGCACGTGCGGCGTCCGAACGCACCGTCCACTCGCTCACCAGCGGGTCTTCGCGCGTTGCGAGCAGCGCACCGCTTTCCTCGTCGAGCAAGGGTTCGACAATATCGGCGCGCACGGCAGCAGCGAGCAGCGTCTTCTTGCCGGTCGCCAGATCGACCGAGACGAGGTTCGCCTTGTCGCCGTCGCGGCTGTCGAGCATCGCGAGCTGCCCTTTTGCGTCGAGGCCGAAGATCTTCGAATTACGAAGCGAGGCCAGCGGTATCGTCATGAACTCGCTTGGCCCGGCCGGGTCGAGCCTTAAATAGGTCGACGATCCGTCGGCATTGCCGCGAACACCCATGCGGATGTTGAAATCGGAATCGGCGACGACGTCGATATAGTTTGGCGTGTTGCGGAACACTTCGGTCCGCTGCCCGGTGGCGAGGTCGATGCGATAGATGTCGCGGTAGCGCCGGTCGCGGATGTTCATGCCGACGAGGATCTCACCCGGATGCTTTTTAGACACCTTGACGATCTTCGTCTGCACCGCCGGATCGTCGGTCGCGTTGATGACGCTCTGCTTTGCGGGATCAGCGATCCAGAGCTGATTATGCTCTTCGCCTCCGACATCCTTCTGGATCAGGATGAAACGCCCGTCGGCGCTCCACTGGAATCCGTCGGGCGGGCGGTTGTCGAACCGGGTGACGGGCTTGGCCGCCGCCGGATCGTCGATCGGCGCCACCCAGACGTTGAGGACGCCGTTCAGCGGGTGAAGAAAGGCGAGCTGCTTTCCGTCGGGGCTGATCTGCAGTTCCGAATAGGTCGGCGAGCGGAAGAGCAGCTCGCGCGGCACCAGCGTCGATGCCGCCGCCTCCGCAGCGGGCTTTGCTAACGCGGCGGGCGACGCTCCGGGGACCATGACCGCGCAGATTACGGCGACTGTCCAGGCCAGGACACGCGCGTTGCGGTGCGGCATCGGCCGGCGCAGGATGTTCGAACCCATCTTCCCTTACTCCCTGAACCGCCCTCGCCCACCGCCCCCTTTTCGGGCGCCGGAACGACGGGGCATTTCCCTCGACCAGCACAGACTGCCAATCGCCACACGCCGGGGCCAATGCAGAATATGGATCAAACCATGCATGACGGGAAGGCTGGGCGATCGCGCGCGATCGGTTACAAGGGCCTGTAGGCCGGAGGGGTTGGCACGATGGAAATGGCTTGGCTGGAGGATTTCGGCGCGCTGATCCGCGCGGGCAATTTCTCGCGTGCGGCTGCAGTGCGCTGCGTCACCCAGCCGGCGTTCAGCCGCCGTATCCGCTCGCTCGAGGACTGGCTGGGGGTCGAACTCGTCGACCGCAGCACGCATCAGATGATCCTCACGCCCGCGGGCAAGCGCTTCGCCGCGATTGCCGAAACCGTGTTGCGCGACATCGAACATGGCCGGCGCGAGGTGCAGGAGATTGCGGGAACCTCCGCCTCGACGGTCAAGATCCTCGTCACCCATGCGCTCGCGCTGAACTTCTTCCCGCAATGGCTCGCCCAGCTTCAGGCGATGATGGACACCGCGATCCCGATCCAGCTCAACGCCGACAATATGGGCGCCTCCGAACAGATCATGCTGAACGGCAAGGCTCATTTCTGCCTCTGCTATTTCCATGCCGGCGCGCCGTCGGTCCTCGACGGCACGGGCTTCCAGTCGATCTCGCTCGGCGCCGACGCGCTGGTGCCGGTCAGCGCCCCGCGCGCCGACGGTACGGCGCCGCTCCACCCGCTCGTCGGCGAAGGGGGCGGCCCGGTCAGCCTGCTCGCCTATGGCGCGGAATCGGGCATGGACCGCATCGTGTCGGCGATGCTCGGCGCCAGCGCGATGCCGACCAGCTTCACGCCGGTTTTCACCTCGCACACGCTGGTGCTCGCGCGCATGGCCAGGGATGGCCGGGGGCTGGCCTGGCTCCCGCTCGGCATCGTCGCCGATGACCTTACCAGGGGCGCGCTGGTCCGCGCCGGCGACGAGCGCTGGGATATCCCCGTCGATGTCCGCCTTTATCGACCGCGCGGCCGGCAATCGCCCTCTGCCGAAACCTTCTGGCGGCTCGCGGCGGCATAGGCGCGCGGCGATGGCCGGTGCGCCAACATGCTTACGGAGCGGCATAAAACCATCAGCAACAGGCATTGGCCGATGCCGTCCCATCCCTGTTAGTCGCGGTCCGACACAAGGGCGCCGCCCGGATCCGGGTGCCCGGTCCCCGGCCGGCGAAACGGGATTTGGAGCTCAGCCTATGAAACAGATTGTTCCGGTCGAAGCCGTCGTCTTCGACCTTCTGACGGCCCTGCTCGATTCCTGGTCGCTGTGGAACGGCGCTGCGGGATCGGCCGCCGACGGGCTCCGCTGGCGCCGCGCCTATCTGGCGCTGACCTATGGCTGCGGCGCCTATCGCCCCTATGAGGATCTGGTGCGCGAGGCGGCCGTCGAGGCGGGCATATCGCCCGCCGCCGCCGATGCGCTGACCGCGCACTGGAACACGCTCCAGCCCTGGCCCGAAGTCCCGCGCGTGCTCGGCACGCTCAGCGCGCGCGGCATCCGGCTCGGCGTCGTCACCAATTGCTCGACCACGCTCGGGCGGCAGGCGGCCGATCGCGTCGGTGTCCCCTTCTCGGTCGTCGCCACCTCCGAAGAGACCGGCTATTACAAGCCGCATCCGCAGCCGTATCGCGCCGCGCTCGACCGCTTGGGCACCGATCCCGCACGCACTTTGTTCGTGGCGGGATCGCCCGCCGACATTCCGGGCGCAGCGGGTGTCGGCATGCCCGTTTTCTGGCACAACCGGGCGGGGCTGCCGTTCGTTGCCGATACGGCGCGGCCCCTGTTGATCGCGGATACGCTCGATCCGCTGGTGGAGCTGGTATGAGGGAACGGACGGCAATGTTCGAGGGACTGGATACCCCGCGGCTGATCCTCGATGCCGCACGGCTCAAGCGCAACGCCGGGCGAATGCGCGCGCGCTGCGCCGACCTAGGCGTCATGCTCCGGCCGCACCTCAAGACGGCCAAGTCGGCCGATGTCGCCCGCATCGCCGCCGGCGGCGAACAGGGCGCGATCACCGTGTCGACGCTCGCCGAGGCTGAATATTTCGCCGCTGCCGGCTGGCGCGACATTCTCTATTCGACCGCGATCGCGCCCGCGAAGCTCGCCCGCGCCGACCGTATCCAGCGCGAAACCGGCGCACGGCTGCTGTTCGTCGTCGACGACAAGGACGCCGCCGCGCTTATCGGACAGGCTGCGGCCGCCCTCGACGCACGTTTCGGCGTGTTGATCGAGGTCGATTGCGGCGAGCATCGCAGCGGCGTCGCGCCCGCATCGCCCGCGCTGCTCGCGATCGCAAATGCCATCGCCGCCGCAGCGCCCTGTCTCGAACTGATGGGTATCCTGTCGCACGCGGGCCATAGCTATGCCTTTGCCGAACCCGAACCCGTCAGGGCGCTCGCCGAGGTCGAACGCCTCGCCGCCGTGTCTTCGGCGGATTATCTGCGCGAACGCGGCCACGCCTGCCCCATCGTCAGCATCGGTTCGACCCCCACCGTCCTGTTCGCCGGACATCTGGAGGGCGTGACCGAGGTCCGAGCCGGCATTTACCTCTTCCATGATCTGGCCCAGCTCTCGCGCGGCGTCTGCGCGCCGGAGGATATTGCCGTCTCGGTTCTCGCGACGGTGATCGGACATCAACACAATGGCCCAAGCCTGATCCTCGATGCCGGCGCGCTGGCGCTATCAAAAGATGTCGGCGCCAACCGCTTCATGCCCGAGGCGGGCTACGGCCTCGTCTGCGATGCGGCGACCCTCGAACCGCTCGGCTCGCTCGCGGTCACCGTCGTGCATCAGGAACATGGCAATGTACCTGTTCCCGATGAAAGCTGGTTCGACCGCTTGCCGATCGGCAGCCTTGTCCGCATTCTGCCGAACCATGCCTGCCTGACCTGCGCCGCCTATTCATCCTATGACGTGCTGCGGGACGGACAAATTGCCGAACAATGGCCGCGTACCGGCGGCTGGTAACACAATCCGGAGTATGACGATGACCCAGAAGCTGACCGAAATACGCTGCGCCGACGCCCCGCCGCCCGGCGGCCACTATGCGCAGGCGGTCCTGCATCGCGATACGCTCTATGTGTCGGGTCAACTCGGCGTGACCAAGGATACGGCCGACGCCGATAATGTGTCGATCGCCGATCAGGTTGCCTTTGCGCTTGGCAATATCGAGGCGATCGCCCGCGTCGTCGGCGCGGCGAAAGAGGATGTCATCCGCTGCACCGTCTACGTCACCGATGTCGAGCATTGGGGCGAGGTCAATCGCGCCTATGCCGCCTTCTTCGGTACCCACCGCCCTGCCCGGTCGATCGTCCCGAGCGGCCCGCTCCATTTCGGTGCACTGGTCGAGATCGAGGCGATCGTCGCGGTCGGCTGAGCGGATCCCGGCTTTTTCTGCATTCCCCTTCACGGCGCTAGCCGTCGCGCCCCGGCTGTGCATAACGTGCACGCCGCGAAGGAAGGAATGACCGATGAGCACACGCCACCTTGTTGATCCGCAGATCGTGCCGCTGCTTGATCTGTTTCCGCGGGTCGAGCTTGACGCCGCACCGATCGCCGAGATCCGCGCCAATGCGGCGAAGGCCTACGCCATCCTGCCGCCGCCGGTCATCGTCCCCGAACGGCTGACGCTACCCTCGATTCACGGCGGGCCGGACATTCCGGTCTTTCTCTATCGTCCTGCGACGACCCGGCCGGGCGGCGGCGCCATTGTGCACATCCACGGCGGCGGCATGGTGATGGGGTCGGTCGAGCAGATGCAGGCGGGGCCTGCCATTCTCGCAGCGACCGCCGGCGTGCCTGTGGCATCGGTCGAATATCGTCTCGCGCCCGAACATCCCTTTCCCGCACCGCAGGAGGATTGCCATTCGGCGCTGGCATGGCTTGCCGGCCAGGCCGATGCGCTGGGCTTCGACGCAGGGCGAATCATTGTCGCGGGCGAGAGCGCCGGCGGCGGGCTGGCCGCCGCGCTGGCGATCATGGCGCGCGACATCGGCGGCCCCGCAATCGCGGGACAGCTCCTCACATATCCCATGCTCGATCACCGCACGGGCGGCGATGATTGCCCCTATCGCAATCCGGTGACGGGCGAATTCATCTGGACGCGGGCGAGTAACCGGTTCGGCTGGGCCGCGCTACAGGGCGACTATGCCGCCGACGACGCACGGCGCGGCTGGTTCTCGCCGAGCCTCGCCGAGGATCTGTCGGGCCTGCCGCCCGCCTATATCGCGACGGGCAGCCTCGATCTCTTCTTCGACGAGAATCTGGACTATGCGCGCCGGCTGACTGCCGCCGGAGTACCGACCGAACTCCACAGCTATGCCGGAGCCATCCACGCCTTCAACGCGATTCCCGATGCGCTTCTGTCGCAGCGTTTCAACGCCGGCCTGCTCGCAGCCGCAGCGTCGATGACCGCGCCGCAGAACGGCTGATCGATCGACCCGGGACGGGATTTGGTAGCGGAAGAGGGCGGCGAACTGAAATTTAAATAATTGATTTCTAATAATAAAATACAGAGAGAAGTGCCCCTGACCCCAACTTACCTCCAATTGCGCCCCAGAAGCGACAAGCCGTTCTGTAATCCAGTTGGAACGCCGATCGTTATCGTTGGCGCGGTGTCTGGAGCGCTTTTCCGGCCGCTGATATTCTCGATATGGTCGGCCCAATCCTGCAACATCAACCGCCTTCTATCGAGGTAGAGCGCGCTATTGTGGACCGCCCGGACTTTGTCTCTGCACTCATGCGCAAGAGCTACCTCGATCCAGTCGGAGCGATAGCGACCACTCTCGTTCGTTCATGTCGATGCAAGCCCGCGAAAGCCATGCACAGTCTGCCGCCCGTGATAGCCCATGCGATAGCATGCGTAGAGCATCGTGTTCTCCGACATGGGTTTGTCAGGATCGCTGCCGCCAAAAACAAACCGCCCCCTCCCCATTCGCAAGTGCCGTTCACGCACCAGTGCTTCGGCTTGACGCGAAAGCGGCACCAGATGCTCTTCCCGCATTTTCATCCGTTCGGCCAGAATCCGCCACAGCAGCCTGCGATCCAGCTCGTCGAGCCCTTCAAACTCGGACCAGATGGCAAAGCGGACTTCTCCCGTCCGAGCCCAGGTCAACAAGGTGAACATCAATGCTTTGCGCGTGGTCTCTGGCCTGCGAGAGTTTGCTTCGCGATCATGTCCGCGGATTGCTGAAACAAGTGGCGGCAGTTCTCAGGCGACATTACATTTCGCTCTCGCTTCCGCGAGCTTGACCTCTGGATAGCGCCCGAAGTTCAGTGCATTCTCCCGGCCATGAAATCGAAATTTCATGCGCCAGAGCTTGGTGTCGCCCGGCCGAACGGCAAGGTAGAGGCCCGGCCCCGCTCCGATCTTGTAAGATTTTTCGCGGGGCCGGGCTTGCCGTGCGTCGATGTCTCTCATGATCATATGCACCTCCTAAAAAGGTGGTCGTACCTGCAAAGGTGATCTGCGGCGGTCAATTCCCGGGCTTCGAGAGTTCGCGGTCAAGAACCAACCTGCTTGCGTTGCCGTCGCGCTTCCTCTGCGCGATTCCGAACTGCGGTCATTTCAACGTCCCAGGCCAAGGTCGGCTGGCCCGGTCAGTTCAACTTTGATTCTCTGTGCCTTCTGATCGTCTCCGCATTTTGGAACGCGCGGGATAACGGCTTTACGGCGGGGTCCCTGCCCCTGGCTCTCGTCATTCTTTGGGAGGTACCAGTTTCCGATTTCTGAATCTGATGTTTCTAATCGCTCGCGAGCGGGGAGATAGTTCCCGGGTCCTGATGGGCTCACGGAAGCCGCCGGACGGGACGTCCGCTGAGCGACTGCGTCGCGAGCCGTTATGGCGTGGACAAGGAATATCTGACGCTCGGCTGACTTGCGCGTCCCTAGAGCAACTTTCAAAAGGTCGGTGCGCGAATGGCGTCTGTGAAGAACATCGGTTCAGGCGGGGGGGTACCATCGTTTGCGAGAAGGGGCCGCAGCGCCGGTCAGGTGGTCCAGTGCGCTCCGCCCCTGCGCCATCCTATAAGTGCTCCCGCAATTACGATCGACGCAGCTACAGCGCAGGCGATCGCGACGGACGAACTAAGCTGCCCGCCTTTGGCGAAGATTGCAGCGAGAGCCCAGAGGAATACAATCGCATAGGGCGGGCAGCCCTTCGAGCGGGCCAAGGCCGTCCCCGCGACAAGACCGCCCACGACAAGCACGGCGGCGGAAATGATCGGCGCGGTGGATGCGCTCGCTTCGACGCCGTGATACCGCAGCGCGGACGAAATGTTCACGATCGTAGCGGACGTCAGCCATGCGGCAAGCGCCGTGAGCGGCAGCGCCGCGCACCACCGCTCCCGTTTGGAAAGCGGCTGTGGTGTATTTGTCAGCCTGCGCATCGCGAGCAACCCGCTACCAAGTCCGACGAGAATGATCAGCACCGACACCATGGTGACGTCGTCAAGCTGCACATATGTCGCCCAGCCGGCATTGGCCAGAAAGGCGACTGCGACCGGACGCCTGACGCGTGCCATGAGTGCGCTATCATGTTGCTGCGGGAGCGCCTGGAACACAGCGAAAACCAGAGCTCCCAGATAGAGCGCGCCCCAAATGGAAAAGGCCCACCCCGCGGGCGTGACCAGTGTCGACAATCGGTCGGACTTCTCTCCGATCGGCGTTCCGACGCCGAGCGAGGGAAGAAATGAGACCAAGATTTGAAGAATGGCCGCAGCGACGACGAGTGCCGTATCGAAGCGAAGAGATCTCGGTGCTGAAATCGAGGCGGACGAAGGCATGTTCGTTCAACACCGAACCTGCTGGTCGGTTCCGGTTCATCTCGCACAGCTGCGAGATGGAAAGGCCCAAAGCGGGCTCTGCAACTCCTGGGAGGAGCTTGCGCAACGCAGTTCCTCAAAACCGCAATTGCCGCCGCAGCAATCTCGTGGCAGATTGCCGTCGATGGGGCCGTTTCGTACTTTATTGATCATCCTTTGGCTGGCGCTGGCCACCTATACCGCTGTCGTCATTTCCCGCCACGGGCTCGGATTGTTGCCGATCTTTTTCGGAGACATGGCGAAGCTGGGATGGCCCGGACAGTTTAACCTCGATTTTCTCTGCTTTCTTATCCTCTCTGCGCTTTGGACGGCTTGGCGGAATGGATTTACGGCGATCGCCCTGCTCCTCGCGCTCATCGCCTTTTTCGGAGGCGCGGGTTTCCTGCTTCCCTACATCGTCTTTCTCACGGTTCGTGAGCGAGGAAACATGTCCCGGGTCCTGATCGGCGCACGAACCCAAAGAGATGAGCCTTTCAGCGGACGATGAGCGCGACGGCATTTCGCCGTCATCGAACGAACTGCGTTTCGTGCGGCGCCGCTTGGCCGATTTAAGACGGTCAGCTCTTGCAGTTGGGTCGTAGAAAGCGAACGTTCATCGGAAATTATCCGGAAACACGCTCCCGCGAATGCGGTCGAATTGCGACGCGATGATGCGGGCGTAAGGCAACGCGTCATCGCGAATGATCAGCGTGTCGCCATCCCAGTCGATCAGCCGCTGCGCACCGAAATCGGCCAACGAAACCTGCGTTGCCTGCACCCATCTCCCCTCCAGCCGCGTGCGGCCCTGACACAGAAGATCGCTGATGATTGCAGCGCGTTCCCTTTCCTCTTGCGCGCGGACCACGCCGCGCACCGCCGCCAACCGGCCCTCGCCAATCAGATCGCGATATGGCCCCGCGCGTTTCTCGTTCTGAACGATCAGGTCGGGAAATTTGCTGATCGCGCTCGCGCCAAAACCCAGCAGAACCGACGCGTCATCTTCGGTGAAACCCTGAAAATTGCGGTTTACCCTACCCTCGCTCAGCGCGACTGCCAGCGGGTCGTCGGGCCGCGCAAAATGATCAAAACCGACGGCGACATAGCCGGCTGCGGTCAATCGCCCATATCCGTGCGCCGCCTGTTCGAAGCGGAGCCGCGCATCGGGAAGATTGCTCGCGTCGATGCGCCGCTGGCGCGGCAGCATCTGCGGCAGATGGGCATAGCCGAACAGCGCGATGCGGCTGGGCGCGAGCCTGATCGTCTCATCCAGCGTTGCATCGAGATCGGCCACGCTTTGCCCCGGCAAGCCATGCATCAGGTCGAAGTTGATCGCATCGATCCCGCGCAGCCGCAGCGCCGCCATCGCACATTCGATATCGGCAAGCGGCTGCACGCGGCCGATCGCCTTCTGGAGATGCGGCGCAAAGGTCTGAACCCCCAGGCTGACGCGCGTGACGTTCGACGCCGCCAGCACCAGCGCCCATTCGGAGGTAAAGCCGCGCGGATCGATCTCGATTGAAATGTCGGGCCGCGTCGCATCGAAAACGGTCAGCATCCGGTCGAGCAGGCGGACGAACTCGACCGGCGCGATCGCGTTCGGGCTGCCGCCGCCAAAGGCGATCCGTCCGACGCGCCCGCGCCCGCCAAGGCGTTTCGCCACCATCGCAATCTCCGACCCTAGCGCCGCCAGATAGTCGGCCAGCCGCTGTCTGCGCCCCGCCGCCCCGGTGTTGCAGCCGCAATACCAGCATATCTGCTCGCAGAAGGGGATGTGCGCATAAAGCGAGATCGGCGTTGCGGAGTCGATCCCGTCGAGCGCGAGCGCATAATCGTCGGCGCCGACATCTTCGGCGAACTCCATCGCGGTCGGATAGCTGGTGTAGCGCGGCACGGGCCGGGCGAGCAAATCGGGATGATAGGTCCACATGAGCCTGTCTTATGCGGTCTCATGCACCCCGACATTGATCGGGATCAACATATTGGACATCTAGCAACAGCCCCGCTTCGCTCCGGCGAATTTCCCGCGACGCTCGGTCACGGCATGACACGCCTTGTCGCAACCGCGCCGCTGGTTGGGATCGACCGGATCGCCGGGAAGCAGCATCTTGTGCGGCTGGGCTCCACACGCCGGAACGACAACAACCCGCGCATCGACAGCAATCGGTGGCTGCATCAGCGCGGCGACCGCCAATGCCATCGGGATTTTGCCGATCCTCATGGTGCGTCGCTTTCTTCATCCTCGACAAAGATGCGCAGCGCCGCGCCGTCGAGATCGTCGAACTGCCCCTGCCGCATCGACCACAAAAATGCCGCAAGACCGAGCAGCCCCAAACCGAGCGCGATCGGGATCAGCAAGATCAGCCCGTTCACCGGATCGCCCTTTTTAGCCGCAATGCGTTGCCGACGACGATCAGCGACGAACCCGACATCGCAATCGCCGCCACCAGCGGGGTGACGAAGCCGAAGAAAGCTAGCGGAACCGCGATCATATTGTACCCGATCGCAAGAATGAAATTTTGCCGCACCACCGCTTGCGTGCGCCGTGCCATCCTGACGGTCTGAACCACCGGCATCATCCGGTCGCCGAGAAAGATGCAATCGGCGGCATTCTTGCCGACGTCGCTGGCAGATCCGGGCGCCATCGAGGCATAGCCCGCGGCCAGAGCGGGCCCGTCGTTGAGCCCGTCGCCGATCATCAGCACCTTGTGCCCCAGCGCTTCCTGCCGTTCGATCGCAGCCAGCTTGTCCTGCGGGCTCATCCCGGTCTGCGCGGTCAGTCCCAACTCGCGTGCGACCGGCGCTACGGCCTCGGCGCGGTCGCCCGACAGGATCATCGCGCCAATCGCTTCCCGGCAGAGCGCGTCGATCGCTTCGCGCGCGTCGGGACGCAGCCGATCGGCGAACCGGATCGTCGCGACCGACCGGCCGCCGACGGTCAGTTCGCTCGCCAGTGCATCGCCGAGCCCCCCGGCCTGTGGCCGCCCCAGCGTGACCGTCTTCCCCGCCCATAGCGCCTCGATGCCAAAGCCCGGCGTCTCGCGGACGTCGGTCACTTCGGCGGGACGAACGTCGAACATCTGCAAGCCGCGCGTCAGCGCCTCGCTGAGCGGATGGCGGCTCGCCTGCGACAGCGCGAGGATGAGCGACTTCACGCCGATATCCAGCCGCTCGATCCCGATCGCCTCGGGTCGCCCGAGCGTCAGCGTCCCGGTTTTGTCGACAAGCGCCAGATCGACCTCGGCCATCCGTTCGAGTGCCGATCCATCCTTGATCAGCACCCCGGCGCGCATCAACTCACCCGCTGCGACGATCTGCGCCGCTGGGACCGCAAGGCCGAGCGCGCAGGGACAGGTGATGATCAGCACGGCTGCGGCAATCAGCAAGCTGTGGTGCCAGCCCGCGCCCGCGACCATCCATCCGGCAAACGCCATCAGCGCAAGGCAATGCACGGCAGGCGCATAAAAACGCGCCGCGCGGTCGGCGATGCGGACGTAGCGCGATTTGCCCTGCGCCGCCTCGCCCATCAGCCGCGCGATGTCCGCGATCGCGGTGTCCGCGCCCACTGCCGCCACCCGCACGCGGATCGGCGCATCGAGATTGAGCGTCCCCGCATGAACATGGGCGTCGGCGTGGACGGTCTGCGGCGCGCTTTCCCCCGTCAGCAACGACAGGTCAAGCCGGCTTGCGCCCCCGACAACGATGCCGTCGGCGGCCAGCCGTTCGCCCGCGGCGACTAGCATCACCATTTCGGGTTCCAGCGCGGTCGCATCGACCCAGCGGCTGCGGCCTTCCGCGCCGATGACCATCGCACCCGTACCCATATTGCGGAGCAGCGCTGTCACTCCGCCCCGCGCGCGGTCGCGCATCACGCTGTCGAGCCAGCGCCCGCAAAGCAGGAAGAACAACAGCATCACCGCACCATCGAAATAGGCATGCGGGCCGCTCGTCGCGGTTTCGTATAGGCTGATCGTGCAAACGAGCAGCACCCCGATGCTGATCGGCACATCCATGTTCGTGCCGCCATGACGCAATGCGCGCCACGCCGAGCGGAAGAAGGGACGCCCGGCATAGGCGACCGTCGGCAGCGCGATCGCCGCCGACAGCCAGTGAAAGAGGTCGCGCGTCGTTCCCGTCGCGCCGGACCAGACCGAGACCGAGAGCAGCATCACGTTCATCATGGCGAAGCCCGACACCGCAACCGCGCGCAGCAGTTCGCGGCTCGTCTCGGCCTCTGCGTAGACATCGTCGAACCTGTTGCCGATCGGATGCGCCTCGAACCCTAGATTGGTGAAGGCACCGATCAGGTCGGGCGTCTCGGCATCGGGCACGCACGACAGATGGACGCGCTTTTCGGTGAAATTGACGCGCGCCGCGGCGATCCGCCGGTCGCGTACGAGCCCCTGTTCGAGCTTCGCGATGCAGCCCGCGCAGCGAATGTCGGGAACCGCGAAGTCGCGTTCGATCAGCGTGGCGGCGCTCATTGCAGAGTCTCCCGATAGCGCGCCTCATCCGCTCCTTGCCGCACCGAGAGGTCGAGCCGCCAGCGCCCTGCGGGCAGCGCTTCGGCGGACCGCAAACCGCCGTCGGGCGCGATCAGGAAATGCAGCGGGCGCGGTTCGACGCGCCCGAGTGGATGGCTGAGCGTCGCCCGGACCTGCAAGCCGTCCAAAACCCTGCCGTCCTTGCGGATCGAGAGGCGGACGTGGCGGTCGGCATCGACGGTCACCGACCGCTGCCAGCCCAGCCGGTCCTGCACCGCCGCGTGCGCGAGCCATTCGTTATAATGCTGGCTCGCGACATAGCTGTTGTCGACCACCGTCCCGCCGAAAGTCGAGAGCGCGAACCGTGCCATGATGAAGTTGACCGTCATCACGACCCCGAAGAAGGCGATCAGGATCGCCGCCATATGCCGGCCGGTGAAGATCTTCTGTGCATGCTTGTCTGTCATTGTCCCGTCTCCGGCCGATCGAACTGGATAGTGTCGCTGTCGCCGCGCGGATCGTCGTCGAGTCCGCGCACCGCGATGGTGAAGTCCTGCCGCGCCGGCCCCTTGCCGGGGGCCGCGACGAACAGCTTGACCGGAGTCACGCTGTCGGGCGCAAGCGACAGGCGAAGGCTCTGCCGCGCGGTCTCGCGCGATCCGGCCTGCGTCCATAGCTGCGCGCCGGCGAGACCATTGACGTTGATCTCGACCTCGCGCGGGCGAAGCTCCATGTTGCGCAGCTTCAGCGTGTAATTGTTGCGGATCGATCCGTCCGACAGCTGGATATAAAGCGGGCTGCGATCATGCTGGACGGCAAGGTCGAGCCGGGTGCGCTGACCGAGGGTGAACAGCATCGCGAGCCCGATCGCGGCCCAGATGCCGAAATAGATCAGCGTGCGGGGTCTCAGCAGCGTCTTGCGGATCGGCGGCGCGGTGCCCCTCGCCTTCTCGATCGCTGCATCGTCGAGGGTGCAATAGTCGATCAGCCCGCGCGGGCGACCGACCTGCGCCATCACGCCGTCGCAGGCGTCGATGCACAGCGCGCAGGTGATGCAGCCGATCTGCGGCCCTTCGCGAATGTCGATGCCGGTCGGGCATACCGCGACGCATTGATTGCAATCGACGCAGTCGCCAAAGGCGCCGGGGTGAGCCTGCGCCTTCTTGACGCTGCCGCGCGGTTCGCCGCGCCAGTCCTTATAGGTCACGAGCAGCGATTTCTCGTCCATCATCGCAGTCTGGATGCGCGGCCAAGGACACATATAGATGCACACCTGCTCGCGCAGGAAGCCGCCGAGGACGAAGGTCGTCGCGGTCAGTATTGCGACCGTGGCATAAGCGACCGGCGCCGCCTGCCCGGCCCAGAAGTCCTGCGTCAGCATCGGCGCATCGGCAAAATACATGATCCACGCGCCGCCGGTCCAGAAAGCGACGGTCAGGTAGATCGCATATTTGAGCGCCCGCTTCGCGACCTTCCCGACCGTCCACGGCCCGTTCGCGAGGCGGATCTGCGCGTTGCGGTCGCCGTCGACCAGCCGGTCGACATGCTGGAACAGGTCGGTCCATACCGTCTGCGGGCAGGCATAGCCGCACCAGGCGCGCCCGACCGCGCTGGTGACGAGGAACAGCCCGATCCCCGCCATGATGAGCAGACCCGCGACATAATAGAATTCATGCGGCCAGATTTCGATCTGGAACATGTAGAAGCGCCGGTTCGCGAGATCGACGAGCACTGCCTGGTCGGGTGCATGCGGGCCGCGATCCCAGCGGATCCACGGCGTCGCATAATAGATCGCCAGCGTGACCGCCATGATCGCCCATTTGAAGCGGCGGAAAGGGCCGTTCACCTTCTTGGGGTAGACGCCCTTTCGCGCCGCATAGAGCGACCCATGGTCACCGGTCAGATCATCAGGGCTGGCCATCGGCTCCCCGTTCTTCGGTTGCCGGCCCCTGCGCCCCAACGGCCGGCACCGGCGCCTTTTCCCCGCCACCGAGCGAATAGACATAGGCCGCGAGCATCTTGATCGTCACCGGATCGAGCCGGGCGCCCCAGCGCGGCATCACACCGTTGCGCGGCTGGGTCACGGTGGCCGTGATGCTTGCACGGTCGCCGCCAAATAGCCAGATCGCGTCGGTCAGCTTCGGCGCGCCGACCTGTCGTCCGCCGTCACCGGTCGGACCGTGGCATACGGCGCAATTCGCCTCGAACAGCACCGCGCCGCGCGCCGACGACGCGCCCGGCTTTTCCTGATGGCTGATCGTGCGGACGAAGCTCACCACATCGGAAATCTGCGCGGACTCGAGGATGCCTTCGCGGCCGAAGGCAGGCATCTGGCTGGTCCGCGTTTCCTTGTGGTCGGGATTCCGGATGCCGTGGGTGATCGTATATTCGATCTTCGAAAGGTCACCGCCCCACAGCCAGTCGTCGTCGGTCAGGCTGGGATAGAGTTTCTTCACCCCCGCGCCGCCCGCGCCGTGGCACTGGACGCAATGAACGCGGAACGCGGCCGCCCCGCCCTGCACCGCGGCCTGCATCAGCTCTGGCCTAGCGGGCAGACCAGCGACCGGCGTCGCCGCAATCGCGTTCATTACCGGCGCGCGGCGCACGGCGTCGGCCTGCATCTCCGCCTGCAACTGACCCCGGCTGCTCCAGCCGAACACGCCCTCGGTCGCGCCATGGATCATCGGCCCGGCGGGATATAGGATAACATAGACGATGCCCCAGACGATCGTCACATAGAGCGCCCAAAGCCACCAGCGCGGCATCGGCGTGTCGAGTTCCTCGATGCCGTCCCATTCATGGCCGACCGTGCTCGTTCCGGTCGCTTCGTCGATGCGCTTATGCTCGGCCATTGTCGTCGTCCTTGAAGATCATCGTTGCGGCTTCGTCGTGATGACGGCGGGCGCCCTTGCGGAAGGGCCAGGCGATGAAGAGAAGGAACATCGCCACCATGACGATGAGGCCCCAGCTGTCGGCGAAATGGCGGACTTCGTCGTAGCTCATCGTGCCGCTCCCGCCGGGGCGTCCGGCGCATGCGCCTGTTCCTGCGGTGCCGCTTTCTCGACATCGACGAGCGTGCCGAGCATCTGAAGATAGGCGATCAGCGCGTCCATCTCGGTCACCCGGTCGGGATCGCCGTCGAAATCGCGCACCTGCGCCTTCGGGTAGCGTTTGACGAGATCGCCCGCCCCTGCTTCGGGATCGGCCTGCGCGCGGATGTCGTCGTTCGCCTTGGCGATATCGGTCTTCGTATAGGGAACGCCGACGCGGTAGAGCGTCGTCAGGTCGCGCGACATGTCGGCCTCTTGCAGATCGCGGTCGGCAAGGAAGGCATAGCCGGGCATGATCGATTCGGGGACGACGCTGCGCGGATCGATCAGATGTGCGCGGTGCCATTCGTCCGAATAGCGGCCCCCGACGCGCGCGAGATCGGGCCCGGTGCGCTTCGACCCCCACTGAAACGGATGGTCATACATGCTCTCGGCAGCGAGGCTGTAGTGGCCGTAACGTTCGACCTCGTCACGGAACGGACGGATCATCTGGCTGTGGCAGGTGTAGCAGCCCTCGCGCATATAGATATTGCGCCCCGCCAGCTCGAGCGGCGTATAGGGCCGCATCCCGTCGACCTTCTCGATCGTGTTGTCGATCCAGAACAAGGGCGCGATCTCGACAATCCCGCCGATCGCGACCGCGACGAGCGAAAAGAAGCCAAGCAGGGTAATGTTCCGCTCGAGCTTTTTGTGGCTGAAGCGCTTTTCGGCAGGTTGGGTCGCCATGGCCTGAGGCTCCTTATACGGCGGAAACGGGCGCCAGCGGGCGGTCCGCGGCGGCGTTGTACGGGGTTTCGGTCATCGGCTTTTCCTCGCGGACCTTGCCCGCGAGCGTCGCCCAGACGTTGACGATCAGGATCAGGAAGCCGGCGAGGTACATCGCCCCGCCCGCGGCGCGGATCAGATACATCGGATGCATCGCCGCGACGGTCTCGGCAAAGCTGTAGACAAGATAGCCGTCGGCACCATATTCGCGCCACATCAGCCCCTGCATGATGCCGGCGACCCACATCGAGGAGGCGTAGAAAACGATCCCCAGCGTCGCGAGCCAGAAGTGCCAGTTCACCATGCGCAGCGAATAGAGCCGCGGACGCCCCCACAGGCGCGGCACCAGATAATAGACGGCGGCGAAGGTGATCATGCCGTTCCAGCCGAGCGCCCCGGCATGAACATGCGCGATCGTCCATTCCGTATAATGGCTGAGCGAATTGACCGCCTTGATCGAGAGCATCGGCCCCTCGAAGGTTGCCATGCCATAAAAGGCGAGCGCGACGACCATCATGCGGATGATCGGGTCGGTGCGGATCTTGTCCCAAGCGCCGTTCAGCGTCATCAGCCCGTTGATCATGCCGCCCCAGCTCGGCATCCACAGGATGACCGAAAAGACCATACCGAGCGTCTGCGCCCAGTCGGGCAACGCGGTGTAGTGGAGGTGGTGCGGACCCGCCCAGATATAGAGGAAGATCAGCGACCAGAAGTGGATGATCGACAGGCGATAGCTGTAGACCGGCCGCTCCGCCTGCTTCGGCACGAAATAGTACATCATCGCGAGGAAGGGCGTGGTTAGGAAGAAGGCGACGGCATTGTGGCCGTACCACCATTGCGTCAGCGCATCCTGCACCCCGGCAAAGGCCGAATAGCTCTTCGACCCGAAGATTGTCACCGGAACCGACAGATTGTTCACGATATGGAGCATCGCGATGGTGACAATGAAGCTGAGGTAGAACCAGTTGGCGACATAGATGTGCGGCTCGCGGCGCTTGACGATCGTACCGACGAAGACCGCGAGATAGACGACCCAGACGATCGTCAGCCACAGGTCCACATACCATTCGGGTTCGGCATATTCGCGCGCCTCGGTGACGCCCATGACATAACCGGTCGCGGCGAGCACAATGAACAGCTGATAACCCCAGAAGACGAAGCGCGCGGCGGTCGGAAAGGCAAGCCGCGCGCGACAGGTGCGCTGCACGACATAATAGCTCGTCGCGATCAGCGCATTGCCGCCGAAGGCGAAGATCACCGCCGAGGTATGGAGCGGACGCAGCCGCCCGAAGCTGGTATATTCGAGGCCGAGGTTGAGAGCCGGAAAGGCGAGCTGCAACGCGATATAGAGACCCACGGCGAGCCCCGCGAACCCCCAGAAGATGGTGGCGATGACACCCCAGCGCACCGGATCGTCGTCATAGACGCCTTCGTCGGGCGGCATCTTCAGGATGCCGCGTGCAAGCTTCGCATAGTTGGTGCGCGAGATCGTCGCCCACAGCATTATAAGGCATGCCAGCGCGACAATGATCATATGCACGGCATAGGGCGCGTCGACGGCCGCCGCCGCCATCACCAGAGCCAGCAGGGCAAGCCCCAGCCAGCCGCCTGCCTTCATTACCAGACCGTCCATTTCGCTTGTCCCCGCTTGATGCAGCATTCGGGCTGCATGGTTCGGGGCTGCCTTGCGCGTCCGCGCGCGCAAAAACATTGATCAGGATCAAGGAAAAGATTGCGCCCCGTCAATGCCCCGGCCAGGCACCTGGCGCAGAGAGGCTCCGTCAACAGAGGAGCATCCGACAATGAAGACCCACCATCTCTCTCTTGCAGCTCTCGCCGCCGCGCTGGCGGTTCCGGGCCAAGCGGCCGCGAAGGCCGGGGATGTCCAGTTCAAGGTCCTGGCGACCTATGTCGCGCCCGACGGCAAGATCAGCGACGTCAAAACCGACCGCATCGGCCTGCCCGCCGGAACGCAGGCGAAGGCCGACGACAATGTCACGCCGACGGTCGCGATCGAATATTTCGTCACCGACCGTCTCTCGCTCGAAACGATCGCGGGCGTCACGCAGCATGACGTGAACGGTCGCGGCGCGCTCGACGGCGCCACGCTGGTCTCCGACGCGAAGATCGTTCCGGCGACGCTCACGCTCAAATATCATTTCGGGAAGGACGGCGGCGTTCGCCCTTATGTCGGCGCCGGTCCCAGCTATTTCATCTTCATCGACGAAAAGCCGGGCGCGACGACACGGTCGCTCGGCGCGACGAAGCAGAAGATGGGCGACAAGCTCGGCGCGGCGTTACAGGCCGGGGTCGACATTCCGGTGAACGACAGCGGCCTTGCCCTGTCACTGGACGCCAAGCGCTATTTCCTGCGTCCGACCGCAACCTGGTATGCCGGCACGACCGAAGTGCTGAAGACGCGCCACAGGCTCGACCCCTGGGTGATCAGCGCCGGGGTCGCCTTCCGCTTCTGAAGGGCTCTCCACTGGCGCCGGCGGCCTTCAGCCCGCCATGTCCTCCATCGCCGCGCGATCCTTGATCACGATCTCGCGGCGCGAGGGCAGGTCGAGCAGGCCGTCGGCGCGCATTTTTGTGAGCTGCCGGCTCGTCGTCTCGATCGTCAGGCCCAATATGTCGGCGATCTGCTGGCGCCCGAACGGCAGTTCGAACTCCGCCCGCGTGCCGCCCTCCCCGCACCCTTGCTCCGACAATCGCTCGGACATTTCGAGCAGGAAGGACGCGACCTTCTCGGAAGCGGTCTTGCGGCCGAGCAGCATCATCCAGTGCCGCGCCCGATCGAGTTCGTCGAGGGTGCGACGAAGCAGTTTCTGCTGCAGATCGGGATGATTGCCCGCGAAGTCGTCAAAACTGTTGCGATTGAAGATGCAGACCTCGGCATCGGTCATCGCCGTCACGCTATAAGGGCTTTCCTTGCCGAACGGTCGGCCGATGAAATCGGACGGAAAGACGACGCCCACGATCTGCTCGCGTCCGTCGGCCGTCGACACCACCAGCTTCAGCACGCCTTCGAGGACATTGGCGACAACCGGTGCGCCATCGCCTTCCCAGAGAAGCGTCTGCCCCTGCCGTACCTTTTGCCTGCGTCCCATCTTGCCCAGCGCGGTCAATTCCGCGGGGTTCAGGCTCGCGCAAATCGCGCGATTTCTTACAACGCAGTTCGCACAATCACTCACCCGGCCGCCCTACAAGATGGCGGCCGGTTTGAAAAGCGCAGCGGATCAAAACCCTAGTGCGCGAGCAGCAATGGCGCGGGCGCTGCCTCAAGCAGATAGCGCGTGACGCCGCCGAACAATGTTTCGCGCAGGCGCGGTCGGCCGAACGCGCCCATCACGATCAGCCCCGGCGCGAGGGCTTTGGCCATGCGTTCCAGCGTCTCTTCGACGGTATCGCGGCCGCGGTCTTCGGTCCGCAATTCGGCTTTAATGCCGTGGCGCGACAGATAGATCAGCGCATTCTCGGCCGCGATCCGCCCTTCTTCCGCGCCGACGGTCACCATCACGACCTGCTGCGCATCGCGCATCAGCGGCACGGCGGCGCGCAAAGCGTGCGCCGCCTGCGGGCTGCCATTCCACGCAATCATCGCTGGGGCGTCGAGATCGATCGGCGCGCTGCCTTCGGGTATTGCCAGCACCGGTACCGGCACCGTCATCGCAAGGTCACCTGCCATCATCGGCGGCGTAAAGCTCCGTCGCCGCTCGGTACCGGCAAGCGGGACGATCACGAGATCGGTCAGGGTTGCCACCAGCGAAAGCGCCGACAAGGCATCGCCGTCGGCAATCGTCACGTCCCACGGCACATCTTCGCGCGTCAGTTCGGCGGTCAGTCGCTGCTCCAGTTCCTGATCGGCAAGCTGTGCCTTCGCCAGTTGATCGACCGCGACATACATGCCGCCAAACGGATCTGTCGCGACAAATTGCTGAAAAGGCGAGCTGATCAGAAAGCTCAGGTGGGATCCGTGCCGCCGCCCGATCGCGAGTGCACTTTCCATCCGCGCCGTCAGGGCGGGGCCGTCGTCGGCATGAACCAGTACATTACGCATGTCATTTCTCCGTCAGTAACCACGCCAGAATGGATTTGGACCACACCGCTGTCATTGATCGCAGTCAAAATGAGCGGGATTGGCGATTCAGCCGCGTGTGCGCGTCGACGCAGTTGGCGCGGAACGGGTGACAATGGCCGGTTTAAGATCGGCGGCTTTCGGGAGTGGATAGGAGAAAGCCGACATTCGCCAGGATCTCTCCCGGACGACGTAAAGCAACCGAAGCACGTCGTTCGTTCAGAAAAGTGTAAGACCCGATTCCGGACTTTCGGACCTAAAATTGAATCGTTCAATCGCCGCCGCGCTTCCTGGGATTTCCCGTCTCACGCGTCCTTAAAATGCATGCTCGCACGAAATCTTGAAGTCCGGCGGTGCGTAAACGTAATCCTTGCACATGCTCCGAATGGCTTCGATCGCGTTCTTTGCATCCGCAGAAGAAAGGCCAATGCCATTTCGCCCAGCGAAGC
Source organism: Sphingopyxis sp. (assembly GCF_965279755.1). Lineage (GTDB taxonomy): Bacteria > Pseudomonadota > Alphaproteobacteria > Sphingomonadales > Sphingomonadaceae > Sphingopyxis. The sequence continues at coordinate 2,855,012 of NZ_OZ257261.1, read as the reverse complement.
CAAGCTCGGACTTGGCGCGTCTCGGCACGCCTTGGGTTCGCCCGATGGCGCGCCCGGGAAATAAAGAAAATACAATGGCTAAGGCCAGATCTCGATCTCGAATCCCTATGCGCGTATCAATAGATTGCCGGAATCGGGTCCCGATTTCCGGGTCCTGATCTGAGTCGCCAAGGAGCATCTCATCATGATTTCTGCGATTTCCGCGGAGCCCGACCCATCGGGTCTGACGATATTTGTCGGCCGCGACCTGGCCGGTCACTGGCTGGTCCAGGGCTGTAAAGGACAGCTCGAAGGCCGTTTCATTTCCCAAGGCGCCGCCTGGGCTTTCGCCCGCGCCGAATGCCGCGGCGTTCCGGGGGCACAGGCTATCGCCGCCGTGCATCCGCTGATTCCCACTGTTTCTTTGGCTCCCCTGCGCGCGGAAGAGGCAGCGATCGCACACGCGGCATGAGGGGGATGATCATGCGCTATTCCACCACGACCCCCGCCGGCATCCTATGGATGTCCCCCGCTGCGGCCGTTCAGGCGGTCGCCATGCAAGGCGCGCGCAACCCCGCCGAGAAGGACCGCCGCTGGCCCGCCATGCTTCGCAAGCTCAAAGGACTGCGCAAGCGTGGCCGGCACAGCATCCGCATCGTCGATGCCGACTGCGGCGCGGGCGAACTGCTTATTCACGCCGTCCGCCGCGCCCGCGAGCTCGGCTTCGTCGCGATCGAGGGACGAGGGATCGACAGCGATCCGCGGCTAATTGCCGACGCGCGGCAGGCTGCCGCGCGCCAGGCCGACCCGGCTATCGGCCTGATCTTCGAGAAGGCCGACCTGAACCGCGCAATGCGCGAGGAAACCGAGTTCCCCGCCGACTTGCTGCTCTGCCCGGCGTGCAAGGACGACGAACGCGAACTCGCCAAGCTCGCTCATGCGGCCGGCGAGACGGTTTTTTGGGACCGGCCGACTAAGCACCGGGGAGAAAAGAGATGACCCAGCGCGACCTCGTCTGGCGCGTGGCGGGCGCGGCGCTGATCGCCTCCGGGGCGCTCGCGACCCGCGCCGCGACGGCGGCCGCGGGAAGCGCCGACCTCGTCGGCCTCCTCGGCGTGCTGGTGGCTGCCGGCGGCCTCCTTCTCCTGATCTGCGGCAAAAAGGTCGGACTCGCGCTGCGCGTCGAGCGAAGCCGCCACCGCGAACTGCCCGGCGCAATACGAACCGCGCGGCAGGCCCGGCGCCGTAATCGCTGATCTTTCGTCAAAGGATATAATCGATGACCTCGTTCCACTTGCGCGGCGGCGAGATGCACGCCGAGGCGGTCTCGCTGGAAACGATCGCCGCACACGTCGGCACGCCCGCCTATGTCTATTCGACCGATGCGCTCAGGCGCTCGGCGCAGCGGTTTCGCGCCGCGCTCGGCAAGGTGCCGCGCAAGCAGCTGATGTTCGCGGTGAAGGCCAACCCGTCACTCGCCGTGCTCCGCATCCTCGCCGATCAGAATTATGGCGCCGACATTGTCTCAGGCGGCGAACTCGAATGTGCACTTGCCGCCGGGATGACCGCCAACCACATCGTCTTTTCAGGCGTTGGCAAGACGGCGCCCGAACTGATCGCCGGGCTGGATGCCGGCATCGGCCGCTTCAACCTCGAACTTGAGCGTGAAGGGCAATTGCTGTCGGCCTTGGCAGCGCAGCGCGGCAAACGCGCACCTGCCCTGTTACGCATCAACCCCGATGTCGATGCGAGCACTCACGCCAAGATCACGACCGGCCGCTGCGATAGCAAGTTCGGCATCCCTATCAGCGAAGCGCCGGCGATGTATGACCGGCTCACCACTCTTCCCGGCCTCGACCTTCACGGCCTGGCGGTCCATATCGGCAGCCAGATCACCGACCTCGCGCCGCTCGAGACGGCTTATCGCAAGATCGGCGATCTCATCCGAGCGCTGCGAGAAAAGGGGCATCGCGTCTATAATGTCGACCTGGGCGGCGGCCTCGGGGTGGCCTACCGGCCGGATCATCTGGACGCCGATGTCGAAGCTTACGGCGCGATGGTCGCAGCTATCACCCGCGACTGGGATGTGGCATTGCTGTTCGAGCCGGGACGCTTCATCGCAGCGCAGGCCGGTATTCTGCTCACGCGTGTCTTGTGGCTTAAGCCTGGGCAGGAGCGTCCGTTCGTCGTCGTCGATGCGGCAATGAACGACCTCGCTCGCCCCGCTCTGTACGATGCATGGCATGAGTTCGTTGCAGTGCGCCCGAAGGGCGAGACATTCGTTGCCAATATCGTCGGCCCCATCTGCGAGACCGGCGACACGTTCGCCAAAGCCCGGACAATCGACCGGGTCGGCGAAGGCGACCTCACTCTCTTCCGTTCGGCCGGCGCCTACGGAGCTTCAATGGCATCCACCTACAATTGCCGGGCGCTCGTCCCCGAAGTGCTCGTAGATGGCAATCGCTATGCGGTCATATCCGAGCGCACGCCAGCGCACGAGGTGCGAAGGCAGCGCCTGGCCCCATGGATGCAAAGCGCTCCAACGATCCGCGCCGCCTAACGCCTCATAAAATGGCCGCCGCGATTTTCCCACCGACCATTCTCTCCCCCTAATCTTCGCGCTTACCCTGAAGTTTCAGCAGCAGCTGAAAGAGGTTCGCAAAGTTGGAGGCAGAGCGAGAGCCCGCCAAACACGGCGGGCTTGCTGTTCGCTTCATGTCATCGTGCACGGCATATTGCCCGTCGGATTGTCCGTCGGTGAGCCAGAAAGCGAAGGGGTGCCATTCTGACAGAGCCCTGCCTTTCTACGCTGATGCTGCTCATCGTACAGCGATGTATCATTTAGCAAGGGCGCGAGATGATCGCCGGCTGTGGCCGTTCGCAGACTGTCCGCTCTCGGGGGCGAAATGCGAAAAGCCGACGTAGTTCTAACGCTACCGAATTGACGAACAATTCCGGCTCCTCGGTCAGGATTTGCGCAATCACTGGAGCGTTGCTGCCGCGTGGGACTGGCTAGTCGGATCGTGAGATAGAGGTCAGGATTACGCCGGCGCGTTCCCTCTCGTGGCCGGACCAGAAGATGCGGGCGCCGGCGGGTTGGCCGGATTTCGTCCGCCAAAGTAACGAATTGAATGGAGATCGTTGAGGCATTCGGCAACTTGCGACCAGAATTCGGCTTCCCGAGGCTCTCCAGAGATTCGAAGCGCTTGAATCCTATCCGTAATGACCGCAAGCGCGCGATCGCCATATTGGGTTTCAAGTGCGAGCACCTGACCCCAAAGATCATGGTCGGCATTGCTTCCCATCGCTGCGACTCCGATGTGTTTTCCTAACGCTAGCACATGGGCGTTTGTGCATCAAAAGGCCGAAGTAGCCGACAAACGCTCAACTAAGTTCCTGGGCAAGCCCGACGAGAATCCCTTCGGGTCCACGGATGTAGCAGAGCCGGTATACGTCCTGATAGTTGACGACTTCACCTACGAGTTCTGCGCCGCGCGCGCGGACCCGTTCCAGAGTGTCATCGATGTGGTCTACGGCGAACATGGCGCGGAGATAGCCCAGCGCGTTTACCGGGGCGTTTCGGTGGTCCGCAACGACGGAAGGTCTCAGGAAACGTGAGAGCTCGAGCCTGCTATGGCCGTCCGGTGTGCGCATCATAGCAACTTCGACATGCTGGTCGCCAAGGCCCGTGACACGGCCCGCCCATTCGCCTTCGATCGTAGCTCGCCCCTCGAGATCGAGGCCGAGTTCGAGAAAGAAATCGACCGTCGCGTCGAGGTCCTCGACGACAATTCCTATATTGTCCATCCGCTTGATCGCCATAACTTGGGTCTCCTCGATGTCGCTCTCGATTACAGGGAGTCCCTATCTCTAACCGCCCTTCTTCTGCGCCCGCGCCGCCCTGACGCCTGCAAGGAACTGTTTTTCATCTACCTTCATCGCCAGCCCTCGCGCCGACAGGAAAAATGCGGCCCGCGGCATAGTGATATTGCCCTCGCTGGTCGTTAGCACTGCGCCCTGAGGCGCCATCGCCATGACCCTGCCGAGCACCGCGGCACCGTCGGCGCTCCGCACCTCGGCTCCCGGCTTCAACGCTCCGTCGACCGCCGCCGCATCGGCCTCGGCCTGCCTCAGGACCGCGACGATCTTCGCCTTTGGAGCCTTCAGCGCCGGGCCCTTGGAGCTTTTCACAAAGGCATTCTTCGGGACCACCAGCCCATTGCCGTCGATCGACACCGCGACCCTGTCTCCGGACACTTTCGCGATCTGGCCGACTTCTTCGCCATTCTGGTCATAGACCTTGGCACCGACCACAAGCGAAGTTGCAGGCGCTGCGTCCTGCGCCTGCGCGGCGGGCGTAGCGAGCGCTAACGCGCTTGCAAGGCACAGCGCGGTGATCGGGGCGAATGCTTTGGGCATGAAAGACTCCTCGCGAACCACAATGCCTTCCCGTGCCGGAATGTACGACAGCACGCCAAATGCGATGCTGATCGGCCGTGCAACGGACGCGGCGAGCCGACATCGAAGAGATCGGATGCGTGCCTGCCCGCTATCGGCCTATGTCGATTGCGGAGACCTCGTCTGTGTGAACCAGAAAGGACACCACCTGTGCGGGTCCGAACGCCGTGGTCAGCGCTGTATCAGTCGCGTCGCGGCCCCGCGCCATCAAAATGCGGCCGATACGCGGGCGGTTGTGGCGTGCGTCGTGCGTGTACCAGTCGCCGTCGATGTAGACGTCGAACCACGCCGAGAAATCCATTGGCGCGTCGACCGGCGGGATCCCGATATCGCCGAGATAACCGGTACAGTAGCGCGCCGGAATATTCATGCAGCGGCACAGGGTGATCGCGAGATGGGCAAAGTCGCGGCAAACGCCCTGCTTCTCCTGATAGGCGTTCCACGCCGTCTTGTCCGGCCGCGCATGCTCGTAACCGAACTTGATATGATTGTGGACGAACGCCACGATCGCATCGACGCGGTCTCTCGCCGAGGCGATATGGGCGAATTCGCCCCACGCGACCCCCATCAGCCGATCGGTCTCGCAGTACCGGCTGCCGAGAAGGTAGACGAGGACATCGTCAGGAAGCTGCTCGACCGGGGTCGGCGGCACGTCTGGCGCGCGGACATCTTCGAGACCGCTATCCTCGATGACGAAATCGGCCGATAGGGTGACGCCCCCCGTCGGCACGGTAAGCCGCGTGCAGATATTCCCGAAACCGTCCTCGTAATTATAGATTGGAATGACGGGCGAGGTCTCAATCTGTTGCGGGGTCTGCAGGTCCTTTTGCCGCGACGGATGGATGCTGAGCATCGCCATCATCGGGGTCGGACGCGCGGTCTCGAAGCATATTTCATATCCAGCCCTAATCAACACGTTTCCGAGTTCCTTGATTGGCCGGCGATCCGGCTGTTGGTTGCTCCACCTGAATGAATGACAGGATCGCCGTCGGCTTCTGTGCCCAGCTTCACCTCGACGGTGACGTCCATGCCGATGTAGCTTGCAGGAAAGCCGCTCCAGCTCCCCGATAGCGGGACGGCCTGATAGGGATCGCGCGCCACAGCCACGCGGACCAAGCCGCGGCTGCCGACGATCCCGTTTGTAGGATCGAACTCGATCCAGCCCGACCCCGGAAGGAAGACGCGGACCCAGGCGTGGGTATTGCCGCCGCCAACGCGGCCCTCGCTGCGAGAGGGATTATAGACATATCCCGACACGAACCTTGCTGCCAGACCAAGCGCGCGAACCGCCTCGATCATCAGCACAGCGAAATCACGGCAAGTACCCTGCCGCAAGGTCAGCGTCTCGATCGGAGATTGCGTGCCCTTTTCGTGCCGCGGGACATAGGTGAAACTGCGCTTGATCGCCGTGGCCATATCCGTGAGCAGCGCGAGCGTATCGGTCGGCCCATCCTGACGCAGGAATGCATTGGCCCATTGATCGATCACGCGTCCGACATCGAGATATTGGCGTTCGATCGAGCGCAGCAGGTCGGGCATGTCTTCCGAGGCATAGGTGAAGGGGAACTGCCGGGCATAATCCTCGATATCGATCTGCTCGTGCTCGAGCGGGGCATGGTCGAGGGTCATTTCGCTCACCACCCGCAGCGCCTTGGCGCGCCGGTCGAAAAGCGCGATGGCGACCGAGTTGCCCAGCACGTCGTGCAACCATCGCAGCTCGCAGGGATCAGGTGAGATATGAAGCTCGGCTCTTACAAGTCGCTGGTCGAAACTCTCGCGCGGCCGCATCATGATCCGGTGCTCACCGAAGGCGACCGGCTGCCGATACGTATATTCGGTCGTGTGGCGGATCGTGAGCAGGGGCATGGAAGGCTTTCGTGATGACGCTCTCTGGAAATCCCCTCCTCGGGAAGGACGAACCTGCGCCCGCTCAGTTGTTCAACGCTGACGGACGGTCTCCGTTCCTCATCGCCGGCGATCATGCCGGCAATGCCATTCCGCGCGTCCTCGGGACGCTCGGCCTCACCGAAGCCGATCGCGCGCGGCACATCGCATGGGACATTGGCGTGCGCGACCTAGGGATGGCCTTAGCCAAGGCACTGGACGCGCCCTTCATCTACCAGGGTTATTCGCGCCTCGTCATCGACTGTAATCGCGACCCCGTACATGTTGAAGCCGCGCGCGCGAACGCGGACGGAAGCCCGGTTCCCGGGAATGCCATGCTCACGGCCGATGAGCTGGCTGCCCGGGTTGCGGCGATCCATGCCCCCTATCATGACCGGATCGCGGTCGAATTGGCGAACCGCGCCGCCGCAGCGCGGCCCACCATATTCCTCGCCCTCCACAGTTTTACCCCGACGCTAGCGGGCCAAGCGCGACCCTGGCACGTCGGCATCCTCCACGAAGCTGGCAACACGCGCTTCGCAAAGGCACTGCTCGCAGCGCTTGGCGCCCGCCCCTCGCTCGTCGTGGGCGACAATGAGCCATATCGCATGGATGCCACTGACTATAGCGTGCCGCATCACGCATATCCGCGTAGCCTTCCCTACGCCGAAATCGAAGTTCGGCAGGATCTTCTCACCAGCCCGACGAGCGTGGCGCAGTGGTGCCAAACCCTAGCTGTTGCCTGCGAAACGGCACTAGCTGGGAACGCCGGCAGTGCGTCCTAGCCATCTTGTGCGGGAACACTCGGCCGTACGCTGGCGTTTATCCAGAGCAAAGGCGCAAATCCCTCGCAGCGCCAATGGGATGATCCACGATGCACGGACCGATTCTTCCTGACAATGGCCTGATCAACCGCAGCAGTATCGAGGCGATGCGGGCGTGGTCCGCCATCCTTGGCTTCTACCAGGTCGAGATTCTCGTTGCGGTCGCAGCGGTAGGTCCGTGGCACGAAGATGTGCGCGTATACCTGCAAGAGAAATTCTGCTTTTCCAGCCGCGAGCCGGAGGCCGCGGTCAGTCATGCTCCAGAAGCGGATAGGTTGGCAGCGTAACAATTGGGATGCGTGAGCTGGCCGTTTTCAGGCCGTCTGGATTTGAATGCTGATCGAGTCTATCGAAAGCGGCGCGCTAATTTTCCTCCCTGCAGGTAGTTTCCATGCCATCCAATTTCGGCAGACGCGTGCTGCTTCTTCACAATGCGAAGGCGCGGCAAGGCGAAGGCGCGTTGGAGCCTGTGCGCACCCGTCTCGAGGCCGGCGGCCTGGTCGTGACCGTCGAGCCGTTCGAAAATCTTCCCGAGATTGCCCGCGACATCACGCGCCTTCACCAGGCCGCCGATGCGGTCGTGGTTTGCGGCGGGGATGGATCGATCTCGTCGTCTGCGCCGGCGATTATAGAGAGCGGACTACCGCTCGGTATCATTCCGGCCGGTACGGCCAATGATCTCGCACGGACGCTTTCCATCCCTCTCGACTTCGCAGCGGCCGCCGACGTCATCGTTGCCGGCCACATACGGCATATCGACGTCGGCATGGTCAATGGCCACGCTTTCTTCAATGTGGCGAGCATCGGGCTTAGCAGCGAGTTGGCGCAGAAGCTCGATCCGGAAATCAAGAAGCGTTTCGGGCGGCTCGGCTATGCCGTTGCTGCGCTTCGCATCCTGGCGGGCGCGCGGCGCTTTCGCGCGACGATTGTGGAGAAGGGAAGCCGCACAACAGTCAGAACGTACCAGATCGCGATCGGGAATGGCCGCCTGTACGGCGGGGGAAACATTATTGAAGAAACGGCTGCTATCGATGACGGCACGCTGGACCTCTACAGCCTGGAAATGCGAAACATCTGGAAATCAGCCCTGATGGCGCGAGCCTTTCGGACCGGCACTCACGGGGCCTGGAAAGAAGTACGGACCGCGCGCTGCGTGGAATTCGACATTGAAACACGGCGCCCGATGCCGATCAACACCGACGGCGAAATAGCGACTGCAACGCCTGCTCATTTCAAAGTACTGCCTGGTGCGGTCAGGGTTTTTACTCCGCCCGATGCCGTCGCCGGGACCCGCGCTGTCCGCCTCTATCATGGCTGAGGCGCAGGCAACGTGTTCAACTGAAAGCGGCCGATAGCGGTCAGACAGCTCTTGGGCGTCTTATTGGGTTACCGGACATTCGATAACCAACCCTCTCGGTGTAAACCAGATGACGTACCGATGACCGAAGCTCGCGGCTTCCTGACGTCCCACCAAGGATTGCGAACGTAAGAGCCATGTTGTCATACCGCTCGAACGGTGCCGCCATCGATGACGAACTCGGCCCCGTGGATCGCCGCAGCGCGATCCGACGCTAGATAGGCGATGAGATCGGCAACCTCATGTGGCTGCGCAGCGCGCCCGATCGGTATCCCGCCCAGACCCTCGAGGACGACTTGCCGTGCCTCCTCGACCGTGCCGCCGTTGGCGGCCTGCAGCCGTTCCAGAAGGTGAACGGACGCCTCTGTCATTATCCAGCCGGGAGAAACGCTGTTGACCCGCACGCCCTTCGGCCCGAGCTCCTTCGAGATCGACTTGCTGTAGGTCCTGAGCGCAGCCTTGGCGGCGGCGTATGCGGTGGTCGATTCTGGAAGAGGCAGGACCGCCTGGATGGACGTAACATGCACGACCGCGCCGGCGCCCCGCTCGATCATCTGCGGGACGAGGAGACGATCAAGGCGCACCGTCGCCATGAGATTCAGATTCAGTTCGGCAAGCCAGTGATCGTCGGTCAGGGCAGCAAAGCCCCCTCCCGGTGCGGACGAGCCGCCGATCACATGGGCGAGGATATCGACGCCGCCCATCTGCGCGAGCGCCGCTGCGGCCAGCAATTCGCCCCCCTCGGCCGTCGTTAGGTCCGCACGGACGAACTCGACACCGCCAATGGACTCAGGCGTTCCGCGCGCAGCGGTCATTACCCGCGCGCCACCTGCGAGAAAGCGATCAACGGTGGCGCGGCCGAGCCCCTTGGTGCCGCCACTCACGACCACACGCTTGCCCGCAAATTCGGTGGGATCTGCCTGGACGCTCATAGCGTGATCTCCAGTGTCTTGATGGCGCCGTCTTCGAGCGTGAAACCATAGGTGAAGCGGATGGGGCTGCCCTTGAATTCGCCATGGGCGAGGCCTTCGACCACGACCTTGGCTTGCTCGTGACGGACGGCTTCGGGCGTGAAGATCGCCTTCACGGCCACGACCTCGTCTTCGAACAACGTCCTGAGTTCGTCATGGCCCTGATGTCGGCGCCCGACATCGAAGAGGACGGCATCGGCCGCGAAAGGCTTCAGCATGCCGCCCACATCGAGCCGTGCATTGGCCTCGATATAATCGGCTATCGGTTTGGGTAACGCGGCGACAAGCGCGTCGGCATCATTGCGCTGATCGGCGTGATCATTGGTCTGCATGACGTGTCTCCTTCGGTTTGGCTTGCCTCGATATTAGGGATCGGCCACTATTCTAAGAAGTGGGCCAATCGTGGATGAGGAAATGAAGGAATCGGGATAATGTCGCGATTGGCGCTGCGAGATTTCGACGCTGTGCTGGCTGTCGCGCGGCGCGCTTCCTTCAGGCGGGCGGCCATCGATCTCGGGATGTCGACGACCGCGCTCAGTCACGTGGTCGCGCGGATCGAAGCCGAGCTGGGCGTGCGCCTTTTCAACCGGACAACGCGGAGCGTAGCGTTGACCGACGCCGGACGGGTCTTCGTCGATCGCATCGGCCCTTCTCTTCAGGATGTGCGCGAAGCCATCGAGATCGTCCGGGAGCGCCGCGCGACGCCGACGGGCACGCTGCGTATCAATGCACCGCCTTTCGGCGCGCGATCGCCGGCCTTCGCCGAACTTCTCCTGGAATATTCCCGTCGCTACCCGGACATGCATGTCGATCTGGTGACCGAAGGGCAGCTTCGCGATATCGTAGCGGAGGGCTTCGATCTGGGTGTTCGCGTTGCTTCCCTTGTCCCTTCCGACATGATCGCGCTGTCGCTCGGCGAGCCCCAGCGCTTCGCCGTAGTCGCCTCGCCCACCTATCTGGCTGAGCGGTCGCGCCCGCTGGTGCCGACCGACTTGCTCGCTCACAGCTGCATCCGTATCCGCTTGCCCGACGGCTCGCTCTACCGCTGGCATTTCCAGAAGGGTGCCGACACGGCGCAGGTCGAGGTGAACGGCCTCATGACCTTTGACGATCTTCCGCTATCACGCGCCGCGGTCCGAGCGAACCGGGGCATCGGCTTCTTTTTCGAACAGGACGTCATCATAGATATCGAAGAAGGAGCGCTTGTCCGCCTGCTCGAAGACTGGACACCGCCCTTCCCCGGGCTTTGCCTCTATTATCCCGGGAGGCGTCACCCTTCGGCCGGTCTCTCCGCATTCTTATCGCTCGCGCGCGAAATGGCGAAGAGGCACTAACGGAGGTTGGCCGCTAGCAGACGTTGGAGTCGTCAAATACAAGCACGACTTTCAATGGTTTGCGCGTGAAACCGAACGTCCGATTCGAGGCCCATTGCAGACTTGCACTTGCTTGATGCGAAATGTTCTCCAAGCTAGTAGCGATTTAGACGGGGCACCGAATGTCTGATTTCGGGCGCATAGATGCCCGAAACAGTGAGCAAAACGAAACCGGACCACGTATCGACACGCGGCCCGGCTTGGGAACGATCGGTTAGCCGGAGGCTAGCTGCTCTGCTTGCCCGGCTTTGCCGCTTCTCCGCCCTGCTGAGGCCGCTTGTCGCGGTCCGGCTGGCCGGGCTGACGGCGATTGCCATCTTCCTGCTGGGGCTGGCGCTCGCCTTCCGGTTTGCGGCCCGGCTGGTTGCCGGTCTGGTTCTGGTCGGGGTTGACCATGACCATTCTCCTCTCTTCAAATGCCCGGTAGTGGGCATGGAGAAGACGCGCGGGATAGGGCATTGTTCCTGTTTATCATGCCGGGTCGCGAATTAGGCGATTCCGTCCGGTCGAGCGGCAGCACAGTTTCAGCCTGCTCGCGATAAGCCCGCCGATGAAGGCGAGGACCTGTCTCATTACGAGCATGGAGAGAGACAGGTATCATGGGGCAATAACGATCCTTCCGGAAAGGGCCGCCATACAGAAGACGGCCGCGCCACCAGCGATGGCAGAAGGTCGATCCTACAACGGCGACGGACCAAAGCACGCAGCAGCTTGGATCGCACGTCAGCAAACTAGACACGAAGTTCCCCAAAGCTCCATCCGGGCCGTCGACGAATATGATCGCTCTGCTCTAGCATTGGACATGCATCATCCCCAGATGGGGGATATTGCATCCCATGCCTTGAGCGCCGGTGCGACTGAGAGATACCTCCATACTCCCGCTCTACGACGGAGCCGGATAATGCCGAATATATCAGAAGTTTTGAAAGGCAGGCGGGCCGCGGCCGCGCCTCGCGTGATAACGCTGCCTTCGCGGCACGAAGCGGACAGGCGATCCACAGTCGAGAGTTGGGAAAATGAAGGCGGCCACTTCCCCGAGTTCGCGCCCATCCGAAACCCGAGCGCCGCAGTTCCCGAACCGGCGGTCACCGAATCCGAAATGCAGAGAGCGGAGATAGAGAGCCTGACCCGTAAACTCGCCGACGACTTCGCCAACGGGCGCGTCGGCAAACGGTACAGCACCTATCAACATCGCACACGGGTCATTCGCCAACTGACGGCGATATGGGCCGCAGGGCGCCACTGATCACCCCCGGCAGGCTGCTTGGTGTCCAAGGCCAGCGGCGCATCCACTCCAGTCCGTCATTGCTGTCCGAGCTTCGCGTAGCGGCCCAGGCAGCGAGGGCGCATTTCGCGCGCGTCTCATCAAATTTTCCAGTCGTCCTAAGTCCGTTGATAAAATCCCGATTAAAATAATAAATATTACCGATACAATTTATCACGATAGGAAGAAATGTATCGAATCTTGAAAATATTATTTCATAAAATGGAAATATAGAGGAACAATGTAAACTGCGGGGTGTTCATCAATAGAGAGCGGCATCTTGCCAGCTCCAGGAGTCTCCCAAATGTACAGGTTTATTCTCGCGGCGAATATCGCCGCCATCGCCCTTGTTCCGTCCATCGCCGGCGCACGAACGCAGTCGCAGGCGACCTGCGAAGAACAGCGCTCTACGCGTGTCGTCGCCACCATCGGAGGTGCCGCAGCCGGCGGCGTGCTCGGCAATGTCGCCGCCGGTCGTGGCGACAAGACGGTCGGAACCGTGATCGGCGCCGCCGCAGGAGCCGTTCTCGCCAACCAGATCGCCAAACCGACGCGCGATTGCCGCGATGCCTTTGGCTATTACGACAATGAAAATCGCTGGCACGCCACCGGCGTGAACTCCTCCGATGCCCGCGGCTACTATGATCGTGACGGGATATGGGTCGATGGTCCCCCCAACGGTCGATATGGCAGCGATGGCCGCTGGGTCACTTACGCGGCGTCCAGTCGCGGAGAAGGCGACTATCGACCGGGCGGCGAATGGGTGCCCGCATCGGCAAACGGTTACTACGATCGCGACGACCTCTGGGTTCCGGGTTCGGCAAGTGGTCGGTATGACGATCGCGGGCGTTGGATCGGAAACACTGTTTCAAACCCGCCAACTCGCCGCGACGACGCCTATGGCTATTACGACACCGCAGGCGCCTGGCACACGACATCGACCGCTCGCGGCCGGGCTACCGGCTATTATGACCGCGACAACAAGTGGGTCACCGGAACACCGAACGGCTATTATGACGAGCGGCGCAACTGGATTCCCCAGCGCGAGGACGGAACGGCGAGCGGCAGTTATGACGGCCAGAATCGCTGGATACCTGCCTCTTCGGCCGGTTATTATGATGACAACGACCGCTGGATATCCGGAGCGGCAAGCGGTCACTATGATCAGCGCGGCCGCTGGGTGGCAGGCGTGACCGTCGGCCATTATGACACGAACGGCCGGTGGATTGCCGGCGCGGCGGGCGGACGCCGCGACGCGAACGGACATTGGGTCGCCGATCCGCATCCGGGCTATTATGATCGGAATGGCCGATGGAACGCCGGAGCGACGACGGGCTATTACGACGCCCGCGGGCGCTGGATTCCCACCGGACGCGAGGGCATGGGCAGCGACGATGGAGCGAACCGCCCCGCTATCCTCTCGCAGCTCGCCAACCTCGACCAATATGTCCGCACCGCCCGATCGGAGCGCACGATCGACAACCGGACGGCCATGAGTGCCAGCCGCGAGCTGCGATCCATTCGCGCCAGCGAGCGGGCCATGCATCATGACCGGATGGACCGGCTGTCAGCGCGCAACGAAGCCGCGCTTCAGTCGCGGATCGATCGCCTGAATCTTCGCCTGCGGCTCAGCCCGCAGTAAAACGAACGCCCATCAAAAGGGGATCTGCCGCTTCCGCTCAATGCGGGGGCGGCAGCTTTTCGTCCCGATCATGGCGGAAGTTGGCAAGACATCTTGTCAACCGGCCGTGCCCGCTTCAGCCGGCACCGACCGGCGCGTCGTGCGCGATCGAAACCCTCGTTCCGGGATTGGCGCCCACCGTTTCGACGGTCGCGTGAAGCTGTCTCGCCAGGGCTTCGACAATACTGGTCCCGAGGCCGGGCTTGGCCGCAGCCAGCTTGCGCGGTGTACCTATGCCGTCGTCACGGACCGTCAGCTTCCATGCCTCGCCCAGCGCATGATAATCCACCAGGATCGTTCCACCGCGTTCGCCCGGGAACGCATGCTTGAGCGCATTGATGACGAGTTCGGTTACGATTAACCCGAGGCTGACCGAGATGTCGGCATTCACCATGCTGTCGTCGGCGCTCACCTTGAGCGAGACAAGATCCGGGTCGCGGATCATCGAGGCGCCGAGGCTCTGGCAAAGCTGCGTGAAGTAGGCACGCAATTCGACCTCGCCCAACCGCGACGCCGCCAGATGTTGCTGGACGGTGGCAATCGACATCACGCGATTATGCGCATCGCGAAGATGGCTTCTCGTCTCTTCCGACTGCACCCGCCTCGCGCTCTGCATGAGCACGCTCGCGATGATCTGAAGACTGTTGGCGACGCGATGCTGAAGTTCTTGAAGCAGGATCGCCTTCTCCCGCAACAGATCGTCCTTCAGCTTTTCGCTGATCCGCGCTTCGGTGACGTCCGAAATGGTCAACAGCAAACGCGGTCGGGTGAGATCGCCATAGTCGAGCATCTTCGCATGGAGCACGAGCCGGCGGGACGCGTGCGGGCCATCGAGATCCATTTCATAGGATTCTATCTGTGCGTCGCCGTGAAAGGTGACGCCGAGCAACGTCCGAAGTTGCGGCACGTCCCACTCGCCGTCTCCCAGTTCCAGCGGCGTCCGCCCGACCGCTTGCCGCCGGTCGAGCGCGAAGGCGCGGCAGAAGGACGTGCTGGCCGCAATGATCGTGAAATTCTGGTCGAGCAGAAGGGCGGGTGCGTCGGAGGCGGTAATGACGGCAAGCGCCAGATTGAGCGCGACGTCGGGGTGGGTGGTGCGGATCATCATGGCCCCTTTCGGGGAGACCGGAGAGCTGACGGGCTTGAAAGCCGGGTCCGGGGAGAAACGGCGCGCTCGCGAATACGACAAGGGCGCCCTGAACATGGAGGGTAT
Source organism: Sphingopyxis sp. (assembly GCF_965279755.1). Lineage (GTDB taxonomy): Bacteria > Pseudomonadota > Alphaproteobacteria > Sphingomonadales > Sphingomonadaceae > Sphingopyxis. The sequence continues at coordinate 2,840,008 of NZ_OZ257261.1, read as the reverse complement.
ATCATGAATGCAGGCGCGGTGCGCGAAGATTCCGTTCCATCGGCGGTTACGCGCGATTGATTGAGCAAGGGGTTCGGTATCGCCTCGTGTCGCCATCGCTCACTAGATCCAAGCGACCGCTTTTAAGTGGCGAGTGACTCGGGCCGAAAGGCTGAAATCAGGCGCAAATTAGACGTTCGAATTGTCGTCAACCTATGCGGATTGCATGAGGCAACTCCGGGAAGTCTCCCGAGACACAACGACAGTATATTCGAAAGGGCCCGCCGGTTCGAGCAGCGGCCTGACGGTCTTATCAACCATACGCCTGGCGGCATTTTCGGAACAATCTGGACGGTCCGTTGGATTTTTCTCTACAGGTGGATTGCATCAAGGATATCAAATGCCTTCGAAAGGCCATCTTTCAGAAACCCTCGTAAATCTGTAATTATTACAATTGCGTAGATTTGCGGCGGTGTCGATGCCGATCGATTTGGATCAAAGGCGAACAGATATGGGAACTTCCGAAACGATGCTGGGGCGACGGGCCTTGCTGGCGGGGTCCTCAATCCTGATTGCCGGCGGTTCGGCATCTGCCCGCGCCTTTGCGGGAATCCGGTGCCCCGATGGCAACCCCGCATGGATCCCGTCGGAGGAACTCGTCCGCGACATTCCGCGTCTCATGCGGATCGCAGGCGTCCCCGGCGCTGCCATCGCGGTTGTCGACCGCGGCAAGCTCGTCTGGAACAGAGCTTTCGGTGTAAAAAACATTCTCTCCCACGACCCGGTGCGCGAGGAGACCTTGTTCGAAGCCGCGTCGATGACCAAGCCGGTCTTCGCCTATGTCGTGATGCGGCTGGTCGACGAGAAGCGCCTCGACCTCGACAAGCCGCTCGTTTCCTATCGCCGGCCGCCGAATGCGGGGAATGATCCGAATCTCGACCTGATTACGGCCCGGCACGTGCTGGAACATTCGACCGGGCTGCCGAACTGGGCGTCGGAACCCCTCGTCACGGGCAGGGCGCCGGGATCGGGTTACACCTATTCGGGCGAAGCATTCATCTGGCTCCAGCTGGTTGTCGAGACGATCACGGGGATGGGCCTTGGCAGCCTGATGCAGGCCAAGCTCTTCGGTCCTGCCGGAATGTCGCATAGCAGCTTCGGCTGGGACGAAGAGATCGCAAGGTCGGCGGTCTTCGGCCATTCCGAACCGCCCGAAGGCGAGACGAAACTTCCCGCCCAGCCGACGCGCGAGCTTGGTAACCGGCTGCTCCCGTTCGCTCTACGGTGGCGCAAGCCGATCGCCGACTGGACCTACGAGGATTCCATCGCGGCGATGCGCGAGGCGCATCCGGACACGACCCCGTCGACCCACGATCTGCTGGTCAATTCGGCGGGCGGGCTCCTCACGACCGCTTCCGACTATGCGCGGTTCATGACCCTCATGATGGACCGGCCGGCGCGCGCCGCCTGGGAAATCAGCGACGCGGCGCGGCAGGCGATGCTTACCCCCCGGATCGAAATACGCGGGCGCGACATCTCGCGGGGCTTGGGCTGGGAACTCGAACAATCTCCGGAAGGACTGTTGTTCCAGCACAGCGGCAGCAACTACGGGATCTTCAAAACGCTAGGCGTCGGCGATGCCCGAAACGGACGCGCGATCGTCGTCTTCACCAATGCCGCGAACGGAAACGCGCTCGCGGCCCGGATCGTCCGGGAGGCAACGGGGATCGACCGGTTGAAGTCGCTGATCTGATCAGCGCCACCGCGACGGGCCGCCCCCTGCGATGGCTCAGCCCCTCCCTTCGGATCGCGCGCGCACCGTGTCGAAGTTGTGCCGGATCAGCAGTTCGCCGTTCCGCCACACCGGCACGAGCAGGTCCGCATCCGCAGCGACACTGTCGAGCCTCGCCGCCGCCATGCGGCCGTCCTTCATCACCACCGCCTGACGTCCGGCCTTGCTCGCCTTGCCGGGGTCGGTGCTCGGCATCTTGAACACGTCGTGCCAGACGCCATCGCTGCCCAGCATCGCATTCGCCTTCATCGCGAAGCACAGCGTGTCGCGGTTGACGTGCTGCAGCATCCCGCCGCCCATGCCGAAGGCGATATTGTCGATCGCAAAGCCTTCCTCGACCATGCGCGCCACCAGCTTCCCGATGCTGTCGACCGTCATCCCGTCGCCCTGGATCACGCGAACATGCGGATCGAGCACGCGATAGCCCTTGCTGTTCACGCTGCCGCCGAACTTCTCCCACAGCGTCTTCACCGTGCGGAGCGGCGTTTCGATCGGATCGCCGCTGTCGGGACGCACGACCAGCGTGCCCTGTCGGCCCAACACCTTCTCGCGCAAGCTGCCGCCCCAGATATCGGCGACGGCGGCGTCGAGGTCATAGCTGTCGGAGACGACCGCTACGATCCGTCCCTCGCCCTCGAACCGGTCGAGCATGTTGCGATAGGCATCCTCCTCGCGCTCGCGGCCCCAGCTCGTCATCGTGCTGTGCTCGGCGGCAGGAATGGAAAAGCCCGCCATGTCGGCGCCATAGTAACGCCGCGCCGCGACCAGCGCCTCCATCGTGTCGGTGCCCTGAAAATTGACGAGATGCGCAAGCCCGCCGAGCCCCGCGCTCTCCGCGGAGGACACGCCACGCGCACCGAAATCGTGCAGCTTGAAGGGTAATTGGCCCGCCACGTCGTCGGACGTCTTTTCCAGCCCCGCGCGGATCACCTGCTTGCATTTCCAGCTCAGTGTCGCGACCGTCGTCGGATACCAGATCGCGCGCAGCATCGCCGTCTCGATGAAGGTCGTCAGCCAAGGCATGCGCGGATCGCTATTCTCGAGCTGGACCATCGGCACCCCGGACGGGACGATCATGCCTTCGGGAAGCGCCTTGATCTCGAGCGGCAGGTAGCCTCCATGGTCGGTGACGATCGCTTCCCAGCCCGCGCGGTTGAACGGCACCCCGTGCGCGACGCAGATCGCCTCGGCCTCGTCGATGTCGGCGGCCACGATCGGCTGGCTGAAATAATCGACCAGCAACGGCTGAAGCCCGAGGAAGACGATCTCGTCGGAAAAGGGGTTCGGCCGCGCCTCGACATAGGCGCTGATGACGCGCGCCTCGGGCGGATATTGCAGGAAGTGGCTCTGCTTGTAGCTGTCGGTCGCCAGGATCAGGTTTTTCATGATGTGAACTCCTCACATTCGCTTGTTTCGGCGGGACTCCCCCGCCGCGGGATTACAGGTCGGCCATCTCTTCGATGATCGACCAATGGTCTTCGAAGAACATCTCGGGACTCAGGTCGCCGAGGCGATACCAGCGCGCATGCGCAGCATCGTCGCCGCCTTTGACTGCGAACAGCTTGCGCCGTTCGGGCAGCCGGAACAGATAGGCATGGGTGATGACACGGCCACGCAGGCTGCGGTTCGGCGCATCGAACACCCGCGTGCGATGATCCTCGATGAAGCTGCCGAGCATCGCCGGGGGAATTTGTCCCTTGCCGTCGCTGATCCCCGTCTCCTCGCGCAGTTCGCGGATCGCGGCGTCACGGATCCGCTCGCCCGCGTCGACGAAACCGCCGGGCAGTGCGAGCAGGCCCTTGCCGGGAAGCCGCCCGCGCTCGACGAGCAGGATGTGGCCCGACTGGACGACGACCGCATCGGCGGTGACGAACGGCCCCTTGCCCCATTGCTTCGGATAGTCGGCGAGATATTCGCTTTCCTCGAGCAAGGTGCGAAACGTCTCGCCCAGCTTGAATGCGTCGAGCCATGTCGCGACGTCCACCGTCAGGATCGACGCGGGCACTTCGGGGATGCGCTGGAAATAGCGCCGCCGCACGTCGGTCGAGCTGAAGGTGCCATACTGGCTGTCGATCTGGATATTGTCCCATTCGGGAAACAGGCGGAGATAATAGGAGGAGGCGTCCTTGCCATAGCCGGTCAGCGCGACGCGGAAGTCGGCAAGCCCGTGGCTGCCGAAGCCATGCCCGTTGCCGACGTCGAGGATGATGCGGTTCACGCGGCGCTGCACCTCGGTTACCCAGGCTGTATCCGAATAGAGATGGTCGTCGAGCGGTTCGACGATCAGCCGTTCCTCCGCGATCTCGTGCCGGAAAGCGGCGCGCAGCATCGCAGCGCGCTCGTCGAAGGTGAAAGGATTGCGCGGATCGCGCGCGACATTCGCCGATCCGACCAGGACAATCAGTCGCCCGACCTGCGTCAGCGCCTGCCGGATAACATGCTCATGTCCGATATGCAGTGGCTGGAAGCGTCCGATAAAGATGCCGAAATCTGTCTGTTTCATTGCTCGAGACTCCCTCGATCCTTCATCTGCACCGGACTCCCCGGCGCAAGGCGCCTCCGATTCGGCGGCGTCGAGTATCTTATATGTATTTGACATATATCTAGTCAACATATAAGTAGCGTGCATGAACGAACCCTATGATCCGTCCGCCTTCCCGCCACTCGCTGTAACCGTCGATCTGGTGCTGATGACGGTGAAAGACGGTCGGCTCGCGGCCCTGCTCCAGCGCCGCGGTGAGCCGCCGCACGACGGCGATTGGGCGCTTCCCGGCGGCTTCGTCGGCGTGGACGAAAGCCTGGACGATGCGGCCCAGCGCATCCTCGTACAAAAGGCTGGCCTCACCGAGGCCTGGCTCGAACAGCTCTACAGCTTCGGCGATCCCGGCCGCGATCCGCGCATGCGGATCATCACGATCGCCTATTTCGCGCTTCTTCCCGCGGACAGATTGGCGGACGCGCTGAACGACAGGGACGATCTGATGCTGGCGCCGGTCGGCCCCGGCGCCGCGCTGCCCCCGTTGGCCTTCGACCACGGCGACATTCTGGACCATGCGGTCACGCGGTTGCGCGGCAAGCTCGACTATGCGCCCGTCGCCTTTGCCCTTCTGCCGCCGCGCTTCACGCTCCGCGCGCTGCAGGACGTCCACGAAGCAATACTCGCCACGACGCTGAACAAGCCGGCATTCCGCCGCCGCATGATCGACAAGGGCTGGATCGAAGGCACCGGTGAGCGCGAAGCGGGCGGCGCCTTTCGCCCTGCCGAACTCTACCGGGTCAGCATGCAGGGGCGAAACCCGGCAGCGGATTGACCCGCTTTCGGGATGGCGGTCTCAGGGCCAAGGATTATTCGGCAACGAAACCTGGCCAGCGGCGCATATAGTGGATGAAGGTGTCGCTCAGGCCTTCATCGCGCAAATGCTGAACCGATGCCGGAAGCTCGGGCGACCGATAGGCCGGATCGCGGCGCACGCGTTCTGGAAAATCGTGCCGCAATATGGCCGCGCGGCCGATCACCACGAAATCGCAGCCGGCCTTGATGACACCGGCCGCGTCTTCGGCATCCATCACCTTGCCGGCGGCACCGAGCCGGACATTGCCGCGCGGGAGTTCGGTAAATACGCTCATCAGCGAGCGCCCCTTGAAACGCTCCTCCTCGGGCTCCTTGTTCACATCCCACAGCGACATGTCGAGAAAGTCGATCTTTTCCTGCCGCAGGATTTCGGTCGCGACATCCCGGATTTCTTCAAGTTCGAGGCCAAATCGCTCGGGCGATAGCCGCAGGCCGAGCTGGAAGTCGGGCTGCGTGACGGCGCGGATGCCGTCGATGATCTCGAAGATGATGCGCGCGCGGTTCTCGATGCGGCCGCCATAGCGGCCACCCCGGCGGTTGCTCGCCGCCGACAGGAATTCGGCGAGGATATAGCCGTGTGCACCGTGGATCTCGACCCCGTCGAAGCCCGCCTGCTCGGCACGGCGTGCGCCCGCGATGAAATCGTCGCGCAGCACTTCCACTTCGGCTTCGGAAAGCGCTCGGACATTGCGTTCGGAGACCTCCGACGGCGCCACCGGTTCGCCGATCAGCTCCGGTTCGGCGCGGCTTCCCGCATGATGCAGTTGCAGCGACGACAGCGAACCGCGCGCCCTGATCCCTGCCGCAAGCGCCGTCAGGCCTTCGAGATGATCGTCGTCAAAAGCGCCGAGCTGCCCGCTAAAGCCCTGCCCTACCGGCTGGACATGCGCGGCGGCAGTCATCGTCAGCGCGAACCCGCCCGCCGCGCGCATCTCGAGCCAGTTGCGCTCGGCATCCGACAGCGTGCCGTCGGCATGGCTCTGCCGGTTCGTGAGCGGCGCGAGCATCAGCCGGTTCTTCATCGGCGCACCGCGCGCAAGGGACAGCGGCTCGAACAGTTTTTCGGACGACATATCGCTCACTCCATATCGGGACGCGCGCGCCGGACCTAGCGCAGCGTGAAGCCGCGATAGCCGTCCGCCGCCGCGTCGGAACAGATTTCGCGATAGCGGCCGAGCCCCCCGATGTAGACCGGAAAAGTGCGCGGCTTCCCGGGCACATTGGCGCCGGTGTACCAGGTGTTCGCGGTCGGATAGAGCGACAGCGACCCCAGAGTCGTCACCTTCTGCATCCACCCGTCCTCGGCGTCGGCATTCGCCTCGATCGAACGCAGACCGCCGCGGCGCATATGTTCGATACAGTCGCAGACCCAGTCGACATTCTGCTCATTCAGAAGGATAAAATTGGCTAGCGCGGACGGCCCGTTCGGCCCCGCGATGACGAACAGGTTCGGGAATCCCTCGATCATCAAACCCAGATGCGAGCGCCCGCCGTCCGCCCACTTGTCCTTGAGCTTGCGGCCGTCGCGGCCCTCGATATCGATCGACAGCATCGCGCCGGTGAGCGCGTCATAACCGATGGCGGCGATGATGATGTCGACCTCGACCTGGCCCTCGGCGGTGCGAATGCCCTTTTCGGTGATCTCGACGATCGGATGCTCGAGGCAATCCTTCAGCGTCACATTGTCGCGATTATACGCCTCGTAGTAGCCGGTATCGAGGCACGGGCGCCGCGCGAAGATCGGATAGCCGCGCGGGGTCAGCTTGCGCGCCGTTTCGGGATCTTTCACCGTCTCCGCGATCTTGCCGCGCACGAATTCAGCGACGACCTCGTTCGCGTCGCGGTTGGTGAGCAGATCCGAAAACAGGCCGAGGAACGACAGCCCGCTGTGCTGCCACGCATCCTCCATCAGCTTCTGGCTCTCGGCGGGCGTCACGCTGAACACCGGCCGATGCGTGATCGGCCGCACGCCGCCGGTCAGCGAATGGCGCGCAGCGGCGCGCAGCCCCGGATAGTGCGCCTTGATATGCGCGACATACTCATCGTCGAGCTTGCGGTTGCGCATCGGCAGCGTGAAGCTGGGCGTCCGCTGATAGACGTACAGATGCTCGGCCTGCTCGGCGACCACCGGAACGATCTGGATACCCGACGACCCGGTGCCGATCACCGCGACGCGCTTGCCCTTCAGGTCGACGTCATGGTGCGGCCATTTGCCCGAGAGATAGAGCTCGCCCTTAAACTTGTCGGCGCCCGCTATGTCGACCTGCTTCGGGACCGAGAGCGGGCCGGTCGCCATCAGGCAATAACTCGCCTCATAGACGTCGCCGCGATCGGTCTCGATCCGCCACAGCGCCGCTTCCTCGTCATAATGAACCGCGGTCGCGCGCGTTTCGAAACTGATGTCGCGCTTCAGGTCGAGCTTGTTGGCGACGAAGCGGGCGTAGGAGAGGATTTCGGGCTGCGCGGCGAACTGCTCGCTCCACGTCCACTCCTGCTGGATCTCGTCCGAGAAGGAATAGCTGTAATCGATGCTCATCACGTCGCAGCGCGCGCCGGGATATCGGTTCCAGTACCAGGTGCCGCCGACATCGTCGCCCGCCTCGATCAGATGGACGTCGAGCCCCATGCCGCGCGTGCGGTGGAGCGCATACATGCCGCCGAAACCGGCGCCGATGATCAGCGCATCGAGGCGGCGGGGAGTCGTGTCGGGGGAGGAATTGGCCTGTTGCATCGGAAATCCTTGGGAGAATCTGTAAGTCGGTCGTCGGGCGGCGAGGTCGCCAGCCCGCGCGTCCGCGCCGGACGCTGCGGGCCGGCGACGATCAGCCAGTGGACGTCCGGGCTGAAATTTCGGCGCGCGCGAGGTCCATCCCGCTGCGATAGTCGCTCTTCCCGCTCGCATGGCGCGGCAGGACGGCGACGCGGATGATCGTGCGCGGCTGCTTGTAGGCGGCGAGGTCTGCGGACAGGGCGTCGCGCAGAGCCTGATCGTCGGGGCTTTCGCCCGCCTCGATCAGCGCGGTGACGACGCTGCCCCATTTCGGATCGGGCAGGCCGAACACCATCGCGTCGGCGACACCGTCGACACGCTTCAGCGCCTCCTCGACCTCTTCGACGAAGACCTTTTCGCCGCCGGTGTTGATGCACATGCTGCCGCGCCCGAGCAGGCGGAAGCGTCCGTCGGGCAAGCGTTCGGCCATGTCGCCGGGGACCGCATAGGCCTGTCCGTCGATCGTGCGATAGACTCTCGCGGTCTTTTCGGGATCGCCATGATAGCCCGCGCCGAACGGCGGCCGCCGCGCGAGCCAGCCCGAGCCGACTTCGTTGTCGGCAAGCACGCGGCCGCTGTCCTGATCGACGATCACCGTCTGCGGCCCCGCCTCGAACAGCCCGGTCGGGGTCGCACGATCCTTGTTGGTGATCGCATAACCGAAACCCGAGGCTTCGGACGCACCGAGGATGTCGAGCAGCGTGAGCTGCGGCAAGGCTTCGAGCAGCGCCGCCTTCACCTGCTCCGACCACATCAGCCCTGCCGACGAGATCAGCCGCAGCGCCGACAGATCCCAGCGCCCCGGATTGGCAAGCAGCGTGTCGGCCATCGGCCGCGCGAACGCATCGCCGACAATCAGGATGCGGGTGACCTTGTGCCGCTCGGCCTCGCTCCAGAGTTCCTCGGCGCTAAACCGGTCCGAGGGCAGCAGCACCGCCGTGCCGCCGACGAGCAATTCGGCGAGCGAGCTGTTAAGTCCCGCGCCGTGCATCAGCGGACAGGCGGGCATCACCCGTCCCGCCGCGCCCTTCAGAACCTGCGCGACATGGTCGTCCATGCTCGCGGGGGTCGTCACCGCCACCGGGGATTCGAGCTGCGACCGCCGCGCGTCGGCCGAGCGCCACATCACGCCCTTCGGTCGCCCGGTGGTGCCGCCCGTATAAAGAAGATAGCCGTCGTCGGGCGACCGCCGGATATCCAGCGGCGACGCGTCCCCCTCCGACACGATCCCGTCATAGGCGCCGTCGCTGCCGATCTGGACCGCGTAGGTCAGATGCTCGATCGCGCCACCGATCAGCGACGCGACGATCGGGCCGAACTCGTCCTGATAGAAGAGCCCCGCCGCCTGACAGTCGCGCAGCACATATTCGATCTCCGACGTCGTGTAGCGATAGTTCATATTGACGTGCGTCAGCCGCGCCTTGAACGCAGCCGCGGCGATCTCGATAAACTCGGGGATGTTGCGCGCAAGGATCGCGATGCGCGCGCCGGCGGGCAAGCCGGCCGCCAGCATCGCGCGCGCCAGCCGGTTCGACCGCGCGTCGAAATCGGCCCAGCAGGTGACATGATCGCCGCGGATGATCGCCGGACGGTCGCCCGGCACATGCGCCGCGGTCGCGTCCAGCAGGTCGCCGAAATTCCAGTCCATGACGGCGGCTCCGCTCAGCGGCCCTGAAAGACGGGCGCGCGCTTTTCGACGAACGCCGCGACGGCTTCCTGCGCGTCATAGGAGGTCGACAGCTTCGCCGTGTTGCCCTGCTCATAGATATAGCCGTCGCGCAGCGTCATATTCTCGATCGTGCGCATGCTGTCCTTGGCATAGCGCGTCGCGAGCGGGCTCTTCGATGCGATGAGTTTCGCCATGTCCATGCAATAGGGCAGCAGTTCATCGGCAGGCAGGCAGGCCTCGATGATACCGCGACGATACATTTCGGCGGCCGGCGCGCGATAGCCGGTGAGCATCATGCGGCGCGTCAGCGAGTGCGGGACGATGCGCGAGGTGTGCTTCCCGCCGCCCATCAGACCGACATCGATCTCGGGTAGGCCAAAGACGGCATTTTCAGAGGCGACGATGATGTCGCAGCTCGCGGCGAGACCAAAGCCGGCGCCAAGCGCGGGGCCGTTGACCGCGGCGATGACGGGCTTTGCGCAATCGGCGATCGAGTAAGCGACTTCGCGGACGACGCGGTTGCGGTTCCAGCGCTTGCCGGGGATCGAGAGGTCGGGCCGGTTCTTGAGATCGGCGCCGGCGCTGAAGCATTTCCCTGCACCGGTCAGCACGGCGACGCGAACATCGTCGCGGTCGTTGAAGCTGTCGAAGACGTCGGTGAGTTCCTGGAGCATGTCCAGCGCGGCGGCGTTGACCGGCGCATTGTCCAGTGTGACGAGCGCGACGTAATTATCGATTTCGGTGCGAATGCTGCTCATTGATTTGTCTCCCATTTGCCGGAGGTCATTGCACCGCACCGGCGCGATCGGGACGCGAAAGCCGCGAGACGCGCCGAAAATCTCATTCTGGATTGAATGCCCCCGCGCGGAATCGCGCTTGTGATTATCGGCGCCCTCCCCGCCGCGCACATTGCTCTTGGCGTCGCAAAGAAAGAACGGGGGCCGGTCGCTCTTCACGGGGCGGCGACACGATTTAAAGCCAGCGCACCCCCTTCGAGGCGAATCGCCACCGAAAGGAAGAACGGAAGCGCGATTCACCAGGGAGTGGACAATGAACACACACAGCAAGCGTCTTTTGGCGGGAGTCGGCTTCGCGGCCATGATGATGGCAGCACCCGCGTTCGGACAGGACGACACCGCCCAGGATGACGGCGCGCAGGAAGAGGCGCAGTCGAACGGCGGCGGCCTTGGCGACATCATCGTCACCGCGACCAAGCGCGGATCGGCGCAGAACGTACAGGACGTTCCCATCGCGATCACCGCTTTCGGGTCGAGCGAACTCGACAGCATCCACGCGCGCTCGATCTCGAGCGTCAGCTATGCGGTTCCGAACGCCTCGCTCGAAAGCGTCGGCACGACGCCGGGCTATGCGAACTTCTCGATCCGCGGCCTCGGCATCAACAGCTCGATCCCCTCGATCGACCCAACCGTCGGCGTGTTCGTCGATGGCGTCTATCTGGGTGTCAGCGCGGGCGTGCTCTTCGACACCTTCGACCTTGAAGGCGTCGAAATCCTCCGCGGCCCGCAGGGCCTTCTGTTCGGCCGCAACGTGACCGGCGGCGCGGTCCTTCTCCGCACCACCACCCCGTCGAACCGCTTCCGCCTCGACGCAAAGGCGGGCCTGTCGACCGGCCTCGAAAAGCGCGCGAGCATCTCGGTCTCGGGCCCGATCGCGGGCGACGTGCTGAGCGGCAAGGTCGCGGTCTATTACAACGATGACAATGGCTGGTTCAAAAACGACTTCGACGGCAAGAAGATCGGCGGCAGCGAAACCTTGATCATGCGCTCGGCGCTTCGCCTGCAGCCCAACGACAGCTTCGACCTGGTCCTGCGCTACGAGCATGGCCGCATCCGCGGCGACGGCCCGGCGGTGACGAACCACGGCCTCTACCCGCGCGACAGCTTCCGCGTGAACCAGAACTACGCCGGCTTCGTGAAGACCGACTGGGATCAGGGCATCGCCGAACTGAACATCGACACCGCGTTCGGTGACGGCAAGATCACCAACATTGCCGCCGTCCGCGCGCTGTCCAATGACTCGGGCGCCGACGTCGACGGCTCGCCGGTGACGAGCCTGCACTCGCGCAACAACATCCACCAGTGGCAGTTCAGCAACGAGCTCCGCTACGCGGGCACCTTCGGCGCGTTCGACGTGACGACCGGCCTCTTCTACTTCAATCAGGACATCAACTATGCCGAGCAGCGCCTGCTGTCGGGCGGCGCGCTCACCGTTTCGGGCGGCGGTCGTCAGAAGCAGCGCACGGGCGGCGTCTTCGCCACCGTCGACTGGCGCGTCACCGAACAGCTGACCTTCAGCGTCGGTGCACGCTATTCGGCCGAGGAAAAGGACGTCCAGGTCCGCTCGATCGGCGTCGGCGGCTGCAATCTCGACATCCTGCGCTGCAGCTATGACTTCACCGACAAGGATAATTGGGACGGCTTCACGCCGCGCATCGGCGTCCAGTTCAAGCCGACCGAGGACACGTTGCTCTATGCCTCGTTCGCCAAGGGCTTCCGCAGCGGCGGCTACAACTTCCGCAACCTCAATCCTAATGTCGCCCCGGGTCCGTTCGATCAGGAAAAGCAGGACGCCTATGAAATCGGCCTGAAGCAGGAAATCGGCGGGTTCGCGCGTGTGAACCTGGCGGGCTTCTATAGCCGCATCAACGGCACGCAGCGCGAATTCCAGGCGCCCTTCGCACCGTTCGGTAACTTCCAGATCATCACCAATGCGGCAGACGTATCGATCAAGGGGATCGAAGGCGAAGTGCTGGTCAAGCCCCTCTCCGGCCTGACGATCGCCGGGCAGTTCGGCTACACCAAGGGCAAATATGAGGACATCCTGTTCGATCTCAACGCCGACGGCGTGATCAACGATGCCGACTATGCCCTGAAGCTGCCGCGTCTGTCGCCGTGGAGCTATGGCGGGTCGATCACCTATGCGACCAGCCTTGGCGGCGACTTCGATGCCGAAGCCCGCGTCGGCGCGAACCATCGTGATGCCGCCTTCTACAACGACCAGAACACCGGCCTGCTCCGCGCCGCCACGATGGTCGACGCCAGCCTCGCGATCACGCACGGCCGCGTGAAGGTGTCGGTCTATGGCAACAATCTGCTGAACGAAGCGACCTTCGGAACCGAGGCGCCGCTGCCCTTCTTTGCCGGATCGACCTTCTCACCGCTCAACAAGGGTCGGGTCTACGGCGTTGAAGTCGGATATAAATTCTAACCTCTCTTCTCTCCCACTGAAGCCCGCCAAAAGCGGGCTTCATTTTTATGGGCTCTATCAAATGACGAAAACACTCGAAGGGCGCGTTGCGCTCGTCACCGGCGCGTCGCGCGGCCTCGGCCGCGACATCGCGCTCAAGCTTGCCGGCAACGGCGCCTCGCTCGCCCTGCTCGATCGCAAGGCGCATTGGGCCGAAGACCTTGTGCAGCAGATCGAAGCCGGTGGCGGCAAGGCGATCGCGCTCGGCTGCGACGTGTCGGACGGCGCCGCGCTGCACGCGGCGTTCGATACCGCCGCGGAAAAGCTCGGCGGGATCGACATCGTCGTCAACAATGCGATGTGGACCAAATATTCGCCGATCGAGGGCATCGACGCCGAAAGCCTCGACAAGATGCTCGGCGTCGGCATCGCCGGCATCATCTGGGGCACGCAGGCGGCCGCCAAGCATATGCGTGCGCGCGGCAGCGGGTCGATCGTCAACATCGCCTCGGTATCGGCGCACATGGGCCTTCCGAATGCGATGGTCTATTGCGGCATCAAAGCGGCGGTCGAGGGCATGACGCGCTCGTCTGCGATCGAGCTCGCGCCTGCACAGATCCGAGTCAATGCCGTCGCCCCATCGACCGTCGCGACCGAGGGCGTTCGCGCGATGCTCGACGACGCGACATTCGAGGCCCGCGTGGCGAGCACCCCGCTCGGCCGGCTCGGCGAGACATCGGACATTGCCGAAGCGGTGCTGTTCTTCGCCGACAGCGCCCGTTCGGGGTTCGTGACCGGCCAGTCACTGCTCGTCGACGGCGGCATCTCGATCGCGCTGCGCTAGCTTCGGTTTCAGCCGGGCTGAAACAATTCGGCCCCGGGCCGCTCCCCCTCCCGGCCTCCCCAACGATAGTAAACTATGGGAGGCCGGGAGGGGGAGCGGGCCGGGGCCGATTCCACGTCAGTGGAACAGACGCCAGGCACTCAACGATAAATGCCTTCCGCGATCCCGGGGACGTCGAGCCCCCGGATCGCGGTAATCCGCCCGGCATCGGGGTGATCGGCGACCAGCCGGTGCCCCGAATTGGCGATGCTCGTCAGATAGAGCGTATCGAGGTTCGGCCCGCCGAATGCGGGGCACGAGGGATAGGGTAGCGGCACCGGGATCGAGCGCAGCAGCGTCCCGTCGGGCGCATAGCAGCCGACCGCCTGCGCCAGCACCAGCGCGACCCAGATCCGTCCCTCGGCATCGACCGTCGCGCCATCGGCGCCCGAGCCGCCATGCATCTGGCAATCGACCAGATCGTGCCGCTCGCCGACCCGGCCGATCGCCTGGTCATACGCATAGCGGCGCAGCTTTCCGTCGAGGCTGTCGGCGAAATAGAGCGCATCGCCGGCGGGCGAGAAGCAGATCGCATTGCCGATCCCAATCCCGCTTTCGAGCTGCTCGATCGCGCCGTCGGCATTGAGCCGGAACAACGCCCCTGCCCCCACGGCGTCGCCGGTCCGCATCGACGCCGACAGGAAGCGGCCGGCGCGGTCCGCCTTGCCATCGTTCAGCCGCGTTCCGGGCGCCATGTCGGGCCGCGCGATCGGCGTGGTCGTGCCTGTCGAGGCGTCGAACCGGTAAAAGCCATCGGCAAGCGCGACGACAAGACCCGCCGTCGCAAGACCGATGCTGCCGATCGGCTGGCCCAGATCCCAGCTCGCCTGATCCTGACCCTCGGCACCGCTCGCGTGCAGGCGCCCGGCACTCGAATCCACCCACCACAGGCGCGCGGTGCGGTGATCCCAAAGCGGGCTTTCGCCGAGGCCGGCAACGCCGGCATCCAGTAGATCGATTTCGACGGGCATGAAACGCTCTCCTCTTTCGCGCGAGGATAGGCGCCCGCGCGCGACAGGCACGGTCTGCCGCGCATGGTCCCGCCATTATTCCAAATGAAATGCCTATTCTGCGGCGATCTCCAGATCGTCCTCGTCGCCCGGCACTTGCTGATCCTGCGGGAAGCGCTCGCGGAATTCGGCGATCGTGTCGCGCATGATCTCGACATATTCGGCGCGACGCGGAGACAGGCGTTCTGTCGTGCCGCCGATGCCGATGACGAGCGGAATGCCGTGGATACTTTCGCCCAGCGGCATCGCGATCGACGCGATCCCCGGCACCGGATGCTCGGGCCAATAGACATAGCCGGTATGACGAATCCAGCGAATGCGGCTCATGACATCCTCCAGCGTGATCCGCCGGTCGGGGTTGAGCTCGTAATAGTTTGAATAGCGATAGATTTTGTCGATCTCGCGGTCGCGCATCCGGCTCATCAGCGCCATGCCCGACGTCGCGTCGAGCATCAGCCTCATCTCGCCCGGATTGGGCGGGCGCTTGTGCGGATGATCGGGCACGCGCATCATCACATATTGGATGAACAGGTCGTTCTGCGTGACGAGGACGATCGTCTCATCGGTCTTGCGATAAAGCTCGTCGATCAGCCAGCTATAGCCGCTGCCGAACGCGACATGGCCATAGAGCCAGCTGCCGAGCGAGGCGACCTGCAGGGTCGGCAAATAGGTGCGCGTGTTGCGGTTGTAGTTGAGGTACCCCTCGATCACCATGCTCTTCAGCAGGTTCGTCGTGCTCGACTGCGGATAACCAAGCGCCGAGTAGATCTCGTTGAGCCGCAATGGCGCGCGGCGGTCGCGGAACAGTTCGAGCACCTCGAAGGTGCGCGAGGCCGATTTGACGGGTTTTCTCTTCATCTCTCCATCCCAACACCAGAAGGCGGGAGCGCCTTGAGCGGTCGGTCTAATTGCCGTCCTCAGACGGTCTCTGATGAAGACATGATAACTTCAAAGACCGCCACGCGGCCAAAACCGCGGCTTTCGCGGTCCATATCACATATGTGATTTCCTCGCGACCGTCAGAATCGGGTCGATGCGGCCCTCAGATGCTCGGCAATCCGCGCGCCCCAAGCCTGTCGAAGCCGCAGCGGTCCGTCATGTCCCATTGTCTCGTCGATCTCGATCGTCGCGCCCGGAATGGCGTCGGCGGTCTCCATTGCCCGGGCGAGCGGGATCACCTTGTCGTGCCGGCCGTGCAGGATCAGCGTCGGCACGCGCAGCGCGCCGAGTGCGGCGCACAGGTCGGGTGCGGCGAGGCTGGCGGCGAAATGCCGCGCGGTTCCGCCACGATGAACACCGTGCCGCCACGCGATCCGCGCGCCCTCGGCAATGCGGTCCGCATCATAATCCCCGGCCATGCCGTTCGCCTGCGCCACGCCGAGCTGGCGTGCGACATAGGCCTCCTCGTCGGGAATGTCTTCGCTCATCAAGCGATCGAGCGCGGCGTCGGGGATCGCGTCGGCCATCGACCGGCTCATCGCCATCACCAGCGCGAGGCTCAGCACGCGATCGGCATGAAGAACCGCGAGCTGCTGCGCGACCAGCCCCCCGATCGACCGCCCGACAAAATGCGCGGCCGCTATCCCCTCGGCCTCCATCACGGCGAGCACGTCGTCTGCCATGTCGGCAATGCGATAGGGCGGCTGCGCGCTGCCGGTCCCCAATGCGGCCGCCCTGATTGCGTGCAGGTCGGGCATGATATCCACCAGCGCGCCGGACCGGCCCGTGTCGCGGCTGTCGATACGGATCGGCACGAAGCCCGCGGCGACGATCGGCGCACAAAAGGCGTAATCGAAATCGGTCGAGGGCCGCCCGGCACCCGCGAGCAGGATGACCGGCGGCCCGTCGCCGGCGGCCATACGCTCATAATGGATGCAGACGGACCCGTTCTTCGCAAACGCCATGACGCGCCTCCTCTGTCCGCGCCTGTGCTCGCGCTGCGGCACATGCGCGAGCGCGACCCTGCCCCGGCGCGACAAATCAGCATGGGGATAATGGGGCATCGGGCCGCCTCCTGCCCTGCCTGCTCGCGCCCGACCCCCTAATGCACGGCGATGAGCGACGGGCCGGACGCCCGCCATGGAGAGGCCTATGACCACCGAAGCCGCGACGACTTCCACCACCGAAACCGCGCCCGCGCACATGCCCTATGGCGCGCTGTTCCTGCTGATGATCGTCTATGCCTTCAACATGCTCGACCGGCAGATCGTGACGATCCTGGTCGAGCCGATGAAGGCCGACCTGAACCTTGCCGACTGGCAGATCGGGATGATCAGCGGCCTCGCCTTCGCCCTCTTCTACACGCTCCTGGGCATTCCGCTGGCGCGGATCGCCGACCGCGGCAACCGCGTCGGGATGATCGCCGTCGCGCTGTTCGTGTGGAGCGGCTTCACCGCGCTCTGCGGCGTCGCGCGCAACTTCACCGAGCTGCTGCTCGCACGCATCGGCGTCGGCGTCGGCGAGGCCGGCTGCACCCCGGCGGCGCACAGCCTGATCACCGACTATGTTCCCCGCGAACAGCGCGGCCGCGCACTGGCCCTTTACTCTCTGGGCGTACCCGTCGGTTCGCTCGCGGGGCTCGTCCTCGGCGGCATATTGCTCGCGACGCTCGGGTGGCGCGCCGCCTTCCTGATCGCCGGCGTTCCTGGCATCCTGCTCGCCATCATCGTCTGGTTCACGCTCGACGAACCGCGCAAGCGCACAATCGCCACCCAGGCCGCAGCGCCCCATATGCCGCTGGGTCAGGTGCTCGCGACGCTCCGCCGCCTACCCAGCTTCTGGCTCATCTCCTGCGGTACCGCGATGGGGGCGTTCGGCTATTATGGCCAAGCCTCCTTCTTCGGCTCGCTCTACATGCGAACCCATGTCGAGGGGATCGGCGCAATGGCATCGAGTTGGGGCGTGCCGCCGACGGTGTTCCTCGGTCTGAGCCTCGGCCTCATCGTCGGGCTGGTCGGCATGGTCGGCACCTTCGTCGGCGGCCAGCTCGCCGACCGTGCAGCGCGGCGCGGCATCGAGGGCTATACGCTGGTGCCCTCGACCTCGCTGGTCATTGCCGCACCGCTGTTCGCGGGTGCCGCGCTCGCGCCAACCGTGCCGCTGTCTTTCGCCTTCCTTGCATGCGCGATCTTCGTTCATGCGCTGAACTATGGTTCGGTCTTCGCCTCGGTGCAGACCCTCGTCCCGGCACGGGTGCGGGCGATGGCGGCGGCGGTGCAATTGTTCGTGACCAACGCGATCGGCCTTGCGCTCGGACCGCTGTTCGTCGGGATTGCGAGCGACCTGCTCGCGCCGTCGCTGGGCAGCGAGCAAGGACTGCGCGCGGCGATGGCGCTCGTCGCGCTGCCGCTCGCCATCGGGTCGCTGCTATTCTGGCTGGCGGGCCGCCGGATCGAGGCCGACGAAGCGAAGCAGGGCGCCTGAGGCGCCCTGCAAATTCCCTTTATCGTGTGAGTTCGGCGAAGCGCGCCTTGTGATGGTCGCGGTCGCCGTGCGCGAGATCGAGCATCATCTGGCGGCGGAGGTGATGGCTGACGACCAGCTCCTCGCTGGTGCCGACCCCGCCGTGGAGCTGCACCGCCTGCTGCGCCACCGCAATGCCGCACTGCGCGACACGGACCTTGGCCGCCGCGATCAGCGACGACGCCTCGCCCCCGCTCGCAAGCTGCGAGGCCGCAACCATCATCAAGGCGCGGGCTTCCTCGCAGGCAACGCTCATGTCGACGATCTTGTGCTGGACGACCTGAAAGCTGCCGATCGGCGCGCCGAACTGCTGGCGGGTACGCACATAGTCGAGCGTTGCGGCCACCGCTGCCTCCATCGATCCGACCGCTTCGGCCAGATGCGCGATGATCGCACGGTCAATCGCGGCGTCGATGCGATCCGCGGCCTCGCCGATCGCACCGACCGGGATTCCGGCCACATCGGCAAGGTCGAGGCTGCAATGACGATGGCTGTCGACCGAGCGGAAGCGCTGGATCGTCAGCCCCTCGGCGCCGCGCGGGACGAGGAACAGGCTGACGCCCGCGCGCGCGCCCGATGTACCCGCCGTGCGCGCGGAGACGAGATACCAGTCGGCATCGGCGCCGTCCTCGACATGAGCTTTGGCGCCAGTCAGTTTAAAGCTGCCGCCATCGTCCGAGGCGTTGGCGGAAATCGCCGCCACCTCAAAACCCTCATCCTCTATCAGCGCGGCCGCAATGCGTGCCTGCCCCGCTCCGACCTGTTCGAGCAGCGCGGCGCAATGGTCGCCGCCGCCCGCCATCAACGCGGGCGCCAGCACGCAATGGCTGACATAGGCCTCGGTCATCAGGTGACGGCCAAAGCCTTCCATGATCGCCATGATCTCGACCGGACCGCCGCCCAGCCCGCCGTCTTCTTCGGCGATCGGCAGCATCAGCCAGCCGAGTTCGGCCATCTGCGCCCAGCGGCGTGCCGTCCCCTCGGGCCCTTCGGCAAGGCGCTTCAGCCGGTCGGCGGCATTCCATTGGTCTTCGCCGAAACGAAGGGCGCTGTCGTGCAGCATCTGCTGCTCGTCGTTAAAGGCGAACTGCATGGATCTTCTCCCTCAAAGGCCGAGCGCGCGGCGCGCGATGATGTTGCGCTGGATCTCGCTCGACCCGCCATAGATGGTCGTGACGCGGGCATAGAGCGCACCCTTCAGCGCGAAGGGCATATCCTCCGGCAGCACGCTGTCGTCATCGAGCGCCGCGAAATGCTGCGCGTCCGGCCCCAGCGCCTCGACCCACAAGGCGGTCGCCTGCTGCGTCAGTTCGGACCAGCGCAGCTTGACCATCGACCCGCGCGGACCGGAGTCGGCACCCGATGCGGCATCGGCCATCAGGCGCATCACCATCGCCTGCACCGCCATCGCCTCGATCTCGACCTGTGCGAGCTTGGCCTTGAATTCGGGTTTGTCGATCAGCAGGCCGTGCGCGGTCCTGCGGCGCGTCGCCACCTCGCGCACCGCGCGCAGCGTCTGTGGCAGGAACATCGCGGTCGCGGCGGCAACCATGCGCTCGCGGTCGAGCAACACCTTGCCGTAATTCCAGCCCATGCCTTCCTCGCCGACGACATTGGCCGCAGGAACGCGAACATCGTCGAGGAACACCTCGTTCGTGTGATGCTTTTCGTCGAGCGTGTGGATCGGACTGATGCGGATGCCCGGCGTATCCATATCGACGAGGATCAGCGAAATGCCCTGCTGGCGCCGCCCCTCGTTCGAGGTGCGCGCAAGCACGAACATGCGGTCGGCGACATGCGCGTAACTGGTCCACATCTTGTGGCCGTTGATGACATAATCGTCTCCGTCGCGGTCGGCGCGCGTGCGCAGCGCTGCAAGGTCGGACCCCGCGCCCGGCTCCGAATAGCCCTGGCACCACCAATCCTCGCCGCTGATGATACGCGGCAGATAGAAGTCCTTCTGCGCCTGGCTGCCATAGGTGAAGATGATCGGACCGATCAGTTCGAGCCCCTGATGGAATTGCGCGGGCGCGTCAGCCGCCGAGGCTTCGGACCAGAAGATGTGAAGCTGCTGCGGCGTCCAGCCGGTGCCGCCATATTCCTTCGGCCAGGTCGGCGCGCCCCAGCCACGTTCGGCAAGGCGGCGCTGATAGGCCACCAGATTTTCGGGCGACAGGCGCAACCCGGCGCGGACGATCTTTTTCCAGTCGTCGGGAATCGAGTTCGCGAAAAAGCCGCGCACCTCCTGCTGAAACTCCCGGTGTTCGGGGGCCAGGTCCAGATTCATGATCGCATCTCCCATCAATTGGGCCGGGCTTAGCCGCAGCGTCGGCCCGCTGGCTCGCGGGCGGAGGGAGATCGCCCCAATTTCGCAAATGTGATTGTCGCGACGCGCAATGGGCGACGCTTCGCACCCGCCCGCGGCTGGGCAATCGTCGCAACCAATCAAGTCATTAAAGGAGAGGTTTCATGTACGGCCTGATGCAGGCGCAGCCCCTGACGACCGCGATGCTGATACGGCACGCGGCGACCAACCATCCGCGCCGCGAGATCATGTCGCGCCGGGCCGACGGTTCGATCGAGCGGTCGGACTGGCAGACGGTCGAACGCCACGCGCGCCATATCGCCGCGGGACTCGCAGACCTCGGCCTGAAACCCGGCGACCGCGTTGCGACGCTGGCATGGAACCGCCTTCCCCACCTCGAACTCTATTATGGCGTCAGCGGCGCGGGCATGGTGCTGCACACCGTGAATCCGCGACTCTTTCCCGAGCAGATCCGCTATATCGTCGACCATGGCGGGGCGCGGGTGCTGTGCGTCGATCCCGATCTTCTGGCGACCGTCGAGCCGCTACTCGCCGACCTGCCCAAGATCGAGCGCGTCATCGTCCTCGCCGATCAGGCCGACATGCCCGAAACCGCGATCGCCGACCCGATTTCGTACCAGAGCCTGACCGACGGCCCGCGTGCGATCGCGCACTGGCCGGACCTCGACGAAAACAGCGCGAGCGCGCTCTGTTACACAAGCGGGACGACGGGCAATCCGAAGGGCGTCCTCTACAGCCACCGCTCGACCGTGCTGCACGCGATGAGCGCGCTCGCCAACGACAGCATGTCGCTCGGCGCGGCGGACTCGATCCTCGTCGTCACGCCGCTGTTCCACGTCAACGCGTGGGGCATTCCCTATTCGGCGGCGATGGCGGGATCGAAGCTGGTTCTGCCCGGATCAGCGCTCGATCCGGTATCGCTCTATGAGTTGATGCGCGACGAGGGGGTGACCTTCTCGCTCGGCGTACCGACGATCTGGTTCGCCTTCCTCGACCATCTCGAACGCGAGCGCGCGGCCGAGGATCGCGCGGCGCTCAAACTCGACCGCATCTTCACCGGTGGTGCCGCGACCCCGCGCTCGCTGATCGAACGCTTCCGCAACCTTCTGGGCGTCGAGACGATGCAGGCGTGGGGGATGACCGAGACAAGCCCCGTCGCCACCGTTTGCCGCCCGCTCGCGCATCACGCCGACCTTGGCGAGGAGGCACAGATCGATCTCCGCGCGATGCAAGGCCGCTCGGTCTTCGGCATCGAACTGCGCATCGAGGACGAGGATGGCAACGACCTGCCCCGCGACGGCGAAGCCGCGGGCCTGCTCAAGGTTCGCGGGCCGTGGGTGCTCAGCGCCTATCACGGCCAGCCGGCGGGCAGCGCGCTCGACGCCGATGGCTGGTTCGATACCGGCGACGTCGCGAAAATCGACCCCGACGGCTTCCTCCAGATCACCGACCGCGCCAAGGACGTCATCAAGTCGGGGGGCGAATGGATTTCCTCGATCGACCTCGAAAATGCGGCGGTCGCGCACCCGAAGGTCGCCGAAGCCGCGGTGATCGGCGTCGCACATCCCAAATGGCAGGAACGCCCGCTCCTCCTCGTCCGGCTGCACGCCGGCGAGACCTGCACCAAGGACGAGATCATGGACTATCTCGCCGACAAGGTTGCGCGCTGGTGGCTGCCCGACGATGTGATCTTCGTCGGGGAATTACCGCATACTGCGACGGGCAAGCTTCTGAAGACCGAACTGCGCAGGCGCCACGGCGATCATTTCGCCGCAGCGGATGCCGTCACCTGATCGCGAAGACGTGATACATCGGGCCGTCGTCGGTGCGCATGCCATTGGCGACGGCGATGATGCGGTTCATCCAGTCATAATCCGGATGCGACGTGACGAAGCGCGGCGTCGTGCGAAGATACAGATCCTCGTACAGCCCCGGCTCGCGCCGCCTGAAACGCTCGGCCGCCTCGGGCGAGGTAGGCACGGTAAGCCCGGTATAATGCATCGCGATTCGCGCGCCGTCGTCGGTTTCGAGCGAGGTGCGAACGTCGATGATCATCGTTCCGTCGCCACGCCACGTCACCCAGTCGGCGCCATCGGGCATCACGCGCCCCTTCAGCCGCGGCCCCTCGAACGTCCCGCCATGCACCGGAAAAATCCCGAGCCGGCCTTCGCCGCCGATCGGCTGCGCCTGATCATAGGCGACGTTCAGCCGCATCACGAACAACGGCTCCCACGCCAGCGTCTCGATTCCCATCAGCCTTCTCCCTGCTGCCCTGCCCCGAATAGCGCATAAACCGGATCTTCGGGCCAAGGGCGCCCGACCGATTTGCGGTGCGCGAAGCGTTCGGCCTCGCTCTTGTCCGGCGCGGGGTTTTCCTCGACCCAGTCGAAGACGACCACACGGTCGGCGACCCGCCATTCGCCGCCACGCTTCTCGAACCGGTCGACATAGCGTCCATGCATCAGGAGTTCGACCAGCCCGCCTTCGCCGCCCGGCTGCCGCTGCAACGCGGTGAAATAGCTTTCGACCGCCGCCTCTTCGCCGCGCAGGTCGATCAGAATATTGTGGAGCTGGTGAATACCCCGCTCTATCAAGGGCAGCGTCTGCATCGCCCAGTCGATAAAGCCGTCGGTGGTTCCGTTATAGGCGCCATGGTCGTCGGTGCCGCCGGGCCAGCACGCCGACCGCAGCATCGCCTCGTCAGCGCGGTCAATTCCCCGGCAATAGCGATAAAGGCAATCGCGAATTTTCTCGCGGTCCATCAGTTCCGAGATATCCGACGCCCTGTCCTGCATTCGCCTTGCTCCCTGCTTTTCGCCGGTGATGCGCCGGGACCGCGGCGACGCAAAGAGGCCCTGCACCCTGCACGAAATTATCGCATGGGCGATGGCCCTCACCGCAGACGCCTTGACCCGCCCGGTCGGGACGATATCGCAGCATCGATCGAGGAGACGGGCATGGATCGCATCGAAACCGAAGCGTCGGGTGGCTGTCAGTGCGGCGCCGTCCGCTGGCATGTCACCGCGGTGCTCGATACTTCGCACATCTGCCACTGCCGCATGTGCCAGAAGGCGGCGGGCAATTTCTTCATCGCGTTGATCGGCGTCCCGCGCGACGCGATCCGCTGGACCCGCGGCGAACCCGCGACCTTTGCCAGTTCGGACAAAGCAGCGCGCGGCTTCTGCCGCGATTGCGGGACGCCGCTGAGCTATGATTATCACGAGAGCAGGCATATCAACCTGACCACCGGGTCATTCGACGAGCCCGAACGCTTCCAGCCCAAGGTCCAGTTCGGGCTTGAGGGCCGACTGCCCGTCTTCGCCGACCTGCCTATCAAGGCCGAGGGCACGACCGAAGAAACGATGAGCGATTATGTCGCGGCGATCCGCTCGACCAACCACCAGCATCCCGATCACGACACCATGAGCTGGCCGACCTGAACTGCAGATCTTGGCGAAGGACATTGACTCTCTACCTATTGGTAGGTAGATGACCGCATGACCTCCACCGCCGACCAAATTCTCGACTGCGCCCAGACCCTGCTCGTCGACGGCGGCTACAACGCCTTCAGCTACGCCGACATCGCGGCGGTCGTGGGCATCCGCAAGGCGAGCATCCACCATCACTTCCCCGCCAAGGCCGATCTCGTCCGCACGCTCGTCGCCCGTTACCGCGGTCAGGCCGCGGCGGGTTTGGCCGGGATCGCCGCGTCGGTTCCCGATCCGCTCGACCAGCTTCGGACCTATGTCGGCTACTGGAGCGCCTGCATCGCCGACGCCCGCCCCTCCTATTGCATCTGCGTCATGCTCGCGGGCGAACTTCCTTCGCTGCCCGACCCCGTTGCGGCGGAAGTCCGCGCCCATTTCCGCGCGCTCGCACAATGGCTGGCGGCAGCCATGGCGCGCGGCGCCGAAACCGGCAGGATACGCCTGACCGATCCGGTCGAGACCGAAGCGGAAGCCTTTGTCGCTGCGGTGCATGGCGCGATGCTGTCCGCCCGCGCGCATGGCGATCCAGCGCTGTTCGGCCGCATCACTGCTCCTCTGCTCCAACGGCTCGCGGCTTGACACCAGGCCGCACCCTTCGCCCTTCTCTCTTTCACCCTTTCGATCTACCTACTAGTAGAAAGTCAAATCGATGACCGACGCGCCGTCTCCGCAGTCAGAAACCCGCTGGCTGAAATCCTATTACACGCTGCGCTTCCTGTTCTCGGCAGCATGGGCGGCGGGTGCCTTTGCCGTCGGTGGCAGCGGCGTGCCCGGCATCGCAGCGGCGCTGTTGATCGCCTATCCGGCGTGGGACGCGCTCGCCAATTATCTCGACGCCCGCCGCAGCGGCGGCTTTGCCCGCAACCGGCCGCAAGCCGCCAACGCGGCCATCAGCTTCGCGACGACGGTCGCCGTCGTCCTCGCGCTTGGGCGCAGCACCGACGCGGTGCTCGCGGTCTTCGGCATCTGGGCGATCGTGGCCGGTCTGCTGCAACTCGGCGCCGCGGTGAGCCGCTGGAAGCGAAGCGGCGCGCAATGGGCGATGATCCTGAGCGGCGCGCAATCGGCGCTCGCAGGCGGCTTTTTTGTGGTGAAGGCCAAGGCCGGCGGCGCCCCGGCGCTCGAGATGATCGCGGGCTACGCGTCGATCGGCGCGCTCTACTTCTTCATCTCGGCCTTCTGGCTGTTCGCGGGCGACCGGCTGCGCCGCCACCGACACGGTTGAGGGCTCTGGCCAAGCCCGGCCTTCGCGACTAGAGCGCCCTTCATCCCAGCACGGAGCGCGCCATGACCCCCACCGCCAAAATCCTCCTTCTCGGTTCGGGCGAGCTCGGCCGCGAGTTCGTCATCTCGGCGAAGCGTCTCGGCTGCCATGTCATCGCGTGCGACAGCTATGAAGGCGCGCCGGCGATGCAGGTCGCGGACCAGTATGAAGTCTTCTCGATGCTCGACGGCGACGCGCTCCGCGCCACGATCGAAAAGCACAAACCCGACCATATCGTGCCCGAGGTCGAGGCGATCCGGACCGAGATCCTCGCAGAGGTCGAGGCTGGGGGCTTCCACGTCGTCCCCTCGGCCCGCGCCGCGCAGCTCACGATGAACCGCGACGCGATCCGCGACCTTGCGGCAAGCGAACTGGGACTCAGGACCTCGACCTTCGAATATGCGACGACCCGCGAAGAGCTGGCCGCCGCGGCTACGCGCATCGGCTTCCCGCTCGTCGTCAAGCCGGTGATGTCCTCATCGGGCAAGGGCCAGAGCACGGTCAGGGACGCGGAAGCGATCGACGCCGCCTGGGACTATGCCGCCGCCGGGATGCGCGGCGACCGCCTGCGCGTCATCGCCGAGGCGTTCATCGACTTCGATTACGAGATCACCCTGCTGACCGTGCGCCACAAGGACGGCGTCAGCTTCTGCCCGCCGATCGGCCACCGGCAGGAGCGCGGCGACTATCGCGAAAGCTGGCAGCCCGCCGCCATGTCCGATGCCGCGTTGGCCAGCGCGCAGGATATGGCGACCAAGGTCGTCGATGCGCTCGGCGGGCATGGCATCTTCGGCGTCGAATATTTCGTGAAGGGCGACGAGGTCATCTTCTCCGAACTCAGCCCGCGCCCGCACGACACCGGAATGGTCACGCTGATTTCACAGGCGCTGTCGGAATTCGACCTTCACGCCCGCGCGATCCTCGGCCTGCCGATCCCGGCGATCGAGGTGCCCGACGCCAGCGCCAGCGCGGTCCTGCTCGCCGACCGCGATGCCGAGAATTTCGCGATCACCGGGCTCGCCGACGCCCTGGCCGCGCCGAATGCGGAAATCTCCATCGATGCCCGTATCTTCGGCAAGCCGGTTACCCGGCCGTATCGCCGGATGGGCGTTGCGCTTGCAAAGGTCGCAGGCGGCACAACCGACGACGCACGAGAAGCTGCGGTCGCGGCAGCGGGTAAGCTGACGATCGATTATCGCTAGCAAGGCGGGGCGTCTGCTATCGACCGATTGCGGACATTGGTTCGAGGCCGCATACCGTGCGCCTCCCAGGAGTAAGCGAATTGCGCGGATCCGAGTGGCGCCCTTCGAGGCTAGCTAAATCTGGCCGATCTCACGAAACTGCGGATCGACACACAGGGGTTCCCGACACGATGCTCAGATTGCTTGCCTTAATACTCCTCGCCGGATGCACGGCCACCGACAGCGATGCACCCGAAGTCCGCTACCAAGGGGAGCTAATATTATTCAACTTTTTCGGGCGCCAAGCGCTGGTGTCCATCGATGGAGAAGGAATATATTCGGGTACGCTAGACGTTTCCAAGGAGAACGAGAGTACAGGCCTTTCTCTCGCCGTAAACGTGACCGCGAAAAAATGCTCAGACATCGAGATCGTCTACGACGGCTCAGTGATTTCGGACAAGATTTGCCCCGACAAGGACGGTTTTCGAGTCTTCATCAATCCTGACATGTCGCCGCAAGTGAATATGACCTACGACAAAGGCGTGGGGCTGGACTGAACTCAACTGCCCGATCAGGATAAATTTCAACTCCGGTAGCAGCGTCCGCTTCCCACCCCAAAGCTGCCGTTCGCCTATAAGAAAAGGGCCGGAGTTTCCTCCGGCCCTTCCCTAAATCGTTGCGCTGGCGATCAGGCGCCGACGACGTCGGCCGTGTCGACCTTGACGCCCGGGCCCATCGACGACGACAGCGCGATCTTGCGGACATATTTGCCCTTCGCACCGGCCGGCTTGGCCTTGACGATCGCATCGACGAAGGCGTCGAAGTTCTGGCGGAGCTTTTCCTCGCCGAACGACAGCTTGCCGAGGCCGGCGTGGATGATGCCGACCTTTTCGACGCGGAATTCGATCTGACCGCCCTTGGCGGCCTTCACGGCTTCGGCGACGTTCGGGGTCACGGTGCCCAGCTTCGGGTTCGGCATCAGGCCCTTCGGACCCAGCGTCTTGCCGAGGCGGCCGACGATGCCCATCATGTCCGGCGTCGCGATGACGCGGCCATAGTCGAGGTTACCCGCGAGCATGTCTTCCATCAGGTCTTCGGCACCAACCTTGTCGGCGCCGGCGGCCAGCGCCTTTTCGGCGTTGTCGCCGCGTGCGAACACCGCAACCTTGACGTCCTTGCCGGTACCGGCGGGCAGCGTCACGACGCCGCGGACCATCTGGTCGGCGTGGCGCGGGTCGACGCCCAGGTTCATCGCGATTTCCAGCGTTTCGTCGAACTTGGCGGTCGCCAGCTCGCGAACGGTCTTGATCGCTTCGTCGACGGCGTGAAGCTTCAGCGCGTCAACCTTGCCCTCGAGGGCCTTCTGCTTCTTGGTCAGCTTTGCCATCGGTTCAGCCCTCCGTCACTTCGAGGCCCATCGAACGGGCGCTGCCCTCGATGATCTTCGTTGCCTGTTCCAGATCATTCGCGTTGAGATCCTTCATCTTGATCTCGGCGATTTCGGTCAGCTTCGAACGGGCGATCTTGCCGCCGCTGATCTTGCCGGGCTCCTTCGAACCCGACTTCAGGTTCGCGGCCTTCTTGATCAGATAGGTCGCCGGCGGCGTCTTGGTGACGAACGAAAAGCTCTTGTCGGCAAAGACGGTGATGATGGTCGGGGTCGGGGTGCCCTTTTCCATGGAATCGGTCGCGGCGTTGAACGCCTTGCAGAATTCCATAATGTTGACGCCGCGCTGACCCAGTGCCGGCCCGAGCGGCGGCGAGGGGTTGGCAGTGCCGGCGGGCACCTGCAGCTTGATGTAGCCGCTGATTTTCTTAGCCATGATGGCCTCCTGTCTTTCTGTCGCCCCGGACGGATCCGAAGCTCAAAATTAGCGGTCAAGCAGAAGGGCATCACCCCTTCCTCCCGCGCGGAATCACGCCCGTATCTGACGCGAAGCGGCGCCCCTAACCGCAAATGCCCCGAAAAACAAGCCTTATGCGTCGGGCGCGGGCGGTTTGATGCGAAGCAAACCTTCCTGCATAGCCGAGGCGATCAGCGTCCCGTCGCGGCGATAGACGAGGCCGCGATTGATCCCGCGGCTCGCGCCCGTCCAGTCGCTGTCCATGACATAGACGAACCAGTCGTCCACACGAACATCGTCATGAAACCACATCGCATGGTCGAGGCTGGTCGAGAACAGCCCCGGCGTCGACCAGGTAAAGCCGTGCGGCATCAGCGACGACGACAGCAGCCCCATGTCGGACGCATAGGCGAGGAAGGCGCGGTGCAGCAGCGGATCGTCGCCGATCGGCGCCGCCAGCCGGTACCACTGGTAATGCGCGGTCGCCTTTTCGGTCGACGGCGGCCGGAAGCTGCGAATCTCGAACGGGCGGAGGCGCGCCATGCGGTCGAGCTGCGCGTCGCTGACATTGGGGTCTGCCGCCAGATTCTCGACGAACTCGACGCATTCTTCGGGCGGCAGCACATCGGGCATCGGGGCCTGATGGCTCACGCCGGGCTCGGGCGCGTGGAACGACGCGGTCAGGTTGAAGATGACCTTGCCGTCCTGCCGCACCACGACGCGGCGGTTCGCGAAGCTGCGTCCGTCGAAGTCGCGGTGCACGCGGAAGTGAAGCGGCTTCGCCTCGTCGCCGCCCCGCAGGAAATAGGCGTGGAGCGAATGCGCGGACTTGCCGGGATCGACCGTGCGCGCCGCGGCGACAAGCGCCTGCGCGATCACCTGTCCGCCGAAGATGCGCTGGCGCGTCGGCTTGCTGAAGGCAGGAAAGGTAAACTCGTCCTCGAGCCCGGGCACGGGCTCGAGGTCGAACAGCCGCGTCACGGCGGCGACGACCTTTTCGGGTGAAAAGGCCGACTGAATTTCGCGCGCACGATCGACGCGAACCTGAATCTCTTCGGGAGTCAGGCTCATGCGATCATCCAATCTGCTGGAAAGCGACGGCCAAGGGCCATCACTTCATGCGTTCGACCTGCTCGAAATCGAGCTCGACGGGGGTCGCGCGGCCGAAGATCGACACGCTGACCTTGACGCGCGCCTTGTCGAAATCGAGTTCCTCGACGAGGCCGTTGAAGCTCGCGAACGGACCTTCGAGCACCTTGACCTGATCGCCGATTTCGTAATCGACGCGGATTTCCTGCTTCGGACGGGCCGCGGCCTCTTCCTTGCTGTTAAGGATGCGCGCAGCCTCGGCCTCGCTGATCGCCTGCGGCTTGCCCATCGACCCCAGAAAGCCGGTGACCTTCGGCGTGTTCTTGACGAGGTGATAGACGTCGTCGGTCATGGTGAGCTTGGCAAGGACATAGCCCGGGAAGAACTTGCGTTCCGCCTGAACCTTCTTCCCGCGCTTCACCTCGGTGACCGTCTCGACCGGCACCTCGACCGCTTCGACGAGCTGGGTCAGCCCCATGCGTTCGGCTTCGGCGAGCACCGAATCGCGAACCTTGTTCTCAAAGCCCGAATAGGCGTGAATGATGTACCAGCGCGCCATGTTGCGTATCCTGTCCCTGAATAAATCGCGCGATCAGCGCGCGAGCGACGTCAGCCAGCCGACGATCAGCTTGAAAACCGAATCGACGCCGAAGAAGAAGAGCGACAGGATCGTCGTCATGATGATCACCATGATCGTCGTCTGCACCGTCTCGCGGCTCGTGGGCCACACGATCTTCGTAGCTTCGGTTTTCACCTGGTTGACGAATTCGCCAATCTTGGGCCTCGCCATATCGATCGTCCTGTCTTTCAAACGTCCTTGGGTTCCGGCCAGATGGGTTGCCGCCCCTCCCGCGTCAAGCGGGCTTTGGGCAATAGTCCGCCCACCCTCCCCGGCATACCGGCGAAAGGCGGAAGGAAACGGCGCAACTGTCCGAATGGAGCGGCCTTTAACTCCCCGCCTTCTGCTTGGCAAGCAATTGCAGTTTCACGCGGGCGACGACAGCTTCATCAGAACCAGCCCCGACACGATCAGCAGCGCCGCGACGATCCGCATCGCGCTTGCCTGCTCGCCCAATATGGCGATCCCGACCAGAAAGGCGCCCACGGCACCGATACCGGTCCAGATCGTGTAGGCGGTGCCGAGCGGCAGCGATTTCATCGACATCGACAGCAGCGCGAAGCTCGCGATCATCGCGGCGATGGTCACGACCGTCGGGACCGGACGGGTAAAGCCTTCGGACTGCTTCATCGAAAAGGCCCAGACGATTTCGAACAGACCGGCGATGGTAAGATAAATCCAGGCCATGACAGCCTCCCTTCCAAGGCTGCCGGGCCGTCCCGGACTTGAAACCTGCCAATGCAGGGGGGACGTGGCCCCTTCGCGATCACGCGTCTTTAGGCGAAGGCGCCACCGTAGCCAAGTCGATCCTCAAAAGTCGAAACCCTGCTGCGGCGAAACCGGTGGTACGGGGCCGAGCCGCACGCCTTCGAGTTCGAGCATCCGCGCCTTCGACATCGATCCGCCCGGCGCAGAGAATCCCCCGATCTTGCCGCCTGCGGCGGTCACCCGGTGGCAGGGAATGATCAGTGGCACGGGATTGCCCGCCATTGCCTGCCCCACGTCGCGCGCATATTCCGGGCCGACATCCAATATTCGGGCAATGGCGCCGTAGGTCGACGTCTCGCCCCAGCCGAGCTTGCGCACCTCGGCATAGACGCGGTCGAAGAAGGCGCTTTGCTCACCCAGATCGACGGGAACGTCGGCGAAGTCGATCCGCTCGCCTGCGAAATATCGCGTCGCCCGGCCGATGACCTCCCGCACCTCGGGCGGCGGTTCGGCGCGCCGGGCATCGGGCAACCGGCGCGCGATCGCACGCCCCGCTTCATCGGCTGTCGGCGCCGGAAGGCGCACCGCGCTGACGCCAGCGCCACTCCATGCCATCGCCGCAAAACCCGCGTTCGTTTCGAAAAGCTGAAACCGGTTCTCGCGTGCCAATATCCTGCTCCCGATGCGACCGGGGCAAGATAGCGCGCCGACCGCACGATTTCAAAGCCGGGATCAGGACATCGGGCGGTTGTAAAGCTCGGTCGGCCCAGGATATTCGCTGCCGTTGTCCACCCCGATCTCACGCGTCACGAGCGCATTCACCATCATGTTCAGGCGCAGGACGTTCCGCTGCTGATCCGGGCGCGCCGCCAGATTGACGAGTTCGTTCGGGTCGGCCTGGGTGTCGTACAGCTCCAGATCATTATTGCGCGACAATTCACCCCAGTTCCGCGGCTGATGATGCTGCGCCGGCGCGAAATAGCGCGCGAACTTCCAGCGGCCATCGTGCACGCCGCGATGCAGGCGGCGACGCGAGAGGTCGAACCGCTCGGCAAAGGGCGCGCTCGCAGGCGCACCCGCGCGGGGCGCCCAGCCATAGCCCACAGCATAGTCGAACAAATGTCCGCGGACATCGCGCTCGGTTCGCGTGCGCGGATCCGCAAGCAAGGCAGATATGTCGACACCCGGAAGCTCTGGATATTCTTCCCTGACCCACTTCTTTTCCGCGCCCGCCAACGCCAGCATCGTCGGTGCAATGTCGACCGCACTCATCAGCCGGCTGGTCGTGCGCCCACCGGGCACGTCGGGGTGCACGATGATCATCGGAACGTTGGTTTCTTCGCGATAGATCGTCCCGCCCTTCTGCCGCATCCCGTGCGCGCCGGCACGCTCTCCATGGTCGGACGTGTAGACGATCACGGTATTGTCGATCTGCCCGCTCGTCTCCAGCGCCCACAACAGCTGCTCGATCCGACGGTCGACGTCGCGGATGCAGTTGTAATAATAGTTGCGGAACCGGCGCCATGACGCCTCGTCCGCGCGCTGCAACTCGCCATAGGTTCGCTCGTTGGACGCGACGATGGCCCGATGCGCTTCGGGTTTGGTAGTCAGATCATCGCGGTAATAGCTTTCGGGCAGCTCGAAGCCATTATCCTCGGCATAGAGCGGATCGCCGGGTTCGCGGCGCAGCGGGCCGAGCAGATAGGGATGCGCCCGCGACGCGGTTTGCTTCCCCGTCGCGTCATAGAACATGATGTCGTGCGGGTTGAGCAGTCCCACGACCATGAACCAGGGTTTGCCGCCGGCCTTGTCGCTGCTCTTGAAATCAAGGATGCTGCGCGAGGCGTCGGACGCGATGTAATTGTCGTGCCGGAAGCCGTCCCATGTCAGCCCGACCGCTTCACCATCGAAGCCGTAGTCGGCAAAGCCATAAGCGTCCATGGCGCCTTCGGTCGCCGGATAGATCGTCCCCGAAACCTGATTCCAGTTCCGCTTCTCGTTGATCGGCGACAGGTGCCATTTGCCCTTGTAGCTCGTGTAATAACCAGCCGCGCGCAGCATGTGCCCCAGCGTCGGCAGGTCGGTGGGCAAGACCGGTGCATCGGACGCCCCCGAATTCAGATAGATGCCGGTACGCTGCGTATGCCGCCCGGTGAAGATGGTCGACCGCGACGGGCTGCACGGCGTCGTCTGGACATGGTAATTTTCGACAAGAAGGCCACGTTCCATAAGCTTGCGATGGCCCGGAAGCTTTTCCAGCAGCCCCTTGGGAAAGCTCGCGATGCTTTGTTCCTGATCGGTGACGATCATCAATATGTTGAGCTTTCGTCCGCCCTGCGCGCGGGCCGCGACGGGGACGCCGGAGGCGGCGAGCGCTCCCACGCCCCCGACGCCGCCCACGAAACTCCGCCGGTCGATCGTCCAGACCATCTTTCATTCCTCCCGGCGCAGGACGCGCCCTGCCTGCTTCAGAAGCGCACCACGCCTTCCAGATTGATCGTGCGCGGCGGGTTGATCATCACGACGTGGCTGTTTCCGCCAAGCAGCGGCGTGTTGAACGCCTGACTGAAGGTCACCTTGTTCGTAATGTTGCGCCCGACGAGGGCCAGTTCCCACGCTCCGCTTTCAGCGCGGATAGCGACGCGCGCGTTGAACTTGGTGTAGCCCGGCTGGGTATTCAGCGGATTGAGGTCGCCCTGAAGATAGGATTTCGACGTGTAATCCGCGGACCCGTTCGCCGAGAAGATCAGCGCATCGCTGACCGGAAGGTCGAGTTGGACGAAGCCCGCCGCTTTCCACTCGGGGGCGCGGGTCAGACGGACACCGGCGAGATTGTTCGTCACCGGCGTACAGCCGACCGGGGCGTTGTAGAGACACGGACCACCCGGATAATCACCATATTTGGCGTCAAGATAGGCGCCGGTCGCACCCAGACTGAACACCCGGCTGGGTCGGAAGCGGGTCTCGACCTCGACGCCCTGCGCCGTCGCCTTGGCGGCATTGCCGGTGATGAACGCCGTGCCGTTGTAGGACGAGACCTGCAGATTGGCGAAACGGGTACGGAACAACGCGACATCGATGTCCAGACGGCGGTCGAGCAGCCGCATCTTGGTACCGAGCTCCCACGCCCGGGCGCGCTCGTCCTCGAAATCGAAGCGGCCGTTCCCGTTCTGGATATTATAGAGCAGCAGGCCGTCGTTCGACAGGAAGCCGCCGCCCTTCGTGCCTGTCGCATAGCTCACATAGGCCGAAACCTGCGGGCTGAATTCGTAGCGAAGGCGCAGCGAGTAATCCCACAGCTTTTCGGTCCGCTGGCCGCGGAGATCGAAGTCGAGATTGTTGGCAGGAATGCGCGGACCGACGTTCGTGCTGGTGCCGCGCGCCCGCTTCTTTTCGTAACTGTAGCGAAGGCTGCCGCTGAAAGTCAGGCCGTCGACCAGATCGGCCTCCAGCGAGGCGAAGGGCGACAGCGACCAGGACGACTGCGTGAAGGCGCGCGTTCCCTTGGCCTGGGGCAGCGTCGTGCCGACGAGATTGCCATTATAGTTGATCAGTTGAAGGATATCGAGGTTGGCGTCCGTATAGGTCGCGCCGAAGGACAGGTTTATCCCGGCCGCGATGTCCCGCGCGATACGCAGCTCCTGAAAGATCTGGTCGCTGCTTTCCGCCTGCAACGTGTTGAGCAGGTCGATGGGACCGGGGACGGTATTGAAGGTTCGCTCCGAATCCACCCATTGATAGGCACTGAGCGAGGTGATCGACCATTCACCGGGCTTCCAGGTGATCGTCATCGCGCCGGTGCGCGATTTGGTGACGTCATATTCAGCCGGCGTCCCCCGACTGAAACGCCAGAAGCCCGGCTTGTCCTGCGCATCCACACCGCCGCTCGCGTTGCGGATGATGTTGCAAAGGTTGCAGTTGGCATTGCCGATATTGTTGTAGACCGCGTTCGACCCGTTGACCTCGTTCCGGAAGCCTTCGACCTTCAGCAGGACTTCGAGATCGTCGGTCGGTTCCCAGAGCAACTGTGCGCGGCCCGAGAGATATTTCGAACCGCCGTCGTCGAACCCGGTCAGCCGGTTCTCGATATAGCCGTCGGCCTGCCCGACCGCCCCGCTGACGCGCAGGCTGAGCGTGTCGCTGACCGGACCCGACAGAAAGCCGCTGAAGTTCATGCCGCCTTCGGACAATTCGGTGCCGGCGCGAACCTCGGCCTCGAAATCGCGGGCCGGCCGGCGCGTCACCATGCTGATCGCGCCCGCATTGGTGTTCTTTCCGAACAGCGCGCCCTGCGGCCCGCGCACCACTTCGATGCGATCGACATCGAGGAAGGGCACTTGCAGCGACCGCGCCCGGCTCGAATAGACGCCGTCGACGAACAGGCCGACCGACTGCTCGAACGCCAGATTGTTCGCGCCCGATCCCAGGCCGCGGATGGTGATCGCATAATTGCCGTTGGTGTTGTCGATCTGGAGATTGGGGACCGACGCCTGCAGGTCGGTAAACAGCCGCTGTCCCTGCTGTTCGATAGCAGCGCCGGTCACGACGCCGACCGAAATCGGAACTTCCTGAAGTGTCTGCGGGCGCCGGGTCGCGGTGACGATGATGTCGTTGGCGCCGGCCTCGACGCTCGCTTCTTCGCCTGCGACGGCCTCCTGCGCGAACGCGGGGGCCGCCCCGCACATCAGGCTTCCGGCAAAAACCGCAGCCAGCAATTCGACCTTCTTCGTCATCCCTGCCTCCCGATTGAGTCTCTTTATATATCAATTGATATATTTTGAACGACAAAGAATCAATAGCATTCTAAGTATTTTTCAAATCCCTGATATCCGATTGTTTTTCCATGAATTTGCCAAGCCGATCGCTCTTGCGCTAGGCAAGGACCGCAAGGATTGCTCGGGAATCGGGAGACAATATTGGGGGCAAATTCATCCGACGCGCTGCCCCAGCCGGGACGCGACACAGTGACCACGGCGTCCCGCAAGGGCGATCTGTCGCGCCAGCGCATCCTCGACGCCGCGCTGGTCGAATTTGGCCGGTCGGGCTTCCGGGCGGCAACGACACGCGCGATTGCCGCGCGGGCCAGCACCACCCTGCCCCCACTCAAATATTATTTCGGCAGCAAGGAAGGCCTGTACCGCGCCTGCGCCGAGGAAATCGTTGCGCGTTATGCGCGGGCGACCGCGCCGGCCGTGGAAGGCGCCTGGCGAACCCTCGAAGCGCCCCCCGATCCGAAAAGCGCGCGCGACACGCTCAAGGAGCTGATGCGTACATCGGTCGATTTCATTCTCGGCAGCGAGGCTTTCGCCCTGGGCAACGGCATCATCGCCCGCGAACTTTCCGAACCGGGCCCTGCGTTCGATGTTTTTTACGAGCGACTGTGGCTGCCGGGAATAGATCGTAACGCCCGGCTGATTTCGCGGATCAAGTCCGAGCAGGAGGTATCGGAAGAATCGCGCCTCCAGGCGATCTTGCTCGTATCGAGCATTCCCTCGTTCCAGACCCGCCGCCTCGTCGCCCAACGCGCGATGGCGTGGCAGACCATCGGCGAAAGCGAGCTAAACAGCCTGACCAGCGTACTGCACCAGCAGATCGACCGCATGTGACGTCAGGGCGTCAGGCGACGCACCGCATGGCAAAGGCCCAGAACAGGGCCATTTCGCCATATTCGCTCTTGAGATCGCCGCTGCCCTGATGACCGCTATCCATGTTGGTCAGCAGCATCGCGGGATTGCCGCTGGTCGACTGATGCCGTACCTCGGCAACGAGCTTCGCCGGCTCCCAATAGGGAACACGGTCGTCCTTGAGCCCCGCGGTACAAAGCAGCGGCGGATAGGGCGCCGCGCGGACATTCTCATAGGGTGAGATTGACCGGATATAATCATAGGCCTTGGGATCGGCGAGCGGGTCTCCCCAGTCGGGGCGGAACAGCGGCACCAGCGGATGCGCGCCGTCGCTCATCGTGTTGAGCATGTCGACGAAGGGCACTTTGGCGATCACCCCGCCCCACTCGGCCGGCGCGATGTTCATGCTCGCCCCGACCAGCAGGCCGCCGGCGGAGAGGCCGTAGGCGACGACGCGCCCTTTTGCGGTATAGCCCTTGCCGGCCAGATGTTCGGCGCAGGCGATAAAGTCGGTGAAGCTGTTGCGTTTCGTGAACTTGCGGCCGCCGAGAAACCATTGACGGCCCTTTTCCGAGCCGCCGCGCACATGCGCGATCGCATAGCGCCAGCCGCGATCGACCAGCGTCAGTGCCGGGATCGAAAATTCGGGATCGCTCGAAATGCCGTAGGAACCATAGCCATATTGCAGCAGCGGCGCCTTGCCGTCCTTCGGCGCGCCGCGGCGCGACAACAGGGTGATCGGCACCAGTTCGCCGTCGGGCGCCGGGGCGAACAGGCGCTTGACCTCATAATCGTCGGGATTGAAGTTCTTTACCGCCTGTTGCTGGACGATGCGCTGTTTGCCGTCTTTCAGGCCGACCTCGATCCAGCGGCGCGGCGATTTGGGCGACTGGTGGACGATCAGGACATGCGCGGCCTTGTATGGCTGATCGGCCGGCACTTCGACGGCATAGGCCGGGTCGCCGAACGCCACCCGCTCCTCGGAGCCGTCGGCGCGCAGGATCGCGACGCTATGCTGTCCGTCAACCCGCTCGAGGCGGACCAGCGCGCCGGCGAAGGGGTGGACCGACAGGATCGGCGTCCCCGCGCGATGCGGCACGAGCACATCCCTGGTCGCGAATGTCTTTGCGTCGAGCCTCAGCAGCTTCATGTCGAACGCTTCGTCGGCGTCGGTCGTCGCGATCAGGTCGCCGTTCCACTCGTCGATTTCGTAGCGGACACCCGGGCGGCGGACCCATATGGTTTCGGGCGGCGCGGTCTCGGCGCCCGCGCGGACCAGCCGGACCTCGGCGGTATCGGGGCCCGAAAGCGTCAGCGCGACGAAGCCGTCGGCGGCGGTACGTCGCACGCCCATGAAGATCGCGGGATCCTTTTCTTCATAGACCAGCTCGGTCGTCTTGCCGTCGACCGAGGTGCGATAGAGCCGCGTCGGCCGGTTGCGCGCATCGCGCCAGATCCAGAACAGCCATTCGGACGAGGGCCCGAAAACGAGCCCGCCATAGCCATAGGCATCCTTGTCGACGAGCGTGCGGATCGCGCCACTCCGATTATCGCGGATCACGATCCGGTGGCGATCGTTGCCGATGACATCCTCCGCCCACACGAACCAGCGATGGTCGGGGCTCGGCTGATGCCCCGTGCTGCGGAAATAGGGCTGCCCTTCAGCGCGCGCCGCCTCATCGACCAGCAGTTCGGAGACCGCCCCTGCCTTGCGCCGGCTATAGATGGCGTGCACCGCGCCGGCGGGAATTTCGGACGAATAGGCCCAGCCATCGCGCTCGATCGCCGGCGCCGCCATTTCGCCCGCCGTGCGCGCGAGCATCGCATCGAGCAATGCCGCCCGCTCGGCAGCGAGCGGTTGCAGCACCGCCTCGGCATAGGCGTTTTCGCCGTTCAGCATCGTCGCGACAGGCTTCGGGATATTGGTACGCGTCCGCTCGCCGCCCTCGGGCAGAAACTTCATCCAGCTATAGACGTCGTCGCGCGACCGTCCGAGCTGTTCGATGATGTGCGAGATGCGCGGCGATTGCGGCGGCACCGCTCTCGGCCAGCGCGCCTTGGCCGCCTTCGCCAGCGCCAGCGGCGTTGCCGACAGTATCGCCGTCATCGCCGCCCCGCCCAGAAAGCGCCGCCGCGAACCATTTGCCATACCGTCCATTGCCGACCGTCTCCCACGCGAACCACCATCACGGCCGCAGCTTATGGAAGCAAGTTTGGCTTTCACCGCCGATCAGGCCGCCAAATCCACCAATCGGGCAAATCGGTGTGCTGCGACCGGCCGCCTTCGCCGTTTCGCTGGCCCGATAAAGAGAGAGAATGGCCCGACTATCGCCGACACGACCGTTGAACCTGATAGCGTGAGAATTGGAATTTTCTACCAAAAGGGAGGCGAAAATGTCCTTTGCATCGGTAAAGCGCGTCGTATTTTGTGGCATTTCGTTACTCGCCCTCGGGCAAACCTCGGCGGCTTTCGCCCAGAATGCGTCGGCGAGCACCGACGATAACGATATCGTCGTCACCGCAACCAAGCGGCAGGAATCGGTTCGCGATGTGCCGGGATCGGTCTCCGCCGTCAGCGAAGCGACCTTGCAGAAGCTGAACGCACAGAGCCTGTCCGACTATATCACCCGCGTCCCCGGCGTCGTGTTCAACGACTATCAGCCGGGCGTCTCAGAAGTCGTGATCCGCGGCATCGCGTCGAGCACCTATCATGAAGCCAATCAGGCCACGACGGGCTATTACCTGAACCAGATTCCCCTGATCGAACCCGGCTTCCCGCTCGTCATCCCCGATGTCGACAGCTTCGATGTCAGCCGCGTCGAAGTACTCCGGGGGCCGCAGGGCACGTTGTTCGGTTCCTCGTCGCTCGGCGGTGCGGTCAACTATGTCGTCAACGAAGCCGATCCGAGCGCCTTCGACGCGGGCTTCGAGGGCAATCTGTCATCGACCAAGCGCGCCGGCGAGGTCAATTACGCCGCCAAGGCCATGGTCAACCTGCCGATCGCAACCGACAAGCTCGCCGTGCGCCTTGTCGCGCTGCAGCGCGTCGATGCGGGCTATCTCGACAACACGCTGCTCGGCAAGAAGGGCAGCAACGACCTGCGCGTGCGCGGCCTGCGCGGTTCGATCGTCTTCACCCCGACCGAAACGACCAAGATTTCGGCGCTCAGCATGTATCAGGAATATGATCTCGACGATCAGACATATGTCATCTTCGGGACGCCCAAGACCTATGACCGTGCAACCAACGTCGCCGAGTTCCAGGACACCAGCTTCATGCTGCACAGCCTGAAGCTGGAACAGGATCTGGGCTTCGCGACGCTGACCGCGATCGGCAGCTATACCGAGAAAAAGGCGAACCTCGCGTTCGACAACTCGATCTTCGGCGGCAACGACCCGCGCACCAACACGCCCGAACTGGCGAGCAGCCGGGGCAAGTCGAAGACCGACTATGCCGAGCTTCGCCTCGCCTCTCCCGACGGCGGCCGCTTCCGCTGGTTGATCGGTGCCAACTATACGCGGCTTCGCTCGGCGAACACCGACGGCACCTATATCGAGGGCATCGGCGACCATATCGACGCCAATCCGGGCATGTTCGGCGGCCAGTCGGGCGACACGCTGGCTCCTGGCGACCTTGCGACACGCACCGTCAGCAGCAACCGCGTCACCGAAAAGGCGATCTTCGGCGAAGCCTCATTCGATATCGTCGATCATCTGACGCTGACCGTTGGCGGCCGCCTGTTCGAATACCGGTCGAGCCCGCGGCTGCAATATCTGCCCAACGCCAACCTGATCCCGCCGTTCGACTTCGCGCCGGGCACCAGAAAGGATTCGGATTTCATCCCGAAGGTCTCGCTGACCTATAAACCCAGCGACGATTTCATGGTCTATGCGCTTTATTCGGAAGGCTTCCGCATAGGCGGCATCAACGTCTATTCGGCGGCAGTTCCCGGCCTGCCGCTGACCTTCGAAAGCGACACGACCAAGAATTACGAAATCGGAACGCGTGTCGATCTGATCGACAAGACGCTTAGCATCGACCTCACCGCCTACCACATCGACTGGGGCAATATTCAGGCGCGCCTGTTCACGCCCGGCGACTTCAACGCCTATACGGTGAACGGCGGTGGTGCGGACGTCGACGGCATCGAACTCAGCCTGACGCTGCGCCCCACCCGCAATCTGACCCTTGCATCGAACGTCTCCTATAACGACGCGCGCCTGTCGACACTACTGCCCGACAGCTTCGCTCCGGGGGGCGGCTATGCGAAGGGCACGCAGTTGCCGGGTGCATCAGACTGGATCCTGTCGAACTCGGTCGACCTGAACTTCCCTGACTCGCCCCTTAAGCCGCGTTTCAACCTGTCGCATCGCTATATGTCGGGTGCACCGGTGGCATTCGGCGCGGCGCTGGAAAAGGGCGATTATCACATCATCGACCTGAACGCGTCGATCACTGTCGCCGACCGCGTCGAGCTGGGTTTGTTCGCCAAGAATCTGTTCAACCAGTACGGCATTCTGAACGCGCCCTTCTCCTTCGCGGGATCGGTGACGCGGCCGCGCACGGTGGGTGCGACGCTGCGGTTCAGCCTGAACTGAGGAAGCAATGGCGCCGCTTCGAAAGGAGCGGCGCCGGCTTTCTAGAAGCCTTCAAGAAACGCCGCGACGTTGCGGCCCAGATCACCGACGGCGTAGCCGCCCTCCATGACGATCAGCGTCGGCACGTCCAGCCCCGCAATCGCTTTCGCCAGATCGCCATAATCCTCGCGTTCCAGCGCGAAGCTCGAGATCGGGTCACTGCTGTGAGTGTCCGCGCCGAACGAGACGATCAGCAGCTTCGCACCCCAGTCGGAGATCGCCGCCAACGCGGTATCGAGCGCCGGGCGATAGGCTGCGCCATCGGTCCCGCGTGGTAGCGGCAGGTTGAGGTTCGCCCCCTCGCCCGCCCCTTCGCCGCGTTCGTCGGCGTGGCCCCAATAGAAGGGATAGTCGGTGCGCGGATCGGCATGGATCGACGCGAAGAAGACGTCGCCGTTGGCGTAGAAGATATCCTGCGTGCCGTTTCCGTGGTGATAGTCTATGTCGAGAATCGCAACCGGACCCAAGCCGCGCGCGGTCGCCGCGCGCGCCGCGATCGCAGCATTGTTGAGGTAGCAATAGCCGCCCATATAATCGCGTCCGGCGTGATGGCCCGGCGGACGGCAGAGCGCGAACGCGTTCCGGTCCCCGCTCGCCGCCAGATGATCGAGCGCGGTCAGCGCGCCCTGCGCCGACCAATAGGCCGACTGCCACGTCCCCTCGGCGATCGGCGTTCCGGCATCATAGCTAAAGGCGCCGAGATCCGCGTCGATCCGCCCGAAGGCCAGCGGCCGGCGACGCACCACCGGAAAGGTATAACCGATGGCATCGCCGCTCCGCCCCGCAGCGATCCAATCGCGATGCGCGCGTTCCAGAAAGGCCAGATAGTCGGAATCATGGACCGCCAGCAGCGGCTCCATTCCGAAATCGCGCACCGGCTGCCAGTCTGCAAAGGCTGCGACAATCGAGCGCGGACGCTCGACATTTTCGGCGAAGGGAACCCAGTCGCCGTTATGAAGCTCGCGCAGCGGCGCGTGCGCGGTCTGACGATCGTCAAAGAAAAGCTTCACGGCCTCGTCTGCTCCTCCATCCATGCCGCCAGGGTCCGGTCGGGATGCGCGGCGACGATCTCGGCCAAGCCCGTCGCGCTTTCGTCCTGCCCCAGCTTGAAGCTGTGTTCGGCCGAAACAACATGCGCGCGGAACGCGATAATCTGGTCGAGCATCGCGTCATAGCGCGGTCCCACCCGGTCGGTCGACCAGCGATCGCCCTCCATCGCGTGGACCAGCCGTTCGACAGCGTCGCGCGTCTCGTTCTCGACGAATTCGACATCGACGGTGAAGCGCAGCACGGCGTAATTCCACGTGGGGGCCCAGTCGGGCTTCGACAGCAATTCGGGCGACACATAGCCTTGCGGGCCGTTGAACAGCGCCAGTCCGCGCGGGTCGGCGCGAAAGTCGGCGACGAGCGGATTGCGCCGCCCGCAATGACCGAACAATGCTACGATCGCACCGTTATCGTCGGTCTCGGCAATCAGTGGCAGCGGGCTGGAATGAAACGCGCGCGAGATCAGCCAGGCGAGCGGGTAGCCGGCGATCAGCCGCGCGGCATCGGCGGGGTGGCGGGGTTCAAACGGCGCAATCATGACCGACCGTCTCGACGATCCACGCCGCCTGCTCGTCGAACGCGCGCTGTGCCAGCGGTGCGATCGACACGGCCTCCAGAAAGCTGTGCGTCGCGCCGCGATAGGTCACAGCCTCGACCGGCACACCCGCGGCCGCCAGCTTTTCGGCAAAAGCGTGGTTGCAGTCGGCCAAGATGTCGCACTCGGCAATCGCGAGGAACGCCGGCGGCAGGCCGGTCAGATCGGCATGAAGCGGCGCGACCAGCGGATCGGCAAGCTGTTCGCCGCTATCGACATAATCGGCCCAAAAGGCGTCCATCTCGTCGCATTCGAGCGAGTAGCCTTCGCCATCAAAGCGGGCATAGCTCGGCAAATGCTCGGGCGCGAAAGCGCCATAGTTGAGCACCATGGCCGCCGGCAGCGACTTGCCGCGCTGGCGCTGAAGCAGGCAGGTCGCGACCGACAGATTGGCGCCGGCCGAATCGCCGCCGATCAGCACGCGGCCGGCATCGAGGTTCAGCGCATCGGCCTGCTCAGCGATCCAGTCGAGCGCCGCGGCGCATTCCCCCAGCGCGACCGGAAATTTACTCTCGGGCGACAGGCTGTAATCGATCCCGATCACCGCAATGCCTGCACGCGCGGCATATTCGCGCATCAGCCGGTCGTGGGTGTCGATGCTGAACAACACCCAGCCGCCGCCGTGGATGTAGAGCATCACCGGCAGCTTTTCGCCCGTCACCGGCCGGTGAAGCCGCAGGCGCAGGCCGTCCATGTCCAGATCGATGCTTTCGGCCATGATCGGGCCACCCTCACGCCAGGGTTTGCGGACCTGTTCGGCAATCCGGCGCCGCGACGCAATGTCCGCGGGCGCACCATGTCCGGCGTAAGCGTCGCCGACGGCATCGACAAAACGCCGGATATCGGCGTCGACCAAATCGTCCTGCACGGCGTCCAAGCCCTTGGGCATACGGGTTTTCCCTCTCCGGTCCGATCTTGTTCGCCGTGATAGCCCCCACGGCTTCTTACCTATCGCCCGTTCGGGCCAATCACCATGCCGGAAAGGCCATTGGCCGCATCGCATCTGGCTTCTTCGTCATTCGGCCTGTAAGGTGGGGTCAGCTGATATTTGTGGGAAATGGGCCATGAAGCACAGCATTGATATATTGCGCACCGCGCGGCCCGTCATGGCGCTGCAGGACGAATATCCTGCGGGCTATGTCGACCCGATGCACAGCCACGATCATGTGCAGATTCTTTACGCATCGGCGGGGGTCATGTCGGTGCGGACGCCCGAAACCAGCTTCGTCATCCCGCCGCAGCGCGCGGTGTGGCTGCCCGCCGGGATGAAGCACGAGGTCGCCTGCCGCGGACCCGTATCTCTCCGCACGCTCTATCTACCGAGCGGTCACGCCGCGCGCGACGCCGAATGCCGGGTCTTCGAAGTCTCGAACCTGCTGAAGGCCCTCATCCTCGAGGTCGTCGATTTCCGGCCACTTTACGATGTGACCGGGCGCGAGGGCCGGATCATCGACCTGCTGCTCGAAGAGATCGAGCGCATGCCCAACGCCCCCTATCAGGTGTCGATGCCGAGCGACCTCCGGCTGCTCCGTGTCTGTAACGCGATCCTCGCCGATCCGGCCGATCCGCGCGACATCGATGACTGGGCCGGGCTCGCGGCAATGGGGCGACGAACCTTCACGCGCACCTTCAAGCAGGAAACCGGCATGGGCCTAGCGGTCTGGCGGCAACAGGTGCGGCTGATGGAGGCGCTGTCGATGCTCGCCGCGGGCGCATCGATCACGCAGGTCACCTATGACGTCGGCTACGACAGCCCCAGCGGTTTTGCCGCGATGTTCCGCCGTGCCTTCGGTGTACCGCCAAGCCAGTATCTGAAGCAGTAGGACGAAGGCGCAGCAGCGCGCTCGACGATCAGGCTGCTAACCTGGCAATTTCGGATGATTGCTGAATTCCGGCGAAGCCCCAA
This sequence comes from Sphingopyxis sp., assembly GCF_965279755.1. GTDB lineage: Bacteria > Pseudomonadota > Alphaproteobacteria > Sphingomonadales > Sphingomonadaceae > Sphingopyxis. The sequence goes on along the minus strand of NZ_OZ257261.1, from coordinate 2,795,555 downwards.
TCGCATATCGGCAAAACGGCCGCGCCCCGGATTTCGAGACGCGGCCGCCAGACCCTGCGTGCTGCTGAAAATCAGAACCAGGCTCTGACACCCATGGCAAAGCTGACGCCGCTGGCACCCTCGCCGGCCGCCCGCGCAAAGCGTGCCGTATCACCGAACTTGCGGGTCCATTCGACCCCGACATAGGGTGCAAACTCCCTGACGATCTCGTATCTGAGGCGGAGACCAAGTTCCATGTCCGACAGTCCCGATCCGATGCCGTTTTCGGGCACGTCCTGCACCGCGAGATTTAGCTCGGCCATCGGTTGCAGGATCAGCTTCTGCGTAATCCGCTGATCGTAATAGCCCTCGATGCGGCCGGATACATCGCCCTTGTTCGAAAGGAACAACGCACCATCGACCTCGAACCAGTAGGGAGCCAGCCCTTCGAAGCCGAGCGTGGCGTAGGTCCGGTCGGGGCCATGCCCCAGATCCTGACGCACGCCCGCCTGCAAATTGAAATAGGGATCGATCGCGCGGCTGTAGAGGATTTGCGTTTCGACGTTTTCGATCGCTTCGCCGAACACCCCCTCGCCCTCGCTCTTGACCGTCAGGCGATTGATGTCGCCGCCATACCACCCCTCGGCGTCCCAGCGATAGCCGTTGCGCCCCTTGCGGGCCTGATATTCGGCAAGATTGAAGCTGAGCAAGCCGGTCGCCAGCCCGCCGCTTTCGACCATCATCGCGTGGCGCGAATGTTCCATCTCCCCTTTCGGATAGAGCCGATCGGCATACCAGTCGCCCGGCACCGGCGGCGCCGGGGCATCGCCTGCCGGCAGATCGGTTCCCACCGCACCCGAAGACGTGGTCCGCAGCGGCGCAGCGGGCGTGCAATGCGCCATTGCCGCATGCTCGGGCCCGCAGGTCGCGGAAGGCTCCATGTCTATCTGTGCGCCGTCGCCATGATCCATCGGCATGGACTCTTCCGCAACCGGCGCCGACTGCGCACCGCCATGCCCCGCGTGGTCCGACTGGGCCGCTGCGGGAGGAACGACTGCGAAGACGGAAAGGCCCGCGAGCAGGATCGACGCGCGCATCATGCCGCATCCTCCCGCGGACGCACGCTAACGACGCGCATCATGCCAGCATGCATGTGATAGAGGAGATGGCAATGGAACGCCCAGTCGCCGAGCGCATCGGCGGTGAAATCGAAGGCTGCGATACCGCCGGGCTGTACGATCACCGTATGCTTGCGCGGCGCGCGATCGCCCTTCCCCGTTACCAGTTCAAAGAAATGACCGTGCAGATGGATCGGATGGACCATCATCGAATCGTTGATCAGATTCACCCGCACGCGCTCGCCCTCAATGAAGGGGATCGGCTCGTGATGGTCGGACATCTTCACCCCATCGAACGACCACATGAAGCGCTCCATATTGCCCGTCAGGTGGATGTCGAGCGAGCGATCGGGAGCGCGAACGTTGGGATTGCGATCAAGCGCGACGAGGTCGCGATAGGTGAGCACCTTGTGTCCGACATCCTCCAGCCCCTGCCCCGGTTCGCCCATGCGGTCGACCGGCATCGGCGAAATCGACTGGACGCTGGGATCTCGCTTGACCTGCGGCGCGACGCTGAAGTCGCGCATGCGGTGCTGCATCCCGCCCGCACCATGCCCCATCGCGGCATGATCGCCGGATGACGCATCGGCGAGCGCAGGGATGCAGTGTCCCATCGCCGCATGTTCTGCGGTGCAGGACGCATCGCCGCTCGCCATCGCGCCCATGCCCATGTCCTTCATCGTCGCGAGCGGGCGTTTGCGGAGCGGCGGGACCTCGGCGGTCATTCCTGCACGCGGCGCCAGCGTCGCGCGCGCCATGCCCGAGCGATCGTTGACCTCCGCCACGAATGTGTACGCGCGATCCTCGACCGGGGTGACGATCACGTCGTATGTTTCGGCGACCCCGATCTGAAATTCGCCGACCGGCAGCGGCACGACGTTCAGCCCGTCCGCCTGCACGATCGTCATGCCCAGCCCGGGAATGCGAACATTGAAGATCGACATCGCCGAGGCGTTGACGATGCGCAGCCGCACCCGTTCGCCGGGCGCAAACAGCGCGGTCCAGTTGTCGCGCGGACCGTGACCGTTGACGAGGAAGGTATAGGTCGATCCGTTGACGTCAGCGACGTCGGTCGGATCCATCCGCATCGCACCCCAGGCGACCCGCTCCTTAAGTGGCTGATCCTCGCCCGCGGCCAGCCCCGAAAGCGTCTGGCGCTGCATGTTGAAATGGCCGGGGTTGACCTTGAGCTTGCGGAAAATCGCCTCGGGCGAAAGGCGGCTGTGATCGGACAGGACGATGACATGCTCGCGGTCATATCCGACCGGGTCGGCATCCTTCGGGTCGATGACGATGGGACCATAATGGCCGATCTGTTCCTGCAACCCCGAATGGCTGTGGTACCAATAGGTGCCCGCCTGCACGATCGGAAATTCATAGACGAAAGTGGAGCGAGGCTTGATCCCCGGAAAGCTGACCCCCGGCACGCCGTCCATGTGAAACGGCAGGATCAGGCCGTGCCAGTGGATCGAGCTGTCCTCGTCGAGGTCGTTGACGACGGTAAGACGCGCCCTCTGCCCTTCGCGCAGGCGGATCAGCGGGCCAGGAATCGTCCCGTTGATCCCGATTGCGCGGGACACCCTGCCATCGACGCGCATCGTCTGGCGCGCGATCCGCAGCGTGATGTCCTCCCCGGACACGGTCGGCAACCGGGCCTTCAGGCCGGTCGAAACGGGCTGCGCCCACGCCGGCAACCATGCGGCAAGCGCAGCGGCCGCGCCGCCTCCCGCCGCCGCGCCGATAAAACGCCGCCGATCAATCTGCATTATCCCGCTTCTTTCTGTTATACCTGCAAGACTATACGCACGCGCCCGACGCGTCCCTTATTCGTCGAGCATCTCGCGCAATCTGGCGCGTGCACGATAGAGGCGCGTCTCGATCGTCTTCTCGCTGACGCCCAGCATCCCCGCCGCTTCGGCCTGGCTCAATTCCTCAATTCCGCGTAGCACGATGACTTCGCGAAGATTGGCCGGCAGGTCGAGGATCGCTCTCTGCACCCGGGCCAGTTGAGCACGGTCGGCTGCCACCATTTCGACCGTGGGGATGTCGCCGGCCACGTCATAGGCAGCTTCCAGCGGAAGCGCGCGCGTAAAAAAGGAACGCACCGCGCGGCGGCGTGTCCAGTCGCGACATTTGTTGAGCGCGATGCGCGAGATCCAGACGCGGAACGGCCGGTCGCCGTCATAGCGCGCGAGCGCTGCGAAACCCGCGACGAAGCTTTCCTGCGTCAGGTCCATCGCTTCGCCCTCGTCGCCGACGTTGGCGCGGATCAGGCGGAAGACCGGCGCCTTGTACCGCGCCAGAAACTCACGATAGGCATCCTGTCGGCCGGAAAGGGCGAGAGCCGCGAGATCGCGGTCGCCAAATTGCGACAGATCGCCCGTCACCTCGCATCGGCGGTCAGCGCCTTGACCACAACCTTGTCGAACATCGCCGCCTGATCGCGGTCGAGAACGCTGCGCATCGCGAACAAATGACGGAGCGTCTCCTTCTGCAATTCCCCCATCACTTCGTGCGTCTCGTCGATCGCCTTGGTGACGCGGGGGCCATAGCCATGCTCGGCCTCGATCGCCTGCGCCAAACGGATATTGGACGCCCGCATCTCGAGCTCGAGCGCTCCGCGCCGCCCGGAATATTGCGCCTCGATCGCCTGCAGCCGCTTTTCCTGATCAGAAGAGAGCGTCAGTTCGCGGTGCAACAGTGTATGTAGCTCGGTCTCGCTCTGCTTCGGCGCTTCGACGAGCAGCCGGCCGACGAAAACACCCGCAAGCGCCGCCAGGAACGCAATGAAACCGATGATCGCCACCCGGCGCGCGGCAGTCATCAGCGCACGTCCAATAGGGCCGAAGGTGCCAGTGGGCTCGCGGGGATCAGCGGCGTCAGCGGACTCGCAGAAACGGCACCCGGCATGAAAAGACCGCCCGCGACCATGCCGCCACCCAATGAACAGAGCGCCGCGACGGCCATCATGCGGCGCGTTGCCGCCGTCTCGGCCTTCCGGACAGAGAGCGCGAAGAGGACGCGATCGTCGAGCGCATCGAGCGCCGACGGCAGCGCGGCCGCATTCAGTTTACGAAACTCCTCGTCCATCGACGTCTCTCCGGTCCTTTCAGGAAGATATACGCACGAAAACGCGGCACCCCTCATACTCTCCCGGAACAGCCCCGGCTTATTTCTTCGAGGGCTGCGGTATTGCCATGCGTATTAGCAGCATGACCATCCGATTGGAGCTTTTTATGATCAAACTTTCGCTCTCCGCTGTCGCCGCGGCTGCGGCGCTGGCGTTTGCGCCAACCGCCGCTCTGGCGCATGCGAAGCTCGTGGCATCGACGCCTGCAGCGAATGCCAAGGTCGCCAAGCTCACCTCGATCGAGCTCAAATTCAGCGAGAAACTCATCGCTTCGACCGTCAAGGCCGAGCTGGTGATGACCGGAATGCCGGGCATGGCAGATCATCCGCCAATGAAGATCGCCGTGGCCTCAGCGATGGGGAAGGACGGCAAGTCGTTGACACTTACCCCGAAACGCGCGCTCGTTCCCGGCACTTACAAGGTCAAATGGTCGGCCGCTGGCGCCGATACGCACCATATGGGCAGCGAATTCAGCTTCACCGTAAAATAGAGCAATGGCCCCCCTTCATGATCGGCATCCGGTTTCTGCTGTTCGCGAACCTGATGCCGATCATGGGCTGGCGGCATGTCCGCTTTACGCGTTTCGCCGTGCCGGGTTGCGCGAGATGGCTCTGCCACAAGCAGCAGAGCTGGTCAGATTGCTTGTTCTTGAACTGGCCTACCGCGCGGATCTGGGTGGGCGAGATTGAGAAGCCGGACCTGTCGATACAACGAAACCCGATAATATGCCCCGCTTCAAGCGAGCAACATCTCGATGAAGTGGGATCGCATGCAATGATGCGAACTCATCGCCGCGCCATAACCGCCAGCGTTCAGAAAAGCGATAAAGTCGTTTTCTTGCTGCGGCGGCATTGCAACGTCCTTCGCCCATAAATCGAGCGCCTCATTAATGTTCCCGGCGATGGTGCAGCGCTGCCAGTTTGCCGAATCGGCCGAGCGGGGCACACAGGCAACGGGCTCGCACGGCAAATTATAGAAGACCGGCTCGGGATGTAGATTGAAACCGCCATCGACGCTAACGAACAGCGTGTCGCGCTTGCGTTCCACGTCGGTCACGCCAAGCACCAGCATGCCAGCATCCTTCACCAGATAATCGCCGGGTTCGACTGCGATTTCGACGGACCGATCTGCAAAATGACGCCGCAACGCGGCCGCCCATTTCGCAAGGTTCAGCGGACTGTCCGATGCCCGATGGGGCACCCCCAAACCTCCGCCGACATTTACCGTGCGCGCGTCCGGAAGATCGGCAAGGAAAGAAAGACCCGCCTCAATCGCAGCTTCCCAACTATCGAGTTGCTGGTCGAGATAGCCGCAGCCGACATGAAAATGTAGGCTCGTGATGCGCAGGTCATGCGCGCGGGCGACCGCCAGCGCTTCGCCCCATTGCTCGCGATAGATGCCGAATTTCGTCGTCTGCGCGCCCGCATAGGTCAGACGTTCGCTGTCGTCATACCCTACTCCGCGCGCGGGGTTCACACGGATGCCGATCGCGCGGCCCGGAACGCGCTCGCCGATCCGGCGGATCATCCCGATCGTATCGCAATTGATCGTCAGCGCATCGTGCACGAGCAGGCGGTCGAGATCGCGCGGTGCGACCCCGGTACCGGTAAAGCTTATCCGGTCGGGACGAAAGCCGCACGCGATGGCATGGTCGAGCTCGCCCGGCGAGCAGATATCGACGCCGCAAAGGCCAGTGCCGGCCAACATCGTCAGCAGCGGCGCGTGACGGTTCGCCTTCATCGCATAATAGATGCGGAAGGGAGTGCCTGTGGCCACCAGCGCATCGCGCACGCGTCCGATGTTCGCCCTGACCCGTGCTGCGGAATAAAGATAGAGTGGGCCATCGGCCTCTTTCGCCAGCATGGCGACATCATGTCCGGCAAAGCGGAGCCGTCCGTCCTCATAACAAAGATCGGGGCGTTCCCACCAGAGGCGAGGCATGGCGACCGACTGTTCGGTCAAGCGGAAGCGGCGGCGATATGGCGTGCAGCGAGGTCGCGCGCGGAGAGATGAAGCTGCCCCGCGGCGCTGACCGGGTCGAGACGGCCGGTGATCCAGTGACGACAGTTTTCCGCCCCGCACGCGCAGGCGAACTGACTGAAAAGCTGGTCCTCGGTCGCGGCATAGTCGATCGTCAATATCTCGCCCGCGCCGATCGGACGACACGCCACGAGTTCGAAGCGCACCATGTCGAGACGGCAGTTGGGGTCGCATCCGTGCGACAGATAACCGATATAGCGGGTTCCTCCGATATGGAGACCAGGCGCCACCTGCAGGCTGTGCTGCGACATCTGCGGACCGATCTTACCGCTGAAATGATCAAGTACCAGCCCCGAAGCGCAGTCGCGCAATGCACGAATGCACAGTCCGAAACCGTCGCTGTGACAGATCGTCAGCAGATGCCGATCATCGACATCATCCGCCTTGGGTGGACCCGATGGCGAAAACATAAATACCCCCATTCGCGCCGAACGGCCCCATCCCTACGGCGATTCCGGTCCCTCGTGCGGAGCTTCTAGCGCGAATCTCTTATGGAATCGTAGCCGGTTCTGTCCGTGATCGCGATCATAGCGGGCGTCATCCATCATTTTCCTCACCAGATGGATGCCGAGCCCTCCGATCGGCCGCTCTTCCGCCGACAATCCGGTATCGGGTTCCGTGCTTTGCAGCGGGTCGAATGCTATGCCGTCGTCTTCGATTTCCGCACTCACCCGGTCTGGGCCGACGTGCAGGCGGATGCTGACCGTCGGTTCACCGTCGCGCGCGCCGTGGGCGAAGATATTGCTTACGATCTCGTCGACCGCGATCATCATCTTCCCGATGACGGCTGCGGGGATTTCCTGCCCGGCAAGAAAGGTCTCCGCATTGTCCATCATCGCCCGGAAAGCAGCGTGCCGGTCGGACAAAGTGCAGGCGAATTCCGTCTCCACGACACCGATCATTCCTAGATGCAAGGCTGGCGCTTGCGGGCCACCAGCTTAATCGAGTGGAAAAATTTCTCAATCGCTACATAATGAAAGCCAACGACGGGCATCACCGCTCAAAAACGGGAAACGACAATGGAAATCACCGAAACCCAGCTTGACGGCGCATGGCTGGTCGCCGCGTCGGGGCGCATCGACAGCAATAGCGCCCCCGAACTGGAGGCGGTACTGCCCGACAGGGTCCAGCACCATGAGGCGACGATCATGGATCTGTCCGGCATCGCCTATGTCAGCTCGGCGGGTCTCCGCGTTTTCCTGAAGGGGGTGAAGGCGGCGAAGGCGACCCGGCACAAGCTGGTCCTCACCGGCCTTTCGGCAACCGTCCACGAGGTATTCGAGATCAGCGGTTTCACCGCGATCTTCGCGATCGAGCCGGATATCGACGCCGGGCTGGCCGCGATCGGCTGATCAGGCGCGGCGCAGCGCGCCAAATATCCCGGCGGGGTGGAGCAATGCCGCGAGCCCGTCGAGGAGCAAGTCGGGGGCAATGTCGGGATCTATTCGCGCGTAGATTTCGGCGCGGCGGGCCGTTTCGGCGTCGTCGGTGAGCAGAAGCAGCGCGGCCTCCGGCGGGGCAATCTCAGTCCAGCACCGATAGTCGAGACGCGTGACTGCAAAGGCACTCCGCGCGAGCGCGATCGCTTGTTCGGGGCCCGATAGCCACCACTGCCGCTCGAGAAATCTCCGTGCCGCGATCGCCGACGCCAGCGCATCGACCGCATCGGCGCCCTCGCACTCACCGACCACCAGCACAGCGCCCCCCTTGCCTTCGCAAAGCACGTAGAAAGCACCGGGCGGTGCTGCGCCGACAATGCGTGCGGCGACGGCTGCACCGGCGAGGGTCGCCGAAACGGGAGGGAACACCGACTGACGCCATGTTGCGAAGGCCGCGACGTCGGTTCGTTCCCGGTCCTGCTGCACCACCTGGTTCCGGAGCCGGCTTCGCGCAGCACGACGATTTGCGTCGACCAGACGCAGCGCGGCCGCAAGGTCTGCCGCTTCGGAAATCGATAGTCCTTCCGCGTCGGGCAGCGCCCCTTCCGCTTCGAGAGCGTTCATGGTTGCCCGGCTCACAGCCAGATCGCGAACGATCCGCCGCGCGACGTACCAACCCGCCGCCAGACCGATCAACGCCGCCAGACCGACGCCCAACATGATCCATCGCCGCAAATCATCGATCCGTGCGAACAGCGGTTCGGCGTCGAACCGTGCCGCGACGAAACCGCCTCCCGCGACGGGCGCCAGCGCAACGACGTGCCGCTCTCCGACCTCTCCCTGTGATAGCGCGACGGCCGCCGATCCCCCCGCCGCCGCTACGGGATTCCAAGGCCTGACCGGGGCCGCCAGCTCCACCTTTCCGCCATCCCGGTCCACCAGATAATAGCCGTCCAGTCCCGGCAGGTATCGCATCGCGATCGTGATAGCGCGCATCCGCACCGGATCATCGACGACCAATCGCGGCCGGTCCATCTGCGAAAAAAACTCCGCGCCGGTGACGGCGGCCGCGATGGCGCGCTGGTCGAGGCCGCGCATCATTTCGGCACGGCTTTGAAAATAAAGGAGGGCGCCATTGACCGCCGCCAGCAGGATGAAAAGCGGGATCGAGGCAGCAAGGATGATCGACCGGATATTCATTGCGCGATCGCTCTCAGGTCGACCAGTGCGGCAATAAATTCAGGACATTCGCGCGCGATCGTAAAAAGATGGGGCTTTGCCAGGCAAAGCGCGCGCAAACCGCCTCCGCCCGCGCGATATTCCCGGTCGGCAGGCAGCGTGAACAGGAGGGACGGTACATCGAACAGTAAGGGCGCATCCGCGCCGTCCGCCACAGCCGATCCGCCGGCTACGACATAGAGCATGTCGGCCACCTGCCCTCTCTCGATCAACATGGCGTCCGGCTCAAAGTTGCGGGGCCGTATCTGCTCGGCGACAAGCAGCAATTCGCGCCCCGACAGCCGATCGAAAGGCGGAACGGTCGCCAGTGTCGTCATGCGGTCGATCACATCAAGGGACATCATCGACGAACCCCTTGGCCGGCCAGAGGGATGAGCGCCTCACGATAGCGCAAGCGCGACAGGCCCGCGGGAAGCGTCACGGCTACCCCCGGCACGAGCATCACAGGTTCATCATCGGCCTCAATCATCAACGTCGCCGCCGAGACCAGAGTCAGCGAGCGCGTGCTGGCCTCGAAGCGAAGAAGAGCACCTTGATCGAGATCGGCAAGCGTATCGAGCCGGTCGATCAGGTCAGGCCTGTCCTTTGCACGCTCGGCGAGGCGCGCCATAGCCCGCGCGGCGAGCATGGCGGCCAATCCCGCGTCACCCGTCACAACCCAGACCAGCGTACGCTCCGGTCCGTCCGCCAGCACCACCGACGAGGTGGCCGCATCAAGACCGGCGAGCAGACGCATTTCGCCTTGGGCCAGGTTGTGGCGTTCCGATTCCGCGGCGCCTTGGCCGATCTCGTCGGTGACATGCTCGCCCAGAAGCGCCAGCGAATCGCGCAGCGCCCCGACCTCGCGCGGGCGACGAATGGCCGCCGGCGGGCTGTGATCACCCGCCGCGATGCGCAACGCTTCCTGTGTCAGCCGTTCGATCGGGCGCGCGACGCGGCGCACGACCTGAAGCGTGACGATCAGGCAAATGATGATCGACGCCATTCCGATCATGGCGCTCTGAAACAGCGCATTCTGCGTCGCGACCTTGATCACGGACACGTTGACGTCGGCGCCGGCGGTTCCGGCAATCCGTCCGTCGGCGCCGTAAACCGGCGCCGCAGCCGTTTTCAGCAGCCCCCACTGTTTTTGATATTCGACCGGCGAAACATAAAGACCGCGTCCCGCCTGAACGTCGCGCAGCCCGGCCATCGTCGCGGCGGGCAGGCTGTCACGAAAACCGATCGCGGTATGCTCGTCGCCATCCGTGCCGTCGAGAATATAGAGCACATCGTCTTCGCCACCCCGCACCTGCGTGTAAACATAGGTGAGGTCGAGCTTTTCGCGAATATGACGCATCGGCTCGACGTTTCGGCGATAACGAAGGTCGGCCTCGACGGCCACCGGGTCGCTTCCGGCCCGCGCTTGACCAATCAGCCAGTCATGATCGCCGGGATCGATCAGCGCCCCGGTTATCGTGCTCGTCGCGACGAGGCGGTCGTCGAATTGACGCAAGACCGTGTCGTAAAGCATCGTGTATACGAAGGTCGCCAAGACCAGTGCGGCGACGACTACGGCCGGCAGAAACGTGCGTAGCAGCAGTGCCTGTATGCCAATCTGCGCTTTAGGCCGCATGGGCGCGCCCATCCTGAATCCGCAACATCACCAGCGCCAGATCGGGATGGCGCGAGGCTGCTTCCGTGATCGCATGGTGCGCGATCCAGAAGGGGCGCCGGTTCGCCATGCCGCCGAACGCGGGCTCTTTCGGCTCGTGCAACGTCGCGGAGCGCGCGAGATCGGCCAGCGCCTGGGAGGTGGCTGCAGCAAAGCCCGGAATCCGGTGCAACGCATCGATCAGCGCAACGAGGCCGGGGCCATTCTCGTGCAGGATTCCCAACCGGTCGAGGAGCTGGCGGCGGAGCGGCTCCGGCATGCCCGGGCCCAGAAGGCGACGCGAACGCCGCGCGAAGTCGGCTGCGGGCAGGCGCGCGAACAGGATATCGAGCGCGGCGGCGACTTCGACGGGACCACCATTGTCGAGCACGCCATCGACAAGAGCGACGATCTCGTTCGCCGTCGGCGCCTCGGCCCGGTTCGCCTCGACCTGCGTGGCTGCGGCGATTTCGGCGTACAGCCTGTAGCCGACGCCCGCTTCAATCGCTTCCATTGCATTCGCGCGAACCTTGGCATTGGCCGAATGGAGCGACACGATCAGCAAATCGAAATCGGGCAACAAACCGCGCAACGCGAGCAATTCGAGGACAAAATCCACCGCCGCTTCGGCACGTTCGCGCTGTGCCCGCCCCAGCAGTCCGACCGCGGCATCGGCTCCGGCCGCAGCGGCAAGCCGCGTCGCATTATCCGCCCATCGCCGCGCCGCGCCCAATTCGGCCTTTACCAACCCGTCCGCTTGCGCCGCGAACTGGGCAAAGGAAAGGCCGGCGAGTGCGCGGGCGGCCAACGCCCTTTCGGCATATGCCCGCCGTCCGTCACGCAGTGCCGCGACAAGGTGGGGAATCGCAGTCTCGCCAAAATCCTTCAACCTGTCGACGAGCGCGCGTCGATCGCGCGGCGTGCGCGCCTGCGCCGATGCCAGCAAAGCGGGGATGGCATCGATCCCGTCGGCATGCCCTGATGCCGCATTCGGCGCCAGGGCGGCGATCAGCTCTGTCGCCTGGCGTGCGAGCGGCGCAGCGGGGTCTGCGGCCACCGCGCGGAGTCTTGCCTCGGCCTCCGGCATCCGCGCCGGCAGAGGAGCGCTGAAATCGAGCCAGCCGCGCCGCATGTTTCCGGCCATCGCTGCCGGATAGAGCCCGCGCAACAACGCAACGATCACGATCAGCGCGACGCCCAGTATCACCCCGATTCCCGATAGCTCGCGCAGGTCGAGATATTTGACGGCATAAACAAGAAACCCGCCGGCGATCAGGCTGGCGAGCGGTTCGCACATTCCCTCCACTACAGTTCGCAGCGGCCGTTTGATCGCCGAGGGAACCGCATTGAACAACAGATTCTGGTTGTTGTACTCGATCGACGTCAGCACCGCGTGATAAGCGAAAAAGGCGGCTATTGCGGCAGCATATCCACCGCTGAGAAAGAAAAAGCCAAAGACCGCGAAATAGGTCAGCGGCAGGATGAAAGCGACGTTGCGGACGCCAAGCCGCGACACCAGCCGGTTGAAAACGAACAGGCAGACAATCAGGTTGAAGATATTCGAAGCGGCGTAAAGCGCACCGAACAAGGCCGCGAGTTCGGCTTCGCTCCGGCCTTCCTGCAGCACCGTCGCATATTGATATTCGGCGAGATTGGTCATCAGCAGGGTAACGAACAAGGTCGCCGTCAGCACCACCGTGTAGCGCGAGGTGCGGAAGCTGCCGAACAGCATCGCAAGCTGCGCACCCGCCCCTTCCGCTCCTTCGCCAGCATCCGCGTCACTTTCCGCAATCTGCCGCCAGCGCCGCCCGAGCAGCCGGGCAAGCGGGATCGTCGCGAGCGCGAGCGCCGACCAGAGAAGAAGGAACGAGGAGAGCGAAAGGGTGGCCGCAAGCAGATTGACGACGAGCGCGCCGGCCGCCGTGCCGAGCGCACAAAAGGCCGCGAACAACGGGAACAGCCGTTTGGCATCCTGAATGTCGAAATAGGCGTCGGTGTAATTCCAGAACAGACTGTAAAGCGCGATGTACCACATCGCGAGATAGAGCTTCAGCGCATAATAGAGCGGCTTCTCTTCGCCGCCGCCACCAAGCAGGAGCCAGAAGAGAAGCCCCCCCGCGGCAAGCAACCCAAGCGTCATCATGACCAGATGATCGAGCCGGAAACGCACCATCAACACGGAAAAAAGGCCGGTATAGACCAGCATTACAAGTGGCGTCAGGATGAACACGATCGGCAGCGCGTCGGCGCCGACGTGGCTGAGAAAGGCCGCATCGCCTGCGCTGAAGCCGATCCCCATTCCCATCTGCAGCAGAAAGCCGAGCAGACCGAACTGGAGAAGCTTCGGCCATTCGCCGCGCTCGACGCGAAACAGACGTGAAAGCCTGTCGATCAAAATTTCGCCCTCCGCCCCGTCACCTTTCGCCGCATAGCAACAAAATATTGAAGAAGTCAGTCGCACTGTTGTCAGCGCCGGAGAAAGCGGCAATGAGGGGCGCGGCGGGGTCAATGTCGGAACGAAAACATAAATTCGGGCTGAAGCCCCAGCTCTTGCTGCTGCTGTTCGTGTTGAACCTGATCACCGCGACGGCCTATTCGATCGTGCTTTACCGCATCGAGCGCTCCGAAATTCTGGCGGGCATCGACACCCAACTCCTCACCGCCGTCAACGCCACACGCGCAATCATTCCGTCCGGCTATCACGAGCGGATTCGGGATCGCGATTCGATCAGCCCCGAGGAATTCGACGCGCTGCAGGATCGGCTGTCGGCGTTCGCCAACGGTTCGAGGCTCGCCTATGTCTATACCTACATGCAATTCGGCACCGAGGTGCGGACGGTGTCGACGAGCGCGACGATCGGGGAAATGCAGGCGGGATCGCAGACGCGCTATTTTGCCCTGTACGACACCGCGCCACGCCCGTTGCACGCCAGCTTTCGCGACGGCCGCATCCGCTTCGACGAATATAGCGATGCCTTCGGGCGCTTTCGATCGGTGTATAAACCCGCGCGGACGCGGGACGGACGCATCTATATCATCGGCGCCGACGTCGATCTCAGCCAGCTCGACGCCAAGCTTCGCGGGGCGATGCTACAATCAGTCGCCGTCGGGATCGTCATGTTCGCGCTGGCTCTCGCCGTCGGCTGGATGCTGGTCGGCCGTATCGTCCAGCCGCTCGCGCAGCTGACCGCCTTCACACGAAACATCGAGCGACGCAGCTTCGAGCCCGACGCGCAGGAGATGGAAGCGATCCAACGGATCGGAAGCGCACGCGGCGACGAGGTCGGCAGCCTTGCGGCCGCGATGTCGGTGATGATCGCGCGCCTGCAACGCTATCTGATCGAGGTCCAGACCGCGACCGCCGCCCGCGAACGCGTCGAAGGTGAATTGTCCGCCGCGCGCGATATCCAGATCGGGATGTTGCCGGGCAAGTTCCCGCCCTTTCCGGGCCGCACCGACCTTGATGTCTTTGCGATGCTGGAGCCGGCGAAACAGGTGGGCGGCGATCTTTACGACTATTTCCTCATCGATCAGAACCGGCTGTTTTTTGTCGTTGGGGATGTTGCCGGCAAAGGCGTGCCCGCCGCGCTGTTCATGGCGATGACCACCACATTGTTCAAAGCCCAGGCGCTGTCCGCCACCTCGACCGCTGCCATCATGACCCGGGTCAATGCCGAACTGGCGCGCGACAACGTCGCCGAAATGTTCGTGACCGCCTTTGCCGGCATCCTCGACCTGCGCGATGGCAGCGTCGAGTACAGCGATGCCGGACACGAGGCGCCCTTCATCGTGCGGGCGAACGGTGACGTCGAACGGCTGGTCAAGCAGCAAGGCATGGCAATGGGCATCTTCGACGATGTCGAATATAAATCGGACCGCTTCACCCTCGCGCCGGGCGACGCGATGATGCTCTTCACCGACGGCGTGTCGGAGGCGACGGGTCCGGGCGACGAGCTTTATGCAACCGGTCGCATCCGGACGACCCTCGAACAGGCGCGGACCGACCCGTCGGCGCGCTTTATCGCCGAGGGGTTAGCCGAGAGCGTTCGCGCCTTCGTCGGCGAAGTCCCGCAGTCGGACGATATTGCGATATTGGTGATCTGTTTCGAGGGCGCGTCCGCGAACGGACCATAGGTCAGGGCCTGGCGCCCATCGTCAGCGGCATCCGGTCGATTCCGTGCATCTTGCGCAGATAGAGCCGCATGTCGGCGATCGCGGCTTGCAGTCTCATGATTTCAGTCGGCGGCGCCGCGGCGGCGGCAGCAACGAGCGGACAGCTTTTGATCTCCCACGGCAGAAAGTCGAAGCCCGTTTCGGCATCGGCAGCCCAGACGACCGGATAGGGGCGCCCGAACATGACCCCTTTCAACTCCTCCTCACCCAGCAAGTGCAGCGACAGGAGGTCGCGGTTGGGCGCACCGAGCAGTTGCTCCATCAGGTCGAGCGACACCACCAGACTCGACGCCCGCGCGAATTTGGACAGGCGGAAACCCAGGTCGATATCAGGACCGATATAATCGATATGGCGCGCGCCATCGCCCGCCGACAATTCGGCAATATCAAGCTCGATATTCTGTTCGCCGAACTCGACCAGCCACGCCGTTCCTTTCAGTCGCAGCGGCAGCCGCTCGAAATATTTACGTTCATAGAGTGTCATGGTCCGCAGGAGTGCACGCAAGATAGAGACGGCCTCCTCGGCGCTCGCGGGCTCGGCGACGAAAATTACCTCGTCCCCCATCGCTTTCCAAACATCGATCGCCGGCGTGGAATCGCTGTCGATGAACTCGAAACCGACCTGTCCGGCGAGCATCAGCGGAAAATTGCAGAAGAAGTTCCGGAACGTCTCCAGCCAGCCTTGGCTGCCCTGCCCCGTAAAACGGGCTTTGAATTGCGTTGAACCGACCATGTCAATGGACAGGAAAAGGCGGATCATGAGTGCTCCGGAAAAAAATGGACCTCGCGGCTCACAGCACTAAAGCTCGCACGTTAAAATACTGGCAGCATGGACGGGTGAATGTCGGCGAACATATCTCGCGACCATCTCGCCAGCCCGCTACTCCGTATCGCACCCTATCCTAGATCCGGCGAAGCAGAACGCGTAGAAAAACTCCCGACATGATCGTCCCAAATCCTGAACCATCACCCGGCTGCAAGTATCAAATGAACAAACGTTCGGGTCGGATCTGATGCGGCTGGACGCCATGTTCCCGAAGCAGTTCGGGCCAGGGAAGATCGAACAATAACGCTTCGGCCGCCAGCGCCATCGCGGGCGACGTCTGAAGCCCGTAACCGCCCTGCCCGGCAAGCCAGAAGAATCCCGGCGCATCGGTCGCGAAACCGGCCGTCGGCACTTTATCCGCCACGAAGCTTCGCAGCCCAGCCCACTTCAGCGCGATCCGGTCCACCGACAATGTCGTCGCCTCCTCGACGCGCCATGCGGCAAGCGCCGTTTCATAATCCTCGGGCTGGACATCGCACGCAGGCGAAGGCGTGACATCCATGGGCGAGGCCAGAAGCCGCCCCGCATCGGGCAGCATATAAAAGCCATCGTCAAAGACGGTCTTGAGGAACGGCCAGTTCGAAACATCGAGACCTTTCGGAGGATCGAAGCCGATGATGGTCCGCCGAAGCGGCATCAATCCGAGCGGTCGGACGCCGGCCATCACCGCCAGTTCATCCGCCCAGGCGCCCGCGGCGTTGACGACGATCCGGGCGGCATAGCTTTCCCCGACCGTATCGACGATCCAGTCGGACCCGTCGTGCGCGATACCCGTCACCCCGGCATGGAAATGTATCTCGCCTCCTGCGGCCCGCAGCGCGCGGGCATTCGCCTGAAGGAGCAGGTCGGCGTCCAGCTTGCGGCCAGCCGTATCGACCAGTCCGGCAACAGCGCCTCCGCTCCCGACCTTCAGCACAGGGACGATCGCCTGCATTTCGCTCGGCCCGACCTGCGAAATATTGTCAGAGAAGCGCCGCATTTCGGCCTCGAGCGCCGTCAACTGGTCCATCGTTTCCGACGTTGCAAAGAACATGGCGGATTTCGTCTGCCACAGCGGCGGCAAATCCTCCCCACCCGGCGGATCGGAGAAGAAGAACCGGCTGGCGGCTGTCAGCCCACGGACGGCGTCGTCTCCGATCCCGAAGTGATAGAAGGTCGCGCTGCGCCCCGACGAATGATAGCCAAGCGCGCTTTCCTGCTCGATCAGAACGGTGTCGGTACGCTGCGCGAACCGTGCCGCCGCCGACACACCGGCGATACCGCCGCCGATCACCAGAACATCGATCCGCTTCACCGGATAGTCCCCTTCGCCGACAGCGGAGCGCGCGGTGCGGCCGGTCGATAGCGCGCGACCACCTTCCTGACCGCCGCGATGTCGAGCGCCTCCCCTCTCGCCGCTCCGGCTTCCCCCGTTGCCTGCCGCTCGACGGTGGTGGCCATCAACAGCGAGTTATAGATCGCCTCTTCGGCCGCCTCCGACACGGCCACGAAAATCGGCGACGTCGCGTCATTGGCCAGTTCGGGATAAGCGGTGACCACGCCACGCCGTGCTGCCGTCCGACGAACGCCATCGGCTGTCGAGAAGGCGACGGCATAGTCGCCGGACCCGTTGGAAAAGGCAGCGCCGGTCCGCGCCAGGCCGGCGATCGCGCGGTGGGCAAGCCGGGTCAGATTCCGGTCGCTGAGCGGTGCATCGGTCGCCACGATCAGAATGATGGACCCGTCGGCAGACGCACGCTCGCCATGCTCGCGCAGAAAATAGCGGCCGAGGGCCTTCCCGACCGGAATGCCGTCCATCGTCAGCGTCCCGCCATAATTTGTCTGGACGAGGACGCCGACGCGATAACCACCCAGCGCCTGGGGGAGAATGCGGGAACTTGTCCCAATGCCGCCTTTCCAGCCAAAGGCCAGGGTGCCCGTGCCCGCGCCGACGCTTCCTTCCGCGACGGGGCCGCTGGTAGCGGTCTCGATCGCTGCGACCACGTCCAGTCGGCCGATCGCCCGCTTGCGAATATTATTGAGGGTGCCGTCGTTGGTTTCGCCCACAACCGCATTGACCGACCCGATCTCTTCATTGCCCGGCCGCGTCAGCGTCCAGTCGAGAATGCCATCGATCGCGGGCGCGACGCTCAACGTGTTGGTCAGGACGATCGGGGTCTCTATCTCGCCCAGCTCGGCGACCTGCGTAGCGCCGGCAAATTTTCCGAAGCCATTGGCGACGACGATGCCTGCCGGGACCTTGTCCTGGAACAGATTGCCCCCGTGCGGCAGAATGGCGGTTACGCCCGTCCTGACGTCGGCGCCCTCGATGCGCGTAACCTGGCCGACGCGCACGCCGTCCACGTCGGTAATGGAGTTGAGGGGGCCGGGCTTAAAGATTCCGGGCGCGATACCGATGTCGCGGGCATGGACGCGCGGCTCGCCCTCGACCTGCGCCGACGTCGGTCCAATTCCCCCCATGCCGATTGCGATTGCGGCGATGGTCAGCAACGCGACCGGCCGCCTTTGCGCCGGGCGAAGGCCCGGGGGGTGCATGATCGGTGATTGGCTGGAGATATCAGGAAGATTGAAGGACAAGCGCAATGATCCGTTTTGCTGACTGACAGATGTCACCTGCCTAACGCTCAACCGTCGATCCGGACAATCTCTATCCAGCAACGGCCTAAAGAAATTTTCTATAGGCCGGAAAGGCGCTCTTCAAATGCTTCAGCAAGACGGTCGCCAGTTTCGACGGAGGCCGATTCCACAGGTGGATGGCATAGACATTGAACGGCACAGGGGGCTGGAGCGGTTTGAAGGAAATGTCGGGCGTCGCAGTCGCCTCCGCGCTGACGAGAATCAAATCGGGAAAGTCCACCCGCGCCCCGGCCTTACGCATTCTCACGGACAAGTCCGGCCAGCGCAAAACAGCATGGTCTTGCGGTCGCTTATCGGGCACAGACGATGCGATGGCGGATGCGGGGATGGCTGGGTCCATGAAGGGCCATGATCGCGCCGGACGGTTCCTTCCGTCCTGCCGGTGCGCCTGATGCGTCCGGGCGACGAAGACAGTGATCTGGCCGCATCGGCGGCTGCCGGTGACCGCGATGCCTTTGCGGCGCTGCTCCGACGCCACTACGACCGCATCCACGGCCTTGCCTGGCAGATGACCGGCGCGCGCGCCGACGCCGACGATATAGCGCAGGACGTGTGCTGCATCCTCGCCGAAAAGATCGGTGCGTTTCGCGGCGACGCCAAATTCACCACCTGGCTTTGCGCAATCGTCTTCAACGCCTGCCGCGATTTCCGCCGCCGGCGGTCCGCCTTCTCGCGCTTTGCCGGACGGCTGAGCGTCATGGTCGGGCTGGCCGAGGTGCCGGACGGCCGCGACTTGTATGACGCGATCTGGATCGAGAGCGCGATCGCGCGGCTGAAGCCCGATCTTCGCGACACGGCGGTTCTGGTCGCGGGGCAACAGCTCACGCATGCCGAGGCGGCGAAGATCCTGGGAATCGCCGAGGCCACGGTGTCATGGCGGATGCACGAAATCCGCCGTCAGATCGGCTCCGCAGGCACCGCCGACGACTGACCCGAAATTTTTTCGCGAAGCTCCCCAAGGATTTCCCGCGCCCGCGCATCGAAGGGACATGCGGGCGATTCTGCGCCGCTATTGCCAGGGAGACTTTGCATGTCCCGTTTTACTCTGATGCTCACCGCCGGGCTGTCGGTCAGCCTTCTCTCCGCCTGTTCGCAATCGGACGACATCGCTTCGCCCTCGTCTGAAGCGCCGACAGAGGCCAAGGCGGCCGAAGCCGCCGACGAAGGATCGATCGTCGTCACCGCCGCGAAGCGGAGCGAATATCGAATGGATGCGCCTGTCGCGATCAGCGCGATCTCAGCCGATCGGATCGCCCCGCCCGCACCGCCGCCGCCGCCCGCACCGTCGGTTGTCGTCGGTCGCGCCGCGCCGCGTCCCGACTATCAAATGCCTTATTACAAGGATGTCGGCCGCGACAAATTCACCTCGACGCCCGAAAATGCCTTCAAGGTCGCGCGCGAGGAACCGGTCTCGACCTTCTCGATCGACGTCGACACCGCCTCCTATTCCTTCGTCCGCGCCTCGCTCAACAACAATGTCCTGCCGCAGCCCGCGGCCGTCCGGACCGAGGAACTGATCAACTATTTCCCCTATGACTATGCCGCGCCACGCAGCGCGCAGCAGCCTTTCACCTCGAACGTCGCCGTGTTTCCCAGCCCGTGGATGGAAGGGCGCAAGCTCGTCCGCATCGGCATCAAGGGCTTTTCGGTTGAACGCGCGACGCGGCCGCGCGCGAACCTCGTCTTCCTGATCGACACGTCGGGGTCGATGCAGGCGCCGAACAAGCTGCCGCTGGTCAAACAGTCGCTGGGCCTGCTGCTAGACCAACTCGGTGCCGACGACCGGGTGTCGATCGTGACCTATGCCGGCAGTGCGGGAACCGCGCTCGAGCCGACGCGGGCGAGCGAAAAGGCCAAAATCCTCGCAGCGATGGACCGGCTCGGCGCGGGCGGCAGCACCGCGGGCGCCGAGGGTATCCGTCAGGCCTATGCCCTGGCGCAGCAGAATTTCGACCCCAATGGCGTCAACCGTGTGATGCTGGCGACCGACGGCGACTTTAACGTCGGCATCACTGACCAGAATGAACTCAAGGGCTATATCGAGCGCGAGCGCGGCAAGGGCGTCTTCCTCTCGGTCCTCGGCTTCGGGATGGGCAATTACAACGACGCGCTGATGCAGACGCTGGCGCAGAACGGCAATGGTGCCGCCGCCTATATCGACACCTTGGGCGAAGCGCGAAAGACGCTGGTCGACGAAGCGACCTCGACGCTCTTTCCGATCGCCAAGGACGTGAAGATCCAGGTCGAGTTCAACCCCGCCACGGTCGCCGAATACCGGCTCGTCGGCTATGAAACGCGAATGCTGAACCGCGACGATTTCGACAACGACAAGGTCGATGCCGGCGATGTCGGGTCGGGCCAGACTGTCACCGCGATCTATGAGATCGTGCCCGTCGGCGGGCCGCGCATGATGAACGACCTGCGCTATTCGCCCGAGGTCGTTCGCGGCAGCCCGCGCAATCCGAATGCTGAGGGAACGAGCGAATATGGCTTCGTGAAGATCCGCTACAAATTGCCGAAGTCGGATCGCAGCGAGCTGATCTCGACCCCGATCGACCGTCGCGTCGAGTTCGCCCGCTTCGCCGACGCGCCGCAGGACGCCCGCTTCGCGACCGGCGTCGCGATGTTCGCCGAACTGTTGCGCGGCGGCCGTTATAGCGGATCGGCCAGCCTCGACGAGGTGCTACGCATCGTGACCGCCGCGCGCGGAGAAGACAGCTTCGGCTATCGCAACGAATTCGTCGGGCTCGTTCGCGCTGCGAAGACCGCCGGGGCGATGGCGCGGCTCGAACGCTAGGCCACGGTGACGGCGGCGCGGCGAAGGCTGCGCCGCCGTCGATCACGCCGATGCCGCCGGAATATGAGAGGCATTCACCCGCGCCCGATTGTGCGTATAAGGCCAGCAGATGTTCCTTCGCCCGTCCCTCGATTTCAGCACCGCTGCACGCGCGGCCACTTCGCGCGGCGATTTGGGGGGGCGGTAATTGAGCAACGACGACATCAGGACAATGCTTCCGGACCCGCCGCCGCCTTCGCCGAAGCGCCGGGAGGCGGCGATGGGCGCAGCGATGGCGCGTTTCGACGGATCTGACGCAGCGCCGGCCACGCCGCCCGCCCGCCCGGTCCGCCCCGGCGGCTGGTGGGCCTCGATCCGGCGCCCCTATGCCGGTCCGCTCGTGGCGGCGGCGTTGATCGCGACACTTACCCTGCCTTTTGTCTGGACGGCCTATGACCAGCGCCGCCCGGCCGCCAGCGAGGAACCCGCGCCAGCTACCAACGATCCCGGCACCGAAGCGGACGTTGTCGCCGACGCCTCGTCGCCGGTTCCTGCGGTCACGCAGAAACCGTCCGAAACGATTACGGCGACCGCGCCAGCGCGTCCGGCACCCTCGCAAGGCGCCGCTCCGGCTGAAAAGCGTGTGGACTTCGCGCAGGCCGACATCGCTGCGCCACCGCCTCCAGCACCACCACCTCCGCCCCCTCCTGCTCCCCCACCCGCGGCCGCCGCTCCGGCGATGAAGGCCAGCGAAGCGGCGCCTATCGTGGTTCAGGGGCGCATGGCGCGGCGCGAAGTTCAGGACGTTCCTCTCGCCGTCTCGGCGATCGCGGCCGACGAGCGGTCGGACGACAACGGCTCGATCGTCGTCACCGGCGCAGCCCGCCGGTTGCCCGACAAGGCGGCGCGGCGCGGCGACTGGAATGCCTGCACGGTGAACGATCCCGATCGGGCGCCAGCCAAATGCACGAAGCTGGCGAGCAGCAGCAAGAAAGACGTCCGCCGGCAGGCGGAGGCCTATCTTTCGGACGGGCTGAAGCGCGCGTGGAACGGCGATCTCGACGAGGCGATCGCAGCGTTCGACCGGGCCATCGCGGTCGCGCCGAAATTATCGACCGCCTATCTCAACCGCGGCCTTGCCTATGCGCAGCAGGGCGACGACGCGCGCGCGCTCGCCGACCTCGACCGCGCGGTGCAATATTCGCCGCAATCGGCGCGCGCGCTCTACAACCGCAGCGTCCTGCTACGAAAAATCGGCAACGCCAAGCGGGCCGAAGCAGACGAGCAGCGGGCGATCGACCTCGACGCCCGCTATGAGGCCCTGCTTCGCTAGGCTTTGGCCCCGCTTATCGAGTCTGCTCGACCAACCCGCCACCCAGCGCCACATACAGCGTTACAAGATTGTCGACCTGCGCGCGGCGAAGTTCGATCAGTGCCTGTTCCGACGCGAACAGGTTACGCTCGGCGTCGAGCACCTCGAGATAGGTCGATACGCCTTCGCGGTAACGCTTGCGCGCGAGATCGGCGATGCGCCGCTGCGCGAGCGTGCCGCGCTCCTGCGCCTCGACCTGTTCGGCCAGATGGCGACGGCCGGCGAGTGCGTCGGCAACCTCGCGGAACGCCGACTGGACGGCCTTTTCATAGGTCGCGACCGCGATATTCTCACGCGCCTCGGCGACGGTCAGGTTGCCTTTGTTGCGACCGAAGTCGAAGATCGGCAGGCTGATCGAAGGGCCGAAGCTCCACGTCAGGCCGTTGTTGCTGAACAAGTTATCGAGCGAAGCCGAAGCAAAGCCGACATTGCCGGTCAGCGAAATTGACGGGAAGAAGGCGGCGCGCGCCGCGCCGACATTCGCACGCGCGGCGCGAAGCTGCTGTTCGGCCTGCAATATGTCGGGACGCGCCACGAGCAGCTCGGACGGCAAGCCCGCAGTCAGCGCAGGCGGGCGCGATTGATCGACCAGCGCCAGCGGCGCGGGCAGATTGCCGGGAACTGGGCCGCCGACCAGAACGGCCAGGAAATTGTCGGCCTGCGCCTTTGCCAGCTTCAGGCTGGCAAGCTGGGTCTCGGCCTGCGTCAGCAAGGTTTCGGACTGGCGATAGTCGAGCGCCGAGGTGACCCCGGCATCAAGCCGCAGCTTGGCGATGCGAAGCCCCTCGCGCCGGCTCGTCACGGTGGCTTCAGCAAGGACGATCTGCTCCTCGGCCCCGCGTGAGGCGAAATAGGTCGAGGCGACGTCGCGGATCAGCGACAGGCGGAACGCGCGCTCGGCCTGCTGCGTCGCGAAATACTGGCTGCGCGCCGCATTGGACAGATTCTTCACCCGTCCCCAGAAATCGAGCTCGAAGCCCGTGACCCCGACGCCGACGGTGTAGTTATTGAGTGTGTCGGGGCCCGGCGGCACCGCGAACGGCGAGAAGCTGCGGCTTCGCGTTGCCCCCGCGCTCGCGTTGACGGTCGGCAGCCGGTCGGCATCCTGGATCCGGTACAGCCCCTTCGCCTCGTCGATCCGCGCCACCGCGACCACAAGATCGCGGTTCCGCTCGAGCGCGCGCGCGACCAGCGCTTCGAGCTGCGGATCGGCAAAGAAATCGTGCCACGATATCTCGGTCGCCCGCTGACCCAGCGCCACGTCGTTCGCAAAGCCGTCAGGATAGTCGGGCGCGGTCGGGAGCGGCGGACGCGTGTCCGCCGGCGCCAGATTGACGCAGCCCGACAACATCGTCGCAGCGGCAAGAAGCAGAATCGGCTTACGCATGGTTCGGCTCCCCGTCGCGATGCTCCTCATGATGACCTTTTTCCGATGGTGCCGGCGGCCGCTTGCGGCTCAGCCATTTGCGGACCGACAGATAGAAGAGCGGGATGAAGAAGATGCCGAACAGGGTCGCAGCGATCATGCCCCCCATCACGCCGGTGCCGACGGCGCGGCGGCTGGCCGCCCCCGCCCCGCTCGCGATCACCAGCGGCACCATGCCGAGGATGAAGGCCATGCTGGTCATGATGATCGGACGCAGGCGCAGCTTAACGGCTTCCATCACCGCATCGAGCGTCGATTTGCCCTCGGCCTCCTGCTCGATCGCGAATTCGACGATCAGGATCGCGTTCTTCGCGGCGAGCCCGATGATCGTGATCAGACCGACGTTGAAATAGATGTCGGCGTTGAGCCCGCGCAGCATCGAGAAGAGCACCGCGCCGAGCACGCCGAGCGGCACGACCAGCAGCACCGCGACCGGAACCGACCAGCTTTCGTAAAGCGCGGCGAGCAGCAGGAAGACGACGACGAGCGACAGGCCGAGCAGCATGCCGATCTGCCCAGCCGACTGCTTCTCCTCATAGGAGATACCGGTCCACTCGAACGCGAAGCCGTCGGGCAGTCCCTGTGCCAGTTTCTCCATCTCGGCCATCGCCTCGCCGGTCGACTGGCCGGGCGCAGGCTCGCCCGAAATCGTCATTGCGGGATAGCCGTTATAGCGCTGGAGCTGCGGCGCCTGTGCGGTCCATTCGGCAGTGCTGAACGATCCGAACGGCACCATGCCTCCGGTCGTGCTGCGGACCTTGAGGTCGAGCACGTCCTGCGGCGTCATGCGGCTCGCGGCGTCAGCCTGGAGCAGCACGCGCAGCACGCGGCCTTCGCGGGTGAAGTCGTTGGCATAGGCACTGCCGAAGCTGATCGCGAGCGTCGCGTTGACGTCGCCGATCGACAGGCCGAGCGCGCGCGCCTTGATCCGGTCGATATCGACCTTCAGCACCGGCGCGTCCTCCTGCCCCTCGGGGCGGACATTGGCGAGCAGCTTGCTCTGCATCGCCCCGCCCAGCATCTGGTTGCGCGCGGCAAGCAGCGCGGTGCGGCCATTGCCGCCGCGATCCTGCAACTTGAAGGTAAAGCCGCTCGCGGTGCCAAGTTCGGGAATCGACGGCGGCGAGAGTGAGAAGACGAACGCCTCCTTGATCCCCATGAACGCGCCCATGGCCTTGCCGGCAATCGCGTCGGCACTGTTTTCCTTGCCCTTGCGGTCTTCCCATGGCTTCAGCGGCGTGAACATGATCGCGTTCGCCTGACCCTGCCCAAAGAAGCTGAAGCCATGGACGAGCACGGTGTTCGCAACCTGCGGCTGTTCGGCGAAGAATTTCTGCACCTCGTTCGCCGCAACATTCGTCCGCTGCGTCGTCGCGCCCGGCGGCGCCTGCACGACGGTGATCAGGAAGCCCTGATCCTCCTGCGGCAGGAACGAGCCCGGTAGCCGCGTGAACAACAGAGCGGTCACGGCGACCAGCGCGAGGAACACGCCGAGCCAGCGCAGCGGCGCCGACAACAGACGTCCGACGCCGCCCTGATAGCGGTCGGTCGTGCGCCCGAACCAGTTGTTGAAACGGCCGAAGAAGCGGTCGAGCCATTCGCCGACCGGACCCTGGCGTTTATCCTCGTCGTGCGGCTTCAGCAGCGTCGCGCAAAGCGCCGGGGTCAGCGTCAGCGCGAGCAAAGCCGAGAAGGCGATCGAGATCGCAAGCGTCAGCGAGAACTGGCGATAGATGCCGCCGGTCGAACCGGGGAAGAAGGCCATCGGGATGAACACCGCGATCAGCACCAGCGTGATACCGATGATCGCCGAGGTGATCTGCCCCATCGCCTTTACCGTCGCCTCATAGGGCGACAGATGCTCTTCGCTCATGATGCGCTCGACATTCTCGATCACCACGATCGCGTCGTCGACGAGGATGCCGATCGCCAGCACCATCCCGAACAGGGTCAGCACGTTGATCGAGAAGCCGGCCATCCAGAGGCCGAGGCACGCGCCGGCAAGCGCGATCGGGACGACAATGCTAGGAATCACGGTCGCGCGCCAGTTCTGCAGGAACAGGAACATGACGAGGAAGACGAGCACCATCGCCTCGACCAGCGTCTTCACCACCTCTTCGATCGACAGGCTGATGAAGGGCGTGGTGTCGTATGGGATCGACCAGGTGATGTCGGGCGGGAAACCCTTCGACAGCTCGTCCATCCGCGCGCGGATGCCCTCCGCCGTCGACAGCGCATTGGCGCCCGGGGTCAGCTGGACCGCAAGGCCTGCCATCGGCTTGCCGTTGAGTTCGGACGAAAAGAGATAGCTCGCAGCGCCCAGTTCGACACGACCGACATCGCCCAGCGTGACCGCCGACCCGTCGGGGTTGGCGCGCAGGATGATGCTCTCGAACTGTTCGGGCTTGGTGAAGCGGCCCTGCGTCGTGATGACGGCGTTGAGCTGCGCACCCTTGGCGAGAGGCTGGTCGCCGAGCTGGCCGCCCGGCGTCTGGCTGTTCTGTTCCTGCACCGCGGCCAGCGCCTCGGCCGGCGACAGATTATAGGATGCCAGCTTCTGCGGATCGAGCCAGATGCGCATCGCATATTCGGGCGCAAACGCCTGAACATTGCCGACGCCGTTTACGCGACGCAGTTCGTCGAGCACGCGCGTGTTGGCGAAATTATTGACCTGCATCGGGTCGGTCTTGCCGCTCTTCGACGTGATCGCGACGATCAGCAGGAAGCCCGAATTGGCCTCGGTCACCGAAATGCCCTGACGGCGGACGTCCTCGGGCAGTCGCTGCTCGACGCGGCGCAGGCGATTCTGCACCTCCATCTGCGCGGTGTCGATGTCGGTCCCCGCCTCGAAGGTCAGGGTAATCGACGCGGTACCGTTAGATTCGCTGGACGAGGCCATGTAGAGGAAGCCCTCGACCCCGTTCAGCTCCTGCTCGATGATCTGGGTGACATTCTGCTCGAGCGTCGCAGCGTCGGCGCCCGGATAGGTGACGCCGATCGTCAGCGAGGGCGGCGCGACGGTCGGATATTGCTCAACCGGAAGGCTGCGCAACGCGATGATCCCGGCGAGCAGGATGCCGATGGCGATGACCCATGAGAAGATGGGCCGGTCGATGAAAAAACGGGGGGTCATGATATCGGGCTCAGCGCTTCTGGACCGGCGTCTTGGCGGCGGGCGGTTTTGGCGCTGCCTTTCCGGCGACCCGGACCGGCTGCCCCGGCTGCACCTTCTGCAAGCCGTCGACGATCACCCTGTCGCCCGGCCTCAGGCCGTCGAGGATCGCCCACTGCCCCTGCTCCATCGTGCCCAGCTTCACCGGGCGGATCGCGGCCTTGTTCTGCGCATCGACGATCATCACCGTCGCGGCGTCGGCCGACAGCTGAACCGCGCGCTGCGGGATCAGGATGCCGTTGGGGCGCACGCCCGCCTTGATCCGCGCCCGCACGAACTGGCCGGGCAGAAGCGCGTTGGTGGCGTTCGGAAACTCGGCGCGCAGCGCGGCGGTGCCGGTCGCCTCGTCGATCGACAGGTCGAAAAAGTCGAGATGGCCGACCACAGGATAGGGCGTCCCGTCCTCGAGGATCAGTTGCACTTCGGTGCGCCCGACCGGCGGCACTTCCAGCCGTCCCGATTCCATGTCGCGGCGGATCGCCATCAGGTCCGAGCTCGACTGGCCGAAATTGACGTAAACGCGGTCGATCTGTTCGATCGTCGTCAGCAGCGTGCCCTGCGCCGCGCTGACCAGCGCGCCTTCGGTCACCTCGGCGCGCCGCGCGCGGCCGCCGATCGGTGCGGTGACGGTCGAATAGCCAAGATTGAGCCGCGCCGACTCCAGATTGGCCTGCGCCGACTGAACATCGGCCTCCGCCGTGCGCTGCGCCGCGATGGCGGCGTCATATTCCTGCTTGCCGATTGCCTGATCGGCAAGCAGCGGCTGGTAACGGCCAACGACCTGCCGCGCGTTCGCCGCGGTTGCCTGCGCGCGCGCGAGCTGCGCGCGCGCGGCGTTGACATTGGCGGTCAACTGGCGCGGGTCGATACGGAACAACGCCTTGCCCGCTGCGACGAGGCTGCCTTCCTCGAACAGGCGACGTTCGACGATCCCGTCGACGCGCGCGCGCACCTCGGCGGTGCGATAGGCCTGGACGCGGCCAGGCAGTTCGATGACGTTCGGCACCGCCTGCGTTCCCACAGTCACGATATTGACCTCGGGCGGCGGCGGCGCGGGGGGCGCTTCGGACGAGCAGGCAGCCAGCAACAAGGCCAGCGCAGCGCCGGCGGCGCTTGCAAAGGGACGGACGCGACTCATATGGACCCCTGAAATTCGGTGATTTTTTGAACTTTGCACGGACTGAACCGTTGCACATTCGATGCGTGTAATTTAGATTACAAAAAAGAGCAAGGGAGAGAAAAGCTGTTGGACGAGGATGAAGTGGCATTATGTCAAATAGATAGACAAACTCCGCGCGAACGGCGACACGAGGCGATCCTCGATGCGGCCGAGACCCTGTTCATCGAACAGGGATATGACCGGACCAGTCTGGCCGAGATCGTTCGCCGTTCGGGCGGCTCGCTTGCAACGCTTTACGAACTGTTCGGCAACAAGCAGGGCCTGCTCCACGCAATTGCCGTCCGCTGGTGCGGCGACACGATGGCGGAGCGCGCCGGCCGCAGCGCGGACTCGCGCCAGTCGCATGTCGAGACGCTGATGGATTATGTCCGCAGCGAATGCGACACATGGCGCTCGCCGCGGGCAATTGCGCTGATGCGGATGCTCGTATCCGAATGCCTTCGCGACCGCGATTTCGCGCTCCAGACCTATCGCGACCTCCACCTCCCCTTCATCGCCGAGGTGACCGAATTGTTCGCGGGCTGGGCCGAGGCGGGCGAGGTCGCAATCGACGACCCCGAGGCGACCGCGCATCTTTTCCTGTCGATCGTCTCCGGCGACACGATGCTCAGCCGCCTATTCGGGGTCGAGGACGGGATTCCCGACGAGGATCAGATCCGCTGGCGGCTGCAATCCTTCTTCATCCATTTCGGGATTCGCTAGGCCGCGCCGCCGCCCAGCGCCTGATACAGCGCAACGGAAGCCGTCAGCCGGTCGGTACGAAGCTGGATCAGCGCCAGATCGACCGCCAGCAGCGCGCGCTGCGCGTCGATCTGTTCCAGATAGGGCGAATAGCCGGCGCGATAGCGGTTCGTCGCGTGGCGCAGCACTTCGGCGACCGCGGCGCGCTGCGCGAGCAAGGCCTGCTCCTGGGCGCCGAGCCGGTCGATCAAGGCCAATTGGTCGTCGACCTCGCGAAAAGCGGTGAGCACCGTCTTGCGATAGGCGAAGGCGGCCTGATCGCGCTGCGCGGTTGCCGCGTCGAATTGCCCCTGCAACCGCCCGCCCTGAAAGATCGGCGCCAATATGCTGCCGCCGATCGACCAGATGCTGATCGGATCGCCCAGCAACGACGAAATCGCCGCGCCGCCGGAGGCGGAAAGCCGGATCTGAGGCAGAAATTGCGCGCGCGCGGCGCGCAGATTGGCGTCGCTCGCGGCGAGCGCATATTCGGCCTGCGCAATGTCGGGGCGGCGGCGCAGCAGCTCGGACGGCATCACGGCGGGCACCAGCGGCGTCGTCAGCCCAGCGAACGCCGCGCCGCGTGCGATCGCGTGCGGCGCGTCACCCACCAACAGCGACAGCGCATTCTCCTGCCGTGTGATAGCCGCCTCGATCGCCGGTATCTGTTGCTCGGTCGCGCGATATTCGGCCTCCGACTGCTGGAGCTCGAGCTGCGAAGTATAGCCCGCCTCGGCGCGGTCGCGCGCGATGCGCAGCGCCTCGCCGCGCGAGACGAGCGTTTCCTTCAGCAGTTCGCGCCGCTGGTCGAGCGCGAGCAACGCGATATAGCTGCTCGCGGTCGCGGCGCTGACCGACAGCATCGCCGATTCATGCGCCGCCGCGACCGCCGCCGCATTGTCGCGCGCCGCGTCCCGCCGCGCCGCATTGCCGCCGAACAGATCGACCTCATAGGCCGCCTGAAATAGCGGCTGCGCCGACGTGCTTTCGCTCGGCTGGCCAAAGGCGTTGACGCTGCGCGCCTCCGACACCGGAACGCTTGCCGACAGGGTCGGGAGCAGCAGCGAGCGCGCAACGCGTATCTGCGCACGCGCCTCGGCGACGCGGGCGGCAGCGATCGCCAGATCATTGTTGTTCGCGCGCGCCTGCTCGACCAGCGCGCTGAGCTGCGGATCGCCGAAGCGCGCCCACCAAGCGGCATCGATATCGCCCTCGCTCGACACCGGCGTGCGCCAGTCGGCGGGCGGTACGACCGCGCTCGCCTCGGGGCGCGGCGTCATCGCCGGCACGCAGGCGCCCAGCAACAGCGGCAAAAGAAGCGCGGCGCGTCTCACCGGTCGCCATCCGTATAGACGGTAGCGACGACCGACATGCCCGGCCCCAGCCGCGCGGCCAGCTTCTGCGCCGGATCGATGCGGATGCGCACAGCGATCCGCTGCGGCACCTTCACGAAATTTCCCGACCCGGTGTCGGGCTTGATGACGCTGAACTCGCTGCCCGCCGCCGGGGCGACGCTTTCGACCGTGCCTTTCAGCTCGGCACCGCCGAGCGCGTCGATCCGCATCCGCGCCTTCTGTCCGACGCGGATGTTCGCGGTCTGCGATTCCTTGAAGTTGGCGACGACCCAATGCGTTTCGGGCACCAGATACATCAGCTGCGTCCCGGGATTGACGAGCTGCCCGACGCGGACCGACACCTCGCTCAGCCGGCCCGATCGCGGCGCGCGGATTACCGTGCGGCCAAGGTCGATGTCGGCAAGCCCACGCGCGGCCTTTGCATTCTCGACCCCGGCTTCCAGCCCGCTGCGGCCGACAGTCACCGATCGCACCTGTTCGAGCGCGATCTGTCGCTGCGCCTGCGCCTGCCGGACGGCCGCCTCCGCCTGACGCAACGCGGCAAGCGTCTGGTCGCGCTCGCGCAGCGACACCGACCCCGCATCGACCAGCTCACTGACGCGCCGCATGTCGGCCTGTGCACGCTGGAGCTGCGCGTTGGCATTGGCGACGGCCGCATCCTGAAGCTGCACCTGCGCCTCGGCCGAGCGCTGGCTTTGCTGGCTGTTGCTAAGGCTGGCGTTCTGCGCCGCGATGCTTGCCTCGCCCTGCGCGACCCGCTGCTTGTAGATGCTGTCGTCGATCCGCGCGAGCACCTGCCCCGCCGACACCCGCTCGAAATCCTGCACCAGCACTTCGGTGACATAGCCGCCGACCTGCGGTGCGATGATCGTCGTCTGTCCGCGGATATAGGCGTTGTCGGTCGTCTGGCTGTCGGGACGGAAGGGAGGCAGGCCCCACGCATAGAGAATGGCCAGCGCGCCCGCGAGAATGATCGCGCCGAACAGAATGATCCGTCCGCGCGACTGTGGCGGCTTCCACCCCTCGGGCGGTGGACCGAGCTGATCATCGGGCGTGAGCTCGGGTTCCGCAGGCGGAGGCGCTGGTGCAGGCACGCGCGCCGCTTTCGGGGCGGCGGCTGCCGCGGTCTGCGGCGTTTCCGGTGCGTCCGGCTTGTCTTCGCTCATTGATTTTGCGCCCTCATCTTCTGCAATGCTTCCAGCTCTTTCGCGAGCGGGTTGAAACCGCGCTGCCGGTCGCGCGCCCAGCGCACGAACAGCAATATGAACGCCAGCGCCGACAGCGTGCCGATCACGAAAAAGACGTCGTTGAACGCCAGGATCGTCGCCTCGCGCGCCGCCTCGCGCACGACCTGCGACCCCGCGACCGCGTTCCGCAGCACGGGATCGGTCATCTGGCCGGTCAGCGCCCCGGCGAGGCTGTTGATCCCCTGCGCCACCGCCGGATCGTTGGTCGAAATGCCCTGCCCCAGCGTCATCAGATGGGCCTTGGTGCGCAGCGTGTGGAACGCCGAAAGTCCGGCGACGCCGATCAGCCCGCCGAGCGTCTGCGACAGGGTGAATACCCCGAGGAAGCTGACCATATAGGAAGGACCGTTGCTCAACGCCCGGAGCAATCCCTCCATCATCATCGGCCCCATGAAATAGACCGCAGCAAAGGCGATCGCGGCCTGCGAAAAATAGAGGTTCGTTGGCCCCGTTCGCAGCCCCGAATGGGTATCGAGAAACGCCCCGACCGTGATCACCGCGAGCGACACCAGCACCGGCCGGCGCAGATCGGTCGGGTCGAGACGCAGGATGGCAAGGATCGCGCCCGCCAGCGTCGCGCCGGTCAGCACCCAATAATAGGAAACGAGTTGATCGTTCACGAGGCCGATCGCCGAAAGCAGCCCCGACGCGCCGAAATTCTGCTCTGACGTCAGGACGCGCACCAGCGCGCCGGTCAGCGCGAACTGGACCAGCGCGGCGCTGCCCATCCAGCGCGTCTGGAGCATCGGGTTCTTGCGGTTATGTTCGATCAGAAAGGCCGCGCCGATCAGCACCACCGACGCTGCAAGCGCGCCGCCGAGCCAGGGCGTCGACCACCACTGGATGCGTCCCTGCACCAGAAAGGCGCAGAGCAGCCCGACCCCGACCGCGAGCATCGGAAAGGTCAGGA
Source organism: Sphingopyxis sp. (assembly GCF_965279755.1). Lineage (GTDB taxonomy): Bacteria > Pseudomonadota > Alphaproteobacteria > Sphingomonadales > Sphingomonadaceae > Sphingopyxis. The sequence continues at coordinate 2,763,243 of NZ_OZ257261.1, read as the reverse complement.
GGTCAAGCTTCTCGAACGCCTTCGTCGTCTCGCCCGGCGGGACCTGCAGGATGAAGACCAGCCCGACCGCGACGAGCGACAGCGCGAACTGGAAATCGAACAGGTGCGACACGTCGCCATCGGCAAGCAGCATGGGCGAAAACGCCCGTGCCAAGGGGACCGCGATCTGCGTCAGCCCGATCGCGAGCAGGAAGCCCGCGATACGCTTTTCCGCCGGCAGTCCCTGCATCAGATAAAAGGCCGCGAGCGTCGTCAGCCCGCTCGCCGCAATCCCCGACACGCCGCGCGCGATGAGCTCCATCCGGTAACCCGCGTCGAACAGCTGCAGGAAGTTCGCAACGAGCAGCGCGATCATGATCGCCCGCACGAAGCGCTGGATGCCGAACTGCTGGCGCGATTTGTAGAGCAGGATGCTCATGCACGCGTTCGTCATATTATAGGCGACGGTCACCCATCCGCCTTCGGCGGGCGTCAGATCCATATGGCCCTGGATCGTCGTCAGGTTCGCGATCAGCAGACCGTTGGTGAGGCCACCGACGATGGCGAGATAGACGCCGATCAGGAAATAGCAGACCTTGCGGAGCACCGGATGGTCGGGCGACGCCGGCGAGCCCGGCATGAACGGCCGCTCATGCGGTTTGAAGACATAATCGCCCGGCCGGGCAGCGGTGGGCGGCGCTTCAGCCATGCGAGTCGGCCCCGGTTCCCTGAACGCTTTTCCACGCTTTCCGGATGATGGGTTCGCTCGGCATCGTGCGCCGCACAATATGCGCCGCAACAGGATGCGGAAACCCTTTTCGGTATCGTTACCTATGCAGCCGCGCTGGCAAGGTCGCCGCGCGCGTGGCGGAACACGTCGATACTGCCCCATATCGCGAGCGCCGCCATGATCGCCGCGACGAGCAGGTCGGGCCAGCCCTGCCCCGTCCCGAACACACCAAGCGCCGCGGCGATCACCGCGACGTTGCCGATCGCGTCATTGCGCGAGCAGATCCAGACCGAACGCATGTTCGCATCGCCCGTGCGCCAGCGATAAAGCATCAGCGCGACAACGACGTTGGAGACGAGCGCCAGCGCACCGATCAACCCCATCGTCTCGGCCTGCGGCGCGGTGCCGACGATGAAGCCCCAGACAGCCGAAGCGAAGACCCAGAGCCCGAACGCCAGCATCGTCGCCGCCTTGAGCAGCGCCGCGCGTGCGCGCCAGCTCAGCGCCATTCCGGCAACGCCGAGGCTGATCGCATAATTGGCGCTGTCACCCAGAAAATCGAGCGCATCGGCCTGCAGCGCGCGCGAATCCGCGGCCACGCCCGCAACGATCTCGACCCCGAACATCGCGGCGTTGATGATCAGCGCGATCCACAGCACGCGCCGCCACTTCGGGTCATTGAGGGCGGTCTTGCCACTCTTTCCGTCACAGCATTGATCGGCCATCGCCGAAATCTCCTTGGTTCTCCGAGTCGATCTCTTATATGCAGTCTGTAGCAACTACAGGGTCAAGCGATGAAGATCGGCGAATTGTCGCGTGCCACCGGCACCAATATCGAAACCATCCGCTATTACGAACGGATCGGCCTCCTCCCTGCCCCCGCGCGCACCGACTCCAATTACCGAAGCTATGGTGGCGAGCACCGCTCGCGGCTGAGCTTCGTGCGCCATTCGCGCGATCTGGGGTTCACGATCGAGGAAATCCGGTCGCTGCTCGATCTGTCGGATCATCCCGATCGCGACTGCAGCGAGGCGGACGACATCGCGACGCGCCATCTGGAACAGGTCGAGGAAAAGATTGCGCAGCTTAGCGCCCTTCGCGACGAACTCGCGCGTATCATCGGCCGCTGCCGCGGCGGCCTCGCCGGCGACTGCCGCGTGATCGAGGCGCTGGGCGACCATGGCCAATGCGAAGGCCGGCACTAGAATTCAGGGAAGGTGGGACGATTCTGTTGCCCGGCTCGTCCCCAGCCGCTGGTATCCGATTCTGTTGCCCGGTTCGGTCCGAACCGCGTTCTATTTGAATAACCTTAGGCCGTGAGGCTTATCGGTTACGCAGCCAGAGCGAGTGCTTCGTTATCGTTAGCACTTATAGGTTTGAGCCTTGAACGGGTTACTCAGCCCGGGCAAAAACATCGTCTTTGAACACACGTCGATCCTGGTTCGGCCCCGTCAGAAACCCGTATCCCCATCAAGGAAACGCGGGTTTGTGGTGGAGCCGCCGGGTACTGCCCCCGGGTCCGCTGTGTCTATTCCACGACACCATTTATCACCATAGCCGGTCGAAACCGGCACGACCCATATAGGAAGCCCGCCCGCGCTTGGAAAGAGCGCGGGCGGGCCATTCATCCCTTCAGGGGATCAAATCCCTATTTCTTGCGCAATTCGTCGCGGATTTCGGTGAGGATATCGACTTCACTCGGGCCGGCGGGCGCATCGGCAGCCCTGCGGGTCACGCGGTTCACCATCTTCACGAGCAGGAAGATGACCCACGCCAGAATCAGGAAGTTGATCACCGCGGTGATGAAGGCGCCATAGCCGATCATCGCAACGCCGGCCTTCTTCAGCGCGGCATAGTCGGTCGCGGCGATGCCGTCGGGAACGCTGCCGAGCAGGATGAACTTGCTCGAAAAATCGACCCCGCCGAAAATCCAGCCGACCAGCGGCATGATCAGATCGGCGGTCAGCGAGGTGGTGATCGTCGCAAAAGCACCGCCGATGATCACACCGACCGCAAGGTCCATCACATTGCCCTTGGCGATAAATTCCCTGAATTCGCTCAACATCTTGCTGCTCCCCGGATGATCTATTCCGTGCGCCGACCGTGCCGCGACGATTGCGCAAAGGCAAGTGCGATCCTATTATGTGTATTGTTGCGGCAAAACGCCGCGCAAGGGAGCATTGATGACCATGACCTATCGTTCCGCCCGTTGGCTGATTGTCCCGGTTGCCGCACTGTCGCTGTCCGCCTGCGGTATCAACAGCGTTCCCACCAAGGAAGAGGCCGCGAAAGCCAAGTGGGCCAATGTCGAGGCCGCCTATCAGCGCCGCGCCGACCTGATCCCCAACCTCGTCGAAACTGCCAAGGGCGCCTCGAAGATCGAGCAGTCGACGCTGGAAGGCGTCATTCAGGCCCGCGCCTCGGCGACGCAGGTCAAACTCAGCACTGACGACCTCAACGACCCGGCAAAGGTCCAAGCCTTCCAGCAAGCGCAGGGCGGCGTATCCAGCGCGCTCGGCCGCCTTCTCGTCAGCGTCGAGGCCTATCCCGACCTCAAGAGCCAAGCGCGCTTCGCCGACCTGATGACGCAGCTCGAAGGCACCGAGAACCGGATCAATGTCACCGTTCAGGATTATAACGCCGCGGTGCAGGACTATAATACGACGATCCGCACCTTCCCCGACATCATCGGCGCCAAGATCGTCCATGGGGCCAAGCCGATGACCCCCTACAAGGCGATCACCCCCAACGCGAACGTCGCGCCGAAAGTCGACTTCGGTCAGTAAAGTGCGTCCTATCGTCTTGTTGCGCCCGCTGGCGACGGCCGCCCTTTCCGGGCTGCTGTTGCTGGCGGCGCCAGCCGCCGCACAGACCTTTCCCAAGCTGACCGGCCGCGTCGTCGATCAGGCGGACATCATTCCGCCGGTCGAGGAAGCCAATCTCGACATCCAGCTCGAACAGCTGGAAAAGACGACCGGCCACCAGCTCGTCGTCGCGACGGTGACCAGCCTCGATGGCAATGACATTTCCGACTATGGCTATCGCTTGGGCCGCGACTGGAAGATTGGCGGCAAGGAGAATAACGACGGCGTCGTCTTCCTGATCGCGCCGAACGAACGACGCATGAACATTTCGGTCGGCTATGGCCTCGAACCCGTGCTGACCGACGCGCTGTCGGGACGGATCATCCGCGATGTCGTGACCCCGAAGTTCAAGGCGGGCGACATGCCCGGCGGTATCCAGGATGGCGTCAATGCGATCGCGCAGCAGATCCAGTTGCCGCCCGAGGAAGCCGCCGCGCGCGCGGCAGCAGCCGACAAGGCCGAGCGCGACCGCGCCGACGACGGCAATATCGGCGGCCTCTTCTTCATCGGCTTCATCGTCTTTTTCTTTTTCCTCCTGCCGATGCTTTCGGCCTTCGGGCGGCGCGGCAAGAAGCACCGCCGGAACCGCCCGTGGGGCGGCGCGCCGATCATCATCTGGGGCGATAACGACTGGGGCGGCGGTTCGGGCGGAGGCTGGGGCGGCGGTTCCTCATGGGGCGGCGGCGGCGGATCGAGCTGGGGCGGTGGCGGCGGCTTTTCGGGCGGCGGTGGCAGTTTCGGCGGCGGCGGCGCCTCGGGCGGCTGGTAGGGGGAACGGGCCATGAAAGTCAGTCACGTCAGCGAAGCCGATCATGATCTCGTCACCGCGGCGGTCGCCGCGGCCGAGGCGCATACCAGCGGCGAGATCGTCACCGTCATCGCCGCGCAGTCGAACGATTATGACGATGTCGCGCTCGTCTGGGCCAGCGTCATTGCCTTTCTTGCGATGTCGGTCGTCGCGCTGTTCCCAGATTTCTATCAGGGCCTTTATTACCGTATCACCGGCGGCTGGGGGCATGAACTGGCGGCCAACCAGTGGCTCGGCACCGTCATTGCGGTCGGCGTCCTGAAATGGATCGGCGTGTGGCTGATCCTGCTCTGGCGTCCCTTGCGCCTGTGGCTGACCCCGCGCGCGATCCTTGCCGGCCGCGTCCGCGCCCGCGCGATCGACCTGTTCAAGGTCGGCACCGAGGCGAAGACGCTGGGGCGCACCGGCATCCTCCTTTATGTCAGCCTGCGCGAGCATCGTGCCGACATCGTCGCCGACGAGGCGATCGCGGCCAAGGTCGCGCCCGAGGTCTGGGGCGACGCGATGGCGGCACTGGTCGATCTGGTCCGCCGCGGCAAGCCCGGCGAAGGCATGGCCGAGGCGGTGCGCCAGATGGGCATCGTGCTGGCCGAGCATTTTCCGCGCGGCAGCGAAAATCCGAACGAACTGCCCGACCGCCTGATCGAACTATAAAGGAAGACCATGCCCGTCCCCTCGCCCGACACCCCCATCGAGACGCGGTGGGAAGGCCGCTTCATCACGGTCAAACAGCAGGGGACGTGGGAATATGTCTCGCGCTCGCGCGGCATCCACGCCGCAGTGATCCTCGCGATCGACGACGCCGCCGACGGACGCCATGTCCTGTTGGTCGAGCAATATCGCGTTCCGCTGAAGGTCCGCTGCCTCGAATTGCCTGCCGGGCTGGTCGGCGACGACACCGCGGGCGAAGCGTCGGAGATCGCGGCGCAGCGCGAGCTGGAGGAAGAAACCGGCTATCACGCCGCCGAATGGCAGACAGTCGGCGAATTCTACAGCTCGCCCGGCATGGTCAGCGAAAGCTTCACGCTGCTCGTTGCGAAAGGCCTGACCAGGATCGGCGAAGGCGGCGGGGTCGATGGCGAGGATATCACCGTCCACCGCGTGCCACTGACAGGCATTGCGGATTTCATCGCCGCGAAGCGCGCCGAAGGCTGCGGCATCGACGTCCGCGTCGCGATGCTGTTGGTGGGGGGATTACTCGCCTAGCGCGCGCCAAAGCGCCAGCGGAGCAGCGGCCGCGCGAGCGCCAGCCCCGCCAGGAAACCGCCGATATGCGCCCAGATCGCGATCGCGCCGAACCCGCCGCCGCCCGAGAGACCCAGCGCGATCTGAATCAAAATCCATGCCGCCGCGAGCCATAGCGCGCGCACCCAATGCGCGGGGATCGGCCCGATGGCCGAGGTTTTCGTGCGGCTGAAGATCAGCGCGAAAACGGCGACAAGCGCCGAGATCGCGCCGCTTGCGCCGATCATCGGGACCGCCGACTGCGGATCGGCCAGAAACTGCGCGAGCGCGCCGGCATAGGCCCCGAGAAGCAACAGCACCGCGATCGCCTTGCTGCCGAGCGGCGCCTCGAGCTGGCGGCCGATATACAGCAGCATGACCATGTTGAAGATCAGGTGCAGCCACCCGCCATGCAGGAAGGCGGAGGTCAGCGGCGTCAGCGCGAAGGGAACCATCGCGCCGGGCGGCAGGATCAGGTCGGCCCCGAACCGCCCGGGAACGAAGCCCGCGCGCACAATGGCATCGACCTGATAGCCGGTGATCCAGAGCAGGATGAACAGAACCACGCACAGCAGCGCATAGCCGGTGACCAGCGGCGCATCCTGCGGCTTCATCGCACGTTCTCCGCGATCAGACGAATTCGATCTTCGTCACCAGATAATATTTGTCGCCCGCCGGCACGGTCACCTCGACCTCGTCGTCGACCTTGCGGCCGATCAGCGCACGGCCGAGCGGCGAATTGTAACTGATCTTGCCGTCCTTGGCGTCTGCCTCGGCTTGCCCGACGATCTGGTAGCGCACCGGCTTGTCGTCTTCGTCGGCCAGCGTCACCGTCGCACCGAACACGATGCGGTCGCCCGACAGCGTCGTCGGGTCGATGACCTGCGCACGCGACAGCCGGTCTTCAAGGTCGCCGATCGTCGCCTCGACCTGCCCCTGACGTTCCTTTGCGGCGTGATATTCGGCATTTTCCGAAAGGTCGCCGTGCGCGCGCGCTTCCTCGATCGCATCGACGATCAGAGGGCGTTCGGCCTTGAGAGTCGCGAGCTGGGTGCTCAGCTTCTCATAGCCTTCCTGCAGCATCGGAACCTTTTCAACGCTTGCCATTATCCTGTTGTCCTTCGTCAATATTTCCCCGCCAGCGAAAATCTCGCCGTGCGGGCCAAGCCGCTGTTTCCGTCAATGTGGGGAGATGGAGCGGTCGATCAATAATAGTCCTGCAGCGGCTTTACTTCAAGACTATGCGCGCGCAGTGCCCCGATCGCGTGGGTCGCGGCATCACTTCCCGCGGCGGTCGTGTAATAGGCAACGTCAGCCGCGAGCGCCGAGGCCCGGATCGACTGCGAATCCTGCAGCGACTGCCAGCCTTCGGTCGTGTTGAAGATCAGTTGCACATCGCCGTCCTTGATCCGGTCGACGATATGCGGCCTTCCTTCGGCGACCTTGTTCACGCGCTCGACCTCGATCCCCTGCTCGGCCAGATAGTCAGCGGTGCCGCCGGTCGCGACGACCTTCCAACCCCAGGCGCGAAGCTGCCTCACCGCGTCGATGATGCGCGGCTTGTCGCTGTCCTTGACCGATACGAACAGCCGCCCGTCGGTCGGCAGGCGGTCACCCGCGCCAAGCTGCGCCTTCGCGAAAGCGAGGTTGAAATTGCTGTCGATTCCCATGACTTCGCCCGTGGACTTCATCTCGGGTGACAGCACGGGATCGGTGCCGGGGAAGCGCGCGAAGGGGAAGACCGCTTCCTTCACCGCGACATGCGCGATGTCGCGGTTGATCTTCGGCAGATCGGCCAGCTTTTCGCCCGCCATCACGCGCGCCGCGATCTTGGCGATGGGCGAGCCCACCGCCTTGGCGACGAAGGGCACTGTGCGGCTGGCGCGCGGATTGACCTCGATCAGATAGACCTCGTCGCCCTTGACCGCGAACTGGATGTTCATCAGCCCGCGAACGCCCAGCGCACGGGCAAGCGCATCGGTCTGACGTTCGATCTCGGCGATGATGTCAGCTGACAGGCTGTACGGCGGGATCGAGCAGGCGCTGTCGCCCGAATGGACCCCGGCTTCCTCGATATGCTGAAGCACGCCCGCGACCACAACATCGGTGCCGTCGCACAGCGCGTCGACGTCGACCTCGATCGCATCGCGCAGATAGCGGTCGATCAGCACGGGCGAGTCGCCGGACACCTGCACCGCAGTCTCGATATAATGTTCGAGCTGCGCCTGATCGTCGACGATCTCCATCGCGCGGCCGCCGAGCACATAGCTCGGGCGGGTCAGCACGGGATACCCGATGCGCGCCGCGACCGCGACGGCTTCCTCGCGGCTGCGCGCGATGCCGTTCTCGGGCTGCTTGAGGCCGAGCTTGTTGACGAGCGCGGCAAAGCGCTCGCGGTCTTCGGCCAAATCGATCGCATCGGGCGAGGTGCCGAGGATCGGGATGCCGGCATCGGACAGCGCCTGCGCCAGCTTCAGCGGCGTCTGGCCGCCGAACTGGACGATCACGCCGACAAGCGTGCCGTTCTGCTGCTCGACGTGCAGGATTTCCAACACATCCTCTGCGGTCAGCGGTTCAAAATAGAGGCGGTCCGACGTGTCATAGTCGGTCGACACCGTCTCCGGGTTGCAGTTGACCATGATCGTTTCATAGCCCGCCTCTTCAAGCGCGAAGCAGGCATGGCAGCAGCAATAATCGAACTCGATCCCCTGCCCGATCCGGTTCGGACCGCCGCCGAGAATGACGATCTTGTTGCGGTCGCTCGGGTTCGCCTCATTCTCCGCCTCGCCAAAGGTCGGCGCTTCATAGGTCGAATAAAGATAGGGCGTCTGCGCCTGGAACTCGGCGGCGCAGGTGTCGATCATCTTGAACACGGGGCGCACGCCGAGCTTGTGGCGCAACGCGCGCACTTCGGTCTCGGTGACCCCGCCGGTCATTGCCTTCACGGCTTCGTGGATCAGGCCCGAACCGCGAGCGGTGGCGCGGCGGGTGCCGGGGTGAAGGTTCGCCGACTGGAGCGCCAGATAAGCAAGGCGCTTGTCGGAGAAGCCCATGGCTTTCAGCTTGCGCAGCCCTTCGGCGTCGCGCGGCAGGCCGTTCGCCATCACCTCATTCTCGGCCGCAACGATCTCCGCGATGCGTTCGAGGAACCACATGTCATAGCCCGCGACGCGGTTGATCTCGGCGAGCGGCAGCCCCTCGCGGATCGCCTGCGCCGTGTTGAGCAGCCGGTCGGGGGTGCGCTGCGCGAGTTCGCTGCGAAGCTGGTCGTGGCTCGCGCCGACGAGGCGGTCGACGAAGTTGAAGCCGCTAAGCCCCGTCTCCAGCCCGCGCAGCGCCTTCTGCATCGATTCATGGATCGTGCGGCCGATCGCCATTACCTCGCCAACCGATTTCATCGCGGTCGACAGCGTCGCCTCGGCGCCCTTGAACTTCTCGAAGGCAAAGCGCGGGATCTTGGTGACGACATAGTCGATCGTCGGTTCGAACGACGCCGGGGTCACCCCGGTGATGTCGTTCATGATCTCGTCGAGCGTGTAGCCGACCGCGAGCTTTGCCGCGACCTTGGCGATCGGGAAGCCTGTCGCCTTCGACGCGAGCGCCGACGAGCGCGACACGCGCGGGTTCATCTCGATCACGATCAGGCGGCCATCCTTCGGATTGACCGCGAACTGGACGTTCGAACCGCCTGTTTCGACGCCGATTTCACGCAGCACCGCGATGCTCGCGTTGCGCATGATCTGATATTCCTTGTCGGTCAGCGTCAACGCCGGCGCGACGGTGATGCTGTCGCCGGTATGCACGCCCATCGGATCGACATTCTCGATCGAGCAGATGATGATGCAATTGTCCTTGCGGTCGCGCACCACCTCCATCTCGAACTCCTTCCAGCCGAGGAGCGATTCCTCGATCAGGACTTCGGTGGTGGGCGAGGCGATGAGGCCGCCGCGGACGATATGCTCGAACTCCTCGCGGTTATACGCAATGCCGCCGCCCGTGCCGCCGAGCGTGAAGGACGGACGGATGATCGAGGGCAGCCCGGTGCGTTCGAGAATCTTCAGCGCTTCGTCGAGCGTATGCGCGACGCCGCTGCGCGCGCTTTCGAGCCCGATCTTGTCCATCGCATCGCGGAACTTCTGCCGGTCTTCGGCCTTGTCGATCGCCTCGGCATCGGCGCCGATCATCTCGACGCCGAACTTCGCCAGCGTGCCATCCTGCGCGAGCGCGAGCGCGGTGTTGAGCGCGGTCTGCCCGCCCATCGTCGGCAGCACCGCGTCAGGGCGCTCCTTCGCGATGATCTTCGCGACGATCTCGGGCGTGATCGGCTCGACATAAGTCGCGTCGGCGAGGTCGGGATCGGTCATGATCGTCGCCGGATTGGAGTTGACGAGGACGATGCGATAGCCCTCCTCCTTCAGCGCCTTGATCGCCTGCGTCCCCGAATAGTCGAACTCGCACGCCTGACCGATAACGATCGGGCCTGCGCCGATGACGAGGATGGATTGGATGTCGGTTCTTTTGGGCATTATCAGGACTGCTTCTTTTCAAGAAAAACGGCTTCGACCATCCAAGGCAACTGGCGCTGATCGATCTCGAAATCGGTAAAATATTTGCATTCTGGATTCGGACTTTTCGGCGGCGACCGAAATGCGTGGTTGAATGACTTTACGATAGTTTCTTTAGAGGAACCCGGCTTTAGGCGGACGAAAACGTCAATCGATTGGGTATATTTCCTCTCATATTTCCGAGAAAAGCAGTCTCCCAAAAACGTCATCATTAATCCGTCGTCGGTCCGTTCCACGCTAAAGGGCGCATCATAGTGCTTCGCGCTACACAAAGGCTGACCATCGGCGCCGACACGGTCCGCTGGGCAAGAAACCCTCCATTGGGCTCGTAGCACCGGCACAGAGCCAGCAATCTTCTGCTCCTGCTGAACAACTTCCGCGGGCGCATTCTGCATGAGCATGAATGCCGCGAGGCTGTTCAAAACAAGACTCACTTCAGCCCACCCACAAACTTCTCGAACAGATAGAAACTATCCTGCGGCCCCGGGCTCGCCTCGGGATGATATTGCACGCTGAAGGCGTTCTTGCCCGTGATCGCGATCCCGCAGTTCGATCCATCGAACAGGCTCTTGTGCGTTTCGACCACACCCGCGGGCAGCGTCGATGCGTCGACCGCGAAGCCGTGGTTCATGCTGGTGATCTCGACCACGCCGTCGGCGAAGTCGCCGCCGACGCGCTGCACCGGATGGTTCGCGCCGCGGTGGCCCTGATGCATCTTCACCGTCTTCGCGCCCGCCGCAATGCCGAGCAATTGGTGGCCGAGGCAGATGCCGAAGATCGGCACATTGCGTTCGAGCAGCCCCTTGATCACCGGCACCGCATATTCGCCCGTCGCCGCCGGATCGCCGGGGCCGTTCGACAGGAACACGCCCGCGGGGCGCAGCGCGACGATCTCTTCCAGGCTGGTTTTCGCGGGCACCACCGTGACGCGCGCGCCGGCCCTTACGAGGTTGCGGAAGATATTGTCCTTCGCGCCATAATCGACCGCGACGACATGCGGCGCGGGATCGCCCTCGCGTTTGTGGTCCGACACGTCATAGCCCGAACCCAGATGCCATACGCCTGCGTCCCAGCTGCCCTGCCGTTCGCGCGTGACCGTCTTGGCGAGGTCCATGCCCTCCAGCCCCGGCCAGCCCTGCGCAAGCATCAGCAGCTTGTCGAGATCGAACTTGCCCTCGGGGCTGTGGGCGACAACGCCGGTCGGCGCACCGCCGTCGCGAATGCGGCGCGTCAGCGCGCGCGTGTCGATGCCCGCAAGCCCGATCAGGCCCTGCGCCGCCATCCATTCGGGCAGCGTCTGGACGCTGCGAAAGCTGCTCGGCGCGGTCGGCAGCTCGCGCGTGATGCACCCGATCGCGGCGCGCTTTTCGCGCTCCATATCCTCGGGGTTCGCGCCGACATTGCCGATGTGCGGAAACGTAAAGGTGATGATCTGCCCGGCATAGCTCGGATCGGTCAGGATTTCTTGGTATCCGGTCATCGAGGTGTTGAAACAGATCTCGCCCACGCCCGCACCGGCGGCGCCATAGCCCACGCCCCACAGCACGGTGCCATCGGCAAGGACAAGAACGCCGGTAGCGCCGGAAGGCTGCTTTGCGGGCGCGGCAGAGGGGTTGGCAGGTGCCATTCAACATGCTCCGGACGGGGGGCTAAACGGCCGACCAAGTAGGAGGCAAAAAAGTGATTCACAAGCTATCGGATTTGGAATCTTGCCGCTAGAGAGGGCCTTTCCGAAATTTGCAGCGCATGGGGACACGCATGATTCGTGACGACATCAAGGCTGCGCAGGTTGCCGCCATGAAGAGCGGCGACAAGGCGCGCCTGGGCACCATCCGGCTGATGCTGGCCAAGATCAAGGACAAGGATATCGAGCTGCGCACCGGCACCGCGCCGGCCGACGACGATGTGCTCGTCACCGACGTCCTTCAGAAAATGGTCAAGCAGCGCCGCGAATCGATCACCATGTTCGAACAGGGCGGCCGCCAGGAGCTCGCCGATATCGAGGCGGGCGAAGTCGCCGTCATCGAGGATTTCCTGCCCGCACAGCTTTCGGACGACGAAGCGACCGCTGCGATCAAGGCGATCGTGACCGAACTGGGCGCCGACAGCCTGAAAGATATGGGCAAGGTGATGGCCGCGGTGAAGGACCGGCTCGGCTCGCAGCTCGACATGAGCAAGGCGTCGGGCTGGGTGAAGGCGGCCCTCTCCTGAGCCCCGCCCTCCCCGCCTGCTTGCGGGCGGGTGCTGGCAGGGGCATATCGACGATATGACCCTGACCCCGCAATGGCTGGACGAACTGCGCGCGCGGATCACGCTGTCGACCCTCATCGGGCGGACGGTGAAGGTCACCCGCGCCGGGCGCGAGTATAAGGCGTGCTGCCCCTTCCATAACGAAAAGACGCCCAGCTTCACGATCAACGACGAAAAGGGCTTCTACCACTGCTTCGGATGCAGCGCCCATGGCGATGCGATCCGCTGGATGACCGATCAGCGCGGCCTGTCGTTCATGGATGCGGTCAAGGAACTCGCGGCCGAAGCCGGAATGGAGGTTCCCGCTGCCGACCCGCGGGCGGCGAAGAAGGCCGAGGAGCAGGCGAGCCTCCGCGATGTGACGCAAGGCGCCGCGGAGTGGTTCACGCAGCAACTCGACAGCAGCAATGGGGCGCCTGCGCGCGAGTACCTCAGGAAGCGCGGCATTTCGGATGCGACGCGCAAGGCTTTCGGCTTCGGCCTCGCGCCCGAGAGCCGCAGCGCGCTCAAGGAAGCGCTCAAGAGATTCCCGACCGCAATGCTCGTCGAGTCAGGCATGCTCATCGCGGTCGATGACAAGGAGCCCTACGACCGCTTCCGTGGCCGCCTGATGATCCCGATCCGCGATGCGCGCGGGCGCGTGATCGCTTTCGGCGGGCGCATCCTCGGCGACGGCGAACCCAAATATCTGAATTCGCCCGACACCCCGCTCTTCGACAAGGGGCGCACGCTCTATAACCTCGACAAGGCCTCGCCCGCGTCGCGCCAGACCGACCGTATCATCGTCGTCGAAGGCTATATGGACGTCATCGCGCTCGCCGAGGCGGGGATCGCCGATGCCGTCGCGCCGCTGGGCACCGCGCTGACCGAGAACCAGATCGGGATGATCTGGCGGATGGTGCCGGTGCCAGTGCTCTGCTTCGACGGCGACAATGCCGGCCAGAAGGCGGCGATGCGCGCCGCGATGCGCGCGCTGCCGCTATTGCGCCCTGGCTTCAGCCTGTCCTTCGCGACCCTGCCCACCGGGCAGGATCCCGACGACATCGTTCGCGCTCGCGGCGCTGCGGGCTTCGTCGAGATTCTTGCGGACGCCCAGCCGCTCGTCGAACGCCTCTGGGCGCATGAGGTCGCCGCCGGTCCGCTTTCCACGCCCGAAGAGCGCGCCGCACTCAAGACCCGCTTGCTCGCCCACGCCGACGCGATTCAGGACGCCGACGTCCGCCACCATTATCGCGAGGCGTTCCGCGAAAGACTCGACACGCTGTTCGCACGGCAACGCCCCGAACGCGGCCCGCGCGTACCGTGGGCGCCGCAACCGCAGCGCGGCGGCCGCCGCTTCCAGCCCGACCCGCGACTCCAGCCGCCCGCCGACGAAACGCGCGCGCTTAGCCAGTCGGGCATCGCAACCCCCTATGCCGCCGCCCTGATCGGCGGATTGCTCCGCTTTCCGGAAGCGATCCGGCGCCATGAGGACGAGCTTTTTCGCCTCCATATCCCCGATTCCGGCGACGCCGAACTGCTTGGCGCGATACTTGACATCGCAAATGCCCAAGAAGGGCTTGATTGCGAGGGGTTGCTTGCCATATTGAAGCCAATGAAAGTGTATAATAGGGCGATGACATTGCTCAGAGCCGACGGAATGCACTTCTCGTTCAATCGAAGGCTCGAAGGCGAAGGGGCTGATGCAGCACGCGAAGTCGCGCTGCGCGACCTCGACGAATATATCGGCGTGCTGGTTTCCCAGCCCGAAATCCGCGCCCGGCTCGCAGAGGCCACCGCGGACTTTCAGCGCACGATGGACGACGAAGGCCTGGCACGCCAACAACGATTGCGTGCGATGGACGAGGAACTGACCCGCCGCCTGGCCGCGCTGTCCGACAGCAGCCAGTAACGACCATTTGATGCCCCAAGGCAGGAACAACGAACGCATATGGCCACGAAGAACACCGCCGCCGACACCGATACCGACACCGACGGCCCGCTGATCGACCTTAACGAGGCCGACGTCAAAAAGCTGATCGCGCGCGGCAAGAAGCGCGGTTACCTGACCTATGACGAGCTGAACGCGGCGTTGCCGCAGGACCAGATGTCGTCGGAGCAGATCGAAGACATCATGTCGGCGATCTCTGACATGGGCATCAACATCGTCGAGAGCGACGAGGATGTTCAGGAAGAAGCCGAACAGGACGCCGACGAGGATATCGACGTCAGCGCCAACTCGGGTTCGCTGAGCGCGCCCGCGATCGAGAAGAAGAAGGAAACGGTCGATCGCACCGACGATCCCGTTCGCATGTACCTGCGCGAGATGGGCGCGGTCGAACTGCTCAGCCGCGAAGGCGAAATCGCGATCGCGAAGCGCATCGAGGCCGGCCGCGACACGATGATCCTCGGCCTTTGCGAAAGCCCCCTGACCTTCAACGCGATCATCGAATGGTCGAACGCGCTGAACAATGGCGACATGCAACTGCGCGAGATCGTCGACCTGGAAGCGATGCTCTCGAAAGACCCTGCGCCCGAGAACCTTGAAGAAGAAGGCGCCGAGGACGACGGCGAGATCAGCGAGAAGACCGCCGGCGTCTCGTTCAAGGACGAGGATGAAGTCGAGGAGGAACCGTCGGCTGACGGCGACGACGAGGACGGCGAAGGCTCTTCGGGCAAGCGCGAGAGCTTCGAGGAAGACGAAGAGGACAATACGCTGAGCCTCGCGGCGATGGAGGAGCTGCTCAAGCCCGACGCGCTCGAGAAGTTCGCCAACATCACCAAGAGCTTCAAGGCGTTCCAGAAGCTTCAGGACGCGCGCCTCGAATCGCTGTCGGGCGGCGAGGAATTCCCTTCGGCCTCCGAGAAGAAATATCACAAGCTGCGTGAGGAACTCACCGCGCAGGTCGAAAGCGTGCAGTTCCATAACACCAAGATCGAATATCTGGTCGACCAGCTTTACAGCTACAACCGTCGCCTGACCGCGCTCGGCGGCCAGATGCTGCGCCTTGCCGAACGCCATAAGGTTCCGCGCAAGTCGTTCCTCGACAATTATGTCGGGCGCGAGCTTGAAGAAAACTGGATCGATGGCGTCGGGTCGATCGACAAGAAGTGGGCCGCGTTCGCCGAGAATGAGGCCGGGGCCGTCGACCGCATCCGCATCGAGATCAGCGAAATCGCGCAGGCGGCGGGCATGAGCCTCGTCGAATTCCGCCGCGTCGTGAACATGGTCCAGAAGGGCGAGCGCGAAGCGCGCATCGCCAAGAAGGAAATGGTCGAGGCGAACCTGCGCCTCGTGATCTCGATCGCCAAGAAATATACGAACCGCGGCCTGCAGTTCCTCGACCTCATTCAGGAAGGCAATATCGGCCTGATGAAGGCGGTCGACAAGTTCGAGTATCGCCGCGGCTACAAGTTCAGCACCTATGCGACCTGGTGGATCCGGCAGGCGATCACCCGCTCGATCGCCGATCAGGCACGCACGATCCGCATCCCGGTCCATATGATCGAGACGATCAACAAGCTGGTCCGTTGCAGCCGTCAGTTCCTCCACGAAAGCGGCCGCGAGCCGACTCCCGAGGAAATGGCCGAGCGTCTGTCGATGCCGCTCGAAAAGGTTCGCAAGGTGATGAAGATCGCCAAGGAGCCGATTTCGCTCGAAACACCGATCGGCGACGAGGAAGACAGCCACCTCGGCGATTTCATCGAGGACAAGAACGCCGTCATCCCGGTCGACGCTGCGGTGCAGTCGAACCTCAAGGAAACGGTTACCCGTGTCCTCGCCTCGCTCACCCCGCGTGAGGAACGCGTGCTTCGCATGCGTTTCGGCATCGGGATGAACACCGACCACACGCTCGAGGAAGTCGGCCAGCAGTTCAGCGTGACGCGCGAACGTATCCGCCAGATCGAGGCGAAGGCGCTGCGCAAGCTCAAGCACCCGAGCCGCAGCCGCAAGATGCGGAGCTTCCTCGACCAGTAACAACGGGCCACCCGGCTCAACGAACGTCCATCCACTGGACCACGACGCCCCGCTCGCGATTATCCGCGAGCGGGGCGTTTTCGTTGGCGTGCCCGGATTAATTGTGCGCCGCACAATTATTTTCGCCAAGCTACTTCAAATCTTCATCTTTCCACCCCAGATGGCGCCTCGGCGGCAGATGGGCGCTTCAGCTTCGCTTAATCTTCGCGCCGCCAAATGGCGAATAATCCCACCCGATGGGACAATGTTCAGTGAAGACCGGGCGATTTGGCGGTTCGAGGCGCCGAAAAGCCCGGAAATGCAAGGATAGCCACAATTGGCACGCCCGTTGCTTAGCAGGGGGCATCGGGCGGCACTCCCCCTCGCCGCCAAAAGGAAAGACAAGAAGATGGAACAGCAGAACACCAATCTCTTCCGCCGCCGCGACACCTTCTTCGGTATCTGCGAGGCCGTTGGCCAGGACTTCGGCTTCAACCCGCTGTACATCCGCCTAGCGTTCATCGCGCCGCTGTTCTTCTTTCCCGTCCAGACCTTTGCCGCCTATTTCGCGCTCGGCGGCATCGTGCTCGCCTCGCGCCTCCTCTTCCCGAACAAGGCCGCCGCCCAAGCCGCGCCGGTTGCGGCAGAGCCGGCCGCGATGATCGAGGACAAGACGGGCGAATACGCCCTCGCAGCTTGACGGGGTAACGGGCCGGAAACCTCCCTCTCTCCTGCCCTTTCCCTTCAGCCGTGGCGCTCGTGGCGCCACGATCGGACCGGCAAGCTTCCCCGGGCTTGCCGGTCTCGCTGTCTCTATCCGGCACAGCCGCCGGGCAAATGCGGAGACCGCTCATAAACGCGACGTTTACGACGTTGCTCTATGGCTGGACGTTCGAAATCCATGCGGCGGGCGCTCGCTCCGCTGCAACAGGCAAGGATGAAGCGTTGAGCCAGTCGACCCAGCCCAAGCTGCAACCGCGCGGCGTCGCCGAACTGCTCGATAATCTGGTCGCCAGTGAAGGCACCGGCGCGCACGCACATGTCAAGTCGGGCGCGCTGTCGAGCGGCCCCGATGCGATGCGCAACCTTGCCGATGCGGTGCATTTCCTGTGCCTGCTCCACGGCCGATATCCGGGTGTCGTCGACAGCGCGGTGCGCAAGGCGGTCGATCCCGCGTCGCGCAAATGGATGGAGGAGGCCGCACAGGCCTTTGCCCAGGAACGTGCCTTCCTCTCGAAAATCGCCTCGGCGGTCGGCCCCGTGCCGAGCACGCAGGGTCAGGCACAATGCGAGGCGGCCGTCGCCGCCCAGCGCCGCGCGCTCGACATGCTCGCCGAATCGGATCGTCAGGGCTGCGCGATGGGCGCGGCGATCGCCTTGACGCTCGATTGGCGCACGATCCGCGTGCTGCTCGACATCAGCGCCCAGCGGCTCGAGCTTGCGACACCGCGCTGCACCCTGCCCGACCTGCGCGATACCGCACGCGTCGCGGCGCAGATCGCCGACGGCCCGGCGGTCGAACGCGCCGTCGCTTTCGGCGCGCAGCAGCTCATCGCGCAGCACAGCGGCCTGTGGGATCTTCTCGCCGCCCGCGCCGCCAGCCGCGCCCACCCGTAACCGCCGACCGTCGCGGGACGGGGAGATTCACTTGCACCCCCTGCCCCGCTGTGCCATTTCGCTTGACGTTCACGTTAAGGGAAAGAGCCGATGCGTTTCGATGGTACCAGCGCCTATATCGCCACCGACGACCTGAAGGTTGCCGTCAACGCCGCGACGATGCTTCGCCGGCCCCTGCTCGTGAAGGGCGAACCCGGCACCGGCAAGACCGTGCTGGCCGAAGAGATTTCGAAGGCGTTCGACGCGCCGCTGATCACCTGGAACATCAAGTCGACGACGAAGGCGCAACAGGGCCTCTATGAATATGACGCGGTCGCGCGCCTGCGCGACGGTCAGCTCGGCGAAGAGCGTGTCCACGACATCCGCAACTATATTCGCAAGGGCAAGCTGTGGGAGGCATTCACCAGCCCCAAGCTTCCCGTCCTGCTGATCGACGAGATCGACAAGGCCGATATCGAATTCCCGAACGACCTGCTTCAGGAACTCGATCGCATGGCCTTCCATGTGTACGAGACCGACGAGACGGTCAGTGCCAAAGAACGCCCGATCGTCGTCATCACCTCGAACAATGAAAAGGAACTGCCCGACGCTTTCCTGCGCCGCTGTTTCTTCCACTATATCAAATTCCCCGACCGCGACACGATGGCCGAAATCGTCGAGGTGCACTTCCCGGGCATCCAGAAAACGCTGGTCAGCCGCGCGATGGACATTTTCTACGAGGTGCGCGACGTCCCCGGCCTCAAGAAAAAGCCCTCGACCAGCGAGCTCATCGACTGGCTGAAGCTGCTGCTCAACGAGGATATGCCGCTCGAAGTGCTTCAGAACCGCGACGTCGGCAAAGCGATCCCGCCGCTCCACGGCGCGCTGCTCAAGAACGAACAGGATGTGATGCTGTTCGAAAAGCTCGCCTTCATGGCGCGTCGTCAGGGAAGCTGATGGCCTACACCGGCCGCTGCTCCTGCGGCGCGGTCGAACTCCGGATCGACGGCGAACCGCTCGCGGTGCGCCAATGCTGGTGCCGGCGCTGCCAGCAGATCGCGGCGGGCGGACCGACGAACAACGCCGTCTTCCTGACCGCCGATATCACGATCGACGGGCCGACCGCGTCATATGATTATGTTGCCGATAGCGGCAACATGCTGACCCGCACCCACTGCCCAGCCTGCGGCACGCCGATCCTCGGCGGCTCCTCGGCCCGGCCGCAGATGCGCGTCGTGCGGCTCGGCGTGCTCGACCGGGCACATGAGTTCAAACCGACGATGGCGATCTGGACGAGCGAGGCGCCCGGGTGGGCGGTTCTCGATCCGGCGATGGAGCAATATCCGGCACAGCCGCCGGTTCCGCCCGCCCCTCAGAGCTGATAGGCGACCTCGACGTCGCCCCAGCGCCGGCCGTTGATGATCGCGGGCATATAGACGTTGCGGACGGTCAGGTAGTTGATGCCGTCGCCTTCCTGGCGATAGACGGTCATGAAGAACGGCGCGTTACTGTGCTTCGCCGCCGCGTCGGTCTCGTCATAGAGGATGCGGCCGTTGCGGCAGTGCGCGGTGTCATGTTCGACGTCGCCGGTCGGAGCGCGCGAACAGTCGGTGATGTGCGTCGGCAGAAAGCCGTTCATGTCGCCCGCCGACGACATCTTGATCTCGGGATGCTCGGCAACGATCTGGTCGAACAACGGACGCCAGTTGGCATCGGCCCAGTCGCAGAGCGTCGTGCGGAAGCGTTCGGGGTTCGACCCCGGCACGCGGACATAGTCGGTATCGAACAGCTGCTCCATCGTCAGCTTGCCGTCGGCGATCGCATCCTCGGCCAGAGTGACGAAGCGGTCGCGGACGCGCGAGGCGAGCTCGACGATCGCGGAATCGGCGGGGCTGACCCCGGCCGAGATCACCGCGTTGAACATGCGGTTCGACACATGCTCCATCGACAGGATCGACGAGCGCGTGCCGTCGAGGATCGCGCTGTTGTCGCGCACCGAATGAACGACGCGATCCATCGCTTCGCGGACCCGTGCACCATTGGCATGCACCATCGCGCTCGACTGCGCGATACGGTCGCTCTGGTCGTCGAGCAGCGCGACAAGATGCGTCGCATCGTGCAGCGCATCGGTAATCGTCTCGAACTGCGCCTCGGCGCGGCTCGACTGTTCGACCCCCGACTGGATCTCGGTGACCAGCCCGCCCGCTTCGGCGGCAAGGCTGCCGATCGAGCGGCGGATCTCGTCGGTGGCGCTGCGCGTATTCTGCGCCAGCTTCTTCACCTCTGCGGCGACGACCGCAAAGGTCCGCCCGGCATCGCCCGCACGCTCGGCCTCGATCGCGGCGTTAAGCGCCAGCATGTTTGTGGTCTTGGCGATCTGTTCGATCGACTGGCTGACCTGCTGCACCTGCTCCATCACCGCAGCGAAATTGGTGACGTGCGTGCCCAGTCGCGCGATCAGGTCGATAACCGACCGGAATTCGGTCACCGCGCCATTGACGCGCTCCGCCCCGGCATCGAGCTGTTCGCAGGCGCGCGCCGACAGCAGCTTCGCCTCGTCGGTGGAATCCGCGATCTGCCGCTGGTCGGCCTCCAGACTGACGACGAACTCTTCCAGGCGGCCGAGTTCGGAAATCTGGCGATCCATCTGGTCGGTGGCGCGCTTGATACGGCCGGCCGCATCGCTGCAGCCCACCGCCAGCTCGCCGCAATCGCTCGCGACCGACTGGTCGAGAATCTGTGCCGCCGGATTGATCGGATCGAATTTCATCGCGCACCCACGTCCCTGAATGATCGCGAAGATATGCCGAACATTGGTTAATGGGGCGTCAATGGGTGGTGAGCGTGACGAGGCGACTTAGGGGTGGGAAGCGGACTTTATGTCGACATTTTTGAGATTGCTTGCAGCGCCGCCGCGATCGCGAAAAATCCTGCAAATATGCGCCATCCGATAACTTCTTTCGGACTCAGGGGATTTGCTCGACCGAAGCTGGCAATTTTGAGCATGCGTTGGGGCATGGCGGCTATCAGTAAGAAGAACCCCACGGCAGTTAAGTCGAATTCTAGCGACATGGGTTGTGGTAACATTATTTTATCCCCTGCTAGCGTCGCTCGATTTAGCGGAGGCTCAGAACGTCTGCAATCGGTCGTTACCGGACGTCCGGGCAAATTCCCAATGAATCAAAGCGCTGCGGTCAAATCCGCCAGATGCCGGCGGAGCGCCGGGAATTCATCATCGCGGGTGATACCCAGCCGCACAATCGTTACCCGCTGCGACGGCGAGACGATGATGTACTGGCCCTGATGGCCGATACAGGCAAACAGGTCGTTGGGGCCGCGGTCGGGCCAAAGCGCCGCGTCGCTGCCCGGCGGGCGACGGCGGTTGAGCCAGATATGGCCGCCATAGCCGGCGTCGTCCTGCGACGGCGTCAGCATGAAGCGCATCCAGGTTTCGGGCAGCAACCGCTGACCGTCGACGACGCCATGGTTGCGCAGAAACTCGCCGAACTTCGCATAGTCGCGCGCGGTCGCGTGCATCACCGATCCACCGATCATCGTGCCCCTGGCATCGAACTCGGGGGTCAGGCTGGTCATGCCGAGCGGTTCGGTCAGCCGGCCGCGCATGAAGTCGAGCATCGCGTCGCGGCGCGCTTCGGGATTGTCCGACGGGGTCAGCGTGTCGGCGACGATGTCGGCCAGAATGACGCTGGTCGCCGAGCTGTAGTTGAAAATCTCGTCGGGTTTGGCGGCGGCGGGCTTGGCCTCGGCAAAGCCCGCCATGTCGCCCGCGCCGCCGCCGAAGAGCATGTCGACAGTATCGCCCTTCCACACCGGATCGCCGGTTTCGACATGCTCGAGCCCCGAGGACATGTGGAGCAAATGCCGCAGCGTGATCGCGCCGCGCGGATCGCCGCTTCGCTGCCAGGCCGCAACCGGGGCCGGCCCATCAAGCGACAATTGGCCGTCGGCGACGAGGAAGCCGGTCAGCACCGCCGTGATGCTTTTCGCCATCGACCAGCTGATCAGTTTCGAATTGCGGTCGAAGCCCTGCCCATAGCGTTCGTAGACCAGTTCGCCATCCTGAAGCACGAGCAGCGCGCGTGTCTCGCCGACATCGCCCGCATCGGCGAACAGGGCGTCGGCTTTGCCCTTGATTGCCGGATCGAGCGCCGGCAGTGCTTCGGATGCATCGACCGGCCGGGGTTCGGGTAAGGCACCCTGCCCCGCCGCCTGCGTCAACGACCAGCCGCCGAGCAGCAGCAGTGCGGCACTTGCCAGCATGGCTTTTTTCGTGATCATGACGCACCGTGACTAACACCAACCCACCCGATACGGCAACGGGCGAGCAGCGTCCGGGCGCGCCGCGCCCCGAAGTGCCGCCGCATCTGCACGGTCGCAAGCGCCGCGGCGGCAAAAGCGGCGGCTGTTTGCCGTGGATCATCGGCTTCGGGGTGCTGCTCGCGATCTTCCTTGTGTGGAAATTCCCCTCGTTCAAGGCGCAGGCGGAACTCGGGTCGGCCTATGCCGCGCGCGTCGGCTGTTCATGCCGATACGTGCAGGGTCGCAGCCTCGACAGCTGCCAGAGCGATTTCGAGCCGGGGATGGAGCTGGTGTCGCTGAGCGACGATCCGGCGACGAAGACGGTGACCGGGAGCGTGCCGCTGCTCGCCTCGCGCAGCGCGCGCTACGCGGGCGCCAGCGGCTGCCTGATCAACCCCGCGAATTAGGGCCGAGGCGCGCGGTGATCAGCGCGAGCGCCGCCGGGGCGCCGAAGACGAGCAGCCACACCACCGCCTCTTCACCCCAGCCATAGCCCGCCGACAGCACGCCGACGAGCAGGTTGCCGACCGAAACGATCAGCCACAGGAACAGAAAGGCAAATGTCGCGCGCGCCTTGTCGCGAACGAACAGGCGCAGCACGATCAGCAAGGCGACGCCGGCGATCAGCATGATAACGGTATGCGACATGGTCCCTGATACTCCCCACAGATGATTTAGGTGTCGGCGCTTTGAAACCGGCCGATCCACGGCGCCCAGCGTCGCCAGCCGCCGTTATAGCTGCTCCATTCCCAGATCGCGGTGAAGGTCAGGACGGCGGCCGCCGCGATCCCGAGCGCGATCGGTTGCCAGTGAAGGAACCACGCCGCCGCACCGGCCACGATGAGCAGCACCGCACCGATCATGTGCGAAAAAGGCGGCAGGCCGCGGTCGTTGGTCGTCTTTTTGAACCCCATATTGCCGATCAGGAACAGCAGTCCGCCGCCGACCGTGACTGCCAGAAACTGTGGCTCGATATGGCCATAGGGATGCATCAGCAGCATCTCGTCCGCGACCGCCGACACGACGAGCCCGGCGACAATCGGGATATGCCAATAGGTATAGGCGTTGCGCGCGAGGAGGCCGGCCTGATCGCTGGCCTCGATCCGCGCGCTGCCGCGCACCGCGCCGGTATCGAAATAGAGCCACCAGAGCGCTGCGGATCCGAGGAAGCAGATCGCGAAGGCCAGCCAGTGCAGACCGTCCTGCGGCAGCGTGGCAAAAGTCGCGCCGGTGATCAGCACTCCTTCGCCGAGCGAGATGATCACGAACAGCGCGCAGCGTTCGGCCATATGCGCCCCCGAGATATCCCAGTCATTGCCCTTTGACCGGCCGAGGCCGGGGGTCGGGAAGAAGGTGATCGGGCCCATATAATCGACGAGCAAGGCGGCGCCCCACAGGACCAGCCGCATCTCCGGCTCGGCCAGCGCGCCGCCGACCCAAAAGGGCAGCGACAGGAAATGCCAGAACAGGATGCGCGTGAAATTGCGGGCGCGGCCATCGTGGATGCCCCGGCTCGCCCAGACCATATAGAGTGTGCGGCCGATCTGCATCGAACAGTACGCCGCGGCGAACAGCCAGCCATTCTTGCCGAAAGCGGTCGGGATCGAGCTCGACAGCGCGAGCCCGCCGAGCATCAGAAGGATCAGCATCAACCGTACATTCGCTCGGTCGGGATCGAGCCAGTTGGCGACCCAGGTCGTGAAGATCCACACCCACCAGACCGCGAAAAGCATAAGCAGCGTCTGGAGCGCTCCGAGCCAGCCGAGATGTGCGAGCAGCGCGTGCGACAGCTGGGTAATCGCGAAAACGAACACCAGATCGAAGAACAGCTCGATATTGGTTACGGGCGCGTGCCCATGCCCCTCACGCACCCGGAATAAATTCGCCCTAGCCATCGAGTTCGGCCCTCCCCTTCGCAAATGCGCGCCATTCCCCCGGTGACATAGCAAGCTTGCGGCGAAAGGCAGCACAGAGATGCGCGTGGCTGGAGAAGCCCGTCGCGAACGCGATCTCGGCAACCGAAAGCGGGCGGTTGGCAAGGAACCAGCAGGCGCGGCGCAGCCGCTGGTGCAGCACATATTGCGCGGGGGTCCAGCCGGTCGCCCGCGCGAAGTTCGCGATCAGGCTGTTTACCGACATGCCCGCCTCCGCCGCCATATCCTCGACCGTGATCTGGATTTCGAGCTGCGTCTGGATCGACGCCATCAGATGATCGATGCGTTCCATGACCGCGGGCGACAGCGGCCGCTCGACCCGCCGCGCGAGCGTTTCTGCGAGCAGCGCCAACAGCGCGCCACCGGCTTTGGTTTCGCCGACGGCAATCTCGCGCATCAGCGCCGCCATCATCCGGTCCTGATGCGCCGCGATCGGGCGCGCATCTTTCGGAACCGCGAGCCGCGACGTCGGAATTTCGATTTCGATGATCCGTACACCGCCGCCCTTCGCCGCAGCGCGGTAGATATGCCCCGCAGGGATGAACCACATCTCGCCCGGCAACGGATCGCCAAGCGAGGTACGATGATCGTCAAGCCAGGTTTCGAGCCAGTGGTAGCTGCCCGCCTCGTGCAGGATCAGCCGGTGCGCTTCGCCTTCAATCGTCCAGCTGGAAGGGCCGTCGATCCGGTCTACCTTCGTGACCGCCCTGAGCCTGCCCGTTTTCATGACTGCAAATATGGCAGCAATGGGAGAATCTGAAAGCCTGCAATAGGGGGCAAACTTATGGTTAACTCGCGCCCGAGCTAGACGGGTGCATGATTTGAAGAAATGCGGCAACCCCGCAGAACCGACCCCTCCCGGCAGGCGGCGGCACCCCTGCCGCCTGCCAACTTTTTCCTTAAATTTTATGGTCTTAAAAGGCGCGCCGCATCAGCGGTTGGCGAGGAATTCGTCCATCGCGACATTGACCGCTTCGGGCTTTTCCCACGGCACGAAATGGCCGCAGCCGGGCACCTTCACGATCACCGAATTGGGGACGAGTTCGTCCATTCCGTCGAGGTTGCAGGCGGGCAGCGCGACGTCGTCGAGCGCCCAGACGACGAGGGTCGGAATGGTCAGTGTCGGGAACGGAACGGCCGCCGGCTCGGCATAGGGCTCGTCCATCGCCGGGACATTCGCGGGCGATCCGCGATACCAGTTGATCATCGCGCGACAGGTGTCGCGATCCTCCCAATCCTTCAGCAGGCGGGCGATCTCGTCAGGCGGCTGGATACCGCCGCTCGGCACGCGGCCGGCAAAGGCATGCGCGAGAATGCCTGCGATGCCATGCTCCTCGATGATTGCATCGCTTGCCGGATCGCGGAAGGTACGGATATATTGGCTCGCCTCGCGCTGTTCCGGGTTGGTGAGCAGCAGCCGCTGAAAGATCGCCGGATGCGGCGCATTGGCGATCACCGCGCGGGTCACGCGGCCCGCCCATTGCGGATGCAGCCTGCCCGGCTGGCCGCCGAGCGCGACGCCCCACGCAATCGCCCCGCCCCAGTCGTGGCCGACGATCGTGAAGTCGTCGACGCCGAGCGCGTCGGCGAGCGCGAAGATGTCGGCGATCAGCTTGTCGGGGGTATAAGCCTCAACATCCTTCGGCTTCGACGATCCGCGATAGCCGCGCTGATCGGGGGCGATGCAGCGGAAGCGGTCCGAGAAATGCGGCAGCTGAAAGCGCCACGTGCGGTGCGATTCCGGAAAGCCGTGCAGGAAGATCAGCACCGGTGCATCACGCGGCCCGACATCGACGACGTCGAGTTCGACCCCGGTCGACAGCGCCACCCTCTTCTGCTCGAAATCGCCGCTCATGCATCGCTCCTTTGGTTTCGTTTCGAAACCGTCTGGCGGACGTCGTCGCTGCTGGCAAGCTGCAACAAATGGCGGGTCGATGACAGCCGGATAATGTAGGATAAGGCCCATTTGAAGGCTGTGTTGGCTCTGGGGTGGGATTCCTGCCTTTCAATTCTCGTCATGCTGAACTGTTTCAGCATCCATGGACCGAGCCCTCGTCCGGCGCAGAGCTTAAGGAAAAGGCCGGCCATGGATCCTGAAACAAGTTCAGGTTGACGATGCTAAAAATGTCGCCTTTCGGTCGTCAACTACCCTTCACGGATAACCGGGCGTTTTCGGCACTTCCGGGATCGGAATGAACTCCTCGCTGTCGCCGGGGACGAGCGGGAATTTGCGATCCTTCCAGTCGTGCTTCGCTTCGTTGATCCGGTCGCGCGAGGAACTCACAAAGTTCCACCACAGGTGCCGCGGCGTCGTGAAAGCCTCGCCGCCGAGCAGCATCACGCGCGCGTCGGTGGCGGCGCGCAGCGTCATCGCCTGTCCGGGCTTCAGAATATAAAGGCTATAGCGGTCGAGCGGCTCGCCATCGAGGGTCGCGTCGCCCATCGCGACGACGACCGCGCGCTCGTCGGCCTCGGCCTCGATCGGCAGGCTCGCTCCCGCGTTCATCATGATGTCGGCATAGATGGTCGCGGCATGCTGCGTCGTCGGTGCTGTCGCGCCCCACAGGCTACCCATGATCACGCGGGCGGAGACATTGCCATCCTCGACCAGCGGCAGATCGCCCGCGGCGACATGCTCGAACGCCGGATCGATCTCTTCCTTGCCGTCGGGAAGCGCGAGCCAGGTCTGCATGCCCGAGATCGGCGAGCCCGTGGCGCGCTCGGCCCGCGGCGTCCGCTCCGAATGGACGATGCCGCGACCGGCGGTCATCAGGTTGCACGCGCCGGGACGGATCGTCGCATAAGTGCCGAGGCTGTCGCGATGGTCGATCGCGCCTTCGAACAAATAGGTCAGTGTCGACAGGTTGATGTGCGGGTGCGGCCGCACATCCATCCCCTGCCCGATATCGAAATGCGCCGGGCCGAACTGGTCAACGAAAATGAACGGCCCGACCATCGTCCGTTCCTTGTCCGGTAGCGTGCGCCGAACGTCGAACGCGCCGATATCGTGGGTCGAGGGAGTGATGACAGTGAACATCAATCGAGCCTTTCCAGCGTCTTTTTCGTCTTTTCGGTTTCGACATTGCCGGTGTTGCGCGTCGAACCGGGTTCGAGCAACAGCACATGGCATTCGCCATCGACCGCCTCGGGGCAATGCTCGGTGCCGTACGGCACGATGATAAATTCGCCCGGCCCGACGATCACGTCGCCATCGCGCAGCCCCATCTTCATCCGGCCCGACACGACGAGAAACAATTCGTCCTCGGCGTCATGATGGTGCCAGTCGAACTTGCCGGCGAACTTCACCAGCTTGACCTGGAAATTGTTTATGTCGCCTGCGACCCGCGGGTTCCAGTGATCGTGGAACGTCGCAAAGGCGTCGGCGAGATTGACCTTGTCGATCGTCATGAAGCGGCCCTTCGCAATATCTTTTCCATCGCCTTGCCCTTCGCGAGTTCGTCGATCAGCTTGTCGAGATAGCGGATCTCGCGCATCAGCGGTTCGGCGACCTCTTCGACGCGCACGCCGCAGACGAGGCCTTTAATTTCCGCCCGCGCAATGTTCATCTTCGGCGCCCCGGCGAAGAAACCCGTGAAATCGGTTTTTGCGGCGATCTGCGCATCGAGTTGCGTCTGGTCGTAGCCGGTCAACCAGCGGATAACCTCGTCGACCTCGGCCTTGGTCCGCCCCTTGCGTTCGGCCTTCGCGACATAATGGGGGTAAACGCTCGAAAAGCTCGTCGAATAGATGCGATGCCCGGCCATATCCGCTGATCCTATTCTCCGGGCGCACTCGCTTTTATCGCCAGCGCGTGGACGCGGTTGCCGGGCATATCGCCAAGCGCCTTGTTAACCGCCCGCTGGCGCGCGACCCGATTCTGGCCGGCAAAACCGCCCCATTCGATGCTCAGGCTGAAATGCGATTCGCCCGATCCATCGTCGCCGGCATGGCCATGATGCTTGGCACTATCGTTGCTGAGGAGAAAATTTGCGTCGGGAAAAGCGGCGGTCAGCCGCTCTTCCATCTCGCGTTGCACTGGACCTTTTTGTGTCATGCCCCCATGTTGGGGCCGGACAATCCGCATGACAAGCCCCCGCTCCCCCCGATTCCACGGCCGCGTTCCGCGCGAAGCCCCCTGTGCCGTTCCCGGCTGCCGCGAAGCCGGCGAATTTCGTGCGCCCGTAACGCAGCACCGCTCGCCCGATGGCCCCCCGCCCTATCGCTTCCTGTGCCTCGACCATGTGCGCGAGTTCAACGCGGGCTATAATTTCTTCGAGGGCATGAGCGCCGACCAGATCATGGCGGCGCAATCGCCTACCGCCGGCTGGGAAACCGAAAGCCGGGCCTTTCGCGCTGCGGGCAGCGCCGACCTGCCCCCGCGCTGGGCCGATTTCAAGGATCCGATGGACGCGCTCGGCGCCCGGTTCCGCCAACGGATGAACGAGGCACGCCGTGCGGCGGCCGACCCGCGTTTCAATCGCGAAGAGCATCGCGCGCTCGAGTTGATGGGGCTGCCGACCGATGCCGACCGCGCCGCGCTCCGCCGCCGCTACAGCGAACTCGTCCGCAAATATCACCCCGACCGGAACGGCGGCGATCGCAGTTTCGAGACGAGACTCGGCGAGGTTGTTGCGGCATATCAGCTGCTGAGAAAGACGAAGGCTTTCGCATAGGTCTTCGCACGGGAGAGCGACGATGAGCGACCTTGACGAACGGCGGATCGAAACCGTCCGCCGCCACATGGCACTGGAAATCACGCACGACTGGGACGGCGTCCTCGCAACCTTCGAGCATCCGCGATACGAGCTGCTCGGCCCCGGCACGATCTTCGACGGCGAGACGGCGGTGCGTTCCTATTTCGCAGCTTCACGCGAACCCTTTCCCGATCAGGCGAACGAGGTCATCGCGATCGCCGCCGACGCGGCCACCAATACGGTGCTGGTCGAATTCTGGCTGACCGGCACGCATCTGGGTCCGCTGAAGCTGGGCCTGCGCACGATCGAACCCACTGGCAACGCCTTCCGCATCCGGATCGCGGCGAGCTTCGAATTCGCGCCGGGCAGCGACAAGATCGTCTGCGAGCGCCCCTATTACGACCAGTCGGCGGTGATGAAGGCGCTCGGCCTCCTCTGACATTTCCCCGCATTCATAGGGCCTTGATCGCCGACGTTGCCTGACATAGCGTTGCGGCGGGGTCGATCGGGGGATCGTATATGAAACTGAAATGGACTGTGGCCGCGCTCGCGGCGCTTACGCTGACGGGTGCTGCCGCGCCCGGGCAACCGCGCTATGCCGCGCTGGTCGAGGATCTGGAAGGCGGCTTTCGCGGCTTCGCGGTTGCCGATCAGGCGAGCCGTGCGGACGCGGAGAAGGCCGCACTGGCGAAATGCGGCCAGCCATCCTGCGAGGTCGTGCTGGTGTTTTCGGGCCGCGCCTGCGGTTCGTTCCACCGGGCGAACGACGCCGGTTTCGAAACGCGCGCCTTCGGATGGGCGACCGAGCCCAAGCTGACCGAAGCGACCGCGCAATCGCTGAAGACCTGCTCCGCCGAACTTTATACCGGCGAAAGCTGCGTCCATCAGATCAAGGCCTGCAACAGTTCGGGCGGCGGCGAAGGGACGGTCGTCTATTCGATCAGCGACACGCTGGAGGACGAAGAGGAGTGGTAAGAGCATGCCGCCGGCGTTCGCACGACCGGCGCGACGGCTCCTCAACGCCAGAATAGACGTTGCAACGTGCAACCCATGAAGATACCGCGACGGCGAAGCGCCGCCCGGCGGCGACTCTCCCTGTTTGCTTGCGCTGGACTTTTGCCATGACCGATATTCCGAACAGCCTTCCCGACCACCACGGCTCGACGCTCCTCGCGGCGCCCGATGTCGAGGTCAGCGCGCGTGAGATGTTCGGCGTCGATATCGACATGATGGTCCCGGCCTTCAGCGAAGCCGACGAGCGCGTTCCCGACCTTGACCCCGCCTATGTCTTCGATGGCGACACGACGCTGGCGATCCTCGCCGGCTTCAAGTTCAATCGCCGCGTCATGGTGCAGGGCTATCACGGCACCGGAAAGTCGACCCACATCGAGCAGGTCGCCGCGCGGCTCAAATGGCCGTGCATCCGCGTCAACCTCGACGCGCACATCAGCCGCATCGATCTGGTCGGCCGCGACGCGATTGTGCTGAAGGACGGCAAGCAGGTCACCGAATTCCGCGAAGGCCTGCTCCCCTGGGCGCTGCAGACGCCCACTGCGCTGGTCTTCGACGAATATGACGCGGGCCGTCCCGACGTGATGTTCGTGATCCAGCGCGTGCTGGAGGCCGAAGGCAAGCTGACGCTGCTCGACCAGAACCGCGTGATCCGCCCGAACCCGCACTTCCGCCTCTTTTCGACCGCGAACACGGTCGGCCTCGGCGACACGAGCGGGCTGTATCACGGCACGCAGCAGATCAACCAGGGCCAGATGGACCGCTGGAACATCGTCGTCACGCTGAACTATCTGCCCGCCGCGACCGAAAGCGAGATCATCCTGAAGAAAGTGCCGGGCACCGACGACACGACCGTCGCCAATATGGTCAAGGTCGCCGATCTGACGCGTCAGGGCTTCATCAACGGCGACATCTCGACCGTCATGTCGCCGCGTACCGTGATCAGTTGGGCGCAGAATGCCGCGATCTTCAACAATCTCGGCTTCGCCTTCCGCCTGTCGTTCCTGAACAAGTGCGACGAAGCCGAACGGATGATCGTCGCCGAATATTATCAGCGCGTGTTCGGCGAGGATCTGCCCGAAGGGGTCGTCGGAAAGTGACGCCGATGCGCCACCTGTTGGTGGCGTCCGCCGCACTGGCGCTGACCGGCTGTGTGACACCGGTCGACTATGGCAAGATTCCGCACGGAGCCTATGTTGCCGACCCGCGCTGCACGGCGGTGGCGGGTGCGTCCGTCGATGATGCGGCGCTACCGCTGTTCTTCGTGACGAGCCGCCTGCCCGACTGCCGCACCGGCGCGATCAGCCTGCTCAACCATCGCGGCGACACCGTCCGTTATGGCCGCTTCGCCGCACCGCGCGAGACCGAAGTCGGCGGCAAGAAAAAGCTGCGGACGCCGATGGCGTTCCAGAACGAAGGCGACTGGTGGCAGGCTCTGCAGGCCGAGACCGATCGCAAGCAGGGCCGCGTCTTGCTCTACGTGCACGGCTATCGCGAAACGTTCGAGACGACGTCGAAAGACGCGGCGCAGATCGCGCGCATGACCAGCTTCGACGGGCCGGTGATCGAATATAGCTGGCCCTCGCAGGGACAGGTGCTGAAATATGCGGTCGACGAGACCAACATGTATCATGACGTCCGCCATTTCGGCGACTTCCTGCGCACGCTTGCCGACCGGCCGTGGGTCAAGGAGATCGTCATCGTCTCGCATTCGCTCGGCGCGCGATTGGTGATCCCGGCAGTTGCGACCGCCGACCGGCTGTCGCGCCGTGCCGGGCGAACGACCAACATCTCGAACATCATCCTCGCCTCGCCCGACATCGACCGCGAGACTTTCGAGCGCGATATCGTCGACGATGTGCTGGCGCCCGAGCGCGTCGAGCGCGGGCGGCATATGACGATCTACGTCTCGCTGAAGGACAAGGCGCTTGCGGCGTCGCGCGCGCTGCACGGCTACCCCCGATTGGGGTCGCCCTATTGCTTCGATCCGTTCGACGCCGCCGATCTGCGCGCCAAGGACCTGCCCGAGCGCTGTTATGTGAAGGCAGTGCCGGGCGTCACGGTGATCGACACGACCGAGGTGTCGCGCGGATCGACGGGGCACAGCAATTTCCTGCGCAGCGCGGTTGCGTGCCGCGATTTCATCGACGTGATCGCCGGAAAGAGCACACGGCCCGAGCGGGTCGCGACGCCATGGGCGCATATCTTTCGCCTCGTCCCCGATCCCGCCGATCCCAAACCCGACGACAATGCGATCTGTCACCGCATCGCCGGCGACGAGGAAGATTGAACGCGGCTCAGCCGAAGCTGCAGAGGATCACGAAATTGGCGAGCCAGACGACGGGCCCCGTCCCCGTCCAGAGCCACAGGCCGCCCGCTGCCACGGTCAGGAACAGCGCGAGCGCGATCCAGTCCTGCCGCGCCAGCCTCATGCGGCTTGCAGCCGCTTGACCGGCGCGTCGGCGATCGGAAGATGGACGAGGCCCGCAAAGATGCCGAGTGCGATCGCGAAGCCCCAGGCGATGTCGTAGCTGCCGGTCGCGTCGAAAACCACGCCGGCCACCCAAGAGCCGAAAAAGCTGCCGACCTGATGGCTGAGGAACACGATGCCATAGAGCATCGATAGGTAGCGGATGCCGAAGATGCGCCCGACAATCCCGCTCGTCAGCGGCACGGTGCCGAGCCACAGAAAGCCTATCGCGCCCGCAAAGGCGAGCGCTGTCCAGTGCGTCAACGGCAGGCACAGGAAGACCGCAATCACGACCGATCGCGCGGTGTAGAGTGCGGACAGCACATATTTCTGCCGCAACACGTCACCGGCGCGACCAAAGACATAAGAACCGAGAATATTGAATAGCCCCACCAGCGCGAGCACCTGCCAGCCGATGTCCGTTCCGAGACCCTTGTCTATGAGGTAGGACGGCAGGTGGATCGCGATGAAGGCGATGTGGAAGCCGCAGACGAAAAAACCGGCGTTGAGCAGCCAATATCCCCGATGGGCGGCTGCCTCGCGCAGCGCCTCACGCGCCGTCTGCTCCTCGGCGACCAGCGTGCCCGGCGTGTCGGTGCGTCCCGCGACGCCGATCGCGAGCAGGCCGCAAAGCGCGACGAGGCCCGCCATGATCCACAGGGTCTGGTGATAGCCGACATCGCCGAGCAGCATCGAGGCGAGCGGCACGACGAGGAACTGGCCGAGCGAACCGCCCGCGGTGACGATGCCGAACGCGCCGCTGCGCTTCTCGGGGCTGACCACGCGGCCGACCGCGCCTAGCACGACGACGAAGGTCGTCGCGGACTGGGCCATGCCGATCATCAGGCCGAAGCTGATATGCAGACCGATCGCATCGGTCGCGAACGCCACGCCGACGAGCCCGGCCGCATAGAGCAACGCCCCCGCCAGCACGACGCGCCCCGCGCCATGCTTGTCCGCCAGCGCGCCGACGAAGGGTTGGACGAGCCCGAACAGCAGGTTCTGGAGCGCCATCGCGAGGCCGAAGTCCGATCGGCTGATCCCGATATCGACGCTCATCTGCGGCAGGAACAGGCCGAAACTCTGTCGCACCCCCATCGCCAGCGTGACGATGAAGGCCGCGCAGACGATGACGATCCACGGCTTTTTCATGGGAGAGATTGGGGCGGAGGACATACGGCGGCGATGCTCTTCCGCCCGGGTCAGGTCAAGGAAGCATAGATATCTTCCCCGGAAGCCGAAAGCTGGTTAGAGCCGAGTCGAAATGGCAAGCCAATCCCCCCTCGACGACCTCAAGACCGCGCTGTCGAGCGTAGCACGCGCCGTTACGCGCGATCCGGAGGTCGAGGTCGGCTTTACCGCCGACGCGCCGGTGCAGATCGGCAAGGCGATCAAGGTGCCGACCCCGTCGCGCACCCTGCCGCGCGACCAAGTTGCCGAAGCGCGCGGCTTCGCCGACGGCTATGCGCTGCGGATGAAGCATCACAGCGAGAAGGTCCACAATGCCGCGCGGCCGTCCGAGCCGCTGGCCGCGGCCGCGTTCGACGCGATGGAGCGCGCGCGCGTCGAGGCGCTGGGCGCGCGCAACATGGCGGGGATGCGCGCCAACCTGTCGGCCTCGCTCGCGATGCGGATGCGCTCCGACCCGATCAGCCGCGCGCAGGCAAAGGAAGATGTTCCCGTTTCGAGCGCGCTCGAGTTGATGCTGCGCGAGGCGCTGACCGGCGATCAGGCCCCACAGGGCACCGAAACCGGCCTGTCGCTGGTCCGCGAATGGATCACCAAGGACGCCGGCGGCGACCTGACCGCGCTGGCGATGCTGATCGACGATCAGGCCGCCTTTGCCGAAACCGCGAAGCTCGCGCTCCGCCACCTCGATCTGATCGTCAGCGACGAGCCGATGGAGCAGGGCTCGGAAGATACTGGCGAGGAGGACCAGACCGAGGCCGACGAGAGCCA
Organism: Sphingopyxis sp.; assembly: GCF_965279755.1. Classification (GTDB taxonomy): domain Bacteria; phylum Pseudomonadota; class Alphaproteobacteria; order Sphingomonadales; family Sphingomonadaceae; genus Sphingopyxis. The sequence continues at coordinate 2,728,902 of NZ_OZ257261.1, read as the reverse complement.
GGAAGAACAGGAAAGCGAGGACGGCGGCAGCGGCGAGAGCCAGGTCGACGCCCGCGCCGAAATGGCCGGCGATCAGGCCGACGACGGCGAATCCGATCCCGACGCGCAGGAAATGGAGGCCGACGGCGAGCCAGAGATGGGCGGCGAAGGCGACGAAGGCATGCTGCCCGTCCGACCCAACCGCCTGCCGACCGACGTTCCCGACTTCAACTATATCCGCTTCACCGAAAAGCATGACGAGATCATCGCGGCGACCGAGCTTTGCGACGCCGACGAGCTGACCCGCCTGCGCGCCTATCTCGACCAGCAGATGACGCATCTGCAGGGCGCCGTGACCAAGCTCGCGAACCGGCTCCAGCGCCGCCTGATGGCGCAACAGAACCGTGCATGGGACTTCGATCAGGAGGAGGGCCAGCTCGACGCCGCCCGTCTCGCGCGCGTCGTCGTCTCGCCCGGCAGCTCGCTGTCGTACAAGGTCGAGCGCGACACCGACTTCCGCGACACGGTGGTCACGCTGCTGATCGACAATTCGGGTTCGATGCGCGGGCGGCCGATCAGCATCGCCGCCATCAGCGCCGACATTCTTGCCCGCACGCTGGAGCGCTGCGGCGTGAAGACCGAAATCCTCGGCTTTACGACGCGGACGTGGAAAGGTGGGCAGAGCCGCGAGGACTGGCTCGCCGCCGGCCGCCCCGCGCACCCCGGCCGCCTCAATGATTTGCGCCACATCATCTACAAGCCCGCCGACGAACCCTATCGCCGCGCGCGCAAGTCGCTTGGCCTGATGATGCGCGAAGGGCTGCTCAAGGAAAATATCGACGGCGAGGCGCTGATGTGGGCGCACCACCGGATCGTGGGCCGCCCCGAGGAACGCCGTATCCTGATGGTGATCAGCGACGGCGCGCCGGTCGACGACAGCACGCTGTCGGTGAATCATGGCGCCTATCTCGACCAGCATCTGCGACAGGTGATCGAATGGATCGAGAACCGGTCACCCGTCGAACTGTGCGCGATCGGCATCGGTCATGACGTCACCCGCTATTACAGCCGCGCGGTGACGATCATGGACGCCGAACAGCTTGGCGGCACGATGGTCGAGCAGCTCGCGGGACTGTTCGACATCGACTGAACCAATCCCGGCGGCGGCGATCGCGGGCCGGATATATTCCCGCTTGCCATGTAAAAATCGCGCGATATTCCTTCGCTTTGGGGAGGGGGTCGCAATCCATGCTGACTTCGGTGTTTTTGCGCCGTGCTGCTGGCACGGCGACCTTGACGCTCGCGCTGACTGCAGGAAATGCTGTGGCGCAAGTGGATGCGCCCGTCGTGGCCGCGGAAGCGCAGGCCCTTCCCGTCCCTGTGCCGCCGACCGACGTTCCCGCCGGGACGCTGGTTCACATCCGCGTCGACGATAATATCAACAGCAAGACCCACAAGACCGGCGACTGGTATGCCATCACATTGCTGCAGCCAGTCATGTTCGGCGACCAGATCCTTATCCCGGCCGGAACGACCGGGCGCGGTCAGGTCGTGCATTCGGCGAAGTCGAGTTGGGGCGGCAAGGCCGGCGAACTGATCCTCGGCGCGCGCTATCTCGATTACGAAGGGCGGCAAATTCCGCTGCGCGGGATGAAGCTGGGCGGCGTCGGCGGCAATAATGAAGGCCTGGCTTTCGGAGCGAGCGTCGCCGGCGGGCTCGTCGCGATGCCGCTGATCTTCGCGCTCAATGGCAAGAATGCCGATATTCCGGCCGGAATGTATGCGACCGCCAAGCTGGCAGTTGCCCTTCCCGGCGATCCATCCGCTGTCGCTCCGGCGACGGCCGATCCGGTTGCGGCTGAACCCGCCGCACCCGGGGTCGCGGCAACACCGGCCGCATCCGAAACCAGTACGATTACCGAAACGGGGGAACCAAAGGCATGAAGAAATTGATGGGGGCGGCGTTGCTCGCCGTGGCGGCGGTAGCCGTCACCGGAACCATGGCGCCGGCAATCGCCAAGGAAGAAAAATCCGACGACGGCAAGGGTGTGAAGAAGGTCATCCCGGCCCCGCCCGAAGGCAAAGGCCAGGTCGTCTTTTATCGTCCGGGCGGCATGGGCTTTGCCCTCGGCTGCGGCGTGAACGAAAATGGCGAACGGCTGAGCGCGCTTGGGGCAAACAAATATTTCATCCTGCCGACCGACGCCGGATCGCACAGCTATACGGTCAAGAGCGAAGCGACCGACCTGCTGACGCTCGAGGTCGAGCCCGGCGAGACCTATTATGTGAAGTGCAAGATCAAGATGGGGATCATGGTCGGGCGTCCGAATATCGCTCCGTCCACGCCCGAGGAATTCGACAAGGACAGCGCGAAGCTGAAATATGTCGACACCGACGACGCCGGGCCGAAGGTTCTGCCGAACCCGGCTGGCGAGGCCGCAAAAACCGAGTAGGCGGCGCCCGATCTAAAATCACGGTGGCGGGGGCAAATATCCGAGGAAAGATTTGCCTCCGTTCCTCCTCATTCCAGCCCGGCCAGCCATTCGGCGACCATAAGGCGCCCCGCCGCCACCGCAGCAGGACCATGCTCGCTATGCGCCGCGCGCATCTTTGCCGGCGAACTGCCGACCTCGGTCAGCGCCGACGGCCATTGATCGACCCACGCATCGAAGCGGGGGTCGAGACCCATCTCGGCATGAAACTGTAGCGCCAACAGATTGGGTCCGCGGCGAAAGGCCTGATGTGGATAGGCCTCGCTCGATCCCAGCAATTCAACATCATCGGGCAAATCGAAGGTGTCGCCGTGCCAGTGGAGCACCGCGACATCGGCGAGGTGACGCAGCGGAGATTCGCGATCGATGCCGGACAGCGGGTGGAAACCCACCTCCTTGGTCGGCCCCGGATAGACGCGCGCGCCCATCGCCGCCGCCATCATCTGGGCGCCAAAGCAGACCCCCAGCGTCGGCCGGCCGGCGGCGATCCGCCGCTCCAGCCGGCGAAGCTGGCATGTGATCCACGGATGCTCCTCGACCTCGTACACGCCCATCGGGCCACCCATCATGATCAGCAGGTCGGGTTCGGTGAGGTCGACCCGGCCGAACGCGGGATCGTCGACGTCGATGCGGTCGAGCTCAAAGCCCGCCGCCTCGATCGGCTCGCGATATCCCGCAATACCTTCGTGCGGCACGTGGCGGATGATGAGACCGGTCTTCGCCATTTCAAATTCAACCTAAATGATAGAATTTGGTCGCGTCAATGCGCGTGCGACGAAAACGTACGAAGAATTAGTTGGAGCCGCTCCAGCAGGGGTTGCCCCGATCCGGCACGGGATGCGTGCGGCCGAGCGGACGGGTGACAACCCCTTCTCGTCCCGTTACAAAAGCGTCCGGTGCAGCAGGGACTCGCGGGGCTACGACGGGAAACACTGCATCATCATTGTGCTGCAGGGTCGCCGGCACGGGCTGTGAGCCGCACCAGATGGTGTAAGGCTGAGGGGGCGACTGACACATGAAAAAAGCATCCGACCTGTTCATCGAATGCCTGGAAGAAGAAGGCGTCGAATATATCTTCGGCGTTCCGGGCGAAGAAAATCTCGACTTCCTCGACAGCCTGTCGCGGTCGAAGAAGATCAAGCTGATCCTGACCCGCCACGAACAGGGCGCGGGCTTCATGGCCGCCACTTACGGGCGCCATACGGGCAAGACCGGCGTCTGCCTTGCCACGCTCGGCCCCGGCGCGACCAACTTCGTCACTGCGGCAGCCTATGCCCAGCTTGGCGGTATGCCGATGATGATGATCACCGGGCAAAAGCCGATCAAGAAATCGAAGCAAGGGCGCTTCCAGATTCTCGACGTCTGCTCGATGATGTCGCCCATCACCAAATTCACGCACCAGATGGCGAGCAGCGACAATATCCCTAGCCGCGTGCGCGAGGCGATCCGGCTGGCCGAAGAGGAAAAGCCGGGCGCGGTCCATATCGAACTGCCGGAGGACATCGCCGACGAGCACACCGATTCACGTCCGCTGAAGCGCAGCCATGCGCGTCGCCCCAACGCCGACACCAAATCGATCCGCGAAGCGGTGAAGGCGCTGGAAAATGCGAAGTCGCCGGTGCTGGTGATCGGGGCCGGTGCCAACCGCACGATGACCAGTCGCATGCTGCTGCAGTTCATCGAAAAGACCGGCATCCCGTTCCTGACCACCCAGCTTGGCAAGGGCGTGATCGACGAGCGGCACCCGAAGTTCCTCGGCTGCGCAGCGCTGTCGGCGGGCGACTTCGTCCACCGTGCGGTCGAGGCGTCGGATTGCATCGTCAATCTGGGCCATGACGTGATCGAAAAGCCGCCCTTCTTCATGAAGGAAGATGGCCCGACGGTGATCCACATCTCCAGCAAGACGGCCGAGGTCGATCCCGTCTATTTCCCGCATATCGAGGTGATCGGCGACATCGCCAATGCGGTGTGGCAGATCAAGGAAGACATCGTCCCGAACGGCAGCTGGAAATTCGACCATATGCTGGCCTATCGTCAGGGCGAGGTCGACCACACCGCGCCGCTGGCCAAGGATGAGCGCTTCCCGATCTTTCCGCCGCATCTGGTGCAGTCGATCCGCGATGCGATGCCCGACGACGGCATCATCTGCCTCGACAATGGCGTGTACAAGATCTGGTTCGCGCGCGGTTACACCGCCTATCGCCCCAACACCGTGCTGCTCGACAACGCGCTCGCGACGATGGGCGCGGGCCTGCCGAGCGCGATGATGTCGTCGATGATCTATCCCGAACGCAAGGTCATGGCGATCTGCGGCGACGGCGGCTTCATGATGAACAGCCAGGAAATGGAGACCGCGGTCCGCCTGGGGCTCAACATGACAGTACTGATCCTCAACGACAACAGCTATGGCATGATCCGTTGGAAACAGGCGAACATGGGCTTCAAGGATTGGGGGCTTACCTATGGCAACCCCGATTTCGTCAAATATGCCGAAAGCTATGGCGCCCATGGCCATCGTGTCGAGAGCGCCGCGCATTTGAAGGAGCTGCTCGCGCACACGCGCGACACGCCCGGCGTCCACCTGATCGACTGCCCGGTCGATTATTCGGAGAATGACCAGATCCTCAACATCGACATCAAGAAGCTGTCGAAGGAGCTCTAACTTAGCTCCCCTCCCGCTTGCGGGAGGGGTAGTGAGACTTGCGAGCTTGCTCGCTCGTCGCAGCGGGGTGGGCGATCCGCGCCGCTGCTGGCCCACCCGCTTTCAGAGTCACGTGCCTCTGAAAGCCCCCTCCCGCCTGCGGGAGGATGGAGAAAGCGATGAAACTCAAAGACGTCTATCCGCTCTATCTCAACAACAAGGCTGTGCAGCCGAACACCGATCTCGCGGTGATCGACAAGTTCACCGGCGAGGTCGCGTTCCGCACCGCGCTGGCGACCCCCGATGTCATCGACGAGGCGATCGCCGGCGCCGTTCGCGCCGCCGAGCCGATGGCGCGGCTCGCGAGCTTCGAGAAGCAGGACGTCCTCAACCATTGTGTGAAGCGCTTTCGCGAGCGGTTCGACGAACTCGCCTATGCGCTGTGCGTCGAGGCGGGCAAGCCGATCGCCGACGCCGAGGGCGAGGTCAGCCGCCTGATCGACACCTTCCGCATCGCCGCGGAGGAAGCCACGCGCAATTATGGCGAGATCCAGCCGCTCGACATCTCGGCGCGCGCCAAGGGCTATATGGGGATGTGGAAGCGCGTACCGATCGGTCCGTGCAGCTTCATCTCGCCCTTCAACTTTCCGCTCAATCTTGCCGCGCACAAGATCGCACCGGCGATCGCGATCGGCTGCCCCTTTGTGATGAAGCCGGCGTCGATGACGCCGCTCGGCGCGATCATCATGGGCGAGGTGCTCGCCGAGTGCGACATCCTGCCCGAGGGTGCGTTCAGTATCCTGCCGGCAAGCCGCGACGGTGCCGACCTGTTCACCACCGACGAGCGGCTTAAGCTGCTTTCGTTTACCGGTTCGCCCGGCGTGGGCTGGGATCTGAAAGCCAAGGCGGGCAAGAAAAAGGTCGTGCTCGAGCTGGGCGGCAACGCCGCGGTGATCGTGGACAAGGATGCCGACCTCGATCATGCGCTCGCGCGGATCGTCTTCGGGGGCTATTATCAGTCGGGGCAAAGCTGCATCCATGTGCAGCGTACGATCATTCACGAAGATATCTACGATACCTTCCGCGACATGCTAACCGCGAAGGTCAAGACGCTGAAATCGGGAGACCCGAAGAACCGCGACACCTTCATCGGCCCGATGATTTCGGCAAAGGAAGCGCAGCGGCTGAAGGGCTGGATCGACGCCGCGGTCGATGCGGGCGCAACCTTGCTCGCGGGCGGCGGCTGCGACGGAAACATGCTCGAGGCGACGCTGTTGGAGAATGTTCCGGATGGCACCGATGTGGTGCGCGAGGAAGCCTTTGGTCCGGTCGTCGTCCTGTCGAAATTCTCGAACTGGGAAGCGGCGCTCGCCGAGGTCAACGACAGCAAGTTCGGGCTGCAGGCCGGCATCTTCACGCGCGACATCCACAAGATATTGGAGGCGTGGGACCATCTCGACGTCGGCGGCATCGTCGTCAACGACGTGTCGAGCTACCGCGTCGACAACATGCCCTATGGCGGGGTCAAGGACTCGGGGCTGGGCCGCGAAGGCGTGCGCTTCGCGATCGAGGATATGAGCGAAATCAGGAATCTGGTGATAAGGCGGACTTAGATCCTTACGCCTTGTCATTGCGAGCGAAGCGAAGCAATCCAGAGCGGTTTACGCACGCTCTGGATTGCCGCGTCGCCTTCGGCTCCTCGCAATGACGAAGATTGGAAACGATCGAGCCGTCACCGAAGTGACGCCTAACTTTCTTCAAACTGTCGCGGCTTCGGGCCGCACGCTGTAACAAAACTCCTGTCTAGGCCGTGGGCAGCCAAGGCTGCCTACGGAGTGAGACATGGCATCGATTTCTACCCTGCCCATCCCCGCCCGTTTTCCCGACCCCTTCACGACCGACCCGCATATTCCCGAACGGGTAATCGGCGAGCGCCGCAATTATCGCGCGGTGTGGGTCAGCGACATCCATCTCGGCACGCGCGGCTGCAACGCGCCGCTGCTGATTGACTTCTTCGACCATGTCGACTGCGAGACGCTTTACCTCGTCGGCGACATCATCGACGGCTGGCGGCTCAAGAAGCGGCATTTCTGGCCACCCGAGCATAATGACGTCGTGTGGCGCGTGCTGAAGCGTGCGAAGCGCGGCACGCGCGTCGTCTATGTCCCCGGCAATCATGACGAGATGATCAAGCCGTTCGACGGCTTCGACTTCGGCGGCGTCGAAATCCGGCGCGAGGCGATCCACGAGACCGCAACGGGGAAGAAATTGCTCGTCGTCCATGGCGACGATTTCGACGCGGTGATGCTCGCGCACCGCTGGCTCGCCTTCGTCGGCGACGCTGCCTACACCGCGCTGATGAAGTGCAACGTCGTGGTGAACGCGGTGCGCAGCAAGCTCGGCCTGCCCTATTGGTCGCTGTCGCTGGTCGCAAAGCACAAGGTGAAGAACGCGGTCCAGTTCATCGGCCGTTATGAAGAAGTCGTCGCCCATGCTGCGCGCGCGCGCGGCGTCGACGGCGTCGTGTGCGGCCACATCCACAGCGCCGAGATGCGCGAGATCGACGGCGTCGACTATTACAACGACGGCGACTGGGTTGAGGGATGCACCGCGCTGGTCGAGCATCATGACGGCACGATGGAAATTCTCCACTGGGCCGAGGAGGTTGCCGCCCGCAGCGCACCTGCCCAGCTGAGCCTGCCCGCCCCCGCCCGCGCGGCCTGACCGCGATGCGGATCCTGATCGTCACCGACGCCTGGACGCCGCAGGTTAACGGCGTCGTCCGCACGCTGCAGGCGACGATCGGCGAGTTGCGCGCCAAGGGGCATGAGGTCGAAGTGATTTCGCCCGACCTGTTCCGGTCGATCCCCTGCCCGACCTATGGCGAGATCCGCCTGGCCTTTGCCGGCCGGCGCGCCGTCGGCCGCCGCATCCGCGCCTTCGCCCCGCAGGCGATCCACATTTCGACCGAAGGGCCGCTCGGGCTTGCGGCGCGGCGCTGGTGCCTGGCGAACGGCTTTCCGTTCACCACTGCCTACCACACGCGCTTTCCCGAATATGTCGCGGCGCGGCTGCCCGTATCGGCCGATTTCGTCTGGCGCTTCATCCGCTGGTTTCACCAGCCCGCGCGGCACATCATGGTCGCGACGCGGTCGCTGAAACGCGAGCTCGCCGATCAGGGGCTGGATCAGACGATGATGTGGGAGCGCGGCGTCGACCACCGGCTGTTCCGCGCCGACCGGCCGGCGCATCCAGCCTTCCGGGATCTGCCCCGGCCGATCCAGCTCTATGTCGGCCGCGTTGCGGTCGAAAAGAATATCAAGGCGTTCCTGACCACCCGGCAGCCGGGCACGAAAATAATCGTCGGCGACGGCCCCGCGCTCGCCGACCTCCGCGCGCGCTATCCCGATGTGCTTTTCCTCGGCAAGATGGGTGGCGAGGAGCTAGCCTCGGCCTATGCCGGCGCCGACGTCTTCGTCTTTCCAAGCCGCACCGACACTTTCGGGCTAGTCGTCATCGAGGCGCTGTCGTCGGGAACGCCCGTGGCCGCCTATCCGGTTCCCGGCCCCGGCGACATCGTGACCGGCGGCGCGGGCGCGCTCGACGAAGACCTTGATACGGCAATCGCGGCGGCGCTGACGTGCAACCGCGCCGACGCCGCCGCGCTGGGCTTGCGCTATAGCTGGGCCGGCTGCACCGCGCAGTTCCTGGACGCCCTGACCTTCGTTCCGGCCGAGCCTTCGTCCGGAAGCATGATCGGCGCGCCCTACCCCGCCTAGAAGGACTTGCGCCACTCCAGCTCGACATAGCGGCCGAGCGGATCCGAATAGCCCGGCTGGTAGTTGAGCGGCACGACACCATTGGCGTCGGTGATCTTGCGCTGGGCGTCGAACAGATTGTCCACCGACAGACGCAGGCGCGATCCCTTCAGGAACGGCAGCTTCTTCGTCAGCTCTGCCCGCTGATTGAAGTCCATGAAGAAGCGCAGGTTGAAGGTCGCGAGGTCACCAAACTTCAGGTCGCCCGCGCTGCCGCCGACCACGGTGCTGCCGCTGTCGTACTTCGCGCTGACGCGAGCCCCCATCCCCTTGTAAAAGACGCCGCCGTCGAGTTCGAGCAGGTTGCGGTTGCTGCCGCCGCTGCTGCCCGTCGCCGAGCCATTCAACAGGTCGAGTTCGGGCACGCCCGGACGGATCAGCACCGTGTCGGTCAGCTTGATCGTGTGATAGAGCGACACCTGCCAGCGGCCGCCCTGAGGTCCGCCGAACATGCCCCCGGGCCCGCCGGGCCCACGCACGCCCATGCGCGGGCCGCCGCCCGGACCACCGCCGGGGCCGCCACGCGGTCCCTGCGCGCCGCCTTCACCACCCGGCCGCGGTCCGCCCGCACCGCCCGGCCCACCGGGACCGCCCTGTGCCGGCTGCCCAAAGCTCTTGCCGAAGTTGATGCCCCAGCGGATCTGCGAATTTTCGGCGCGGTCGAAATTGACCGGGCGCTGGTCGAGCGCGATCAGCGTGCCGTTGCCATCGCGGGTCACGCGGTCGGGGAACGCCGCTTCGATTTCGGGCGTCAGCAGCGGAAAGGCGTTCGCCGTGTCATAGCTTTTGTTGCTGTTGTAATTGATCGACAGGTCGAGCCCCTCGATCATCGGCGGCGACCAGTTCAGCCCCAGCTTGAGATCGCGGCGCTGCTCGGCAAGCAGGAACGGGTTGCCGCCCGTGGTCGTCGTGATCTGGACGGTCTGGCCATTGCGGAAGTCGTAATAGTTGACGGCAGGCGTTACCAGCGGCGCGGCGCCAAGCTGGGTGACGCTAGGCGCGGCCTCGTCATGGTTGAAGCTCGCGATCACCGACAGATTTTTGGTGAGGCCCCAGTTGAGGTTGGCGCCCCAGCTTTTCAGCGAATTGAAATCGCTGGGATTCTGCACCTGCCCGCTCAAAGTCAGCGAGACCCGGCCGACCTTGCCGACATTATAGTCAGGGTCGAGAAGCGGGACGGTCAGCGAGCCGAAGACGCTCGGAAGGTCGCGGGCGAGATCGCTCGTCGCCAGGCCGTTCGAGGTCACCGACCGGCTGTCATAGCGGATGCCCGAATAGCCGCCCGTCATCGACAGGCGGATCGGGCCGGCCCAGCCGTCGGTGACCGTGCCTGACAGATTGGCATTGCCCCCGAAGGTCTGCTGGCTGCTGTCGAAGCGGTCAACCGAAGAGGTCGAGGTCAGGCTGTTGTAGCGGTCGGTGAAGGTCAGCTGATCGGCGTCGGCGTAATTGCCCGACAGCGACCATCGCCAGTCACCGAGCATCCCGTTGACGCTGGCGGTCGAGGTCAGGTTGCGGCTGCGGCTGTCGCGGCGCAGCGGATCGCTCACGCCGCCCGCGCCGGGACCGAGCAGCGACAGGCTGTCGGTCTGATCGAAGCGGACGTTGAGCGATGCGTCGGTGACCTTGTCGATACCCCGCTGGATCGTGCCGTCGATCGAATAGGTGTCGGTCGCCGGCAGCAGGCTGCGCGCCGGCGCCTGGGCGGCGAGCGCCGGATCGTCATAGCGAAGGTCGCGCTCGCTCTCGCGCAGCATCGTCGCATGTTCCCACCCGGCATTGAGGTTCACGCGGCCATTCTTGCCGATCGCGACGAAGCTCGGGTCGATCTCGCTCTGGAACCGCCCGCCCTGCGTCGGAATGCCGCCTTCGGCTTCGACCGCGATCTGGCGGAAATTGGGCTTGAGCACCAGATTGACGACACGGTCGTCGGCCGAATAGCCGTATTGAAGCGCGACTTCTTCGGGGAAAATCTCGACCTTCGCGATCGCCTCGGGCGGCAGGTTGCGAACCTCGCCGAAGCCACCGATGCGGCGACCGTTGACGAGGATGATCGGCCGGCCGCTGCCGCGCCCGCGTCCTGAACGCGTCTGCGGCGCCAGCGCGTCGAGCAGTTCGGACACGTTCGACACGCCATAGCTGGCGATCGCGGCTTCATCGAGCTCGGCTTCGGCCGCGATATCGGTCTCGAGCTGCCCAGCGAGCCGCGGCGCGGTGACGATGATCTCGTCGCCGTCGGTATCGTCATAGATATCGTCGGACGATGAGGACGCCGCCGCCTGTTCCGCCGGCTGATCGACTGCGGCGGCCTCCGCCGTTTCGGTTTCCGCCATGACCGGCATCGCAAGCGACGCACCGGCGGCCAGCAAAATGGCCCGCGAGGAAAGGGAGAGGCGATATTTTTTCATAAGGGAGAGACCTTGTTTCTTTTCTGTCTTCGGTTTTTCTTGGCCCATCGGGGCTTAACACTCGCTGACGCCGTTTTTCGTCGGTCGTTCAGCTATGTCGCAATTGTCGCAACAATATGTCGAAGCGACGATTGTTCTACGAGCGGGTCATAGAGGCCGCTGGACAGCAGGACCGCGGCTCTTTATCGGCCAGCCATGCCGACTCCAGACACAGCAGCCGCCCTCCCTGAATCCATCCTGATCGTCGATTTCGGCAGTCAGGTGACCCAGCTGATCGCGCGCCGCGTCCGCGAAGCCGGCGTTTACAGCGAGATCGTCCCGTTCAGCGCCGCCGAGGCCGCGCTCGAACGGATGAAGCCCAAGGGCGTGATCCTGTCGGGCTCGCCCGCCTCGGTCCCCGCGACCGGCAGCCCGCGCGCACCGCAATCGGTGTTCGACAGCGGCCTTCCGATCCTTGGCATCTGTTACGGCCAGCAGGTCATGAGTCAGCAGCTCGGCGGTCAGGTCGAGCCTGGCGGCGCTGACGGCGAACGCGACGGCGAATTCGGCCGCGCCTTCCTGACCGTGACCGAGCCCTGCGTGCTCTTCGACGGGCTGTGGGACGTCGGCGAGCGCCATCAGGTGTGGATGAGCCATGGCGACCGCGTGACCGAGTTCGCGCCGGGCTTCCGCATCGTCGCGATCAGCGACGGCGCGCCCTTCGCGCTGATCGCCGACGACGAGCGCCGCTATTATGGCACGCAGTTCCACCCCGAGGTCGTCCACACCCCCGACGGCGCGAAGCTGATCGCCAATTTCGTCCGCCACGTCTGCGGCTGCAGCGGCGACTGGACGATGGCCGAATTTCGCGCCACGAAGATCGCCGAGATTCGCGCACAGGTCGGCGACCAGCGCGTGCTCTGCGGCCTGTCGGGCGGCGTCGACAGCGCGGTCGCCGCGGTACTGATCCACGAGGCGGTTGGCGAACAGCTCACCTGCGTCTTCGTCGACCATGGCCTGCTGCGCATGAACGAGCGCGAGCAGGTCGAACGCCTGTTCCGCGATCATTACAACATTCCGCTCGTCGTGGTGGACGCCGAGGAACGCTTCATGAGCGGCCTCGCGGGGGTCACCGACCCCGAAAAGAAGCGCAAGTTCATCGGCGCCGAATTCATCAACGTGTTCGAGGAAGAAGCGAAGAAGATCGGCGGCGCCGACTTCCTCGCGCAGGGCACGCTCTATCCCGACGTCATTGAATCGGTTTCGTTCACCGGCGGGCCGAGCGTGACGATCAAGAGCCACCACAATGTCGGCGGCCTGCCCGAGCGCATGAACATGAAGCTCGTCGAACCGCTGCGCGAACTGTTCAAGGACGAAGTAAGACTGCTCGGCAAGGAGCTGGGACTTCCCGATATCTTTGTCGGACGTCACCCCTTCCCCGGCCCCGGCCTCGCGATCCGCATTCCGGGCGAAGTGTCGAAGGAGCGCTGCGATATCCTGCGCAAGGCCGACGCAGTCTATCTTGAGGAAATCCGGAACGCCGGGCTTTACGACGCGATCTGGCAGGCGTTCGCGGTACTGCTGCCTGTGAAGACCGTCGGCGTGATGGGCGACGGGCGAACTTACGACCATGTCTGCGCGCTCCGCGCCGTGACCTCGACCGACGGCATGACCGCCGACATCTACCCGTTCGACGCGAGCTTCCTCAGCCGCTGCGCGACACGCATCATCAACGAGGTGCAGGGCATCAACCGCGTGGTCTACGACTATACGTCGAAGCCGCCCGGCACGATCGAGTGGGAATGATTCGGGGCACGAAAATACGCCAGATTTCCGGATAGCTTCGAGTTCCAAATATCTGAAAAAATTTAATTTGTTGTCGATATCAATCGGCGACAATCGGTGGGCGGCCTTCCCATTTGACGGACAGGCTGACGGCCTCGGCTGCCCTTGTCTCTTGCTGAAATCGTCGATACCGTCAGGGACACATCAGCCCGTGACGGTATTTTTTGCGCTCTAAAAGTCAGAAAAACAGTGTTTTTCGGGCGGGAGAGCTGCGTCCTGAGGCTGACGGTATTTTTCTGTCGGAGGACTCCCGAGGCTCACTGATTCAGAACTCAAACACCTGAAACCTAAAGCAAAACCATATAAGGTCTCAGACCGTGACGGCATATACGTGCTGGTCAGCCCCGGAGGCACAATTTCCTTTCGCGTCGACTATCGACTGCATGGCCGCCGAGAGACCGTCACCCTCGGAAAATATTCTCCCTCGGACCTGTCGCTCGCGCGCGCTCGGGAGAAGTGCATCGACGCGAAGCGGCTGATCGCCGAAGGTCAGTCTCCAGCGATCGCAAAGCAGCGGGAAAAGCGGCGCATCAAGGAAGCCAGGAGCTTTGGAGAGTTTGGCGAGAAATGGCTGAAAGTCGCCGCGATGGCCGACAGCACCCGCGCGATGCGCCGCTCGATCTTCGAGCGGGAGCTGTTGCCCTATTGGAAGAACCGCCTTCTTCCGGAGATAACGCCCGGCGATCTGCGCGATCACTGCCTCAAGATCGTGGACCGCGGCGCGCCCGCTACCGCGATCCATGTTCGCGACATCCTGAAGCAGATCTATGCCTTTGCAATTCTCCATGGCGAGAAGGTCGCGAACCCCGCCGACGAGGTCGGGCCCGCATCGATCGCCACCTTCACGCCGAAAGACCGCTCGCTTTCGCCTTCCGAGATACGCGTCCTATTCAAGGTCATCGAGAAGGTGGCAACCCTTCCCACCATCCGGTTGGGCATGAAATTCTTCCTGCTTTCAATGGTGAGAAAAAGCGAGTTACAGGATGCGGTCTGGGAGGAAGTCGACTTCGAGAACGCAGTCTGGTCGATCCCCAAGGAGAGGATGAAGCGGTCGAGGCCGCACAATGTCTACCTCTCCACCCAAATGCTCGACATCCTGATCGCGCTGAAGACCTGTGCCGGAAGCTCGAGATATCTGCTACCGTCCCGCTACGACGCCGATGCGCCGATGTCGCGCGCCACGTTCAACCGAGTGACCTATTCGGTGGTCGATCAGGCGAAGAAGGATGGCCTGCCCCTCGAGCCTTTCACGGTCCACGATCTCAGGAGAACGGGGTCGACGCTTCTCGACGAGATGGGGTTCAACAGTGACTGGATCGAGAAATGCCTCGCGCATGAAGACGGCCGTTCGTCCCGCGGCGTCTACAACAAGGCCGAATATGAGCAGCAGCGCCGCCATATGATGCAGCAATGGTCGAATGCCGTCGACGCGTGGATAGACGGGCGCCGCTACGCGCCGGTCATTCTTCCGCCCGCATCGGGCCTGATCGATCTGGATCCTAGTCTTTGACAGGACGCGTGCGACGATCGCGCACGTCGACGTGCTGGGCGCGGAAGATCGGCCGCGCCCTCCGATCAGCGAGCCAGGCCTCAACCTCGGCAAGATTCCACACCACTGTCCTCGGCAAAAGCGCGTAGCGGCGCGGAAACTCGCCGCGCCGCTCCATTTCGAAAATCGTACTGTCGGCGAGCGGCACCATTTCCTTGAGTTGATGGCGCCGGATGGTGCGGGTGTAGTCAGCCGGGGTGCCCTTGGGCATCTTCTTATCCTGTGTGAGAGGTTGTGATATTTTCGAAGAGCGGCGCAGCCCGCCTCATCGCCCGCTCTCGCTTGCCCGACGGCTTTTGACGAACTCGCGGTCGCTTTCGAGGAAGCTTGTCAGCATCGCTGGTACAAGGTCGGCAATGCTTTCGGCTTGTCCGTAAGCGGCTTCGTAGGCTGAGGCATATTGCCCGAGCTGATGATGAAGGGTCGGCGTGATCTGGATCGTAATCTTCACCGGTTGCCGGTCCGGCAGGCGAGCGAGCTTGATGGCAGCCATCAGGACCTCCAGGGCTTGAGGATCAGGTCCTTATGGACCACGATTCGAAGGGGCCAGCCCGGGCGCACGGTGAGCGTAGGCTGGACGTCCAGTTGGCGAGCAACGAGCTGGTCGCCGGCGCGAGCGCCATTTTGCTGCGCGGATTCGCGGATGGCGCGCACGAGGTCGCTTTCGCCGCTCCCGAGGCCGAGCTCCGTGCCAACGCCGAGAAGTGTCGAGAGCGCGACCCCTTTCAGCAACTGCCACGTGTGTCGATCGATGCGGTCGGCCAGCCCGGCATAGCCTTCGGTGTCGCTCGCCGGGACATTGTCGATGCGGATGGACGAGCCGTCTGGGAGAATGATGCGCTGCCAGACGACCAAGGCACGGCTCTGGCCGAACGCCACGACGCTATCGCAGCTGCCAATCAACCGCGAGCCTTGCGGCAACAGCAAGGTTTTGCCGGTGACGCTGTCATATGCGTTTTCAGTAATCTGCGCGGTGACAAGCCCCGGAAGATCGGAGTTGAGGCCGGTGATCAGGCTCGCGGCGATGATACTTCCGGCGTGGAGCGTCCAGGGCGATAGCGGCGCCTCGAGCCGATGCGGGCTGACAGTCTCGTCGCCATTCGGGCGCCCGGCGAGGGCGTTGCCGCGCGTCCGACCGTTCGGGCCCGCGTCTGCCAGCGGCGCGCCCGGCTGCTGCGGCGGTTCCGATATCCCCGCAGCGGAAGCCGGCGAACCGGGCGCGGCGCTTGCTATTTGCAGCATCACGCCGGATTCGCGTGCGGCGCGCGCCGCAGCCGCCAGTCGCTGCCGCTCGGTTTCCGCGTCCTGCGCGGCGCGCGCCGCTGCTTCGGCAGCAGGATCGCCGGGCGTCGCCATCGCCATCGCGCGCTGCTTTTCAAGGATGGGCCTGCCGAGATCGCCGGGCAGCGGCGGACCGAGCGGGGGGACGTCGCCATAGCCCGTCGGTGCGCCCGGCAAAGCGTCCGATGGCAGCTTGGCCGCGACCGGAGGGCGATCATCGCCCGGCCCGCCCGATGCGAAGCCGACCGGTTTCAACGCAAGCCACGCCGCGCCCGCGACGACAGTGGCGGTCACACCGGCGATCGCGACGATCGCGCCGCGTCGAAAGCGGGTCACGCGCGCGGGCCGCCCCCGCAGCACCAAGGTTTCGGGGTCGACTTTCGCCGGGGCCGTGTCGGGCATGGCAGTCTCGGCGCTCATTTCCCCCTCCCCGCCTGTCGCTGTGGCTTGGCGGTGCGGGTTATCCGGACGATCTTCTGCCGCTTCGCGCCGAGCCGGAGCTCGGCCGCCGCGAACAGACGGTCGACGATGTAATAGCGTCCGGTGACGCGGTAGTTGACAAGTTCAGCCTCCCCCTTCTCGCCAAGAACGAAGAGCGGCGGCGCCTCGCCGGTGGCGATGTCAGCGGGAAATTCGATCCAGGTCTGGCGACCATCGTCGAAAGCGCGCAGCGGACGCCAAGCGGGCCGGTCACCCGTGATGCCATAGCCAAAGTCGAGGCGCTCGACTGCGATACCCGCCGTGACGGGCATCGCCGCCTCGAGCTCCTTGGCCTGCCGGGCGATCGCAAGCAATTCGTCTTGCGGATAGGTCCAGCGGATCGCGGTCATCGCCATCGACGCGGTGCTGGTCAGCTGCACATGATAGACGCGCCGGTCGGTGGCGATGACGAGGTTCGTCGAGAGACCGGGCGCAAAGGGCTTTACAAGGAGATGAGTGCGTTTTGCCTCGCCGCTGCCGCTGCTCGTATCGCCAACCGTCCAGCGCACCGTGTCGCCGGCAGCGACCGAGGTCAGCGTCGCGCCCGGCTGCAGCGCGATATCGCTGACCCGTTCGGGCGCCGCGTAAAGCCGGTAGAGTGCCCCTTCCTGGTAGGGATAGACCTGGACGGCGTTCAGATAGGCCGAAGCCGAAGGCTCGCGCAGGGCGGCCTTGTTGGCGGTCGCGACGCCGGTGGGCGAGTGGGCGATCGCGGGCGGTCCGAGCATGGCACAGCTCGCGGCGAAAATCAGGGCGCGGATCATGGAGCTTCTCCTTCAGAAACCGGCTGCGCGGCCGGTAGCGGTGCGAGGCCCGGATCGAGCGGCGATCCGGATGGAATATTGGCGGCGGCACGGGCCGGAACTGCCGGGGAGAAAGGCTGCGGCGCGGACAAGGGCCGGTCCGGCGCGACCGGCGCCGGAGTTTCGAGCTCGCGGCTCCAGTCGATCATATCTTCGTCACGGCGACCCAGACGCACCATATGAGACACCGCAAGACGAAAACCTTGCCCTCACCCCGCGCCCGGGGCCTGCTGCTGCGCAGCCCGCGTCGGGCCGAGGCGGCCGATGAAGACGGCCGCATTCTCCGCAACGCCCGTACGGCGATGCGGCGGCTCCTCCTGCGGCGGCAGCTGGTCGGTGTGCCCGAGCTGTTCGGCGATCCCGCGTGGGACATGCTGCTCGACCTGTTCATTCACGAATGCGAAGGCGGGCGGCTTTCGATGTCATCGCTGTGCGCCGCCGCCGCGCTGCCGGAGAGCAGCGCGATGCGTCTCGCGCAGCGGCTCTGCGACGCAGGACTTCTCCACCGGCTTCCCGATCCGTCGGACGGGCAGGCTTCACCGTCAGCGCGCGGCTCGAACGCTTCGTCCACGGCGCGTATCCGCAATCGTCGGCCCCCGATGTCCTCCGCTATTTCAGCGATGGAAAGGGCGGCAAGGTTCGCGCGGGTGATACGCTGAAGAACCCCGCCTATGCCGCCTTCGTCCATCGTCTCGCAGGCGAAGGGCCCGACGCGCTTTATCGCGGCGAGACCGCGAAGCGCATCGTAGCGCGTCTGCACGAAGGCGACCTCGCGGGCAGCATGACCGAGGCTGATCTCGCGGGCTATAAACCCGTGGCGCGCGAGGCGGTCTGCAGCGGTTACCGCGTCTATATCCTCTGCGCGCCACCTCCACCGTCGAGCGGTGTCGGCCTGCTTCAGCTGATGGCACTGATCGAGCGCACCGACATCGCCGCGCGCGGTCAGGCGGATCCGGTCGCGTGGGTCAAATATGCCGAGGCAAGCCGGCTGATGTACGCCGACCGCGACGCCTATGTCGGCGACGTGCCCAATGTCCCCGTCGCGGGCCTGATCGACCCTGCTTATGTCGCATCGCGCGCCGCGCTGATCGGCGACACCGCCGGCGCGCGCCCGGCCGCCGGTACGCCGCCGGGCATCGTTCCTGCGCGCATCGACGCGACCGCCGAAGTCGCCGGTACGTCGCATTTCGTCATTATCGACGGCGACGGCAACGCGGTGTCGATGACGACGACGGTCGAAAGCTTCTTCGGATCAGGGCGCATGGTCGACGGCTTTTTCCTCAACAACCAGATGACCGATTTCTCGTTCGTGCCCTCGGGCCCCAATGCGATCGCGCCAGGCAAGCGGCCGCGCTCGTCGATGGCGCCGACCATCATTCTGAACCGCGATCACAGTCTTGCCGGTGCGATCGGCTCGCCGGGCGGCAACGCGATCCTTGGTTATGTGTCAAAGGCGCTGGTCGGCGCGATCGACTGGAAATTGCCGATGAAAGACGCCGTCGCGCTTCCCAACCTTGTCGCGCGCGGTGCGAGCTTCGCGGGAGAGGAAAACCGCTTCACTCCCGCGATGCTGACCGAAATGGCGAAGCGCGGCGTTAAGGTGCGATCGGGATCAGGCGAAGATTCCGGCCTTCACGCCGTCCTGATCCGTAATGGCGGCTTCGACGGGGCCGCCGATCCGCGCCGCGACGGTGTCGCGCGCACCATCACTCTTCCACCAAAGGACTGACTATGCGCCTCTTCACCCTCGCCGCCGCGATCATCTTCGCCGTTCCCGCATCCGCTCAGCCGGTGGCGATCGAACCCGTCCAGTTCGCCAGCCGCGACGGCACGACGCAGGTGAACGGCTATGTCTTCAGGACGGCAAACGCGCCCGAACATGCGCCCGCCGTGGTGATGATGCACGGCCGTGCAGGCGCCTATTCGGCGCGCGCGAACGGTAAATATGATGCCCAGACACTCTCGGCGCGCCACAAGGCGTGGGGCCGCCTGCTCGCACGCAGCGGCTATATCGCGCTCATGGTCGATGATTTCGGACCTCTAGGCTACCCGGGGGGGTTTAAGGCGGGGACGTACAAGGACCGCCCTGCCGCGGTCGACGAAGTCACGAACCGCCCGCTCCACGCCTATGGCGCGCTGCGTTATCTGCAACAGCGGCCCGACGTCGATAGCGGCCGTATCGCGCTGCTCGGCTGGTCGAATGGCGGTAGCGCCACCCTCGCGGCGATGGCTGACGATAAGCCCGGTGACATGCGGACGATCGGCTTTCGCGCCGGCGTCGCGCTCTATCCGGGCTGTGGTCTCAAGAATCGCTTCGCCAAACGGGGCTACACCCCTTATGCGCCCGTCCGCGTCTTCATCGGCGGCGCCGACGAGGAAGTCTCTCCCGCATTGTGCGAAAAGCTCGTGGCGGGCAGCAGGGCGAAGGGCGGCGACATCGATCTGACCACTTTCCCCGGCGCAACCCACAGCTACGATACGCCGACCGAAAGCCGGCAGAAGATCGAGGCCAACGCCGCTGCCAAGGCGGCCACCGAAAAATCGGTCCTCGCCTTTCTGGCCGGAATTCTCCAGGGCCGCTGACTTGGCCAACGTCGCCCCGAACTTCACACCGCTACAGGCCGTCGCGCATAGATGCCGAACGCTGCAATGATGGCGTAGCAAGCGGCGGGCAGTAGTGGCGCCAGCCCGACGCTGCCGGTCACATCGGCGAGCGCGCCAGTGGCGAGCGGCACGACCGCGCCGCCGAAGATCGCGACATTGATAATCCCCGACCCATCCGCCGCCCGGCTGCCCAGACGCTCGGACGCGAGGCTGAATATCGTCGGGAACATGATGGCATTCATCAGGCCGATCGCGAGCAGGCTATAGCCCGAGACGACGCCCGTGGTGCTGATCGAAATCAGGATCAATGCGATCGCGCCCGCCGCGGCGCAAGCGAGCAACTTGCCGGGACTGATGAAGCGCACCACTGCCGATCCGACGAAGCGCCCGATCATCGCTCCGCCCCAATAGAGCCCGATCAGCTTGCCTGCCGACTGTTCGGGCAACGCCATGACATGGCCCTGCATCAGATAGCTGACGACAAGCGACCCGATCGACACTTCGGCGCCGACATAGAGAAAGATGCACAGCGCGCCGAAACCGAAGTGCGGACGCTTCAGCAAGTCGAGGCCCGCGAGCCCCGCGCTCGCTTCATGCCGTTCGCCTTTCAGGCGATTGCGGAACATCCATACTGCCGCCGCGACCACGGCCAGAGCCGCCGCAATGCCAAGATAGCCATGGACGATCGCCCGACTTTCAGCGGTGCGATAGGCTTCGAGTTCGGCGCCCGAAAGCTGATCGGCGGTGACCGTCGCAAGGCTGCCCAGGATCAAGGCCGACCCGACGACCGGAAAGATCGTCATGCCCAGCGAATTGAACGCCTGCGCAAAGGTCAGGCGACTGTGCGCGGTCTCGGGCTTGCCGAGCAGTGAGATCAGCGGATTGGCGACGACCTGGACGATCACCACGCCGCTCGCCAGCACGAACAACGCAAAGAGGAAAAGCGCGTAAACCGCATTCTGCGACGCCGGGATGAACAGCAGGCACCCGACCATCATTGTCAACAGCCCCGCCACAGCGCCGCGCATATAACCGATCTTCTTGACCAGCCTCGCGCCCGGGATGCCGATCACCAGATAGGCGGTGAAAAAGCAGAACTGCACCAGCATCGCCTGCGTGTAGTTGAGCGTAAACAGCGCCTTCAGCTTCGGGATGATCACATCGTTAAGCGAGGTGATTCCGCCGAAGATGAAGAAGAGGCCCACTACGAAGAGCCGCAGCTCAGGCGCATCGACATGCGCCGCTCCGTCGCCGGTTTCCCCCGACCCGGCCGCATTCTGCTGGGGTGCGAGTGCCATGATAGTCTCCTCAGATATTATCCGGCGAAAGCGCCGTAAGCAGATGAGCGAATCTAGGATTTCGCGGTACGCAGCCGCGCGGCGCAGCGCAGCGCCCTATCCGGACGCCGATGAGCGAGCCGCCCGTCAAGAGGCGGCCGGCACGGCGGCGAGAAGCAGGGCTGCGAAAAGCGCGAGCGCGGCGAAGATCAGAAAGAGACCGCCAAAACCAAAACCTGGCACCACCGAAATTGCGATCCAGGGCATGATGAGCGAAGGTGCCGTGTTGGTAAGATTGAAGATGCCGATCCCCCGGCCGCGTATCGCCGCATCGGGCAGAACGCGCAGCGTCTGGCCGGCGTGGAGCGCGAGGAAGGTCGCGTTGGCCGCGGCAAAGAGCACATAGGCAAGCTTCGCCTTTCCCGCAGTGCCCGAAAGGGCCATCGCGACGAGGGCAGCGCTTGCGAAGAGAGCGAGAAGTGCGAGGACGCGAAAGCCTTGGCCATGACGGTCTACAAGGCGGCCGAGACCAAGCGCGGCCGCCACCGAAATCACGAGCCCGGCGGCGAACAGGAACGACTTCCCGCCATCCTCGAGGCGCGGATCGAGCTCGCGAAGCCAGAAATAGAAATAGGCGGCGAGCCCTGCCCCCGAAAGTTGCATCAGCAACCGCGCTGACCACATGCGACGCCGTGCGACTGCCATGTGACCGCGCAGCGTATCGCGGCTCGAAGCAGCGCCGGGCCATGCGCGCTCGGGCCCGCGAGCGCCGAACAGCAGAAGCGGCAGTATCATAACAGCGCTCATGGCCGCGATCATCGCAAGCTTCACTCCGAGCTGCCCGCCGTCCGGCAGCACGGCGCCCGACAGCGCGCCCAGTGGCGGAGCGATCGACAGCAGGCCACCAAGCACGCCTTTTTGCGCGTCGTGTACGATATCGCCGGCCCAGGCGATCAGGGGAACGAGCATGAGGTTGAGCGCGAGCTGCCAAGCGACAACCGTCCACAGCAGCGCCGTGATCGTCTCGCATTGCGTCATTGCGAGCTGAAGGACGATCGTCGCCGCCAGCCCGGCTGCAACGCAGCCCCTGCGTCCGCGCAACCGGTCGCTCAGCCATCCCGAGACGATGCCTGAGATGCTTGCCGCGACGGCGCCGGCAAAAACGATATAGCCAAGCCAGCGAATATGCTCCGCACCGGCGAGCTCCGATACACGCCCCGGCAGCACGAGCATGAGAAACGGGGTGTAAGCGACGACGCCTCCGGCGTAGGCGAGCGCGTAGAGACAGAGAAACCCGGAAGACTGCCGCGCTGCATCGACGGTCGTTCGTGCCCTTGTCACTCGTCCGATCCCCCTCGCCCGAGCGCATCCCCTGCCCCGAACGAGACAAATTCAGCCTGCACATCCAATCAGAGCCGTCCGGGCCGCGACGCGGCCCGGACGGCTGCCCCCTTATGCTAGAAGTTCACACGAACGCGAAGACCATAGCTGCGCGCGTCATTGAGGAAGCGGATGTTGAGCGACGATCCGACGAGCGCCTTTTGCGACACTTCCTCGTTGAGGAAATTGCTCGCCCAGGCCTCAAGGCGGAAATTGTCGATCGTGTAGCCGATCCCGAGATTGAGCGTCGCATAGCCCTTCTGCCGATCAGGGAATCCGGCGGCCACTGCGCTCTGCCGCGTTCCGTCGAGAAAGACGATGTCATCCTCGTTGAACTGACTGAGGAAATAGGAGGAGCGATAGTTAAGCAGCGCCTGCCAGTCGAGACGGCCGGGGCCCGCATCGAACCATTGCGACAGCCGCGCGGTGATGTTCATCTTCGATGCGAGCGGCAGACGATTGCCGACAAGGCTGATCAGCGGCGAATTGCCGCCGGCACCGAAATCCTGCGCGCGCGCGTCGGCGACGGTACCGCGGGTCACCTTGGTGTCGAGATAGGCGGCGTTGATGTCGAGCCCGAAATTGCCCGGCAGCTTGAAGCGCATCTCGGCCTCGGCACCATATATCCGCGACGCGCCGATGTTGCGGTTGACCAGCGAATAGCCGTTACAGACGGGGGGCGTCTGGGTGCTATCAAGATTGATGCACGTGAGGTCCTGGAAGACCTGGTTCGAATAATCGTAATAGAAGCCAGTCAGATTGAAGACAGCACGGCGTCCGAAGAAATCGAAGCTGTTGCGGGTGCCGATTTCATAGACGAGCAGCTTCTCGGGGCTGAAGGTCTCAGGGATCGGCGAGCCGTTGAAGCTGTCGTTGAAGCCGCCGGATTTGTGACCCGTCGAGACCTTCGCGTAGAGCATATTGTCGTCGCTGAGGTCATATTCGATGCCGAGGCGCCAATCGATAAAATTGAACTTCGAGCTGCCACTCTGCTGGCCGGGAATGGTCAGATTGGCGTAGCTGAAGCCACCGTTGGTATTCGACGGATTGAGCGCCGGACAGTTCACGAAGCCATTGTCGATATCGGGCCGGTCGATGCAGGTGCCGTTTGGATTGGTGCCGTTGGCGATCGCGCCGATCTGCGCGATCAGCGTGTCGCGAAGACCCGGCGTCTTCACCCCCTCGATCAGGAACTGCGCCATACCCTGCGGGGTCGTGATGTTGCTGACATTGAAATTGGGACGGTCGAGCAGCGCCGGCCGAAAGCCCTCGGTCCCGACGCGGGTCGCAAAGCAGCAATCGAAATTCTCGCCGCCGAGCGTGAGCGCCCAGTTGCCGCCAATGCCGTAGCGCGACTTCTTTTCCTCGGTGTAGCGGATCCCAGCAAGAAGGCGGAGCCGATCGGCCACGTCGTAGGTGCCATCGGCGTAGAAGGCATAGCTCTCGCCGTTGACGTCGGGCATGGTGAATTCGGTCGCCGAATAACAGCAATAGCCGCGGTCGGCGAGCGCGAGATAACCGACAGCCTGGTCTTCCTTGAAATAGAAGGCACCGAGATTCCAGCGCAGGCGCTGGTCGTCGTTCGCGAACAGCCGCGCTTCATAGACCTGGCTCTTCGACTTGGTCTGCCAGAAATTGCCCGAATAATTGTCGTACTGGACGGCCGAAAGATCGCGGCCCGGATAGTCGATGCCGTCGCTCGACGCATTGACCTGGTAGAAATCGACCGAGCGATAGCTGCCAGTCAGTTCGGCGCCGAAGGTCCCGAAATCATAATTGATCTTGCCCTGGACACCCCAGAGTTCGTTTTCCATGTCGCCCTGGAGCCCGCGGTAGACGACATGCTTGAGGTTCAACTTGTCGGGACGAAGTCCGCTGCCCGCGACGGCGCTGAAGATGTTCGCCCCGGGATAACCGGTACCGGTCTCCTTGCCATAGTCGCCGACGATCGAGATGCTGAGCCGGTCACTCGGTTCCCAGAGCATCGACAGGCGGCCAGCGTAATTCTCTTCAAGGCCCGCCGGCTTGAGACCGCTGGCGGGTGCACCGGTCGAGACATTTTTGAAGCCATAGTCGCGGTTGATATAATAGCCCGCCGCGCGGAGCGCGAAGGTTTCGCCCAAAGGAATGTTGATCGCACCTTCCGCCCCGTAGGAGGAGCGATTGGCGATTTCGGCCTGCGCATAGCCGCTGAACTCGCCGAGCCGCGGCTTTGCTGTGATGATATTGAGCGTGCCGGCGAGCGCGTTGCGACCATAAAGCGTTCCCTGCGGGCCCTTGTTCACCTCGACGCGGTCGAGGTCGTAGAACATGAGACCGAGCCCGCGCGGGCGCGGAATATAGGTCCCGTTGAGATGCGGCGCGGCGCCTGGATCACCTAGCTCGGTGTTGTTCGCCGACCCGACGCCGCGGATGAAGATTTCGACATTGCCTTCCTGATTCGCGATGCTGAGACCCGGCACCGCGACCTGAAGCTGACGAAGCTCGGCGATGCCGTCCTGGCGCAGTTGATCGGCGCCCAGCGCCTGCACGACGCCCGAGACGTCCTGCGAATTTTCTGCGCGCCGGTTCGCGGTGACGATGATCTCGTCACGGTCTTCGTTCGCGCTATCTGCTGGCCCGGCCACCTGCGCGTGAGCGGGCAGCGCCGCGGTCGTCGAAAGCAGCACCAGCAACGCGGCGCGCATCAATTTACCCCTGTTCATGTCATCCTCCCTACCATCAGTCTTATTTGCATTGCAGTGCCGGCCCCGACGGCGAGACGATTCGCGCCGAGGACAGGACAAGGTCGAGCGTCCCCGAAGTGGCGATGCTGAGCGGTGTCTCGACGCGCGTCATATCGACGCCCGCCTTTTCGAAGCAGCGAAGCGGGATCGCGATCCGGGTCCATTTCTTGGTCTTCGCGGCCTCGGCGAGCATGGCCCGCAGCGGAAAACCGCCCGCGCACCGTGACCCGCATCCCATGATGAGGCTCACGTCGGCCGAAGGTGGCGTGTCGACTCTGAGATCGAGCTCTAGCGCAAGGTCGCCGTTCGACTGGCGCGAAAGGTCCGCCGGCGCGTCCTGAACGATCGCGGCGACTGCCTGGCCCGCACCGGTCCAGCGAAGCCGGATCGAATCCTCCTGCGCGGCGCGATCGGCGCCGCGCGCCTCGATCAGTTCGGGCCCCGGATTGGTGGAAAGTGCGCCGGGCGCGCCGAGCAACAGCCGTCGCCCACCTCCCGGCTTCCCCGCAGCGAACAGAAGCCCGGGATCCGCGGCCGCGACGCTGGCGCGCGTCTCGGGCAAGGGGGCGAGATCGCCCTTGTCGCCGAAGGTCAGGCCAAAGCCATAGGGAAAGAGGGGGGCATAGTCGGCGTCGCCGACATTGACCGCCGTCTGGTCGCTTGTCTTCGGCCAGCTATAGGGCAGCTTGCCGCGGAAGTCTGCCTTGCCGAAAAGCATGTCGGCGACGCCGCCTCCTTCCGAACCCGGAAGCCACGCAGCGACGAAGGCGTCCGAAGCGTTGAGGAAGGGGTTCACCCACATCGCCCGGCCGGAGAGAAATACCGATACCGTAGGAATGCCGGCCGCCTTCAGCGAGCGCAGCAGCGACAGATTCTTCGCATCGTCATAGCCGACGTCGGGACGGTCACCCTGAAATTCGGCATAGGGGTCCTCGCCAAATATGACGATCGCGACGTCAGGCTTTTGCTCGTAGCGGCCGTCAACCGAAAGGATCGCCGATCCGCCTGCGGCCCTGGCCTCGGCGTCAATGCCTTCCCATATTGATTGGGCGTTCGGAAAATCGCTCCGCTTCGTTCCCGTCCCCTGCCAGCTCAGCGTCCATCCGCCGGTCTGCTTGGTGAGATTGTCGGCACCGTCGCCCGCGACGAGGATATTGGCACCCGGCTTCAGCGGCAGCAGGCTTCCCGCATTCTTCAGGAGCACGAGAGATTCGCGGACGGCCTCGCGCGCCAGCGCGCGATGGTCCGGGCCGCCGAGCAGTTCGAAACGCCCGCCATAGGGCCGCGAAGACGGCTTGCCGGCCTCGAACAATCCAGCGCGAAGCTTGACCCGCAGGATCCGGCGCACCGCGTCGTCGAGCCGCGCGATCGGCAGCGTACCGTCTTTCGCATGCGCAAGCGTGGTGCGATACAGCTCCTTCCAGCTGTCGGGCGCCATATACATGTCGAGCCCGGCGATCGCCGATCCCGTGCAGTCGCTCGCGGTGCAGCCTGCGACCTGCCCATGGCCGTTCCAGTCGCCGACAAGAAACCCGTCGAAATTCCAGCGCTCCTTCATGACCCCGGTCAGCAGCGAGCGGTTGCCGTGCATCTTGACGCCGTTCCAGCTCGAGAAGCTGACCATCACCGACTGGACGCCCGCATCGAGCGCGGGAAGATAGGGCCGGCTGAACAGGTCGCGCAGTCGGGCTTCTGGCATTTGCGCGTCGCCCTGATCCTTGCCGCCGTATGTGCCGCCGTCACCCAGAAAATGCTTGGCAGTGGCGATGATGTGCGGACCGCGCAGCCAGTCCTTGTCGCCGATCTTGCCCTGCAGGCCCTCGATCAAGGGCGCGGCATAGCTTGTCGCGATCTCCGGCGTTTCGCCGAAGCCCTCATAGGTCCGCCCCCAACGATCGTCGCGAACGACCGCGAGCGTAGGAGCAAAGGTCCAGTCGAGCCCCGTGACGCGCATCTCGATCGCGGTGGCCGCGCCGATCCGCCGGACAAGATCGGGATTGCGCGTGGCACCGAGGCCGATGTTGTGCGGGAAGAGCGTGGCGCCGACGACATTGTTGTGACCGTGAACGGCGTCGCTGCCCCAGATCACCGGAATGCGCGGCAGCTTGTCGTTCGGCCTCATCGAAGCGGCATAAAAAGCGTCGGCGGCGGCGAGCCAATCCTTTGCCGGTGCATTGTAGCGCCCGCCGGGATCGGAGTTGCCACCGTTGAGCACCGAGCCCAGATGATAGCGATAGACGTCCTCGGGGGTGACGCTGCCGATATCCGCTTGGATGATCTGGCCGACCTTCTGCTCGAGTGACATCGCCGCGATCAGATCGTCGATGCGTCTCTCGATCGCCGGATCGGGCGCGAGCGTCGCAGCACGCGCCGGCCAGTTGTCAGGGTTTGCCTCGGCGCTCGCTGCGGTGCCAGCGATCGGAGCCTGAGCAGCGGCGATCGTAATATAGGAGGCCAAAGCCAACGTCGCGAGCGACGTCACCCCGAGCGCCATGACAGCCCCGCGCGGCAAATTCATCCCCTCTCCCCTATTTTATGTCAACGTTTACTGATTCTCGGTCAACGTTTACCGCCGTGCATCGACAGAAGTCAAGCGAGCCGCTATGAAGCATGGAATTATGCGCTATCGGGCGTATCGAGCGGCTCGGTCGAAGACGGGAGGGGCAGATTTCCAAACGAACCACGATCGTCGACATCGCGCGCGTCGCCGGCGTCACGCCCAAGACCGTCTCCCGCGCCCTCAACGATGCCCCGCATGTGAGCAAGGCGGTGCGTCATAAGGTCAAGGAAGCCGCGGCCGCGCTCGACTATCATCCCAATCTCGCCGCGCAGAGCCTGATCGCGCGGCGCTCCTATCTCATCGGCCTCACCTATGAGCGCCCGAGTCCCAGCTATGTTGTCGACCTGCAAAACGGGGCGCTGGGGCGTCTCGAGGACGGACGCTACCGGCTTGTAGTCCTCCCCTTCAATCATGTCGCGAGCCGACCCGAGGAATTGGGGAGGCTCCTGCTGCGCGCCGGGCTGGATGGCGTCCTGCTCGCGCCGCCCGCCTGTGACCAGCCTGTACTGCTTGAAATGCTCGAACGGCACAAACTGCCTTATGGCAGGATCACCCCGCACAGCGAGCTGGATCGCGGCATCGTCGTCACGATAGACGAAGCGGCCGCGGGTCAGGCTGTCGCGGCGCATCTCCTGTCGCTCGGCCATCGGCGCATCGGGATCATCCTAGGCGATCCGTCGCATGCAGCCAGCCTCGGCAGGATGGAGGGCTATCGGCGCGCGTTCGGCGACGCGGGCGCGGCTATCGACGAGCGGCTGATCGTCACCGGCGACTTCACCTATGATGTCGGTTACCGAGTGGCGCGCGAACTTCTCGGGCAAGAACCCCGACCGACAGCCATTCTCGCGCAGAATGACGATATGGCGGTAGCCGCCATCGCGGCGGCGCGCGATCTCGGCCTTGCGGTGCCAGGCGACCTATCGGTGGCAGGTTTCGACAATTCGGAGGTTTCGCGGACCGCCTGGCCGCAGCTTACGACGGTCAATCAGCCGGTCCGGCAAATGGCGTGGGACGCCGCCGATCGCCTGATCGCAGCGCTCGACGGGAAGAGCGATGTTTCCGGATCGCGGCGGCGCGACCATGCCCATGAATTGCTGGTTCGCGCCTCGACCGCACCGCCTGCCGACTAGGCGCCGGCGTCATTCGGCCGGTATCGGCGGCTCCGCCAGCTCGATCAGTTCGCGCGCCTGCGCCGGGAACCATTGCCCGGCAGGCGGGGCCTTGACGCCGCGCTCGGGATCCGCCGGCCCAGCCGTTCCGCGCAGACATTCTCCGTCGGATTCTCCGGGCACCTTGATCCAGAGAAAGGCATCGACATAGAGGTTCCCGCTTTCAAGCGAAGGTCGCCTGCCCAGTCCCCGGCCCGGCGGATTGCACCAGACCTCCGGATCGCGATATCTACCCGCCGCCGGTTTCCATGATCCCTGACCGTTGCGACTCGTATCGATCACCGCGTGCTTCTGGCGCGATGGATCGCGTTCCAGACCCGTTCGCACGAACAAGCGATCATAGCCCTTGTCCGTTGCCGCCCAACTCTTCTCGTCGTCGAAAACCGCGGGGCTGTATTGGCTCGGACATTCGCGCGGATCGAGCCCGCCGCGCGTAACGAGGGCGATACAGTCGCTGACCCAGCGCGCATAGGGAATGACGCGGCCATCGCTCTCGAAATTGGAAACATTGAGAAAGAAGCCCGACACCTTGGCGACATCCGCCTTGATCAGCCGGCTGGCGACCTCGCCGGGCGCCAGCCAGCTGCTGCCGGTTCCGTCGAGATAGATGCTGACCCCGGGTCGCTCGGAGAGAACCGCAATTGCACTGCGCAGTTCCTCATATCGCCGCGCCGCAGCATCCTCGCCCTTCCCCTCCGGCCGGCAGCCCTCGAGATCGCCGCCGAGGGTGCGGTGCCACGGAATGACACCGAGCCCGTCGGGCTCAAGGATGATGATTGCCGAGCGATCACCGATCCCGCGTGCGACCCCGAGAATCCATTCATGGTAAGCGACGCTATCGGCAGCCCCGCCCGCCGAATAAAGGGCGCAGTCGCGGTACGGTATATTGTAGATCGCCAGGACGGGAAGCTGCCCTTGGGCGGAGGCGCGGCCGACAATGTCACGAGCCTTTTCTTCAACGATCTCCGGCGAGCCGTATGCGAGCCATGAGGCGGACGGGATTTTCGAGAGCCGCAAAGCAACCTCGCGATCCGGTCCTTCCAGCGTTCCGGTTGCGTTCGCGGTCGTGCTTCGCTCATCGACAAAGAGCGCCGGCGCTTGGCCCAGGGCTGGCACTGCGCAGATCGTTAGCGACGTCAGTGACATCACGATCAATGAACGCATCATCGAGCCTCCTCGCACGCACGATCGCCGGCCCGGGTCCGGAATGGTCGCTGCGGCCGAGAGGGGGGATAGTGCCTCACGGCGAGCATGCACAAGATGAATACGAAGCCTTGTCTCGGCAAATCGTTTTGCAAGGGCTGGATAGCGGAGCTATTGGCTCGACATGACTGGCCGGGTTAAGGCTCGGCAGTTTCGGGGACACACGAGGCCATGCGGCCATTCCCGCTCCATCCTCGTGAGGCTGGCCCCACTGCGGTTACTCTGACCTCATTCAAATTCGTCAGAACGTGCCCAGACGCAGGTCGCGCCAAAGACAGCAAGATCCCATCCTATGGTGGACCTGCCCTCACAGACCGGGAGCAGATTTTCACCTAAGCTGCCGCCTCTTTTGCGAATTTGCCGGGTGGACAGCCCTGTCGCTTACGAAATGCGGTACTGAACGCGCTTGCCGATTCATAGCCGATCTCGTCGGCAATCCGGTCGAGCGATTTTGCGCCTTGAGCGAGCGCCTGCTTTGCGATCGCCATTCGCCAGCGGGCCAGATATTCGATGGGCGGACAGCCCATAACCTCTCCGAACCGGGCAGAGAATGCAGAGCGCGACATGCCGGCGATGGCAGCGAGCCCGCCCACCGTCCAACCCGCGCGGATGTCAGCGTGGATCGCCCCCAGCGCGCGCGCGAGTCCCGCATCGCGCATCCCGCTCAACAGACCCGCAACCGCGCCGTCGCTCCCTTCACTTTGCCAACGAAGCGCCTCGATGAGCAGGGCCTCCAGCATGCGCCGAAGGAGCAGGTGTTTTCCAGGATGATCGTTAGCGCATTCATCGGCCAAGAGGTCAACAAGCCGACCGAAGCGCGTCGCCCTGCCCTTCGACGCCGGAATATGGATGCGGCCCGGAAGCAAGGAGAGAAGCAGCGGTGCGTTCACCCGATCGAACGCGAAACTGCCGCCGAGTGCAACGAAATCCGGGTCACCGTGCGGCTCGCCATGCCGTATTTCTTCGACACGCGGTTCGACAGGATGGCACCGGATGCCCGGTTCGCTGCTTAGGGAAAAGGCAGGCGTGGTCGGGAGCAGAAGGAAATCGCCTTGCGTCAGAGAAATCGGCTCTTCGTCTTCGAAGCTTAACCAGGCTCTCCCGGCTAGAATGATGGTGAAGCCCGGCGCATCATGCGCTGCGTAGCTTACCCCCCACGACCCCTTGCCGGAGATCGGCTTGGAGACGGCCGCGCCTGGCCGCAGTAGGGAGATCGCATCGCTCAAAGGATCCATCTGTACGATCCGTAAATAAATTTGGATATCTGATTATAGATCGTATCCCATTCCCTGTCTATCGGTTGGTCATCGACATCATGGAGACCGACAATGACTGATACGATCCTCATCACAGGCACCTCGTCAGGCTATGGCAAGGCCATCACCGAGCATTTCTTGAACGAAGGCTGGCATGTCATCGCGACGATGCGCCGCCCGGAAGCTGCTGCGTTCGAAGGCGAGACCAGCCGGCTTCGCGTGCTGCCGCTCGACGTGACGGACGCCGACAGCATTGCATCGCTGATCAAGGCCGCCGGCCCCATTAACGTGCTGGTCAACAATGCCGGCATCGGCGCGGTCGGCGCCTTCGAAGCGACGCCTATGGCGCTGGTACGCCAGCTCTTCGAGACCAACACGATCGGCGTGATGGCCATGTGTCAGGCAGTGATCCCGCAAATGCGGTCACGCCGCGCGGGCACGATCGTCAACGTGACCTCGAGCGTCACGCTTGGCGCCTTCCCCCTGGCCGCGGCTTATACGGCAAGCAAACAGGCGATCGAGGGATTCACCGGATCGCTGGCGCATGAACTGGCTTATTTCGGCATTCGCGCGAAATTGGTGGAGCCCGGTTACGCACCGACCACGCGGTTTGGCGCCAATGCCATCATACCGGTCGATCAGCTCGTCCCCGAAGTTTATGCCGCCTTCGCCGATCCCATCATGGAAGCGTTCGCCGCGCCGAACCTGACGACGCAAGAGAGCGACGTCGCCGAAGTTGTGTGGAACGCCGTTCATAACACTGGGGGACAAATGCGTTTTCCGGCAGGCCCCGATGCCCGAGCGCTCGCCGGAGCGTATTGATGGAAGAGATGCATGTTTGGGACGGCGCCACGAACATCAGGGTTCGGGAATACGCGGGTTCACACTCGTTTTCTCGATAGGTTAGCAGTAAAATGTATCAACCGGCCGCTTGCGGACAGGCTGCTTTTGGACACCGAACGAAAAAGCGGACCTTTCCAAGTTTCGGAGTGATCGCTCTCAAGCATGTTGCACTTGCGCAGCTGGGGTCTGACCCTGACATTCGAATGGAGGTCGAGCGGCAAGCGAGCGACCCGTTGGTATCGCTGACCTGGGTCGGACCTAATGAAGTCTGCCCTGCAGGTTTGCAAGCCGGCGCTGAATCTTCTGGTCCTGTGATTTCGCGAGCGAGGCCCGGGCCGCCCGCAACGATGCTTCGGCCGCTTTTGTGTCGCCCCCTTCAAGGGCAATTTCGCCCATCGCCAAGTCAACGATACCGCCGAAATCCGGCTGGCCGGTCAGTTCGGCAACCTTTTTCCTGTCCAGTCCGGCCAGCAATTCGCCAGCCTGTGCATGATCGCGATTGGCCAGCAGGCATTCGGCCGCGTAAAAGCGGATCGTGTGAGTGAGGGGATAATCCTCGCCGAACGTCTGGCGGACACTGCGCAAGGCCTGTAATGCGAGCTCCGCGCCTTTGCGGCGCTGCACCGTCTGGCAAAGAGCCGAGGCATAATCGGTCTGCCCCACCAGAGCCTGATGCGATTCGGATCCGGCTTGCGCCGAGGCCCCTTGCCACACGTAGCGGGCCTCGTTCGCCGCGTCTTCGTAACGCCCCAAGGCGGCAAAGCTTTCGAATCGGGTTGAGCGCAGGGCAAGGGTGAAGCGATGGTTGGCTCCCAAACGCTGCTCCATAGCCGCAAGCAAGCGCTGACTGTCACTAATCACGCCGTCGTGCTTTCCCAGCATCGACAACGCGTTCAGCCGGTGCTGACGCGTGACGAGGGTGTCGGGATGGTCAATTCCCCGCACGCGTTCGGATTCGGCAATCGCCGCGCGCGCAAGGGGTTCGGCAGCCTCGGCCCTGCCAAGACGCATCAGCACAAGCACGAGCGATGATTTGGCCTTGAGCAATTGGGTAGGCGATGCGGCCTGTCGATCGCGGGTGCCGATGGCGACAGCTCGCCGAAATGCGCGCTCGGCCAGCGCCAAGTCGGCCATATAACCATAGGCCCCTTCTGCCTGCGCGAACGCAAATCCGACCTTGCCTCGCTCGGCACGAGGTCCAAGGCGCCGGCGTTCCGCAGCCAGCGCGTCGCCGGCCTCCTCGAGGCGTTCGGATTGGCCCGAAACGCTGTTCATATGGGCGAGTGCCAAGCGGCCAAGCACGGCATCGTCGCTGTCTGCTTCGCGTGCTTGACGGAACAGGTCTGCACTTCGCGCGAACTCGGATCGGGCCGTGTCGAACTCTGCCCGGCCGTAAAAGGCCCGGGCCAGCGCTCCGTGAAGCCGCGCAGCAATGCCGGGCTGACCCTGATAGCGCCGCGCGATGTTCGCGCTCGCGCGTTTCATGGCTTCCGCCACGGTTTCGTCCGCAGCATTTGCGCGGGCGGGATCGACGCTGGCCAAGACATCTTCGGCAATGAAGCTGTAGCTGGTGTCGGCCAGCCGTTGCGCTGCAATGGCCTGATTTCGCTGTGTCCAAGCATAGGCCCCGAAGGCACCGCTGGCTACCAGCCCGACGACGAGACTGCCGACGGCCGCCCGGATCCACGGCCGGCGTTGCACACGCCGTGCCTCCGCTTCTTCCCGCGCGGCCAGTTCAGCCGCTTGCCGCGCCGCTGCTGCCGCGTCATCGCGCCGCCTTTCCAGCTGTTCGATCCGGTCGGCGAGATGGTCCGCGCTGGCGATACGCTTCGCCGGATCGCCATCGGCGGCCTGCCGTATATCG
Organism: Sphingopyxis sp.; assembly: GCF_965279755.1. Taxonomy (GTDB): domain Bacteria; phylum Pseudomonadota; class Alphaproteobacteria; order Sphingomonadales; family Sphingomonadaceae; genus Sphingopyxis. The sequence continues at coordinate 2,694,745 of NZ_OZ257261.1, read as the reverse complement.
TCGCGCAGCAAGGGATCCGCCACCTCATCTTCCCATCCCGGCGCCAGAGCCTTTGCAAAGTCGCCGACAACGAGCTGATAGAGGATCAAACCCAGCGCATAGATGTCACTCTTCGCCGTCGGCACGGCGGCGCCGAACAGCTCGGGTGCGCGATAGGCCAGTGTACCCGAACGAGGTTCGTCCTTGCCGTCACCGGCATCGAGTGATCCGGGGTTGGTGATCTTGAAATCATCGAGCACGGCATCGTCGATCAGGCGCCCGCTCCCGAAGTCGGCAAGCCTGACGACAATTTCTTGTCCGCTATCCGCGATCAATATGTTCGCGGGCTTCAGATCTTTATGCAGCACGCCGAGCTGGTGAATGCTTGCAACTGCCCGGGCGAGCCGGGCAGCAACATGCAGCCGTTGGTCCAGCGGGATGTTCTTGAGATCACCGGATGCACTGGCCCAGCCGACCAGATCATCGCCGCCATAGGCATATTCTAGAAAATAGGGCGGCGCCTCGAAATTCCATTCGAGCAACGCCGGAAGCGGGGCCCGGCTGCCCATTCCGGCAAAGACGACACGCGACAATGCGGCTTCGCGTTTGAGCGCCCGCAGCCGATCGGGGGCGTCGGCAAACTTGAAAACACGCTGTTCGTTCGTCTTGTCGTGACGCCCAAGCCAGACATCGTTCGCGCCGGTTTCACCGAGCGCGCATATGAGCTTCCATTGCTTGCGCCCGGGAACGCCATCGCCCGCCTTGAAGACAAAGCGCGGCGCGAGCGGCGATTCGACGCTTTCGACCTTCACCGTACAGTTGAGACGGTAGCCGACACGGGGCACGGTTTCGACGATATTGTCCTGCCGCGTTCCAAGAGCCTTGCGCAGTTTGGATATCGCGGTGGGCAGCGAGCCCTCGACCACGGTGATCCCTGGCCAGACCGCATCGAGTATCTCGTCCTTGGTGACGACCTCACCCGCGCGCAGCAGCAGTTCATGGAGCACCTCGAGCGGCTTGCCTTCCAGCGCAACCGCCGCTCCGTTGACCCGCAATGTCCAGCTTGCCTCGTCGAACTCGGCCCCGGCAAAAAACCAGCGGCGGCGGCGACGACGAGAACCACTGTCAGACGGCATAAGCTTCCCCCTGTTTTGACTTTAGAAATTCTTGAGAATCCCATCAAGACTTTTGGCGGGCTGCCGACCATTCGTGGGGGGTGGTTTTATCCGAGAGGGGCGATGCGATGGCGAAAGAGGCTCATTTTTCCGCGACAGAGACTGAACAGGGTGTGCAGTTCGATATCGTGCCGGCATCAATGCCGGCGTCCTTTGGATGCATGATGGCCTTCCTTTACATGATAGCCGGGCTTGGCGGTCTTGTTGCTCTCTCTGGCATGGTCGCGGGCGATGAAGGGAGCGGCGCGGTCTGGGGGGGCCTATTCGTGGCGGCCGTTCCCGTTGCGGGAATCCTGTGGTTCAAGCGGATGAACGCCCGATATGAGCGTGTTCCGGTGCAGATGGTCGTGAACGGCAACGGCATCACGATCGGCGCGCGCTTCTTTCGATCCCAAGACATCCGCGAACTGGTCGTGCAATTGCCTTTCGATCATGGAGGCGCCGAAATGACCCAGTACCACAGCGGCGTAGCCAGCACCGCAGGTGCCGCCACGGGAATGGAAATACGCAATCGGTCCTATGCGCTGATGGCGCGTCTGAAGTCGGGCAGCGCGAACGAGGTTTTGGCCTTCGGCCTAACCTACAACGTCGCCTGTTCCCTCCTGACCGACGTCAACGCAGCGCTGGCAGGCAAATACTGACGATTAAACGGGAGACAGCCGATGAAAGACCCAACCAGCCGCACCTGCGATCGCCCTCTGTTCACAAGACTGCTGTTCTCTGGTGCCCTGCTATATCTATCTGCTTGCGGGCAGTCTCCTGCGACCAAGGACGATCGAACGGACGCCCGCGCAGCGACCGGCCCGGTTGCCGAAACGGTGGCCCAAAAGACAGTGGCCGCATTGACCGAAACCACCCTGCCTGCCCCCGCATTGGCAGCGTGGGAACGCCACGCGCGCAGCGAGTGCCGCGATGCCGATTCGCGATTCAGCGCCGTGCGTCTTGTTCCGATCCAATCCATCACGCCGGAACAGGAGGCTGACGCGACTATGGGGGCTTTCTTCACCGGCGAATTCAACGGCGACGGACGGCCTGATTTTGTGGTCGCTACAGAAAACTGGGGATGCGCGGGCGCGTCGGACCATGGCAAAATGGGGCCGCCCAAAGACTTCATCGTCTCGACTGCCGACGGCTACCAGGCCGCCTACGGATTTAACGGATGGATTGGTCCGCAGGATATCAAACGCCGGGGCCAGCGTGATATCATCGAGTATCGTCGCGGCTGGAACGGCAATTGCGGCCCGATCGGCGTCGCTGTTTGGGGTTGGGCCGGCAAGCAGATGGATGTCATCGAGTGGCGCGATGACAAGGGCAAGTCTGTCGACAAGGAAGGTTGCCCCCTGACATCGCGAGCCGCGGCGACTGGCGACGGCAAACTGGCTGTCAAAAACGGGCTTTGGGCTGATGATCGCACCGGGGGCTGTGCGGGGATGCAAACGAATGATCCAGCCTTCATCCTGAATGACAACAAGATGCTATTCGTACAGGATTACAAGAATCTGCGGCCGGTAAAGGACCTTGGCGCAGGGCGGTTTCAGACTGGAAGCCGGGATAATGGAGATCAACTGAAGCTGCATATCCTATCCCCGACCCGGATGAGGATCGAGGAGGGCATGACGGGGAGCTATAGCTGGTGTTCCCCAAAGACCAGATGGGAACCGTGGGAATTCGACCCGTCCGAAGGATGAACATTGTCGTACCGGTCTGAAGACGAATCGAAGAGGATGATAGCGATGAAGCAAGCCTTCGCCCTGATAAACGCGATCCTCGCACTTGCCGTAGGCGCTGCCTCGGCGCAGGCCGCCTACGCGACGCCCGCGCCGATCCCGATGACACCCGGCCTGCCTGTTGCGGAAGGGGCATGGGTGGATGCCAAAAGCAAATGCAACAATGCGCAAGAGACCTGGGTCTATAACGGATCCACTTTTGGTATTGCCAATCTGAACCCCTACGCGGGCAGTCAGTTTGACCCGATCGACAATCTTGCCCGGGTAAAGGACGGATTTGTCCGTATCAATGGCGGCCCGTGGGAGATCAAAGCTCTGCCCGATGGCCGGGCAGTCGTCCGGACCTATTCTCTTGCCGAGGGGGAGATAGGCCGGACCACGCTGCGCCGATGCGAGCCTGCCACCCTTCCCCCGACCGTGCGGACAAGTGTCGAGCGGGGTCTTGTTCGCACGGCCCGGCACCCGGTCTACGTGCCGGGGCGTGCGAACGGGAACTGGGCCATCGCCCTGGACGGAACGACAAAGGGCGCGCAATTTTCTGGCGATGGGTTAATTAAGACATTTACGCTTTCCTGCCGCGACGGCAAGGACGCTGGCCCGGACAAGGTCAAGCTCAGCCTAGGCCTTACCAAGGCCGCACCGGTTACCGCTACCAGACTGGCACTTGTCTACCATGACGGGGGAAGTCTGGCGCTATCGACCGCGCTTTATCACCTTGCAGAAGATGACCGCTGGATTGGTCCGGCCGATGACGGCCTCGCCGATAGGCTCGACATATCGAGCCGCATCATCATCGACATGGGGCCGGCGGGAGCCGAAGAGATACCTCTCACAGGCTCAAGCGCCGCTATCCGCGAGGCATTGTCTTCATGCTGGCGTTCACGGCGTTGAGACAGGTGGAAGCAAAAATGAACCATAGCGACCAACGCCTGGCGCGAATGATGGCCCTGTTCGTGACGCCTGCTTTGATTGCGGGCGCATCGCCCGCCCACGCCGCTTGGCAATCCGCACGCACCGAAGGTGGCATGGCTGCCTTCAACAATGACGGCAAACCCGCGGTTCCCGCGCTAATCGCCACCTGCCAGAAAGGGACGGTGTTTCTCTATGTGAACCTGGCCATGGACCCGGAACAGGGAAGCCGGACGATTAGTTTCAAAGGGCAGTCAAGCGCCCGGACGAGCGACGAAATCTTCGTTCGCGATGCAACCACTGGAGGCTGGGTCACGCGGCCCAGTGCCGCGACGCTCGCATTGTTCAACGATGACGAGTTCACGCTATCCGTGATGCTGAACGGCCAAAGCATCGCGGGAATTGGTACCCAAGGATATAGCGACCAAGGCCCGGACCCGCAGAAAGGGGTCAATGCGGCCCTGCGCCCCGTATTTGCTGCTTGCCCCGGCTGGCGCCAGCAGAGCTCTGCGGCCCTTGCTCCGTCGGCGTTGGAGCAGCCAAGCGACGGCAAGAAATTCAGGCGGAAGAAAGTCGCCAAGCCTGTGCAGCCCGAGCCATCGTCGCCGGCCCAGATATCCAGACCTTCGGTACAGGCCGCCAGCCCTCCCTCGCGCATTCCCCTAGCGATCGGCTATTACGCCTATGTCGAGGGCACATTTTCAACCTGCGCCAAGCCGGTTATCACGCCGAAGTACTTTGATGGGACGCGTTTTTGGGAAGAGTCGGACCTGACCGATCCAGACCATCGGCATTCATCGCAGGCCTTAAAATGGGAAATGGTCGCTCCGAACCGCTTTCGCATTACTTTGCGCAACCGTGACGAGAACGGCCAGTGGGATCGACACCTTTCCCTGAGTGAATATGTCATCACCGGTCCGCAGTCCTTCACATTCGTCGGCACGATTGGCGCTCCGTTGACCTTCAATGAACGGCACCAGTTGTGTGCGCCCTCCGAGCTGCCGACCAAAGCGCAGTGGTACAAAGCGCGGCAGTAAGGAGACTCATCATAAAAGAGGGCCAGCTCGTCAGCCGCAAGGAGGCCTGACTAGCAAAGCGGGCGCCGATCGCACGGCCCTTGCTTATCGACGGTCGTTCAGGGCTTCAGTTACTGCTACCGGTGCCCCTTGGGCCGCACGGGCGGGGGACTGGTTTTGGCCGATTGCGGCCAGTCCGCTTTGCGCTGCAGTCCTGAGAAACCAGACACATCGGCTTGTCAGCGGTCGACCAAATTATACACGCAGCGCCTCGATGATGGCGCGCAGGCCTGCCGAGAGATGTTTGCGTGCCGGATAGTAAAGATAGAGCCAGTCTTCGGGCGCGCACCAGGATGCCAGACATTCTACAAGCTGCCCGCGCTGGACATAGGGCCTCGCGCGGTCTTCCCAGACATAGGCAAGCGCGACGCCAGACAGCGCGGCTTCGATCATCAGTTCATGATCGTCGAGCGAAAGCGGGCCCGTGGGTTCGAACTCGATCGTCTTGCCGTATCGCGCGAACTCCCATGGATAGGCGGTGCCGCTAGGGTAGATGTTCCGGATACAGATATGATCCCGGAGATCCACTGGAGCCTTCGGGACCGATCGAGCGGCAAAATAGGCCGGCGAACCTACCACCGCAAAGCGAAGCCGCGGCTTGATGCGCACCGCGGTCATGCCGTCGCGAAGACTTTCGCCGAGCCGGATGCCCGCATCGAAACCTTCGTCGACGATATCGACCAACCGATCGGTCGCGACGATCTCCAGCTCGAGGTTCGGGTTCGCCGCGATGAGCGATCCCATGACCGGTCCGAACACGAACGGTGCGATCGAGTTGGGCGCATTGATGCGCACCTTGCCGAACGGCGTCTCGCGAAACTGATTGAGCGCGTCGAGCGCCGACCCGATCTCTCCGAACGCCGGGGACAGGCGCGCGAAGAGCATGGCGCCGGCGTCGGTCAGTGAGACGCTGCGCGTCGTCCGGTTGAGCAGCCGTATCCCGGTCCGCGCCTCGAGACTGCTCACCGCATGACTGATCGCCGAGGCTGTTACCCCGCGCTCCTCGCTTGCGCGGCGGAAGCTGCGATTTCGGGCGACGGCATCAAAAGCGGCCAGTTCGGACAGGTCTGTGCTTCGCATTGCTGATTCTGCCTCATGAGTGTTTCAAACATTATGCCGCTAATCGGCGAAAACGAAAAGGCGCAAATAGCTTTCACCGGACAGCGGAGGTGCTGCCCGCCCACAAAGGAGACACATCATGGCCGACTTCCTTCCCCCCGCCCCTAACAGTGCATCGCCATTTGCAGATATGCGCGGACATCATGTCGCGGTCCGCACCCCGGACCTCGAGACTGCGAAGCGCTGGTACGCCGAGAAGCTCGACTTTCGCGTCGTCGCCGAATGGGATTATGCCGACGAGAAGCTCGCCTATATGGCGCCCGCGACCGACGATCATTTCTATATCGAAATCCTGGGCGGCGGCGAGCCGGCTCCGATCGAGACGCGCCCCTACACCGATCTCGGCGATAGCCTCAAATATCGCGGCTATCATCATTTCTGCCTCAACGTGACGAGCGTCGATGAGACCGTCGAGGCCCTCCGCGCACGCGGCGTCACCATCGTGACCGAACCCTTCGAACTCGCCGCGATCAGCCGCCGCCTCGCTTTCTTCTGCGATCCGTTCGGCAATCTGATCGAGCTGGCCGAAGTTCTGGCCTGATCCGCGGCGCCGAAGCTTTCACTTGGAAGGAATTCAAGATGACAAATTCGACCAAAGAGCAGCGTTCGTTCGGAGGCAAGGCTTTGCTCGGCATGGTAGCAGCTGGCCTTGCACTCCTCGCCGCACCATCGAAGTCGGCCGCTCAAACGGCCGAGCAGAACAAGGCGATCGTCGCCGAAAGCTTCGCGGCCTGGAAAGCCGGCACCGGCAGCCCGTTCGACTTGCTGGCCGAGAATGCGAGCTGGACGATCAAAGGCCGGTCGGCCGCGTCGGGGACCTACCCGGGCAAGGAGGCATTCCTGCGCGATGTCATCCGCCCGTTCAACGCCCGGATGACGATCGGCATCAAGCCGGCTGTCCGCACCATGACCGCCGAAGCCGATCGCGTCGTCATCCTGTTCGACGCGGCCGGCACCGCGCGCGACGGCAGGCCCTACGCCAACAGCTACGCCTGGTTCTTCCGCATGGAAGGCGGCCGTGTTGTCGAGGCGAATGCCTTCTTCGACGCCATCGCCTTCGATGATCTCTGGTCGCGCGTCGCGCCGGTCGAATGACAATCTCAAGCAACCGAAGGACATCATCATGACCCAATCGATTCTCATCATCGGCTCGGGCCCCGGCATCGGCCAGGCTATCGCGCAGAAATTCGGAGTACAAGGCTGGCAGGTCATCCTCGCCGCACGAAACCAGGCAAATCTTGACGGGCTCGTTTCCGAGCTGACCGGTGCGGGCATCGACGCCCACGCGCTTGTCGTCGATGCCACCGATCCGGCGGCCCTGCGCGCCGCGATTGCCGAGGCGGATCGGATCGCCGGCGGCCTTTCCGCAGTGCATTTCAATGCGGCGATCGTGCGGCAACAGGATCTGTTCAGCATGTCCGACGACGAGGTGACGGGTGATCTGGCGATCAACGTCGCCGGCGGCCTCCACGCGATCCGCGCCGCCGCGGTGCAGTTCGGCGAACGGGGCGGCACGATCCTCGTTACCGGTGGCGGGCTCGCGATCGCTCCGCACGAGAGCTACGCTAGCCTCGGAATCGGCAAGGCCGGGCTGCGCAACGGCGTTCAGGCCCTGGTCGATCCGCTGGCCGCCAAGGGCATTCGCATCGCGATGGTGACCGTTTCGACCCTGGTCAGCCCCGGATCGGCTGAAGCTGTCGATGTCGCCGACCGTTTCTGGCAGCTTGCGACGGACGAGACGGCCCCATGGGAGGTCACTTATCCGGAGCCCGACCGCTCCATCGAACTGACCCTGATCGCGAAACTTGTGGCGAGGCCTGAGTATTCAGACGTGCTCGGCAACGAACTGCGCAAGCTGGTCGCTCCGACCTCGGCAGAAGCTGGATCGATCGACTATCTCGTCCACCGGGACAATGACGATCCCAATGTCTGGATACTCTACGAGACCTGGCGGTCGCGCGCCGACCTCGATGCGCATTTCGAGCAGCCCTACACACGGGCGCTGATGGAACGGTTCCCGGAACTCCTGGCGCGCGAAATGGAACTGACGTTTGCCTCCAAATCATCACCGGCTCGCTGACCTGCCGACTTTCCTCTCATCCTACGCATAAGAAAGGACTAGCATCATGAAAACCTGGTTCATCACCGGCGCATCGCGCGGCTTCGGCGCTCTCGTCACCGAGCGCGCTCTCGCAAAAGGCGACGCCGTCGTCGCGACAGCGCGCAACCCCAAGGCGATCACCGACCGCTTCGGCGAGCATCCGAATCTTCTCGCTATCGCTCTCGACGTGTCGGACGAGACCCAGGCGCTCGCGGCTGCCGACTCCGCGATCGCCCGCTTCGGTCGGATCGATATCCTGCTCAACAATGCGGGCTTCGGCCTGATGGGCGCGGTTGAAGAAGCCAGCGCCGCGGAGATCGAGGCCGTCTACCGCACCAATGTGTTCGGCCTGTTGACCGTGACGCGCGCGATCCTTCCGCACATGCGTTCCGCCCGGTCGGGCCGGATCCTGAACTTCTCGTCGATCGGCGGCTATCGCGGCGCGGCAGGCTTCGGGGTCTATTCTTCGACCAAATTCGCGGTCGAGGGGCTGAGCGAAGCGCTGCATGCCGAGCTCGAACCGCTCGGGATCCACGTCACGGTGATCGAGCCCGGCTATTTCCGTACCGACTTTCTTGATTCTTCGTCGCTCTCGATCAGCGCTAAGCAGATCGACGACTATGAAGCGACGGCGGGAAAAGTTCGTAACGTCGCGGCGGGCCTCAGCCACAACCAGCCAGGCGACCCTTCGAAACTCGCCGATGTGCTGATCGGCTTCGTCGACGCACCGAACCCGCCCGTCCGCCTGCCGCTCGGCAGCGACACTGTCGCCGCGATCGAGGCCAAGCATGTGTCGGATGCCGACATCCTCGCCAAATGGCGCGAGGTGTCGATATCGACGGATTTCTGAACCCTTCATGGCCCGTCCGCTATCGCGGGCGGGCCGCTTGCCGTTGCCCATTGGCCGATGGCGAACCGGCAGCTTTTCGCGAAGAGGCCATGAGGGCGAACGGTTCTCCGGGCAGAAGGAAACAACGGAGGCCGCCCTGCCTGCTGTTGATGGGAAGCAGCTCTGTATTTGGGCGAACAAGCTACTCGCGTCGTGTTCGGCGTTCTTCACCCGCTGGCGGCTGAGGCAAGCCCGGCCTGCTCAAAGAACACTCACGTTTCTCCCGGGGATCGTTCCCGGCCGGATGCCGGCTCGGATTGAGTATTTTTAGCGCCGCAGCGACAGTTTGCGCTAGTTGTTCCATTACAGCTATCTCAGCTACCCGCCCCGGGCGCGATGGTGACCATCGCAAGAACAAGACCCCAGTTGAGCAACAAGACCGAGACGACCCAGCGATTGCGGCGGCGGCGCCACGCGGCGACGGTGATGGCATCGAGATTTCCCACTTTCCACTCCATGTTTTGAACGGCCGCGATGCGGCGATGGGGCGGTTCTGGTGGACGGCCATCACTGAACGATGTCGCTGAGAAGGGCCTTTCGTCTCAATTGTAACGGCGCGGCACTCCGGACGGACCGGCGTCACCGACCTGCGTTACAATTGATACAAAAGCGCTGGCCGCGCGCCGTTCGCTTGTTACAAAGCACCCCTAGCGAAGGAAGGGAACATCTGCCCGGATACTCTATGCCGATCGTATCATCGCCTTCCTTCCCTATCCCATCGGCCGCCATGGCTGATCGCGGCGGTCCATCGATCGGCTTCACGCGCGAGGCGCGGCAGCGATTGAACGCGATCCGCGCGGTGACCTACTCCCTTGCCTTCCTCTTCATGTTTGCGATGGGAATGCAGGGCGTATGGGTGACCCAGGGGCAGATGGAGGCCGGTGCCGAGCGCAGCGTCCACTCGGCCGAGGCCGCGGTCGCTGGGGTGGTGCAGGGGTCGGGCCAGGTCGATACGGTGCGGATCGGTGCGCTGTTGTCGGCCAACTCCGCCGAGGGCGTCGCCTTCGGCATTGCCGACCGCGAAGGACGGCCTGTTGTCGGGCTGCCAAGCCTACCACCGGGCACCGAGTTTCGCCGCGCCGATCTCGGACAGGATGGCCTCGAGCTGCGCGCCGCGATCGACCGTGCCGCGATCTGGCGCGCCGCGCTTGGCGCCAACATCGCCTCGATCCTCTTCATCCTCGCGCTCGGCATCCCGACTCTCGCCAGCTTTTTCTACCTCCGCCGCATGGTCAACCGGCCGGCCTTCGCCCTGCTGGACTATGCCCAAGCCGGCCTGTCGACCCCGCCGCCGACCGATATGCCCGAAATCTGGACGCGCGTGATCGACCGGCTGACCGAGCTCAAGAATACGCAGGCGCAGCTGCAAGCGTTTCTCGACCATGCGCCGATCGGCATGAGCCATTTCGATCCGGCCGGGCGGTTGACGATGATGAACCGTTACGGTGCGCGATATTTCGGCGAGAGCGCCGACGATCTGGTCGGTCGCAACCTCGCCGATTTCACCGCATTTTTCCCCGCCGCGCCCGATCAGGCTGCGTCGCTGCTCCAGAATTCGCTTACTCAAGGCCGCACGGCGACCGTCGAGACCGAATTCAATGCGCCGACGGGCGAGACGCTGATCTTTCGCATCACCTCCTTTCCCATTCTGGGCGCGCAGGGTGAGGTCGACCTGATCGGCGCCTTCTTCTTCGACGTGACCGAACAGCGCCGCGCCGAAGCCGACCTCGAACAGTCGCGCGCGCTGTTCGAGGCCTTTGTGCAAAACGCCCCCAATCCGATGGCGCTGATCGACACCAAGGGGCATCGCATGCGCTACATAATGGTCAATGATGCCATTGCCCGTTATTATGACATGACGCCGGAGGCGCTGCTCGCAGCTGGGCCGCGGCACATCCACGCGCACTTCCCCGAAGCGAAAAGCGTGATCGCCCCGTTGCTGGGCCGGGTCATGACCACGCTACAGAGTGAACAGGTCGACACGCCGTTCGAAATGCCGTCGGGTGAAATTCGCGATATGGCCTTTTCCTATTTTCCGATCCTCGACGCGCAGGGGGCGCTCGCGTTCATCGGCAATATAGCGCACGACGTCACCGAGGAACGCCGCGTGCAAAACGACCTCGCCGCCTCGCGCGAGAGCCTGCACCAGGCCGAGAAACTGGCCGCGCTGGGATCGATGCTCGCCGGGGTCAGCCACGAACTCAACAATCCGCTGGCGGCGGTGATCGGCCAGGCCGCGCTGCTCGGCGAGGATCTGGAGGGGACGCCGCACGCCGACCGCATCGCCAAGATCCGCCGCGCCGCCGACCGCTGCGCGCGCATTGTCCAAAGCTTTCTGGCCATGGCGCGGCAGAAGGCGCCCGAATACCGCCCGGTCCGGCTCAACGACCAGGTGCGCGGCGCGATCGAGCTCACCGAATATCATATGCGCGCAGTCAATATCGCGATCGACCTCGACCTGCAGCCCGACCTGCCGACACTCGAGGCCGACCCGGACCAGCTGCACCAAGTGATCGTCAACCTGTTGACCAACGCGCGGCAAGCGCTTGAGACGGTCGAGGGCGACCGGCGGATAGCCATAACGTCGCGCTATAATCGGGACGCGGTCATACTGACCGTCTCGGATAACGGCCCCGGCGTGGAACCGGGTGCGCGGCAGCGCATCTTCGATCCCTTCTTCACCACCAAGGCAGTGGGTGCGGGCACCGGTATTGGACTTTCTTATTCGCTGGGCATCGTCGAGGCGCATGGCGGCACGATAACCATCGAGGACAGCGCGATCGGAACCCGCTTTGTCGTCACTCTGCCGGTGCGCGATGAGGGCGCGGTCGACAGCTGCGCCGAGCCGGCCGGCGACGCGCGCGGCCGCGGGCGCGTGCTGGTGATCGACGACGAGGAGGATGTCGCCGAGACGCTCGCCGACATGCTCGAGCGAATGGGGCTCGACGTCAGCGTCGCAATCGGCGGCGTTGCCGGACGGAAGGCGCTGGCACGCGGCGCCCGCTTCGACCTGATCCTGTCCGACATCCGCATGCCCGACATGGACGGCCCCGCGCTTTATGCGTGGGTCGCCGCCGAGCGTCCCGAGCTTGTCGGGGCGGTGGCCTTTGTAACTGGCGATACGATGAGCAATCATGTCGCCGGCTTCCTTGCCGATACACGCTGCCCGGTGCTCGAAAAGCCGTTCACGCCGGCGAGCCTCGGGGCACTTGTAGAGGGCATGATGAATACCGGAGTGGGAGAGCCGAAATGAACAGCCGCGCCCGTATCGTCGTTTGCGACGACGACCCCGACCTTCGCGACCTGCTCGTCGATCTGTTGACCCGCGACGGTTACGAGGTCGAGGCGGCCGAGGACGGTATTGCGCTGCGCCGCGTCGTCCCTCGCTTTCGCCCCGACCTGGTCGTGTGCGATCTGATGATGCCCGGCGAAGACGGGCTCAGCCTGACGCGCTGGCTGCGCAGCGAGGGCCATGCCGCTGTGCTGATGCTGACCGCGATGGGCACCACCACCGACAGAATCGTCGGGCTCGAGATGGGCGCCGACGATTATCTGGCAAAGCCCTTCGAAGCCGGCGAACTGCGCGCGCGGATCAAGGCGATCCTTCGCCGTACGATGTCGGCAAATCTCGCCGCCGGCCGGCCGGCTGCGCGCGTCAAGGTGGGGCGCTGCGTCGTCGATACCGAGATGAAGGCTTTGTTCAATGAAGCAGGCGAGCGCGTCGAGCTGACCGCAATGGAATATGACCTTCTCTATACTTTCATCACCCACGCGCGCCGCCCGCTCAATCGCGACCAGTTGCTCGAACTCGCGCACCACAAGAAGTGGGATCCCTATGATCGCTCGATCGACATGCGGATCGCGCGGCTGCGAAAGAAGATCGAGTTCGACCCGGCCAAACCATCCGTACTGAAAACGATGCGCGGCGAGGGCTATATGCTCGTCCCCGACGGCGAGTGATCTTTTTCCCCTACGCGCCATCGCCTTTGTAACAGCCTGTTACACGCACTGTTACAACAACGACAATTTCCCTGATCCCGCGTGATCGGCGCGTTACTGGCGCCGTCCAGATGCTCTCCATCGGCACCCTTGCCGGCAATTGAATGGAGAGCAAACCATGATCACCAAAAGCCTGCTGACCACCGCGTCGGCCTTCACATTGGCGCTCGCCGCCACCACCTTCACCGCGGCCCCCGCGCACGCCGAGGACTGCCTCCTCGACACCAATGATGACGGCAACGCCGACGCCACCACCGACACCGACGGCGGCGCAAATTCCGGCGGCGACGACCTTCGCCTCGCCTGCGGCGTCGGATCGACGGCGACGGGTGCCGCTTCGAGCGCGTTCGGAAACCAGTCGAGCGCCACGGGAGCCTTTTCCACCGCGATCGGCGCGACAGCGACGGCAAGCGGCGGCAGCAGCGCGGCGTTCGGCTATAATGCCCGTGCCACGGCGACCCGGTCCAGCGCCTTGGGTGTCAGCGCACTCGCACAGGACGTTGATGCCACGGCGGTCGGCAACAATTCGAGGGCTCTCGCCGCGCAAAGCTCGGCATTCGGTGCGGGCTCGCTGGCCCAGGCAGTCGATGCCACCGCGGTCGGCCAGAATGCTCGGGCGCTCGGCGCGCAGAGCAGCGCATTTGGAGCCGGATCGCTCGCGCAGGGAGCGAATTCTGCTGCGATCGGGTTCGACACACAGGCCTTGGGCAATCGTTCGGCAGCGCTGGGGCCGGGAGCACGCGCAAATGGCGACGGCACCCTCGCCTTCGGCGAGCGGAGTTCGGCAACGGACTCCTACACGCTCGCCATTGGCGGATTTTCTCAAGCTTCGGGCGATTATGCTGTTGCCCTCGGCGGCTATGCGGCTGCGCAGGGTAGCCGGGCGATCGCTGTCGGCGACGACTCGCGGGCCTTGTCCGACTACAGCATTGCAATCGGCTCGGACTCCTCGGCACTGGGTTCGACCGCGGTCGCGCTCGGCACCGGGTCCCAGTCGCTGGATGTCTGGACCATGGCGCTGGGCACCGGGGCAACGGCCGAGACGCTGGGCGGCATCGCTATCGGCCACGCCTCGGTTACCAAGAATGACTATGCCGTTGCCATTGGCGATGGGGCGACGGCCGACGGCAGCCGAGGCATCGCGATAGGCGACCGCGCCAGCGCCCTAGACGACTATTCCGTGGCGATCGGCGGCGAGGCTCGCGCCTTCGGCTTTTCGTCCTTGGCCTTCGGCACCGGGTCCGAGGCCCATGAATTCGGCTCGGTGGCGCTCGGCGTCGCCTCGAAGGCCAATTTCACGTCGTCGGCGGCCCTGCTCGCGGTCACGACGCGCGCCAACCAGATCGCGCTCGGCGGCGCCGCGCATTCGCTCACCGTCACGGGCATCGCCAACGGCAATGCGTTCCAGACCGGCGCGCTGCGCATGGTGACCACCGATGCGAACGGCAATATCGGCACTGCCGACATCCCGACCGCGGGCGCCACCTTCGACCCGACGTCGATCAACAATGCGCTGGGCGCTCTCGACAACCGGGTCACTGCTCTCGAAGGCATGGGGAGCGGCACCCCCTTCGACCCGACAGGCATCAACAACGCGATCACCGATCTCCAGACCGGGCAGATGACCCAGGACGGCCAGATTGCGGCGTTGCAAACCGGTCAGACGGCGCAGGGCGACGCGATCGGCGCGCTGCAGGGTGTCGATGCCGGATTCGATGCCCGCATCACGGCGCTGGAAGGCATGGGCGGCAGCGGCGGGGGCATGCCCTTCGACCCGACGCCGATCAACAATCGCCTCGATGGCCATGACACCGAGATCGCCGGACTGCAGGCCGGACAGGTCGTGCAGGACGCTCGACTGGACACCGCCGAGGCCGTCAACACGACCCAGACCGCACAAATCGGCGCGCTGCAGACTGTCCAGGCATCGACAAGCGCCACGGTAGCCCAGCACACGACCGCTATTGGCAATCTGCAGACCAGCATGTCGGCCATGCAAAGCCAGATGGGCGTGCTGCAAGCTACGCAGACGCAGTTGTTCGACCTCGTAAATCACGACCGGCGCGAAGCACGGCGCGGGATCGCGGCTGCGGTGGCGATGTCCGACGCCCCGGTCCCCTCGATGCCCGGCAAGACCAGCTATGTCTTCAACCTGGCAACCTTTCGCGGGGAAGCTGCGGTCGGCCTCTCGCTGTCGCATCGGCTCAACCTCGACACACCGGTCGCGGTCACCTTCGGCTTCTCGCAAGCCGGCGGCAAGAACACTGCGGTGCGCGTCGGAGTCGCCGGCGAGTTCTGAGCGTATCGATTTCGGGTCGCCCAGTAGGCGATTGCTCTCCGGCTGGGGACATCCGAGGGAGAGGGTCGGGACTTCTTGTCCCGGCCCTTTTTTCCTTCAAGTCAGCGAAGCCAGCCAGGGGTTCGATCACCTGCTCGTATCGACCGCTCCCACCTTCTCGACGTAAATATTGTTTCGAATGGCCGATTCCGGACTGGCGGCTTTTGGCAGACAGAATTGCATTGCTGACGTTCAGCCAACGAGGGAGGCCGTCATCGGCGTACCGGCATCGGCTCAGCCCCGGCAACCAGTGCATCGTGCGGCACCAAGGGCAGCCAAACCCTGCTTCCAGAAATTCCGCGTTCGAGCGTGACTGTCGCTGCTTTATATTCGCCCTTCTTCGCATCGAAGATGTTCGGGACGAACCGCTGCGGATTGCGATCGTAGAGCGGAAAGAGGCTCGACTGCACCTGCACCATAATCCGGTGTCCCGGCTTGAAGACATGGTTCACCGTCGGAAGACGAAATTTATAGGTTTGCACGGCGCCTGCGGGGATCGGCGATGGATCCGACAAGCTGTCGCGATACCGTCCCCGCATGATGTCGAGGCTGAGCGGCAGTTGGTATCCGCCCAGCTCCGGCTTCGTAGCATTCTCCGACGGAAACACGTCGATCAGCTTGATGACGAAATCACCATCGGTCCCCGTCGTACGCGCGATAAGTTCCGCGATCGGCGCGCCCGAGAGGCGGACCGGTGCAGTCAACACTTCGCTGACATAAGTCATCACATCGGGACGGCCATCGACATGCCGCTGATCGCTCAACAGCCAGGTCGGCCAAGCGGGACTGTACACGCTGTTCTGCATGCTGAACGGGCGCGGCAGGAAAGGCACCGGCTTGGCCGGGTCCGACACATAGCTGTCGCTGCCTTTCGGACCCGCTTCGAAGCTAAGGCGTGCGTCGGCGGCGAGGTAGATCGGGGTGAGCGGAGCGGGGCAGCCCGTCTCACAGGCGAGAGGCCAGGTATCAAAGCTCTCCCAACGATCCTCGCCAGTGTTGTACACGGTCGCCACCGACGTCCCGGCCGCGGGGCCGTCTTTCAGATGCTCGTTGAAGAACGGCAGGACAATGTCCCGCCAGTAATAGGCGACGGTATCACCGTCCCACTCGAGCGGCCCGGTCTTCCGGCCACCCGCGGCGCGGTTGACCTGGCTGTGAAACCACGGACCGAGGACAAGATGATTGTTTCCGGTCCTGCCCGCGGCGCGCAGCGCTTCGAACGTGCGGATGGCGCCGTAGCTGTCCTCCTGGTCCCAGATGGGCTGAACCCAGAGCGTGGGAACATCCGATGGGTTTGCCGCGAGCAGCTTGTCGGCGGCCTGCCCGCTCCACATCGGACCATAGGCCGGGTTCTCTGCTATACGGCGCCAGGCGGGCAGTTGATCGAAGCCTCGCGCCCTCGCCCAGTCGCCCGCGGAGCCCGCCTCGCGAAATGCCTCATAATCATCGCTGCCGCCGTGGGGCGGCATATTGGCGAACCCCTTGGCGCCGGTCTGGCGGGCGATGAAGCCGAGCATCAACTGCCGGAAGGCGCCATTGTGAAACCAGTCGTCGCCGATCCACCCGTCCATGATCGGGCTCTCGGGTGCTGCGGCCCGCAGCGCGGGGTGCGGATTGATGAGCGCCATGGCGGTAGTGTAGCCCTCGTAAGACGAGCCGATCATTCCGACGCGGCCGTTGCTTTCGGGTAGGTTCGTCTTTTCGGTCAGCCAGGCGATGGTGTCGTAGGCGTCGGTCGAATGGTCGGTGCCCGAAGCGTTGAGGGCCCCTGCCATGGGCTGGATAAAGCTATAGTCGCCCTCCGACCCGAATTTCCCGCGCGTATCCTGCCAGACGATGATGTAGCCGTTGCGGACAAACTCCTCATTCTCGAAGGGGAGCGCATGGAGCATCGACTTGCTCGTCGACCGCGTCGATCGGGCGGTCGCGTCATACGGCGTGCGATCCATCAGGATCGGCGCGTTAGTGACGCCTTTCGGCACGAAGATAATCGTCTGCAGCTTCACCCCATCGCGCATGGGGATCATCACCACGCGGCGGTCGTAATCGGCATCGGCGGGGACGGGCGAGTAATTCTCGGGGATATCGCCGCCCGGCTGGACGATAGACGTCATGCTAGCCTGCTGCGCCGACACCGAAGGAGCCGCGAGAAGCGCAACCGGCATTATCGTCCACAACCATATCGAACCCTTCACTATCGTCCCTCTCCCCGAAGGGAAGATGGCCGGCTTCCAGCAAATCGATGTCTACGCGCTGCTCCGATCGCATCTTCGAAAGCGCGAAACTGGGCAAGGCCAGTGCAAGGCGCAACGCGATATAATCTGCGGCTTTGGCGAAGCTTTGCTCACCCTCGCGACCGCTAAGCGTCAGATCTCATGCAACGCGCCATCGCCTTCTCGCGGCGACCCGGCTTCCAGCAGTAGCCAATCGACGAACGCCGCCACGATCGGCGGCAAAGGGAGTCCGGCGCGTGTCAGAAGATAGAATTGGGTGGGCGCCGTCACGCGGTGATCGGACAGCGTGACGAGTTGGCCATCGGCGATGAGTCCCGAGACGAGTGACGTGTGGCCCACCATGAAGCCCCGACCTTTCAGCGCCGCGTCGACAGCCATCGAATAGAGCGAGAAAGTCTGCGTGATCAGGCCGGCGGGGCGCCGCTTCCCCATATGACGAAGCCATTCGTCGAAGTCGTCCGACCAATAGGTGTCGAGCAGGAGCGGCACGCCGAGCGGAAGCCCCTGCTCGTCGAATTCCGCGCGCGCGACGAGATCGGGCGAGGCGACCGGAACGAGTTCGTCGACCAGCATCGGCCGGTGATCGCAACCGGCGAAAGGCGGCTGGCTGTAGCGGATCGCGACATCGAAATTCGCAGCGCGCATGTCGACGATCGCCGGGTCCGCCCAGATCTCGACGGTGGCGCTCGAATTACCTCGATGAAATTCGTCGATCCGCGGTCCCAGCCACAATTGGGCTAGCGCCGGAAGGATCGTGAGCCGCACAGATTTGCTTGCTTCGGCGGACATAAGCTCACGCGTCGCCTGCGTAAGCTGATCGAGCGGCGGCAATACCTGCTGCGCATAGCGCTTGCCGGCCTCCGTCAGCCGCACGCCTTGGGCGTAGCGCTGAAACAGCTCGACATCGAGAAAGGCCTCGAGCGCCTTGATCCGTTGACTGACCGCGCCCGGCGTGACCGACAGTTCGAGCGCCGCAAGCGCGAAGCTCTCGGTCGCGGCTGTCGAGGCGAAAACGCGGAGCCAATCGAGGTTCGGCAATTCCCTTGGCATCCGGTCTCACACTTCGACAGCGGCGATCAACATCGCTCCCAAAGCCACGACAGACGCACGCCGAACGGAGCGAGGATCAGCATAGGGATCTGGGGTGCCGGGACAAGTACCGATATCCCGCCGTGATCAGCCCCTAAAAGTGGACTGGCGCGATATTGTCCTGCGCATTGCGGTCAATATATTTGAGATAGGGGTCGAGCCCGACGAAGGAGGGCTTGCGATCGGTGACAATCGCGACGCGGTGGCGCCCCGAGCGAAGCCGCCACTTTTCGACCTTGATGACATTGACCGGACGGAAGGCAGCCGTCGCAGGATCGACATTGAAGGCCCCGATATCGAAAACTTCGTTGAGCGGCGCTTCAGTTTCGATGCCTTTCCGGTCGGCGTAGCGCTTGCGCGCCTCGACGAACATCTCCACCCGCCATTTGCCGTCCGGCAGGCGCACCGCACGGGCGTTGTCCGCCTTGAGGTCGTAAAGCGTGATCTTCTGGAAAAGATCGGTAATCAGTTGCTGCTGATCGGGCCGCGCTTCCGCGCGGAGCGCCGCGAGCAGATCGCTCGACGTGGCATAAGGCGCGCCCTTGAAGGCGAATTTTGTAATGAGCGAACGGAGCGCCCGGTTGACGGCTTCTTCGCCCATCCGGTCCTTGAGCAGATACATGACGATGCCGCCCTTTTCGTAGCGGACATAGGCCTGCTCCTGCACCTTCTCGAGCGTCGGTTCGGTCACATTGTCCTTGCCGCGCGTCGTCAGATAGCCATTGGCGGCGCTCTTCAGGAACCGCTGAACCATCGCCGGACCGTAGCGCTTCTCCATCACCATCAGCGTCGAATATTGTGCGAGCGTTTCGGACAATATGGTGCTGCCGGGCGTATCGGCGCCAGTCACCTGGTGGAACCACCACTGATGCGCGAGCTCGTGCGCGGTGACGTAGGAGATGTAATCCACACCTGCGGAATCGTCGATCTTTAGGATGAACCCTGCGCCTTCCGAATAGGGGACAGTCCCCGGAAATGCTTGCGCGAATTTCGCATAGGCCGGGAATTCGATGATCCGGAACTGTCCGAACTGGTATGGGCTGAAGTTGCGGGAATAATAGTCGAGCGCGTCCTTCGTCACGCTCACCATGCGATCGACATTATAGCCGTGCGGGGGGTGGTGATAGACCTCGATCGCGACATCTTTCCACCGGTCCTTGCGAACGGCATAGCGCGCGGCCTGGATCGAGAAGAAGTTCATCATCGGCGCCTCGCTGCGAAAGCGGACGGTCTGCCGCGCGCCATTGACGCTGCGAGCAACCTGCTTGCCGGGCGCGAGCAGGGTCTGATCGGCGGGTCCGGTGAGTACGATCTCGGCGTTCACGGGATCGCTGTCGTGGCGGATATAGTTGAACTTGCGGCCCTGTTCTTCGCTCAACGGCGCGAGGTTGGGCGCCAGGCCGAATTTGCGCCGCGTCGCCCGGTCTTCGAGCAAAGTCCAGCGCGAGATGCCAAGGCTGGGAGCGATCGCATAATTCTCGACGAAAGTGCCATTGTCGACGATGCGCTCCTCATTGCCTGTGTTGCGGAAACCGCGCTGCTCACGCACGGCCTCGAAACGGATCGTACGGCGTTCGCCGGGCGCCATCGCCTTGTCGAACCGATAGACACGGAAATTGAAATCGCGATAGTCGCGCGCGATCCGCGCGCCTGGGACGATGAGCGATTTGAGTTTGAGTTCGGGCGTGATGCGCGTCCCGATAAAGGATTTCTGGACCTGCGCGCGAGGCCACGAGACATAGACCTCGCCGATCGGTGCCGCCGTCTTGTTCTCGAACGTCAGCGTCCCGCGCGACACGATCTTCGGCGCATCAGGATAGATGTCCGCCTCGAGCGTGATGTCGGTGATTTTCGGCTGCGGCTTTTCGTCATAATGCAGCAGCGCCTTTTCGTAATTGGCCGCCCAGCGCTGGCTTTCGTTGAATGTCGGGAAGTTGTTGAGCACATAATTATTGTAGAAGATGAAGCCGCCAAGCGCCGCCATCGCGGTAGCCGCAGCGCCGACGCTCCATCCTGCCGGCCCCTTCAGCCGGGTCGGCAGCTTGCGCAACCGGACGCCGAGCGGCGCCGACGCGCCCCGAGGCCACAGACCATAGGCCAGCAGCGCAAGAATGACTGCGAAGGCCGCCCAATAGGCGCGGTACCAGGCCGCATGAGCCGCGAACTGGCCGAGACCGTTCATGTCCGAGAGCGGCACCGACGACGTCGTCGCGAAGAGATAGAGATGGCTCTCGAACCCCATCGACGGCAGCGAAATCTCGGCGAGGAAGACGAGCAGGATGACGAGCAGGCCGACGAACTTGTGCGGAACAAGCGTTTGCACGAACACCGCGAGCACGGCGTAGAGCGACATCGTGAAAACCCAGGGCGCGAGATACCATGTCAGATAATGGAGCGGCTCGATCTCGGTGAACCCTTTGAGCAGCTGGACCGAGATGGCGGCCGCGACATTCATGAGGCCCATCGCCAGCAGGATCGTCGCGACCGCGAAAATCTTGGGCAGGAGAAAGGCCCAGTCGGGCGACGGCGTCGCCCCGACGATCTCGTGGATACGCGCCTCGCGGTCGCGCCAAACAAGCTCGCCGGCGTAGAAGGCCGCGACAAAGAGCGGGATCGTTTTCGAGGCGAGGAGAGCCTCGATCATCACCCGGGTCACTGGATAGACGGTCGTCGTCAGGTCGTCGCCCGCGAGCCAGAGGACCACGATCGCGTTAACGAAGGCAAAGCCGAGAATGATGAGGAACGTCGGGCTGCGGACGACACCGATCAGTTCGTGCCGTGTCAGCGCCGCCAGCGGCCCGCGGCCGAGCGATCGCTGGGCTGGCGGCGCGATGACGGTCCTCGCTCGTGCCACCGCAACAGCGCTCTCTTGCGCAGGCTTCGCCGTCTTCGACTTTTTTGCGGCCGCCGGCTTCGAAACGCCTCGCGTGAACGAGCGCCAGGTCAAGGCCAGCAGAATGAACGCAACGCCGAACCAGACAAGCCGGTTCTGAAGCAGCAATCCGGTGACCGGCGGGAAGAGCATGTTGCGCTCGAACGCGCTCCAATGCCGCGTCGCATATTCGACCGATGCGATGCCGAAGGGATCGGCGAGCGTCGCCCCTGCCCCGAATTCCGGGCGGCTGAAATAGGTGCTCGTGAACAGATAGATGGCGAGCAGGACGAGCGCGCCGACATAAGTCGCGACCAGCGACCGGGTCATCGTCGCGAGCGAGAAGAATGCCGCGCTAAGGACGAACAAGGTCGGGACGCTGAGCGCCAGAAAGCTCAGGAAATAGTCACCGATGTGGATCGGCCCGACCGTTTCCGGATCGACGCCCGGCAAGGCGACCGCGAGCAGGAGGCCGAGCGGCACGCTGAGATAGGCGGCGCAGGTCGCAAGAAATCCGCCCGCGAAGCGCCCGAAGAGATAGTTGAACTTGGAAAGCGGGGTCGCGTGAATGATCGGACCGAAGCCGGTTTCGGTGTCGCGGAGGACGACAGTCGAGACGAAGGCCGTGACCATGAAGACCGCGAAAATCGTCCAGACCATGCTGTTGACGGCAACAGCGAGCGGCGCGTTGCGAAAGACCTGACCGCCCCACGCAATCCGGATGTCGTCCGATGCGATCGACGCATAGGCAAGGATCGCGAAGATGATGCTCGTGCCCCAGAAGACCGGCGAGCGAAGTTGGTAGCGCAGTTCGAACGCCGCGACGTGCCGGAACATGCCCATCGGGTCAGGCCGCCCGGCGCAGCGGCAGGAGCGTCGAGAAATAGACATCCTCAAGATCACCCGGGATCGGCAGGAAGCCATTGCCCGGATCGGCGTCGGCGAGCGCGTGAATGACCGTACGTCCGCCCGACAGGCGCGTCGTAATCACGTCATAGTCGCGGCGATGGCCCTCGAGCGCATCCTTGTCGATCGTCTTGGTCCAGACGCGTCCCTTCATCCCAGCGACGAGATCGTCGGGCGTTCCCGTCCGGATAATCCGCCCGCTCGCGATGATCGCGGTGTTCTGGCAAAGGTCGGCAATGTCCTGTACGATGTGGGTCGAGAAGATCACCACGACCTTCTCCGAAATCTCGGCCAGCAGATTGAGGAAGCGATTGCTTTCCTCGGGATCGAGACCCGCCGTCGGCTCATCGACGATGACGAGGCGCGGCTGTCCGATCAGCGCCTGCGCGATGCCGAAACGCTGCCGCATCCCGCCCGAAAATCCGGCGATCGCCTTGTCGCGCACCTGCCAGAGATTGACCTGGTTCAGCAGTGCCTCGACGACCGCGCGGCGCTCGCCGCGCTGGCCATAGCCCTTGAGCACCGCAAGATGGTCGAGCATGTCATAGGCCGAGACGCGCGGATAAACGCCGAAGTCCTGCGGCAGATAGCCGAGGGTCCGGCGAAGCGCGCCCGGATCGGCAATGATGTCGATCTCGTCGAAATGGATCGAACCCGAGGTCGGGACCTGCAGCGTCGAGATCGTCCGCATCAGTGTCGACTTGCCAGCGCCGTTGGGGCCGAGAAGCCCGAACATGCCGGGCGGGATATCGAGCGTGAGGCCGTCGAGCGCACGGGTGCCGTTGGGATAGACATGAACGAGATTTTCGATTTTGAGCATCGGACTTCCTGTAAATTCTCTAAGGTCAATCAGCGTCCGAATGCCGCTGGCACCCAAGGATCACCAATCTGTTGGCGTTTTCTATCGCGGCGCGATCAGCTTCCCGCGCCCGCCGTGGCGATCTTTTCGTCATCCTCGGTGGTGCCGCCGCTAATGCCGATCCCGCCGATGACGCGCTCGCCGCGCAGCAGCGGCACCGCGCCGCCGATCACCGAAATTTCGGGAACCGAGAGGAACGACGGCTTGCCGCCGTCGGTGGCCTTTTCGAGTATCGAAGTCGGGACGCCGGTCGCGGCGGTAGTGACCGCCTTTTTCTCGGCGAGCGCGAGATTGACGAACGAAACGCCGTCCATGCGTTCGGACAGGATTACCCGCCCCTCGCGATTGACGATGACGATCGCGACGTCGACTTTCTTTTCGGCGGCAGCGCGCTCAGCACGCGCGGCCACCGACTTTGCTTCGGCAAGCGTGAGCATGGGCGCAGGCGAAGTTTCGGCGCACACTGGACTGGCGGCGAGTATGGCGACGAGCGCCGCTGCCGAGGTCCTGGACCAGAGAGTTTTCATCATGCTGTTCCTCAATGGAAGGATTTGCGCGTGGGCGCGGGCTTTTCGGGTGCCGGGGGCGCGACCGGCGCGGCAAGATAGGCATGGATGTCGCGCGCGTCTGCCGGGCTCAGCACATCCTTGAACGAGGCCATGCCAGCATAGGAGAAGGCGCCGCCGAGCACGATATTGTCGAAGGCGGCATGTGTCTCCGGCGGCATCTTCCAGAGGTTCGGATAGCCACCCGATTCGGTATGATCGCCGTGGCAGCGCGCGCAATTCTCGCCGTAGAGCGCGCCACCGCGCGCGACCTCTGCCGCGCTGCCGCGATATTGTGCCGGAGCGGCGAGAAGCGGGAGGTTCGAACGCGGCGCGGCAAGCTTTACCGGCGATCCGCCGACTTTGAAAACTATCAGCCGCGGATCGTTCACCCGCTCCTTCGCTGCCCAGCCGGGGAGAAAATAGGCGTTGAAAGAGCCGCCGAAGCCCGCCGGAACCGCGATATATTGCTCGCCGTCCACCTCATAGGCCATCGGCGCTGCCATGATCCCGGTGCCGATGTTGATCCGGCGCAGTACCGCACCATTCTTGCCGTCATAGATGGTCAGGAATCCGTCGGCCGAGCCCTGGATTACCAGACCGCTCGCGGTGGTCATGACGCCGCCGCTCCAGAAGGGCATGACCTTCGAGGTCCAGACGATCTTGCCGGTCTTGGGATCGAATGCCTTCAGCACCTGCTCGAACTTCGGCTTCGGCTGTCCTGCAATCAGTTTGGCAACCGCAGGGTCGTTGAGGTCGCCAAGCGCCGGAAGCCCGGTCTGGACACCCTGCGTGACGCTGTAGGGCCGATAGGGTTGCTCGGCGACCGCGAAGGTCATCGCCGCTTCGAGCACCGGAATGTACACAAGCCCGGTTTTCTCGCTGTACGACATCGGCGGCCAATTATGCCCGCCCGCTTCCGACGGCCAGACGAGTTTCGTCTCTTTCGAGAAGTCCGATTGCGCCGTGATGACCGGGCGCCCCGTCTTGAGATCGACGCGTTCGGCCCAGGTCACCGTCGTATATTTCTCGGCCGACAGAAGCTCGCCGGTGACGCGGTCGAGCACATAAAAGAAGCCATTCTTCGGCGCCTGCATGATCACCTTGCGCGGCTTTCCGCCGAACTCGATGTCGGCAAGGATCATATTCTGCGTTGCGGTATAATCCCAGCTGTCGCTCGGCGTGGTCTGGTAATGCCACTTCTTGCGCCCGCTATCGGCATCGATCGCGACGATCGACGAGAGATAGAGATTGTCGCCGCCGGCGGGACTGCGCAGCCAGATCGGGTGCGGGCTGCCGTTGCCGGTGCCGACATAGACGATATTGGTGTCGGGATCGTAGACGATCGAGTCCCACGCGGTGCCGCCCCCGCCCAGATCCCAGCGCGACTTCGGATCCCAGGTCTTGCGTGCCTCGGTCACTTCGGGATGCTCGTCGGGGCCTGCCGCCGGGTCGCCGGGGACGATGAAAAAGCGCCAAGCGAGCTTGCCCGTCTTCTTGTCAAACGCGCTGGCATAGCCGCGCACGCCCATCTCGGCGCCGCCATTGCCGATCACCACATTGCGGCCGGCGACGCGCGGCGCGCCGGTGATCGCATAGCTGCGGCTCCGGTCGGTGATCGTGTCGGTTTTCCAGAGCTCTTTGCCGGTCTTGGCGTCGACCGCAGCGAGATAGCCATCGAGCGATGCCACATAGACGACCCCGTCATCGATCGCGATGCCGCGGTTTACCGCGTCGCAGCAAGTGCGCCGCGCGAACTGGCCATCGACTTCGGGATCATAGACCCAAAGCTGTTTTCCGGTCTTGGCGTCGAGCGCATAGACGACGCTCCAGGGGCCCGTCGTATACATGACGCCATCGACGACGATCGGCGTCGCCTCGACCCCGCGATTGGTGCGGCCGCGAACCACGAAATCGTTGAACTCCCACGCGACCCCGAGATCTGCGACGTTGGACGCATCCACCTGGGAGGCGGGATAATAATAAGCGGTCTCGCGCATCCAGGCGCTGCCGGTCTCGGCGCCACCGCCACAAGCCGCGAGCGTCAGCGCCACCAAACTTAGTAAGAAACTGCGCAAGCCCATCATCCCCGAACCCCCTGCCCGGCTCGCGCCGGCGCATTTTCTTGGCCGGACTGCGCTGCCGCAGATCACCCTGCCCCGACGCTCGTCCTATGGCGCATCAATGGGTGACGAACGCCAAGGCGCGCAACGCAGTAAAGCTCGCGCAGAGCCTCAGAACTTCTAGGGGTCTCAGGCAGGCAACCTCAAAACCGTCGATAAAGCCCGTTTAATCGGCGGACTTTCTGGCTTGGGCGAGGAAAACTAACCCTCGCCCCCAGAATTGCTCGGGTCGACAAGCAATCACCGCCTCTGCAAGCAAGACCCGCACTTGCGAGGAATGAAACGAGCCATGCAATATCCATTTCGTGCGGAGCGCAGAAGCTGATGCTGCGCGAAACGCCCAATCTCGACTGGCTTCGCGTCTTCAGCGAAACCGCCGCTAGCGAAAGCTTCGTGATCGCCGCAACACGCCTCGGCGTCACGTCGGGCGCAGTCAGCCAGCGGATCAAGGCGCTCGAGGCCTTTCTGAGGGTCGAACTGTTCCATCGCTATCCACAGGGGGTGAAACTCACCGAGGCGGGCCGACGCTATGCGCAGCGAATTGCGCCCGCACTCGAGGCGCTGACGGCGGCAACGCGCGACATCACCGACACGCGCGGCGTGCAGTCGGTTCGCATCACCGCCCTGCCCGCGCTTGCCCAGCTCTGGCTCGGTCCCCGGCTCGAGGCTTTCCATGCCAGGGAAAGCAACATCAATGTCGAGATCTGGGCCGACCCTGAGGTGATCGACATGCGGACATCGAACTTCGACGTGGCGCTCCGATATGGCCGTCCGCCTTTTCCGGGCTGCAATGTTTGGCCGATCCTGTCGGACGATCTGGTGCCCGTTGCGAGCCCGGAACTCATCGCGTCGGCCTCACTCGACGATCACGGCTTTCCTGCTGGTGCTGCTCTTATTTCGGATCCTTATTGGGAGCATGATCTAGCCGACTGGTTGGCGGGCGTATCGCTGGACAAACCTAAAGGCCTCAGGGTCCAGGCGATATCGCTCTATTCCATGGCGGTGGAAGCTGTGCTGAAGGGCCGCGGCTTCATGATCGGTCATAGCTCGCTGATCGGCGATATGCTCGACGACGGGCGGCTCGTGCCGCTTTCCGACCAGCGCGTGCCGGCAGCGAAGCAATTCCATGTCCTCACCCGGGCGGGAGCAGCGCCTTCGCCCGCAGCCGACGCCTTTGTGCGCTGGATAGCGGAGATCGGCAGCGAGGCCGCTTAGCGCGCCGTCCCCCGATCAGCTTCGGACAAAGTGAAGCGATCGGAAGCGCGAACGGAACTCGGTTGCGCGGGCTGCCGCTGCGGCACTGTCTGCACCCGATAGTCCATCGACGATCAGCGACGCGAGATCGCCCATGTCGCCCGCGGTCATGCCGAGCCGTACGATCTCGGGCGTACCAAAACGCAGGCCATTGAGGTCGCCCGCGACGGGATCGATCGGAAGACCAATGCCGGACGACAGGAGATTGGCGCCGCGGAGCTGCCTCGCTGCCGCCTGCCCGCCCCCATATCGCGCCGC
The DNA here is from genome assembly GCF_965279755.1 of Sphingopyxis sp. Taxonomy (GTDB): domain Bacteria; phylum Pseudomonadota; class Alphaproteobacteria; order Sphingomonadales; family Sphingomonadaceae; genus Sphingopyxis. The sequence continues at coordinate 2,667,293 of NZ_OZ257261.1, read as the reverse complement.
GAGGACCGCGAACTGGTGCGACCGGGTCACGCCGCGCGCGGACCGATACAGCGGCACATCCATCTCTTCGAGCGCTGCCGCGAGCGCGGTCGCCGTTTCGCCCATCGCCCGCGCATAGGCTTCGCCATGCTCTTTCCAGTCGAGCAGCGCCATCGCCAGCGAGGCGGTTTTCGCGACATCGAAGTTGGCGGTCAGGCCGGGATATGCGATGCGATCGATACGCTCGGCAAGCTCGGCGTCGTTCGTCATCAACAGGCCGGCGGGCGGTCCGCCCAGGCTCTTGTAGGTGCTGCACCCCATGAGATGCGCGCCCTCTTCGAGCGGTTGCTGCCAGGCGCGTCCGGCGATCATTCCGCACAGGTGCGCCGCGTCAAACAGGACATAGGCGCCGACCTCATCGGCAATCGCGCGGATCTCGCGGATCGGATGCGCGAAGAGGTTGAGGCTGCCGCCGATCGTGATGAGCTTCGGCCGGACGCGGCGCGCCAGATCGGCAAGCGCATCGACGTCAACGGTGAAATTCTCGGGATCGACCGGCGCGGCATGGACTTCGAGCCCGTAAAGCCCCGCCGCACCGGCGCGGTGATGCGTGACATGGCCGCCGATCGTATCGGGCGGCGCGATGATCGCATCGCCAGGCTTGCAGGTCGCCATGAAGCTGTAGAGGTTCGCCATTGCGCCCGATGCGAGCCTGAACTCGGCATAGCGCGCGCCGAAAACTTCTGCGGCAAGCTCCGCCGTCAGCGCCTCGATCTGCTCGATGGCCTCGAGCCCCATTTCATATTTGGCGCCCGGATGTCCGAGCGACGGGCGCGAGCCGAGCCCCGAGGCCAGCAGGCTCTCGGCGCGCGGGTTCATCACATTGGTGGCGGGATTGAGATTGATCGATTCGACGTCGTGGATGCGCCGGTTCTCCTCGACGAGGTCGGTGAGGCGGCGATCGATCGCGTCGGACGTCGATCCGGCAACCATGCCGGCGACGCGCTGGACGAGATCCTCGCAATCGCCGTCCACCCAGTCACGCCGCGCCAATATCGTCATCATGTCGTCCATTCAAAGATCGGCCGCGCGCAGGGCGCGCGCGGCCAGTTGCAAGGAGCATCGTGGAGTCCCGGTTCAGCCAGCCATTTCGAGAAGACAGTCGTCGCCGAGCGCACGCACCGGAGTGAGGTCACGGTGATGGTGATGATCCTTCCGGCTTTCCTGCGTGTAGGCGTTCTCCACCGGATTCAGGATCAGCGAGAAGATCGCGCGGTTCCAAGGTGACATATTCGGCGGTGAGCCGTGAACGAGACAGTCGCCGAAGATGAGCGCGGTGCCAGCCTTGCCCGTGGCAGATACGAGCTCGCAGCTCTCGGAAACCTCTTTCACCTTATCGGGCTCGACGATCCAGAGCGCATAGCTCGTCGACTCGGTGTCGTGTAGCGTCGCGATGCTGCCGAATGTCTGCGATCCCTTGAAGAAATAAAGCGGGCCGTTGAACTCGTTCACATCGTCGAGGAAGATGTGGAGATTGAGCGCAAGCGGCTCGGGCACGCCATCATCATTGTGATGCGTCGAGAAATCTTGGTGCCACTGCCACTGCTCGCCCTCGAAGGCGGCCTTCACATTGATCTTCACCTGCTGGACGTAGAGATCCTCGCCCGCGATCTGCTGCGCGGGCTCGACGAGGCGCGGATGGCGAACGAGCTTCTCGAACAAGGCATCGCGCAGATGAAGGCCCATCGCCGTTCGCACGACGCCGCTTTTCTTCTCGCGAATGTTCGCCTCATCCTCCTCGCTGAATACACGCTCCATTGCCTCGCGGATGCTGGCAATTTCTTCCGCCGAGAAGAGCTCGGGGAGAATCAGGAAGCCGTTTTCCTGATATTCTTTCAGCAGTTGCGGCGACAATTTCATGGGTCAAACTCCAGATGGAATGGCTGGCAAAAGGCCGGGGTCTGATATTGATCTTTCCGCTTCCGCCGCTTGCTGCGCAAACGAGTAATCTTCGGCCATAGCGCCAGCCAAACTCGGCCTTGGCGCGGCGGCGCGGCGATGTCCCGATCCGCCGCGCCGCCTGCGGCCAACTAGAAGCTCTGACGTAATTCAATGCCGATCGTGCGCGGACGGATGGTCCGGGCGCGGTCGCTGCCGGTGACATAATCAACATCGAGAAGCGGCCGGACATCGAACAGATTGTTCGCATAGAGGCGCACGCTCGTCCCGTCCTTGCCCATGCCGGCGGAAAGGTTGACGACTTCGAAGCTTTCCTGGAACTCGCCGGGATTGGCGATGGCCGGACCGGGGACGGCACCAGGGTAGATGACCGTCACCGTGTCGTTGAAGTCATAGAGCGCCTTGCCCTGATATTGATATTCGCCGCGCAGTCGGAAATCCCATCCATTCCCCATCTCGGTCGAGAAGCCGGCGTAGGCGGTCGCAGCCCATTTCGGCACGAGCGGAATCGCATCGCCTTCCAGACCCGCGATACCGAGCGCGGTCTCGGTGATCTCGGTATCGGTATAGGCCGCGGTCCCGCCGATCTCGAAACCACGCGCGAGTTCGAATCTGCCCTCGAGTTCGAAGCCTTTCACCTCAGCCTTGCCGACATTGGTGCTGAAGCCGAAGCCGCAGCTCAAGCTGATCGACTGCTGGATATCGTCCCACTGGGTGAGATAGGCCGACGCGTTGACTGTCGCCCGGCCGTTGCCAAACTGGTTCTTGGTGCCGACTTCATAGGTCCACAGGCTGTCGGATTCGAAGCTCTCGGGCGCTTCGGTCAGCCCAACTTCTGCGAGCGATGCACCGCAGGTAACGGGATTGATCGGATAGCGGTTCGGCCCACCGGGACGGAAGCCCTTCGCAGCCGAGGCGAAAAGCAGATTGTCCGGGGTCAGCTTGTATGACAGGCCGAACTTGGGATTGACGCCATTTTCATTGCTCTTGCGCCCCACCACTTCGGCGCGTGGGCCGAAGAGCGGGCCGTCGTTGATCGCATCGACGACCTGCTTTATCTCGAAAACACGTACACCCGCCGTGACTTCCAGGTTGGGCACCACCTCGAAGCTCGTCTCGCCGAACAAGGCATATTGCTTCGTGTTGGTGAAGGTGTCGCCGAAGAAAAGCTGGCTGGTTCCGAACACCAGTTCGGTGCCGGGCTCGTCGAGCGTCTGGACAAGGCGGTCGTCCTGATTCGAATAATAGCCGCCGACGGTCCATTTGAAGCGCGCGTCGGGATTGTTGGACGCCAGACGCACTTCCTGGCTGAACGTCGAGGTGCGGCTATCGGAGAGATTGTAGCCGACGAGCGGATAGACGAGCGGTTCGAGCGCATTTAGTCCGGGGACTTGGCCGAACAGGCTCGACACGAAATAGCTGTAATCGCGCACGAAGGTGAAATGGCGATCGAACTGGGCCGTCAGCGACGTCAGTTGCACCCCGCCAAGATCCTTGTCGATGTTGAGGCTGTAGATCGTCGCTTCGTCAGTCGAGGGTTGCTTGATGCGGAACGATGACACGAAACCCTCGCGGCCGAGGAAGAAGTGCGAATTGTCGGCCTGCTCATAATATTGATGGAAGATCTGCGGACGGATCGACCAGCTCTCATCGGGCTGCCATTCGAGCGATGCGCGCGCAGCCCAGGTATCGGAAAAGTTGATGTCCTTGTCCGACCGGGTGGTCAGAGACGGGCGACGGAGCGGCGTATAAAGCGGCTGCGACGTGCTCGATCGCGCGATCGTCACGACATCGCCCGGCTCGGCGTCGACATAACCGCCGTCGCGGCGGTACGAGAGACCGGTGCGAAGCGCGAGCTTCCCCGCGACGATCGGCACGTTGACGACGGCCTCGCCATTATAAGAGGGCGAGCCATGCGCGGTCGCCGAGACGCCGACCGCGCCGTCGAACCCGAAATTGTCGAGATCGGGGGTCGCGCTCACATATTTGATCGCACCGCCCATCGCGCTGCCGCCATAGAGCGTGCCTTGGGGCCCCTTGAGCACTTCGATCCGTTGCATGTCGAAGAAGACAGGGTCGAAGGCGCCTGCGAAAGTGGTGGCGACAGTCACGAGCGAGATATCGTCGAGATAGATACCTGTCGTCGGCGACGAGGCGCCCGTGTAGAGGCCGCGGATATTGTAGCGCGAAAGGCCTCGCTCTGCCCCAGAGTTCGAGAGGCCCGGAACACTGCGCAGAACATCCTGGATGTCGGATGCCCCGCGATCGCGCAACGCGTCGGCGGACACTGCAGTGATCGAGATCGGCACATCCTGGACACGTTCGCTCGACTTGCGCGCAGTGACGACGATCTCATCACCGGCAAGCACCGGCCCATCTTTTGTCGCGTCGGCTTCCTGCGCGAACGCTGGCAGCGAGGTGGCGAGCGCGGTCCCCGCAAGAGCGATGAGGCTCAGTCGTGCGTGTGTCCTGATCATGGCAGCAGCAATCCCCCAAATGTGAAACCGGCACTTTTCCGGCATTTGTCGAGGGTGACTGTGCGGCAGGAGCAGAGCACGACGCAACGCGAGTAATTCTGGGCGTTTGGGTTAGAAAGGCTGCGGCTAGCCATAGCGAGCGACCGGCCTATATCTTTCCGCTAACGCGAATAGCGCCTGGATCCCTCCGGAAATAACGAGACTGCAAGATGACCGACGGCCATTTCTATCCCATAGGCAAAGCTGGCGAGCCATGGGGGCCGGCCGAGGTCGAGCAATGGCGGCGCCGGCAGACGCGCCATCGCAGCTACGCCGAGGATATCGTCTCGCGGATCGAGGCGCTTGCCGGCAGCTATGAGATTCTGACCTATGGCGAACTTGCCTATGCCGGGGAAGCCTTCCCGCTTCTGGCGGTCCGCACCTCGCCCGCGGACGCGATGCTACCGACTGCCCTCGTGACGGGCGGCGTCCATGGATATGAGACCAGCGGCGTCTTGGGGGCGCTGGCGTTCCTTGAGACAAAAGGACTCGACTATGCCGGCAGGCTGAACCTGCTCGTCGTTCCCTGCGTCAGCCCCTGGGGCTATGAGCGCATCAACCGGTGGAACTTCGATGCGGTCGATCCAAATCGCAACTTCAGGGCCGATGGTCCATCAAAGGAAGCGACCGCGCTCATCCAACTCGTTCGCAGCGCGGCAGATGATTTCCTCGTGCACATCGACCTGCACGAAACGACCGACACCGACGCCACCGAATTCTCGCCTGCCCGGGCATCGCGGGACGGGAAGCCCTATCAGCTCGAGACGATCCCCGATGGATTCTATGTGGTCGACGACAGCGCAAACCCGCAGCCCGCATTTCAACAGGCGATCGTCGCCGCGGTGGAGAGGGTCACCCACATCGCCCCGGCGGACGCGGCTGGCGAGATCATCGGATCGCCCGTCGTCGCGCATGGGGTGATCGAGTATCCGCTGCGTGATCTAGGGCTTTGCCCGTCGATTACGGGAGCGCCATATACAACGACGACCGAGGTCTATCCCGACAGCGGCCAAACGTCGCCTGCCGAGTGCACTCGCGCACAAGTTACGGCAATTGTTGCCGCTCTTGATTACGCGCTGGAGCAGGCTTGAGACGTCTTGTCGGCGCGGCAGGCAAGGACTGCGACCACAGTTCATCTCGCCGGTAACGCCGTCGCAGCCCGGCGGCGATAGCGACCTCGCAGCAAAAAATCTGCGGCAATCTATGCCAGCGCGGCTTGGAGCGCGGCTAGCATGGACGCCTTGAACGACTTAGCCACTCGGGTCTCCGGAGCGAAATATTGAAAAGCATGATAGGCCCCCGGAACGACGGTCACCCCGGTTGAAACGCCTGCGGCGATCAGGCGCGCGGCAAAGGTGATATTCTCCTCGACGAAGAGGTCGATACTACCGACCCCGAGCCATGCGGGGGGCAAGCCCGACATTGACTTTTCGCGACCCGGCACCCCGGCCGCATTATCCGGATCTCCGGGTTGGCGACCAAGAAAGGATTGCCATCCGAACCGGTTGACCTCGGCCGTCCAGACCAGCGATCCGATCGGAGCCGGCACCGATCGTGCGCTCCCGGTCCGGTCGTCCAGCATGGGATAGACGAGACATTGGAAGGCGACCGGCACCTCTCTCCGGTCGCGAGCCGCGATCGCCAAAAGGGCGGCATGACCGCCGCCGGCGCTCTCTCCCACAAGGGCGATGCGCTGGGGATCGATTCCCAGGTCGCGGGCGTTCTGATAGACCCAGCGCAGCGCAGCATAATTGTCTTCCAGCGAGGCGGTATAACGTGCTTCCGGAGCAAGACGGTAGTCGACGGAGATGACGGTGCAGTCGAGCGATGTCGCGAGGTCCTGGCACGTTCCAATATCTTGTCCCGCGCTTCCGAGCACAAAACCTCCGCCGTGCATGTAGAGGATGCCACCGCGCTTTCGTCCCGGACGAGCGTTGAAAACGTAAATGGTGACGGGCGCACTGCCGGCCACGCCAGCGATCGATGGTTTCACAACCCCGCTGGGCAGCTCGGTTACCGGAAAAGGCGACTCTCGAAACGCCTCGAGGCCTTCGAGAGTCAGATGCGTTTCGCCGCCAAAACTCTCGCGCATGGTTTCAACCGCCGGGCGAAGTTCCGGGTGGACGAAGGAGAGGTCGGGCGATTCCGGGCTGATTGCTCCGACCTGCAGGGGCAGCAAAGCGAGGGATGCTCCCATCCCGGCAATTGCTTCGCGCCGACCTATTGCCACAGCGCTTTACCTACCCTCACTCACCCTTTCGGGATCGATCACGCGTCGCGCGGAACTCATCCTGTACCGACCAGTTGGGCCAGTCGGTCGTCATCGCCAGCTCGCGTCCAACCGCATAGTAAAGCTGGATATCCTGCACGAAGCCGTCCCAGTTCCAGTCGGGATCAAACTCGTCCTTCGGATTGTGATAGCGGTTCCGGATATAGTCGTTCACCAGGGCTTTACCCCGTGCCTCGCCGCCATCGACCAGATCTTCACCGCTCCGCAGAAACATCATCGGCACACCGCGTTTCGCCAGGGTGAAATGGTCGGACCGGTAGTAGCTTCCGCGTTCCGGCGCCGGATCGGGGGTGTTGATCCGCCCGAGCTTCGCCAGCGCGCGGTCGAGATAGGCGTCGAGATCCGACTTGCCGCGTCCGAACATCGCCACATTGCGGGCCGGCGGCATCGGGAGCATCGAGTCCATGTTCACGCCGCCCACGGTCTTCGCGAGCGGAAACACCGGATTGGCGGCATAGACGTCCGCCCCGAGCAGGTAGGATTCCTCTGCCGTGAACGCGATGAACACCATGCTGCGTTCGGCGGGTCCGGCCTTGCTGTTCATCTCGGCAAGCGCCAGCAGCGCGGCGGTACCAGTCGCGTTGTCGACCGCTCCGTTGCAGATGTCGTCGCCATCGGGGGCGGGCTCGCATTTGCCAAGATGGTCCCAATGCGCGCTGGTCAGCACATATTCGTCGCGCCGGCTACGTCCTGGCAAGATGCCGATCACATTCTTCGAGCTGTGCCGGCGCAGGAGATTGTCGAAGCTCAGACTCGCCTTCACGCCGGTCAGCGGCACCGCCTTGAAGCCCTTCCGTGCCGCCGCCGAGGCGAGCTCGTCGAGATCCTGCCCGGCATTTTCCAGCAAGGCACGCGCTTTTTCGAGCTGGATCCAGCCCGACACCGGAGGTTTCTCACCGTCGCCGGATATGTCGGCGATATCGGTTTCGCCGCTCCAGCTGACCTGAACCGTTCCCCAGCCATAAGCGGCGGGCTCGGATTGATGGATGATGATCGCAGCGGCCGCGCCCTGCCGCATCGCTTCTTCATATTTGTAGGTCCACCGCCCATAATAGGTCATGGCCCGGCCGCCGAACGGCCCCTCCAGCCCTTCCGTCTGCCAATCCGGGTCGTTGATCAGGATGAGGACCGTCTTCCCCCGTACATCGACCCCCGCATAGTCGTTCCAGCCCTTCTCGGGTGCATTGATGCCATAGCCGACGAACACGATCTCGCTATCCTTCAGAGCGGTCGCAGGCACGGGGCGATAGGATACGGCGACATAGTCCGAGCCATGGTCGAATTTGAGCGGTACCTTGCCGCCGGTGATGCTGAGCCCCGAGTGGTTCTGGCTGGTCACCGCCACCAATGGTACGTCCTGGAACCAGCTGCCCTTGTTGCCGGGCTTGAGTCCGATCTTCTCGAAATGGCGGACTAGGTAGTCGAGGGTCATTTGCTCACCCGGCGTGCCCGGGGCACGCCCCCCAAATTCATCGGAAGCGAGCGTACGCACGGTCTCTTTCGCTGATTCGATCGGAACGGTCGGAATGTCTGTCCGGGACTGGGCCGATGCGGAGACTGCACCGGCGAATGCCAACAAAGCCGGGAGGGCAAAACGCATAGATCATCTCCACAAACCGGCGCAATGATGGCGCCATCATATTCCGAACAGCTGCATCGCCGGGACGGTCGCCACCGATTGCTGCCCCGACCCCATGAGAGGATACTAACCAAGCGGCATCATTGGAGAAGGCGAGAAATTCTGGGCCAAAGCCCCAGGCGATCTAAGGGACTGCGTAATCCGAGACCTTTTCGCCTAGTGATAGCAAAACCCGATTGGCCGATTGCGGCCCGGCGGCTTTTGGGCGCCTACTATATAGAAAGCGGACGTCGATGAATTCCATGCCAACCACACAGCATCGTCCCTTCGGCCGCCGCGGCGCGGCGCGGCTCCGTCCATCCTGCCCGCGCTAGGCCGTAGATGCTATCACCCGAGCACTTCGATGCGATCGCCGCCATTTTGGATACATCTCTACTGGCGATAGGACAGTCGCCCTGTTCCGCGCTGGAATAAGTCGCTAGGCTCGCCCTTCCGAGGAGGGGCCTCATGAAGCTTCGATCGTGTTTTGCAGCGCTGTTACTCAGCGCCGCTATATTTATGTCGTCGCCAGCAACTGCAGACGATGTCGCGCCGAGCGCACGTGTTTCGAGCGCGGTTCTTGTACGGCAAGGACCATCGACAGAAACTGCCATTCTTGCGCGCTTACGGCCCGGCGACAGCGCGACGCTCGTGGGCGAGATCAGCGGCTGGTACGTCGTCGAGCTTGCCGACGGTACCCGCGGCTATGTCAGCAAGGCGTGGACGATCATCCGTGCCGAGGAAGGCACCGAAGCGCTCGCACAGAGCCGTCACAAGATTCATGTCATCGATGTCGGCACCGGCCTCGCAGTATTCGTCGAAGGCCCCGGCTTCACGCTTCTTTACGATGCGGGAAGCCAAGACGATCTCCACGATGGGGATGAGAACCGCGTCGTTGCCTACATCCGCGCGGCGCGCCCCGACCTCACACGGATCGATCACCTGATCCTCAGCCACCCGCACAAGGATCATCTTCAGTTGATGCCTGCAGTCTTCGGCACGTTTCAGATCGGCAACGTCTGGGAGTCAGGGCGCGTCAACAAGACCGATGGCTATTGCCACTTCCTCAAGGCCGCGATGGCGGAACCGGGCGCACACTATCATGATGCGATTGCGTCGAACGCGACGCGCAACGTGACCTTCACGGGAAGCGGCTGCAACGGCACCGTGACCGTGCGTCAGGCTGAGATGATGAGCGAGGCACCGGTCGCGCTCGGGACGGGCGGGCGGATGCGGTTTCTCTATCGCGACGCGCATCCTTATTCCGATCCCAATGGCAACAGTGTCGTCGTGCGCCTCGACCTAGGCGGCAAACGCATATTGCTTGCAGGCGACGCCGAAGGCGGTGAGCGGGAGCTCCCCGCGACGCCTCCCAGCCCGCGCAGTATCGAGGCGAAGCTCCTTCTATGCTGCGCCGCCGATCTCAAGTCCGACGTCCTTATTGTCGGCCATCACGGCAGCCTCACTTCGTCCCGAACAGCTTTTCTTGATGCGGTGGGCGCATCAATCTATGCGATTTCGTCAGGCCCCTACCCCTATCACCGCGTCAGGCTACCCGATGCCGAGATCGTTTCCGAACTTGAGCGGCGGGGCCAAGTCCTGCGGACCGACCGCGAAGATGGCTTTCGCCTCGAAGATGATGCGCGCGCTTGTGAAATGCGCGACCGTAAGGTCGGGCCGGATGCCGACGAGATGCCGGGCGGATGCGACAATATCCTGATCGATATCGGGCCCGGCAACTCAATCCGCGCAGACTACAGCAGTTTGAGTGACTAGCAGGGGCATTCGCCACGACCAGCGCCGACCGCAACCGGAGCCGACGGAGACGAATATGGCAAAAGACGAAACCGAAGGGCGCAATCTCGTCATATGCTGTGACGGGACAAATAACGAAATCGGGACGCGGCTTTCGAATGTCCTGAAGCTCTATAAGATTGCCGAGAAGAGCGACCGTCAGATCGCTTACTACCACCCGGGGATTGGCACAATTGCGATGCCGGGCACTTGGGGAAAATGGCGGCGGACAGCCTCGTCGCTCTTCGAGATGATGACGGGGCATGGGCTCGATCGCGACGTTCTTGCGGCTTACTGCTTTCTGTGCCGCCACTACCGCGAAGGGGACCGCATCTATCTCTTCGGTTTCAGCCGCGGGGCCTACACCGTGCGCGTGCTCGCGGGCATGATCTATCTCGTCGGCCTGCTACGCGAGCATCAGATCAATTTCGCGGAATATGCACTCAAAGCTTACAAGCGTTCGAGCGAGACCGACGACCATGCGACCGCACGCGAGTTTCGCGACGTTGTGCGGCCGCAGGTGGCCGCCATCGATTTCCTCGGGGTGTGGGATACTGTGGCCTCGGTCATCGTCCCAGGGAGCACCCCCCTTTCCGACCCGACGCTCGAGGAGCTTCCCTTCACACGCCACAATCCGGCCGTCGCCGTGTTCCGCCACGCCATGGCGATCGACGAGTTCCGCCGCATGTTCCGCATTCTCCCGTGGAACGAGCCCCAGGAATTTCGGCCCAATCGCTATTCACAGGACGAAACCTTCCCCGCGCAGGATTGCCGCCAAGTCTGGTTCGCTGGCTGTCATTCCGATGTCGGTGGCGGCTTTGCAGAAACCGAAAGCGCGCTCTCCAAATATCCGCTTATTTGGATGATCGAAGAGGCCCAAAAGCAAGGCCTGCGCGTTCGCACCTCGATGGTCAATCATATCGCGCGCGGTCAACCGCGCGAAGGCGCACGAGACTATATGAAGCCCGATCCCGCCGGTCTGTTGCATCGCTCGCTCAGCTGGGGCTGGACCCCTTTCGAGATCGTCCCCAAGGCCAAGAAGTATCTCGACTGGACCGAACGGCGGTCATTTCTCGGCTATTATCTTCCTCGCGGTGAGCCACGCACGATCTTACCGAACGCGTGGGTGCATACGTCAGTGATCGACCGGCAAGGCGCAGTGCCTGATTACAAGCCGGTCAATCTTCCCGAAATATTCCAGACCGAAACGATTTCCGGACCAGCCGAATCTGATCCTAATGGAGGTCGCTGAAATTGGATTTCTCCATCCTCGCCAAATATCTATGGCGATATGCCCATATTTCGCATCACTATGGCAGTAAAGGTTAGGCATAATCAGTTTAAAACCGCATTCGATTGTATTACATAAATCCGGGATGAGGGAGATGTGCTGTGGCTGATGCCGGAGCTCTCGTGGGGCCAGTGCCGAACATTGTTGAGATTTCGCTGCGACTTATGCGCGGATCGACGGCAGAAGAAGCGCTAAAGGATGATCATGACTTCACGCCGATGCCGAGCAGTATCGGGCAGCTCTATTTCAACCAGTCCGGTGCGCACCCCCCGGGTTGGGTGAATTTCTTGGAAGAGATTGCACCGGCAGCGCGCGACGAGTTCCGCACACAAAGCTGCTCGGCCGTCCTGTTCGTAGAAACCAAACACCCGGCCAAGCGGCTGTTTGCGATTTGTTTTGGGCAGGGCCATCACGCATTAGCCGACGGCGCCGTCGAGACGGGGTTCGGCCTCAAGGTTACGCTTAACCTAGTATCGCGCGATCGTCTGCGTGTCATTGATAGCGCACAGCTCGACTCGACCGTTATGCAAAAGCGCACTCAAGCAAGCCGTAACGCAGATCTTGGTGCTTTCGAAGTGGATACAGACCGAGATTTGGTTCGGCTCGCGTCGGGCATTCCGTCTTCGAGCGACTTTGCTAAGGCGCTTACCGGCCGCGACGCGCTAAAATTCCGGGCGCACCTCGCTCCGACGCGCATAGTGGCTCAATGCGAGCGTGCGCTCGAGCTCTATGGCGAGACGTCTTACCAACGCGACTTCGGCTTTATCGACCACGTGCAGCCCGTCTCCAGTCGTACGCTGATCCAGGCCCTCGATGACATGGTTTTCGAGGAGTTGAAGATCTTGGTCGATGGCGGCGTCTCCGACCTGCATCTCGCAATCCCTGACATACTGGGTCCAGAGGACTCGGTAGAGATTGGCTATTTTGGTCTGGGGCTGAGCTCCGGCAAGGAGAGCTATCTGGAGCTGGCGATCGAGGACTACGTTTCTGAGCTAAGAAAAGGGAAGTTCGACACCATCACTGACATGCGGGCACTCAAACCGTCGCACGAGATTCGCGTAATGAAAAACGGACGCAGCGATGGCACACATCGCCGAAAGCTGTATTCCTGCTTTGTCTTCGAGACGAGCGAGGCGGACAATAGTTACGTCCTCTTTGACGGAATATGGTATCTGATTGAAGACAAGTTTCAGAAAGACGTCGAACGCAGCTACCAAGCCCTCCTGAAACCGTCGTTCTTAACTAAAACGGAAGCGAAAACTGAGCAGGCGTTGATCGCGGAGCTTATCGCCGACCAGCGACTTCTTTGCCTCGACCAGACCCGCTCCAATCCGGCCGGCGCACCCACCGCGAAGATCGAGGCCTGCGATTTCCTCTCTCGACAAAGCGAGCTGATCCATCTGAAGGACGGCCACTCATCGTCCCCGCTCAGCCATTTATGGAACCAAGCGTTGATCTCCGCCGAGGCGTTTATGGGCGATTCAAAATTTCGGGGCGACTTTCGGCGGGCCGCAACAAAGCGCGAGGTGAAATATAATCGCCAGGGCTTTGCCGCCCTCATTCCAGATGGACGCACGAGGCCTACCGCCAAGAATTTCACCGTAATCTATGGCGTGATGCGCCATGCCCACAAAAAGTCGAAAAACCTCAACCTCCCCTTCTTCAGCAAAGTGGCGCTACGCGCCGCGGCCGCGCGCATCGATCGGATGGGATTCAACGTACAGCTTCATCTGATTGAGAAAGTTTAATCTACCTCACGGCCATGGCGTGCCCTCCGACGTTTGCGAAGGTGCGATGGTCATGCGGTTTGGTCGCGAAGTTGCGCTGACAACAGGTATAGAGCCGATAGCATGATCAGTCAGACGCTTTCGGGCGGCAGAAGCCTCTCACGTCGAATGCAGGAAACCACCGGAGAAACTGGTATATGGTTTCTGCGCTGAGCGGGGGATCGCTAGACAGTGGGATTGATTTGCCTGTACTTCGGTGGGGGCATCGGCGGATCAGGCGGGGGATTGATGGCGGAACGCAAGGCTATACCGGCGGCCACCCGGCTGCACTTATTTGCTGCGGCATCGGGTCACTGTCAGCGGCCGGAATGTCTCGACGCCCTGTTCCCGGTCGAGTTGGGAGGCGACAAGCACATCGCGGAGATGGCGCACGTTATCCCGCATGGCGACGCCGGCCCGCGCTACGCGGACAGGCCGGAAGGGGATTTCGATGCTGATTCCTTCGACAACCTGCTCCTCTTGTGCCCGACCTGCCATACTATGGTCGACAAGGATCCCGACGCCTATCCCCGCCAGCTTCTCCTGGATTGGAAGCAGGCCCATCTTGGGAACCTGGCGCTCAAGCAGGGTATCAAGGCATATGACGAGCGCGGGCAAGTGCGTGAGGCAGTCGCCGCGGTCCTTGCCGAGAACAGCGCGATCTGGGAGCGATACGCCCCCGTGGACGGGGCCGAGTTCGAATATGATCCGGAGGCCGAGGCGGCGAAGGCTTGGGTGCAGCGTGTGAGGAGCGTGATCCTACCCAACCACTACCGCATGCAGGCGATTATCGAGGCGAACCTCGGACTGGCCAGCGACGAGGAGCGCCGGACCTTTGCAGAATATCAAGAACATGTGCGCGGCCTGTCCGAACGCCATGTCTGCGGCGTCGCTGGCCGCGCAAGTCGCTTCCCTCCGGCAATGGAAGGCATCTTCGCGTGAACTGGCAAATCACCTACGCGCTCGCGAATTTTGCAAAGCCGGGGCGATCTACCGCAGTGCATGTGGAGGACGACCTGATCAGGGTCATGACCCCGGATCAGCCGGACGTGCTAGCTGCCATAGCGCCCGGGGAGACAATCGACCTTGCGACCGCCACATATTACCGGCAGCGATTTCCAGCCATGGACTTCCTCTGCGGCTATCGGTCCAGCTGTGTCTGGGAAGGCGACGCGATCCGCTATCTTCAGGATCATGGCGTGGGCTGGGGCAGCTTTGGAACGCTCTCTTCGGCTGCCTTGGATGGAAAGGCCAAGACGGCGTCACACAAGACGTACTTCTTCTCGGACCGCCTCCTTCGGCAATATGGTCGTGTTGCCCAGGCCGTCCGCGAGTTTGATCGCGTCTATCAGGTCACTCTCAAGAACGGCGTCGTTTTCCGGTTAGGCATGATCGCAGAGTACGAACCCACCGCCGATGCGGTTCGCAGCCTTTGGGACCGGTTTGGTCCGATGGATGTCGCGTGGAACATCAACCCGAACGGGAGCCCATCGAAAGCAGCGATCGATGCAGGAAATGAGCTCGGATGCAAGGTGACAAAATGGGAAGAGCTGAGGGACTACATCCACCAGAGATCATGAAGGCTGGCGCGATCGCAGCTCACCTGCTGACGTGTTGCGGATCCCTGGTCAGTTTCGACGCCTATATGTTCGGCTCGACCCTGAACGGGGTCGGCGAAGACATCGACATTCTTGTCATTGGCCCCGGCGGTGAAACGCTATCCAACCTCAAAGCGGAAATGCGGTCGGCCGGCGAACAATTGCCACTCCACATTCTTTGCATGCTGCCATCAGAAGCGGATCAGAGCGAGTTCGTGTTCAAGGAGCGATGCGTACCGCTTGTGGATTTGGCCACACGCCTATCGCGATCTGGCTTTAATTCGACCACACACGGCACAGTTGTGAAGGCGGCTTTGCCACTTTGACCTTTGAAAGCCGACTAACTGCTGACGGCCCAGACTTTCGCATATGCGGCCGTCATCCGCCCAAAAGCGTTACGTCCGCTCCTGGCAAGAGCGGCCACTCGCCCGCGCCGCTGCGAATGGCCGCGAAGTCCCATTTTTCGCCAGTTCTCTGATCGACAGCAGGCGACCAACTCGAGCCATTCCCCGGTCAGAGTCAGAACGGCTGCTCCTGCCGAGACCCGCCATTCGCACATAATTGAACAGACTGGCAGTGCTCCCCAAGCTCGGCCGTTCTGCTGGCTGCAGCATGGTCGCGAGAGCCGACGTTCGCTCAAGTCATCGACCGGAACCCTTCGGTGGAGAACGGAACACCAGCTTTCCGGCGAAAATCGACACCGGCCCTCCGTTCAGCTTATGTGTTCGTAGCCAGTCGATTGTTCAATTCGGCATGGAGATGGTCGCGATCGCGCGTACTTCGGCCAGCAAGAGAGGGGAAAGCCCCAGCGCCTCCAGCGGCCGGGTTCGCAGCCACTGCAGCGCACCGGCGGTGTCGAGGTCCTTACGGGCGGACATTTCGTTCAGTTTCATGGCGGTTACACGCGACAAGCCCAGCGAGATAAAGCTGATCATCGTTTTGTCGGATGCGCCAATCTCTAGGTAAAGCGGCAAAGATGGAATGCTGGAAACCATGTCCACCAACCCCGCGCTGTCGAGGGCGTAGACAAGAAGGGCGCTATAGCAACCAAACAGCCGAACAGCTTGGAAACGGATGTCGCCCTCGATCAAATCCAGGGTGTTTCTGATCGTCGTCCGAACAGGCTTCGACGTATTTCGCGAAATTTGCTCGTCGATGATCTGAGGAAGCGGCAGACCGAGCATCCAGCGTCGCGCGATCAGAGCGTGGAACCGATGCAGATTCTTGGAGGTATCGATGCCGAGAATGATCTCGTGGCAAAGCTCCAGGACATCCGCATAGGACTGGAAAGCTTCACTCTCGCGGGGGTGCAGGGGGATGAGGGTCCGAGCGACGTCGGGGCCTTGAGCCACTTTCGCGCTTATCCGGTCGTAGAGCAGCTGTTGTTTGTGTGCCGAGATATTCGGAGTCCGGCGGATAACCGCTGCTGGGAGGGTGAGTTTTTCACTGGCGGCGGCGAGCGCGGCCTCTAGCAGGCCCGACTGAGCATCGCCTGCAGCGACGCCTGCTCGTTCGAATGTCTGACTGAGATCTCCGCCTTTGAAATCGGTATAAAGGCGGACGAAAGTGGTCTCGAGATCGGTTTCATCGCTGCGGCCAGCGCTCGGCGTGCCGGCGATGACGGTCATGAGCTGATCGTGATGTTCGTTCAGGCTGGTTTCGATCGCCGGAGTGATGATCGAGTCCTTTGGCCCTTCGAGCGGCTTCTTCTTCCATTTTTCGTAGTCGATGAGGAAGATATTGCCTTGGAATTCTCGTTTAAGTCTGCCGGCGCGACCGGCGAGGTTCCAGAAGTCGGTCGACTCCAGGGCCTTGGTCCGACCCTTCTCCGGAGCAAACATGAAGATGTTCTTGGCAGGCAAATTGACGCCCTGCAGCAGCGTGCTCGTGCATACGAGGAAGTCGACCTCACCGGACGATACTGCCGCTTCAATTGCGCGTCGAAGTTGGGTGGGGATGTTGGAATAGTGAAACGCGACGCCGTACTTGACGCACTCAACCAACGCGTAGTTGGCGTGGACTGCTTCTTTAGCCAGGTCCGACAGAGCTAGGCGCGCGACGGTCGGCTCGCGATCAGACATCAGCTCGGCCAGTTGGAGCGCAACGCTCTCAGCCTCCGCCGCGCCGTTTGCATAGATAATGTTCGAATGTCCGCGCCCGAGTTCCGCCGGGATATGGACGAGTTTCTCTGTTCGGCTTGCGACCGTTCGATCCAGCTGCAGCGTCGCGACTGACCGTAGCGCCTTTGATCCGTCCCCGGCGGTCTTGATCGAAAGCTTGCCCTTGGTCGCTGACTCGATGGTGGTGACCAGAAAGTTCTGGGCAACGGTCGGCTCTATAGACGAGAACTCGATCACGTCGTCCAAACCGAACAGCCGGCCGAAGACATCCAGATTACGGATTGCCGGACTGGCGAAGAGGATCTGGGATGTCCGATTGCGGACGAGCAGATCGTCGATGACCCATTGAAGCAAAACGCCCCGCGATCCGTCCGCGATCGAATGCGCTTCATCTACGATGATGACGCTGGCGCCAAAGTCGGGATGGGCACCGAGAGCGAGCTGCACCCTCTCTTGCGTCATCACATAGATGGCGCGCTCGGCAAGCGTGGTTTCCGCGTCGACCGGCACGGTGACAATGTCAGGAACATCGCGTGTCGTTCCCTCGAACTGAACCTTCAGATCCTCCGCGACCTGGGCGATCAAGGCACGGGTCGGGACGATGTAGACAACCGATTTTGCCTGGTCATTGTCGAAGAGGGCCGAAAGATACCCCTGCAATACAAAGGATTTCCCCGCCGATGTGGGCGCGGCCAGCGCGATTCGACGACTCTGCGTAAGGCTAAGCCACAGCTTTTGCTGGAAGTCTGTCAGCAGCACCGTGTACCCGTTTATCGTCACCTCATGCGCGTCGGCCGACGCGATTTCTTCAGCGACAAGCGCGAAGGGAAGGCTGGACTGTGCGGACTCAACGTCTGTTCGCGTGCCGATGGATGGGAAGTTGCCCAGACGCATGAGCACGACGCGCAGAGCCTGATCCAAGGGCACCTGTTCGGTGCCAAACAGATCGTATGCACAAGTCGCCACCCTGAAGGCGGCGCGTCGATGATCTGCTGTCTCCGAGCAAGCCAGTATGGCCGCTGAACGCATCAACCGCGTGGCATCTGTAATGTCCGCGGGCCCGTCATCGACGCCGCCGATCTCCTTGGTGAGCCATGCGAGCTCGATGCGATGGGCCGCGTCGTGAAATCCGGGATTCCCCCAAACTTTGTCAGCCAGTTCCTGCATCATGGCAGCCAGCCAATCCGAGCCTGAAAGAGATCGCGAAATTCCTGCACTGCCGGGAGCGGGAAGAAGAAGAGCTCGACATCCTGAGAGTCCAGTCCCGCCGCCTTGAGCGCAGCGGCGACCTTGGGAGCGACCGCTTCAAGATGCTCCTTCGCCAGCGCTCTAAAGGCATCCTCCGCGCCTTGGTCGCCAGCGGCGCTAGCCTTTTGGAAGCCGTCGAAATCGAAGCCGATCAGGCAGGTGGTGACGTCTTTGCGGTCGTTATAATCTTCCTCATGCGGATCCAGATACCGCAGAAGGGCTTCCTTGCCTTCGGTGCCCAATCCTGTGAAATCGATATTTCGCTGAACAAGCTGCAGTTCGTGGTCCAGCTCGTCTGGCTCCAAAGATTTTGCGATCGATTTCGCGGCGGACGTGATGGCTGCACCGACGTCGCCATACATTTTCGACTCTCCCCAATAGAGAAAAAGCCGCGCGGTCT
The DNA here is from genome assembly GCF_965279755.1 of Sphingopyxis sp. Taxonomy (GTDB): domain Bacteria; phylum Pseudomonadota; class Alphaproteobacteria; order Sphingomonadales; family Sphingomonadaceae; genus Sphingopyxis. The sequence continues at coordinate 2,648,714 of NZ_OZ257261.1, read as the reverse complement.
CAGGGCAGTATCGAACATGGACCCCGTCTGCGCCGTGAACGGGCATCTGCGGATTGGTTTTTAAGGTCATCTTCGCGATGACCTGTGGAGCGCCTAGAATCCATTCTGTAAGGAGGTACAACAGTAGCTCGCCGGCTTCGCCATTCCGGTTTGTTGCCTTGTGCGCCTTGATGAAAAGCTTGGCGGCCGCATCATTGAGCTGTGTGGTTTTGACCAGGAAATCGTCGAACGGCATGGTCGACTGCAGCGCTCTCACTGCGTCAATTTCCTTTCGCGTCAGCGCGAAAGGCGTCAGATGCAGCCATGCCAGTTCCACCAGTTCATGGACCGTGGTTTTGCCCTGCCGGAATGCCGGAAAATGCAATCGAAGAGTGACGCCTGAGCACTCGCACAGTACCTCATGCTGTAGCTCTCTTATCCTCGGCCCTAGTTTGGAATAGTCCCGGCGAAGAGCCGCAAGAACAGCATCCAAGTCTGGGCCTTCGGCCTGTTCTGCGCTCTGCTGACTCAACTCGCCCCCCGTCAATCTTACCCCACCAACAAGCGTAGCGCGAGGATACGCTAAAGTAAGCAGAAACTTGGCCCAGGCGAAGCGTCGGGAAGGCCGGCGGAGGGGACAATCGGGTCAGCCCTTATATATTAGTACCCGGCTTGCCGACTGAACAAATGTACGCTTTCCGCGATCAGCCGCCCGGAAGCGGCCGGTCTGCGTGCAGGCCAATCTCTGTCGTTCTGCGGTGCCGGTCGTGCAGACGCCGGAGGTCGGCTCCTGGCCGGAACTGCCGTTCGACACGTCGCTAGGGAACGGCAGGAATGTCCCAGACCCGGTCTTTCGGGCCTACCGACGAGGCACCTTCGCGAACGGCAGGTTCTGGGATCCGGAGTCCGCAACTTGAACGGCGACAATGAGGCGCTAAGCCGCCGCCATCTATCTCATGCCGGCGGTCCGGCCATTCGCGATCTCCTCTGAAATCATTCGATAACTTTGGAGCAGGAGACTGATCTGCGAAGACCCTTGTATAAGCGCAGTTCGAACTTCATCCACGAAGCGGAGGCAATTCGGCGTCGCGCCTTCAAGATCGACTGATGAAAGTCCGCTGCCGCTGTCGCTGCCAAAACATCGGGCGGCCAGCGACTAAAGGTGCCGGGTTCTTGGGCGCGAGAGTACGACTTTCACTGGTTGGCCGTGCGGGAATGGCCGCCGGGATGTCCGCCGAAGCGGTGCGCTCATCGAGATGGTCCGCCCAATCCTGCAACATGCGCCGCCGCGGCGTAAGATAAAGCGCGCTGTTATAAGCACCGCGGACTTCGTCTTCATCCTCATGCGCCAGCGCCATCTCGACCCAGTCGGGCTTGTAAAGTTCCGCCTCGTTCGCCCATGTCGACCCAAGGCCCCGAAACCCGTGCACCGTCTGCTTGCCCAGATAGCCCATCCGGTAGCAGGCATAGAGCATCGTATTCTCCGAAATCGGGTGCCCCGGCTTTTCACCCGGGAACACGAATTCGTCATTGCTCGCCCGCCGCCGCCTCAACAACAATTCTGCGGCTTGGCGTGACAGAGGGACAAGGTGCTCCCGCGCCATCTTCATACGTTCGGGCGATAGTCGCCATAGAGGTTCGGCCCCGTCCAGGTTCTCGAACTCGGGCCAGGTTGCAAAGCGCGTCTCGCTCGTGCGCACCCAGGTCAGGAGCGTGAACAACAAGGCATCGCGCGTAGTCTCGCGGCGGCGCGGCGACTCCTCCCCATCATAGTCATGGATTGACTGCACGAGCGCGGGCAGCTGTGCCAGCGGTACCCGCGCCCTATGCTTCACTGGCGGCTTCGGCCTCAGCGCATCAGCGAGGCTGGTCGTCGGATCCTCGGTTGCCCAGCCGCTCGCGATCGCGAACCGGAAGACCTGCCCGATATTCTGCTTGAGGCGGCGGCTGATATCGAGAGCACCGCGCGCTTCGACGGCGCGGACGACCTCGAGAACTTCGGGCGCGGTGATATCTCCGATCAGACGCTTACCGAGCGGGGGAAAGACGTCCCGTTCCATCCGTCTCAGCACGCGGTCGGCGTGGGCCGGATCGAGCCCCTCCTCCCGATTCGCGTGCCAGGCACGCGCGATCGGCTCGAACAGCAGTGGCGAAGCCGCCACTTTTTTGGCGAGCTTCTTTATTTCGCCGGGATCTTTCCCCGCATCGAGCAACGCTTTGGCTTCACTGCGCTTTTGCCGCGCCATCGCGAGCGTAACGAGCGGATATTTGCCGAAGCTGAGAAGCTTTTCCTTGCCCCCGAAGCGGTATTTCAGCCGCCAAAGCTTCGAGCCGGTGGGCTGCACAAGCAGGTGCAAACCGCCACCATCGGCCAGTTTATAGGGCCGCTGGCGCTTGGTCGCATATTTCACTTCGAGCTCTTTGAGCGCCATGGGGGTATCGCCTGTTTTGCTGACATGCGAAATTTACCCCCTTTTTACCCCCAAAATCAAATCGCTGCACTGGTGTTCAACGAAACGCAATGACACGCATCGGCACCGAATAAACCGCTGATTTCGAGCGAAAAAAAATACGCTACGAGACGAAACGGGACGAATTGGGATGAAGGGGATTGGTAGCGGAGGAGGGACTCGAACCCCCGACACGCGGATTATGATTCCGCTGCTCTAACCAGCTGAGCTACTCCGCCCCGAAAGGCCGCCGCTTGGGCGAGCAGCGCCTATAGGCATGGCTTTGACGCCGGTCAATATCCTGTGCGCGCGCCCCGAAAATTCCGCGCGAACGCCGCTTCCCATGGCCCACCTCGATAGAGATGCACCGCAAGGCCGGTAAGGACCAGCGGGTGCGGACGAAATCCTTCGGCAAGATCGGCAAGCAGGGCCTTCGCCTCCGCTGGCACGACCTTGTTCTGCACCGTTATGTGGAGGCGCGGGACACCGCGATCCTGCGCAGTCAGCGCGCCGTGGAACCGGTCGGCGATGCGGGCGCGGATGGCGAGCAGTTCCGGACTCTCGATGCGGAAGGCCACGCCGCGGCCGAGCGAATAGAGCTCATGCACTCGGGCAGCGGGAGGCGGCGTATCCGAAGCGATCGTCCGGATCATCCCATCGAGCTCATCGCGGCACGACGGCGGCAAATGGTGGAAAAGCGTGATGTGCGCCGCCAGATGATTTCGTTCGGGCGGAAAATGCGCGGCGCGAAGATGGTCGAAGCGCCGCTGGTCGGCCGCGCCCATCACTGCGGTTACAATGAGGGGCGCGGCGCCAGAGACCCGGGAGGGAGGGGGAAGACCCGGGTCGGTTGGCTCGAGACGGGAAGGACGCGGCGATCGGGAGGGGGAAGTGCCGTCGTCCATGGGACGCCCTTTCTCGTGAGACCGGCAATGACGGAAATCCGCCCTGCTCTCCAATCGATTTATCAATTCACAATAATCGTTCAAAACGATGAAATAATATTATCAAGTCGTTACAGGCCATTCCAGAAGGCATGGAGCGCCGCCGCGACCTCCTGCGGGCGTTCGGCGATCGCCCAATGCCCTGCCCCTTCGACGATCGTCAGCGGTGTTCCGGTGTTCGAGGCGAATCGCCGCGCGACCGACAGGTCGACATAGGGGTCGTTCGCACCCCAGATCAGCGCGCCATTGGCGGGGAGCCGGTCGATGTCGAGTGCCCAGTCGTGCCGGAAGCTCAGCCCCTTGGCCGAGCGGTAGAGTTTCAGGATCGCGCGGCGCTTGTCCTTGTTTTCCCATTGCACGGCTTCTTCGGCTGCGATGTCCGCGGGCATGCCCTGATCGGTGAGCCCCTTTGCAAGCGCGGCGGGCTTGCTCAGCGCCATGAAGATTTCACCTAGGATCGGCGTGTTCCAGATCCGGGCGACGCGATGCCCGCGATAGTCGGGATCGATCACGGCGTTCGAGACCGCCCAGCTGCGAAAGAGATCGGGCCGCAGCATCGCCGCGCGCTGCGCGATCAATGCGCCCCAGTCGTGGCCGACGATATCAATGGGGCCATGCATCGCGACCAACGCGTCGGCCTGCCCTACCGCCCAATCGGCATAAACCTCCTTCGTCGGGACGAAGCCTGCCGGCAGCGGGGCGGTGAAGCCCGGAAGCGCCGGTACCGCGACCGGCCTATCGCCAAGGTCGAGCGCCGCAAGCAACGGGCGCCAGATCGCCGGGCTGTCGGGAACGCCGTGGAGAAAAAGCTTGGCGGTCGGCATCACGACACTCCCTTTGGCAAATGGATGATCCAGCTACGGTCGGTCGGCTCGATCCGCCCTTCGCGATAGCCGCCCGCGAGGAGCGCGGTGCCTGCGCTAGCGCGCGTCAGCGTCATGTAATTCCACTGGCCACCAAGGTCGTAATCGACCCGCGCGCCCTTTCCGCTCGCCACGTCGAAAATCTCGGGCGCGACATCGCCCGCCGCGACAAGGATGCGGTCGCCGGGCAGCAGGAGCAGGCCGTCGGCGATCTTGAAGCGCGGATCGGCGAGGTCGCCCGCCGGCACGAAACGCCCGGCAGCGACGTTGAACCGCTCGACCGAGCGGAGCTTGCCGTCATAATCGCGGGTGTCCGATCCACCGACGATCAGGACGTCGCCATTCGCCAAGCGCACCGCGCCATGCTTGTACCGCGCGGTGGCGAGCCCGCCCGCTGGCCGGAAGCTGGCGGTCGCCGGGTCGAAGATCTCGGCACTCGCGAGTGCGCGTCGCGGTTCGCGGTCGGGACGTCCGCCGCCCACAACCAGAACGCGCCCGTCGGCAAGGAGCGTCCCCGTCGCGCCGCTGCGCGCGAGGCCGAGCGACCCCGTCCGATGCAGGCGCCCCGTCGCGGGGTCGAAGATTTCGGCGTCGGCGCGTACGTCGCCGCCGTCATAGCCCCCGGCGATCAGGATGCGGCCGTCGGCAAGCGCGACGATCGTCGGCGCATTGCGCGGCGCCGCGAGCATCGGCCCCGCGACCGACGTAAGGGTCGCAGGATCGAAGATTTCGGTGGTCGCCGCGACGCGCCCGTCGACCCAACCGCCAAGGATAAGCACGCGGCCATCGGGCAAAGCGGCCGCCGACGGCTGAATGCGCTCGGCAAGCAGGGCACCGCGACCGGCAAGCTCCATCGTCGCAGCGTCGATGATATCAACGGTGGCGCTGGCTTGCCCCGTCTCGCAGCCCGCGCGAACGCAACCGCCGATGGCGAGCAATTGCCCTCGCCCGGTCGCGATCAGCTGATGCGTTGCGCGCGGGGAGCCGAGCCTTGGTCCATCCTCGACACGCACATCGGCGACAGACTTGCCTGCTGCGCCGCCGTTCATGCAGGCAGCAAGGCTGAAAATCGCGGCGGAAAGCCCCAGAAAGCGGCGCATTGCGTCTTCCCTCCTTCGCGGCCCCGTTTGCGCCGCCTGCCCTACATCTCTCCCCGGTCGCGGCGGAGCTGATACCATTTCTGCACGTTGGCATTATGTTCGGCGAGCGTCCGCGCGAACATATGTCCCCCATCGCCCTTCGCGACGAAATAGAGATATTCATTGGGCTGCGGGTCGAGGACTGCGGCGATCGAGGCCTTGCCCGGATTGGCGATCGGCCCCTTGGGAAGCCCTATCATAGCATAGGTGTTATAGTCATTCACCGCGGTGATTTCCGAGCGAAGGATACGGCGGCCGAGCGGTTTGCCCTTGGTAATCGGATAGATGATCGTCGGGTCGGCCTGCAGCCGCATCCCCGTCGCGAGGCGATTGGTATAGACTCCGGCAACGATCCGGCGTTCACCCGCTACGCTGGTTTCCTTTTCGACGATAGAGGCGAGCGTGATCGCCTCGTTCCGGTCCTTGGCTGCCGTACGCGGGCTGCGTTTGGCCCAGAGCTCTGCGAACGCCTTGTCCATCGCGGTCTGCATCCGCTTGACCACCGCCGCGCGGCTCTCGCCGGTCGTGAAGGCATAGCTGTCGGGCAATATGCTGCCCTCGGCCGGTACCGGGATCGTTCCGGTCAGCCTCTTTTCGGCCATCAGCCGGTCCCAGACCATGATCGAGGGCATGCCCTGCGGGATCATGACGATCCGCTGGATCGTCTTGCCCGACTGGAGCAGCCGCAGGATATCGCCCGCACCCATCCCCTCTTCGATCTTGTATTCGCCGGGCTTGATCGGCGCACTCGATCCGAAGAAGCGCGCTTGGTTGCGGAAGCTGGACGCAGACACCGCGCCCGATTCCTCAAGGATCTCGCCTGCCTTGGCGACGCTTGTGCCCTGCGGAATGACGACGACGGTATCGCGCGGTGCCCCACCCGAACAGGCGGTGAGCAGCAATGCTATCAGGGCTGTTACAAACAGCCTTTTACGGATCATGCTTTGGTCTTCGCGATATATTGAACGACCTTGTCGACCGAGCAAAGGTTCTCGGCCGCATCGTCGGGAATACTGATCGCATATTCCTCTTCAAACGCCATGATGAGTTCCACGCAATCAAGGCTGTCGGCACCGAGTTCTGTAAAGCTGGAGGTCGCGGTGACCTTGCCCGGGGCGAGGCCCAGATGTTCCGACACGATCTCGATGACGCGACGTTCAACCGGCGATTGCAACGGGGCTGGCGCCGGAGCACCGCACGCCGTCGTGGCGCACAGCATAACGGGTACCAGAAGCGCCGCCGCTGCTCGCATCAATCGACCGCCTTGACGATCAGGCTGGCGTTGGTGCCGCCGAAGCCGAAGCTGTTGTTCAGCGCTGCGCGCACCTTGCGCTTTTTTGCAACCTTCGGGACGAGGTCGGCGCCCTCGGTGCCCTCGTCGGGATTGTCGAGGTTGAGCGTCGGCGGAACCACCTGATCGCGGATCGCGAGGATGCAGAAGATCGTCTCGACCGCGCCGGCGCCGCCGAGCAGATGACCGATCGCCGACTTGGTCGAGCTCATCGAGACATTGCCCATCGCATCGCCGAACAGGCGCTTTACCGCGCCGAGCTCGATCGTATCGGCCATCGTCGAGGTGCCGTGCGCGTTGATATAGTCGATGTCGGCGGGGGTCATGCCCGCCTTCTTGAGCGCCGCGCTCATCGAGCGGAAGGCGCCGTCCATTTCGGGATCGGGCGCCGTGACGTGATAGGCGTCACCCGACAGGCCATAGCCGACGACTTCGGCGTAGATCTTGGCGCCGCGCGCCTTGGCATGCTCATATTCCTCGAGCACCACAACGCCCGCACCCTCGCCCATCACAAAGCCATCGCGGTCCTTGTCATAGGGGCGGCTCGCCTGTTCGGGGCGGTCATTGTAGCTCATGTTGAGCGCGCGCGCCTGCGCGAAGCCGGCGATGCCGATCGGGCAGATCGTCGCCTCGGCACCGCCCGCGAGCATGATGTCGGCGTCGTCGTCCTTGATCATCCGCGCGGCGTCGCCGATCGAGTGGGCGCCGGTCGAGCAGGCGGTAACGACGGCGTGGTTGGGGCCTTTCAGGCCATATTTGATGCTGACCTGACCCGAGATCAGGTTGATCAGGCGACCGTGGACGAAGTGCGGCGACACGCGGCCGGGGCCCTTTTCGGCGAGCAGCAAGCTTTCGCTCTCGATACCGGGCAGACCGCCGATGCCCGAACCGATCGAGCAACCGGCACGCACCTTCTGCTCTTCGGTGAGTTCCGTCAGGCCGGCGTCTTCGAGTGCCTGACCGGCAGCGTCGATACCGAAGATGATGAAGGGATCGACCTGGCGCTGGACCTTGTGATCGACGCGCTTGCCGGGGTCGAAGCCATATTCATGATCGGGTCCCTTGACCTCGCACGCGATCGTGCATTTCTGGTCGGACGCGTCGAAGTGCGTGATCGGACCCGCGCCCGACTTGCCGGCAATCAGGTTGGCCCATGTGGTCTCCACATCGGCGCCCAGCGGCGTCACCAAACCCAAACCCGTCACCACAACCCGGCGCATAGACATTCCTTTCGTCGGCCCCCGTCCCCGCAGGGGCCCGCATCATCACTGGCGCGCTTCTAGAGAAGCCTAGCGCATAAAAAAAGCTTCCCGGTCACTGCGCGCATGCGCTCGAGACCGGGAAGCCGGAAATGCGTGGACGGCGCGGCCGCCGCATCCGGCCAGGCCGGACCGCAGGGCTTTAGCCCTTGTTCGCTTCGATATAGTCGATCGCGTCCTTGACGGTGGCGATCTTTTCCGCCGCATCGTCGGGGATTTCGACGCCGAATTCTTCTTCGAACGCCATCACCAGTTCGACGATGTCGAGGCTGTCGGCGCCCAGATCGTCGATGAAGCTGGCTTCTTCGGTAACCTTGTCGGCTTCGACGCCCAGATGTTCGACGACGATCTTCTTAACCTTTTCGGCCGAATCGCTCATGCACAGTTCCTTTTTTCTGACTATGGCGTGAATGTTGAAATTTGCCCTAGTGCCCAGCAGCAAGGCTGGCAAGAGGGCTGGCACCGGTCGGGGCCGGGTGTCCGTCGATCAAGGCTCCCTTGGCGGCTTTCCCGCCCGAACGCGTCCCCCTTTTGCCCTCCGGCACATTCCCTGAAGATAGGAGATGCCGGCGCTGCGTTCAAGACCGGACCGCGCCGGTCAGGTCGCCGGAGACGACGGGACGACCCCCGACTCGCGCACCGCCGCCGATGCACGCAGGATGACGGCGGGGGTGATCATGAACTGCCTGAGAACGACTTCCGGCGCTGCATTGGCAGGCTGCTTGGTATATTTGAGCAGCCGCTGCCACACCGCGCGCGCTTCGGGCACATTTCCTTGCCGCGCCAGCACGATCGAGCGGACGAGCAGGAATTGCGGCTCCATCTTGCTGGGTGACGGGACGCGGTCGAGAATAGCCTTGGCGGCAGCCTGATCGCCAGCCTGCGAGCGAACGAAGGCGAGCGTCACCGCGGGCACGCCCGGATAGGAAGCATCGAGATCCAGCGACCGCTGCAGCAAGAGCGTTCCCGCCTCTTCGTCGCCACAGGACAGCTTGAACAGCCCCATGAAGCCAGCGAGATCGGCGTCATAGGCGTTGAGCCGGAGCGCCTCATTCCCCATCGCCAGCCCGGCCGAACAATTGCTGGTGTAGAAATTCGAACGTGCCATCGCGAACAGGCCCGCCGACGTGCCAGCGCCGTTTTCATAGGCCTTGAGCGCCAGCGCGCGCCCCTCTGCAAAGGCGGCGGCGGCCTCGGGCGTTCCGCGCCCCGACTGCCAGTCGCCGAAGCGGAGGAGTGACAGTGCGGCCAACGCTACCGGATCGTTGGGCTTTCGCTCGAGCGTCGAGCGGAGACACGCGTCGATCTGCCGCGCGCCCAGCGGGCTACGCATCTGCCGCATCCGGTTGAACTGCGCCAGACAGGCATATCCCGGCGCAAAATCGTCGGGGTGCTGCTGAACCTGGTCGCGCACGATCACGCCATAGTCGCCGGCGATCTGCGCGATCGCAGTATCGACGGGCGCGAATTCGGGCATTTCGCTTTCAGGCAGATGAAATTGCTGCGACCAGATCGTCCGCTGGTCGACGACGCGATTGAGAACGAGCGTGACGTCGGCGGGACCGTCGATCATCCGCACGATCGACACGTCGAGCCGGTAGTCGGGCTTTTCGGCAGATGCCGCCCGGCCAGCCCCCGAACTTTGCAGGTCGACCAGATCAAACCGACGCAAACCGTCGCGGAGCCGCGCGTCCAGCGCCCGGGCCAGCGCGCGCGATACCGGGGTTTCGCCCGATTGCGGCACGCTGAGTTGCAGCAGCGGCATCTGCCCGGCAGCGGGGCTGGTCAGCCGCCCCCAATTGGCGGACGCCCACCAGCCCACCGCGAGCGCGAGAAGGACGACGAGCGGAACCCAGAGCCAGCGCAGCGAAAGCGGGCGCCGTTCCTTCGCTTCACGGCCCGCAGTGCTGGCGGGCGGTGCCTGTACGGCAGGAGTACCGGTGGCAGGAACGCCGTCAGCATCGACCGATCGCCCCGGCGGTGACGAGCGGTGCTGGACAACGATCTCATAGCTTCCCTGCGGCACACGCAAGCGATGCACCCACGGCGTTTCGGCATAATAGCGGTCGAGCAGCGTCCGCAGCCGGCCCACCATGACGCGCGGATAGCTGTCGACGGCCGGATCGAAATCGGCGTTGCGCCCCAATGCCTCAGTCGCGATCGCATAAGCCTTGGGCGCGCTCCGCCCACCCTGCAGCCGATGCTCGACGAGGAACTGCAGCAGGCGCGACAGAACCGGCGAGCGCGTGAACAATGGCGATGTGCGAAGCCGCTCGAATTCATCGACGATGATCCGGTCGTCTTCGTCGCGTCCCTGAAGTTGGTTCGTTTTCGTGCGGTCCATGCAACCCTCAAATGCCCTCTGGCGTGGCGCGGGGGTGATACGCCAATCGACGAAGACGGCCACCGATTTCGCTACCATGTAACGGTAACAGATGTCCGGAACCTTATAGCAAAAGCAGAACCCGCCGCCAAATGGCCCAGAAATCGGCGGTTAATGGTTAAGAAAGCCCTGCCATCCGGCTACACGCCGCGATGTGACCCATTGTAACTGCCATCGCGCGCGCTGTCATGAGACTTTGCAATCGTCGCGACACGCTTTGGCTGTCGTGGTCCGGGCCGGGCCGCATGCCTGGTTGGGACGAATGGGGTCACAAGATCGAAGGGCGCGAGCTGGTCCCTGGCGCTTTTCGGTACATCTTGTGTCCCCATAAACAGTGACTTCGCCGGACGGGTCCGTGGCCCCACCCACATCCCGTCCGGCAAGTCCGCTCCACCACTCCCCGCTTCGCAATCGAACCGACCGGGTCGGCGTTCAGGCCGGTCCGATCCGGAACGCGCAGAGCTTGTTGCCGTCCGGATCGCGAAAATAGGCCGCGTAAAAAGCCTGCTCGCCTCCGTCGCCGCGAAGGCCCGGCATTCCTTCGCAAGTTCCACCAAGTTCGAGCGCTTTTGCGTGCAGCGCATCGACCTTCGCGCGCTCGTCGACGACGATCGCCGCCATATGACCATTGCCGCGATCGGCGGGCTGGCCATCATATGGCCGCGTCACCGCGATTCCGGGCTGGCCCCACCCCGTGCCATAGAGGGTGAAGCCGTTCGCTTCGGTATCCGACATACGCATCAATTCGCTGGCACCGATCGTGCCGAGCAGATCCGAATAAAAGGCGCGGGCGCGATCCAGATCGTTCGCCCCCATCGTAACATAGCCAAGCATCCCGCCTCTCCCTTCCCAAAAAAAGAAGGGCGCCGGATCGCTCCGACGCCCTTCCGAATAGCATCCGCGATGCTGCCCTCAGCTTTTCGCCGGTGCCGCGCCCGGCTTGCACGGGCCAGTGTGGGTGCTGGTCATCTGCATGACCATTTCCATGTCGCCCTGACCGGTCGGGGCCTTGCCCTTCGTCGTGATCGTCACGTCGGTCTTCTTGGCTTCCATGGTACCGGCCATCGCCATTTCGACGGTCTGACCATTGGCCTTGCAGGTGCCCGCGACGTCGATCTTGCCGCCGGTGACTTCCTTCTTCGACCACGTGCATTCGCTGCCATTGCCCGGACCCTTGGCGAGTTCGGAGGCGATGTCTTCCTTTTCGACCTGTTCTGCGGTGAAGCACTGGTCCATGCCGCTGGCCCCTTCGAGCATCTTGGCCATGCCGTCCTTCATTTCAGGCGGCATGCCCGGCATCTCGAATTTCACCAGCTTGACGTCGGTCTTCCAGTTACCCGCTTCGCGCTTCACGGTGCCGCCGGCATTATTCTCGCCCTTGCTGCAGCCCGAGACGGCCAGCGCAACCCCAAGGGCCGCGATCGTGACAAATTTCTTCATGGATTTCATCCTCCTGTTGAGCAGTTCGGAATACTCGGCCGCGACCTTTTGGTTGCCCAGCATATTGTTTGTGGTTGAGGCCCATCGATACCATATTGGCGGCAATGGCAATCCAGATTCGCACATCGCTCGACGAAATCGACACCAGCGAGGCCTATGTCCCGCACCGTCCCGCACGCCCGGAAAAGGTCGAAGGCGGCAAGAGATTTGAACTGGTTAGCGACTATGAGCCCGCCGGCGACCAGCCGACCGCGATCAAGGAACTGGTCTCGACCGCACTCGATGGCGAGCGCGATCAGGTGCTGCTCGGCGTCACCGGTTCGGGCAAGACCTTTACGATGGCGAAGGTCATCGACGAGTTGCAACGCCCGGCGCTGATCCTCGCGCCGAACAAGATCCTCGCGGCGCAGCTTTACGGCGAGTTCAAGAGCTTTTTCCCAAACAATGCGGTCGAATATTTCGTCAGCTATTACGACTATTACCAGCCCGAAGCCTATGTGCCGCGGTCGGACACCTACATCGAGAAGGAAAGCTCGGTAAACGAGGCGATCGACCGCATGCGCCATTCGGCGACGCGCGCATTGCTTGAACGCGACGATGTGATCATCGTCGCATCGGTGTCGTGCCTCTATGGCATCGGATCGGTCGAGACCTATTCGGCGATGATCTTCGACCTCAAAAAGGGTCAGAGCGTCGACAATCGCGAGATCATCCGCAAGCTCGTCGCGCTGCAATACAAGCGCAACGACGCCGCCTTCGCACGCGGCAATTTTCGCGTCCGTGGCGACAGCCTCGAGATCTTCCCTTCGCATTATGAAGATATGGCGTGGCGCGTCAGCTTCTTCGGCGACGAGATCGAGGAGATCGTCGAGTTCGATCCGCTGACGGGCAAGAAGATCGCAAGCCTGAATGCAGTCCGCGTCTATGCGAACAGCCACTATGTGACGCCGGGACCGACGCTGAAGCAGGCCTCCGAAGCGATCAAGCACGAGCTCGCCGAACGGTTGAAGGAACTCGAAGCCGAGGGCCGGCTGCTCGAAGCGCAGCGGCTGGAGCAGCGGACCAATTTCGACCTGGAGATGATTGCCGCGACGGGCAGCTGCGCGGGAATCGAAAATTACAGCCGCTTTCTGACCGGCCGCCTGCCCGGCGAACCGCCGCCGACCCTGTTCGAATATCTGCCCGACAACGCCTTGCTGTTCGTCGACGAGAGCCATCAGACGATCCCGCAGATCGGCGCGATGTCGAAGGGCGACCACCGCCGCAAGATAACGCTCGCGGAATATGGCTTCCGCCTGCCGAGCTGCATCGACAACCGGCCGCTGCGCTTCGCCGAATGGGATCTGATGCGGCCGCAGACGGTCAGCGTGTCGGCAACGCCGGGCACGTGGGAAATGGACCGCACGCAGGGTGTGTTCGCCGAACAGGTGATCCGCCCCACCGGCCTGATCGACCCGCCCGTGTTCATCAAGCCCGTCGAGGAGCAGGTCGATGATCTGATCGCAGAGGCGAAGGCAACCGCGGCGGCGGGCTATCGCACGCTCGTCACCACGCTGACCAAGCGGATGGCCGAGGATCTGACCGAGTTCCTCCACGAGGCGGGCTTGAAGGTCCGTTATATGCACAGCGACGTCGAAACGCTCGAACGTATCGAAATCATCCGCGACCTGCGCCTCGGCGTGTTCGACGTGCTCGTCGGGATCAACCTGCTGCGCGAGGGGCTCGACATTCCCGAATGCGGGCTCGTCGCGATCCTAGACGCCGACAAGGAAGGGTTTCTGCGCAGCGAAACCTCGCTCGTCCAGACGATCGGACGCGCCGCGCGCAACGTCGACGGCCGTGTTATCCTCTACGCCGACCGTATTACCGGCAGCATGGAACGCGCGATGCGCGAGACCGACCGCCGCCGCGAAAAGCAGGAAGCGTATAACAAAGAACACGGCATCACCCCGACGACGATCAAGCGCAACATCGGCGACATCATCGCCCACGTCGCGTCGAAGGATCAGGTGACGGTCAGCCTGGGCGACGACAAACCCGATCATATGGTCGGCCACAATCTGCGCGCTTACATCCAGGATCTGGAAAAGAAGATGCGCGACGCTGCCGCCGACCTGGAATTCGAGGAAGCGGGCCGCCTGCGCGACGAAATCCGCCGGCTGGAGGCCGACGAACTCGGCCTGCCTGCCGACGAACAGGTCGCGCCGCGCGTCGGACGATCGAACGAAGGGAAGCCAGGCACCCGCAAAGGACGCTTCGGGAAGTCGAGCAAGACGAAGTGGGGGCGTTGAGCCCCGCTTCGACCAAGCGCGACTTCGGGCCGACCAGCGGCCTTGCCGCCCCTTCCCGCCCCGCTTAGGGTCCGCTCCCTAAACGGGGAGAATATCATGAAAACCGGTCCGTCGCTTATCGCGCTGGCGCTTGCCGCCGCCATTCCTGTCGGCGTCCACGCGCAGGACAAGCCCGACGACAAGGCCAAGACCGACAAGCCCGCCGACGTCGAACCCCAAGTCCGCACAACCAAGCTCAGCGGCACCTTCGGTGGGCAGAAGATTAGCTATGCCGCGACGATCGGCGAGACGATCATCAAGAACAAGGATGGCGTGCCCGAAGTCGCCGTTGTCACCACATCCTATGTCAAGGAACCGCGCGATCCGAACCGGCCGGTGACCTTCCTGTTCAACGGTGGCCCGGGATCGGGCACCGTCTGGCTGATGATGGGGGCGTTCGGGCCCAAGCGCGTCGCAATCCCCGGCACGGGCGTCGACGATGGTGCTCCGCCCTACCCCATCGTCGACAATCCCGACGCGTTGATGGACGTCACCGACGTCGTCTTCATCGATCCGCCTGGCACGGGCTTCTCGCACCTGATCGGCAAGGCCGACCCCAAGGATTATTACGGGGTGACACAGGACGCGAAGCTGGTCGCACAGGTCATCCGCCGCTGGCTCAACGACAATGGCCGCTGGAACAGCCCCAAATTTCTGGGCGGTGAAAGCTATGGCACCACGCGCTCGGCGGCGGTCGCCAACCAGCTGATGAACGAAACCTACAACGACGTCGCGCTGAACGGGATCATCCTGATTTCGACCGTGCTCGACTTCGCGGCGGGGGCTGACACGCCGGGCAACGAGCTTGGCTATATCACCAACCTGCCCTCGATGGCCGCGACCGCGCTCTATCACGGCAAGGCGAGCGGGCCGTCGGTCGAAGCCTTTGTCGAGGAAGCGCGGCAGTGGGCGATAGGTCCCTATGCGAGCGCTTTGCTCAAAGGCCAGAAGCTGCAGGGTAAGGAACGCGCGCAGATCCGCCGCGAGTTGGCCCGCTTTACCGGCCTTTCGGAGACCTATCTCGAAAGCGCCGATCTGCGCGTGACGCCGGGCCGTTTCTACAAGGAATTGCTACGCGACCGCGGAATGACGGTCGGGCGCCTCGACAGCCGTTACACCGGCAAGGATTATGACAGCGCCGGCGAGGAACCCGACAACGATCCGAGCTTCTATGGCATCGACGCGAGCTACACCGCCGCGATCAACAGCTGGAGCCGCGACGGACTGGGGTTCAAGACCGACCGCGAATATCAGTCGATCGGCAATGTCGGCCCGTGGGACTGGCGGATCGGCGGGCGCGACACCAACGCCTATCTGAACGTCGCGCCCTATATCGGGCAGGCGCTGCGCGAGAATTCGGGACTGCGCGTGTTCGTGGGTCAGGGATATTATGACTTCGCAACGCCCTTTTTCGCCGCCGAATATTCGCTGTCGCGCACCGGTATCCCGCAGGACCGGATCGAGTATAAATATTATGGCGCGGGGCACATGATGTATATCCGCGACGAGGATCGCCATAAATTGTCGCAGGACGTGCGCGCCTTCATTCGCGCGCGATAGGAAAAGGGTGCCGCTTTCCGGCGCCCTTCCCCTTTGTCAGCGCAGAACGCCGGCGGCCGACTGCTTGCGCGCGTAAACGAACAACGCGATCAGGATGACCCAGATGACCGCGGTGAAGATCATCGGGAAAGTCCCGAAAATCCGCATCAGGTCGCCATAATGCAGGCCGAACTGGTAGATGCAGCTAACGCCAAGCCCTACGAGCGAGATCAGGAGCGCTGCGACCGCGTGGCGGCTGCGGACGAGCAACAGGATCGATCCGAGCACCGATCCCCAGACGCCGAGCGCCCATCCCACGTTCGCCCAAACCGGAAAGCTGGCGAACCACGCCTGCTGCTCGGGCGTGAAGGTGGCAAGATAATCCGGATTCTCGATCTTGGTCATCACATAGTCGAACGCTCCGATCGCGTTCCAGAGCAGCGATACGCCCCCGACCACCCACAGGTGCCACGGCGTTTTGACGGCTACGGTCATATTGATCTCCCCCTCCAGAAAGATGCGCGCAGATTATCATCATTCCCCCGCTTCGGCAATAAGTGACATATCGTTGCAACACACCGAGGCGGCGGCTTGGCAAAGCGGCCGCGACGGCCGATATGCGCCTGCATGTGCGTCGTTGCCCTTGCCCACCGCGTCCACCCCGACTGGCCGCTGATCCTGATCGGAAATCGGGACGAATTTCATGCCCGCCCGGCGGCGGCGCTTGCCGCATGGGACGATGGCAGCGGCATCGTTGCCGGACGCGACCTGCAGGCAGGCGGAACATGGCTCGGCGTCCATCGTCCGAGCGGACGCATCGTGGTCGTCACCAATGTGCGCGGGGCGACGCCAGATCCCGCTAAGGAGTCGCGCGGCGCGCTGGTCGTCGACATGCTGCGCGGCGACGGCCGGTTTGCCGACCCCGCAGCACCCGATCTCGACCGGTTCAACGCGTTCAACCTGTTCGCGGCAAATGGCGACGCGCGGTTGCTGACCAATCGGCCGAAGCCGCTGATCGCAGCGCTGGCGCCCGGTGTCCATGCGCTCGCCAACGAACCCGTCGACCAGCCGTGCCCGCGTGCCGAGCGGCTGCGCGCGGCGCTGGCGGCGGTCGTCGAGGCGAGAGCCGATCCCGAAGGGCTGCTCGATACGCTGACGGCGGAAAGCGACCCGGCGCTGTTTCTGCTCGGCGACGTCTATGGCACGCGCGCCTCAACCCTTGTCGCAATCGCTGCGAATGGCGACGTCCACATGGTCGAGCGCCGATACGAAAAGGGCGGCCGTCCCGCTGGAACGACCGCCCTCAATTTTCCCATCGGCTGACGCCGGGCGCTTATTTCGGCGCGATGACCATCAGCATCTGGCGGCCTTCGGTGCGCGGATGCGCCTCGACCTTCGCGATTTCCGAGGTCAGTTCGGCAACGCGCTGAAGGACGTTAAGACCAAGCTGCGTGTGGCTCATCTCGCGACCGCGGAAGCGCATGGTCATCTTGACCTTGTCGCCCTCGCCCAGGAAGTCGAAGACCTTCTTCATCTTCACGTCGAAATCATGATCGTCGATATTCGGACGCATCTTGATCTCTTTGATTTCCTGCGTCTTCTGGCTCTTGCGCGCCAGGTTCGCCTTTTTCTGGGCTTCGTATTTGAACTTGCCCACGTCAAGGAATTTGCACACCGGCGGATCGGCGTTCGGAGAGACTTCAACCAAATCCAGCCCGACGGAAGCGGCCTGCTCGATTGCTTCGGCGGTCAGCATGACGCCCAGATTCTCGCCTTCCTCGTCGATCACGCGGACCTTGGGCGAAGCGATGAATTCATTGTAACGCGGACCGTTTTTGGGCGGAAGCGGCGCCATCGAGCGGCGGGTCATCGGCGGTGGTATAGCTGTATCTCCTGATCGTTGAATTCGGGCGCGCGAAATCGACACGATCTGCGCGCGCCCCGCTCATATAGTGAACGCGAGCGCGCCGTAAAGGCTGCCCGTGGCATAAAGATGACGCTTTTCGTCCGACTGTGGCGGCTAAGCAACGCCGGATCGCATCACCATTTGACCGGTGCGGGGTCGACCACACGGAAACCGCCCGCGCCCACTTCACTGACTTCGAGCGCGCGAACCGCAATCCCGCGGTTGTTGAAGCGGAAGATGCCATCGATGCCGCCAAAGCCATCCTCGGCCAGCAGGCGCGATGCCGGGAACGTCGTCCCCGGCTTCCAGTCGCGTGCGATGCGCACCGTCAGCAGCACCGAGTCATAGCCAAGGCTGGCGAGCCGGTACGGTGCCTTGCCATAACGGGTGCGATATTTGGCGGCGAGCTGGCCATAGAGGCCGTCCGACACGCTGGCGAACCACGAGCCGCGCATTGCGGCATTGCCGCCGAGGGTCGCGTCAGTGTTCCAGAGTTCGGTGCCGAGGATCTGCTTGTTGCCGGTGCTTTTCACCACCGGCACCGCGCGGATCGCATTGCCGCCCGAGTCGGCGATCAGCACCGCGTCGATCGGCCCCGCATTGGCGAGGCGGCGCGCGGCGCCCGATAGCGCGGTCGCGCTGCGATCATAGCTTTCGATCGCGACGAGCGTCCCGCCCTCAGCCGAAACCGCGGCGCGGAAAGCCGCGGTCGAACGGTCGCCATAGACGGTCTTGGGCACGAGCGCCCCGAAACGCTGGTGCCCCTTGGCACGCGAATAGGCGACGACGCGCTCGACCGACTGGCCAGGGACGAAGCCCATGATGAAGACGCCGTTTCCGGCGACGCTGCTGTCGTTCGAGAAGCTGATCACCGGCACCTTCGCCTCGCGCGCAATCGGTGCGACGGCGGCGACATCTTCGCTGAGCAGCGGGCCAAGGATCAGCTTGTTCCCGTCGGCGACCGCCTGACGCGCCGCGGCAGCGGCGCCGAGCGCGGTGTCATAGGTGGTGATGCGGACCTTTTCGGTGCGCGAGTCGAGCAAAGCCATCGTCGTGGCGTTGGCAATCGCCATGCCGACGTCAGCGTTCGGTCCGGTCTCGGGCACCAGCAGCGCAACGCGATGACGGTCGGTATCGGTCGGCAGGCCGGGACCGACATTGTCGCCACCGGTTTGCGGCGGCGGTGGAGTCGCGGGACCGTTCGCCTTGGGGACCATCTGGCACGCGGCAAGCAGCCCTGCCATCGCCGCAACGCCGATCCCGCGCAGCAATTGCCGGCGCGGCGATGCATAAGCTTGGCGCTCGGCAGAAGTTTCTGCCATTTTCGGCTGCATGCCGGATTCGACCATCTCAAAATCTCCCTTGCCCGGTCTCTATATCGTCGCGACGCCCATCGGCAACCTCGGCGATATCAGCGCGCGTGCTGCCGCGACGCTTGCCCTGGCAGACGTGATCGCGGCGGAAGACACGCGTGTGACAGCTAAGCTGCTCGCTCATCTGGGTTTGCGTGTGCCGATGACCCCCTATCATGATCATAGCGACGAACGCGTCCGTGCGGGCTTGGTTGCGCGCATGGACAGCGAAATCGTGGTGCTGGTCTCCGATGCGGGAACGCCGCTGGTTTCCGATCCCGGATACAAGCTGGTGCGCGATGCGCGCGCCGCTGGACGGCACGTCACCACCCTGCCCGGCCCCTGCGCGGCGATCGCGGCGATCACGTTGTCGGGATTGCCGAGCGACCGTTTTCTGTTCGCGGGCTTCCTGCCCAACAAGGCAAAGGCGCGCGCCGACACGATCGCCGAGTTCGCCGCGCTGCGCTCGACTTTGGTCTTCTACGAAAGCGGACCGCGTTTGTCGGCGGCACTGGGCGCGCTTGCCGAGGGGCTTGGCAACCGCGACGCGGCGGTCGCGCGCGAGATCAGCAAGCTGTACGAGGAGTGTGTGACCGGAACGCTGACCGAGCTTGCCGCGCGCTACGCCGATGCCCCGCCAAAGGGCGAGATCGTGATCATCGTCGGCCCGCCGGGCGAAGCGGTGACCGAGGAAGCCGACGAGGCGACGCTCGACGCCGCGCTACGCGCCGCCATGATCGACAAGCCCGTCGCGCAGGCTGCGAAGGCGGTCGCAAAGCAATATGGCCTCGACCGGCACGACGTTTATGCGCGCGCGCTGTCGTTGAAAGAGCAGGCTTGAACCGCGCCGCCGCCGAAGCGCGCGGGCGCAAGGCGGAACGGCGCGCGGCCTGGTGGCTGCGGCTCCATGGCTGGCGCATCCTCGGCGAGCGGCTCCGCGTCCCTGCCGGCGAGGTCGATCTGGTCGCGCGGCGCGGCAAGACGCTTGCCTTCATCGAGGTGAAGTGGCGCGACCGCGCCGAAGACCTCGATCTGGCGATCGACGAGTGGCGGCTGCGACGCGTCGCTGCGGCGGCCGAAATGCTCGTTCCGCGCTTTGCCCGGGCAACCGACGACATCCGCATCGACGTGATGCTCCTTGCGCCGAAGCGATTGCCTCGCCATCTGGTCCACGTCTGGCAAAATCTGGAGTAGTCGATGACCCTGCGCGCCGCCGTGCAAATGGACCCGATGGATGGAATCAATATCAATGGAGACAGCAGTTTCCACCTGATGCTGAAGGCGCTCGAACGCGGGTACGAACTCTATCACTATGACGTGCGGGGGCTGACGTGGGAGGCCGGGCGGCTGACCACCAAAGCGCACCGCGTGCTGGAGGCGAAGCGCGAAGCGGGCGATCATTACCGGTTCGGCGAACAGGTCATGCTCGATCTTGGCCGCGATATCGATGTCGTGCTGATGCGACAGGATCCGCCCTTCGACCTTGGCTATCTGACCGGCACCTGGCTGCTCGAGCGGCTGGCGGGCCAGACGTTGGTCGTCAACGATCCCGTGTCGGTGCGCAATGCGCCCGAAAAGGTGTTCGTGCTCGATTTCCCCGAGTTCATGCCGCCGACGATGGTGACCCGCGATCTTGACGCCGTGAAGGATTTTCAGGCCCGCCATGGCGCGGTGGTGATCAAGCCGCTGCACGGCAACGGCGGCAAGGCGGTATTCCGCATCGACGCCGACGGCAGCAATCTGGGCGCGCTGGTCGAACTGTTCGGACAGGTCTGGCCCGAGCCCTTCATGGTCCAGCAATTCCTGCCGAGCGTGAGCAAGGGCGACAAGCGGATCGTGCTGATCGACGGCGAAGTCGCGGGCGCGATCAACCGCAAGCCCGGCGAAGGCGAATTCCGGTCGAATCTTGCGGTCGGCGGCTATGCCGAGGCGACAACGCTTACCCCGCGCGAGCAGGAAATCTGCGACATCCTTGGCCCGCAGCTCAAGGACCGCGGGCTGCTGTTCGTCGGGATCGACGTCATCGGCGGCGAATGGCTGACCGAAATCAACGTCACATCGCCCACCGGGATCGTCGCGATCGACCGGTTCAACAACAGCGATACCGCCGGCATGATCTGGGACGCAATTCTGCGGCGGATCGGCTGACGCACTTCCGCGTTCTGCCTTCATGACTGACTTCATTCTCGATCTGATCCAGGGCTGGGGCTACCTCGGCATCTTCGTGCTGATGTTCCTCGAGAATGTATTTCCCCCGATCCCGTCCGAGGTGATCATGGGGCTGGGCGGCATCGCGGTGGCGCAGGGGCGCTTCGATTTCTGGACGCTGATCGCAGTTGCGGTCGCGGGAACGACCGCAGGCAATTGGGTCTGGTACGCAATCGGGCGCTGGATCGGCTATGAACGGCTCAGACCCTTTATCGACCGGCACGGACGCTGGCTGACCCTCGACTGGGCCGAGGTCGAGCGGCTGCACGGTTTCTTCGTCAAATATGGTCCAGCGATCGTCTTCATCGCGCGCTTCATGCCCGTCGCACGGACGATGGTGTCGCTGCCGGCCGGCATGGTGCGGATGAATCAGGCGAAATTTCTGATCTGGACCGCAGCGGGTTCGACGATCTGGATCGCCGCGCTGGCCGGGGCGGGAAGCTGGTTCGGGAGCCGCTTTTCCAATCTCGACGCATTCGTCGGCCCGGTGGCGCTGATCGCAGTCGGATCGCTGGTGCTGATCTATATCTGGCGCGTCTTCACCTGGAAGCCGCGCGACTAGGCACGCGGGTGCGCGGATCGGTAAATGTCGAGCAGATGCGCGGCGTCCACCGCAGTATAAACCTGCGTCGAGGCAAGGCTGGCATGTCCCAGCAATTCCTGCAGGCTGCGCAAATCGGCGCCGCCCGCGAGCAGGTGCGTCGCGAAGCTGTGGCGCAATGCATGCGGAGTCGTGCGTTCGGGCAGGCCCAGTGCGCGGCGCGCCGAGCGAACGCTGGCACGGACGACGCCGGGCTGGAGCGGCCCGCCGCGAGCGCCAAGGAATAGCGGCGTTTCTCTCGCGATCGGCCACGGACAGGCTTCCACATAGCGTGCCACGGCGCTCGCGACGACGGGCAGGATCGGCACGATACGCGTCTTGTTCCGCTTGCCCGTCACGCGCAGCGTTTCACCGAGCGGCAGCGCCGCACCAGTCAGGCCCAGCGCCTCGCCAATGCGAAGTCCTGCACCATAGAGCAGCAACAGCAACGCGAAATCGCGCGCGCCGACCCAGCCCTCGCGGGCATTGTCCTCGACATCCTGCGCGAGTTGCAGCGCCTCCGCAGGCGCAATGGGGCGCGGCAGGCCCTTCTTGACGCGCGGGCCGCGCATTTGCGGGACGCTGGCGTTCGACCCGCCCATGAAGCGGAGGAAGGTGCGGAGCGCCGACAGCTCGCGCGCCGCAGATGCGTTTCCAAGCCCTTCGGCGCGGCGGTCGGCAAGATAGGAACGGAGATCGTTGGGGGTCAGCGACGTCAGCATCCGGGCGTCGACCACACCGCCGCGATGATGACTCAGAAACGCGCAGAAACGCTCGGCCGTCGCGATATAGGCGCGGCGCGTATGCTCCGACCGGCGCTTCTCGTGCGCCAGATGGGCGTCCCAGTCGCGGATGATGCCTTCGATCAAACTCGCCTCGCTTCGGGCCAAGCCTAGCCGGTCCGTACGACCTCGGAAAGGATCGAGTCGAGAAGGAGGATACCGTCGTCGGTCACCGCAAGCCGGTCACCGCCCCCCCGCATCAGCCCCTGCTCCACCAATCGCGCCACGGCACCGCCATCTATGAAGGCCTCACGCTGCAATCCGCTCCGCGCCTCGATACGGGCGAGATCGATGCCCTCGGTCAGCCGCAGCCCCATCAGCATCGCCTCGGTCGCGCGCTCGTGCGCCGGCAGGTCGGTCTCGACCTTCAGACCATGGCCGTTGCGGGTGACCGCTGCCGTAAAATTCTCGGGCTTCTTGTGGCGTTCGGTCGCCTGGCAGAGCCGCCGCCCGTGTGCACCGGGGCCGATCCCGGCGTAATCGCCATAACGCCAATAGGTCAGATTGTGCCGACTCTCGTCCCCCGGCCGCGCATGGTTCGACACTTCGTAACGCGGCAGGCCCGCGGCGCGCGTGATCGCCTGCGTCGCGTCGAACAGGTCGGCCGCCGTATCGCCGTCGGGAATGACGAGGTCGCCTTTCGCGGCAAGCGTCGCAAAACGTGTGCCGGGCTCGATGGTGAGCTGGTAGAGCGAGAGGTGGCCGGTGCCGAAGGCGAGCGCGTCATTGAGCTCGGCTTCCCACTGACCGAGCGTCTGCCCCGGCCGCGCATAGATGAGATCGAAGCTGACCCGCGCGAAATGGTCCTGCGCCGCCGCGATCGCGCGCCGCGCTTCGTCGCCGCTGTGCGCGCGACCGAGGAAGTGTAGGATTTCGGCGTCGAAGCTTTGGGCACCGATCGACACGCGATTGACCCCGGCACTGGCAAGCGCGGCAAAGTTCGCGACCTCGACCGAATTGGGATTCGCCTCCAGCGTGATCTCGCAATCGCTGGCAAGGCCCCATGCCTCATCCGCCGCCGCTATCACCGCCGCGACCGTTTCGGGCGGCATCAGGCTGGGCGTTCCGCCGCCAAAGAAGATCGACGACACGGGCCGGTCGGGCAGCAGCGCCGCCTCATGCCGCAGATCGGCAAGCAGCGCCGCGCGCCACGCCGCCTGATCAACGCTCTCGCGCACATGGCTGTTGAAGTCACAATAAGGGCATTTGCTGACGCAGAACGGCCAATGGACATAAAGGGCGAGCGGTTCGGCCATGCGCGGCGATATAGTCACTTTTCAGCGATTGTCTGCATGGCTAGACTTGCCTGCGGAGGATCCCCGTGGATATTGCCGATCAGGACTTCATCCAGCTCGTCAAACGGACGCGCGAGAAATTCGGCGTGAGCATCGATGATGCCCACGACATGATCTTCGCTGAGGAGGAGATGCGCAGGCTCGTCGCGCTCCGCATCAACCACAATCCCGAATGCCGCAAACAGGCAATGCGCGATATGCTCGACAAGGGCGACGGGTCGCGCTTCATCGAGATCGACGGAAGGATCAGGTTTCGCGCCTGAGGTTCAGCCAAAAACATTCCGATTGTCCGATGCAGGCTGCGTCTTTACGATATGAAGCAGCGCCAAGTCGCCGTCACATTCCCCGCTTTTGCACCAGACGTTTTCCAACCCGTCCAAAGGGGTCGGCCCCTCGGAATTCGCCTCAAAGATTTGCGCAAGTGCCGCTGACAGATCAGCGACAGGCGGTTTTGTTGCCATTTCCATGCACCACTCATCGACGGCTTCTCTGGCGCTGGCTGCAACCGACTGAGAAACGTAGGTGCCGCCGCGAAATTCGCACAGGATCGTATACCGGTCGAGCAAGCTTAAAAAGCCCCCGCCACCAGCTTCGCAAAGGCGTCGGCGCGGTGGCTTATCGCGTGCTTTTCGGCGGGATCTATTTCGGCATAAGTCAGGCTTTTACCGGTCGGGACGAAGACGGGATCATAACCGAAGCCCAGCGTGCCGCGCGGCGGCCAAGTGAGGCTGCCTTCCGCCCTGCCTTCGAACACCTCGGCATGGCCGTCGGGCCAGGCCAGCGCCAGCGTGCAGACGAAGCGCGCGCTGCGATCCACGTCCGCGCCCTGTTCGGCAAGCAGGCCTTCGACCTTGCCCATCGCCATATACCAGTCGCGGCCTTCTTCGCCCTCGAACCACTGCCGTTCGGCCCAGTCGGCGGTGTAGACACCGGGGCGTCCGCCGAGCGCGGCGACTTCGAGACCGCTGTCGTCGGCAAGCGCGGGCAGACCCGCGGCCGACGCGCTCGCATGCGCCTTCAGCAGCGCATTTTCGACGAAGGTCGTCCCCGTTTCCTCGGGCTCGGGAAGCCCGAGGTCGCCCGCCGACACGGGCTCGATCCCAAAGGGTTCGAGCAGCGCACGGATTTCGCGCACCTTGCCCGCATTATGGCTCGCGATGACGAGCCTGCCGGGGGCGAGCCTGCGGGTCATGTCAGCGACCGACCGCCTTCGCCTGCGCGGCGAAGATGTCGGTGCAGCCAATGCGCGCAAGACGTAGCAGGCGCAGCAAGCCTTCCTCGTCATAGGTCGCGCCTTCGGCGCTGGCCTGCACTTCGACGATCTGGCCCTTGCCGGTCAGCACGAAATTGCCGTCGGCCTCGGCCACCGAATCCTCATCATAGTCGAGGTCGAGCACCGGCGTGCCCTTGTAGATGCCGCACGAGATCGCCGCGACGCTGTCCTCGATCGGATCGACGGTGAGCGCCTTGCTCTCGAGCAGTTTATCGACCGCGAGGCGCAGCGCGACCCACGCGCCGCTGATCGACGCGGTGCGCGTGCCGCCATCGGCCTGGATCACGTCGCAGTCGATAACGATCTGGCGCTCGCCGAGCTTCGCCATATCGACGACGGCGCGCAAGGAGCGGCCGATAAGACGCTGGATTTCCTGCGTGCGGCCCGACTGCTTGCCCTTCGCCGCTTCACGGCTGCCGCGCGTGTGCGTCGCGCGGGGCAGCATGCCATATTCGGCCGTCACCCAGCCCTGCCCCTTGCCGCGGAGGAAGGGCGGAACCTTTTCCTCGACGCTGGCGGTCACCAGCACCTTGGTGTTGCCGAAGCTGACGAGGACACTGCCCTCAGCGTGGATGGTGAAATTGGTTTCGATGGCGATCGACCGCATCTGGTCGGGCGCGCGGCCGGAGGGGCGCATGGATGATCCTTTCGATTGATGATTGCCGCAGCCCTTAGGCCGCGACCTTCATTCGCTCAACCGCATCTTGAAAAAATCGAGGATTTCATCACGGG
This sequence comes from Sphingopyxis sp., assembly GCF_965279755.1. Lineage (GTDB taxonomy): Bacteria > Pseudomonadota > Alphaproteobacteria > Sphingomonadales > Sphingomonadaceae > Sphingopyxis. The sequence goes on along the minus strand of NZ_OZ257261.1, from coordinate 2,622,969 downwards.
CTTGCCGGGTCGGCTGGCCTTCCTCGTCGATCAGGTGGATGGTCACGACGCTGTGCGGATTTTTCATCGGGCTGTCGGGATTTGCATGTTCGTCGGCAAGCACACGGCCGATGAAGCGGTCGCCGAGGGCGTTTTCATAGGCCGCGAAACGCGCGGCCTTGCAGAATTTGTCGCCTTCGAAGCGATAGGCGAGCACGGTCAGATCCTCGGCCTCCATCCGCGCCTTCACCGCTGCGAGTTCGTCGGGGGCGATATGCATGCCCGCCGGATCGTTGAGCGGCAGCGAAGGCTGCGCGAGGACTGGCGCGAGCACCGAGGGTTCGAGCATCATCGACAGCGCGAAATTGCCCGTGAAGCACATGCCGATCGCGCCGACGCCCTTGCCTCCGCACTCCTTGTGCGCCAGCGCCGCGAGCGCGCGCAGCCACTGCGTCGCGGGCGAGCTTTCGTTCGCCTGAAAGGCACGAAACTGGCGACTGATGCAGCCGCCGATCATCGTCAACACCGCGCCGGGCATACGCGGCACCGCGCCATCCTTGCCGAATATATGCGGCATGTAGACGGTGAACCCGGCGTCGCGGACCCAGCGCGCAAACCGCGCGACGTGCGGGCTGATCCCGGGCATTTCGGTCATCACGACCACTGCGGGGCCGCTGCCCATCACATAGACGCGGTGCTTGCGGCCGAGCAGTGCGATGTCGCGATGGTCGAAATCGTCGAGCGGGTCGTCGATATTCAGCGGACGTATGGTCATGGCTTTCTCCACCGGGGAAGGCTAACGCGACTTGGATGCGCTGGCCAGCAAAGCTTGCCCATGCCCCCTTGCATCCCTAAATCCTCCCCATGACCACCCCGCCGATCACCGAACTGACGACGCGCGCGCGCGATGTGTTCCGGCTGGTCGTCGACGCCTATCTGGAAACCGGGCAGCCGGTCGGGTCGCGAACGCTGTCGAAGCTCGCGGCGCTGAACCTTTCTCCGGCCTCGATCCGCAACGTCATGCAGGATCTGGAAGAGTTCGGCCTGCTCGCAAGCCCGCACACCAGCGCAGGACGCCTGCCGACCGAACAGGGCCTCCGCCTCTTCGTCGACGGGATGATGCAGGTTGCCGAACCGAGCGCCGAGGATCGCGCGCAGATCGCAGCGAGCCTGTCCGAGGGCGGGCCGATCGAAAGCGCGCTGGCACAGGCAACCGCGGCACTATCGGGCCTGTCGGCGTGCGCAGGGCTTGTTCTCGTCCCCAAGCATGAGCGGGTGTTGAAACAGCTCGCTTTCGTACCGCTTTCGGCGAGCCAGTCGCTCGTTGTGCTCGTCGCGGGCGACGGGACGGTCGAGAACCGCGTGATCGACATTCCGGCAGGGCTCAACCCCTCGGCGCTCGTCGAGGCGGGCAATTATATCTCTGCCACCCTGTCGGGCCTGACGCTGACCGAAGCGATGGCGCGGGTACGCCACGAGATCGAGGCCGAGCGGATCGCCATCGACCGCGCGGCGCAGGATCTGGTCAGCCGCGGGCTGGCCATCTGGTCGTCGGACGGCGCCGACCGCCCGGTTCTGATCGTCCGCGGGCAGGCGAATCTGCTCGACGAGAGCGCGGTCGGCGACCTCGACCGCGTGCGCCAGTTGCTCGACGAACTCGAGACCAAGCAGGAAATCGCCGGACTTCTCGACAGCGCGCGCGAGGGCAGCGCGACGCGGATTTTCATCGGGTCGGAGAACAAGCTCTTTTCGCTGTCGGGATCGTCGGTTATCGCCGCGCCCTATCATGGCAGCGATGGCCGCGTCGTCGGCGTCGTCGGGGTTATCGGCCCGACGCGCTTGAACTATGCGCGGATCGTTCCCATGGTGGATTTCACCGCACAATCACTCTCAAGACTGATACGATAGGGTTATGACGAACATCGAAAACGACACGCCGGTCGAAGACGGCCAGGCCGAAGACATCGCCCCCGAAGCTGCCGTCGATGCGCAGGACGAGACCGCAAAGCTGACGGAACAGATCGCCGCGTTGCAGCAGGATGTGCTTTACGCACGCGCCGAGACGCAGAACGTGCGCCGCCGCGCCGAAAAGGAGGTCGCCGACGCGCATGCCTATGCGTCGACCAAATTCGCGCGCGACATCCTGTCGGTCGCCGACAATCTGGGCCGCGCGCTCGCTGCGCTGACCGACGAGCAGCGTGAGGATGCCGCGATCAAGCCGCTGATCACCGGCCTCGAGGCGACCGAGCGTGAGCTGCTCGGCGTGTTCGAACGCAACGGCATCACGCGCATCGCCGCGATCGGCCTGCCGCTCGACCCGAACCAGCATCAGGCGATGCTCGAAATTCCGAGCGACAAGGCGCCGGGCACGATCGTGCAGGAAATGCAGGCGGGCTATATGATGAAGGACCGGCTGCTGCGCCCCGCGATGGTCGGCGTGGCGAAGAAACCGGACTGAGCGAAAACCCTCTCCCCTTGTGGGAGAGGGATACGAAGGCTTGGCGACTCGACGCCTAGCTGGAGTTGGGTGAGGGGCCAAAGCATCGCGGCAAACGCCCTCACCCGCTGCGACTAGCGAATAAATTCGCAAGTCTCGCTACCCTCTCCCACAAGGGGAGAGGGAATTACGCCGCTTTCCGCTGCTTCGCCAGCTTCTTGAGCAGCATGTCGCGCTTCAGCTTCGACAGATGGTCGATGAAGAGAATGCCTTCCAGATGGTCGTGCTCGTGCTGGATGCACGTCGCCATCAGCCCGGTCATGCGTTCGCGGTGCTTGTTGCCGTCCTCGTCCTGCCAGTCGACGGTGACCTCGGCGGGGCGCGTCACTTCGGCATATTGTTCGGGGACCGACAGGCAGCCCTCCTGATAGATGCTGTGATCTTCGCTCTCGTCGGAGAAGACTGGGTTGATGAAGACGCGCGGGGTGCGGATCAGGGCCTTGCCCTCTTCATCCTCGGGATCGGGTTCCTGCAGGTCGATCACCAGAATGCGCTTCGGCACCCCGACCTGGATCGCGGCTAGCCCGATACCGGGGGCGTCGTACATTGTCTCGAACATGTCGGCGACCAGCGTCTTGAGCTCGGCGTCGAAGGTCTCGACGGGCTTGGAAATGACGCGCAGCCGCGGATCGGGGGTCTCTATGATGGGTAGGATGGCCATGGATGCGAGGTATGATCGCGCGGGCGCGGGGTCAAGGGGCTGGTGGGGCTTCGCATTCGAGGATCAATTCGTCGGTTGGGATGACATAGCCGCCGAACAAACAGTCTGGTTCCTGACAACCACCGGCAATCGCCCAATCTTCATACTGCTTCATTGACTTCCGGCCAGATACCACCGCTTCCCCGTCCGCTTTCTGCAGCGTAAATTCGATCATCCGGCGATCGAACTTTCCTTTCTCATTTTCCGAGAGCGACTCTTTGCGGACATATGCTCGTTGCCACTTGTCGAGCTTCCCGACACAGTGGTTTGCAGCCAGCTTGCGCTCAAGCTTGGCAATTTCCGTTTCATCCGGCTGGAAGTCTGCAGTGGATGAACACGCCGAACAAGCGACCATCACCGCCACAGAAAATTTACTCTTCAACTCGCTTCTCCGTACTAACCCACCGGCCGCCTTGCCCGAAGCGCCTGCGCCAGCGTTCCCTCGTCGAGATAATCGAGCTCGCCACCGACCGGCAATCCATGCGCCAGTTGCGTCAACCGCACCGGATAGCCATCAAGCCGCTCGGCCAGATAATGCGCCGTCGTCTGGCCCTCGAGCGTCGCGTTCATCGCGAGCACCACCTCGTCGATCCCGCCCGCCGCGACGCGTGAGACGAGGGCGTCAATGCTGAGATCCTGCGGGCGCACTCCTTCCAGCGCCGACAACCGCCCGCCGAGCACATGATATTTGCCGGGAAAGAGCCGTGACTTGTCGAGCGCCCAGAGGTCGGAGACTTCCTCGACGACGCAGAGGCTGCGCGCATCGCGGCGCGGGTCGGCGCAGATTGCGCACGGGTCCTGCGTATCGACATTGCCGCAGATGCCGCACGTCACGAGACGTTCGGACACCGTCTGAAGCGCCGCGAGCAAGGGCGCAAAACTGCTCTCGCGCTTCTTCATCAGGTGCAGCACCGCGCGCCGCGCCGAACGCGGGCCGAGCCCCGGCAGGCGGGCGAGTTGCTGGACGAGCGCTTCGATTTCCGTGGAGGCCATGGAGCGGTGGTAGTGGGCCAGCTCGTCCCCCGCAACATTCGTCATTGCGAGCGAAACGAAGCAATCTCCCGCCATCGTCCTTGCACCGCACCCCATCCTCCGCCAAAGGCCGCACCCATGCGTATCGCCTTTATGGGAACGCCGCCCTTTGCGGTGCCGACGCTCGCCGCGCTTCATGCTGCGGGGCATCAGATCGTGGCCGTCTATACGCAGCCGCCGCGGCCGGCGCAGCGCGGCAAGAAATTGCAGCAGAGCGCGGTGCATCGCTGGGCCGACGCCCATGGCCTGCCCGTCCGCACCCCGAAGAGCCTGAAAAATGGCGAGGCGCAGGCCGAATTCGCCGCGCTCGACCTCGATATCGCGGTCGTCGCGGCCTATGGCCTGATCCTGCCACAGGCGATCCTCGACGCGCCGCGCGAAGGCTGCCTCAACGTCCATGGCTCGATCCTGCCGCGCTGGCGCGGCGCGGCGCCGGTGCAGCGCGCGATCCTCGCGGGCGATGCCGAAACGGGCGTGACGATCATGCAGATGGACATCGGGCTGGATACCGGCGCGATGCGGCTGATCGAGACGACGCCGATTACCGGCAAGACGGCGGGCCTGCTCACCGACGAGCTCGCCGAAATGGGCGCGCTGATGATGGTGAAGGTGCTGGGCGATCTGCGCGCCTTTGCGCCCGAGCCGCAGCCCGATGCAGGCGTCACCTATGCGGCGAAGATCGACAAGGGTGAGGCGCGGCTCGATTTCCTGACCAGCGCGGTGCAGGTCGAACGACAGGTGCGTGCGTTCAACCCGATGCCGGGGGCTTTCTTCGAGTTGGGCGGCGAGCGCTACAAGATCCTGGCGGCCGAGGTTGTGCATCCTGCGGATACGGTCGCGGGCGCGGTGCCGGGTGTGACTCTGGACGACGCGCTGACGGTCGCGTGCAACCCGGGTGCGGTGCGCGCGACGCGCGTACAGCGTGCGGGCAAGCCGGCAATGGACGCGGGCGAGCTGCTGCGCGGCCGTGCGATCCCGAAGGGCACGCGGATCGCATGACGCGCTTTGCCCTCACCATCGAATTCGACGGCCGCCCTTTCATGGGTTGGCAACGGCAAAGCCATGGTCCGAGCGTCCAACAGGCGCTGGAAGACGCGGTCAAGCGCATCACCGGTGAGAACACGCCGGTGCACGGCGCGGGGCGCACCGATGCCGGGGTTCATGCGATCGCGATGCGCGCGCATGTCGACATCGAAAAGGCGATCCAGTCCTTTCGCCTGATGGAGGCGCTGAACGCGCAGCTTCGCCCTGCCCCGGTCGCGGTGCTGGCCTGCGCCGAGGTCGCCGACGACTGGCACGCGCGCTTTTCGTGCATCGGGCGCGCCTATGAATATCGCATCGTCAACCGCCGCGCGCCGCTGACATGGGACAAGGGGCTGTCGTGGCAGTTCGCCAAACCGCTCGATGCCGAGGTGATGCACGGCGCGGCGCAGGTGCTGGTCGGACAGCATGATTTCACGACCTTCCGCTCGGTCCATTGCCAAGCCGAAAGCGCGGTGAAGACGCTCGACCGGATCAGCGTCAGCCGCCATGGCGACGAAATCATCATCGAAACAGCGGCACGCAGCTTTCTGCACCATCAGGTGCGTTCGATGGTCGGATGTCTCAGCATGGTCGGCGAAGGCAAATGGTCGGCGCGCGATCTGAAGGCGGCGCTCGATGCGGCGGACCGCTCCGCGCTGGGGCTGAATGCGCCGCCCGATGGCCTCTATTTCGTCGAAGCGCGCTATCCCTGACCCCCTTCCTAAGCCTCGTCATTGCGAGGAGCCGGAGGCGACGACGCAATCTCCAGCTATCGATGCGGCGGGGCGATCGCTGGAGATTGCTTCGCTGCGCTCGCAATGACGTGAACGAAAAAGGGCGGCCCCGCGGGACCGCCCTTTCCTGTTTCGTCCGGAACGAAAGGCTCAGACGGCCTTTTCCAGATAATATTTCGGCGCATGCTCGTTGAGGATCTGAAGGATTTTCGCCTGCGCGGTCTTTTCGTCGCTCTCTTCCATCGCGCCCAGTTCGCGCGCGAGGCGGCTCGACGCCGCTTCGAAGATCTGACGCTCCGAATAGCTCTGTTCCGGCTGATCGTCGGCGCGGAACAGGTCGCGGGTCACTTCGGCGATCGACACGAGGTCGCCCGAGTTGATCTTGGCTTCATATTCCTGCGCGCGGCGCGACCACATGGTGCGCTTGACCTTCGGCTTGGTAGTCAGAACCTGAAGCGCTTCCTTCAGCGTCTTGTCCGACGACAGCTTGCGCATGCCGACTCCTTCGGCCTTGTTCGTGGGAACGCGAAGCGTCATCTTTTCCTTTTCGAAGCGCAGAACATAGAGTTCCAGCTGCATTCCGGCGATTTCGGACTTTTGAAGCTCGATGACGCGCCCCACGCCATGCTTCGGATAAACGACATAATCACCGACTTCGAACAAGAGCGTGCTTGCAGACATGCAATTTCCTTTCCTGGCCTTGCCGGCGAACTGGGAAGCGCAAAAAGCCGAGTGCATCCTGCCCTTATCGAAAAGGTGGATCGGCGATTTTGGGCGGCGCTAGCCAGTCACAGTGGCAAGGGATATGGCTCCATACGGACGCCCTCAGTTGCCCTTGCGCCCCGGCGGGCAGAGGCAAACTGTCGACGTGTTGATATTTATTATAACAGAGTCGCAACAAAATTGCCACCCCTTCCACGGAAAACCGTGGCTCACCGGGTTGACGACGATTCCGGTCCGTTTCACCTTGAGACGGAGTTCAAGATGGGAAGGATGTTATGAAGGATCAAGTCTGGTGGGTAACCGGCGCGTCATCGGGAATCGGCGCGGCGCTGGCGCGCGAACTTTCGGCGCGCGGCGCGCGGCTGATCCTGTCGGGGCGCAATGTCGCGGCGCTGGAGGCGGTCGCAAGGGATTGCGGCCCCGGCACGATGATCCTGCCGTTCGAGGCCACCGACTATGCCGCGCTGCCGACGCTGGCCGACGAGGCATGGGACTGGTGCGGACGAATAGACGGGCTGGTGAACAACGCCGGCATCTCGCAACGCAGCCTGGCGGTCGATACTGATTTCTCGGTCTATCAGAAGATCGTCGATGTCGACCTGCTCGCCCCGATCGCCCTCACCCAGCAATTGCTGCCTCGGATGATCGCCGGCGGCGGCGGACAGATCGTCGCGATTTCTAGCGTCGCGGGCATCGCCGGCGTGCCGCTGCGCAGCGCCTATTGCGCCGCGAAGCACGGCTTGATCGGCTATCATGACAGCGTGCGCGCGGAAAATGAGCATCTGGGGCTGAAGGTGCTGGTCGTTGCGCCGGGGTCGGTCCAGACGAACGTCAGCCGCAATGCGCTGAATGCCGATGGCAGCACCCGAGGCGAGAGCGACAAGGCGATCGACAACGGCCTGTCGCCGGATTTCGCCGCCAAGCAGATTCTCGACGCGGTCGCGACGGGCACGCGCGAACTGGTGGTCGCCGAGGGCGCCGAGGCCGCGATCCCGGCGCTACGGCGCGGCGATCCCGACGCGCTGTTCGACCGGATGAGCGCGATGGTGCAGGCGGGCTATGCGCAGCAGATGAAGGCGCAGCGATAAGACACAACCCCGAAAGAAAAGGCCCCGCCGGATCGCTCCGACGGGGCCTTTTTCTTGCCCTAGAGGGGGCGCGGGTCAGACCGCGCCGTGCGCCAGTGCCGCGAGGAGCAGGATCGCCACGATGTTGGTGATCTTGATCATCGGGTTCACCGCCGGACCTGCGGTATCCTTGTAGGGATCGCCGACGGTGTCGCCGGTCACCGCGGCCTTATGGGCTTCGCTGCCCTTGCCGCCGTGGTTGCCGTCTTCGATATATTTCTTGGCGTTATCCCATGCGCCGCCGCCCGAGGTCATCGAGATGGCGACGAACAGCCCGCCGACGATCACGCCGAGCAGCAGCGCACCGAGCGCTTCGAGCGCCGCCGCCGGACCGGCCACGCCGCGGATGACGAAATACACCACGATCGGCGCGAGTACAGGCAGCAGCGACGGAACGATCATTTCCTTGATCGCCGCCTTGGTGACGAGGTCGACCGTGCGCGCATAGTCGGGCTTGCTTTCATAGGTCATGATGCCCGGGTTGTTCTTGAACTGCTCGCGAACATCCTTGACGACCTCGCCCGCCGCGCGGCCGACCGCGGTCATGCCGAAAGCACCGAACAGATACGGCAGCAGCGCGCCGAGCAGCAGCCCGACGATGACATAGGGCGACGACAGCGAGAAGGTCAGCGGCTCGGTCAAACCGAGCTTGGCCGAATATTCGGTGATGTCGGCGGTGTAGGTGCCGAACAGCACCAGCGCCGCGAGACCCGCAGACCCGATGGCATAACCCTTGGTCACCGCCTTGGTCGTATTGCCCACGGCGTCGAGCAGATCGGTCTTTTCGCGAACCGAATCGTCGAGGCCTGCCATTTCGGCGATGCCGCCGGCGTTGTCGGTGACCGGACCATAGGCATCGAGCGCAACAACCATGCCGGCGAGCGCCAGCATCGCGGTGGCGGCGAAGGCGATGCCGATGATGCCCGCGATCTGATAGGCGATGACGATGCCCGCGCAGATGACGAGCGTCGGCAGCGCGGTCGATTCAAGACTGATGGCAAGGCCTTGGATCACATTGGTGCCATGACCCGTTTCCGAAGCCTTGGCGATTGAGCGCACCGGGCGATAGTTGGTGCCGGTGTAATATTCGGTGATCCAGATGATCAGTCCCGTGATGACGAGCCCGAGCAGCGAGCAATAGAACAGATCCCAGCCGTTGAAAGCCTGGCCGGTAACCGCGGTATCCATGTCGCCCTTGAGCACATAGCTGGTCGAGAACCAGATCGCCGGGATCGAGAGGACCGCGGTGACGAGAAAGCCCTTGTACATCGCGCCCATGACATTCTTGCCGCCGCCGAGGCGGACGAAATAGGTGCCGATGATCGACGTGATGATGCACGCGCCGCCCATCAGCAGCGGCAGGCTCATCAGCGGCAGCAGCTGGTCGCCCGCGCTCTTCAGCAGCAGCGCGATCAGCACCATGGTGGCGCCGACGGTGACGACATAGGTTTCGAACAAGTCGGCGGCCATGCCGGCGCAGTCGCCGACATTGTCGCCGACGTTATCGGCGATCACCGCAGGGTTGCGCGGATCATCTTCGGGAATTCCGGCCTCGACCTTGCCGACCAGGTCGGCGCCGACGTCGGCGGCTTTGGTAAAAATACCGCCGCCGAGACGCGCGAAGATCGAGATAAGCGACGCGCCGAACGCGAGCGCGACGAGCGCGTCGACGACGGTGCGATCGTCACCGCCGACGGTGTAGCCACCGGGGCCGGTCAGATAATAGAAGAAGAGCGAAATCGCGAGAAGCGCGAGCCCAGCCACCAGCAGGCCGGTGATCGCGCCGGCGCGAAACGCCATGGTCAGACCCGCCTGCAGCCCGGTTTGCGCCGCGGCCGCGGTGCGGACGTTCGCCTTGACCGAGATATTCATGCCGACGAAGCCGGCGACGCCCGACAATATGGCGCCGATCAGGAAGCCCGTGGCGGAAACTTCGCCGAGGAACCACCAGACAAGGACGGCGACGACGACGCCGACGATGGCGATGGTACGATATTGGCGGCCCAGATAGGCCTTGGCGCCTTCCTGAATGGCGGCCGCGATTTCCTGCATCTTTTCGTTACCCGCCGATGCCCTGAGCACCTGCTGCGAGGTAATCCACCCATAGAGCACGGCCAAAAAGCCGCACCCTATCGCGATCAAAACCGGATTCATGCGTGTCTCTTCCTTCCCCATTGAGAAGGGCGAACGCAGAGATAACAGTCGAACGTCCGACTTATTGTTGCCGGCTCGCTCTCTCCCCTGATGCGACCGCCCCAAATTTGGACGCGGAAGTTATGGGAATAAAGAAAGCCGAGGGCAAGCCCGCACTTTTGGCTATTTTCCGCGCTTCTGGCGGTTAATGTGTGAAACCGAGACGCTCGGGAAGCGCGATCCGCTGTGCCCTGTGAATCAGGGTCAGCCCCTCGCCCACCCCCGCATGACCGACCGGCGTGACGGCGAGCCCGAGCCCGGCCGCTATCTCGCGGATCGCTCCCGCCTTGCCAGGGTCGGCCGCGAAGAGCAGTTGATAATCATCGCCCGCGCTCGCCGCTGCGAGCCGCGTATCGAGGACGTCGGGACGCACCGCAAGCAGCGCCGCCGACAGCGGAATCGTCTCGATCATCAATGTGACGTCGCAGCCGCTGGCGGCCGCCATGCGGCCGGCATCGATGAGCAATCCGTCGGATACGTCCATCATCGCATGGACATGCGGAACGAGCGCCTGTCCCAGCGTTAGCTGCGGTTGCGGCCGGCTGTAGGCGGCGAGACAGGTTTCGTTTGCCTCGATCTCGCCGAGCCGCATCGCGAGCCCGACCCCCGCATTGCCGATCGAGCCGCTGACCCAGAGCTGGTCACCGGGCCGCATTCCGGCGCGCGAGGGAGCACCTTCGGCCGGGGCACGGCCGATTGCGGTAAGGCCGAAGCTGCGCGGCGCGCCCGCCGGAACGCTGACGGTATCGCCGCCGAGCAGCGGCAAGGCGTACCGACGCAGCACGATATCGAGACCGTCCGCGAACGCCGCGTCCCAAGCGACGTCCGCCCCGAGGCTGTAACCGAGCAGCACCCCGACAGGCACCGCGCCTTTTGCCGCGAGATCGGAGAGATTCACCGCGACGATTTTCCAGGCCACATCCTGCGGCCGTTCGTCGGGAAGAAAATGGATGCCCTCCACGATCATGTCGTGGGTCAGGACGAGGTCGCCCAGAACCGCCGCATCGTCTGTGAGCCCGCGCGCGGCGGGATCGGTGGCGATTTGCCGGAGGCGGGCGATGAAATCGGTTTCGCTCATTGCGAAAGGCGTAGCGAATACCGTTACGGTATAAAAGATACCGATCCTGTCTGTGCCGCAGGCATGGGGAGGTGGCAGCGCCCTTCGACTGCCTTGCAAGCGCTCGGGATAAACTGCGCCTTGGTGCAGCGCTGACGGAAAGGCGATAGCACGGCCCCTCCACCACGCGCTATGCGCGCAGTCCCCCTCCCCACCGTTTCGCGGCAGGGAGGATTTAATGGCTACTTCCGGACGTCCTTGCCGATCGCATCGAGCAGGCCATTGGCGAACCCGGCCTCGCGAGTATCGAAAAAGGCTTTCGCCACATCGACATATTCGCTGACCACCGCGCCGACCGGCACGTCGCTGCGGGCGAGCAATTCATAGGCGCCGGCGCGCAGAATCGCCTTCATCGTGCGGTCGAGCCTGTCCATCGTCCAGCCGCTGGCAAGCCGCGCCGTGATCGCGGCATCGACCTCTTCCGACCGCGCGAGCGCGCCCTTCACGAGATCGTCGAAGAAGGGAACGTCGGCGTCTGCATATTCGGCATCCTCGATGGTCGCGCCGATACGGTGCTGATGGAACTCGTGGACGAGCTGCGCGACCGGCGTGCCTTCCATCTCGTGCTGATAGAGCGCCTGCACGGCGGCAAGGCGGGCGGCGGAGCGGGATTGAGCGCGTTTGTTCATGGCTTCTCTGCTTTAGCTTAATTCGTCATCCCGGCGAAGGCCGGGATCTCGTCGGCGCGTCAATACGCCAGGTCGAGATTCCGGCCTTCGCCGGAATGACGAAGATTGGGGTTCAAAGGCTGTCTTTACTCAATCTGTTGGCGACGCTGAGCGCGTGGGCGGGCAGCCCTTCAGCCCCGGCAAGCGCGACCGCGGCGGGGCCGATCGCGGCAAGGCTGGCTTCGTCGAGCGCAAGAAAGCTGGTGCGCTTCATGAAGTCTGTGACCGACAGCCCGCTCGAAAAGCGCGCACGGCGTCCGGTTGGGAGGACATGGTTCGGACCCGCGACATAGTCGCCGATCGCTTCGGGGGTCTGGCGGCCGAGGAAGACCGAGCCGGCATGACGCACCTTCGCGAAGAGCGCGTCGGCCTCGGCCGTATCGACCGCGAGTTCGAGATGTTCGGGCGCGAGCCGGTCGCAGAGCGGGATCGCATCGGCGAGCGTCGGCACGACGATCACCGCGCCATTGGCGCCCCAGCTTGCGCGCATCGTGTCTGCGGTACTCAGCGTCGGAATGACATGCGCGACCGCCGTGACGACAGCATCGGCAAACGCAGCATCGTCGGTGAACAGGATCGACTGGCTGGTCGGATCATGCTCGGCCTGGCTGAGAAGATCCGCCGCGATGATCTGCGGCTCGTTCTTCGCGTCGGCGACGACAACGATCTCGCTCGGCCCCGCAACCATGTCGATCCCGACGACGCCGTAAAGCTGGCGCTTCGCCTCGGCGACCCACGCATTGCCAGGGCCGGTGACGACGTCGACCGGGGCGATCTGGTCGGTGCCATAGGCCAGCGCCGCAACGGCCTGGGCCCCGCCGACACGCCAGATTTCATCGACCCCACCGATATGTGCGGCCGCCATCACCACCGGATTGGTCTCGCCACCCGGCGTCGGAGTCATCATCACGATGCGCTCGACCCCCGCGACCTTCGCGGGAATGATGTTCATCAGCACCGAGGACGGATAGGCGGCCCGTCCCCCCGGCACATAGACACCGGCGGCATCGACGCCGCGCCAGCGCGCGCCGAGCCGTGCACCCGCCGCATCGCGATAGTCGCGGTCCTCGGGAAGCTGCGCCGCGTGATAGGCGCGGATACGGTCAGCGGCGAGGTTCAGCGCAGCGCGCAGTTCGGGCGCCAGCGCCTCATAGGCGGCGGCGCAATCCTCTTTCGAGATGCTCCATCCGCTGGCGTCGAGGTCGAAGCGGTCGAATTTCGCGGTATAGTCGACGAGCGCAGCGTCGCCCCCGTCCTTCACGCGCGCGATAATGGCCGCGACGTCGGCGGACACGTCAGACGCGCTTTCGCGCCGATCATTGACCAGCGCGTCGAACTCGGCCGCAAAGCCGGGCGCCGAGGCATCAAGCCGCCGCATCACCCACCGCCTGACGGAATTTCTCGACCAGCGCGGGCACTTCGGCCGAGCGCAGCTTGAACGCCGCGCGGTTGACGATCAGCCGCGCCGAAACTTCGCTGATGATCGTCTGCTCGGCGAGTGCGTTCTCGACAAGCGTGCGGCCGGTCGAAACCAGATCGACGATGTGCGAGGCGAGCCCCAGCTTCGGCGCGATCTCCATCGCGCCGTTGAGCTTGATGCATTCGGCCTGGATGCCCTGCCCCGCGAACCAGCGGCGCGTCGTCGCGGGATATTTGGTCGCGACGCGGATGTGGCTTTCACCGATTCCCGGCGGCGCGCTGCCCTCCGGCCCCGCGAGCGAGAGGCGGCAATGGCCGATACCGAGATCGACCGGTGCGTAGAGCTCCGAATAGTCGAACTCGTCGACGACGTCCGACCCGACGATGCCGAGCTGCGCGGCCCCATGTGCGACGAAGGTCGCAACGTCGAAAGCGCGGACGCGGATCAGCGAAATATGCGGCTGGTTCGTCCCGAACACCAGCGCGCGGCTCTTCTTGTCGAAGAAGTCCGCCGACGGCTCGATCCCGACGCGCGCGAGCAACGGCAGCGCCTCGTCGAGGATGCGTCCCTTGGGGATGGCAAAGATGATCGGTTCGGGCATAAGCACCGCGCCCATAAGCGGCGACGGGAGAAAGGGCAATGAGCGAGCGTTACGAGTTCATCGACATCAACGCCACCGGAGCCGCGGCGGTGCGAACCGCCTTTGCCAATCAGGTCGCCTATTGCCGCTCCAGCGGTGCGCCCGTGACGGCGCGGGTTGTTGCTGCGCTTGCAACGCTGCTCGACAAGCCCGCCACCGAATTCGCGCGCCGCATGGCGGACTGGACCGGGGCGCCGTTGGCCGACGCGCTGCCGCTGCGCGCGGCGGGCGGGCTGCATGCGCTGCATCTGTCCGGGGCGGTGCCCGCGCTCGCGCCCATCTATGCCGATGCCGAGGATATCAACGACGCGACGATCGTCGCTGCCATCGTCGCGCAGCATGAAGCGGCGCTGCTGCCTTGGCTCGACGGGCCGCCGCAGACCAACGAGGCGGCGCGGTCGTCGAACTTCATCGCCGCGATGCTCTGGCTCGCCGAACAGGGGCTTCCAGCGCGGTTTGATTGCCTCGAGATCGGTTCGAGCGCGGGGATAAACCTGATGATCGACCGCTATCATTATGATCTTGGCGGGGTGCAGGTTGGCCCGGTGCCGGGCGCGATTGCCTTCAAGCCCGAATGGGAAGGTCAATATCCGCCGCAGCTGCCGATCGAGATCGCTGGCCTGAAAGGCTGCGACGTCGCACCGGTCGATCTGACCGATCCGGCGCAGGCGCTTCGGCTCAAGGCCTATATCTGGCCCGAGCAGGCCGAACGCTTCGCGCGGCTGGAGGCGGCGATCAAGGCCGCGCACGAACGAAAACCCGCTCTGGTCCGCGCCAACGCCGCCGATTTTGTCGAGGCCGAACTCAAGAAGCCGCAGGCCGCGGGGACGACCCGCGTGCTGATGCATTCGATTGTCTGGCAATATGTTCCCGAGGATCAGCAGATGCGAGTGACGACGGCGATGGAAGAGGCCGGCGCCGAAGCCACTGCCGAGCGCCCGCTGGCTTGGATCTCGCTCGAAGCCAATCGCGCGGCGCATGTCCACGAACTGGTCGTTCGCCACTGGCCGGGCGGCGAAGCCGGGCATACGCTGGCCCAGTCGCACCCGCATGGCGCATGGATCGGATGGAAGGGCTGAGCGGCTAGAGCCGCGCTTCGAGGCGCGCGAGCAGCGCCTGCACCGGTGCCACCGCCGGCGCCTGCCATCCCGACTCGATTGCCGCAATCCGTTCGAACAGGCGTTCGCTTGCGGCGACGATGCGGCGCAGCGGCTCGTCGAACCCGGCGCAGATGTCCCAGTCGGCTGTCACAGGCTCGCCGATACGCGCGGCGCTATCGTTCGGACCGGCACCGGGGTCTCCCGCCATCATCGCGCGGCGGTGGAGCAGCCACGCGATGATGTGCATCAGCCGCGTCGTCGTCTTCAGCGATTCGCAAGCAAGCCCGATCTGGCGCAGGCTGTCGCCGGGGGTACGGCCAAGGTCGCGCTGCGCCGCAAAGGCGGCATGCGCCTCGTCGGCGAGGAGCATCGCGTCGACATAGAGATTTTCGACCTGCGCCCGCTGCACCGGAAGGCCCATCGCATCGCTGGCTGTTCGACCCGTTACCATGGGCGAAGAGATGGCACGCGGCCCCTCAATGCCGCAACGACGGTAACCATGAAATATGGATGGTTCGCCGTCCCGTTTTGAATCAGGCGATTATGTCGGGAACGAGTTGATCCTCGCACCACGAGATTTCGTCGCGCAGCCGCAGCTTGCGCTTCTTCATCCGCGCGAGCTGAAGTTGATCCGGAATGCCTGCGTCGCCAAGCGCGATGATCGCGGCGTCGAGATCGCGATGCTCGAGCCGAAGCAGTTCCAGACGTTGGGTGATTTCTTCGGGGTTCACTCCCCGCTCCTGCCACGATCGGCTGCGGTCTGCAACGGGCCGTCCGCATCGTGGACCGGCTGGCCGAATCGCGACGACATCGAACCCGATTCGTGATTTACTCGGACCTGCCAACACGAGTCGAAAAGGAGAATGGCCTATGACCACGTCGCACCTTTCCGCCCTGAAGTCCCGTCACGCGGACCTCGACGAGAAAATTGCGAATGAGGAGCGCCGCCCCAGCCCCGATACGGCGTTAGTGGCGCTGATGAAAAAGAAGAAATTGCGTATCAAGGAAGAAATGGCCGCGACCGCCTGACCGTCGCCTGACCGCTACCGCCCCGCTGACACCTTCCCCCCGGAACGGTCAGCGCCGGCGGTAGAGAGGTCCGTTCAACGCCGAAATATGAGGCGGAACTTCCATTTTCTGAACGACTTGGCGACGAACCGCCTGCGGATCGACGGGGTGGTCGAACGCGATGCCGAACTTGCCTTCGCCGATCCAGACCACCCGGCCCGGCACGAAGCCGACATTCTTCAGTTCGATCTCGATCGTCATACCCTGCGCGATACCGCGCGTCGGCGCTTCGGCAAGCATGCCGCCCGCAGAAAGATTTCGGACCCGCACGACAAGCGGCGTCGGCTGCCCCGGTGCAAGCAGGCTGGCCTGCATGAACAGGCTGTCGCGGTCGGCGCTGCGCGATAGCGAAGCGACCTCTTCGTCGACCGATAAAGGTTCACGCGATTCCATTGCAACCTATCCCCGCGCTGAATGTCAGACGCCGAATCTAGAAGCCAGCAATTGCGGAAACGTAAATGGCCGGGGCGATAACCCCGATCCTGATCCGTTTCGGGTCAGTCCTCGCGCGAGATGCGTTCGTTGCGCTCGTGGCGTTCCTGCGCCTCCAGCGTCATCGTCGCGATCGGGCGCGCCTGCAGTCGCGCGAGCGAGATCGGCTCGCCGGTCACCGCGCAATAGCCATATTCGCCTTCGTCGATACGACGCATCGCCGAATCGATCTTGGCGATCAGCTTGCGCTGGCGGTCGCGGGTGCGGAGTTCGATCGCCCAGTCGGTCTCGCTCGACGCGCGGTCGGCCAGATCGGGTTCGCGCAGCGGTCCGTCCTGCAAATGGGCGAGCGTCGATTCGGATTCGCTGAGAATCGACTTTTTCCACGCGAGCAGCAAATTGCGGAAATATTCCTGCTGCCGCTCGTTCATGAACTCTTCGGTGTCGCTCGGCACATAGTCCGAATCGAGGTTCGACTTCGCTTCCAGGAGCGCGTCGGCGCCAACATCGGCAATCTGGGTTGGCATAAAGGGCTTTTCGCGTCCTTTCCTGTCCCTTGCCGCCCGGAACGGACAGCCAGGGGAATGCGCCGCGCCTATAACCAGCCCCAAGGGGCGACACAAGCGCCGAAGCAGCGGCTAGCGACGAAGCGCTGAAGCAAAGCTGAACCGGGCGTCGATGAAGGCGGCGCCCAGAGGCTCGCCGGGCGCTCAAAATTAACCAATAGGGCCGAATCGAAGGCGTTATCGTTCTGATTTGGGACAGTAATGCTGATTTCTGTTGATTCCGGACCCCTTTTCCCGATCACGGACAGACAAACGCAGTTAACGCAATGGACGCATTCATAAAGCTTTGGCCATTTGGCCCTAGCGGGAGGTGCAACAGGACGCCCCTGTCGCACCTGCAACGGGAAAGAGAGAGAAATATATGTCTGTCCGGATGGCCCTCGCCAAGCTTTGTGCCTGCACTTGCGGTGGCGCGCTGATCGGTAGCGGCGCGATGCAGATCGCCGACGTGCCGAAGGCGCGGGCATCGACCGTGCAGTCCTGCACGCCGTGCGGCCCGAAGAAGAAGGCGGTCGTGCGCAAGCGCTATGCCGCGAAGAAGCCGGTGAAGCGTATCCGCCGCGTCGTCACGACGAAGCGCGTGATCCGCACCGCGACTCCGCAGCAGCAGGTCGTCACGCAGACGATCCCCCTGCCCCCGATCCCCTATGCCCCCTTCCCGCAGCGCGGTTGGGAAGGCGGCGGCGGTAGCGGCGGCGGCGTGACCGTGATCGGTGGCGGATTTGGCGGCGGCTTCGGCGGCGGTTTCTTCGGTGGCTTCTTCGGCGGCAGCTCGGGCGGCGGCAGCAGCGGCAGCATCGTCGTCACTTCGACGACCACGGGCGGGGTGTCGACCTCGACCAGCTCGACCTCGGGCGGCGTGTCAACCTCGACGGGCGGCGTCTCGACCTCGACCTCGACGGGTGGCGTTTCGACTTCGACCGGCGGTGTCAGCACTTCCACCGGCGGCGTTTCGACCTCGACCGGTGGCGTCAGCACTTCGTCGGGCAACGTCTCGACCTCGTCGGGTAATGTCAGCACCTCATCGGGCAATGTTTCGACCTCGACCGGCGGCGTGAGCACCTCTTCGTCGAGCAGCAGCTCGTCGTCGAGCTCCTCTTCGTCTTCGTCGAGCTCGTCCTCGTCGGGTGGCGGCAGCTCGTCGAAGGGCAGCTCGGGCTGGGGCAGCTCGTCCAAGGGCGGCTCGTCGCACGGTTCGTCGGGCTGGGGCAGCTCGTCGCGCGGCGGCAGCTCGGGCGGATCGAGCAGCAGCTCGTCCTCGTCGAGCTCGTCATCCTCTTCTTCGTCGAGCAGCACCTCGTCGGGCGCGACCAGCACCAGCAGCAGCTTCGGCAGCACCGGTTCGTCGTCGAGCAGCAGCTCGTCCTCGTCGAGCTCGTCATCCTCTTCTTCGTCGTCGAGCTCGAATGGCAGCAGCAGCCACGGCGGCTCGTCGGGCGATCCGACCCCCGTGCCGGCGCCGCCGATGATGATCCTGTTCGGTGCCGCTGCAGCTGCGCTCGTCGCGCGCCGCCGCGCCGCGAACCGCAACGACGACGACGCCAACGCGGCATAAACCTATCCACTGGCGGTTGCGGGGGGCTACCTGCACCACCTGACTGAGGGCCGTTCCCGATGGGACGGCCCTCTTTTCATGTCGGCCGCAAATAGTTTGCCATATGGCGAACTATTATCTATAGTTCGCCATATGGTGAACCAACAAACCGCCCTCGACACTGTATTCCACGCACTGGCCGATCCGACGCGGCGGGCTGTGATCGGTCGCCTGTTGAAAGGCGCAGCACCCGTGACCCGCCTTGCCGAGCCGTTCGAGATGGGCCTGCCTGCTTTCCTCAAGCATCTGACCGTACTCGAAAGCTCTGGCTTGATCCGGTCGGAGAAGGCGGGGCGCGTGCGCACCTGTCACATCAACGCCGATCGGCTCGCGGCGGCGGAAGGCTGGCTCGCCGAGCAGCGCGCCGTCTGGCAGGGCCGCACGGACCGTCTCGCCGCCTTCGCCGAAGCCCAACACCCCCCGGAGACCAGGATATGAGCACCGAAACCGAACTCACCATCTCGCGCCTGATCAAGGCGCCGCCGGCCGTCGTGTGGAACGCATGGAGCGTTCCCGAAAATCTGGCGAAATGGTGGATCCCCGCCCCCATCGAATGCCGCGTCGATACGCTCGACCTGCACCCCGGCGGCGGCTTTGTGACAAAAATGCGCGAAGACGGCGGCGAGTGGCAGGCGCATGTCGACGGCTGTTTCCTCGAGGCTGTACCCGAAAGGAAGCTGGTCTTCACGACTGTCCTCACCGAAGGCTGGCAGCCCGTCGAGCCATGGCTCGCGCTGACCGCGATCCTGACCTTCGAGCCGCAGGACGGCGGTACGCTCTACGCCGCGCGCGTGCTCCACAAGAGCGCCGAAGACAGTGCGAAGCATGACGAGATGGGCTTTTACGAAGGCTGGGGCACCGCGATCGGCCAGCTCGCGCGGCTGGTCGAGCGCTAAACCGGGCTTGCGCCGCGCGGGCGCCCCCGCCATAGCGCGGCGCATGCACGATATCCGCCTGATCCGGGAAAATCCCGAAGCGTTCGACGCCGGCCTCGCGCGCCGCGGTCTCGAACCCCTGTCCGCCCGGATCGTGGCGGCAGACGCGTCGCTGCGCGCCTTGCAGACCGAAATTCAGGGATCGCTCGCACGCCGCAACGAGGCCTCGAAGCTGATCGGTCAGGCGATGGCGCAGGGCGACAAGGACAAGGCCGAAGCGCTGAAGGCCGAAGTCGCCGAGCTGAAGACGGCCCTTCCCGCCAAGGAAGACGCCGAACGCGAGCAGCTTGCGGCACTGCAGGACATCCTCGCCGCGCTGCCAAACATCCCGGCAGCCGATGTGCCCGACGGCGAAGACGAGGACGGCAATGTCGAGATTTCGCGCTGGGGCACCCCGCGGACGTTCGACTTCACGCCGCAGGAACATGCCGATTTCGCCCCCGCGCTCGGCCTCGATTTCGAGACCGCGGCAAAAATGTCGGGTGCGCGCTTTGCGTTTCTGCGCGGCCAGATGGCCCGACTCGAACGCGCGCTCGGCCAGTTCATGCTCGACATGCAGACCGGAGAACCCGGCTATGTCGAATGCGCGACACCGTTGATGGTCCGCGACGAGGCGGCGTTCGGCACGACCCAGTTGCCGAAATTCCGCGAGGATCTGTTCCAGACCACCGACGGTCGCTGGCTGATCTCGACCTCCGAGATGAGCCTGACCAACGCGGTGCGCGAGGACATCCTGCCCGAGGCCGATCTGCCGATCCGGATGACCGCGCTCACCCCCTGCTTCCGCTCCGAAGCCGGGTCGGCAGGGCGCGACACGCGCGGCTATATCCGCCAGCATCAGTTCTGGAAGGTCGAGCTGGTCTCGATCGTGCGTCCTGAAGACAGCGAGGCCGAACTCGAACGCAAGACAAGGGCAGCCGAGAAGATACTGGAAGCACTGGAACTTCCCTATCGCAAGATGCTGCTTTGTAGCGGCGACATGGGCTTTGCAGCGCGCAAGACCTATGACCTTGAGGTCTGGCTGCCGGGTCAGGACAGCTATCGCGAGATTTCGAGCTGTTCGAACTGCGGCGACTTTCAGGCACGCCGCATGAACACGCGCTTCCGCCGCGAGGACGTGAAGGGCAACGAATTCGTCCATACGTTGAACGGATCGGGCCTCGCGGTCG
Source organism: Sphingopyxis sp. (assembly GCF_965279755.1). Taxonomy (GTDB): domain Bacteria; phylum Pseudomonadota; class Alphaproteobacteria; order Sphingomonadales; family Sphingomonadaceae; genus Sphingopyxis. Next base: position 2,602,252 of record NZ_OZ257261.1, on the reverse strand, counting down.
GCCGCACCTTGGTGGCGATCCTCGAAAATTATCAGCAGGCCGACGGCAGCGTCACGATCCCGGCGGCACTGGTGCCCTATATGGGCGGGATCACCAAGCTGACTTCAGCAACCTAAACCATCGTCATCCCGGGCTTGATCCGGAACCCGCCTTTCTTCGACTTCCAGACAAGGCAAGCCCCGGATCAAGTCCGGGGTGACGAAGATAGAAAGACAAGACCGTGCGCATCCTCCTCACCAACGACGACGGTTATCACGCGCCCGGCATAGCCGTGCTGGAGGCGATCGCACGCCAGCTCAGCGACGATATCTGGGTGTGTGCGCCTGCCGAAGAACAGTCGGGCGCGGGGCACTCGCTGACCCTGTCGCGTCCGGTGCGCATCCGCCAGCATGGTGAACGCCGCTGGTCGTGCAGCGGCACCCCGACCGACTCGGTGATGATGGCGATCGGCAAGCTTATGCCCGAAAAGCCCGACCTGATCCTGTCGGGCGTCAATCGCGGCGCCAACCTTGGCGACGACATCACTTACTCGGGCACCGTTTCGGCGGCGATCGAAGGCGCGCTCGCGGGCATCCGGTCGATCGCGCTCAGTCAGGTTTATGCCAAGGAAGGCATGGGCGACAGCGTGCCGTTCGAAGCGGCCGAAGCGTGGGGCGCGAAGGTACTGCGCCCGCTTCTCGACATGCCGATGGCACCGCGCACCCTGATCAACGTCAATTTCCCCGCGATCCCCGCCGCCGAGGTGCAGGGCATCCGTGTCACGCGGCAGGGCTTCCACGACTATGGGCGCGGCTCGATCGTCGAGGGTACCGACCCGCGCGGCTATCGCTATTACTGGTTCGGGCTGCACGGCATTGAGCATAGCCTGGGTCATGACAGCGACCTGGAGGCGATCGACGACAATCATATCTCGGTCACCCCGCTTCAGCTCGACCTGACGCATGACGCTTCGCTTGCAGCGTTGCGCGGGGCCTATGCCACGGAAAAGGCTGGCTAGCTTTCATCCCATTGCTTTGGCAAAGGGGTGACATGGGGCCGCCGAGATATTTTCTCCTGCTTGTTTCCAGCGCCACGCTGGCCGGATGCATTCCGGCCTCGACCGCGCCTGCCCCGCGCCCTGTTCCCCCGCAGTCGACGGGCTATCCGGCAGCACCCGATTATGAACGCCAGTCGGTCGACGTCGTCGGCGGCGACGCGCACCCGACCTGGACGCTGAAATCGGTCGCAACCGATGCCCGACAGGTGAGCGCGTCGAGCTACACGGTTCGTCCGGGCGATACGCTGCGCTCGATCGGCGAGATGAGCGGTGCCGGCTCCGAAGCAATCGCGATGGAGAATGATCTGGCCGCGCCCTACACATTGCGTGCCGGGCAGCAGCTGCGTATTCCTGCCGGCCTCTACCACCGCGTCGGCGCGGGTGAGACCGGGATCGGTATCGCGCGTGCCTATGCGGTCGATTGGGGGGAGGTCATCACGATCAACGCGCTCAGCGAACCCTATATCCTGCGTGTCGGCCAGCGCCTGCGCCTGCCCGCCCATGCGCGGCCGCAGCATCCGGCGAGCATCGACGTCGCCTCGCGCGCAGCCGCGTTCAAGCTCGACATCGACGATATTGCGACCGGCAGCCAGCCCGCCCTCGCCGCGAGCAGTGCGCCCGCTGCGGCATCGGCCGCGCCGCGACGACCGGTTACCACCGCCATCGCCACCCCTGCCGCCTTCACCGGCCGCTTCGTCTGGCCGCTGTCGGGCAAGGTCATCGGCAGGTTCGGCCCACTCGCCCCCGGCAAGGTCAATGACGGGATCAACATCGCGGCGCCCAAGGGCACCCCGATCCACGCCACGGCGAATGGCATCGTCGCCTATGCCGGCGACCAGATTGCGGTCTATGGCGGGCTGATCCTGATCGACCATGGCAGCGGCTGGGTCAGCGCCTATGGCCATGCCGGGCAGATCGACGTCCGGCGCGGTCAGGCGGTCAAGGCCGGCGACGTCATCGGCCTGTCCGGTGCGACCGGGCAAGTCCAGACGCCGCAGCTCCATTTCCAGCTCCGCAAGAACCGCACGCCGGTCGATCCGCTCAAGCAGTTGCCTGCGCGATGAGCAAAAGACCGAACCCGAAGCTTCAGATCCAGAGCGGCCTCCATCTGCTGAAGCGCGCTAGCAAATGGCCGATATGGGCCGACGTCATTACACGGCTCAGCGTCGCCTTTTTCCTGATCGCGATCGTCGTTCTGGTTCACTGGATCGATCGCGCGGGGCTGAAGGACAGCCACGACGGGCAGATCAGCTTCCTCGACGTCGTCTATTTCACGATGATCTCGGTCACCACCACCGGCTTCGGCGACATCGCGCCGGTGTCCGACCGGTCGCGGTTGATCGAGGCGGTAATCGTGACCCCGATCCGCATCATGGTGCTCTTCATTTTCGTCGGCACCGCCTATAATTTCGTCATCAAGCGCACATGGGAAAAATGGCGTATGGCCCGCATCCAGGCAAAACTCACCGACCATATCGTCGTGCTCGGTTATGGCACCAGTGGCGCCGAGGCCGTGCGCGAACTGATCGCGCGCGGCACCGACCCGTCGTGCATCGTCGTGATCGATCAGGCGCGAAACAGGATCAACGCGGCGGAAGCGGCCGGCTGCAACGTGATGGAAGGCGATGCGTCGAACGACGACACGCTCGTCGATGTGCGGATCGGCGAAGCGCAGTCGGTTCTCGTCTCGGCCGGCCGGGACGACAGCTCGATCCTGATCGTGCTGACCGTGCGCCACCTCGCGCCGAATGTGCCGATCAGCGTGGTCATCCGCGCCCAGGACAATGAGTTGCTCGCACGGCAGGCGGGCGCGAACAATGTCATCAACCCGGTCAGCTTCACCGGCCTGCTGCTCGCGGGATCGGCGCAGGGCGAGCATGTCGCCGACTATATGGCCGACCTCGCCGCGATCGGCGGCAAGGTGCAGCTACGCGAGCGCCCGATCAGCGCCGAGGAAATCGGACGCAGCCTCGACCAATTGGCGAGCGGCGGCCGCGGGCTGCGCGTCTATCGCGGTGGCAAGCCCTATGGCTTCTGGGAGCCCGAGGTGCAGAAACTCGAACCCGGCGACATGATCGTCGAGGTCATCCGCTGCGAGCCCTGCGAGGCCGATTAGGCGCGCCAGTAAAGCCAGGCGGCCCACAGCCAGCCGATAATCAGCAGGGTGCCACCGACCGGCGTGATCGCCCCGAACCACTTCGGCGCGCCGAGCGCCATTGCATAGAGCGTCACCGAAAAGATCGCCGCGCCGACCAGCAAGGTGATGGCCGGGCCGCGCGCGAAGCCCATGATCGCGAGCGCCGCAACCGCATGGATCAGCTGATAGATACCACCGGTGCGCAGCCATTCGGCTTCGGTTGGCCCCGCCGCGCCATGCGCACCGAACGCGCCGGCCGCCACGGCCATCGCCGCCGAAATCGCCGCGAAAACTCCAATCATCTGCCGCCATCCTTCCTGTCAGGGTTGCAGCGATCCATGCGCCAGCGCGCGGCGCGTGACAAGCCGGGCAAAATGCCCTATGCGCGCCGCCAATCATGACAGTCAAAACACTCCCCACCCAGCCGAAGGTCGGCATGGTGTCGCTCGGCTGCCCGAAGGCGCTCGTCGACAGCGAACGGATTCTCACCAAGCTGCGCGCCGACGGCTATGGTCTGTCGCCCGACTATGCGGGCGCCGACGTCGTGCTCGTCAACACCTGCGGCTTCCTCGACTCGGCGAAGGAAGAGAGCCTCGAAGCGATCGGCGAAGCGATGGCCGAGAATGGCCGCGTCATCGTCACCGGCTGCATGGGCAACGAGGCCGAGGTCATCCGCGCCCGCTTCCCGAACGTGCTCGCGGTCACCGGCGCACATCAATATGAGCAGGTCGTCGATGCCGTCCACGACGCCGCACCGCCCACCCAGGGTCCGTTCATCGATCTTGTCCCCGAGGGCGGGCTGAAGCTTACCCCGCGCCACTACAGCTATCTGAAGATTTCCGAGGGCTGCAACCACAGCTGCTCCTTCTGCATCATCCCCGACCTCCGCGGCAAACTCGTCAGTCGCCGCATCGACGCGGTGCTGCGCGAGGCCGAAAAGCTCGTTGCCGCCGGGACCAAGGAACTGCTGGTCATCAGCCAGGATACTTCGGCCTATGGCGTGGATATACGCCATGACCCGCGTCAGTGGCACGGCCGCGAGGTGCGCGCACACATGACCGACCTCGCGCGCGAGCTGGGCCAGCTCCGCACAAGCGAAGGCCGCGCCCCGTGGGTGCGCCTCCACTATGTCTACCCCTACCCGCACGTCGATGCGGTGATCCCGCTGATGGCCGAAGGGCTGCTGACGCCCTATCTCGATATCCCTTTCCAGCACGCGGCACCGAGCGTCCTCAAGCGCATGAAGCGCCCCGCGAACGAAGCGAAGGTGCTCGAGCGGCTGAAAAGCTGGCGCCAGGTCGCCCCCGACATCTCTATCCGTTCGAGCTTCGTCGTCGGCTTCCCCGGCGAAACCGAAGCGGATTTCCAGTATCTCCTCGACTGGCTCGACGAAGCGCAGCTCGACCGTGTCGGCGCCTTCCGCTTTGAACCCGTCGCCGGCGCGCAGGCTAATGCGCTCGACGATCAGGTACCCGAAGAGGTCAAGGAAGAGCGCTATCAGCGCATAATGGCGAAAACCGCCGCGATCAGCGCCGCCAAGCTGGAGGCCAAGATCGGCCGCACGCTCCCCGTGATCATCGACGAAGTCGGTGAAGCGGACGAAGACGGCAGCATCGGCGCCACCGGCCGCAGCCAGGCCGACGCGCCCGAGATCGACGGCCATGTCTATCTTCGCGACGTCGCGGAAACGCTGAAACCCGGCGACATCGTCGACGTCGAAATCGAGGACGCCGACGAACATGATCTGTTCGGAGTGGTAGCCGCCTGATCGCAAAAAGCAGGGAACGACTTTAACGCGTTGATAGTAGGAAAGGATCATCAACGGGGAAGAGGTCATGCGCGCGATCAAAGGATTGACGGCGGCGATAGTTTTGACGGTGCTTCTGGCAGGCTGCAATCCCGCCAAAGGCGGGGCCGAGGCGCCTCCCCATGCCACCGACAAGGCGCCCTATCCCTCTCAGACGTCGCTGATCGCGGTGCCGATTGACGCCGACATTGGCCCGCTCAAGGCGCAACTCGAACGTGCGGTGCCCAAGACGCTGTGGACCATCAACCAGCGTGAGCGTGCCTGCGTCAAGCCGCAACGCGTCAAGGTTTTCGGCAGGAAGATCAAGGTCACCCCGCCGATAGCCTGCACGATCGTCGGCCAAGTCACGCGCGGTGCCTTGCGATTCCGCGGCGAAGGACAAGAGATCGTCATCGACATGCCGATCAGCGCAACGGTCGCCGCGCGCGACGTCGGCGGCGTGCTGAAGGGCGAGACGGCGACGGGGTCGGCGATGGTCCATGCGCGCATCCGCATCGACCTGACGTCCGACTGGCGGATGCAGGGCAAGGCGCGGATCAGCTATGGCTGGACCAAGGCACCGGGGATCGATTTCCTCGGCAAGCGGATCACCTTCACCGATCAGGCTGACGCCAAGCTGGCGCCCGTGATCGCCGGCGTCGAGCGCGAGGTGAACCGCGAGATCGGCAAGATCAACCTGCGCAGTCAGGCCGCCTACATCTGGCGGCAAAGCTTCACCTCGCTTGAGCTCAATCGCGAAAATCCGCCGGTCTGGATGCGCGTGACGCCGCAGCGGATCCTCTATGGCGGCTACCGTCTGAACGGGCAGAAGCTCAATCTCAACCTCGGCATTGAAGGAGTCACCGAAACTTTTGTTTCCGAACGCCCCGACGATCCGAAGCCGACCCCGCTGCCAAAGCTGATCCGCGAGACCCCGCGCCCGCATCTCGATATCCGCGTGCCTGTGATCGCCGACTATGCGCAACTACAACCGGTGGTCGATCGCGCGCTGGCGAAGCGTGCCACGAGGCCCTTCGTGCTGCCGAAGCTGGGACCGATGATGGTCAAGTTCGGGCCATCGACGATCTATGGTTCGCCGGGCGGACGGATCGCCGTCGGGGTCGATGTTGAGGCGAAGCTGGAAGCGCGCAGCGGCGAACCGACGCGCGGCACGATCTGGATGACCGCGATCCCGGTGAACGAGCCGGGATCGGCGCAGGTCCGCTTCACCGACATCATCGTCAACGGCGACACCGACGGGGTCGGCGGCGACCTGTTGATTCTGATCGGGCAAAGCGAAGGCTTCGCGCCGCTCATCGCCGACGCGCTGACCCAGAATTTCACCAACGACCTTGAAAAACTGAAGGGCAAGATCCGGCGCGCGGTCGATCAGCGGCGTGAAGGCGCGTTTGTGATCCGCACCCATGTCGACGGGTTTGAGACCGGCGAGATCACGGCTTATGGCAACGGCCTGTATCTGCCCGTCAGGATGACGGGTGGAGCGACCGTAAACTATCGGCCGACGCGTTGATCAGAACAGCCGCGTGATGGCGTAAAAAGCGGCGGCAACGACCGCGCTGGCCGGGATGGTGATGAACCATGCCGCAACGACATTGCTCGCAACGCCCCAGCGAACCGCACTCGCGCGGCGGGCAACGCCGGCGCCGATAATGCTGCCGGTGATCGTGTGCGTCGTCGAAACCGGAATCCCGAGCAGGCTTGCGGTGAACACCACGATCGAACCGCCGGTCGAGGCCGCAAAGCCCTGATGGTGCGACAGTTTGGTGATCCGGCCTCCCATCGTCTCGATAATCTTCCAGCCACCCGACAAGGTGCCCAGACCGATCGCGATATAGCAGCTGATCGCCACCCAGTGCGGGACGTGGAATTCACCGGTCAGATAGCCGGTCGAATAGAGAAGGACGGTGATGACCCCCATCGTCTTCTGCGCATCGTTGAGCCCGTGGCTCAGCGAATAGGCGGCCGACGAAAAAAGGTGCAGCGTCCGGAACGTGCTTTCGGCGAATTTTGCGCTCGCGCGGCGCAGCGCCCAACTGCTGAGCAGCATCACCAGCATCGCGAGCAGCATCCCGAGCATCGGCGACAGGAAGATCGCGAGCACCGTCTTGTTGAGCCCGGTCCACTCGATCCCCTCGAACCCGGCATGCGCGACACCAGCGCCGACGATACCGCCGACGAGGGCATGGCTCGACGAGGAAGGAATGCCCTTCAGCCAGGTCACGACGTTCCAGAACATCGCGCCTACGAGCGCGCCAAACACCACCGCGGGGGTCACCAGATCCTTGTCGATGATCCCCTTGCCGATCGTCTCGGCCACCTTGTGCAACTCGGGAAAGGCAAGGCTGAGGAAATAGGCCGCGAAGTTGAAGAAAGCGGCGAAGATCACCGCCTGCACCGGGCGCAGCAGCCGCGTCGCGACGACGGTCGCGATGCTGTTCGCGGCATCGTGCAGGCCGTTCAGAAAGTCGAACGCCAGCGCGAGGAGGATCAGCGCGACGAGGAGCGGAAAAGCGAGTTCGTGCATCGAAAATGTCCCCGCTTACGCGTGGTCGATGACCAGGCCGTCGATCTCGTTCGCGACATCCTCGAAGCTGTCGGTGACGCGCTCGAGATGGCGGAATAGTTCGCGCGCGATCAGGAAGCGCGTCGGATTCGCCTCGCCATGCTCCTTGAACAGGCGCTTGAGACCCGCCGCGTGAATGTCGTCGGCATGGCCCTCCATACGGACGAGCCGTTCGGTGAGCTCGTGGAGGCGTGCACCATTCGCCGAGATGTTCCGCAGCAGCGGTAGCGCCTCTGCCGTCAGCCGGGCGGCATCGACGATGATGCCCGCAATGTCTCGCATCTCGGGCTCGAACTCCGTGACGTCGTAAAGGTCGACCGCACCCGCGGTTTTCTGCATCTCGTCGATCGCATCGTCCATCGAGGCGATCAGGTCCGTGATCGCGCTGCGGTCGAACGGGGTCAGGAAGGTGCGACGCACCGTCTGGAGCACTTCGCGCGTGATCGCGTCGGCGTCATGCTCGCGCTCGATGATTTCCTGCACATGGTCGGCCATGCCCTCGCCGCCCTGCAGCATCCGCGCGAGTGCTTCGGCGCCCGCGGTAAGCGTGGCGGCATGCGCTTCGAACAGCTCGAAGAAATTGCCCTGCTTGGGAAGCAGGCGCTGGAACCAGGCAAACATGCGATTGACCCCTGTCTTTTCCGCAACGTTGAAGACGACACCCGAACGCTGCGCGGCGGCACGAAAGCCGCGGTCGCCGAACGAACGGATCATCGCCTGAAGATCGGGCTCGTCGACCGACGACGCGGCCTGATCGAGCGTGAACCAGCGCCGCTCGCGCTCGTCCATTTCCTTCCACTCGTCGAGTTCGCGCGTCACGGCGAGCGGGAACACCTCGACATTATACATGATCGCGGCGCCATTCGCGCGCCGCTTGCGATATTCATAGCTGCCGATCGAGGTCGGGCAGACCGCGCCGAGCACGCCGGCCTCCTCCTCCGCCTCGATCGCCGCCGACGCGTGGCGGTCGAGCCCGGTCAGCGGGTTGCCCTTGGGCACGACCCATCGGCCCGTACCGCGCGAGGTGACGAGGAGAATCTCGGTCGGCCCGTCCTTGTCCGTGCCGCCGAATCGATAGGGAAGAACTGCGATCTGTCGCATCAAATTTGACTGATATTCCCGCTACCCGCCCCACGCAGCGGTTCAAAATTGCAAATTGGTGACGTCATAATGACAACATTGTGACAATCGCAAAGTCCCATAGCCGCAGCGGCACTTTCCGTAAACGTCAATTCGATTGCAAAATGCAACGCGGTGCGTAAGCTGCACCTTAAAGATAAATGGGAGACGAAATCATGGCAGGCACGGCGAGCCCGGTGGATCAGGATGTATTGATCGTCGGCGCAGGCATTTCGGGCATCGGCATGGCGGTGCATCTCCAGATGTATTCGCCGGGCCGCAGCTTCGGCCTTGCCGAGCGCCGCGCTGACCTTGGCGGCACCTGGGACCTGTTCCGCTATCCCGGCATCCGCTCCGACAGCGACATGCACACGCTGGGCTTTGTCTTCGAGCCGTGGAAGCATGAAAAGTCGATCGCCGACGGCCCCGCAATCCTCGAATATCTGAACCGCATCGTCGACGAGCGCGGCATCCGCGAAAAGATCCGCTTCAACAGCAAGGTTGTCGGCGCCGACTGGGACAGCACGACCGCGCGCTGGACGGTGACGATGGAAGACGAGAAGGGCGCGAAGTCGACGACGACCGCGCGCTGGCTGTATCTTGGCTCGGGTTATTATGACTATGATGAGCCCTTCGACGCCCAGTTCGCGGGCCGTGAGGACTTCAAGGGCCAGATCCTCCACCCGCAATTCTGGCCGAAGGATCTCGATTATTCGGGAAAGAAGGTTGTCGTGATCGGGTCGGGCGCGACTGCGGTAACGATCGTTCCCTCGATGACCGAAAAGGGCGATGGCAAGGGCGCGGCGCATGTCACGATGCTGCAACGCACCCCGACCTGGTATGCGATCCGTCCCGCGAAGGACGGGATCGCCAATTTCCTGCGCAAGATTCTGCCCGACGGGCTCGCGTACAAGATCACGCGCTTCAAGAATGTGAAGATGCAGGACATCGTTTTCAAGCGCGCGCGCGAAAAGCCCGAGAAGCTCAGGGATTTCCTGAGCAAGAAGGTGCAGGAAGCGCTTGGCGACCGCTATGATGCCGAGGCCTTCACCCCGCCTTACAATCCTTGGGAGCAGCGGCTTTGCCTGGTTCCCGACGGCGATTTCTTCGAGGCGATGAAAGCCGACAAGGCGTCGGTCGTGACCGATCATATCGAGCGTTTCGATGCGACCGGCATCCAGCTGAAATCGGGCAAGCATCTCGATGCCGACATCATCGTCACCGCGACGGGCCTGAAGCTTGCCGTGGCGGGCAAGATTCCGGTGCGCGTCGATGGCGAAACGATCGATTGGAGCGAGCACTTCTATTACAAGGCGTGCATGTTTTCGAACGTGCCGAACTTCTCGGCCGTGTTCGGATATCTCAATGCGAGCTGGACGCTGCGCGCCGATATCGTCGCCGAATATGTGTGCCGCGTGCTCAACCACATGCAGGCATCGAACACGACGATCGCCACGCCGGCGCTCGCCGATCCGGCCAGCCTGACCGAAGAGAATATCTTCGACTTCTCGTCGGGCTATATCCAGCGCTCGATCCACATAATGCCGAAGAATGCCGACAAGCTGCCCTGGCGGCTCAATCAGGATTATCTGGGCGACCGGGTAGAGATGAAGACCGGCCTGATCGCCGACGGCGTGCTGACCTTCACCAATGCGAGCGCTGCCGCCAAGGCTGCGCCCGTCGCGGAGCTCGAAGCGGCCGAATAATCAGTCGACGTGCCCGGGCTTGCCCTTGGTCGAACCCTTGGCAAGCGCCGCGAGCTGCTTTCGGACATGCTGTCCGCCATCTCTTTCGAGGCACCCCTGAGTTTCGACTTGGGGGTGTCGCCGCGTTTGGCGCCGAGCGCTGCTCCCGCAGCTTTCTGCTGCGCCTTCGATTTGGCCGGCATCGTTCGCCTCCTCAATTCAGGGGCAGGAAATCGCGCTGATATTCAGGCTTCACGGCTTTCACGAGCTCTGCTGTCACCGGCACGTTGATCTTGTAACTACCCTCGGCAAACGGCCCGACCTCATAGGGGGCGATCGCGATCGTCATGCGATCGAGATAGCGGCCGCCCGATGACCCGAGCCAGACGGTTTGTGCCGACGCGGGAGGGCATGCCGAAAAGGGGCTATCCGGATCATCGGTCATCTGAATTCCCTTCGCGGCTTTGGCCTGCTTGATCCGCACGCAGAAATCGTCGTGGATCGCAGCGTCGAATGCCTCGGGACTGGTGAACAGGTCGACCGGTTTCAGCCGGGTGCGGCGGTTGCGATCCCATAGCAATGTGTCGAAACCCGTCATGCCATGGGCACCGCCCATATAGGTTTCGATTTCTGCCGACAGACTGAGGAAGCGGGGTGTGCTCGTGACCCGGAGCCATTTCTGCAGATGACTGTGGGCATGATAGGGAAAATCGCCCTTCGCCGATGCCGCCCGGTCCCGGTCGGCTGCGGCGACCAGCGCATCGCGTTTCGCCTGCCGGTCGCCGTCCAGAAACTTCGCCAGTTCGGGAATTTGCGCCGCGTCACGCGGATAGGAATAGGCAAACTCGATCAGCTCGCTCTTTTCGCGGACGTCGGAGGCCGGCGCATTTTTCGCGACCTCGTCCGCAGCACCATTCGGCGGCGCGCCAGCAACCGACGCTGCGACCGCCTTCTCCGCCTTGGTCGGCTTGTCGTCGGAACAACCCGCGATGAGGAGGATCACAGGAAGGATTGTGAGGGGCGTTCGGTAGGTCATGCCGCAACAACGCCGGGAATCGACAAAGTTTCCCCATCGGCCTAGCACATCGGCATGACCGACTATTCCGACCTGATCCAGCCCGACCAGGGCCAGGACGCCCGCACCATCCACCTCGTCGACAAGAAGAGCTATGACGAATGGCTGAAGGGTCGCAGCGCTCGCGAGCGCGCGCATCTGTCCGCTGTCGGGTTCAAACCCGACGCCTTTGTCCACGCGATCCTGCCGGGCGACGATCCCGAACGCTGGGCGGTGGTGACGACGGTTGCGAAGGCCGAGGAGCTTTCGGCATGGTGCCTTGCGAAGCTCGCGTTGATCCTGCCCGAGGGCCGCTACCGCGTCGAAGGCGGACAGGCCGGCAAGGCGCTGTTCGGATGGCTCAGCGCACAATATCGTTTCGACGCCTATAAATCGAACCCGGCCGTAAAAGGCCCGCGCGTGTTGCTCACGACCGAAGTCGGCGCGATCGCGCCCGTCGTCGCCGAAATGCGCGCGACAGCGCTCGTCCGCGACCTCGTCAACACGCCTGCTGCCGATATGGGGCCTGCGGCGATCGAGAATGCGGCCGAGCGCATCGCCAAGGCGCATGGCGGCAAGCTGACCGTCACAAAGGGCGAAGCACTGGAGCAGGGTTATCCGATGATCCACGCGGTCGGTCGCGCCGCCGCAAAACATCATGCGCCGCGCCTGATCGAGATCGATTGGGGCAAGGACGACCATCCGCGCATTGCGCTTGTCGGCAAGGGGATCAGCTTCGACAGCGGCGGGCTGGACATCAAGCCCGCGTCGGGCATGCGCCTGATGAAGAAAGACATGGGCGGGGCCGCGCATGTCCTCGCGCTCGCCGAATTGGTGATGGCGAGCGGGCTGCCGGTGCGTCTCCACTGTCTGGTTGCAGCGGCGGAAAATGCGATCTCGGCCGATGCCTTCCGTCCCGGCGACGTGTTGAAAAGCCGCAAAGGGCTGACCGTCGAGATCGGCAACACCGACGCCGAAGGCCGCCTTGTGCTCGGCGATGCGCTGACAAAGGCCGGCGAGGACAAGCCCGAACTGATCGTCGATTTCGCGACGCTCACCGGCGCCGCGCGCGTCGCACTCGGCCCCGACCTCCCTGCCCTTTTTGCCAATGACGATGCGCTCGCCGACGATCTGCTCAAGGGCGGCACCGACCGTGACGATCCGCTGTGGCGGATGCCGCTGTGGGACGGCTATGCCGACCTGCTCGAAACCGACATCGCCGACCTGGGCAATGCGGGGAGTTCGGCCTTTGCGGGATCGATCACCGCAGCGTTGTTCCTGAAGCGCTTCGTGCCCGATGGGACCGCTTGGGCGCATTTCGACACTTTCGCGTGGCGTCCGTCGGCGAAGCACGGGCGCCCCAAGGGTGGCGCGGCGCTCGGGCTGCGTGCGGCGTGGGCGATGCTGCAGACGCGTTACGACCGGCGCAGGAAGGGTGAACGTCCTTGATAAAGCGGCGCCCGCTGGTCTAATGCGCCGCGATTGTCCGCCCGGCGCGGAAAGCGGTTTCTTACAGGACGACAAGTGACAGCGAATAGTGGTGAGAATTCAGCGGCAAACCGCGTGCGGATGGGGCGCCCCGGCGTTGCCGGTCAGGGCCGCGACCGCTTCGGGCTGAGCGGCACGTCGCAGGCATTCGATCCGCGTGTCGTCGCCATCCGCCCCGACCTTGCCGATATCTCGGTCGCAGGCACCCATTTCGCTCCGCATTATGCCGCGCCGATGATGATGAGCGGCGTGCTGCCTGCCGCCGTCATGCGCGCGTCGCCGTCGCTCGACGCCGAGCAGACAAGCGAACTGCTGTTCGGCGAGGGCTTTGCCCTGCTCGACCTCACCGGCGGCTGGGCTTGGGGCTATTGCCTTGCCGATCATTATGTCGGCTATCTCGCTGCCGATGCGCTTGCGGCGCCGATCGCGCCCACGCACCGCGTCGAGATGACCGAGGCGATGCTTCATTCGGAACCCGACGCCGCAAGCGGCGGCCCCGCGGTGCTGCCGCGCGGCGCGCTGGTGATGGGCAATGCCGAAGGCGAATGGCTCCACACCGCGCACGGCTATCTGCCGCTGGCCGCGCTGATCGAGGTCGGCCGCGAACATGATGATCCTGCCGCGGTTGCCGAGAGCATGGTCGGCACCCCCTATCTGTGGGGTGGCCGCACCGTGAAGGGCATCGACTGTTCGGGCCTCGTCCAGCTTGCCTGGGCCTCGGCGGGCATCCAGTTGCCGCGCGATAGCGACCTGCAACTCGCGGCGCTCGGTCCCGACAAGGATGTCGCCCCCGCCGATCTGGCGCGCGGCGACCTCGTCTTCTTCCCGGGTCATGTCGGTATCATGGCCGATAGTCAGAACATCATCCACGCCAGCCGCCAGTGGATGGAAGTGCGCGTCGAACCGCTCGCCGAGGTTGCGAAGCGGTCGGCCGCGAAGGGCAATGACGTGCCCGTCAGCGGCACCAAACGACTGCGATAAAACCATGACACAAAAGGTCTTCATCGACGGCGCGGCGGGAACGACGGGCCTGGAAATCGCCGAGCGGCTTGCCGGGCGCAGCGAGTTTTCGCTCGTGACGCTTGACGACGCACGCCGCAAGGACGCTGCGGCACGACGCGAAGCCCTGAACGATGCCGATTTCGTCATTCTCTGCCTGCCCGATGCAGCGGCGATCGAAGCCGTGGCGATGATCGAAAACGGCCGCACACGGGTGATCGATGCCTCTACTGCTTTCCGGGTCGATCCCGATTGGGCCTATGGTTTCCCTGAGCTTCGCATCGCGCAGCGCGATGCGATCGCGGCGTCGAAGCGTGTGAGCAATCCGGGCTGTTATCCGACCGGTTTCCTCGCACTGGTCGCGCCGCTCGTCGCTGCCGGTATCGTCGCACGCGATGCGCGGCTCAGCGTCAACGCGGTGTCGGGCTATTCGGGCGGCGGCAAAGAGTTGATCGCCCGCTTCGAGGCCGATCAGGATATCGGCTTTCGCAGCTATGGCCTGAACCTCGCGCACAAGCATGTGCCGGAGATGCAGCAGCATGCCGGCCTCGCTCACGCGCCGCTGTTCGCGCCCGCCGTCGTGCCGGTCTATCGCGGCATGCTGGTCGAGGTTCCACTGGCGTTCGACGAAGCGACCGCCGACGCGGCGTTTGCCGCCCTCGCCGCGCATTTCGGCGGCTCGCCGCTCGTCAGCGTGCGCCGCGCCGGGGACGAGAGCGAGCTGTTGCTGCGTCAAAGCGACGCAGCGACCGACCGCATGGACCTGACGCTCTATGCCGACCCAAGCGCCAGCCAGATCCGGCTCGTCGCGCGGCTCGACAATCTGGGCAAGGGTGCGAGCGGCGCCTGCGTCCAGAATCTCAACATCATGGCGGGTTTGCCCGAAACGGCGGGCCTGCGGATCTGACGCCTAGTGGACCGTGTCGAGCGCGGTCTCGATCGACAGATAAGTGATCAGCCGCTCGATCTGGCGCCAGCGCGCGAAATAGAGATGATTGCCGAGCACGCGATATTGCTCGGCGCGCGCGGCTGCGGCGAAGCCGGCTTCCTCGCCATGTTCGCGGATCAGCATGGTCGCGTCGTCGATCGCACCGCGATCGGCAAGAAAAGGTGCTGGCAGTTGCATGCTGTCCCCGGCCCGTTGCATGGATGCTGTCCTAGCGCCCGCCCCTAACCGTGCCGTTCCCAACCGTGATGAACAGGCAGGTAAGGTTAATCGACGATGGCTGCAGGTTAACCATGACCACCGCCGAATCGCCCCTTTGCCGTCGCCGTATCGGCGTGTAAGACTGCGTCCATGCGCAAAATCCTCAAATATGCCGGCATCGCCCTCGTCCTGCTGATCATCGCGGGCGGCATCGCCTATTATGTCCTCTCGCGGCCCGATATGGCGCGTTTCTCGACGGCAGAGCTGAGCGGCCGCGTGCCGGTGATGGCGACGCAGCGCCCCGAGAGCTTCCCGACGATGAACGTGCCAGAGGCCACGAAATGGCCCGCCGGCGAGGCCCCGCGCGCCGCCGCCGGCCTGACCGTCGCACGCTTTGCCGAAGGCCTCGACCATCCGCGATCGATGCTCGTGCTGCCGAACGGCGACGTGCTCGTCGCCGAGGCGCAGAGCCCGCCGCGCGACAGCTCGGGGATCGAGAACAAGGTGATGGGCAGCCTGATGAGCAAGGCTGGCGCCGGCGGCAAGTCGGCGAACCGCATCACCCTGCTCCGTGATGCCGATGGCGACGGCAAGGCCGAAGTCAGGACCGCTTATATCACCGGGCTCAACTCGCCCTATGGCATGGCGCTGATCGGCAAGACGCTCTACGTCGCGAACACCGACGCGATCATCGCCTTCCCCTATGTCGAGGGCGAGACCAAGATGAGCGGCAAACCCGCCAAGCTGGTCGATCTGCCCGCCAAGGGCACCAACCGCCACTGGACCAAGAGCCTCGCGGCATCGCCGAACGGCTGGCTGTATGTCGGCGTCGGCGCCGATTCGAACATCGGCGAGAAGGGCATGGGCAACGAGGTCCGCCGCGCCAGCGTGCTCGAGGTGCGGCCCGAGAACAAATATGTCCGCACCTTCGCCGCGGGCATCCGCAACCCCGTCGGCCTCGCCTTCTATCCGGGCAGCAAGCAATTGTGGACCGTGGTCAACGAGCGCGACATGCTGGGCAGCGATCTGGTCCCCGATTATATGACCGACGTCGACGAAGGCGATTTCTATGGCTGGCCCTGGTATTATTGGGGTGGCTATATCGACCCGCGCGTTCCGCCAGAGGAAGAGGATCGCCGCCAATATGTGAAGCGGCCCGACTATGCGCTTGGCGCACATGTCGCCCCGCTCGGCTTTACCTTTACCGAAGGACTGAACCTTGGCGAGCGTTGGGCGAACGGCGCGCTGATCGCGCTGCACGGGTCGTGGAACCGCGAGCCGGTGTCGGGCTATGACGTCGTGTTCGTGAAGTTCGGCGCGAACGGCAAGCCGGTCGACGCCCTGCCCGTCCCTTTCCTCGACCAATTCTTGGCGAAGGACGGCAAGACGACGCGCGGCCGCCCCGCCGACGTCAAGGTTGCCAAGGACGGCAGCGCGCTGATCGCCGACGATACCGGCAACACGATCTGGCGGGTGTCGAAGGCGGGCTGACCGCCGTCAGCCCGGCCCGTCAGCCGGCGTCTTCGACGATCTTCAGGATCTTGGCGGTTTCGCCGAGGTCGACATTATATTGCTTCCAGCCTTCGAGGCATGGACCGAAGACATGGGGCAAGCGCGCCTGCACGTCGCGCACCATGTCGGGCGTGATGATCGCCGCAGTCGGGGTGGAGGCAGGCTGCCGGCTGCGCAGGCGGCCGATGTAGAAAGCGCTCATCATGTCGAGCACCGCCGCCTGCGATGCGGTGACGGGTTCGCCGTTCGGCTTGATGACCTTGAAGTTCAGGGCCGACAGGAAGCAGCGCGCGTCGGCGCGATCCTGTTCAGTGACGGTCTGCGCGGACACCGCACTCGCCATCCCGAACGCCAGCGCGGCGCTCAATATCAATTTTTGCACTATACCCCCACAGGTTGGTCGGTAAACCCGCCTGCGGCCCCGCGCCCTAGGGCCGAGACGGATGCGATCAGACGCGCATTGGCATCAGAACATACAGCGCCGGGCTCTTCTCGCTTTCGCGAATCAGCGTCGGGGCATTGGCGTCGGCGAGGTGGAGTTCGACGCTGTCGCCGTCGACCTGGCCGAGGATGTCGCTGAGATAGCGGGCGTTGAAGCCGATCTCCATCGCGTCGCTGTCATAGCCCGCCGCCAGCTCTTCGGCCGCGGTGCCGTTTTCGGGGCTGGTGACGCTGAGCGTGATGCGGTCCTTGTCGAGCCCGACCTTGACCGCGCGCGTCTTTTCGCTGGCGATCGTCGAGACACGATCGACGCCCTGATACAGGCTCTTCGGATCGACCCTGAGCAGCTTGTCGTTCGCGGTCGGAATGACCCGGCTGTAATCGGGGAAGGTGCCGTCGATCAGTTTGGAGGTCAGCACGGCATTGCCGAGCTGGAAACGGATCTTCGACGCCGACAGGCTGATCTCGACATTGCCTTCGGCCTCGTCGAGCAGCTTGCGGATTTCGGCGACGCATTTGCGCGGCACGATGACGTCGGGCATGCCGGTCGCGCCATCCGGACGCGTCACGGTGTAGCGCGCGAGACGGTGGCCGTCGGTCGCTGCGGCCTTCAGCACCGGGCCCGTCGCATCCTCTGCGACGTGGAAGAAGATGCCGTTGAGGTAATAGCGCGTTTCTTCGGTCGAAATCGCGAAGCGTGTCTTGTCGATGATCTGGATGAGTTCGGCGACCGGCAGCTCGAAGCTGGTCGGCAGGTCACCCTCGGCAATCACGGGGAAGTCGTCGCGCGGCAAGGTAGGCAGGTTGAAGTTCGAGCGGCCGGCCTTGACCTGCATCTTGCCCTCTGCCGCAGCGAGGCTGACTTCCGAACCTTCGGGCAGCTTGCGCGCGATTTCGAACAGCGTGTGCGCCGATACCGTGGTCGTGCCCGGCGTTTCGACCTTCGCCGCGATGGTTTCGACGACCTGCAGGTCAAGGTCGGTCGCCATCAGCTTGAGCTGGCCGGTGCCGTCGGCTTCGATCAGGACGTTCGAGAGGATAGGAATCGTGTTCCGCCGCTCGACCACCGACTGGACATGGCCGAGGCTCTTCAGCAGGATCGCACGCTCAATCGTCGCTTTCATATTGTCACATCATCCCTGTGCCGCGGGAAAAGTCCCTGAGAGTCCGGTGGAGCGGCCCATTCGCCCCGAATCCCGTCCCCGAAAATGTCCATCTTCCTTAACGTCCGCGCGGCGCGGTGCAAGCCATGCTTGCAAAGCGTCCCCATTCGCGCAAACGGGAAATATGCGGCGCCTGGCCTTCCTTTTCCTGATCGCAGCGGCCGCCCCCGCGATGGCGCTCGCAGCGCCGCGCACCGCGCTCGGCATTTTCGATGGCTGGGGCGCCTTTCGGGAGCCGCAAACGCCGCGTTGCTATGCCCTCGCCGCGCCGTCGGCGACGATCGGCCGTCCGCTGGTCAAAGCCTATGCCAGCGTCGGATATTGGCCGAAGTCGCGCATCCGCGGCCAATTCTATATCCGCCTGTCGAAGGAACGCGGTGCGGCACGCGAACTGCGCCTGACCGTCGGCAGCCGCCGCTTCATCCTGACCGGTAACGGGGTCCACGGCTGGGCGAGCGACGCGCGAATGGACGCTGCAATCATCGCGGCGATGCGATCGGCGCCGAGCATGAGCGTCGAAAGCAACACCGCTACCGGCGGCGCAATCGCCGACACCTATCGCTTGCGCGGCGCGGCGACCGCGATCGACGCGGCGGCGCTGGGGTGCGCGAACATCCGCTGAGGCGGGTCCAGGAAATGGCGGATTTCTGCGCAACTTCATTCGAGATTCGCTTTTGCGCGTGGCGATGAAGGGGATCGGCCGACCATGGTCGCTGACGCTATGCCGGCGGAATACTGTAGGACAGCGATTTGTCGGCGGTCGATCCTACTCCCGCCCCAGCCTCGTCAGCGCATTCGCGATGAAGTCGAGGACGATGCGGATGCGCGGGACGCGGCGCAGGCGCTCGTGGGTGAGAAGCCAGAGGCCCGTGGTGTCTTCGACCTTTGGCGGGATGCAGCGGATGAGGTCGGGTTCGCGGTCGGCGAGGAAGGCTGGCAGGATCGTCAACCCCATCCCCGCGCGCACCCCGGCGAGCAGCCCCGAGGCGCTGTCATATTTCATGACCACCGACTCCTCGAGCCCGTATTGCCTGAGCCACGCCTGATAGGGTTCCCAGACATGGCCGCCACCGCCGATGAACGGGTGGGTGGCGAGTTGTTCGCGGCTGTGCGGGATGCCGTGGCGGTCGGCATAGTCGCGGCTGCTGTAAACGGTCCACGGATTGTCGGCGATCCGCCGCCCGACGAGCCCCGCGCCGGCGGGCTGCTTGCTGCTACGCAGCGCGATGTCCGCCGCGCCAGTCGCGAGATCGCGCGGTTCGTCGGAGGTATCGAGATGAATGTGGATGCCGGGATGCGCGGCGCGGAGGTCACGCAGGATCGGCGGCAGGATGGTCACCGCGAAGATTTCCATTGTCGTCAGGCTGACTGTACCGCCCGCGTCGCGCGAGCGCGCGCCGGCCGCGTCCTGAAACCGGTCGGCGGCGTCGCGCACCGCGAGCGCGCTCGCGAGCATCGTCTCGCCAACCGGGGTCAACGCATAGCCCGCCTGCCGACGCTCGAAGAGATCGAGGCCGATTGCCTCCTCCAGCGCCGCGATGCGCCGCGCCACCGTCGTCTGGCTGACGCGCAGCGCCTGCGCGGCAGCGAGCGTGCTGCCGGTCTCCGCGACCGCGAGAAAGGATTTGAGGTCGTTCCAGTCGAACATGATGCCTTGTGAGGAATAATCCTCATCGCCGCATTCTGCAATTATGCAGAACGGTCGCGCAACATCGTTGCTCCCGACCGGTCGATGCGCGGCCTATCTTCTCCCTACCGGCTTCCTCCCCTCCTCTTCCAGCCGGCCGATGGAGACATAAGATGAAAACGCTCTCGATCCTTGCCGCTCTGGCCGCCGTTTCGATCGGCCAGCCCGCCCTCGCCCAGAATGCACCCGCTCGTCCCAGCGTCACCGTTGCGCATGCTGACCTCGACCTCGCGAACGAAAGGGACGCCAAGACCCTCGAACGCCGGGTGTGGCGCGCGGTCGTTGCGGTCTGCGGCGCGGCATCCGATTTCGATCTCGCGGGCAAGAACGACGTCCGCCAATGCCAGCGCGACACGCTGCGCGCCGCGTCGACGCAGACCGATGTCGTCATCGCCAGCGCCAGCCGCAGCGAACCGATCCGCATTTCGGCGGTCGAACGATAACGATAGGAACCACTGGATCGGGCCGCTCCGGCACTCGGCGGCCCGGCCGGACTACTCCCGCGCGTCGAAAGTCGCGCGGGCCCTTTCGACTTCGCAAAGATGGGCCTCGGCCCAGTGCCATACGCCGCAAAAGGCTTCACCCAGGCTGTAGCCAAGTCCGGTCAGCCGATATTCGACCTTGGGCGGGATTACCGGATGGACGGTGCGTTCGACCAGCCCGTCGCGTTCCATCGCCCGCAGCGTCTGCGTCAGCATCTTCTGGCTGATGCCCGGAACGAGCCGCGCCAGTTCGGTGAAGCGGCACACCCCATGATCCTCCAGCTCCTCCAGGACCAGCAAGGTCCATTTGTCGGCGACTCGGCCGATCAGCTCGTTAACGAGCAGTTCGACGCGCGGATCGACCGGCGCATCCGGATCATAGGAAGTTTTTTCGGGCGCTGACATGACGGAAAATCCAATACTCTCTTTCGGGTAACTATAGCACTTTCGGGTGCCTTCTTTCTTTTGGAGAGTATAGGGATATTTTGGGCTTCTCACCACCCCCGAAAGGAGACTCCCCATGAAGACCAGCGGCAACACCATCCTTGTTTCCGGCGGCGGATCGGGCATCGGGCTCGCGCTTGCGCAGCGCTGGCACGACGCCGGCAACATCGTCATCATCACCGGCCGCAACGCAGCAAAGCTGGAAGACGCGGTCGCGGGCCACGCGAACATGCATGCTGCCCAGCTCGACGTCACCGATCCCGATGCGGTCCAGGCCTTTGCACTGGACATCGTCGGCAAATTCCCGGCGCTCAATGTCCTCGTCAACAATGCGGGGATCATGGGTTACGAGGATGCGGCTGCGGCGCGCGACCTGAGGCTGGCCGAGGACACAGTCGTCACCAACCTGCTCGGCCCGATCCGGCTGACCGATGCACTGATCGACCATCTGACGGCGCAAGACGATAGCGCGATCGTCAATGTGACCTCGGGCCTTGCCTTCGTCCCCCTCCCCAAGGCGCCGACCTATTCGGCGACCAAGGCCGCGCTGCACAGCTATACGCAGGCGCTGCGTATCCAGCTCGAGGGCAAGGTCGAGCTGATCGAACTCGCGCCGCCCGCCGTCCGCACCGACCTGACCCCCGGCCAGTCGACGCGCGAGGGCTATATGCCGCTCGACGCCTTTGCCGACGAGGTGACGGCATTGTTCGCGGGTGAGCCGACGCCCGAGGAGATTCTGGTGCAGAATGTCCTGCCGCTTCGCGATGCCGAGGCGAACGGCAATGTGCCGCAGGTGCTGGCGATGCTGAAAAACCTCTAAACACCAGGTTGAGCGCCGTTTGCCGCCGGGACTGGCGCAAACGGCGCTTTGCCACTATATGGCCGCGCATCATGCAGATTCCCGGCCATATCGACCCCGTCACGACGGGCACCGTTCCGTTGCGCGGCGGCAACCGTATCGACCTTGTCGGGCTGAGCCGCGACGCGATTCGCGCCGAGCTGGTCGAGGCCGGCCTCGATGCCAAGGGCGCGAAGCTGCGCGCCAAGCAGATCTGGCACTGGATGTATCATCGCGGCGTGACCGACTTCGAGGCGATGACCGACATCGCCAAATCAATGCGTCCGTGGCTGACCGACCGCTACATCATCGGTCGCCCGACGGTGCGGCAGGCGCAGGTGTCGAGCGACGGCACGCGCAAATGGCTGCTCGCCGCGGCCGACGGCCAGGAATATGAAATGGTGTTCATCCCGGACGCCGATCGCGGAACCTTGTGCGTGTCGAGCCAGGTGGGCTGCACGCTCAACTGCCGCTTCTGCCACACCGGCACGATGCGCCTCGTCCGCAACCTGGGCGCAGGCGAGATCGTCGGACAGGTCATGCTGGCGCGCGACGAACTGGGCGAATGGCCCAAGGGCACGATGGCGGGTTTCGGCCCCGATCCCGAAGACGACGATGATGAAGGCGGCAACTACACCGCCGATGGCCGCATCCTGACCAACATCGTGATGATGGGCATGGGCGAACCGCTGTACAATTTCGACGAGGTCAAGGGCGCGCTCAAGATCGTGATGGACGGCGACGGCCTTGCGCTGTCGCGCCGCCGGATCACCTTGTCGACGAGCGGGGTTGTGCCGATGATGGCGCGCGCGGGTGAAGAGATCGGTGTCAACCTTGCGGTCTCGCTGCATGCGGTGTCGAAGGAAGTTCGCGACGAAATCGTCCCGCTCAACCGCAAATATGGCATCGACGAGCTGCTGAAGGCGTGCGCCGCCTATCCGGGCGCCGGCAATTCGCGGCGGATCACCTTCGAATATGTGATGCTGAAGGACAAGAATGACAGCGACGACGACGCGCGCGAACTTGTCCGGCTGATCCGCGAATATGGTCTGCACGCGAAGGTCAACCTCATCCCGTTCAACCCCTGGCCTGGCGCGATCTATGAATGCTCGTCACCCGAGCGGGTCAAGGCGTTCAGCAACCTGATTTTCAAAGCCGGAATTTCGGCTCCGGTACGCACCCCGCGCGGGCGCGATATCATGGCTGCCTGCGGCCAGTTGAAGAGCGCGGCGACGAAGCCGACGCGCGCCGAACTGGACCGCATCGCCGAGGAAAAACAGGCCGCCCTCGGCTGATTTTCAGATGACCGAAAGCTGAAAGGCGCAGAAATGCGTGGTGTTTCCGCGCACCCATTCCATACCGTGTGGTAAAAATAACACAGGTAATTAAATTGTCACATTCTGAACGATCCGTTCATTGAAGCGACAGGCGCGAACGCCATTTAGGGGGTCGGCCGCGACCCAAAGGGCGTGGTCCGAAGACTGAAAAGGAAAAAATCATGAAGAAGTTCGCAGTTGCCGCCGCTCTCCTCTCGGCCGTTGTCGCTACCCCCGCTCTGGCTGCCGAAGGCGGCGAAGCCCACGTCGAAGTGCGTGGCGGGTATGTGACCGGCAGCGGTCTCGACGACGCCACCATCGGCGCCGCAGCCGGCTATGACTTCAACCTTGGCGACAAGGCGTTTGTCGGTGCCGAAGTTGCTGGCGACAAGATTCTGAAGGACGGCTTCGACGTCCAGTTCTCGGCCGGCGGCCGCATCGGCGCCAAGGTCGGCACCGCTGGCAAGCTTTACGCCACCGGCGGCTACACGTTCAGCGACATCGACGATCCCTATGTCGGTGCCGGCTACCAGCACAAGCTGGGCCAGAACCTGTACGCCAAGGCTGAATATCGCCACCAGTTCATCGGCAACTTCAGCGACTTCGACACCTTCGCTGTCGGCCTCGGCTTCGCGTTCTAATCTTTAGAACAGCGAAAGACACGGAAAGGGGCGGCCCGAGGGTCGCCCCTTTTCTTTTGCCCGCGATCCGGCCACGGTAAGCCGATGACCGCTTTCGCCTATATCACCGCCGCGCTCGCCGAGATCGCTGGATGCTTCGCCTTTTGGGCGTGGCTGCGACTGGACAAGCCGATCTGGTGGATCGCACCGGGGATGCTGTCACTGGCGCTGTTCGCGTATCTTCTCACCCTCGTCGATGCCGACCATGCCGGGCGCACTTACGCTGCCTATGGCGGGGTCTATATCGTCGCAGCACTGCTGTGGCTGTGGGCGATCGAGGGCGCACGTCCCGATCGCTGGGATATGATCGGCGCGGCAATCTGTCTGGGCGGGGCTGCGATCATCCTGTTCGGCCCGCGGGGAGCACCGGCATGAGCTATGCCATCGACGCCGTTCTGACGGGCAAGGCGCGCGCCTTTCGCGGCGACGAAGCGAGCGCGATCGCGAAAGCACCCGTCGAAGGTGCGCTGCGCGTCGGCTTCCTCGGCATCGATGGCGATGAACAGGCCGATCTGACGGTGCATGGCGGGGTCGACAAGGCGATCCATCATTATCCGCGCGACCATTATGACTGGTGGGCCGATGCGCTCGGCGGCCATGATCTGCTGAGCGGGCCGGGCGCGTTCGGGGAGAATATCTCGACCGAGGGGCTGGTCGAAAGCGAGGCATGCGTCGGCGACCGCTACCGGCTGGGCAGCGCGCTGGTCGAGATCAGCCAGGGACGTCAGCCGTGCTGGAAGCTCGGCCACCGGTTCGGCGTGGCCACCGTTCCCGCGACCGTTGTGACAACGCGGCGCAGCGGCTGGTATTATCGCGTGGTCGAGGAAGGCGCCGTCGCCGCGGGTGACACGCTCGACCTGGTCGATCGCCCCCTGCCCGACTGGAGCGTCGAGCGCGTGTTCCACCTGCTGATCGGCGGCGCGGGCAAGCGCGAGCCTGCGGCGCTGCGCGATCTTGCAGCGATGGGCGCGCTCGCGACCACGTGGCGCGCGCGTGCCGGTAAATTGCTCGGCTGAACCTTATTTCGCGTCGGGCAGCGCATCCTCGACGAGCGGCGCCAGCCCCTGCACCACGACCGTCACGCCTTTGGCATTGGGGTGGATATGGTCGCCCAGCATCAGGTCGGGCTTGCCGACGACATTGTCGAGGATGAACGGGTACAGGCTGGCGCCATATTTGGCGGCAAGTTCGGGGTATATGGGGTTGAAAGCCTTGGCGTAATCGGGGCCCATATTCGGCGCCGCGACCATCCCGGTGAGCACGATCGGAATGTCGCGCTTTTTGAGCTCAGCCAGCATCGCATCGAGATTGGCGCGCGTCTGCGCCGCGTCGATACCGCGCAGCATATCGTTGCCGCCGAGGCCGAGCACGACCAGCGCGGGTTTCGCCTTCGCATTGTCGAGCACATAGGCGAGCCGCTGGCGGCCCGCCGCGGTGGTGTCGCCCGAAACCCCGGCATTCTGGACGCGCGCGATGACACCATCGGCGGCCAGCGCGGCCTGAAGCTGCGGCGCGAGTCCCTCCTTCGGGCCTAGCTGATAGCCGGCGTAAAGGCTGTCGCCAAACGCAATGACGAGCGGCGCGTTTGCCGGGATCGCGACGGTTTTTACTTCACCGGCCTTGTCGTTCGTCGACGCCGCAGGCGCCTCGGCAGAACCGCAAGCAGCGAGCGGTTGGCAAAGAGCGATCACGCAACCATATATCAAGGCAGAACGCCATCCGGCCGTTTTCATTTCCAAAGGGTCCCTTCTTGACCGACGCTTCCCGACCCCAAACGGCCGTGGCGCCGCAATTGGCGATCGCCGCCCATAATGTGACGCTGACTCTGGGGAGCGACAAGGCCCCCGTCGAAATTTTGCGGGGCGTCGATCTGGAGGTCGAGGCAGGCACATCGGTCGCGCTGCTCGGCCCGTCGGGGTCGGGCAAAAGCTCGCTGATGGCGGTGCTGGCGGGGCTCGAACGCGCAGGCGGCGGGACGATCAGGGTTGCGGGCCTCGATTTCGGCACGATGGACGAGGACGACCTCGCCCGTGCCCGACGCGGCCGGGTCGGCATCGTCCTGCAGGCCTTTCACCTGCTGCCGACGATGACGGCGCTGGAGAATGTCGCGGTTCCGCTGGAGCTCGCCGGCATTGATGATCCCTTCGGCAAGGCGCGCGCCGAGATGGAGGCCGTCGGGCTGGGCCACCGCCTCACCCATTATCCCGCGCAGCTTTCGGGCGGCGAGCAGCAACGCGTCGCGATTGCGCGCGCGATGGCGAGCAGCCCCGCGATCATTTTCGCCGACGAACCGACGGGCAATCTCGACACAGCGACCGGCCAGTCGATCATCGAGCTGATCTTCGCGCGCCGCGCGGCGCTCGGCGCGACGCTGCTCATCATTACCCACGACCCCGAACTGGCCGAACATTGCGACCGTGTCGTGGTGATGCACGACGGGCGCATCGAAGAACGGACCGCATAAGCGTGCTGCCCCTCGCGACGCTCTGGCGCATCGCGCGCCGTGATCTTGCAACGCGCATTCGCGGGCTTCGCCTGCTTGCGGTGTGCCTGTTCCTCGGCGTCGCAACGCTGGCGGCGATCGGCAGCCTGACGAGCGGCATCACGTCCGAACTCGAACGGCGCGGGCAGACGATCCTTGGTGGCGATATCGAATTCGGCATTCCGCAGCGTGAAGCAAACGCCAAGGAAATGGCGGCATTTCAAAGCGCCGGCACGACATCCTCGACCGTTCGCCTGCGCGCCATGGCGAATGCGCCCGGTGGCGATGCGCTGCTTTCGGAGCTCAAGGCCGTCGATGGGGCGTATCCGCTCTATGGCGCGATGCGTCTCGAAACCGGCGCCCGCAAAGGTCCACCGCCTGCTGGCGCGATCTGGATCGGCAAGGATCTCGCCTCCCGGCTCGACCTCAAGATCGGCGGCGACGTAAAGTTCGGCGAAAGAACCTTCCGGATCGACGGCATCATCGCCGAAGAGCCCGACCGGCTTGGCGAAGGGTTCGCACTTGGCCCGGTCGCGATCATCGGCCTGAACGATCTGCCGGCAACACAGCTCGTCCAGCCCGGCAGCCTCTACGAAAGCAAATATCGCGTCCGCCTGCCCGCCGATGCCAATCCCGAAGCGGTCGGCAAGCGGCTGACCGCAGAGTTTCCGGGTGCGGGCTGGGACATCACCGATCGCAGCAATGGCGCGCCGGGAACGCGGCGCTTCATCGAACGCATGGGACAGTTCCTGTCGCTGGTCGGGCTTGCCGCGCTCGTGATTGCGGGGATCGGCGTCGGCAACGGCGTGGCCAGCTATCTGGCGGGCAAACGGCCTGGCCTTGCGACGCTGAAGGTGCTGGGCGCCGACAGCGCGGCGGTGCTGCGCATCTATGGCCTGCAGATCCTTGCCGTCGCGGCGGTCGCGATCGGCGCCGGGCTGATCGTCGGCGCGCTGGCGCCGAGCCTGATCGGCTGGATCGCGGGCGATGTGCTGCCGGTGCGGCCAGGCTTCGCGCTCTATCCGCTGCCGCTGACCGTCAGCGCGGCCTATGGCCTGTTGATCGCCATCGCCTTCGCCCTGCCTCCGCTCGCGGCGACACGGCATGTGCCCGCCGCCGGCCTCTACCGCGCGACCGTCGATGGCGGAATGCGGACCGACCGGCAGACAATCGTCGCAGTCGGCGCTGCGCTCGCCGCGACCATCGCGCTGGCGGTCGGGACCGCGCGCGAGCCACTGTTTGCGCTCTCCTTCATCGGGGCCGCGATCGGCCTGCTGATAATTCTGGTCGGACTCGGCTGGCTGGTGCGGACCGGCGCGAGCCGCGTGCCGCGCCCCAAACGTCCGCTGCTGCGCCTCGCGCTGGCGAACCTTCACCGCCCCGGCTCGGCAACCGGCGCACTGGTCGTGGCGCTCGGCCTTGGCCTCACGCTGTTCGTTACCCTCGCGGCGATCCAGACCAGCATCACTGCCGAGATCGCGCGCACCGTGCCGCAGCGGGCGCCGAGCTTCTTCGTCCTCGACGTCCCGCGTGACCGGGCCGGCCAGTTCCGCACGATGGTGACCGACGCCGCCCCCGATGCCCAGGTGAACATGATCCCCGCGCTGCGCGGCAGCGTCACCGAGTTCAAAGGCCAGCGCGTCGACGAACTCGCCGAACTGCCCGAGGGCGCATGGGTTCTGCGCGGCGACCGCGGGCTGACCTATAGCCCGGCGCTGCCGAACGGCAGCACCTTGGTCGGCGGCAAATGGTGGCCCGCCGATTACAAGGGGCCGCCGCTGGTCAGCGTCGAGCAGGAGGTTGCGACATCGCTGGGGCTGAAACTCGGCGACACGCTGTCAGTCAATGTGCTGGGGGTCGAGGTGCAGGCGAAAGTCGTGTCCTTCCGCATTGTCGAGTGGGGCAATTTCGGCCTCAACTATGTGCTCGTCTTCTCGCCGGGCGCGTTCGACGCTGCGCCGCACAATATGGTCGCGACGGTCGCGGTTCCGCCGAAGGCCGAGGTTGAACTCGCGCGCAGCATCCCGCGCGCCTTTCCTTCGGCCTCGCTGATCGAGGTGCGCGAGGTCGTATCGCAGGTCACCACGTTGCTGACCCAGATGAGTCAGGCGATCGCCGCGGCGGCGAGCATCGCGATCCTCGCCGGCATCGCGGTGCTGATCGGCGCGATCGCGGCGAGCCGCGAGCGGCGCGTCTATGACAGCGTCATCCTGAAGCTGCTCGGTGCCACACGCGGCCAGATCCTCGGCGCGCAGGCGATGGAATATGCGGTGCTGGCCGCCATCCTCGGCGCGCTCGCGCTGGCACTCGGCCTTGCCGGCGCATGGTATGTCGTGACGCAGCTCTTCGACTTCGGCTTCGCCCCCGATCCGCTGATCGTCGGGCTGACGCTGGTCGGCGGCGCGGGGCTGTCGTTCCTGATCGGCATTGCGGGAAGCTGGCCGCTGCTGTCGGCCAAGCCGGCGCAGGCGCTGCGCAGCCTTTAGGTCAGCAGGCGGACCAGTGCCGAGATGCCGGCGGCGCCCAGAATGACCGCGACGATCCCGCGCCACACCGGCACGGGAACGCGCCCGAACAGCCGCGTCCCGACCTGATCGCCCAGCACCATCGGCAGGAAGAGCAGCAGCGACAGGGTGAAAAGCTTCATCGTCGCAAGGCCGAGCCAGAGCGATGCGAGCGTCCCCGCGATCGCGGTGGCAAAGAAGACGAGCATCATCGACGCGCGCGCGGTCGCGGGCTCGATCCGCTGCCGCAGGTAGAAGGGCACGACCGGCGGTCCCGGCATCGCGGCAAAGCCGGTGAGGATACCCGACGCGATGCCGGTCGCGCCGATTGCCCCGGCGCTTGGCCGGTGTCCGTCAGGGTGCTGCGGCATGAGGATCAGCAGGAAGGCACCGATGGCGATGACCGCGATCAGCAGCCGCGCCACATCGGGCGTCACCGCCTTCAGCGCCAGCATGCCGAGCGGGGTCGCGAGCATGGCGAGGAGCGCGATCGGCACCGCGGTGTGTCGGTCGGCATCGTTCGCGATACGCCGGAAACCGACCGGACCGATCAGCAGTTGAAGGATGATGCCAAGCACGACCGCCTGTTCGGGGGGCATCAGCATGCCGAGCAGCGGCACGAGAATGATCGCCATGCCGAAGCCCGTAAGGCCGCGCACGAAGGCGGCGCCGAAGGTCATCGCGGCGGCGATGGCGAAGGCAAGCGGACCAAGGCCGACGAGATGCAGGATGCCGTTCATTCTTTGGGCCCCAATGTCACCAGCCAGACGTCGGGCGGGGCGCCATAGCGGAGCGGCAAGATGCTGGTTCCAAGGCCCGCACCTACGAACACCGCTTGCCCGCCGGCGTCGATCCGGCCGCAGGCGAAGCGATCACCATATTTGGATGAATAGGTCAGCGCACCAATCATGGGAAACACCAGCTGCCCGCAATGGGTGTGCCCCGTCAGCACGGCGGCGACGGGCTTGGGCAGCTTTGGCACCACATCGGGACTATGCGTCAGCAACACACGCGGGCCGGCGCCGAGGGCATCCATCGCGGCATAGGTAGCGGGTACATCGTCGTGCCCTGTCACCTCGTCGGCAATGCCCCCGACGATCAGCGGACCGCGCCGGACGGCCGAGTTGGCGAGGACGGTGATGCCGCGCTTGCGGAGCGCGGTCGCCTGCGCCGGGGCATTATGCCAGAAATCATGATTGCCGAGGACCGCGACGGTGCCTAGCGGCGCCTTGAAACCCGCGAGCGGTGCCGCAATCTCGTCGGGTGTGTGATGGCGCGTTGCGAAGCGCTTGCCGCTGATCAGGTCACCGGCGATGACGACGAGGTCGGGCTTCAGTGTGTTCAATTGCCCGACCAGCCGGGTGAGCCGCGCGGGGCTCATGTCGGGGGTCGAGACATGGACATCCGAAATCAACAAAATCTTGAGCGGCGGCTGGCCAGCCGGCCAGCCGGCGACCGCGACCCCCGCCGTGCGGACGACGGGATCGCGGGTCGCGTTCCAATAGCCTTTGGCGAGCAGTGCCATGCCGAGCAGCGCAAGAAGCGCCGCCCATGTCCGCCATCGCCGCCGCGGCTTCGCGCTCAATCGCGCAGGTCCGGCGGGGTGGCCTCGCCCTTCAGCATTGCGATCGCTTCGGCGAGCGGCATGATGCGCTGGCCGTCCTGACCTAGGGTGCGGATCGCGACGGTGCCCTCTTCGGCTTCGCGCTTGCCGACGACGAGCAGATACGGGACCTTCTGCAGGCTGTGCTCGCGAACCTTGTAGTTGATCTTCTCGTTGCGAAGATCGGCCTCGACGCGAACACCGGCCGCGGCAAGCTGGGCCACCGCATCCTTGGCATAATCGTCGGCGTCCGAGACGATCGTCGCGACGACCGCCTGCACCGGCGCAAGCCAGGTCGGGAAGCGGCCGGCGAAATGCTCGATCAGAATGCCGATGAAGCGCTCGTAGGTGCCGAGGATCGCGCGGTGGAGCATCACCGGGCGGTGGCGCTCGCCATCCTCGCCCACATAGCTTGCATCAAGGCGCTCGGGCATCACGCGGTCGGACTGGATCGTCCCGCACTGCCACGTCCGGCCGATCGCGTCGGTCAGGTGGAATTCGAGCTTCGGCGCATAGAAGGCGCCTTCGCCCGGCAGCTCTTCCCAGCCATAGTCCTCGGTCGCCATGCCGGCGCGTTCGACGGCTTCGCGGAGTTCCTGTTCGGCCTTGTCCCACATCTCTTCAGTGCCGAAGCGCATCTCGGGACGCAGCGCCAGCTTCACCGCATATTTCTCGAACCCCAGCTGCTTGTAGACGCGGTCGAGAAGCTGGCAGAAGCTGCGCACTTCCTCGACAATCTGGTCCTCGCGGCAGAAGATATGGCCGTCGTCCTGTGTGAACTGGCGGACGCGCATGATGCCGTGCAGCGCGCCGTGCGGCTCGTTGCGGTGGCAGCAGCCCATCTCGGCCATGCGCAGCGGCAGGTCGCGGTACGACTTGATACCCTGACGGAAGATCAGGACGTGCGCGGGGCAGTTCATCGGCTTCAGCGCCATCCACTCCGCATCGTCGGAGACGAGCGGACCTTCATCCTCAATATTCGGCACCTCGTCGGGGATGACGAACATATTCTCGCGATACTTGCCCCAGTGGCCCGACTGCTCCCACTGGCGCGCGTCCATCACCTGCGGGGTCTTGACCTCCTGATAGTCGGCACCGTCGATCGCGCGCCGCATATAGGCCTCGAGCTCGCGATAGATCCGGTAACCCTTGGGGTGCCAGAAGACGCTGCCGTGCGCCTCTTCCTGCAGGTGGAACAGGTCCATCTCGCGGCCGATCTTGCGATGGTCGCGCTTCGCGGCTTCCTCCAGCCGCACGAGATGCTCGGCGAGCTGCTTCTTGTTGAGCCAGCCGGTGCCATAGATGCGCGAAAGCTGCGCATTCTTCTGGTCGCCGCGCCAATAGGCACCCGACACGCGCGTCAGCTTGAACGCCGCCGGGTCGAGCTTGCCCGTCGAGGCCAAGTGCGGCCCGCGGCACATATCCATCCAGCCGTCGCCCGAGCGATAGACGGTCAGTTCCTCGCCCTGCGGCAGCTCGTGCGCCCATTCGGCCTTGAAGGTCTCGCCCTCCGCTGCCCATTTGGCGATCAGCTCGTCGCGTTCCCAGACTTCGCGCGTTAAAGGCAGGTCGGCGGCGATGATCTTGCGCATCTCCTCCTCGATCAGCGGCAGTTCGTCGTCGCGGAACGCGCCATGCTCGGCGGTCGGCGCAAAGTCGTAATAGAAGCCGTCGTTCGTCGAAGGTCCGAAAGTGATCTGCGTGCCGGGGAACAGGTTCTGCACCGCTTCCGCCAGCACATGCGCAAAGTCGTGGCGCACGAGTTCGAGCGCGTCAGCCTCGTCGCGGCTCGTCACCAGCGCAAGGTTCGTGTCCTCTTCAAGCGGGCGCATGATGTCGCGCAGTTCGCCGTCGATCTTCGCGGCAAGCGCCGCCTTGGCGAGGCCAGGGCCGATATCCGCCGCAATCTGCGCCGGGGTAGTTCCGCGCGCGACTTCTCGGGCAGAGCCATCGGGAAGAGTGACGCGGATCATCTGGGACATAGAAAAATCGGCCTTTCTGGCGGTTGGGTCGGTGCCCGGAAAGCGCACCAAAACTGCGCCCCTTTGCCAGTATGCGATATGGGCGGCAAGGGGCGGATTCACAATCGGGGTTGCAATGATACATTGTATCATTATCTGGTGTCCGAACCCCTCCCGCGAAAGACCGGATATGTGCCTCCCCGCCGCGCGCCCGCGCCTTGCCGACCTGACGGGGATCGCCCTGTCGTTCACCTGCCTGATACACTGTCTTGCCCTACCCCTGCTCCTCCTTCTCGCCCCCGCGCTCAGTCGATGGATCGCGCTGCCCGAGGGGGTTCATGCGGCGATCTTGCTGCTTGCCCTGCCAGCGGCGGCGATAGCGATGCGCGATGGTTGGCGGCAGCATCGGCGTTTGGCACCGGCGGTGCTCGCAGCCTCGGGGCTGGGCCTGCTCGCATTTGGCCTGTCGGCGCATGAGGGCTGGATCGTCGCCGCCGATCCCGAAGCCGCCGACCGGCTACTGACCTCGGTCGGCGCGCTCACGCTCGCCGCCGCGCATCTCGTCAACTGGCGCTGGCGTCACGGGAGTGGCGGACATAGACTGCCAGCATGACCGATGCCCTCAACCATCATATCGCCGCGATCCTGCCGTGCCGCAACCTCGACGCGAGCACCGCCTTTTACGAGCAACTCGGCCTCGCCGTCGTCGGCGATCATGGCACGTACCGCCTGCTCGACGACGGTGCCGGATGGCAATTGCATCTGACCAGCGAAACGCCCGACGGCTGGCTGATCCCGGGGCAAAACCCGTTCGGCCTCTATCTCTACACCGAACGGGTCGATGCACTGGCGGAGCGCGTGCGCGCGCATATCATCGAGCGGCAGAAAGCGCCGACGCACAAGCCATGGGGCATGTACGAGTTCGCGCTGTCCGACCCCGACCAGACGCTGGTCCGCATTGGCTGGCCGAGCCGGTTGATGGAATAAGGCCGAAGCTGCCTATTAGCGAGCTTGTCATTATGTCAATGTCGCTTGACTTTATATCAGCGAATATGTAAAGCTTGCTTGTCCATCAGATAAGGAAGTTTGACATGCCCGAAAAGGTCACGACAAGCGGAACCGGCTTTGCGGGTCGGCGACCGGGCTTGTGGGCGCTCGCCTTCGCGGCCGCGATGTGTGCGATCGCCTATTGCGAGCATCGCGGTATCTTGGGCGGATGGCGGTCGCTGCCGTTCGTCGCCGCAGCCGCCCTGCTTATGGTTCCACTGACGAAGGCAGCGAACAATCGGCAGGCCGCTGCGGGGGCCCTGTCGCCGGCAACACGGCGATACAATCGGCGGATGCTGATCTGGTCCGTCGGCTATGTCCTGTGCCTCGGGATCGCGATGACCGTTCGCAACTATCTCGACCCGCAAGGGCCGCTGCTTTGGGCCATCGCGCTTCTGCCGTCGGCGCCGATGATCTTCTTTGTGTGGACGCTCGCACGCTACGTCATCGAGGAAGAGGATGAATATCTGCGGTATCGTCAGACCAGCGCGGCGCTGATCGGTCTCGCACTCGTGTTGCTGGCGGGGACGCTGTGGGGCTTTCTCGAAACCTTCGGCGTCGCCCCGCATGTACCCGCATGGTGGGTCGTGCCGGTCTGGGCGATCGGCCTGGGGCTGGGACAGATGATCATGGCATCAGCCGAACGGCGCGCGGGCCGCGCATGAGAAACCGCCTGAAAGTCCTGCGCGCCGAACGCGACTGGAGCCAGCAGGATCTCGCCGAGCGGCTGCAGGTCTCGCGCCAGTCGGTGAACGCGATCGAGACGGGCAAATATGACCCGTCGCTCCCCCTCGCCTTTCGCATCGCCGACCTGTTCGGTCTGCCCATCGAAGATATTTTCCTGAAGGACTGACGCCATGAAACGAGTTTCGATTGCCGCGCTTTTCATCCTGCTGACTGCCAATCTGGCGACACACGCCGACGCGGCCGAAGGCTGTGGAGCAGGCCTGCTCGAGGGCAAAAGGATCACCGTCGAGGTCGAAGGCGATGGCCCCGACGTCGTGCTGATCCCCGGCCTGTCGTCGCCGCGCGACGTCTGGGTACCCACTGCGGAGCGGCTGAAAGCGACCCATCGCCTGCATCTGGTCGAGGTGCGCGGCTTCGGCGGCGACGCGCCGGGCGTCAATGCCGAGGGCCCCGTGCTCGAACCGATGATGCGCGAGATTGCCGACTATATCGACGATTGCATTGTCGATCAGGGCCGCCCGGCCCCCGCGATCATCGGCCATTCGCTCGGCGGCCTGACCGCGATGATGATCGCGGCGCGATCGCCGAAAGAAGTCGGCAGGCTGATGGTCGTCGACAGCCTGCCCTTCTTCGGCATGCTGTTCGGGCCGACCGCGACCGTCGCCACCGTCGAGCC
This sequence comes from Sphingopyxis sp., assembly GCF_965279755.1. Taxonomy (GTDB): domain Bacteria; phylum Pseudomonadota; class Alphaproteobacteria; order Sphingomonadales; family Sphingomonadaceae; genus Sphingopyxis. Next base: position 2,567,694 of record NZ_OZ257261.1, on the reverse strand, counting down.
GCAGGCGGCCGCGATGCAGAAGATGCTCGCCGCGAAAAATACCGCAGAGGCCGACGAGCGGACGCTACAGATCATGTCGGCGACCGATGCGGGGCGCGCGCAGGTGAAAGCCTGGACGCAGGCGGCGAACGCCAAGGTGTCGGCGCAGTTGATGTACGACGACATGACGACCGATCTGCGGCCCGAGCTCGGCACGATCACCGCGCCGTTCACGATGCTTTACCCGCTCGACGCCAGCTCGATGCCCGCCGAAATGGTCGACGGCCTCTACAAGGGCGCTTTCGCGGCCGCAAAGACCGCGACGCTCCAGCGGATCGACGGCAGCCGCCATTTCATCATGCTCGATCAGCCCGAGGCCTTTGCGAAAGCGGTCGACGCCTTCCTCGCGAATTGACGTCCTCCGGACGCGCTGCCCTTGCGGGCGAAAGCCTCTCCCGCTAGGGCGGCCGCAGCCGGAAGGAGCCCCAACCCATGTTCAAGCGCCTGTTCGTCGATCACCCGAAGAGCGTCGATGAAAACTACATCGAGCATTTCGGCGTCGCGTCGAAATTCGGGGTGACGATGATCTATGGCGGCCTCTGCGCACTGGTCCATGCGGTCGTGCCCGGCTGGTGCATCACCACCGGCAGCGACACGATCCAGCGGCTCAACAAGATCATGGTCGAACAACGGCGTGCCAAGGGGCAGGCCGTGATGCAGATGAGCACGATCGACTGGGTCATCTGACCAGCGTGAGCGACCCCGCGGTTCCCGATTTCCTCGAGCGGTCCGGCCGGCCGCGGCTTGCCTGTCGCCATATCGCCGGCCGTAGTCCGACGATCGTGTTCCTGCCCGGCTATATGTCCGACATGGCAGGGGGCAAGGCGACCGCGCTGTTCGACTGGGCAGCGGCGGAAGGACACGCCTGCCTGCTCCTCGACTATGCCGGATGCGGGCTGTCCAACGGCTTGTTCGCCGAGCAGACCCTACTCGACTGGCGCGGCGACGTGCTCGACCTGATCGACGCGAAGGCCGAGGGGCCGTTGCTGATCGTCGGGTCATCGATGGGCGGCTGGCTGATGCTGCTGACCGCCTTGGCGCTGGTCCGGCGCGACGGGCCGGGCCGCGTGGCGGGTCTCGTCGGGATCGCAGCGGCGCCCGATTTCACCGATTGGGGCTTCAACGCGGCCGAAAAGGCGATCATCCTTGCCGAAGGCGCGCTGCTCGAAGAGACGCCGTACAGCGACCAGCCCTATGTAACGACGCGCGCTTTCTGGCAGTCGGGGGAGGCCAACCGGCTGCTCGATGCCGAAATCCCCCTCACCTGTCCGGTGCGCCTGCTGCACGGGCAGGAAGACGGCGACGTCCCGCCCGATGTCAGCCTGCGCCTGTCGGCCGCGCTCGCGAGCGAGGATGTGCAGGTGACGCTGGTCAAGGGCGGCGACCACCGGCTGTCGCGCGACACCGACATTGCGCTTTTGATCGACACGGTCGCGCGTCTCGCGACCCGAAACTAGAGGACAGATATGGCCCGCAGCGACTTCAAATTCAGCGTAAAAAAGCGCGTCCGCTATGCCGAGATCGACGCACAGGCTGTGGTGTTCAACAGCCGCTATCTCGAATATTTCGACATCGGCATCACCGAATATTGGCGCGCGGCGGGAGTCTATGACCGCTGGCCCGCGAACGACAGCCCCGAATTCCACGTCGCGCGCGCCGAGGTCGATTACAAGGTACCGATCCTGCTCGACGAGGAAATCGACATTTGCGTCCGCTGCTCGCGCGTCGGGCGCAGTTCGATGACCTTCCTGTTCGAGCTGCATGGTGCGGGCCAGGACGATCTGCGCGCGACGGGGCTGGAGGTCAGCGTCCATGTCGAGGAAGCCCAGGGCGCGACCGCACCGGTGCCCGATGCATTCGTATCCCTGTTCGAAGCGTTTGAAGGTCGGGCGCTTCGCGCCTAATATGTCCATATGACCAAATATCTTCACACGATGATCCGCGTTTCGGATCCCGACGCCACGATCAACTTCTTCAAGCTGGTCGGGCTGGAGGAAGTGCGCCGTTTCGACAGCGAGGCCGGCCGCTTCACCCTGATCTTCCTCGCCCCGCCGGGGCAGGCCGGCGTCGCCGAGGTCGAGCTGACTTATAATTGGCCGCCCGAAGACGGCAGCGCGCCCGAGGAGTATACCGGCGGCCGCAATTTCGGGCACCTCGCTTACCGCGTCGACGATATCTACGAGACCTGCCAGCGGCTGATGGACGCCGGCGTGACGATCAACCGCCCGCCGCGCGACGGCCATATGGCGTTCGTGCGCTCGCCCGACGGCATTTCGGTCGAGCTGCTGCAGGACGGCCATCTGCCGCCGCAGGAACCTTGGGCCTCGATGCCGAATACCGGCGTCTGGTAAGCGGGCATGCCGGGACTGTTGATCAATATCGACGTCCCGGACCTTGGTGCAGCCGAGCACTTCTATACCGAGGGGTTGGGCCTGATCGTCGGCCGGCGGTTCGATGAGGATATCGTCGAACTCATCGGCAGCGACGCCCCCATCTATCTGATCCTGAAACCCGATGGGTCGGCCATCGGCCCCGAGGGTGGCGGCGTGCGCCGCTATGACCGACACTGGACGCCGGTGCATCCCGATTTCACCGTCGACGATCTCGATACCGCCATCCTGAAAGCAATTCGCGCCGGGGCGGTACAGGAAGGTGAGACATTGGACCTGCCCTATGGCAGACAGGCGATGTTCGCCGACCCGTTCGGCAACGGTTTCTGCCTGATTGCGTTCAACGCGAAGGGATATGACGCCATCGCGACCTGAAAGGCCAAGGCTGAGCGAGCGTCGTTCCGTCTGAAAAGCGAAAGAGGTCGCGAAGGAAAGGAGATTGCCATGGCCACGTCGCTCGAAATCGTCCGCATTCCTGTCCTCAGCGACAATTATGTCTGGCTGGTCCACGAGCCCGACAGCAAGGCGACGATGGTCGTCGATCCTGCGGTTGCCGAACCCGTCCTCGACGCCGCGAAAGCGCGCGGCTGGACGATCACCGACATCTGGAACACCCACTGGCACCCCGACCACACCGGCGGCAATGCCGCGATCAAGGAAGCGGCAAAGGCTTGGGGCGGCTGCACGATCACCGGCCCCGCCGCAGAGTTCGAACGCATCCCGACGCTCGACGTGCAGGTGAAGGGCGGCGACACGGTCCGCCTCGGCAATCATATCGCCGAGGTGTGGGACGTCCCCGCGCATACCGCAGGGCATATCGCCTATCATTTTGCGGACGATGCCGCAATCTTCGTCGGCGACACGATGTTCGCGATGGGCTGCGGCCGGCTGTTCGAGGGCACCGCGGAACAGATGTTTGCGAACATGCAGCGCCTAGCCACGCTCGACGATGCGACGCGCGTCTATTGCGCGCACGAATATACGCTGTCGAACGCGAAGTTCGCCGTGACCGTCGATCCGGAAAACGAAGCCCTCGCGGCGCGCCTCGCCGCGGTCGAGACAGCGCGCGCGGCGGGAGAGCCGACCGTGCCGACGAACATCGGCGCCGAGCGCGCCACCAACCCGTTCCTGCGCGCGCCGAGTGCCGCCGAACTCGGCCGCATCCGCGCGCTGAAGGACGCCGCCTGATGCCGCGGCTTCACCACCCGTTCATTTTGACACTGCCAGCATCATCGATGCCGCAAGGAGCCTGACGATGACCCGGATCAAGCCGATCGGTGCCGCGGCGCTGACGATATTTGCAGCCCCGCTGATCGCGAGCTGCGCGCCGGGCGGCACCGCCGGACCGGGTGCTGCGGCGCTCAGCCCGAAGCAGGCCGAAACGCTCGACAAGCAGCTTGCCGGCAAGGTGCCGGGCGAGCCAACGCGCTGCATGCCCAATTACCGCACGGCCGACACAATCCGCGTGTCGGACAATATCCTGCTTTATCGGTCGGGCCGCAATCTGGTTTACCGCAATGACCTGAAAGGCAGTTGCCCCGGGCTCGCCCGCGACAGCGACATCATGGTCGTGCGCCAGTTCGGCTCGTCGACCTGCGAGGGTGATTTCTTTTATCTGGTCGACCGCACAAGCGGCATTCGCGGTCCGACCTGCGTCTTTGGCTCATTCGTCCCCTATCGCAAACCGGCGGGGGACGCTGGCTGAACCTGCGGTTCAGTCGCGGGCGGGGTTCCGGTTTGCACCGAGCTCTTTCGGGTCGCACCCCCGCCTGCACACAAGAGGCCGCACGTCCGCATCGTGCGAAGCCCAGGCAGCCGTCTGCACCCGTCTTCTCGGCGGTCGCCTGGGTTTCGCCCGATGCGGATTGGCCCGGCCGGATCAGGCCTTGTAGAGCGCGGCGATCTTGTCTTCGTAGACCTGGCGAAGGATGTGCCGGCGGATCTTCATCGACGGCGTCATCTGCTCATTCTCGATCGTGAAGGCTTCGTCGGCGAAGTCGAACTTGCGGACTTTTTCGATTACCGAAAGCTGTTCATTGACCCGGTCCACCGCGGCGCGCACCGCCGCTCGGAACTTTTCATGTTCCTTCAGCAGTTTCAGGTCCTTGGGCAGCCCTTCGGCCTCGGCCCATTCGGTCATCCATTCGGGATCGGGAACGATGATGCCGACGAGATGCGGGCGCTTGTCGCCATAGACCATCGCCTGCAGGATTTCGGGCTGGAGCGTCAACATCCCCTCGACCCGCTGCGGCGAGACATTGTCGCCCTTGTCGTTGACGATCAGATCCTTCTTGCGGTCGGTGATGACGATGCGGCCCTTGTCGTCGATATGGCCGATGTCGCCAGTGTGCAGCCACGGCCCCTTGTCGGGCTCGGCCGGATCGGGGATCAGCACACGCTCGGTCTCGGGCTTGTTGCGCCAATAGCCCTTCATCACCAGCTCACCGCGGACAAGGATTTCGCCGTCGTCGGCAATCTTGACCTCGGTGTTCATCAGCGGCGGGCCGACGGTGTCCATCTTGAGCCCCACCGACGGGCGGTTGCAGCTGATCACCGGCCCCGCCTCAGTCTGGCCATAGCCTTGCAGCAGAGTCAGGCCGATCGAGTGGAAGAAGACCCCGATTTCGGGGTTGAGCGGCGCGCCGCCCGAAACGAGCGCCTTCATCCGGCCGCCGAAACGCTGCTGGATCTTGGGACGGAACAGCTTGTTGAGCAATATGTCGACCGGGCGGTCGAACACGCCCATGCGGCGCTCATAATCCTTTTCGCCGACGCGCAGCGCCTGCCCCAGCATCCAGTTGGCAAGCTTGCCCTGCTTTTCGACCGACTTGATCATCCGCGCGCGGATCACCTCGAACAGGCGCGGCACGACGACCATGATCGTCGGATGCGTCTCCTCGATGTTCGAGACGAGCTTTTCGAGCCCCTCGCTGTAATAGATTTGCGCGCCGACCATGATCGGCAGGAACTGCCCGCCCGAATGTTCATAGGCGTGGCTCAATGGCAGGAACGAGAGGAACACCTCCTCGTCGCCGATGCCGAAGTCGTTGACGAGCACCTCGGTCGCGCCTGCCGCATTGTGCAGGATCGCGCCATGGTGCTGCATCACCCCGCGCGGGGCGCCGCCGGTGCCGCTGGTGTAGATGAGGCAGGCGGTATCGTCGCGCGTCAGCGCGAGGCCTTTCGCCTTCGTCTCTTCGACCCACGCCTCGCCGCCGGTGACCAGCGGATCCCAGTCGATCACCCGCACGTCGCCCTGCTGGCCGACGCGCATGCTCTCCATGCTGATGACGAGCTTGACGTTCGAGCGAAGCACCGCGGGCATCAGAACGCGCGCGAGCTTCGCGGTCGAGACGATGACCGCGCTGGCGCCGCTGTTGTCGAGGATATGCTGATGGTCGCGTTCGGTGTTGGTGGTGTAGGTCGGCACGGTGATGCAGCCGGCCGCCATGATCGCAAGGTCGGCGATACAGAATTCGGGCCGGTTCTCGCTTACCAGCACGACGCGGTCACCATCCTTCAGCCCAAGCTCGCGCAGATTGTGGGCAAGCGCCGATACCTGGTTCGCGACCTGCCGCCAACTCAACGGCTGCCACGCGCGGTCGGCCTTGCGCCACAGGAACGGATCTTCGCCGCCACGACCCGCGCGGTCGAAGAACATCGCGACCAGACTCGGAAAATGGTCGAGATGGGGGTTTTCCAGTTTCATGCCTCTGGCTCTCCTGGGAGTATGTTGTTTTATCTTGTTATTATCGCCTGATTAGTTCTGTGCCGGCGCGCCGTCTACCGACGATGTGCCCGGCCCTCGCGGATCGGCAGCGCCGCGCCAGCCATCGGCCGTGCGCTCGACCGCGTTGAGCTTCGACCCGAGGTCGGTCGCGGTGAAGCTGTAGCCAAAGGGCTTCATCTTCGCGGCAATTGCCTCGCCGGCCGCATTATTCTCGATCAGCACACCCTGCTGGCCGAAGAAGAGGTTAGGTAGCTCTATCGCGGATTTCGCGTCGAGCCCCCAGTCGAGCACGCCGATCAGCGTCTTGGTGACATGCATGATGATCCGCTTGCCGCCCGCCGATCCGACCGCGAGCACGACCTTGCCGTCGGGGCCATAGACGATTGTCGGCGACATCGACGAGAGCGGGCGCTTGCCCGCTTGCACCCGGTTCTGCGTCGGCACGCCGTCCTTGGTCGGCGCAAGGTCGAAGTCGGTGAGCTCGTTGTTGAGGAAATAACCGTTCGCCATCAGCTGGCTGCCGAAGATGCTCTCGACGGTGGAGGTCATCGACATCACGTCGCCGTCCTTGTCGGCGACGACGAAATGGGTCGTTCCCTGTTCCTTGACCGGCGGCGCCTCGGCGCGCGGCTTCGTGCCGGGCGGGGTACCGGGCTCATAATGGCCGGCGGCGCCGAAAGGCGAGATGAGCTGGCGACGTTCTGCCAGATACGTCTTGTCGAGCAGGCCTTTCACGGGAACATCGACGAAGTCGGCGTCGCCGAGATAGGCACCGCGATCGGCGTAGGCGAGCTGCATCGCCTCGGCGAGCAAATGCCAGCTCATCGGATTGTCCTTGCCCATCGCCTTCATGTCATAGGTTTCGAGCATGCCAAGGATGCCGAAGACGGTCGTCGCGCCCGACGACGGCGGCCCCATGCCGCAGACCTTGTAGATGCGGTAGGTCGTGCAGACGGCCGGGCGTTCCTTCGCCTTGTAGGCCGCAAGATCCTTCAGCGTGAGCTGCGTCGCGTTGCGCGGCGCCTTCGCCACCGCATCGCTGATCGCCTTGGCATTGGCGCCCGCGTAAAAGGCTTCGGGACCGCGGGCCGCGATCTCACGCAGGATTTTCGCATAGGCGGGATTCTTGATCGTCGTGCCGACCGGGGCAGGTTTGCCGTTCACATAATAGATGGCGCGCGCGTCGGGGAATTCCTTCCACGTCGGCTCGAACTGGACCAGCCAGGTGTTCAGCGCTGGGGTGACCTGATAGCCGTCCTCGGCCAGCTTGATCGCGGGCTGGAACAGCGCCTTCCATTCAAGCTTGCCCCATTTCCTGTGCGCCATTTCCATCAGGCGGACATTGCCGGGGACACCGACCGAAAGCCCGCCGGGGATCACGTCCATATAACCGCGGGGCTTGCCGTCGGGCCCCAGGAAGCGTTCGGGCTTAGCCGCCGCCGGCGCGGTTTCGCGGCCGTCGATCGTCGCAATGCTGCCGTCCTTGGCGTCATGATAGACCATGAAACCGCCGCCGCCGATGCCGCTCGATTGCGGTTCAACGAGGGTGAGGACCGCGACCATCGCGATCGCTGCATCGGCTGCAGTGCCGCCGTCGTGCAGGATCTGCCGCCCGGCCTCCGTTGCGCGCGGGTCGGCCGAGGAGGTGACGCCCTGCGCCATCGCAAGCGACGGGACGGCGAGGACGAAAAGGCCGAGCGGCGCAAAGAGTCGTTTGATCATGCGCGCGACATTGGCGCGGGGCTCGATTCAGCGCAACCCCGATGGGGTCAGTCCCCTGCCCCGACTGCATCGGCGACACGCGCGAAACCGTCGCGCGCGGCAAGTGTTTCGAGGCCGCGCGCGATCCGCGCCGCAAGCCCCGGCCCTTCATAGACCATCGCCGAATAGATCTGGATCAGGCTCGCCCCTGCGCGGATGCGCGCCCATGCCTGTTCGGCCGAGGCTATACCGCCGGCGGCGATCAGGGGCAGCTTGCCACCGCTTGCGGCGCGGAAGTCCTTAACCCGTTGCAGCGCAAGTCCGGTCAGCGGCGCGCCCGACAGGCCGCCAGCCTCGTCGGCATGGCGCGACGCGAGCGTGGGGCGGACGATCGTGGTGTTCGAGACGATCACCGCCGCAAGCCCCTTGTCGAACGCGACCGCGACGATGTCGTCGATGTCGGCGGGTTCGAGGTCAGGCGCGACCTTCAGAAACACCGGCTTGGCGGCTCCCAAGGGCTGCGCGGCGGCAACGCCGTCGAGCAGCGCCTCGAGCGACGCCTTGTCCTGCAGGGCGCGCAGCCCTGGCGTGTTGGGCGAGCTGATATTGACCGTCAGATAATCCGCGAGCGGCGCCATCGCGGCGGTGCCCTTCGCATAATCGGCGATGCGGTCGGCGCTGTCCTTGTTCGCGCCGATGTTGATGCCGAGCGGCACCGGCAGACCATAGCGGCGGAGGCATGCGATGCGCTCGGCCGCCTTCGCCTGTCCGCCATTGTTGAAACCCATGCGGTTGATCACGGCGCGGTCCTCGACCAGCCGGAACAGGCGCGGACGAGGGTTGCCCTCCTGCGGCAGCGGCGTGAGCGTCCCGACCTCGACAAAGCCGAAGCCGAAATGCGGCATCGCATGCGCGACGCGCGCATCCTTGTCGAACCCCGGCGCAAGCCCGACCGGGTTCGGGAAATGCAGGCCGGCGAGTTCGGTCGCCAGCGTCGGGCTGGTAAATGCGTGCCGCGCGCGCGGGAGCGGCTGGAGCGCGTTCAGGGTCAGATTATGCGCGGCCTCGCCATCAGTGGCGTGGACGAGCGGGCGGACGAGCGCATAGGCAGCATCGGCAGCGGAAGCGAAGAGCGACATGCCCCGCCATTGCGCGCGCAAGGCCGCTATGGCAAGCCCGCCCTTATCCGGAAAACAGGGAGATAAAAGTGTCGCAGCTTCGCATCATGGCCCGTCTGTCCACCGCGCTGCCAGCCGCACTGATCGCAATTGCGACCGCCGCCTGCACGCCCGCCGCGGTCGGCGAAGCGCCTGCAACGGCCGCCACCGAAGCCCCGCCAGCCGTCCCTGCCGGCGCGACGCTGGCGCAATTTTTCGACAAATATGACGAGGCGCAGCTCTCACTCTCGCCGCAGGGCAAGGCATATCGCGGCGTCCGCGACGCCGACTATGGCAAATGGAACGACGTCAGCGACGAAGCCGCGGTCGCCAGCCACAAGCTGCAGCAGGTGAGCGCCGAGGCGATGCGTGCAAGCTTCGATCCGGCGAAACTATCGACCGACGATGCCCTGTCGTTCGAGCTGTTCGACGCGCAGGCGGCCCGCGCCGAGCGGCTGTTCGCCTGGCGCGACCATGTCTATATCTTCGATCAGATGAACGGCGCGCAGAGCCAGCTTCCCGCCTTCCTGATCAACATCCACCGCGTCGCGAACGTCGCCGAGGCCGAGGCCTATATCGAACGAATCCGGGGGCTCGGCCCGCTGCTCGACGCGCTGTCGGCGCAGTCGGCGGATCGTCTGACCAAAGGCTATGCACCGCCGAAATGGGTCTATCCCTATGTCATCTCCGACATCGACAATCTGCTGAAGCCCGACAATGCGGTGATCGAGGATATCACCGCGAAGGTCGGCAAGCTCGACGTCGAAGCCGCCGAGAAGGCGCGGCTGGTTGCGGGCGCAAAGGCAGCGTGGACCGAAAGCGCCGGCCCGGCCTATGCCCGGCTCCAGACCGAGATGAAGCGCCAGCAGGCGATCGCACCGACGCAGGACGGCGTGTGGCGGATGCCCGAAGGCAAGGCCTATTATGAGGCCCTGCTCGCCAACTACACGACGACCGACATGACCGCGGCGCAGATCCACGATCTCGGCCTCGCCGAAGTCGCGCGCATCCATGGCGAGATGAAGGCGATCGTGAAGAAGGTCGGCTTCAAGGGCACGTTGCCGCAGTTCTTCGAGCATCTGCGCACGAGCCCGCAATATTATTACACGACGCGCGAGGCCTATCTGTCCGAAGTCTCGGCGAAGGTAAAGGCGATGGAGGCGCGGCTTCCGGCCTTCTTCAACACGCTGCCCAAGGCACCTTTGCAGGTGAAGGCGGTCGAGGCCTTCCGCGAAAAGTCGGCAGGCAAGGCCTTTTATTCCTCGCCCTCGCCCGACGGATCACGCCCCGGCACCTATTATGTGAACCTTTATGACCTGCGCGACATGTCGAAGACCGAACTCGAGGCGCTCGCCTATCATGAGGGTGTTCCCGGCCATCACCTCCAGCGCGCGGTGCAGACCGAACTGACCGGGCTGCCGCCCTTCCGCCGTTTCGGCGGCTTCACCGCCTATACCGAGGGCTGGGGCCTCTATTCGGAAGAACTCGCGAAGGACATGGGCTTCTACACCGATCCCTACAGCGATTTCGGCCGCCTCGGCATGGAACTTTGGCGCGCATGCCGGCTCGTCGTCGACACCGGCATCCATGACAAGCGCTGGAGCCGCGAACAGGCGATCAAATATCTGAAGGACAACACCCCCAACCCGCAGGGCGACATCGACAAGGCGATCGAGCGCTATATCGTCTATCCCGGTCAGGCGACGGCCTATCTGATCGGCAAGCTCAAGATCATGGAGCTGCGGACGCGGGCGCAAACGGCGCTGGGACCACGCTTCGACTATCGCGCGTTTCACGACGTCGTGCTGCAATCGGGACCGGTGCCGCTCGACATTCTCGAACGCCGCGTCGACGCCTGGATCGCGGCGGAACGTTAACACGGAATTGCGGCTTGACGCGCCACGACAAATCGAAAATTATGGCGGACAGAAAAAGGCAGCAACAAAGCTGCACTGGGTCGGTCTCGTCATGTCGGAATCATCCTCTTCGCCAACGGGCGCGGACGGCGGCTCGCCGTTCGAACTGCAATATTTTCCGCCGGATCCCGATCTGGCGGAGATGGTGTCGAGTTTCTATTTCGTCCGGCTCGATATGCCGGTGTTCGACGAGTATGAACGCGCTGACCGGCCGCAGCTTCGCATCATGAGCATGGCCGAGGGCGAGTATATTTTCCCCGATGGCCATTACTTTCCTGCCAAGCGCGCGACGATCGTCGGCCCGACCAGCGGCAGCGTCCGCGCACGCGGCAAAGGTCCGCTGCGTATCTATGGCTTCGGCCTGCAACCGGTGGGCTGGGCGACCTTGATGGGCGACCATGCCGACAAGCTGACCGACCGCGCGATGGACGCCGCGGACCTGTTCGGCGACTGGATCGACGAGGTGGCCGAAGCGCTGATCGCCGCAAAGGACACCTCCGAACGGCTTGTTATCGCGAATAATATTGCCCGCGAAATCCTGCAGAAGAACCAGCCGGCGCCGGCCTGGTTCACCCGCACCGTCGATCACTGGCTGACCCAGTCGGTGAGCCCGCAGGTTCCCGATCTGGTCGAGGCAACGGGCATGTCGATCCGTTCGGTCGAGCGGATGACCAAACATTATTACGGCCTTTCACCGCGCATGCTGGCGCGCAAATATCGCGCCGTGCGCGCCGCCTCGGCGCTCGCGCGCGGCGAGTGCCTTGAGGAAGCCCAGCTCGGCGACGCCTTTTATGACCAGTCGCACCTGATCCGCGAGATGAAGCGCTTTGCCGGCGCCACCCCCGGCCAGCTCGCGCGCCCCACCCCTTATACCGAAGCGACAACCCGGGGCCGCAAGCAGCTCGCCGGCAAGGTCAGTCCACTCGTTTCGGATACCTGAAACCGCCGGTTCCCGCGACGGGACGAAACAAAATAGCGCCGTATGTCGATTTGGCGTTTTCATACAATCCCGAATCACCGGCGCGACATAATCCGGCCTTGCGACCCAGAAGAGCTCTTCCTCTGACGAGGACAGAGACCTTCATCTTGGCACTCATTTGGCTTCGGCCGGATGGGTGCCTTTTTGTTTTGCGCCTCCAAATAGCGCTTGCTTGCACCTCGAAAACCCTTCGCCTATATAAGTGGAGTAATTTACTCCAGTTAAGAATCGTTCGCAACTGCGACGGAAAAATATATGCGCCTGTCCAACCTTGCCGATTATGCCGTGGTGCTGATGAGCGCCGCCGCCCGCCAATGCGGATCGGTGCCCATCCACGCCGGCATGCTCGCCGAGCAGACGGGCATCCCCGGGCCGACCGCGCAGAAGCTGGTGAGCGGCCTCGCCCGCGCCGGCCTGCTCGTCGCCTCGCGCGGCAGCGGCGGCGGGGTGCGGCTGGCGCGGCCCGCGGCGGCGATCAGCGTTGCCGACATCATCGAAGCGGTCGAGGGGCCGATCGCCCTCACCGCCTGCGTGTCCAAAGGGCGGCATGACTGTTCGCTCGAAGGAAGCTGCAAGGTGCAGCCGCACTGGGGCGTCGTGAACGGTGCCGTGCGCGGCGCGCTGGCCGGAATAAGCCTTGCGAGCCTTGCCGCCGCACCCAAACCCTCCTTCACCCGGCCCGCGCCTGCATTGGCCGGCGACGAGATCAGAGTATGACCGACAACACCGAACTTCCCGTCAAGGACCAGGCCGCGCACGATGCCGCGGCCAAGGTCGCCGATTATGAACATGGCTGGTCGGCCGACATCGAGACCGACTTCGCGCCCAAGGGACTGACCGAGGATACGGTCCGCTTCATCTCGGCGAAGAAGAACGAGCCCGAATGGATGCTCGACTGGCGTCTGAAGGCGTTCCGCCACTGGCAGACGATGGAGACGCCCGACTGGGCGAAGCTCAACGTCCCGCCGATCGATTATCAGGACGCGTACTATTATGCGGCGCCGAAGGCGAAGCCCAAGCTGTCGTCGCTCGACGAGGTCGATCCCGAAATCCTCGAGGTCTATAAAAAGCTCGGCATCCCGATCGAGGAGCAGAAGGTGCTCGCCGGCGTCGAGGGCGCGCGCAAGGTCGCGGTCGACGCGGTGTTCGACAGCGTCAGCGTCGCGACGACCTTCCGCGAGGAACTCAAGCGCGCGGGCGTCATCTTCCTCTCCATCTCCGAAGCGATCCGCGAATATCCCGAGCTGGTGAAGAAGTGGCTCGGCAAGGTCGTGCCGATGCACGACAATTATTTCGCCACGCTCAACTGCGCGGTCTTTTCGGACGGGACGTTCGTTTATGTGCCCGAGGGCGTGCGCTGCCCGATGGAGCTCTCGACCTATTTCCGAATCAATGCCGAGAATACGGGCCAGTTCGAGCGGACGCTGATCATCGCCGACAAGGGCGCGTACGTCAGCTACCTCGAAGGCTGCACCGCGCCGATGCGCGACGAGAACCAGCTCCACGCCGCAGTGGTCGAACTGGTGACGCTCGACGATGCCGAGATCAAATATTCGACGGTGCAAAACTGGTATCCCGGCAATGCCGAGGGCCTCGGTGGCATCTATAATTTCGTGACCAAGCGCGCGCTGTGCCAAGGCAAGCGCAGCAAAGTGTCGTGGACGCAGGTCGAAACGGGCAGCGCGATCACGTGGAAATATCCGAGCTGCGTGCTCAACGGTGACGACAGCGTCGGCGAATTCTATTCGGTCGCGGTCACCAACAATTATCAGCAGGCCGACACCGGCACCAAGATGATCCACAATGGCAAGCGCACGCGATCGACCATCGTCAGCAAGGGGATCAGTGCGGGCAAGTCGAACAACACCTATCGCGGCATCGTCCGCGTCGCGCCGAACGCCGAGGGCGTGCGCAACTTCACCCAGTGCGACAGCCTGTTGCTCGGCGACCAGTGCGGCGCCCACACGGTGCCGTACATCGAAGTCCGCAACCCGACCGCGACCGTCGAGCATGAAGCGACGACGAGCAAGATCAGCGACGACCAGCTCTTCTATGCGATGCAGCGCGGGCTGGGGCAGGAAGAGGCGGTGGCGCTGATCGTCAACGGCTTTGCCAAGGAAGTGCTGCAGCAACTGCCGATGGAATTTGCGGTCGAGGCGCAGAAGCTGCTCGGGATTTCACTTGAGGGGAGCGTGGGGTGACGCGTTTTTGGTTCAAACCGACGATCTCTGCGCTGCTTCTGTCGGCTGTTGCGCTGAGCGGGAGCGTCAGTGCGCGCACGCCGAAAGGCGTGGTTGTTCCGAACGCGATGGCACCGGCGTTCGATAAATATGTGGGCTGCTTCGAGCAGCATATGGATATGTCGAGCCTGCAAAGTCCATCGGGACTTAAAAGCGCCGTCGACAAGGCGCTTGCTGCTTGCGAAACACGACGCGCCGAACTTGTCCGTGAAGCCGAAACCGCCATGATCGCTGACCCGATCTATCCCGATGCGACTTCTCGCTCCCGCGCCGTTGCCGAAGCCTTTGATACCGAGGATGCTATTCGCCGCGCTATGGGCGAAGGCCGCATCCTCTATGAAGACGAGTCAAATTGAATGCTGAAAATTGAAAATCTCTACGCTACCGTCGCCGACAAGCCGATCCTGAAGGGGCTGTCGCTCAGCATCAATGCGGGCGAGATCCATGCGATCATGGGGCCGAATGGCGCGGGCAAGTCGACGCTTTCCTACGTGCTCGGCGGGCGGCCCGGTTATGAAGTCACCGATGGTTCGGTGACTTTCGATGGGCACGACCTGCTCGAAATGGATCCGCACGAGCGCGCCGCCGCCGGCCTGTTTCTCGGATTCCAATATCCGGTCGAAATTCCTGGCGTGTCGAACGTCCAGTTCCTGCGCGAAAGCCTGAACGCCCAGCGCAAGGCGCGCGGCCTGGAACCGCTGTCGGGCGGCGACTTCCTGAAGCTGGCGCGCGAGAAGGCGGGGCTGCTCAAGATGGACATGGACATGCTGAAGCGCCCGGTGAACGTCGGCTTTTCGGGCGGCGAGAAGAAGCGCAACGAGATGGTGCAGATGGGGATCATCGATCCCAAGCTGGCGATCCTCGACGAGACCGACAGCGGCCTCGACATCGACGCGCTGCGCACCGTGGGCGACGGGATCAACAGCATCATGCGTCGCCCCGACAAGGCGGTTTTACTGATCACGCATTATCAGCGCCTGCTCGACTATGTGCAGCCCGATTTTGTGCATGTCCTTGCCGCCGGCCGGATCGTGAAGTCGGGCGGACCCGAGCTGGCGCGCGAGCTGGAAGAACACGGTTATGCGGAGATTGCGGCGTGAGCATTCACCCGCACCTTCCCTTCCATCGTCATGCCGGACTTGATCCGGCATCCAGGACCGCATGGACCCCGGATCAAGTCCGGGGTGACGAAGTGCGGGAGATCGTGGTTTGACGACTGCCACCCTCCCCTCTCGCCGCGACGAAGCGTGGCGCTATAGCGATATCGGCGCGGTAACCGCAGCGTGGCCGTTGCCTGCGCCCGAGAGCATCATCGTGCCCGCGGGCGGCAAGTTCGCGCGCGCGATCGTGCAGGATGCGGGCGATATCCGTCAGATTGAAGTCGTACTCGGCAAGGGTGCGGCCGCGTCGCTGCATGTGCTCAACATCGGCGGTTCCTATGGCCGTATTGAACTTAATGTAATCCTGCACGAAGGCGCGGACTTCCATCTCGGCGCCGCGCAGATCGGCGGCGGCGAGCAGAATCTGGAGATCGTCACCACGGTCACTCACGCCGAACCCGGTGCGACGTCGCGGCAGGTCGTGCGCTCGGTTCTCGGCGGCACCGCGACCGGCACCTACCTCGGCAAGGTCGCGGTCGCGCGCGATGCGCAGCAGACCGATAGCGAGCAGGATGTGAAAGCGATGCTGCTCGACCGCAGCGCGACCGCGAACGCCAAGCCCGAACTCGAAATCTTCGCCGACGATGTGAAGTGCGCGCATGGCTGCGCGATCGGCGAGCTCGATGCGATGGCGCTCTATTACCTCCAGTCGCGCGGGCTGCCGCCGGGCGAGGCGAAGAAGTTGATGCTGCAGGCGTTCGTTGCCGGCGTGTTCGACGGCGCCGACGATGAAGAACAGCTGCAGGCGTTGGCGCTCGCGAAGCTGGGAGAGTTGGTGTGAGCACCGCGACCGCGCTTCGCACCTTGACTGACGTCCGCGCCGACTTTCCCGGCCTGACGCCGGGCTGGCACTATCTCGACACTGCCGCGACCGCGCAGAAGCCGCAGGCGGTGATCGACGCGACGGTGAATGCGATGGGCCGCGACTATGCGACCGTGCACCGCGGCGTCTATGCGCGGTCGGCAGACATGACGCTCGCCTATGAGGCAGCGCGACGGCGGATCGCGGCGTTTATCGGCGCGCGCGAGAACGAGATTGCGTTCGTTCGCGGCGCGACCGAGGCAATCAATCTGGTCGCATATTCACACCCGAAGAGGGGCCGCGTACTGTTGTCGGTGCTGGAGCATCACAGCAATATCGTCCCTTGGCAGCTCGCCGGCTGGCAGGTCGATGTCTGCCCTCTGACCGAGGAAGGCTGCATCGACCTCGACGCCGCCGAAAAGCTGCTCACCCCCGAACACACGATGGTTGCCTTCGCGCATGTCTCGAACGTTCTCGGCAGCCCGCTCGACGTTGCGCGCGCCGCAGAGCTGGCGCACAGCGTCGGCGCCGAGTTGCTGATCGACGGCTGTCAGGCTGTACCGCGCCTGCCCGTCGATGTCGCAGCGCTGGGCTGCGACTATTACGCCTTCTCGGGCCACAAGCTTTACGGGCCGACCGCCATCGGCGTGCTGTGGAGCGACAAGCTCGACACGTTGCCGCCCTGGCAGGGCGGCGGGTCGATGATCGACCGCGTCACCTTTGCCAAGACGACCTACGCCCCTGCCCCCACGCGCTTCGAGGCGGGCACACCTGCGATTATCGAGGCGATCGGGCTCGCTGCAGCGGTCGAGTATGTCGAGGCGATCGGCATTGACGCGATCCACGCTCATGAAGTCGCGCTGGTGACCAGCTTGCGCGAAGCGCTGGCGCGCAAGAACAGCATCACGCTGTTCGGCCCCGAAAACAGCGCCGGAATCGTCAGTTTCGCGATGGCGGGGGTTCATCCGCACGATATCGGCACTATCTTGGACGAAAGCGGGGTCGCGATCCGCGCCGGGCACCATTGCGCACAGCCGCTGATGGAGCATCTGGGTGTACCTGCGACCGCGCGCGCGAGTTTTGGCGTTTACAGCAATTCGGACGATGTGGCGGCGCTGATCGATGGCCTCGCCCGCGTCGAGAGGATTTTCGGATGAGCGAGGATCGCATGATCAAGGTGGAAGAAGTCACGAGCGTCGAGGCACCCCCGAAGGCGCGCGTGGAGGATGTCGAGACCGCACCCGAAAAGCTGGAGCGGAAGCGCGACTATCTGGAGGGCTTCCTCGCGGCCAAGCCCGCGGCGGTCGAGCCCGGCGCGGTCGGCGGAGATCTGTATGAGGCCGTCATCAACGCGCTGAAAGACATCTACGATCCCGAAATCCCGGTGAACATCTATGACCTCGGCCTGATCTACAATGTCGAGATCGACGAGGGGCATGTGATGGTCACGATGACGCTGACCACGCCGCATTGCCCGGTCGCCGAGTCGATGCCCGCCGAGGTCGAACTGCGCGTCGGCGCGGTGCCCGGAGTCGGCGATGCCGAGGTCAACCTTGTCTGGGATCCGCCGTGGAGCCCGCAGAATATGAGCGACGAAGCGCGGCTCGAACTGGGAATGCTGTGATGACCGAAGTAAAAACACCCGAAAAGACGAGAGTGGCCCGCCCGGCCGCCGTGACGCTCACCCTCGGCGCCGAAGCGCGCATCGCGAAGCTGATGGCGTCGGCGCCCGAAGGTTCGATCGGCGTTCGCCTGTCGACGCCGCGCCGCGGCTGTTCCGGTCTCGCTTATTCGGTCGATTATGTCACCGAAGAGCAGAAGTTCGACGAGAAGATCGAAACCCCCGGCGGCGTCTTCTACATCGACGGCGCGTCGGTGCTCTACTTGATCGGCAGCACGATGGACTGGGTGGAAGATGATTTTGCCGCAGGCTTCGTCTTCGAAAATCCGAACGCCAAGGGCGCGTGCGGCTGCGGCGAGAGCTTTACGGTCTGACCCCGGCCTAGCGGCAAATCGACCAGCCACCCATCCGCACCGCCATGTCGAGGTGGAAATGATTGGCGTGCGCCGCATTATGATCGGGTGACAGCACCGTCGAAAAGAGGTCGCACGATCCGTCGCGTACCGCGTGCAGAAACTCGCTGCGCTTGTCGCCCGGCTTCCAGTCATTGACCAGCGTGATGCGCGTCCCGTCGGCGAGGACGAAGGCCGAAATGTCGATCGCATTGGCGGTCGAATGCTCGCTCTGCGATTGCTTGCCGGCGATCTTGCGGCAGTTGTAGCTGCCGAGATTTTCCAGCTCGACGACATTCTGCCCGAAATATTTGCGCGCCGCCGGCTGCACGACGTCGCGGGTCCAGAGCGCCATCGCCGCCGTCACCGCGCAGCCCGGCGCGGCATTCGCAGGGCGCATCGTCGGCACGAAGCTGTTGCCGGTCAGCACCATGCGCTGGCTCGCGCGGCACTGGCCGCTGCCGACCGCCGGCCGCCGCTCATAGCCCGCCCTGGCGCGATCAAAGGCCGCGAAACAGGCGGCGTCTTCATCGACGAAATTCATCAGCTTGCGATGCGTTGCCCAGCCCTGCGGATGTTCGAATTCGAAGCGGGCGCCGGGGAAATGCTCGGGATGTTCGCGCACCCATTGCATCGCATGGATCGCACCGAACGTGACCAGCACCGCGATGGCAAACCAGATGAGATAGGGGCGCAGACTCGTCACGCGCCCCAGATGGCGCGTGCGCGCCGGTCCGGCAAGCTCAGAGCGGTTCGAACGTCACTGTCAGTCCGTCCTTGGGGCGCGGGATCGGCAGGATATGCCATTCGGGCGCATACCCCTCGCGCACGGTGATGCGGTGCGTCGTCACGACATGATGGAAGAAGATTTTCGCCTGCATATACGCAAAGTGCAGCCCCAGGCACATGTGCGCGCCGCCGCCGAAGGGCACCCAGGCATATTTGTGCCGCTCGCGCGCCTGTTCGGGCGCGAAACGCATCGGGTCGAACTTTTCGGGTTCGGGCCAATGCTCTTCCATCATGTGCGTATAGGCGGGGCTGACGCCGACGCTCGTGCCGGCGGGAATGCGGTAGCCGCCATATTCGAAATCCTTGAGCGCGCGGCGCGGGAAGCTCGGGACCGGGGGCACGAGGCGGAGCGATTCCTTGAACGCCCACTCGGTAAGCTCGAGTTCGCCGAGGCCGTTATGCCCGACGCCTTCGCCGGCGGGCGCGACGCTCAACATCTCCTCGCGCAATTTGTCCTGCCACTCGGGATGCTTCGCGAGCATCCATACCATGGTCGTCACCGAGCTGGTGATGGTGTCGTGAGCAGCCATCATCAGGAAGTTCATGTGATCGACGATGGCTTCGGTGCTGAGATATTTGCCCTCGTCATCTTTCGCGCGGCAGATCTGGCTGAAGATATCCTCGCCCGCCCCTTCGCGGCGCTCGGGGACCATCTTGCCGAAATAATCGACGAGATAGGCGCGCCCCTTCGCGCCGCGGCCCATTGCGGTGAAGGGCAGCGGGCGGCGCACGACGCCGATCGACGCCTGCACCATATCGACGAAGGCCTTGTTGACCTTGTCGGCCTCCGGCCCCCAGGGAATGCCGAGGAAGCTCGTTGCCGCGAGATCGAGCGTCAGCTCCTTGATCGCGGGATAGAAGGTGAAGGTCTTGCCGCTCCACGTCTGCACCCGGTCGCGGATGCCTTCGTTGAGCGAGTCGGCATAATGGCGCATCGGCTCGGGCTTGAAGGCGACCGACAGCACCTTGCGGTCGGCCCGATGCTTTTCGAAGTCCATCAGCATCAGCCCGCGCGGGAACAGCAGGTTGAGCACCGGCCCCCAGCCCTGTTCGGACGAGAAAATCTTCTCGCGATCGAACATGACGAGCTCGTTCGCCTCGGGCCCGTGGAGCGCGACACTGCGCCCGCCGAAGCTGTTGTTGCGATAGACGCGGCCATATTTGGCGACCATGCGCCGGGTGAACGACGGATAGTCGCGCAATTGTTCGAGCGTGTTGCCGATGATCGGCATGCCATCCTCGCCCGGAATATGGTCGAGCCCGCTGTCGGGATTGCGCGGCAACCAGTGCGCGGTGTCGGGGCCGAAACGGCCTTCGGACCAGTTGAGTTTCGCGGGGGCGTTCATCGGGGCGGCCTCTTCCATCGTTGCATTTGCCTCTTGGCTACCGAACTACTGACACCAATGCAAGTAACGCCTTTCCCGGTGCGGGACTCCATTCACCGCAAATTCAAGTCGACTCGCTCAATTTGATGGCAAGATGAAGGGCCACATCCGTTTGGACCCTGAAGGATAAAGCCATGCCCAAGGCATTTGGACGCTCTCTCTCCATCGCGCTCGGCGCGCTTGCGACGACGACGCTCGGCGGCTGCTATTATGGCGACGTCTCTGGCGCCAGCTATGCCGGTGGCGATTGCGCGACGCGCTATGGCGCCGACTATTATGACTATGACGGCTACGCCTATGACGATGGCTATGGCTACGACTGCTACGATGGCGCCGATTATGGCAGCGGCTTCGCACAGATCGGCTTTGGCGGCGGCTGGTATGACAATTATTATTATCCGGGCTACGGCATGTGGCTCTTCGACAGCTATCGCAATCGCTATCCGCTGCGTGGCCAGTATCTGGACTATTGGGGCGGGCGCCGCGCGTGGTGGAAACATCATGGCGGCAAAGGCAATTGGAACGGTCCCGGTCGCGGTGACGGCAATGGTGACGGTCGTCCGGGCCGCCCGGGCAACTGGAACGGTCAGCCCGGGCGCGGCGACGGCAATGGCGATGGCCGGCCGGGCCGCCCCGGCGGCTGGAACGGCCGGCCGAATGACGGTCAGCCGGGCACGCCCCCGACGACGACCAATCCGCAACGCCCCGATCGCGGGCCCGGCACCGGTGGTACGCGCCCATGGCGTCCCGACGCGACGCCGGGCACGCGGCCCGACCGTCCGCAGGGCGGGGCCCAGCGCCCGCCGCGCAACTGGTCGCCGGGCGCGACTCCGCGTGGTCCCGAAGTCCGTCGTCCGCCGCGTGAAGCTCCGGCAGGCGGACGGCCCGAGGGCTTCCGCCCCGCTCCGACGCCGCAAGCCGCACCGGCGGTGCGAAGCGCCCCGCCACCTGCCGCGCCGCGTCAGGCCCCTGCGGAACGGCCCACTCGCTTCGAGCGGCCGGTCGGCTCCGACGACCGGCGGTAAGGGTCAGATATCGGCGGGCGGCTTCTGCCGCTCGTCGGTCACCATATCTTCCTGAAGGTCCAGCCCGCGCGAACCGCGATGTGCGGTATGCGCGGGCGCATGCGGACGCTCGGCATCGAGCGGCTCCTCGACCTCCAGCATCCCCTCCCATTTGGTGATGACGCTGGTCGCGACGGCATTGCCGACGACGTTGGTCGCGGTACGTCCCATGTCGAGGAAATGATCGATTGCAAAGACGATCGCGACCCCCTCGACCGGTAGATCGAACATCGCCAGCGTTGCGGTGATGACGACGAGGCTGGCACGCGGCACCGCCGCAATCCCTTTCGACGACACCATGAGCGTCAGAAGGATCAGGATCTGCGTCGTGATCGACAGTTCGATACCATAGGCCTGCGCGATAAAGATCGTCGCGAAGCTGGCATACATCATCGATCCGTCGAGATTGAAGCTGTAGCCGAGCGGCAACACAAACCCGGAAATACGGCGCGGAACGCCGAAGCGGTCGAGCTGTTCGAACAGTTTCGGCATCGCGGCTTCGGACGAGGCTGTCGAAAAGGCGATCAGCAGCGGCTCCCGGACGTAGCGGATCAGCTGGACGATCCGCCTGCCGAGGAAGATCGCACCGATGCTGAGCAGGATCGCCCAGAGCAGGACCAGCGAGATATAGAATTCGGTGAGCAACTCGGCATAGGTGCCGAGAATCCCGAGCCCGTATTGCGCGACCACCTTGGCCAGCGCACCGAACACCGCGAGCGGCGCAAGGCGCATGACATAGTTGGTGATCTGGAGCATCAGCTCGGCCAGCGCCTCGGCACCCCGAACGAGCGGCTTGCCCTTTTCACCGAGCGCTGTCAGCCCGACGCCCGCGAAGAGCGCGAAAACCAGAATCTGGAGGACGTTGTTCTCCGCCATCGCCTGAATGATGTTCTTCGGAAAAATATGCTCGATGAACTCGAACATATCGAGCTTCTTCACTTCGCCCACTTCCGCCGCCGAATGCGCCCCCACCGCCAGATTCAGCCCCGCACCGGGTTCGAGCAGATTGACCATGACGAGGCCGAGGCTGATCGAGATCAGGCTGGCGAGGATGAACCAGACGAGCGCACGCGTGCCGATGCGACCCAGCGCCGAGCTGTCGCCCATATGCGCGATCCCCGCGACCAGCGTGCCGAGAATCAGCGGTGCAACGAGCATCTTGATGAGGTTGAGGAAGATGTTGGCGAGCATGCCGAAGCTGCGGAGCCAATAGGCGAATTCCTGGCTATCGGCGGGAACGAACGTCCGCACCGCGAATCCAGCGACGATCCCGAGGACCATGCCGATCAAAATGTACAAAGTCAGGCGGTGTGCCATCGAAATCTCCCTGTCCCGCGCGTGGCGGTTCCTATCAGGCGGGGGTAACAGGGTGACGGCGCGCGGGCAATCGCCCGCGGGCCAATCAGGGCGTCCAGAAGGCGAGCGCGGCGCAGCCCGCAACGCCGGTCATTATGTTGAGCGGCACGCCGATCCGGACGAAATCGACGAAGCGATAATCGCCGGCGGCGTAGACGAGCGTGTTGGTCTGATAACCGACCGGAGTTGCGAAGCACGCTGAGGCGCCGAGCATCAACGCGATCAGCAGCGGCTGCGGCGGCACACCCGACGCTTGGGCGATCCCGATCACGAGCGGCCCCATCAGCGCGGCGACGGCATTATTGCTGAGCAGTTCGGAGAGCAGCAGCGCCGAGAAATAGACGATCGCGATCACGGCCCATTGCGGCGCATCTGCCAGCACCGGCTCAAGCGCGCCGACCATCAGAGCCACCGATCCCGCCTGCTCGAGCGCGGCGCCCACCGCCAGCATGGCGAAGATCAGGATCAGCACGTCGCCGTCGATGCTGCCCCACGCCTCCGACGCGTCGATGCAGCGCGTGAGTAGCACGACCCCCACGCCAATGAAGGCCGCGATGCCGATCGACATCAGCCCGGTTGCCGACAGCAGCACCGCGCTGGCCATCACGAGAATTGCGATCCACGCGCGGCGCCGCCGGAAGGCGGTGACCGATGCCATTGCAAGGCCGATCAGATTGGGATTGTCGCGGAGCAGCGCGATATTCGCGTCATCGGCATCGACAAGCAGACGATCGGCGGCACGAATGCGGTTTTCGGACAGCGTCGGCCCGGGCAGATGCCGAAAACGGGCGACGCCGAGAATGCGGACGCGCTGGCGCTGAAGAAAAGGAATCTCGGCGAGCGGACGGTCGATCGACCGGTGACTGGGCGACACCGTCACCTCGACCACGGTCGAGTCCGCATCGGGGATTTCGCCGATGCCGATGGCGAAGCGCCCCTCGCTGCGGATCGTCATCAGCGCCGCGCCATCGAGCCGCGCGACGATGCGGTTGCCCGCGGCGAGCCTGTGGTTCTGCGCGTCGCGGCCGGTGATCAGTCGCCCGCCCGCGATCACCCCGACGATCTGGCCCGGCGGAATGCCGAGGCTTGCGGCTTCCAGTGCCATATCGACAGCAGGGTCATCTTCGCAAAGCCCGAGCTCCGTGAGATAAAGCTGCTCCGTCCCGTCGGCCTTTTCGGCAATGCGGGGATAGTCGGAGGGCAGGAAACGCGCCATGATCAGCAACCCCACGACGCCCGCGGCGGCGACCGCAAGACCATAAGGCGTGATGCTGAACAGACCAAAATCGCCGATCCCTGCCTGTTCGGCGATGCCCGCGACGACGAGGTTGGTCGAGGTGCCGATCAGGGTCAGGCAACCGCCGAGCACGGCGATCACCGACAATGGCATCAGCAATTTCTTGGGCGATACGCCCAGCGCCTCGGCCAGCCGGAAGCAGACCGGCATCATCACGACGACGAAGGGCGTGCTGTTGATGAAGCCCGACACGAGCAAGCCGCCGCCGAACACCTCGATCACCGCCAGGCGCGGATGTCGTTTTGCGCGGTCGACGACATAATTGCCGACCTTGTCGATCACCCCGGTGCGGATCAGCGCGCCCGAAAGGATGAACATGGCCCCGACGGTGAGCGGAGCACTGTTCGAAAAGACGCCGTACGCGCCTTTCTCGTCGAGCAGGCCAAGCGCGAGCATCGTCCCTGCCCCCGCGACGGCGACAACCGATGGGGAGAAGCGTTCCCAGACGAAGGCCGCGAACATCCCCGCAAGCACGAGCAGGCCGATGACCGCCTTTTGCTCCGCGATAAATGCGGCAACGAAATCCACTATGGCATCAGCCGTTCTGCGCCCGATGCAGCAGCTTGTGGTCGGCAAGGACCAGCGCCATCATCGCCTCGACCACCGGCGCGCCGCGAATGCCGACGCACGGGTCGTGGCGTCCCTTGGTCACGATATCGGTCGCCTCGCCGGCCTTGTTGATCGTCGGCACGGGCGTGAGGATCGAGCTGGTCGGTTTGAAAGCCACGCGCACGACGACCGGCTGCCCGGTCGAGATACCGCCTGCGATGCCGCCGGCGTTGTTCGACAGGAAATCGGGGCGGTTGCTGCCGTCGGTCGCGGGACGCATCGGATCGGCATTGTCCTCACCGCGCAGCCGCGCGGCCTGAAAGCCGGCGCCGATCTCGACGCCCTTCACCGCGTTGATGCCCATCATCGCGGCGGCAAGGTCGCTGTCGAGCTTGGCATAGATCGGGGCGCCCCAGCCTGCGGGAACGCCGCTCGCGGCGCATTCGATCACCGCGCCAAGCGAGCTGCCCGACTTGCGTGCCGCATCCATCAGCCCTTCCCAGCGCTGGGCCGCAGCAGGATCGGGGCAGAAAAAAGGATTGCGATCAATTTCTTCGAGATCGAAGTTCGCAGGGTCGATCGCATCGCCGCCGATTTCCGCAACCCAGGCGTGGATCTGCACTTCGGGAATGATCAGGCGCGCGACGCCGCCTGCGGCGACGCGTGCCGCGGTCTCGCGCGCGCTCGACCGGCCGCCGCCGCGATAGTCGCGGATGCCATATTTGGCGTCATAGGCGTAATCGGCGTGGCCGGGGCGATAGGCCTGAGCAATCTCGCCATAATCCTTCGATCGCTGGTCGACATTCTCGATCATCAGGCTGATCGGCGTGCCGGTCGTCTTGCCCTCGAACACACCCGACAGGATGCGGACCTGATCGGGCTCCTGCCGCTGTGTCGTGTGACGCGACTGGCCGGGGCGACGCTTGTCGAGATAAGGCTGGATATCACCCTCGGACAGCGACAGGCGCGGCGGACAGCCGTCGACGACGGCACCGAGAGCGGGACCGTGGCTTTCTCCCCACGTCGTGAAACGAAGAACGCGTCCGAAGCTGTTGAAACTCATTGCCCTATCCCATCCGGCCGAATGCGGGAGCGTAATCCGCCCGTCCGCCTAGCGGCCAAGCCGCGCCCGAGTCCAGCATCATCGCCATGAAATGCGGCCCGGCAAAGCGCGACGCAAAGCGCGCGGCGAGATCGGGCGAATAGCCGAAGCGCGGGTAATAGGCCTGATGGCCGAGGACGAAGCTGATCGCGACGCCCTGTTCGCGGAGGGCATCAATCCCGGCGCGGATCAGCGCGTCGCCTATCCCCTGCCCCTGAAGCCCGGGCACAACCGACACCGGCGCGAGGCCCGCGCCAGCCAACGCCCCACCATCGGCTTCGATATCCATGCGGCTGAACAGGACATGCCCGACGATCAAGGCGTCCCGTTCAGCCACAAGCGACACCAGCGCGTCGCCGTCGGCATCGATCATCCGCACCAGTTCGGCTTCGCCCTGATGGCCGAAGTCCGTCCCGGCGAAGGCCGCCCGGATGATCGCATCGACCGCTTCGGCATCCGCCGCCGTTGCGGCGCGGATGCCGATTGCGTCAGACAAGCGAGATGTCCGGGGCGTCTTCCTGCTTCATGCCAACGGTGTGATAACCCGCGTCGACATGATGCGTTTCGCCGGTGACGCCACTCGCAAGGTCGCTGAGCAGATAGAGCGCCGAGCCGCCGACATCGTCGATCGTGACGTTGCGGCGGAGCGGGGCATTATGCTCGTTCCACTTCAGGATCAGGCGGAAATCGCCGATGCCCGACGCCGCCAGCGTCTTGATCGGACCGGCCGAGATCGCGTTCACGCGCACGCCCTGCGGGCCGTAATCGTTTGCGAGATATTTGACGCTGGTTTCCAGCGCCGACTTGGCCACGCCCATGACGTTGTAGTGCGGGATCACCTTTTCGGCGCCATAATAGCTCAGGGTCAGCAGCGAGCCGCCGCCATTGCCCGTCTCGGGGTCGAACGGCGTCATCATCGCCGCAGCGCGCTTCGCGACCGCGGTGAAGCTGTAGACGCTGATGTTCATCGTCATCAGGAAGTCGTCGAGCGTCACGTCGGCATAATGGCCGCGCAGCGCCTCCTTGTTGGTATAGCCGATCGCATGGACGACGAAGTCGATCGTCGGCCAACGCGCGCCGAGGGTCGCGAAGGCAGCGTCGAGATTGTCCATGTCGGCAACGTCGCAATCGATCAGAAAATCGCAGCCGAGTTCGTCGGCGAGCGGCTTCACCCGCTTCAGCATCACGTCGCCCTGATAGGAGATCGCGAGTTCGGCGCCATGCGCGTGCAGCGCCTTTGCGATACCCCAAGCGAGCGACTTGTCGTTCGCCAGCCCCATGATCAGCCCGCGCTTGCCCGTCATCAGACCCGTCATTTTTCGTCTCCGGTCTTTTCAATAATTACATCGTCGACGCGCCCAATAGCGTCGTGGCCCAAATCCTCAACCTCGACGAGCGCGGCGTTGAGTTCGGCGCCGATCACCATACCCAATCCGACGAGATAGAAAAAGAACAGCGCGACCATCACGCCGGCAAGACTGCCGTAAGTCACGTCATAGCTGAACAGGCTAGCCAGCAGCGGTGGCAGCGCCAGCGTGACCGCGATCCACCACAGCGTCGTGAACAGTGCGCCGGGCCATTTGGGGAACTGCCGCGTGCGATATTTCGACGGCGTCAGGCTGTAGAACAGCATGTAGATGGCGACGAACAACCCGAATCCAGACACCCCGCGCGAGATCGCAACGGTGCCCGCCGATTGAAAAGCTGCGGGCAGGATGCGGGTGACGAACTGTTCGATGCCGACGATCAGCACCTGCATGCTGAACGACAGGATCATCAGCACGACCGCGCCGGTGATGATGCCGATCGACAGCAGCCGGTAATGGAAGAAACCACGGCTGAAATGCGTGCCATAGGCGCGGCGCAATATGTCGCGCATCGTCTCGATGAAGCTGCCGACGGTCCACAGCGCGACGAGACCGCCGAGCCACAGGAAGATGCCCGTGCGCGCCGACATCACTTCGCGGATCGGGCCGGCGAGCGCCTTGGCCACCGACGGCGGCATGACCGAAAAAACCGCCTCGATCGCCGCCTCGCCCCCCGCGCTGCCGCCCAGAACGCTGAGCACCGCCGCGACAAGGATGAAAAAGGGAAAGAGCGCGATCAGCGCCAGATAGGCCAGATTGCCCGCGTGGATGAAGCCATCGGTATAAGTGCCGACAATGACGCGGCGCAGGATCCTGAAACCGCGCGTGCCGGGGCCCAGCGACTCGCGCCCGCGCTCGATGACCCCCTGCGCCCGGGCGCGCAGCTTGACGCGCTTTGCGCGTTCGGCGCGTGCTTCGGGCGAATGCGGCGAATGACCTTCGGCAAGAAATTCCTGGCCGACTTCGGCGGCCACTTCGCGTTCGAGCGCCGCGACGATCTTTTGCTGCTTGCCGTCAGCCACGCATCACACGCCGAGATCAGTCCGCACCGCGCGGCCGTCGGTCCACGCCTCGACGAGTTTCGACAGGTCGGCGTCCTCTGCGGGAATGTCGATCATCAGCCGCACGAGTTGGTCGCCGCGGCCACCACCCTTCTGGCTGAAGCCCTTGCCCTTGAGGCGCATGACCTTGCCCGAGGTCGAGCCGGCGGGAACCATGAGCATCACGGGACCATCGACGGTCGGCACCTTCACCTTCGCGCCCTTGACCGCCTCGGTCAGCGTGATCGGCAGGTCGAGGCGGATATTGTCGCCCTCACGCTCATAGAAGGGATGATCCTTGACCGTGATCGTGACGATCCCGTCGCCATTGCCGCCGGGACCGGCCTGCCCCTTACCCGCAAGGCGCATCTGGGTGCCGGTTTCGACCCCGGCCGGAAGCTTGACGTCGATCGTCTTGCCGTCGGCGAGCGTGATCCGCTGCATCGCCTGCGTCGCGGCATCGATGAAGGAAACCGACAGGCGATAGGCGACATTCGCACCCTTGGCCGGCGGCGCGCTTCGCCCGCCGAAGCCGCCGAACGGGCTGCCGCCGCCGCCGCCGCGCCCACCGAACAGACCCTCGAAAATGTCACCGAAATCGGAGCTCTCGTTTCCGAAGCCGCTAAAACCGCCGGGGCCTGTGCGTTGATCACCACGAAAACCGCCACCACCGCCATAGCCGAACGGCATCGCGGGATTGCCATCGCCGTCGATCTCGCCGCGGTCGAACTGGGCGCGCTTCGTCTTGTCGGACAAGAGGTCATAGGCCCGGGTGACGTCGGAGAATTTCTCCGACGCCTTCGGATTGTCCTTGTTCTTGTCGGGATGCAATTCCTTGGCGAGCTTGCGATATGCGGACTTGATTTCCGCTTCGCTCGCGCCGCGCGCGACGCCAAGGGTGGAATAGGGATCTGCCATCTGTCTCCAATAGCCCGATAAGTGACCGGCCGTGAAGGCCTGATTAGCGCGCGATGTGGGAACATCCGGCGGAGGGGTCAAGTTCCCTTTCCCGGCTCGACCATCGCGGCCGGTCGCAGTATGACCGCGCGCATGACCGACGATCCTTTCGCCCTGTTCGACATCTGGTTCACCGAAGCCCGCGCCAGCGAGCCCAATGACGGCAATGCGATGGCGCTCGCGACCACGACGCCCGACGGGCGGCCCTCGGTTCGCATGGTACTGCTCAAGGGGCACGGCCCCGACGGTTTCGTCTTCTACACCAATCTCGACAGCCGCAAGGGCGGCGAACTCGCCGCCAATGCCCATGTTGCGCTGCTGTTCCACTGGAAGTCGCTGCGCCGCCAGATCCGTATCGAGGGGGTCGTCGCGCCGGTCGACGATGCGACCGCCGATGCCTATTTCGCAACGCGCAGCCGCGACAGTCAACTTGGTGCCTGGGCGAGCGAGCAATCGCGCCCGCTGGCCGATCGCGAAACCTTCGAGGCGCGTTTTGCCGAAATGCAGGCGCGGTTCGAGGGGCAGGATGTGCCGCGCCCACCGCGCTGGTCGGGCTGGCGCGTCACCCCCGACCGGATCGAGTTCTGGCAGGACCGCGCGCACCGGCTGCACGAACGCAATCTGTATGTTCGCAATGGCGACATCTGGACGAAAGGGCTTCTCTATCCATGACGGCGCTCCGTTCCTTTCCGATCACGCGGGTCGATGCCTTCGCCGACCGACCCTTCACCGGCAATCCGGCCGCGGTCATGCCGCTCGACGACTGGCTGGCCGACGATGTGCTGCAGGCGATGGCGGCCGAGAATAACCTTGCCGAAACCGCCTTCCTCGTTCCCGACGAGAGCGGCGAGGCCGATTACGAGCTGCGCTGGTTCACCCCGACACTCGAGGTCGCGCTGTGCGGCCACGCAACGCTCGCCAGCGGCCATGTCCTGCTGTCGGCGGCACAGTGGCGGAACGAGATGCGCTTTCGCACGCGCAAGGCCGGCATCCTGCAAGTCGCCCGCAACGGCGATGACGAGGGGTATCGGATGGACCTTCCCTCCTATCGCCCGACCGCAAAGCCACTTCCCGACATCGCCCGCGCGATGGGCGGCGATGTCGTCGAGACGCTGTGGCACGAGGGCGGCTATGCGCTGATCGTCTATCACGGCGCAGAAGAAGTTCGCGCGCTGAAGCCCGACCTCGCGGCACTCAGCGAAGGCGACATCCTGTATATCGCGACCGCGCCGGGCGCGGGCGATCCGTCGGGGGCCGACGTCGTGAGCCGTGCCTTCGCGCCGGGAGCGGGCATCCCCGAGGACCCGGTAACCGGATCGGCGCACTGTGTCCTCACCCCCTATTGGACGACGCGCCTCGGCCGCGATGCCTTTGCCGCCTATCAGGCAAGCGCGCGCGGCGGCCATGTCGGATGCCGTCTGGTCGGCGATCAGGTCGAACTGACCGGGCAGTGCGTCACGACGCTGGCGGGTGAATTTTTGCTGTGAGGATAATGTCGGCTTAGGGGTGGTGAGCGGACGGTCCCTCTGTGATCCCCGGTGAAAGCCGGGGTCCAGGAAATTCCGGCGCAAAGCTGGCGTTGTGCCGCTCTGGGCCCCGGCTTTCGCCGGGGATCACATTAGCAGCAATCGGACGTTTCGGCCTTTTCTATCCAGATTGGCGATGAACAGCGGATGTGGGGTTGATTCCTGACCGTCACTTAATCGTCATCCCGGCGAAGGCCGGGATCTCACCCTGTCGTAAGGGTGCACAGGCGAGATCCCGGCCTTCGCCGGGATGACGACATTGTGGATGACGGCTCCCGGTCGTTTCCAGGCATATCCAAAAACCGCTTTCCTAAAATACGCCGCAATGATCTATCCTTCTGGATGACGCCCCTGCCCGCCTCGCCCCCCTTCACGCGAATGGCCCGCCGCTCCCATGCCGCCAAAAGCGACAATGGAGACAATCGGGCGCTGCGTATCCGTATCTTTTGTCGCCTTAAAGCCTCGAAAATCCCTCGCGCATGCGGGTCTCTAGTGGCTTTGGCAGGCGCGGCCCAAGCTGCTCCGATGCGATTTACGAGTGAAGTTGCGCAGTTTTCCGTCGCTCCAACTCTCCGTCGCAACCCAAGTTTCCGTAAACGTAAAGTGATTGCGCCCGCCGCGCCGACGCGATAGGTCTTTGCCATGCTTCTGGGCTTTCTCGACGAACTTCGCGCCGCGGGCATTCCCGCCAGTCTGAAAGAGCATCTAATGCTGCTCGAGGCGCTCGACCGCGAGGTCATCGACCGCACGCCCGAGCAATTCTATTATCTCAGCCGCGCGATCTATGTGAAGGACGAGGGGCAGCTCGACCGGTTCGATCAGGTGTTCAACAAGGTCTTCAAGGGCCTGCTCACCGACTATGGTCAGAACCCCGTCGACGTGCCCGAGGAATGGCTGAAGGCGGTTGCCGAGAAATATCTCACCGCCGAGGAGATGGAAGCGATCAAGTCGCTCGGCGACTGGGACGAGATCATGGACACGCTGAAGAAGCGGCTCGAGGAACAGCAAAAGCGCCATCAGGGCGGCAACAAGTGGATCGGCACCGGCGGCACATCGCCTTTCGGCAATTCGGGCTACAACCCCGAAGGCGTGCGGATCGGCGGCGAGAGCAAGCACAAGCGCGCGCTGAAAGTCTGGGAAAAGCGCGAGTTCCAGAATCTCGACAACACCAAGGAACTTGGCACCCGCAACATCAAGATCGCGCTCCGCCGCCTGCGCAAGTTCGCGCGCGAGGGGGCGGCCGACGAACTCGACATTCCGGGCACGATCGACGGCACGGCGCGGCAGGGCTGGCTCGACATCCGCATGCGACCCGAGCGGCGCAATGCGGTCAAGCTGCTGCTGTTCCTCGACGTCGGCGGATCGATGGATCCGTTCATCAAGCTCTGCGAGGAACTTTTCAGCGCCGCGACGACCGAATTCAAGAATCTCGAATTCTTCTATTTCCACAATTGCCCCTACGAAGGCGTGTGGAAGGACAACAAGCGCCGCTGGTCCGAACGCCACCAGATGTGGGACATCCTCCACAAATATGGTCATGATTATAAAGTGATCTTCGTCGGCGACGCGTCGATGAGCGCGTATGAAATCACCCATCCGGGCGGCAGCGTCGAACATTTCAACGAAGAGTCGGGCGCGGTCTGGATGCAGCGCATCACCCATGTCTATCCCGCCGCGGTCTGGCTCAATCCGGTGCCCGAAGCGCATTGGGGCTACACCCAGTCGGTGAAGCTGATCAAACAGCTGATGAACGACCGCATGTATCCGCTAAGCCTCGCCGGGCTTGACGATGCGATGCGCGAGCTGACGCGAAAGCATTGACGCGGCGTGGACGGGGTGTAGGGGCGCGAAGATGATCGACCTCCCCCTCGTCACCATCCTGCTGCTCACCGGCTTCATCAACCTGATCGGCGCGCTCGCCTATGCCGCGCGCATTGCGGGCGTCCGCACGCGGCGGATCGCGATGTCGTTCGCGCTGTTCAACATCCTCGTGCTCTTCTCGCGCACATCGAACAGTTTCCTCGGGCCGTTCCTCGCCAAGCGGATCGAGACGCGCATCCACGACGGCAGCGGCGCCTCGCTCTTCATCGATATGCAGTTCGTCCTCGCCGCCGCCAGTGTAGCGACCCTGATCGGCATTCTGCTCGTACCCACCGGCCAACGCATGTTCGCCGCGGCGATCGGCTGGTACCAGAACAACCGTTCGACGACGAAGCTGGCGGTGAAGGCGATCAGCCCCAGCGGCCTGCGGACCTTCGGCCGCTCGCTCACCGTTCCCAGCCTCTCGCACCTCAAAAGCTGGAAGATGCCGAAAGGAATCGGCTGGGGTGTGCTGATCGCGAACTGCCTCGCGCAATCGCTGCTCGCGGTCGGGGTCGTCGCCTCGCTCTACGCAGGCTATCTGGCGCCCGAATTCCGCGTCACCGCGTCGCAGCTCTCCGCGCTGATCAACGGCTTCGCGACGATCCTGCTGTTCGCCTTCATCGATCCGCAGCTTTCGGTGATGACCGACGACGCGGTCGAGGGCAAAGTCGACGAAAGCGATTTCCGCCGCGCGATCACCTTCATCTCTCTCAGCCGCCTGGCCGGCACCATCCTTGCGCAGGCGCTATTGCTGCCCGCCGCGATGCTGATCGCCTACGTCTCTGTGCATGTCTGAGCCCGCGGGCGACGGCGCACGCGGCCACAGCCGCTTCCACGCCGTCCGCGCCCGGCTGGAGGCGATGGCGGTCGAGCCCGGACCGCGCGGCTGGTTTCTCGAATTCCTCGTCTTCGGCTTCAAGCAGGGCTGGGCCTGCCTGTTCGGCGGGCTGATGCTCGCGCTGCTGCTCGGCACGCATCTCTTCTGGCCCGACAATGCGCCGCTCCACCGCTATGACGCGATCACGATCGGCGCGGTGCTGATCCAGCTCGGCATGCTCGCCTTCCGGCTGGAGACGCCGAGGGAAGCGATCGTCATCCTGATCTTTCACATCGTCGGCACGGTGATGGAGCTGTTCAAGACCGCCGCGGGGTCGTGGCAATATCCCGAAGCAAGCCTGCTCCACATCGGCGCGGTGCCGCTCTTCTCGGGCTTCATGTATGCCGCAGTCGGCAGCTATATCGCGCGCGTCTGGCGCATCTTCGACTTCCGCTATTCGGGCTATCCGCCGATCTGGACGAGCTATGTCCTTGCGGCAGCGATCTACATCAATTTCTTCGCGCACCACTGGATCTATGACATCCGATGGCTGCTGTTCGCGGCGACCGCGCTGCTCTTCTGGCGCTGCCAGGTGTGGTTCCGCCCGCTCCACACGCATCGCCGGATGCCGTTGCTCGTCGGCTGGGGCCTTGTCGCGCTGTTCATCTGGTTTGCCGAGAATATCGGCA
Source organism: Sphingopyxis sp. (assembly GCF_965279755.1). GTDB lineage: Bacteria > Pseudomonadota > Alphaproteobacteria > Sphingomonadales > Sphingomonadaceae > Sphingopyxis. Next base: position 2,533,766 of record NZ_OZ257261.1, on the reverse strand, counting down.
CCTTCGCTCGCGCCTGGACTTACCCGAGCCAGAACGATGGCTGGCATATGGTCGGGTTCGAAAAGCTCGGTAGCTGGTATCTGCTGATGATCATTTCGTTCGTGCTGGTAAGCCTCGTCCAGCGGCCGAGAGTGCCGGGCTAGCCGAACGGCCGATCGATCGACGGTGGCGGTTCGCTGAACCATTGCGGCCCGCGATCGGTGATATGGAAACAATCCTCAAGGCGGATCCCGAACTCGCCGGGGATGTAGATGCCCGGCTCGTTCGAAAAACACATGCCGGGCGCCAGCTTCGTCGTTTCACCGTGCACCAGATTGACCGGCTCATGACCGTCGAGGCCGATGCCGTGCCCGGTGCGGTGCGAAGTACCGGGCAGCTTGTAGCCCGGCCCCCAGCCGAGGCTCTGATAATAGGCGCGCACCGCATCGTCGACCGCGCCCGCCGGCGTGCCGAGCTTCGCGGCGCCAAAGGCCACGTCCTGCCCCTTGCGCATCTGGTCCCACACCTGCCGCTGGCGCGCCGTCGCCTTGCCGTAAACGAAGGTCCGTGAAATATCCGACTGATAACCGTGGACGGTGGCGCCGCAGTCCATCAGCACGACCTCGCCGTCCCTCACCGCCTGCGGCTTGCCGCTGCCATGCGGATAGGCGCTCGCCTCGCCGAGCAGGATCAGTTCGAACTCGCTGTTACCGCCGAGCGCCCGCGTCGCGGCCTTCATGATCGCGCCGATGTCGGCGGGCGTCATCCCTGCCTCAACGCGCGGAGCGGTGTGACGATAGGCGGCGAGCGTGATGTCGGACGCGATCTGCATCAGCGCAATCTCGGCGGCCGACTTGTGCATCCGGCACCCGCGAACCACCGGTGCGCCATTGACCACGGTTGCGGCGTGCATCGCCTTTTGCAGGCCATCGACCGCAAAATAACGCACCGTCTCCTCGACGCCGATCTTTCCCGTTGCCAATCCGCGCTTGCCGAGCCACGCCGCGACCGCCGCCAGCGGATTCTCATCCTCGTTCCATGTCAGCACCTCGGCGTCGACACCCAGACTTTCCCGCACCGAAGGCTCTTCGAAGAAGGGCGTGACGATCGCGACCTCGCCTTCGCGCGTCAGCACCGCGGCGGTCAGCCGCTCGCTCCGCCACCATTCGACCCCGGTGAAATAGATGAGGCTCGATCCGGGCTCGATCAGCAGCGCGCCGATATCATTGGCACGCATCAGTTCCTTCGCCTTGGCGATGCGTGCCATACGCTCGGCCTTGCCGATCGGGACGGCCTTCGCCGCGAGATCGGGAAGGCCCGCCGTGTCGACCGCGAAGGCCGGTACCGGCAAGCCCGCCGCGAGGCCGGTCAGTGCTGCCGTTCCCAGGAAGTGCCGCCGATGCATAGCCATACCCTTCTTCAGTAAATCAGCAGGTCCCCGATCTCCTCACGCCACCCCGCCTCGTCAGGCAGCGTCAGCGCGTCGAGATCGCCCGCCACCGCCCCGGCATCGTCGACCCATTCGCGTAAAGCAGGCCCGCCGTTGATCACGTCGATCGCAAGCACATCGTCCGTATACTCATATTTGAAATCCTTACCGCGCCAGAGCGGATAGTCCGGGTAGAGCAGGCGGATCGCTTTGAATCCGAGTGCCTGCACGCGCCACGGGCGGAACGCGGCATGATCGTACCACGCACCCTCGGCATGGATATGAATGCCGTTGTTGAGCTGCTTCATATGCTTGTGAAAAGTCGGCTCGAACCAGATGTCGCGCAGGCGGCAGCCCGTTAGCCATTCGGGCGCGAGCCGCTGCATTTCGGCGATGACGGCCTTGGCGTCGATGTCGGGTGCGCCGAACAGTTCGAGCGGGCGTGTCGTGCCGCGCCCTTCGCTCAGCGTCGCACCCTCGACCATCACAGTCCCGGCATAGGCGCGCGCCATGTTGAGGTTTGCCGCATTGGGGCTGGGGTTGATCCAGACGCGATCGGTCGGCCAGCCGAAGCCGGGACCATCAGGCGCCCAGTTTTCCATCGCGACTACGCGATAATCAACGTCGAGATGGAAGTGACGGATGAACCAATGCCCCATCTCGCCCATGGTCAGGCCGTGGCGCATCACCATCGGCCCCGCGCCGACGAAGCTTTCCCAGCCTGGCAGAAGCCGCGTGCCCTCGACGGGGCGCCCCGCCGGATTGGGCCGGTCGAGCACCCACACCGCCTTGCCATGCTCGGCGGCCGCTTCGAGGATGTAGAGCAAAGTCGTCACATAGGTGTAGATGCGGCAGCCCAGATCCTGCAAGTCGATCAGCATCACGTCGAACGTGTGCATCGACTGGCCGGTCGGCCGCCGCACCTCGCCGTAAAGGCTGAACACCGGCATGCCATAGGTCGGGTCGGTGAAGTCGGGCGACTCCATCATATTGTCCTGCAGGTCGCCACGCACGCCATGCTGCGGACCGAACACCGCGGTGACATTCACCCCGGCCGCGACCAGCGCATCGAGGCTGTGCGTCAGGTCGGCGGTGACCGAGGCCGGGTGCGCAAGCAAGGCGACGCGCTGGCCTTGAAGCGATTTCAGGAGCGCCGGATCGGCGAGCAGGCGGTCGATGCCAAAGGAAATAGTCATGCCGCGTCGGGTGCCCCAAGCGTCAGCGCAAAGCAATCGGGATGATGAAAGTCGGGCTTTCCGGGCGGGTGGTACAGGGCCCAATAGCTTTTCGTGCCGTCGATCTCCTCGATCACCGCAGCCAAGGCCAGCCTGGACCCCGTGTCAGGGAAAATACCGGGTTCGACATGAAACGCATAGCGCCCCGGATCGCGCTCGACCTCCATCCGCCAGGGTGCCAGCTGGTCGGCCCGCAGCAGCGAACGATAATCGTCGAACTGGTAGCAGGCCCATCGCCCGTCGGGGGCATAGTTGAATTCGGTATAGTCGGGCTGACCCTCTTCGGTCAGAAACGCCTCGAAACAGCTGCTCTGCCACAATCCTTCGGTACCGCTGTCTGCGATAACCAGCTCGCCCTCGCCGGGCGGCAGCACGATCCCGCCAACCTCGCCGTCGACGACGAAGCGAAGCGCGAAGCCGTCTTCAAACGACAGCTCCACCTCGACCGCGACCGACCGTACCGCCCTCGCGGGCGTATCGGCGTGGCAGATCAGCTCTTTCCGCATGCTATCCAAATCTCAAACCCCATGCTAAGCGCCCGCCCGCTATGACGAACTATAAATCCGACCTGCTGCGCCTGCTCGACGAGCGAGGCTATATCCACCAGACGACCGACGCGGAAGGGCTCGATGCGCTTGCCGCGAAACAGGTGATCCCCGGATATATCGGCTTTGACGCAACCGCGCCCAGCCTGCACGTCGGCAGCCTCGTCCAGATCATGATGCTGCGCCGGCTGCAACAGACCGGACACAAGCCGGTTGTGCTGATGGGCGGCGGCACCACGCGCATCGGGGATCCGACCGGGCGCGACGAGAGCCGCAAGATGCTGACGGACGAGACCATCGCCGACAACATCGCGTCGATCTTCAGCATCTTCCAGCAGTTCCTGACCTTCGGCGACGGCCCGACCGACGCGGTGATGGTCGATAATCAGGACTGGCTCGGCAAGCTCGGCTATATCGAACTGCTCCAGGAAGTCGGCACCCACTTCACGATCAACCGCATGATGACCTTCGATTCGGTCAAGCTGCGGCTCGACCGCGAACAGCCGATGACCTTCCTCGAGTTCAACTACATGATCCTGCAGGGATACGACTTTCGCTATCTGTCGAAGGAGCGGGGCGTCCGGCTCCAGATGGGCGGATCGGACCAGTGGGGCAATATCGTCAACGGCATGGAGCTTGGCCGGCGGATGGACGGCGCGGACCTCTATGGCCTGACGACTCCGCTGCTCACGACCGCTGCGGGAACCAAGATGGGCAAAACCGCGTCGGGCGCCGTGTGGCTCAATTCGGGACAGCTGCCCCATTTCGACTATTGGCAATATTGGCGCAATTGCGACGACCGCGACGTCGGCAAATTCCTGAAGCTGTTCACCGATCTGCCGCTCGATGAAATCGCGCGGCTGGAGGCGCTGGAAGGCGCCGAGATCAACGAGGCGAAGAAGGTCCTTGCGAACGAAGCGACCGCTATGTGCCGCGGCGCAGACGCGGCGCAGACGGCAGCCCAAACCGCGTCGCAAACCTTTGAAAAGGGACAGATTGGCGGCGACCTGCCGCGCGCAGCCGCGCCTGCGGAAGGGCTGTCGATTGTCGAAGCGCTACGCGAGCTTGGCTTCGCCGCCTCGAACAAGGAAGCGCGCCGCAAACTCGACGAGGGCGCGGTCAAGGTCGATGGGGTCGTGGTCCGTGATCCGCAGCATCGGATTCAGCCTTCCGAAAGCGACGTTCCGGTAAGCTTGGGATCGAAGAAACACGGCCTGGTGACGCGCTGATACGACAAACATCATTTACCGATTCTTTAGCAATCGCGTAGAACGTCCCTGACAAACCACAAAGGTCCGGGACGTATGCGCAAGATTGACACCAACAAGGCCCATTATGTCGGGCTCGACCAGCGAATAGCGCCGCGTAGCGACGTCTATTGCCGCCTGCCATTCGTGCTGCCCGACGGGCGGCAGGAAATGTGCACCTGCGTCAACATCAGCGCCGACGGTATGCTGATGCGGTACGAGCGCGGGCTGGAGATCGGCGATCTCGTCGTCTTCCGCATGCCGATCATCGGCCGCACCGCCGCAAAGGTGGTCTGGTCGCTCGGCGGCAAGACCGGTGTGCAGTTCGAAAAGTCGATCGCCGCCGAGGATTATCTGCCGATGATCCGCGCCATGGGTGCACGCGGGGACGTCAACTAACCACTCCGCAGCAGCGGCACCGCCGCATCGCGCTCGAAGAGATAGAGGCAGAGGCGCACCGCCTCGCCGCGCGCCCCGTCCATGCCGCCATCGCGCTCGACGAACAGCCGCGCATCATCATGCGCGACGGGCAACAGCCGCACCAGTTGTTCGGGCGTCGCGACGCGATAATCGGCGTCGCCCGACTGCTTGAGCCCGAGCAGTTCGCCGCCGCCCCGAAGTTCCAGATCCTTCTCGGCAATCACGAAGCCATCGTTGGTATCGCGCATCAGCGCCAGCCGCTCGCGCGCGGTTTCGGACAGGTTCTGCGAGCGGAGCAGCAAGCACACCGATTTCGCCGTGCCGCGCCCGACGCGGCCGCGGAGCTGGTGAAGCTGGGCCAGCCCGAAATTCTCCGCATGCTCGATGATCATCAGGCTGGCGGCGGGAACATCGACCCCGACCTCGATCACGGTCGTCGCGACAAGGACGCCGATCTCGCCCGCCTGAAAGCGCGCCATGACGTCATCCTTTTCGGGGCCCTTCATCCGGCCGTGGACGAGCCCGACGCGTCCGTCGCCCAGTCGCGCGCGCAGCAAGGCGGCGCGATCCTCGGCCGCGGCGAGTTCGCTTCCCTCGCTCTCGGCGACGAGCGGGCACACCCAATAGGCCTGCGCCCCCGTCGCCAGATGGCGGTCGAGCGAACCCACCACATCGTCGAGCCGGTCGAGCGAGATGACGCGCGTGTCGACGGGGGTGCGCCCCGGCGGCATCTCGTCGATCTGCGACACGTCCATCTCGCCATGATTGGCCAGTTGCAGCGTGCGCGGGATCGGGGTCGCCGTCATCACCAGCAGATGCGGCGGACGGTTGCCCTTGGCGGTCAACATCAAGCGCTGCGCAACGCCAAAGCGATGCTGCTCGTCAACGACGACAAGCGACAGATCCCTGTACGCCACTGCCTGCTGGAAGATCGCATGGGTGCCGACGAGGATGTCGATGCTGCCGTCCGCAAGCCCCATCAAGGTCGATTCGCGTATCTTGCCCTTGTCGCGCCCGGTCAGGATCGCGAGGTTCACCGGCAGCCCGCCGAGCATCCGCTGCAAGGTCGCATAATGCTGCCGCGCAAGGATCTCGGTCGGTGCGAGCAGCGCCGCCTGCGTCCCCGCCTCGACCGCCGCGAGCATCGCGCGCAGCGCGACGAGCGTTTTCCCCGATCCGACGTCGCCCTGCAGCATCCGCAGCATCGGGCGATCCTGCGCCATGTCGCCCGCAATCTCGCGCCCGACGCGCTCCTGCGCCCCGGTCAAGCCGAACGGCAGTTGCAGCGCATCGGTCAATCGCCCGTCGCCGACGATCGCCCTGCCCTTGCGCGCGCGCAGCCCTTCCCGGATCAGCATCAACGCGACCTGGCTCGCGAAAATCTCGTCATAGGCGAGCCGGTCGCGCGCCGCCTCGTCGCGCGGGCTGGCATGCGCACGCTCCATCGCTTCGCGCCAGGAGGGCCAGTTACGGCTCGCCAGCAGCGGCGCGTCGATCCATTCGGCCAGATCGGGACGCCGTTCGAGCGCCACCGCGCCGAGTTGCGACAGCCGCGCGTTGGTGAGGCCTTCGGTCAGCGGATAGACGGGTTCATGCTCGGCGATCCCGGCTTCGTCGCCCGGCTCGATGACCTGATCGGGATGCACGATCTGGCGCATGTCGCCATAGAAATCGAGGCGACCCGAAATGCGGCGCTTTTCTCCCAAGGGAAACAGCTTGCGCGCCAGCCCCGAGGTTCGTCCGAAATAGGTCAGGCGCACATGGTCGCCGGCGTCGTCGAACGCCTCGACGCCGAAGGGCGCGCGCGGGCTGCGACCGGGGCGATAGTCCTGTGCGGTCAGGTCGACGATGATCGTCTGCCCCGCCTGTGCCTGATCGAGCCGGTCGACCGGAAAACGCGAGATCAGTCCCGTCGGCAAATGGAACAGGACGTCGACCACGCGCTCCAGCCCCAGCCGCGTCAGCGGCTTGGCAAGCTGCGGTCCGACACCCTTCAGGTCGGTCAGCGCGGCAAAGAGCGGATTGAGTATCTCAGGTCGCATGACTATCTGGGCTGACTATAGAGATTGTTCCCCGTGCGCCACTCTTGGCCGCATGGGCTGTCAGGATTCTACCCGTGCCGCACACCGACCGCCTCAAACGCCTGAAATTCCGCGCCTGGCATCGCGGCACACGCGAGGCCGACTATATGATCGGCGGCTTCTTCGATCGCTATTCCGGCGACTGGGGCGAGGAAGAGATCGCCTGGTACGAGCTGGTTGTCGAGGAAGACGACGTCGATATCATGGCGTGGGCGCTCGGCACCGGCCACCCGCCGGCACATCTGGACAAGCCCGAGTTGATCACCGCAATGCGCCGACTGGATTATATTCCGCTGCCATGACGCGTCCCGCTGCCGACATTTTTGCCGCCATCGCGTCGGCCTCGAAGCCGCTGACGCTTGCGCGCGCGGCCGACGGCTTCCTGCCGCTGCTGCTCGCAGACCTTGCGCGGGCGACCGACAAGCGGCTCGTCTATGTCGCGACCGACGATAGCGCAATGCAGGCCGTCGCCGACGCGGCCCCCTTCTTTGCGCCCGACCTGATCGTCCATCGCTTTCCGGCGTGGGATTGCCTGCCTTATGATCGCGCGGGCCCGTCGATGCGCGTCAGCGCCGACCGGCTCGCGACCCTGTCGGCGTTGCAGGCGCCGGCGAAGCGCGGCGAATTGATCCTCACCACCGTGGCCGCGATCACCCAGCGCACGCTGACGCCCTTCCGTATCCGCCAACTCGCGACGACGCTCGCCGCGGGGCAGCGGATCGACCGCGATGCGCTCGCCGAGTTGCTCGTCTCGAACGGCTTCAGCCGCGTCGATACCGTCGCCGACCAGGGCGAGTTCGCGGTGCGCGGCGGCATCCTCGACCTGTTCCCCGCCGGCGAGGAGACCGGCCTGCGTGTCGATTTCTTCGGCGACGAGATCGAGAGCATCCGCCGCTTCGATCCTGCCGACCAGCGCAGCCTCGGCCCCGCCAAGGCATTGCAATTACTCCCGGCAGCAGAGACCTTGCTCGACGAGGCAACGATCAAGCGCTTCCGGTCCAGCTACCGCGAAATCTTCGGCGCGCAGGCGACCGGCGATCCGCTGTATCAGGCGGTCAGCGAAGGCCGGCGGCAGGCGGGCATGGACCATTGGCTGCCGCTGTTCGAGGAACGTCTGGCGACCCTGTTCGATCATATCGATCCCGCGACGCCGGTGCTGCGCGGCCACCGCACCGACGCGACCGCCGAAACGCGCTTCGACGCGATCCGCGACTATCATGCGAATCGCGTTGCGGCCGAGCGCGAGCAAGCGGGCAGCTATCGCCCGCTCGCGCCCGAAACGCTTTATCTGACCCCGGACGAATGGTCCGGGGCCGAGCGCACACGCCCCATCCACCTTGTCTCGCCCTTCGATGTGCCGCCGTCGGCATCGGTCATCGATCTCGAAACCTTCGCCGCGCGCGACTTCACCCCCGAACGCACCGCCGACCTCAACGTCTATGACAAGGTTGCCGACCATCTGTCGGACGAGCGGCGCAAGGGCCGCAAGACCATCATTGCCAGCTATTCGGGCGGCGCGCGGGAGCGGCTGTCGGGCCTGCTCCGCGACCATGGCGTCACCTCGCTGGCACCTGCCGACAGCTGGCAGGATGCGCTCGGCACCGCATCGGCGGAAAGCGGCGGTGCAACCGCGATGGTGGTCCTGCCGCTCGACCACGGCTTTGCCAGCGACGCGATCAGCCTGCTCACCGAACAGGATATCCTCGGCGAACGCCTGGTCCGCCGCCAGAAGCGCCGCAAGAGCGCCGACGCCTTTCTTGCGGAACTCGCGACGCTCAGCGTCGGCGACCTTGTCGTCCACCTCGACCATGGCATCGGCCGCTATGAGGGGCTGACCCAGATTCCGGTCGGCAACAGCCCGCACGACTGCGTCGCGCTGACGTACGCGGGCGGCGACAAGCTCTACGTCCCGGTCGAGAACCTCGACGTCCTCTCGCGCTATGGCGGCGAGAGCGATGGTGTCGCGCTCGACAAGCTCGGCGGCGAAGCCTGGCAGCGCCGCAAGGCGCGGATGAAGGAGCGGATCCGCGAAATCGCAGGCGAACTGCTCGCGACCGCAGCGCAGCGCGCGCTGCGCTCGGGCGAAGTGCTGGCGCAGGATGCCGCCTATCCCGCCTTCGCCGACCGCTTCCCCTATCAGGAAACCGACGATCAGGACCGCGCGATCGGCGATGTGCTCGAAGACATGGCATCGGGACGCCCGATGGACCGGCTCGTCTGCGGCGACGTGGGCTTCGGCAAGACCGAGGTCGCGCTCCGCGCCGCCTTCGTCGCGGCGATGGCGGGGGTGCAGGTTGCGGTCGTCGTTCCGACCACTCTGCTCGCGCGCCAGCATTACACGAACTTCGTCGAGCGCTTCAAAGGCTTCCCGATCAACATCGGCAGGCTGTCGCGGCTGGTCCCGGCAGCCGAAGCGCAGAAGACACGCAACGGCCTCGCCGCCGGCACGATCGACATCGTCGTCGGCACCCATGCGGTGATAGCGAAATCGGTCGAGTTCAAAAATCTCGGCCTCGTCATCGTCGACGAGGAACAGCGGTTCGGCGTCGTCCACAAGGAACGGCTGAAGCAGCTCAAGACCGACGTCCACGTCCTGACCCTTACCGCGACGCCGATCCCGCGCACGTTGCAGATGGCGATGTCGGGTCTGCGCGAACTGAGCGTCATCCAGACGCCTCCCGTGGATCGCCTCGCGGTGCGGACCTATGTCGCTCCATGGGATCCGGTGGTGATGCGCGAGGCACTGCTCCGCGAGCATGATCGCGGCGGACAAAGCTTCTTCGTCACACCGCGGATCAAGGATCTTCCCGACATCGAAGAGTTCCTGCGCACGCGCGTGCCCGAGATCAAATATGTCGTCGCACACGGCCAGATGGCGCCTGGTGAGGTCGAAGAGCGGATGAGCGCTTTCTACGACCGCAAATATGATGTGCTCGTCTCGACGACGATCGTCGAGAGCGGGCTCGACATTCCGAGCGCCAACACGCTGATCGTCCACCGCGCCGACCGCTTTGGCCTCGCGCAGCTCTATCAGCTACGCGGCCGCGTCGGGCGTTCGAAGACGCGCGCTTATGCCTATCTTACCACGCCGGAGGGCGGCGCGATCACCGACACCGCCGAAAAGCGGCTCAAACTACTCGGCGATCTCGACACGCTCGGCGCGGGCTTCCAGCTCGCGAGCCACGATCTCGACATTCGCGGCGCCGGCAATCTCGTCGGCGACGAGCAGTCGGGGCATATCCGCGAGGTCGGCTTCGAACTCTACCAGTCGATGCTCGAGGAAGCCATTTTGGTGGCCAAGGCCGAGGGCATGGGCGCCGCGCCGCCGCGCGAAGCGCTGTCACCGGTCATCACCGTCGACGCGCCGATCCTGATCCCCGAGGATTATGTCCCTGACCTGCCGCTGCGCATGGCGCTCTATCGCCGCCTGAACGACGCCGGGGACCGCCCGGCGCTCGATGCCTTTGCGGCCGAGATGATCGACCGCTTCGGCCCGCTGCCGCCCGAAACCGCGAACCTGATCCAGCTGATGGAGATCAAGGCGAACGCCAAGCTCGCGGGGATCGCGAAGCTCGACGTCGGCACCAAGGGCGCGCTCATCAGCTTCCACGGCGACGCCTTTGCCAACGTCGCCGGGCTGATCACCTATGTCGAACGGCTGAAAGGTCGCGCGCGCCTGCGCCCCGACAACAAGCTGTCGATCAGCGGCGACTGGGTCAGCACGGGTGCGCGGCTCAATGGCGCGCTACAGCTATCGAAAGGACTGGGGAAATTGGCGCGACAGTCCGCCTAGGACGTCAGCATCTCCAGCAGCTGATCGCCCGGCACTGGACCCGACTTCAGGAAGCCCTGCCAAGTCGCGACGCCCAGCTCTTTGAGCCGGCCGAGTTGCTGCTCGGTCTCGATACCCTCGGCAACCACGAGCAGACCCAGCGCGCGCGCCAGATCGACAATCGCGCGCACGACGATGCGGTCGCGGTCGCTGCCATCGAGGCTGCGAGTGAAGCCGCTGTCGATCTTGAGATAATCGATCGGAAGCCGCGCGAGCAGCGACAGGCTGGAATAGCCGGTGCCGAAATCGTCGATCGCGATCGCGCAGCCAAACGCGCGCAGCTGCGCGAGCTGCGCCGCGGCGCTCGCGGGATCGCTGAGCATGGCCTGTTCGGTGAGCTCGAGCGTGATCCGGTCGGGATCGACCCCCGCCCATTTCGCCATCATCGCAAAGCGGTCCGCGAATTCGGGATCGCCAAGATCGGCGGCGGTGATATTGAGCGATACGCGCAGCTTGCCGAGCGCCTTTGGCCATTGCGCCATTTCAGCAAGCGCGACGCGATGCGTGTGTTCGGTGAGTTCGCGTTCGAGCCGCGCGGCCCGCGCAGCGGTCACCAGCGGCCCGGCGCCCAGTAAACCCAGCTCGGGATGCTGCCAGCGCAGCAAAGCTTCGACCCCGGTCATTTCGCCGGTCGCGACGTCATATTGCGGCTGATAGAAGACGACGACCTCATCATGCGAGAGCGCCGCGTTGACCATCGCGCCATCGCGCGCCGATGCGGGGCGGCCGAGCTGATCGGCCGCGATGCGAAGCTGCGCCGCGATATCCTCGTCGCGGGTGATCAGCGAGGAAGCGATACGGATTGCCAGCCGGCCGTTCGGATCGCCCACCATCGGTTCGGCGAGCGCGACGTGCAGCGCACGTTCCTGCACGCGCAAGGCTCCAAGCGACAGCGATGTCGCGGGCACGATGACGAAACGTGGCCCGCCGGTTCGCTCGACCAATGATCCCCGTCCGAATTCGTCGCCGGCAAAACTTTCGAGCCGGCGCGCCACTTCCTCAAGCAGCGCATCACCCGTTTCGGTGCCCGCGCTGTTGTTGATGCGCGCGAGCTGGTCGACCTGGACCAGGATCACCCCGATATCCGCGCCGGCCTGTTTTTGTAGCAATTCAATCTGCCGGACGCTTGGGGCGCCCGAGTCAATCATCCGATTCATGAGCGCCGCCATAGCAGCGATTGCTTGCCAAGCCCTTCCATTTTGCACCAGAATATCGCCGATGGCCGCAAATTCCTCTCCATCCGCGCCCCTGATCGACGGCATTGGCCGCCGGATCAGCTATTTGCGCCTGTCGGTCACCGATCGCTGCGACCTTCGCTGCCGTTATTGCATGGCCGAAGATATGCGCTTTCTGCCGCGATCGCAGGTGCTGAGCATCGAGGAAATGGGCGATCTCGCCGAACGATTCGTCGCGCGCGGCATCCGCCGTATCCGCTTGACCGGCGGCGAACCCCTCGTGCGGCGCGGCATTGACATGCTGGCCGCGCGACTCGGCGCGCTGATCGGCTACGGACTCGACGAGCTGACGCTGACCACCAATGCGATGCGGTTGTCCGAACATGCGCCGATGCTCGCCGCCGCCGGGGTTCGGCGGATCAACGTCAGCCTCGACACGCTCGATCCGGTGGCCTTTCGCCATATCACCCGCGTCGGCGATCTCGATGTCGCATTGCGCGGGGTCGAGGCTGCACGCGAGGCCGGCCTCGCGGTGAAGGTCAACATGGTCGCCCTTGCCGGGCTCAACGAAGACCAGCTGCCGCCGATGCTCGATTATTGCGGGGCCAACGGCTTCGACCTGACACTGATCGAGACGATGCCGCTCGGCGAGGTCGCCGAGGATCGCAGCGACCATTATATTCCGCTCCACCAGTTCATTGCCCCGCTGCGGGCGGAACGCGAGATATTTCCTGTCGACAAGCGCACCGGCGGTCCGGCGCGATATTTCGCGGTCGAGGGAAGCCCCGTCACCCTTGGCCTCATCACGCCGCTCAGCGACAATTTCTGCGCGACCTGCAACCGCATTCGTCTGACGGTCGAAGGACGTATCTATATGTGCCTGGGTCAGGAGGATCATGTCGACCTGCGCGCTGCGCTGCGCGACGGCGGCGATGTCGATGGCTTGATTGATGTCGCATTGGCTGGCAAACCCCGCGCGCATGACTTTCATATCGAACGAAAGTCCACACCGGCGGTCGCGCGTCATATGAGTGCAACGGGCGGCTGACAGGCCGCTCCCAAAGGCCGAGGGGGCACGGGGACCATGATGCAACGCAAGATCGCGCTCGTCGCATCGAACGCGCCCGCAGCGGAAGAGGCCGAGGCCGAGCTGCGACCGCTATATGATTTCGTCGATCTGGGCGAGGCCGACATGCTGATCGCGCTCGGCGGCGACGGCTTCCTGCTTCATATGCTGCACCAGCTCCTCGACCAGCGGCGGAGCCTGCCGGTGTTCGGAATGAACCGCGGCACGATCGGCTTCCTGATGAACGAGTTCCGGGTCGAGGGCCTGCTCGACCGCATATCGGCGGCGCGCCCCTATCTGATCCATCCGCTGTCGGGCGATATCACCACGATCAGCGGAGAGCGGCACATCCTGCCCGCGATCAACGAAATCTCGCTCCTCCGCGAGACGCGTCAGGCGGCGAAGCTCGAGGTTATGATCAACGAAAAGACGATGCTCGAGGAACTCGCGTGCGACGGCGTGCTGGTGTCGACCCCCGCAGGATCCACCGCTTACAATCTTAGCGCCAACGGCCCGATCCTTCCGCTCGATTCGGCAATGCTCGCGCTGACTCCGATCAGCCCCTTCCGCCCGCGGCGCTGGCGCGGTGCGCTCGTTCCCGAATCGACGAGCATCCGTTTCAACGTCCGCGAAGCCGCGAAACGGCCGGTCAGCGCGGTCGCCGACCAGCGCGAAATCCGCGATGTGAAGACGGTGTTGGTCACCACCGACCGCAGCCGGCCACTGACTTTGCTCTTCGATCCCGATCAGGGCCTCGACGAACGCATCGCGATGGAACAATTTATCGTTTGAGGGCTTGATTAATCCCGCGACCGGCGGCAAAGGGACCGCCTTGCCCGCTTAGGCGGCGTGTTCCTCGGTAGCTCAGCGGTAGAGCTCTCGACTGTTAATCGAGCGGCCGTAGGTTCGAATCCTACCCGGGGAGCCATTTCAGTACAGCAGAGGGCACTTGCCCACTGACTTGTTCGTTTCCTAGAGAAACCACCGTCTTCAGCAGCGATTCTCGTTTTCCTCCGACCCTTATCAGTCGGTCGTGAACTTCGATTCTCTGGACGAACCGGTGCAGCAGGTCGCGTCGTTGTTTCGGGCCGCCAGCACGCACTTGTATCCGCGCGCGGGTCGTGAATTCGGCGAGCATATTCGACGATACGGCGCCAATACCCGACGCGTTGAGGACATCCCCCGCCTTAGCCGCTTCGGCATTCGCCAGATCGCGCGCTGATTTCAACGAATCTATCCGTCCGGCCAGATCGGCGTCGGCGGGATCGGCGACCCCGTTCTCGATCGCTTCGTAAAGTCGGCTCAATCGCTGCTGCGCTTCCGCAGCGCGCCGATTTAAATCGCCGATATGACGTTGGCGTTCCGCCACCCGCGTGCGCTTTCGATCGAGCAACGCTTCCAGAATCGCTTCCATCGCATCCGCGTCCAGCAACTGATTCTGGACAAAACGCGCCATGACCTCGTCCAGATGATCGAGGCGAATAGCCCCGGCGCTGCAGGACGTGAGGCCCTGGCGCCGCCGGTTGCCGCAAGAATAGTAACGGTAGCGTCCGCGCTTTCCGGTCATCACCGTCATCGCGCCGCCGCAGGCGGCGCAACGAAGGATCCCCGTCAGGAGAGAGGCGGTTCCCGCCAATGCCGGGTTCATCCTGTCGGGACGGCGCGACTTCAGGCGCGCCTGCACGGCATCAAAGAGTTCTGGATCGACGAGCGGCGGCACCGCCATCGTAATCACGTCGGCGTCCGGGTTCACGCGGCCGCCTTTCGCGATGCGATTGAATTCGTGCACGCCCATATAGCTGCGCCGGGTCAGAATCTGATGGACGGTCCCCACGCCCCAGCGTCCACCCGAGCGCGTGAACATCCCTCTCGAGTTGAGATAATGGGCAATCGCCTTGACGCCGAGGGGGCCGTCGCCATCGCCTGCATTCGCGAGGCGGAACATCAGCCGGACGGTCTCGGCGTGGAGCGGATCGATTTCGAGCTTCTTCTTCGCGCGCAAGCCGCGCTGCTCGGCCACCACGAGGCGATAACCGATGGGCGGCAGGGCGCCGTTCCAGAATCCCTGCCGGGCGTTTTCCTTCATCGCCCGCAGCGTGTGCTTGGCATTCTCCTTCGACTGATATTCGTCGAAGAGCGCCATGATCTGACGCATCATGACATGGACCGGATCGTCGCCGATTTCCTGCGTGATCGACACGAGCTTGACGCCATTCTTGGCGAGCTTGCGGACATGAAACTCAAGCTCGAAATGATCGCGGAAGAAGCGGCTGAACGAGTGAACGACGATCACGTCGAACCGCGGCGGCTTCGCCATCCCCGCCTCGATCATCCGCTGGAATTCCGGTCGGCGATCGGTCGTCGCCGACGCGCCGGGCTCGACATAGGTCTCGACGAGATCGAACCCGCGCGATTCACAATAAGCCTCGCCCTGCCGGCGCTGGTCGGGGATCGAGACGTCCTGCTCGGCCTGCTTGGAGGTCGAGACGCGAAGATAGAGCGCCGCGCGCAGCTTGAGGGTCATCGCGGATCTCCTGTTCCGTGCCTAGACGTCGCCCCGCAAGAGATCGTCGAGAATATCGCCAAACATCGCCTCGAAGATATCGATCTCGGCTGCGCCGAGTGATATCCGGCGCGGGAGGTCGTCGACGACGACCCAGCTTTCCTCGCTCGGCGCGCTCCGTCGCGTCCGGCGCCGGTCGCCGGTTCGGATCGTATAGCGCTTCTGCCGCGTAGCCATGACCGGCTATCTGGCGACGCCGCCTGGGCAAAAAAGGGCATGGGTGCTCTGGCGAAGAGAAACAAAGCCGGGGGGGCTCCGGACGCCTTGGGGTAGCAATCAGCGTACATCAGGGGGTCTCCAGCGCACTCGCGACGGCGCCAGGAATGCGATCGATAACGGTAAGGTAGGTCCGCGCGGGGCCCTCGGGCTCGCGAAGCCCCTGCTCCCACTGGCGAAGCGTGTGGATGTTGAGACCGAAGCGCCGGGCGAATGCAATCTGCGACAGACCCTGGCGCATCCGGATGTCGCGCACCGATATCTCCGGCAGGATATTCGGTCGCGCCGTGCGCGATGAGCGGCCTGCTGTCATGGGCACTGTCCAATATCCACGCCATCGGTTCCTCGCCCTGCCTCGGTCGCGGAAATAATATCAGGCACACTAGTGCATTGCACTACCTCGACCCCGCATTCTGCTCCGAAATGGATTAGAGCGATGCGTCCCGGCAGAGGCTGCGAAAGGTGATCGACCAGCGCGGCGCGGGCATTTCGGTGATGCTATGCTCCCAATCGCGCCGCGCCTCGCCGGCGAGATGATAGATGCCGCGCGGCGTGAGCGGCAAGGATGCGCGATCGAAGCCGGTCCTGGTCCGGCGACGAAACCGCATCACCGCCTCGGCGCCCAGCGAGATGCCGATGACATGATCGAAGACGGGGCGGTCCTTGTGCCAGCCGATACCGGCGCCTTCGCCATATTCGATCAGCAGCGCCTGCGCGATATCGGCGGCATCGATGCCGGCGAACGCCGCGGCGCGCGCGGCGATCGGCCGGAGCCAGGCCGGGAATGGGTCCGAAGGCGCGAAGCGGCCGGTCTTGAAGTCGTAGGTCCAGCCGAAGGAGCGCGTCAGCCGCTTGCCGGTCCATTGCTGAAACGCGAAGGGTTCGAGGTCGGCGGCGGCGAGGTGCGCGATCAACGCGCGCTCTTCGCCAGCCGAGATGAAGCCCGGGGCGGCTGTCAGCCCCGGAAGCAGCGGCGCGCCGAACAGGTCGCCCTGCCCGCTCAGCTTAGGCATCGCCGTCACAGCGGCAGCAGCGCCTGCCCCCCGATCGGCTCGACGAGGAAGGTGTTGGCTGGCGGGGAGATCAAAAGCTCGGCCTCGGGAACCGAGGCGTCGAGCCATGCCATCACCTGGCGGCGGTGGATGATCGCGCCATGCCGCGACTGATAGGGCGATATGTCCGGGTTCGCGGCGACGGTGACGATCCGGTAGGACAGAGGGAAGTCGCCGAGCGGCGGGTCCCAGATCGCGGCGAGGTAGAAGAAATTACCGCCGTCGAGCGTCGCGCGGTACCGCTTGTCGCCGACGCCCATGTGAAATTCCGACGCCGGAACGAGGCAGCGGCGCGCCGGAAAGGCGCGGCCCTCGGATCGGACGAAGCGAAAATCGACGCCATCGCCGAACCGGGGATTCGATCCCCAGAGCGCGCGAACCATCTCGATCTCCGAGGCGTTGTCGGGATTGCGCCGCACGATTGCCCGCATGGCACCATTGGGTGCATCTTCGGCAAATGGCGTGGGCGTTGAATCCATGACCGGAACATAATAGGAACGAAAGCGAGTCGCAAGACCGAGGACGGGATATGTGCAACGACTATAGGCTGATCATCGACATCGCCTCGGTGGCCGAGGATTTCGACGATCTCCAGATCAAGCTCGACACGCCCGAGGGCACGCCCAACGTCGAGGCGCGCGAAGATATCAAGATCACCGATATGGGTCCGATCGTCCGGACCGCGGACAAGGGCCGCGGGCATGGCGAACTCGTCAACCGGCGCTGGAGCTGGCCGGGCCCGAAGGGCAACCCGATCTATAATTTCCGCTCCGAGCAGCGCGACTTCACCTCGCATCGCTGCCTTGTCATATGCGACGGCTTCTACGAGTTCACAGATCCGGCGGACAAGACACAGAAGCGCCTCGATAAATGGCTTTTCACGATGAAAGGACAGCGCTGGTTCTGCATGGCAGGCATCTGGCGCGTATATCCCGAAGGCGAGGCGTTCACCCTGCTCACCATGGACGCGGGCCCCGATGTCGCCCCCTACCATCACCGCCAGATCATCCCGCTCGCGCCCGAGAGCTGGGCCGACTGGCTTGACCCCGATGTCCCGGCGGCTCAAGTGCTCCAGTGGCTGCCGGGGGGCAGCCTTGACGTCACGCAGGTTTATGGCGCGCCGCCGGCGCAAGGGGCTTTGAAATTATGACCGGGGAGTATGATCTCCAGCGCTTCGTCGAAGCGCAGGAGCCACTCTATCCGCGCGCGCTCGAGGAGATCCGGCGCGGCGCGAAGCGCACCCACTGGATGTGGTTCATCTTCCCGCAGCTCAAGGGGCTCGGGCGCAGCGCCATGGCGCAACGCTATGCGATCGCGTCGGTCGACGAAGCGAAAGCCTATCTCGATCATCCCGTGCTCGGTCCGCGCTATGTCGAATGCGTGACCGCGCTCCAGGACCTTACGGGAACCACGGCGGTCACGGTCTTCGGTGAGACCGACGCCCGAAAGCTTTGTTCGTCGCTGACTTTGTTCGAGGCGGCGGGCGAAGCGCCGCTCATCGCGGCGGCACTCGATCGCTGGTTCGGTGGCCAGCGCGACAAGCGCAGCCTTGCCGCAATGGCGGCGCCAGCCGCCCGGGAATGAGCGATTCGACCTCGTTCGGATCATCTGCTTGCGCAAAGGTCGGCGGCGACATCCACGGGCCGCGCACCCAAATAGCGAATTCCGTTTGTTCTCGGACGCCTAGCCTCCGTAACGCCAAACGATCCACAGCATTCACCGCGAGCGCCTTGACGGCGAAGCCGACTCAATGGAACATATAGGGAACATTTGAGTCGATGACCTATGACCTTCGCATTGCCATCACCCGTCTCCCGGCCCTCGGCCGAGGAGCTTGCCGCGCTTCGCGAGGCGGTGGCGCGCGTGCGCAGCGCGCGCGGCGCCATCCTCCCGTTCGGCATCGGGCCGCTCGACCATAAGCTCGCCGACCATGGGCTCAATGGCGCGGGCCTTCATGAAATCGCCGGCGCCAGCCCGAGCTGGAGCGACGATGCCGCGGCGACCCTGTTCGCCGCCGGGATCGCCGCGCGCTTCGCCGCGGCGCCCGGCCTCAACATCCTGTGGGCGCTGACGCGGTTCGATCTTTACGCGCCGGGCATCGAGCAAGCGGGGCTCGCGCCCCAGCAGGTCTTCTATGCGCAGGGCAAGGACGACAAGGATGTCCTCGCCCTGGCCGAAGACGGCCTTCGCGACGGCTCGCTCGCCTGCGTGATCGCCGAAGTGAAAGTGGCGGACCAGACCGCGACGCGGCGCCTGCAGCTTGCGGCGTCCGAAGGACAGACGCCGCTGCTGCTCTACCGCCGACACCGGCGCCAGGGCCGCTGCCCGCTGGGTGAGCCTTCGCTCGCAATGACCCGCTGGCGGATCGGCTGTGCGCCCTCCGCTCCCCTCGCCGCGCCCGGGGTCGGCCGCGCGCGATGGACCATCGAGCTCGTACGCCAGCGCGGCGGGCCGCCCTTTTCCCTCGAGCTGGAGGCGTGCGATGACCAGGGTCGCCTCGCTCTTCCTGCCGCAGCTCGCGATCGAGCGGCTGCGCAGGACAGAGCGACCCAATACGCGGCCTAACCGCGGCGCCCCTTCGCCGGCGGCGCCGCTTCCGGTGCCGGTCGACGACAATCCCGGCGCCTGTTCGGTCCCCCGCGGCGGCGGCTGGCGCCCCGGCGCCCGCTGGGCGCAGGCCGCGAGCGAAGCGCTGCCCGCGCACCAGCGCCCGACCCTGCGCGAGATGGGCCGCCGCTCCGAGGCCGCTCCCTCCCCTTTCCGGCCCGCGCCGGGCGACGAGGCGGGCGCGGCGGTCACGCCGCCGCCGGCGCTGCCCGCGCTTTGGGGCCTGAGGCCACGCATCCTGATCGCGCGCGCGGGGCAGCGCGAGATCGTAACCGCCGCCTGCCCGCTCGCGCTCGACCTGGGGCTAGGCGTCGGCATGGCGGCGGCGCACGCCCGCGCCCTCGTGCCCGACCTCGACGTCGGCGAGGCCGATCCCGGCGCCGACCGGGCGCTGCTCGACCGGCTCGCGCTCCACGCCGTCCGGCACTGGACGCCGACCGCTGCCGTGGCCGGGCCGGACGGCCTCTGGTTCGATCTCAGCGGAACGACCCACCTGTTCGGCGGCGAGGCGCGCTTTTGCCGCCGCCTGATCGGGTTCCTCAAAAGGCTGGGGTTCACCGCCTGCATCGCGATCGCCGGCACGCCAGGTGCCGCGCACGCGCTCGCGCGCTATTCGGGCGAGACAATCGTAACACTTGCGCCTGGCACCGAGACGCAGGCGCTCGCCGACCTGCCGCTCGCGGCGCTGCGGCTCGAGCCGCACGCGCTGATTGCGGCGGCACGCTTCGGAATCGAACGCATCGCCGATCTCTATCCGATGCCGCGCGGCCCGCTGGCGCGGCGCCTCGGCCTCAGGACGGTCGAGCGCCTCGACCAGGCGCGCGGGCTCGCGCCCGAGCCGATCGTCGGGCTTGTCCCGTTCGAGATGCCCGAGGTCGAACGCCGGCTGGTCGAGCCGATCGCGACGCCCGAGGCGATCGCGCAGGTCATCGGCGATCTCGTCGATGATCTCGTCGCGATGCTCGAAACACGCGGCCTCGGACTCCGTGGCGCGGTCCTGACCTCGGTGCGCGTCGATGACGGCGAGCAGGTCGTCGCGCTCGGCACCGCCCGCGCCACCCGCGACGCCCGGCACATCAAGCGCATGTTCGCGCTGCGGATCGAGACGATCGAGCCGGGCCTCGGCATCGAGGCGATGCGGCTTGCGGCGCCGGGCGTCGAGCCGCTCGGCGCCCTGGCTTTTTCCACCGATCTCATCGCCAGCGAGCGCGCGCCCGATATCGCGCCGCTCGTCGATCAGCTCGCCGGACGGGTTGGCGACGCCGCGCTGTTCCGGATGACCGCGATCGAGAGCGACGTCCCCGAGCGCGCGGTGCGCGCGCTCGCGCCGCTCGGCGAGCCGAAGGGCTGGCCGATCTGGGCACGTCCCGCGCGATTACTGAAGCGGCCCGAGCTGCTGTCGGGCGTCGTCGCGCTGCTCCCCGACCATCCACCGCGCCGCTTCCGCTGGCGCGGCAAAGATTACCGGGTGGTCGCGGGCGATGGCCCCGAACGCATCCATGGCGAATGGTGGCGCAGCACCCGCGAGATGTGGGCGGTCAGGGATTATTTCAAAGTCGAAGCCGAGACCGGCGAACGCTTCTGGCTCTTTCGCCGCGGCGACGCGGTCGCGCCCGAGACCGGCGATCTCAGCTGGTATCTGCACGGGGTCTTCGGCTGAGGCCATGCCCCGCGAGACACAATATGTGGAACTGCAGGTCACGAGCCATTTCTCCTTCCTGCGCGGCGCGTCCGCGCCCGAGGAGCTGTTCGCGGCCGCCGCGCTCCAGGGACATAAGGCGCTCGGGCTTGCCGATCGCGGCAGCGTCGCGGGCGTGGTGCGCGGCCTCAGCGGCCAGGAGGCGACGGGCACGCGGATGATCGCCGGTTCGCGCCTTGACCTCCGCGATGGGCGGTCGCTGCTTCTCTATCCGAAGGACCGCCCCGCCTGGTCTCGGCTGACGCGGCTTCTCACCCTCGGCAAGGCGCGCGGCGGCAAAGGCAATTGCTGGCTCGACTGGCCCGACGTCGCCGCCCATGCCGAGGGGCAGATCGCGATCCTTCTCCCCGATCAGCCGGGCGATACGACAAGGCTCAACCTCGCCGAGCTGCGCGATGTCTTCGGTCAGGACGCCCATATGGCGCTCTCGCTCCGCCGCCGCCCCGGCGATGCCGAGCGGCTGCGCGCGCTCGACACGCTCGCCCGCGCAGAGCGCGTCCGCAGCGTCGCGACCGGCGACATCCTCTATCATGCGCCCGAGCGGCGGCCGCTGCAGGACGTCGTCACCGCGATCCGCGAGAAGGTGACGATCGACGCTCTCGGCTTCCGGCGCGAGCGTTTCATGGATCGCTGCCTCAAGTCGCCGCATGAGATGGAGCGGCGCTTCGCGCTCTTCCCCGATGCGATCGCGGCCAGCGCCGATATTGCGGACGCCTGCCGCTTCGATCTCGCCGAGATCCGCTACCAATATCCCTATGAGCAGGTGATGGAGGGCCGCAGCGCACAGGAGGCGCTCGCGCAGCTCACCGAAGACGCCGCCAAGGCAATGTTCCCGGGCGGCCTGCCCGCGCCCTATCGCCATCAGATCGACCATGAACTGAGGCTCATCGATCAGCTTGGTTACGCACCCTATTTTCTCACCGTCCATGCGATCGTCGCCGAGAGCCGGCGGCGCGGCATCCTCTGCCAGGGGCGCGGCTCGGCGGCCAATAGCTGCGTCTGCTACATGCTTGGCATCACCTCGATCGACCCGATCAAGCATGAACTGCTGTTCGAGCGCTTCGTGAGCGGCGAGCGCAAGGAGCCGCCCGATATCGACGTCGACTTCGAGCATGAGCGGCGCGAGGAAATCATCCAGTGGATCTACGAGACCTACGGCCGCCATCGCAGCGCGCTCACCGCCGTGGTCACTCGCTACCGGACGCGCGGCGCGGTCGCCGAGGTCGGCAAGGCGCTCGGGCTGCCGCGCGACCTCACCAAGATGCTCACCGGTCTCGTCTGGGGCTGGTCGGTTGACGGGATCAGCGACGAAGAGATCGAGAAGCTGAACCTCAACGCGCAGGATCACCGGCTCAGACTCACTCTCGACCTCGCCCGCCAACTCATTGGGACGCCGCGGCATCTCTCGCAGCATCCGGGCGGCTTCGTACTGACCGAGGAGCGGCTCGACGACCTCGTCCCGATCGAGCCCGCGCGCATGGAAGACCGGCAGATCATCGAATGGGACAAGGACGATATCGATGTCCTCAAGTTCATGAAGGTCGATGTGCTCGGTCTCGGCATGCTCGGCTGCATGAACCGCGCCTTCAACCTGCTCGCCGAGCATAAGGGCGTCGCTGTCGGCATGGCCGACCTGCAGGACGACGATCCCGCGGTCTATGGCATGATCCAGAAGGCCGACACCTTGGGCGTCTTCCAGATCGAGAGCCGCGCGCAGATGTCGATGCTGCCGCGCATCAAGCCCAAATGCTTCTACGATCTGGTGATCGAGGTCGCGATCGTGCGCCCCGGCCCGATCCAGGGCGACATGGTGCATCCCTATCTGCGGCGGCGCGAAGGCAAGGAGAAGCCCGAATATCCCAAGCCCGAGCTGCGCGCCGTGCTCGAGAAGACGCTCGGCGTGCCGCTGTTCCAGGAGCAGGCGATGAAGGTCGCGATCGTCGGCGCGGGCTTCACGCCCGCCGAGGCCGACCAGCTCCGCCGCGCGATGGCGACCTTCAAGCTCACCGGCGGGGTCAGCCATTTCTACGACAAGCTCGTCGGCGGCATGGTCGAGCGCGGTTACCCCAAGGATTTCGCCGAGCGGACGTTCAAGCAGATCGAGGGCTTCGGCAGCTACGGCTTTCCCGAGAGCCACGCCGCCTCCTTCGCCAAGATCGCCTATGCGAGCTGTTGGATGAAGCATCATCACCCCGACGTCTTCTGCGCGGCGCTGCTCAACGCCCAGCCGATGGGCTTCTACGCGCCCGCGCAGATCGTCCGCGATGCCCGCAACCATGGCGTCGATGTCCGCCCGGTCTCGATCAACCACAGCCACTGGGACTGCACGCTGGAGGCCACGCACGGAAAATATCTCGCGGTCAGGCTAGGCTTTCGCCAGGTCCGCGGGCTCGCAAACGTCCATGGCGCCGCGATCGTCGGCGCGCGCGGCGACCTGCCCTATGACGCAGTCGAGGACGTCTGGCGCCGCGCCGGGGTGCCGCGCGCGGCGATCGAGCGATTGGCCGAGGCCGACGCCTTCCACCCGATCGGCGAGAGCCGGCGGCAGGGGCTCTGGAAGACAAAAGGCCTCGGCGAAGCCCCGCTTCCCCTCTTTCAGGCCGCCGACGAGCGCGAAGCGCGCTTCAGCCCGGAGGGCATCGAACCCCCGACGATGCTGAGGGCGATGACCGAAGGACGCGAGGTCGTCGAAGACTATCGCGCGACGCAGCTCAGCCTGCGCGCACACCCGCTCAGCTTCCTGCGCGACGAGCTCGACGCGATGGGCATCGTCCGCTGCGCCGACCTCCAGCGCATCCCGAATGGCAAGAATATCGAAGTGGCGGGCATCATTCTCGTCCGCCAGCGCCCGGGCAGCGCCAAGGGGGTGCTGTTCGTGACGATCGAGGACGAGACCGGGATCGCCAACGGCATCCTCTGGCCTGACCGCTTCGAGATCTACCGCCGCCCGATCATGGCCGCCTCGATGATCGCGATGCGCGGCCGGGTACAAAAGGAGGGCGAGATCATCCATGTCATCGCCGACCGCATCATCAATCAGGACGACATGCTCGGCCGCATCGGGCGGACGG
Organism: Sphingopyxis sp.; assembly: GCF_965279755.1. Lineage (GTDB taxonomy): Bacteria > Pseudomonadota > Alphaproteobacteria > Sphingomonadales > Sphingomonadaceae > Sphingopyxis. The sequence continues at coordinate 2,509,549 of NZ_OZ257261.1, read as the reverse complement.
GCTTTGCCGTCGCGCCCGGCCGCGGCGACGGCGCCAGCAATGGCGGCGGCCCCGACAGCCGCGAGCCGCTTCGCCAGCGCAGCCGCAATTTCCAGTGACGGGCTGGCTCGCGCGAGACACGTATCTCAACCAGCGAAACCTGATGAGCCACAAAGCCGCCCGGCCCGCAGGGCCAGACAAACGCGCTCTTGGCGAGCCCGCAGCGGCGCGGCGTGCGCGCGGGCCTGTGCTTAGCCGCCGCGCCGCAAGGAAAGCGAGCCAAGTGCGCTTGCGCGGCCCGGACAAGGCACGCGACCCCTGGCGGCGCCTGCCGCCGCCAGAGCGCGCCCATCAGATGCCGCGCACTGTTCCCCGCCGGCGCGCCGGCGGGGAGTGAGCTCTCAACCGTTCAGGCGATCCTTGACGGCCTTGGCGGCGCCGAAGCCCAGTTTCTTCGAGGCCGCGATCTGGATCGTGGCACCGGTCGACGGATTGCGGCCTTCGCGAGCGGCCGATTCCTTGATCTTGAACTTGCCGAAGCCGTTCACCGACACTTCGTCGCCCTTGGCGGCGGCATCGACAATCGCGGCAAACACGGCGTCGACAGCTTTCTTGCCTTCAGCCTTCGAAAGACCGAGCGCAGCGGCAACGCTGTCCGAAAGTTCGGCGTGGTTCATATAAAATCTCCAATAGCATCCGGGCCGATCCCGAACGGGCCGCCGCTATAGGCGGCGCTCCAAGCGTTCGCCATATCCCGATGCTATTCGGCGATCGCCGCCCGCACGACGTCGAGCGCGCGCTCGAGCGCTTCGGACCGGTAGCCGCCCTCGGGCGCCTCGCGGTCAAAAAGGCCCCGCTCCTCGTCGATCGCCACAAGCACGCGAAGCGCGGCGAAAAGGTCGGCGGCGGTCGGCGTCCCTTCCATCTCAGCCCGCAGCCCGCGCGGTGTCTTCAAGCTGCGCGATCCGTTCGCGGCAGATCGACTCGACGATGCCGGCCAGCGCCGAGACGCGCTCGCCGAGCCAGGTCAGCTCTTCTTCCGAGATGCGATAATGTTTCGAGTAGCGCGCCTTCACATAGGCTTCCTTCAGCTTCTCGAACATCGCGCGCTCGCGCTTCTCGCCGCGCGGCCACGCGTCGAACAGGCGCGGATCGACATTCTCGGCCTGTGTGCGCAGGAAAGCGAGATTATGAATGTGCGGGGTGTAGAAGCGGCATACTAGCAGCACGCAATGATAGTAGCGTTCGGCTGCTTGATGCGTCAGAAATGCCGCGTCCTTTAGGCGACCATTCTGCAAGCTGAAATCTGCTGTTTCTTGCATACCCTGCGCAGCCGGAAGCCATTCATCAAAATATTCTAGCGCCATCTCTAGCGCGGCATGAGGCGTCTTAGGCTGCGGCTCCGGCAGTTCGTCATCGACACTCTGATAAAGCGCGATCCCGTCACGCGCGATATCCATGAAGAAATAGCGACCATGTGCCAGTCCGGCGTTCACCTCGTCGACGCTATGAACAATGAAGTTCACCGGAGTCCGGATCGCCTTCGAGATGCCGAACTCGCGCATCAGATGATCGTCGAGCTTCGACCAATATTCGATGCGGTCGGTCAGGCGCTTGTCGTTGACGATGATGAGAAGGTCATAGTCCGACTGATAACCCTTGGCGGTATGCGGCTCGTCGACCCAGCCGCCGCGAGCATAGCTGCCATAGAGAATGATCTTCGAAATGCGGCCTTTGCGCTTCCAGTCCTGGGTGGCGAGCGCCAGCGCATCATCGAATTCCTCGAAGATGACCTGGACGACGCGTTCGAGTTCGCGCTGTTTCTGGGCCGGGAGATGATCGAGACTGCTACGCATTGCGGGTCATCCTAACAAGGTGTCGGCCCCCTTGCACCCCGATTGTCGCCAATCCGGATGCGAAGGAGCCGATCGGGCAAGACACTGGGTCAGTCCATGGGATTCCAGAGGATTGCATAGCAATTATCGTCGTCCTGACCTGCCGCACGGCCGAGGTTCGCGTAGAGGCGGCGCGGCCCGAATTCGGGCGCGGCGAAGCTCAGCGACACATAGGTCTTGCCGGAAAGCTCGCTGCAGCGGATCCAGCCTGCGCCGATCTCGGCACCGTCGGAAAAAATCCGATAGTCGGGCTGAACATCGGCCGACTTGTTTCGATTGCAGCGAATTTCGATTGCCGCACGGATCGACAAAGTCCGCAGCTGTCCGTTGAAACCTGTCTCGATCGTGCCGGTGACAATTCCGATCGCAGCCATCACTCTTCTCCTCGCTTCGTGGCCGGGCCATTCCCGAGCCTCGCGCGCCAGTCAGGCGGCGCGGTGGCCGGCGGGCGCACCCGCAGGGCCGCAGCGAAGCGAAGGACGGCGCGAGCCGTTGCGCGCGGTGGCGCGCCGACTACAGCGGAGCGGGGATCGGAATGGCCCGTCGGAGCGGGGCCTGAAGAGTCCTGCCGTGCAAGAACTGCGCCCTTCGACACGAGGGAGCGATCTTTTGGCGCAGCGGTACAATTATCGATCAGCGCAGCAAGCTATCCGCCCCCTGCGACCCAGGAGAGCTCTTCCTTTCAGGAAACAGAGATCTTCATCTGACGCCCGCCAGGTTTCGATCGGGCGGGCGTCTTTTTTTCGGCGTTCGGCTCAATCGCTCGAGGATGTTCAAGAAATTGGTAAACTAGCCGCGCTAGATTCCTTCGGATGAAATGGCTTCTTGTAATCGCACTGGCGCTGACCCCGCTTTCCGCATCCGCGCAGGACATTAGTGGCTCCGGCCGTGCAAAGGACGGCGACTCCCTCGACATGGCAGGGATCGCCGTCCGCTTGCACGGAATCGATGCCCCCGAGCTTGACCAGATATGTTCGCGTCAGGGTCAAAGCTGGGCATGCGGGAAAGAAGCGGCGGCGAAATTGGCACAGATGTTAAATGGCGCCGAATTGCGGTGCGAGCAACATGATGTCGATCAATATGACAGGATCGTCGCTAGCTGCACCGCGCGGCACGTGGATCTGGGCCAAGCGATGGTCGAAGCGGGCCTTGCGGTCGCACTGCCACAGTTTAGTGATCGCTATCTCGGCGCAGAAGCGCGAGCCAAGGCACTCAAACTGGGCATCTGGGCTTCCGACTTTCAGCAACCTGCGGACTATCGGGCCGCCAATCCCAGGACCCATCGGCCCAAGCCGCAGGCACCGGTCAGTCGTCGGCCTCTCGCATCGCCGGCGCCGTCCAGCGTCTATTACCGCAATTGCAATGCAGCGTGGGCTTCGGGAGCCGCGCCGTTATACCGCGGTCAGCCCGGATATCGGCCAGAGATGGATGGCGACGGCGACGGCGTGGCTTGCGAACCATTCCGGCGGCGCTGATCGACCAGGCTGGGTCAAAAAGAGGTCAGCCAAAGTTTCTGGCGCAATCCTGGTACGTTTCGTAGTTGGAAGCCATGGCGACGATCGGGACGAGAATCGAAGAGACGGGAACCTTAATCCGCGACGCGGGCGGTTTCACGCTTCGCCGTGACCTTGGCGGCCGGTGGCGTCTCGATTTGCACCGCGTTCCGGTCGACCAGATTGAAAAGCGTGTACGCATCACGGGTATCGTGGTGAGTGAAGACTTGGTCGATGTCGACGGCGTCGCCCCCGAGGTTATCGCTCCTTCACCGCTCGCCACCGGCGCGTTGCACGCGCCGCTAGAACAGATATTCGAGAGCTTGCCAGGCGCCGACGAGGAATGAGCCGCCGACGAGAACCGTCGCGATCCAGAATTCGACAGCGAGCGCTCGGTCGCGCCATTTCGGTTCGCGCTTTTGCATACGCTCCCGAATGGCATCGCTGAATATTGTAGGAAAGCGATAAATTTACGCTTGGCATCACCCCGCCACCCACATTCAGTCGTATCATATTGGTCAATTCTGGCCGATTGCGGTCGGGCAGCTTAGGGGGTGATTTTGAGAAAAGCGGACGTTAGAGGCGCGCAGCTTGGCCGCGACCGAAATCCAACCATTCCGAACATTCTGCACGGTCGAGGACTGCTCAAACCAACCGTTCAGCGAGCTTCAGTCAGAATATCCTGCGAAGCCTCGCAATCGAGTGGTGAAATCTGTGGCGGCCGCCTCCAAAGCGTTCAATTTGAATGCCGGGGGTGATGCACAAGTTCGGTTGGCCCGATCCAACCAGGCAAGAATGTTCGCGCGCAGCCGCGTCTGAACTTCCTTATCCGACATCTGCAGCCATTTATCTGTTTCCATGGAATAGGATGCTTCAAAGCTCTCCTCTCCCATGCACTTGTCGATATACATCGACACGTTGACTGAGGCGCTGCCTTCGTTCCAGCGAACCTCCAAGTCATTGTGCTCATCACCCTGAGCCAATATCACGGAAGCATCGCCGCCATTAGCACCATCCACACTTGATACGCTGGTTACAAGCCATGAGCCGTAGTTTTTGCTCACGGGCATAGAAGCTGCTGCTAATGAGCTCACCGACAGCAAGAATAGGCAGGATAGCAATCGCATTTCTCGAGGCTGGGCCAAATGCTTCCGTTCTGCAACCCTCCCCATATCGGCCATTCGACCATCGTGGAGCTGGCCCGCTAAAGTTGCAGCCGAATCTGGCCGATTGGGGTCAGGCGGCTTTCAACTTAGATTCCAGATAAGCGGACATTCCGTCGCGGTACGACAATGCCGCGGCCCCTCCTTTCTTGGCGCGGCCTGAACGGTACACTGCGCTAGTTTGATCTCGGACCTTTCTTCCGATCCCTATCGCCAACATCCGGTCGAACCGGCATTTTAATTTGCGCGGGATGTCACAGCGGAGGGATCCCGCTCGTCAGGCATGGTGACGCCGATTTTGGCTTAGGAAGAAAGGAAGATCAGATGAACCGGTTGAATTGGTCCGAAGTCGCTCCCGCCGGAGCGAAGGCGCTGTACGGCGTGCACCATTATGTCACCAACAGCACAGCTCTCCCTGAGGAACTGATCCACCTCGTCTTCCTCCGGGTCTCCCAGATCAACGGATGCGCGCACTGCATCGATCTGCATACCCGGGACCTGCTCAAGACCATGTCGATCGACAAGGTCGCGCTGCTTCCGGTGTGGCATGAAGTCCCGCATCTGTTTCCAGACCAATATCGCGCGGCTTTGGCTTGGGCGGAGGAAGTCACGCGCGTCAGCGAGACCCATGCGTCCGACGAGGCCTATGCAGCAGCAGCCGAGGCATTCGAGCCAAAAGACCTCGTGGACCTGACGATCGCGATTGCGGCGATGAACGCCTTCAACAGGCTCGGCGCACCATTCCGCCTTCCGGTTGCGGCCAAGCCCTGAGGCGTGAGAGCTGCTCTTTTTGGCGTCGCAGTACAATAACAGGTCTACCAGCGAGGCTAACCGCGCCATGCGACCCAGGAGGGCTCTTCCTTTCAGGAAACACGGCTCTTCATCTTACGCCCGTCCGATTTCGATCGGGCGGGCGTGCTTTTTCTGCAAAAAGTCCCTGGGGGCCGCTTGCGGACTGACCGCTTCAAGAGGAGAACCGAGAAGAGCTGACGTTAAATCACAGGTCGAAGGGCTTCCGGCTTTCACGCGATGGTATTGACTTGTGCTGATGAACGGCGCCGAATGCGATATCAAGATATCAGCGAGCGCAAGGGATAATGGGTCACGCATTTTCAAAACTGACGAGCCGAGACGCGGTGCATGCTAAGTCGATGGAAGCGCTTTTGGCAGCTCGGCCGTCATGATTTCGGCGCTGATGCTCCTGAGCGCTGCGTCGATCAGTGCGCCGGACGCGGCCGTCATCGAATGGCTCCTGCTCCGGAAGGAATATTGTACCGCGACAGTAGACGGGTGTGTCGACCATGACGGGCGGCAGCTGCGGCCCAGCACGCGCTTTGCCGTCAGCAACGTCGTTTGCCAGGCCTTGAAGGCGCACCAGTGGTCCTGGCGTTGCAGTTTCGACGTCCGGCAAACGCGCTGGATGGAGGGCGAACAGGTTGGCGGGGCGGACCACAAACAGATGACGCGCATTTTTGACGCCGTGAGCGTCATCGACCAGAACAGAAAGAAACAGGCGCCCCAAGTGATCTGGATGGAACGCGCCTCCGAATAATTTTAAGCCGGAAGATCGGTATAGGTCCTGCTCCAGAGTTGGCCGCTTGCAGCCAGTCAGCCGACCGTTCCGGGCGTCAATGCAATCGTAGAGCTGTCCGGGACCCGCCGCCGCTAGTTTGCGGCGGCCGTGTGGAGCTCGCCCAGCCGGACCATCTCGTTGCCCGCCTGCATCGTTCGCGCCGCGAACGCGCGGGCTTCAGCGAGTCCTGCGTCATCGCGGGCTTCGAACGTCGGGCGGAGGCCGTGCTTGTCGGTGCTGAAGCCCGATCCGGGCGCCATGGAGACGGTTTCGCCCGCCGCGACGGCTTGGGCCTGGAGGGTCCGCAGCAGCGTCGATGTGTCGAGTTTCCCCAGATAGGTGATCGTTCCTGCCTGAATGTCGAACTCGACCGTCTCGACCGGGAACAGCAGGCCCCATCTTTTTTGCTGCCAGATGCTGGCCAGGCGATACCGCCCCGGCTTGAGCGTGCGGGCGACATAAATTTCCTGCGCCGCGCCGGGCTCGACCTTGAGTACATAGACGCGCGATCCGAAACCCGACGAGCCCGATTTCTGCAGCCATAATTGATAGTCGGCCGATATTGTATCGACGCGCAGCAGTACCGCGCCTTCCTTTGACTGAGGGGCGAGCCGGATCGTCTCGGGCGATTTTTGCGCCGCAGCCGGAGATATCGCGCCCACGACAAGCAGGATGGCAACGGACGCTGCCATCGTGAATGCCCGCCGCAATCGCCTTCTCAGATTTGGGGAGGCTTTGATCTTCCGCATAACCATCGAAAAAAGATACGGTCTTGCCGGTTTGTCGTCAACTTGCGCGGCACCATCCTGATCGGACTCCGAAAGGGCACGCCCTTCCGAGTATTAGACAGCTTTCACATTCTGATGTTTGGAAAAACCGACCGACCGCCTCCCAGTCCAGTTCTGACCGCGCGAACGAGCGAGACTTACCGAGCGCCGGAAAATGGCCGTTTGCGGCCTGTCAGCTTTTAGGTGGGAAACTCAGGAAGCGGACGTACGCCTCGCGGCGCCGCCACGACGGATACCGACCGAATATTACCACTGCCGCTGAACGCACCATCATCTATATGCTGCCCTTCGTTTGCAGACGACGTGATGTGCGGGAGATGCCCATGGACATGAGAAGGCTCATCGAAGCCTATCGTTGGCAACGGGGGCTGGGCCATAACGTCATTGCGACCCCTTATGGACGGATCGTTGCGAACGTGGCTCACCCGACGGTGTGGGACGCGAACCATGCTGACGCCGTGACGGCCGAGCAGCCTGAAGAAATCGAGGCGCTAATCGCGAGCATGGACGAACACCTCGCACACGCGCCATGGCGCGTCGTCCATACCGACCCGTTCACGCCCGAAGCTTTCTCCGCCCGTTTGGCACTCGATGGCTATATCGAACAACCGGCGGTCATCCAGATGGTTCTGGACCGTACACTCCAAGCCGTTCCGGGCAGCGACATCATCCCAATCGAAACCGATGGGGACTGGCGGGCGCTGGCGACATTGGTTCGCCGCGATCATGAGGAAGGTGCGCGTACGGGTGGGACGATCCTCTCTGCAGATGTAACCGATGGGATCGTTGCGGGATATCGCGCCAAGGATGGGCCTTATCGTTTCCACCTCGCACGCATCGATGGCATCCCCGTTGCTTATGGGGCCTGCGCCGCCGCGCCATCAGGCCCCGGAATGATCGAGGATTTATTCACGCTCCCGACCTATCGGCGACGCGGGATCGCCTCAGCCTTGATCGCGCATTTCTCGGGCCAGTTGGTCGCGCAGGGCTGCGACTTCATATTCCTCGGCGCACTTGTTGGCGAGCAGGCTCGGCATCTCTATGCCAAGCTTGGGTTTCGACCTGTCATGCTGAGCCGATGTTGGGTTCGTCAGACAGTGAAGCGGCAGCCCTAGTTCGCCATTGTCCGCGACCTCCCACATTCGTTCCAGAGCGGACGGTCACCGGACCACCCACTTCGGCCGTGGGAGCTATCGCGATCCCGCCAGCGCAATCAACTGCCGGACCTGGCCGATAACAGCCAGTCTGCTTTTTCTTCTGGAAACCCCCAAAGCCGACGGCACCTCATCAGTTAGGGGCAGCGAGAAAGGGCCTTCTGTCGAACTCCCGCCCCTGCAAAGCAAAAACGGCAAACTTCCGTGATTATTGGGGGTCAGACCTAGTATTTTTCCGCATGCCGCACCAGATAGCACTGATCGCATCCCTCAGTTCTGAGCGCCGATGCGACTGAGAGATGCGTCGAAGCTCCCGCTCATTTTGTGGAGCTGCGCCATGCCAAAGGTATCGACTTTTTCGAAGACCGCGCTTTCCTCCTTCGCTTCCGTTCGCCAAGTTCGAAGAGTTCTTTCAAAGCCGGAGATGGAGCGACAATCAGCTGTCGAGAATTGGGACAATGAAGGCGGTCGTTTCCCCGAGTTTGCTCCACTACGACACCCGTCTTCTGTGGTCGTCACAGGCCCTGAGCAGCTGGCTGACGAGATAGATCAGCTGACAGAAGCTCTCGCCAGCGATTTTGCGAATGGGTGTGTTGGGAAGCGCTACAATACCTATCAGCATCGTTCGCGAGTGATCCGGCAATTGACGGCGTGCAGGGCCGCGCTGTGTTCTGGTCCTCTATAACTCGAACTCAACCGTCAGCGTGACTGCCGGTTGCCCTGAGAGCATGGAAGACCTCTTATAAGCAAAGACTTTATTGTTCGGAGATACCTCGCGAAATGGCGACACTTCCGTCTGCCAAGGCACTCCTGCCGCCCTTTCGAGGCTTCGTTTCGACCGGCGCTATGCTAGCGACAACTCCCAAAGTGACATGGCATGGGTTGTCGATGAGCCCTTCTTCCAGCGCCATCGCCACAAGGTGGGCGCGATTGCGCGAACGGGTTTTCAGTTTGAGGTGGCTGATATGGGACTCGACGGTACGCGAATTGATCTCGAGCTCTCGACCGATCTCCTTCGCGGAGGCACCCGAAGCAACGAGCGTCAGCACTTCGAGCTCCCGCGCCGTCATAGGCTGCATCAATATATAAGGCATGATTTCCCTCCGGGGATCGCTCTTGCTGGGTCTTCAGCAAATTTGCGATCCTGGGCAGGCCCACGTGCGGGAATTGCGATTTCCCTTGTTCGACTGCGACTCGGAGTTCGTCGACCGGCCCTCTTAGCCTTTGATTAAGATTCATTCAACGAATTAAGCCTCCCATGCTTGCAATAGCTTGTCTGAAATAGATTGCCTGCTGCCCCATCCTGAGAATGACGGCCCAAGCGATCCGAAATCTCGTACCCCTAGAGTACGGGCTAGACCAGAAATGCACATAGGTAAAAATACAGACGTATTAGCCTGAGTTGTAACATGAATGATATGGTGACATAAAAATCTCATCGGGCATTCACAACAATTCCAAAGTCCTATCTATATTAATTTATATAGATCAGGATTATTGAGTGATATTGTAAAAACACTTTTCACTATTTTGAAGTTGCTATGAATTTTCGATTTCGATTCACCAATGGATCGAATTCCTTTGCTCGATCATCGGGCATACGAAGCCGGAAATCCCCGGTAACCACTTAAAATCAAGGGAATTATTCATGCGCAATTCAATATTCCTCGCTTCCGCAGCTATCGCATTGGTCGGCTTCAACGCCGCCCCCGCTATGGCGGAAACACTCAGTGTGCAGGGCGTCGTTGCCCCCTATTGCAACGTCAATCTCACCAATGTCTCGAGCGGCACCGCCTCGATCGCCTTCACCGACAACCAGAAGGTCGCGAACCTGCGCCTTTCGTGCAATGCCGCTTCGGGAACGAAGATGGTCACCGATCCGCTGAACGGTGACTTGCTCAGCGCTGCCGGCAATCGCATCAACTATGCGATGACGCTGAAGTCGCCCACCAATGCCAATTTCGTGATCAATGAAACCGACACGGCGCCGGGCAATGCCGAAGCCGTTGGCCTCTTCACGCGGCAGCAGGCCGGCTATGCGCAGAGCGTCGCCAACGGCCTTCCGCTCGAGCTCTGGCTCAATGTGAACGTCGAGAACGCCAATACCCAGCCGGATTTCTCGACCCCCAACGTGTTCCCGGCTGATGCCGCGCCTGCTGGCACCTATACCGAGGTGTTCAGCTTCACCGCTTCGTCCATCTGATCGGACGGGTCATGCATGGGATCGCCTTCACGGGCGGTCCCATGCTGCATTTTGACGGCGGGGACATGTCTCATGCGTATCGCATATTCACTTTGTGCCGCAGCTATCGGGCTTCTCGCCAACGCCTCGCCGGCGCAGGCGCAGGGCTATCAAATCCAGCCCATGCTCGCGACGATCCGCCCCTCGGGCCCCGATTCCCGGCTGACATTGTCGATCAAGAACACCGGCGAAGTGCCGATCATGCTCGAAATGATCCCCTTTCGTGCGAGTGTCGACGAGGCCGGAACGCCGACCCGGGCACCGGAGGACAAGGACCTGCTGGTCTATCCCGCGCAGACGGCCATTCCCCCCGGGCGCGAACAGACCGTACAGATACGCTATATCGGCGATGCCGCCCTCGCCGAGGCGCGGATGTATGGTGTGCGCGTGGCGCAATTGCCGATCGATTTTCGCACCGGCGCCGCGAAGGGCGACGCCAATGCTCAGGCGGATGTGAAGGTCAGCTTCAATTTCCTCAGCCATATCATCGTCTCGCCGGAGTCCGCCCGGTCCGACATCGTTGTCGAGGTCGTCGAGCACAAAGCCGATGGTGGGCTGGCGCTGCGGCTCCGCAATCCCGGAACGGGAATTGCGGTGCTCAACTCGGCGCGTTGGACCTTCACCGACGCCGCAGGAAAGAGCGTGGAGCTCGATACCGACCATGTTCAACTCGGAGATTTTTCGGCGCTCTTGCCGCACCAGGACCGGCTGGCGTCGGTCGCTGCGAAGGATGTCCCCGGACTGACGGGCACGATTACGTCCAAGCTGGAAATACCGTGACGCATGGAGCACTCGCTGCGACACCTTTCAATCTGCCTGTGCGGATCGATGCTCGGCGCCGTCTCCGGCCCGGCATCTGCAACCGTTCAGCCTTCGGACGCGTCGCCCGCAATTACCGCAGACTCAGAGGGCGCAGTGCCCGCTCCGGCAGGCGGTGCTTCGGCCCGGGTTCCGCTCGATGTTCCGCTGACGCTGAACGGAAAGTTCCTCGGCACCATTTCCATCTCGGTTGACGGCAAGGGCGATGGCGAGATCGACGCGAAGCGCTTGCTCGAGCTCCTTGGTCCGGTCATCACCCCGAAAATCAAGGCCCTGATCGAAGCCCGCATCGCGGGGCGCAATATCGTAGCCTTTGCCGCATTCGACGGCGATGGGCTGAGCATCGCCTTCGATACGCTGAGCCTGAGCGTCACGGCGACTTTACCGACCGACGCAACCAGCGCAACCGCGGTGCGCGTGGTCGAGCGCGACGGCGCGCCCGTCCCGCAGACCTTTGATCAGCCCGCGGGTTTTGCTGTGGGCGCCAATATCTCCGCCACCCAGCGCTATGTCCATGACGGGGGTCAGGGCTTCCAGCCACTCAGCGTCGATGTCGACGGCATCATGAACATCGGCGGCTTCGACGGCGTTACCGTGACAGGCGGCATGCGTTATGACGGCAACAATCGCGAACATCCTTGGGAGCGCCGCGAGATCCGGGCCACGCGCGATTTCTACGATAGCGCGGTCCGCGCCACGCTCGGCGAGTTCACCCCGGGCAGCACATCTTTTCAGGGCTCGGGCCGCATCCTCGGCTTCGGAGTCGAACGGGCCTTTTCGACGATACGCCCCTTTCAGAATGTGCGTCCGATCGGCCGCCAGGACTTTGTTCTCGATCGCGAGTCGAGCGTCGAAGTCTATGTCAACGATATCCGTGTCCAGACACTGAGGCTCGCGGCGGGCCGTTACGATATCGGGGACTTTCCCTTCGCCGCAGGACCCAACAATGTGCGGCTGGTCGTCGACGATGTCGGCGGACGCCGCGAGATTCTCGATTTCAACATCTTCAGCGGCGCCGATCTGCTCAATCCGGGGGTCACGGAATTCGGGGGCGCAATCGGGCTTCGCGAGGGTGACACGCGGCTACATTATGGAACGCCCGCCGCGACCGGCTATATCTACCGCGGCATTTCCAATGCTCTGACGTTGGGGGTCAACGCGCAGGCGACGAGTTTCTCGGTCCAGGCTGGCGGGTCGGCGCTATGGGGCTCGCCGCTCGGCTTCATCCAGGTGGAGGCATCGGCGAGCCGGAGCCTCAACGGTTTCGGGTTCGGAACAGCGCTTTCGTTCGACTATCGCGGTGAATTCTCGTTGCTGCGCGAGCGCGATCTGCGACTGAACATCTCTTCGGTGCTGCGTAGCGCCAATTTCCAGGACGCCTTCACGCGCGAAGCCCGCAATCTCCAGGCATGGCAGTCGGCGGTGCTACTCCAGTGGCGCGCGCCGTTCGAGATCAGCATGGGGCTGGGATATGGATATACGAAGATGCGCGGCGACGGGCGCGACATCCAGCGGTTCGATGCGAATATCGGACGCACTTTCGGGCGGTTCAGCGTGAACAGCACAGCGTCGCATATCAACGACGATCGTGGCGGTGATTGGCGCGTGTCGGTCGGCGTCTCGGTGCGCCTCGGCCCGGGCTGGTATGGCGATGTGCGTTACGACAGCAGCACGCAGCGCAAGGAGGTCGAGATCAGCCGGTCGTCCGAAGGCAGGCTCGACGAACTGAGCGGTAATCTCCGCTTTACCGACGAGCGCGAGGGCACCGCCTTGGCGGGGCGGCTCGCCTATATAAACAATCGTTTCGACCTTGTTGTGAACCACAACCGGATCGAATCGCGCAGTCCCGATGGCCCGAGTTCGACCATTTCCGACTGGAATCTCCGCGGATTTATCGGCTTCGCCGACGGAGCGATCGGACTAGGGCGGACGGTGAACGACGGTTTCATCATCGCGCCGGTCCATGACACATTGGCAGGAAGCCAGGTGCGCATCCAATCGGGCGACCGGATCGTGGCGCGATCGGGCCTGTTCGGACCGGCAGTCATTCCCGTAAACCGGGCCTATGGCATCAACCGCTATGAAGTGAAGATCGATCCGCTCCCCGTCGGCTATGATATCGGCAGCGGCGTCATCAACACATTCCCCGGCTTCGGCTCGGGTTACCGCGCCGAGATCGGCAGCGATGCCTCTCGCATCGCGACCGGGTATCTCGTCGGGCCGCAAGGCCCGCTTTCGCTCGTCGGCGGCACCGTCGAGGCGGTGGACGACAAGAAGCTCGAGCCGCGGCCTTTCTTCACCAACCGCAGCGGCCGCTTCGTCGCCGACCGGCTGGCGCCTGGACATTATCGACTGATCGTCGGCGGCGCCGTCGTCGCCACATTCGAAATCACCCGAGACTCCAAAGGATTGATCGATGTCGGTACGCTCAACACGCCATAGGCTCGCCATCGCCACCCTATGGGGAATTACCGCGGCCGGCACCGCCAATTCTGCCGCAGCTTGCGACGCTTTGGTCGTCGAACAGCCATCGGTGCTACGCCTCGACTATGACCCGTTCGCAAGCGCCCCGGCGGCGGGAAGAATGAATTTTAGCATCGAGAGCCGCTCGGCCGAGCGCTGCGCGATGGACATCGCCTTGCTCGGCCCCGACCGTCTGCCACTCGACGAAACCGAAGTCGGCGATACCGGCGTGCGGGTCCGTTTCAATGCCGGCGCCGGCGACACCGCGATGGCAGCGACCGCGACACCCGGAATCTGGCGCATTCAACTGGATCCCGGCAAACGATACCGCCTATCACTCGAGGTCGTGGCAATTCGCGATGCGGTCGCCGAGGCGGGCGAGCATTCCCAGACGCTCGAAATGGAGCTTCGCGACAGCGGTGCAATTTCGTCCAGCCACGCAGGGAATCCCGTGACTTTTAAGCTTGTCTCGCCGCCGCGGGCTCAGATGAACATTGCCGGCGCGGCGGGCGCTTTCGGCCAGGGGGCCGCGGTGAGCCGCGTCGACTTCGGCGAAATGACGGCGAATGAAGCGCGCCGCGTCTTTCTCCAGGTCCGCGCCAATACCATCTCGCGGCTCACCATCGATTCCGCCAACCGGGGCTTCCTCAAACTGGAAAACGGCAGTCCCGCGGCAGATTCGATCGGCTATTATGCCATCCTGAACGGCATCGAGATCGATTTGCGCCAGCATTATGACGCCATGTTCGATCTGCCGCGCACCCTTGCGGGATCGTCGCTGCCCTTCGATCTGCGCCTGGGCGAAGTGGGGGCGCATGTGGCCGGGACATACAGCGATCTCATCACGATCGAATTCAGCCCGTTATGATGGTTCATATGGACTGGCAGGATGGAACGCGAGTTCAGGAACGGGGTTGCGGCAGCCACCGATCGATACGCCGCCTGCAAGCCACGAAAAGTTCAGCGCGGTCGACATTCGTGAAATGGCCGTTCTCGGTCAGGCGGCTTTTAGTACAGAATGGAAAAAAGCGGATGTTGGCCGAGTAGGTCTGAGCGGTTTATCTCGCGGACAATCCTACTGGCCGACACCATCGAGCACGGAGATCCCTTCCGATCAGGCGGATCTGTTGAACACCGCAATAAGCGGTGCGATGTCGCGCTCCTTCTTCGCCGGCAATCATTTCTGCCGAGAAATAGTTGGTGTCTCCGGTCAACTTCCGCGGCCAAACCAGATGTCGGCGCAGGCGCGATGACACGCCCCGCCGCGATGTCCTCGGCCTGCCACGCCTCGGTGCTCGCGCCGTGCCCGTGATTAACCCTTAGCCTTGCGGATTCTTGTTTTCGCATGGGGCTTGTTTGCGGGCCGGAGCAGTTCGTAGATCGCACCGCCTGATCGTTGATCTAGCTAACCAACTAAAATACCTAGACTGAATGGACATATAAACATTGGCTTCAATGTATATTGACAATGAAATGAACATGCATCAGCTTCGGGCGCAGGAGAAAACTCCGGCCGGCAATCCGGCACAATTCAGGGGAGACAAAATGGCAGATTTCCGGTCGATGCCCGCGTTGCGCACTATTAGTCTGATCGCAATGGGGGTCGCACTCGCAATGCCAGCAGCGGCCCAGCAATCGCGCGAAGAGCCGCAGGCCGACCAGTCCCCTGACCCCGATATCATCATCGTCACGGCGCAGAAGCGGGAAGAAAAGATCCAGGATGTGCCTGTCGCTATCTCGGCCTTTTCCGCCGAGGCACTTGATAAATACAAGATCGAAAGCGGCTCCGAGCTGCTCCGCGCGGTGCCGAACGTAAACTTCTCGAAGAGCAATTTCAGCATGTATAATTTCTCGATCCGCGGGGTCGGGACCAAGGCGATATCGGCATCGAGCGACCCGGCGGTCGCGGTGAGCTTCAACAACACGCCGCTGATCCGCAACCGGCTTTTCGAGTCGGAACTCTTCGACATGGCGCGGGTCGAGGTCCTGCGCGGCCCGCAAGGCACGCTCTACGGCCGGAACGCGACCGGCGGGGTCGTCAACATCATACCCGCGCTGCCCGAGCCGGACTTCGGTCTGGCCGCCAAGGTGGAGGTCGGGAACTACAAGTCGATGCGCGCGAACGCGATGATCAACGTTCCGGTCACGGACACGCTCGGATTTCGCATCGCCGGCGCGCTCACCAGCCGCGATGGTTTCGACTATAACAGCTTCACCGATCGCCGGGTGAACGGTCGCGAGCTTTGGTCGACGCGGGCGTCGCTGCAGTGGGAACCGAGCGACCGCTTCAAGATCAACGCGATCTGGCAGCATTTCCAGGAGGACGACAACCGGTCGCGGACCGGCAAGCAGCTGTGCACGACCGATCCCGGGCCAAGCCGCGTCGGCGACGTGGACGTGACGGACCCGTTCGTGCGCGGGCGGATGAGCCAGGGTTGCCTCGCGGGATCGCTGTACGACGACGCCGCCTTTGGCGCACCAAACGGTTATTCGCTTTCCTATTATCTGGCCCCTTATGCGATCTCGATCGGCCAGGATCCGAACACGTTCGAAGCGGTGCCCCTGATCCGCCCGGGCGACCCGTTCGCCGGCGTCACCCAGTCGCGCAACCTGCGCGAGATCGCGACCAGCTACGATCCCGTCTTCCGGGCCAAGAACGACGTCTTTCAGCTCAACATGGAATTCGAGCCGTCCGACGGACTGAAGCTGGTGTCGCAGACTGCCTACGCCCGCGACCGCTATTACTCGTCGCAGGACTATAATCGGTTCGTCGCCAACCCGGGCTTCAACGACTCGCTGCAACCGCTGCTCGACTTCTTCTTCGAACCGATCGACACGTCGGTGTTTCCGGGCGCGACGCCGGGCGGCCTCTTTTGCGATCCGCAGCTCGGTTGCTCGGATCGGCTGCTATCTGTCGACATCAGCCAGTCGCGCAACCGCCAGTGGATGCAGGAACTGCGCCTGCAGTCCGACTGGGACGGCCCGATCAACTTCAACCTCGGCGCGAACTATCTCGATTTCAAATCGAAGGACGATTATTATGTCTTCAACAACTTCTTCACGCTGATCGGACAATATTTTTACGGCACGAGCGGCCCCGGCGGCATTCCCGTCCCGCGCTCCTGCCCGCTTGGCGACGAGAGCGCCGAATGCATCTATATCGACCCTAATCCGATCGGCAGCCTCGACAACCAGGGGCATAATTATTTCCTGAGCCAGAACGGAATCCGTACCAAATCGAAGTCCATCTTCGGCGAGCTTTACTGGAAATTCTCCGACACGCTGAAACTGACGGTTGGTGCGCGCTATACGCAGGATCGCAAGGCATCGACCCAGATCCCGAGCCAGCTCCTGCTCGGCGGCGGCACCGACGGACCCAACCCCGGCTCGTCGACCGGCGGGCGCGTAAACAGCGGCTATCCGGCGCAGCCCGACATAAATCAGCGCTGGAACAAGTTCACCGGCCGCGTCGTACTCGACTGGAAGCCCGAACTCGCCTTCACCGACGACACGCTCATCTACGCCTCGGCGTCGCGCGGCTACAAGGGCGGCGGGACGAACCCGCCGCGGGTCGATATCAACCCCGAAATCGTTCAATATCTGCCGCTGCCGCAGACCTTCAAACCCGAATATGTGAACGCTTTCGAGATCGGCACGAAGAACAGCTTCGACGGCGGACGCTTCACGCTGAATGCGACCGCCTTCTACTATGACTATAAAGACTATCAGATTTCGCAGATCGTCGATCGCATCGCGTTCAACGAGAATTTCAACGCGACGAGCTATGGCCTTGAGCTCGAGGCCGCCTGGCGCCCGTCGCGCGCGTTCCGGGTCGACGCCAACCTCGGCTATCTTCGCACAAGGCTCAAAGACGGCGAACAGTCGATCGACGTGATGGACCGCACGCAGGGCAACGAAGACTGGATTCTGCTGCGCCCCTGGTTGCAGGCGCCATCCAACTGCGTGGCACCGCGCGTCCTTGTCGAGCGCATTCTGGCGGCGAATACAGGGCTCGAGCAATTCGCTCTGCCCGCAATGTGTCCGGGCGGCAATCGTCTCGGCGGTTTCAATCCGGACGTTCCCGGCGGTATTCCTTTCTGGGCTCTATACGGTTTCACCTATGACCCCTTCGCTGCCTATGACCCCAGCAAGATCGGTCTCGACATCGCGCAGGGCGGAAGCGGTGCCCCCAACCAGGGGCGCGGCTTCAACGCGGACCTGTCGGGCAACGAGCTTCCCAACTCACCGCGCCTGACCTTCAACATCGGCGCGCAATATACGGTCTTCCTCGACGGCGGAAACTGGGAGCTGACGCTGCGTGGCGACTATTACCGCCAGTCGAAGAGCTATGCACGTGTGTACAACACCGCCTACGATCGGATCCGAGGATGGGACAACGCAAATCTCGCGCTGACGCTCACACGCCCAGCCTCGGACCTCAGCTTCCAGCTCTATGTGAAAAATCTATTCGACGATGCTCCGATCACCGATGTCTTCACCAATGCCGACGACACGGGCCTCAGCGCGAATATTTTCACTCTCGATCCGCGTATAATCGGGTTTAGTGTCGCCAAAAGGTTCTAGAATTTTAGGATAGTTTAGATGAATCTTCCAAAATCCGAATATAGATTAATAATATGGTAAATAATAAACATATTTTTACTTCATTTTTAATTTCATATCATTGATATTTATTACGATTCAATTTGACATTAATGTATATGTAAGCTATCATCTCCTTGCTTCACTGAGTCGTTACAGTGCAGCATTCCGAAACATTATAAATGCTTAGGAGATGGATGATGAAGAAATTTGCATTAATGGTCGCGAGCTCCCTCGCCCTGCTCGGAACCCAGCCCGCGAGCGCGCAGACCTATTCGCCGGCGCCCGGAACCTGGACGTGGTCGGGTAACGTCCAGGTGCAGAAGGGCAGCGGCCCGCTTCTTACGTGCCGTCTCACGGTCACCGCCAATGTGACCGCGACGAGCGCCACTGCGTCCGCATCGCTCGGTCTCGGCGACATCCGCTGCCTCACCGTTTCCTTCACCGGCTCGCCCTATACCGTGACCTGGAGCGCTGGCCCGCCCGAGACGGTGACGCTCAACAACGTCTTCGTGAACACCAGCATCACGCCCGGCAACTGCGCCGGTAACGTGACGGCGAACTTCAATGATTCGACCAACGATGCGCTGGTGATCAACACCTCGATCCCGCAGGTTACGAGCGGCGGTGCCTGCACGATCGTCGGCACGCTTGCCAAGACCGCACCCGCAGGCGCGATCGATATCAGCTGATCCCTCCCCGCTGCCGATGGCATAGGCAGCGGACCCACAGCCTCGGGCGCGCGGACCCCGCGCGCCCATTTTTCCGTTCCGGGGCGAGGATGACGTATTTCACGCACAAGCGGACCGGAGCCCGCCGTTGAAGCCCGGCGTTGCCTCAGCCCCTTCCCACCAACCCCCGCCTGACCGGAGCGGTGAGGCGCTTGCCGGGCCCGCCGCGATTTTCGGGCTCGCCGCCACGATCAGCCTCCTCGCCGGCGCCAGCGGCGCGCGTGCGTCGGAAGCCTCGCCCATGCCGCCCGCAACAGCCTCTCTTTCACCGCAGCCGGCACCCGCCCAGCCGTCAGCGGAGCCCTCCTCGCCCTCTTCGACGGACCAGATTATCGTCATCGGCCGGCGTCGGGGAGAAGCCGCCATTGCTGCGGAAACCGAGCTTCGCGAGGACGAGATCGCCGCATATGGAGCGCCGAATATCGGGGCCTTGCTGGGCGATATCGCGCCCCTGATCGGCGGCAAGGGCGAGACTCCCGAGCTCCTCGTCAACGGCAAGCGGATCGGCAGCGTCAACGAGATCAAGGATTATCCGCCAGAAGCGCTCGAGCGCGTCGCGGTACTGCCCCCGGAGGCATCTGCCCAATTCGGCTTCTCGTCGGGAAAGCGCGTGGTCAATCTCGAACTGAAACCCCGGTATGCAAGCTGGGATACCGATATCGGGTTGACGGTCCCCACCGCCGGCGGAAGGCGGGCGGCACAGACCGCGCTCGGCAGGACCGCCATTGACGGGGACACCCGTTGGACCGTCCAGGCGTCGCTGTCGGAGGATAGCGCGCTTCGCAGGAGCGCGCGGCGTCTCCCCGTACGCGACGACGTGCTTGCGCTTGTTGCCAGCCTTTCCCCTGCCTCCCGCGCAGGTCTCGATCCCCAACGCTTCGAGACCGTCGTGGGGGCCGCGCGTGCCCTTAATATCAACGCCGGAGTAAGCCGCCCGATCGGCCGGTTCTCTGCTTCGTTCGGCCTCAATGCGTCGTTCGGAGACGGGAAGCAACTCATAGGGCTACCCGCCGGGTCGATCATCTTGCCGCCGGGCAGCCGGTGGACCGATGCGGGCGCGCAGGCCGTCGCCGTCGGCCGATTGTTGGGCATCCGCGCACTCGAGAGCCGGCAGCGCTCCAATGCCCTGGGGGCCTCGGCGGCGCTTTCGGGTGCTGTCGCGGGATGGCAGACCAACGTCTCGTTCCTCTATTCGCGTAGCACCGGTGCCAATGCCTATGATCGCGGGTTCGACGTGAGCGCCGCGCAGGCGCGCGTGGACGCCGACGATCCGGCTTTCGACCCTTATGGCGATTGGCCGGGGACGCAGCCCGTCACGGACCGCAGCCGGTTTCGAAACGAGACGATGGGATTAAGCGTCAACGGCACCAGGCAGATTTTCGAACTGCCTGCGGGCCCCGCAGCAATGAGCGTCACGCTCGAGGCGAGCCGCAACGACGCCTGGTTCACGACCGGGGATAGCGGCAGCGAAGCGCGCGAACGCTCTTCGAGCGCGCGCGCCGACGCGCGCTGGTCGCTTTTGCTGCCGGTTGCCAGCCGCGGACGTGGAGCGCTCGAGCCGATCGGCGACCTTGAGGTCGATATCACCGCCGAGGCAGGAACGGCCACCCGGACGAGTATGCGGCGAAAGTGGAATTTCGGTGTTCACTGGAGTCCTATCGCGGCTTTCGACCTGCGCGCGAACGTTGGGAGTGAGCGTATCGCGCCGACGTTCGACCAGCTCTATGGTCCCCGGATCGAGATTGTCAGCCGGATGTTCGATTTCGCGCGCCAGGAATATGCGCAACCGACCGGTCTGTTCGGGGGCAATCCGGACCTTGCGAGCGGGCGAATCGAGACACTGTCGCTGAACGCGATGCTCCGCCCCTTGCCCGGCGATATAGCGACGCTCACGCTCGGCTACCGCCGGCAGCACGCGAAAGGCGCGATCGCTTCCTTCCCGGCGCTCACCCCCGATGTCGAGGCCGCGTTTCCGGACCGCGTCGTCCGCGACACGAGCGGCCGTCTCACTGCGTTCGATGCCCGGCCTGTGAACATTTCGCGCGACCGCGTGGAAACGCTCGCCACTGGCCTGACTCTTCGGATACGCCCGACGTTCGCGGCGCCCGACGCCGCCGCAACGTCCCGTCCGTGGACGCTCAGCTTCACCGTAAACCATGGCTGGCAGCTCCGAAGCGACATGGAGATTCGCCCCGGACTGCCCGTTATCGATCGCCTTAGAGGAAGTGGCCAGCCGCGTCACATCCTGGCGTTCAATCTCGTCGCGGGTCGGCCGGGTTTCGGTGCGACCCTCGACGGGAGCTGGAGCGGCGGCGCAAGCGTCAGCTCGGCAAGCGGCTCGGCGAAATTCCGGTACGAGCCCTCGATGACCCTCGGCTTCAGCGCGTTCGTCGAACCCGCCGAAACCGATGCGACGAAGAAGCCGTGGTACGGCGGCCTCAGAATATCGCTCGATATCCGCAATCTGTTGAACGGCTACCGCAAGATATCGATCGCCGGTGGCACTACCCCGGGCGGCTTCTCCCGCGACGAGATCGACCCGCTCGGCCGGACGGTGCGCCTGAGCGTGCGCAAACAATTTTAGCCGGGCGCGATCGCTCCCGACAGCAAACGCTGGTCAGGCCGCCGCGGGCGGCAAGCCTGACGGGATGAGGAACAAGGGCAGAATGCGCGCGACGAGGTCGCGCATCGCATCGTCCTTCTGATCGAGCATGTCGCGCACATAAGGTCCGATCACTGCGTCGCCGAACGCCGTCACGGCCATCATCAGCACCGCCTGGCGCACACGCCCCGGCGCGCCCTCGTCGCCCGATTGGCCGACGATCGCATCGACGAGCGAGCGAACCGCCGCCCGGACCGGTTCGAGGTGCTCGACGTCGCCTGACAGGATGATCCACGCGGCCAGCGGCCCCGCCCCGCCCTTGTCGAACGCGTCGAAGACCCGGTCCGCAATAACGCGCGGCGCGGCCGCGTCAGTCTTCAGCATCTCGACCACATGGTCCAGGGCAACGGTAAGATCGTTGACCATCGACCCCATCAGCGCCGACTGAAGGCTGGCGGCCGAGCCAAAGTGATGGAGAACGTTGGCGTGCGACATGCCGATTTCGTCGCCGATATTGGCGAGCGTTACCGCGGCGGGACCGCCTTTCAGGAGCAGCTTGCGCGCGGCGGCCAGTCCTTCTTCGCGAACCTCGGGTCCGAGCCGCTTGCGCCGTTTCTGGCGCGGTGGCGGTTTGCTGTACATCTTTCTGGTTCCTTGCGGCCGCCCCCCACCTGGGGCCGTAATTCCCAATGTCCTTAGCGCAAAGCGCGTCGATGTCACAATGATCTGTGCATGCGGTCCCGACGCGCATGCCAGCACCTTTCCGCCATCGGAAAAACTCGGCTTGCATCCTCGACGCACAGATTATATAAACATTGATGTCAATGTTATTACGGAGCTGCACGATGCCGCCGACCCCTACCCCCATCGATCTCAGGATCGAAAAACGCGACAGGAAATTCGGCCGGGAAATCGCGCCACCGCGTTGGTGGCACGGCGGAGACCCGGGGCGTACGGCTTTTTTCAATGCCTTGTCCTCGACGTTCCCAGTCGGCGAGAAATTCTTCATGACCGCGGTCCGGCACTATCGCAGCGGCGCGCCCGAGCCGCTACGCGAGCAGATCGACGACTTTCTCTTCCAGGAATCGATGCATTCTCGCGAGCATGTCGTGTTCAACCGGCAGGCCGAGGACGCGGGCTATGATATCGCGCCACTCGAGGAGCGCGCGCGCCGTACCATCGCCTGGGTCAAGCGCCGTCCGCCGCTTCAGCAGTTGGCGGCGACCTGTGCGCTCGAGCATTTTACAGCGACACTCGCGCACGATGCGCTAGCAGACCCCGAGCATCTGGCCGGCGCAACCGACGAGGCCAAGCGCCTATGGCAATGGCATGCCATGGAAGAAATCGAACATAAAGCGGTCGCGTTCGACACCTATCTTCATGCCACTCGGGACATGGCGCCGTTCCGGCGCTGGCTCAAGCGCAGCCTCGTCATGTGCGTGACTACGCTGCGGTTCCACTATGTGATCTTCCGCAATACGGCCGACCTGCTACGTCAGGACGGCCTGAACAACTGGGCGACCTGGCGTTCGCTCTTGTCCTATCTCTATCGCCGGCCCGGAACGATGCGCTTGCTGCTGTCGGGCGTCTTCACTTATATTCGTCCGGGGTTCCATCCTTGGGATATTGATGACCGGCACCTGCTCGAGAAGACGATGACCATCCTCGATCAGGCCGAACTGGCGAAGGACGCCGCATGAGAACGCAGGTTATAATAGTCGTGGGCGCGGTGGGCCTCATCGCATCGGCGCCCGCTTCCGCCGCGGACATCACCGGCGTCTGGGCCACAGGAAGCGAAGGCGGACGCGTGGAGATTTACCGTTGCGGAGCCGCTCTTTGCGGCAAGGTCATCGACGCAGCGCGCCTGCGCGCCAACCCCGACCTTCGCGATGTCCGCAATTCCGACACGAGGCTCAGGCAGCGCCGGATCAAGAACCTCGTAGTGTTAAATGGCTTCAAAGGCGGGCCGAACGAGTGGAAAGGTGGACCAGTTTACGACCCGGAAACCGGTGATGGCGCGTCGCGCGGTTATTTGAAGCTGCTTGCCGGCGGAAAACTCGAACTGAAAGGCTGCGTCGCATTTATATGCCGCACGAAAATTTGGACGAAGGTCGGCTGACCCGATCCATGGGCCATAATCGTTCGTGGCACAGTTGGTCCCGGCCGCACGTCCTGTTTCGTCGATCCGTCGCTCGCCGATGCTTCTAAAAGTCGACCGCTATGCACACCCGTCGAGTATTCGGAACACTGATTAATGACGCCAAAGCTGCAGGAAAGATTGCTGCGTGCCCGGTGACGGTCCGATCCTGATGTTGCGCGGAAGCCCTTTTGGGACTTTTAAACAGCATTGGCCGCTTTCGGACGGTCTGCTTTCAGGTTTGGTGCGGTAGAAGCGGCCGTCGTTTCCCTTGGCGCGCTAAACCTCTCGCTCCGCCCGCCGCGCCGACGCCAAGCGGTCAATATTGCGCAGGAACGCCGCCAGAACGGGCGACGGATTGTCGGCCCGGTACCCCGCAGCGACCTCGATTACCGGCCCGTTCTCGATGAGCGGCCGGCTGACCAGTGAGGCCGGGAGCAGCGCTTCGACATAGGCGGGAAGGAGCGTGACTCCCCGGGTCGATGCGACGAGCGATATCCCCGTGGCATAGCCGTCAAGGAAGTGCGTCGGTGTCATTGCAAGCCCGCGTTCGCGGAAATAGCGCCGCACGATGTCGCGCAGGACGTGCGGCGTGTCGGAGTAGCCGATGAAAGAAGCGGGATCGATCTCGCGCGGATCGATCCTCGATTTTGCCGCTAGCGGATGTTCGCGCGGCAGAATGACGAGGATGGGCTCATAGTCGATGACCTTGTAGACCACGTTCGGCTGCGGCTCGATCCGCGAAAAGCCGAGATCGATCTCGCCCCGCTGGACCGCAGCCCCGATCGCCGGCGAGAAGTCGCTCGTGACGCGAAAGTCGGTCGCCTGGAGTTCGTCGCGCAGCAGGCTTGTGACATGTCGGAGCCACTCGACCTCGTGACCCGTGAGAAATCCGACAGCGAAGCTCGCCTTGGCAGGTCGTGCCGCGCGCCGCGCCGCGGCGATGGCTTCACCTGCCTGACCAAGCGCGAGCCTGGCATGATCGAGAAATGCAGTCCCCGCAGGCGTCAACGCGATCCCGCGGGGTCCGCGGACGAACAACTCGGCGCCAACCTCGGCCTCGAGGTCCTTCAACTGGCGGCTCAATGAAGGCTGCGACGTATGCAGCCGTTTCTCGGCAGCTTCGGTCAGACTGCCCGTTTCGGCCACGGCCACGAAATAGCGAAGATGGCGCAGTTCCATGAGCCATGCTTCATAGGCATGGCTGACCCAGAAGCAAAGTCTTTGTGGGCCCTGATTTCATAGCATATCTGAGGCTCACCGAGCATGAGGCAGGCCTGCCTCTGAGGAATGAATAAGCCACCGCATTACGGATTGCTGGCGAGCACGATGTCGTTCGTGCGCCGATCGGCCATCAGCGTCTGGCCGTCACGCCTGTCGGTAGATGCATCCCGTGCCCTTCCGCGGCCCGGGTCCTGATCGATTTCGCAGAACCCCTGTTAGGAGAAGAGCAATGACCAAGATTTTGATCGTTCTGTCGGCTGCCAACACCTGGACCCGCGCCGACGGTTCCAAATATGAAAGCGGCGTGTGGGCCGAAGAGTTCGTCGTGATGGACGAGAAGTTCCTTGCCGAAGGCTGCACGGTCGATATCGCCACGCCGGGCGGGGTCGCGCCGAAGATCGACCCGCACAGCATGAATCCGGACGTCGTCGGCCAGGAGAATGTCGATCATTTCAGCCGCTATCTCGACACGATTGCCGATCGGCTCACCAGCCCGCTCGTCCTCGCAGATGTCGATGGCCGCCGTTACGACGCGATCGTCATTCCCGGGGGACACGGCCCGGTCGAGGATTTATACAAGGATGCGGACATGGGCCGCATCCTCATCGAGGCCGATCGTGCCGGTATCCTTATCGCGCCCGTCTGCCATGGCCAGGCAGCGCTGCTGGCCACCCGCGAACCAGACGGGAGCTGGCCGTTCGCCGGACGCGCGATGACATCGTTCAGCGACGAGGAGGAAGTCGAGCTCGGGACCGCCGACAACGCACCCTGGCTGCTTGCCGACACGCTGCGCAAGTCGGGCGCGCGCTATGAAAAGGGGCCCAATTGGGGCGCCTATGTCGTGCGCGACGGCAATCTGCTGACCGGCCAGAACCCGGCCTCCAGCCTGCCGCTGGCCGAGGCCGTTCTGGCAGCTCTGCGCTAAACGCTGTTCCGAAGTGGGGCCGGCCACGGGGCGGTCCCATTTCCTGCCGCAGGAAAGCCGGCAGCGAACGGTCTGCTTGGAGTTGGCTCTTGGATAGCCGACCCAATGAGCTCGTAGCTCGTGGTACTTATCGCAGGCGTCGCGCCCACCCATGTGGGTGCGCATAGACACTTCAACCCATTGAAATCAGAACACTGCCTTTCCTACATTCCTGCCGCAGCCAACGCGGCTGCAACATCCTCAACTTGGCATGGAGAAGAAGATGTCCAGCAAACATATCGAATACTTCCGGCGCGAGCATGCCCGCCTCGAAGCCGAAATCGATCGGGAAACGCGGCAGCGCCGACCCGACGAGGTCCTGATCGCGCGGCTCAAGAAGCTGAAGCTGGCGGTCAAGGACCAGATCGCTGCATGGAGCAACGACACCGGCGGGAGCCGCGTCGCCTGACTCATCGCGGAGCCGCTCAGCGCGGCTCCGCACCTCGGCCGCGGCCGGCCTTCCGCGCTTTGCGACGAGCTGCCGTCCGGCATGGATCGCGGGTCTTGAAACCGGCAAATGCCTTCCTAATTTTTTGCCGGAGGCCGGATTTTCCGGGTCTGCAGGACATGGAGAGCGCCGGCTCTGTGTACCGGCGCATCTCATGCCCGAATTGCTTCAATCAGGAGGATTTGGAAATGAGAACCGACTTTGACTTTACTCCCTACCGCCGCTCGACGGTGGGCTTCGATCATCTCTTCGACCTGCTCGAAAAAGGGCAGCGCAGCGAGACGTCGGATGGCTATCCGGCCTTCGACATCGCGCGCGAGGCCGACGACCGCTTCCGCATCACGCTCGCGGTCCCGGGCTTCAAGCCCGACGAGATCGAGATCGTGGCGCAGCAGAACCAGCTGGCCGTTACGGGCAAACCCGCGGAAGAAGATGCGAAGAGGACCTATCTCCACCGCGGCATCGCGCGCCGCGCCTTCGAACGGCGTTTCCAGCTCGCCGACTATATCGAGGTCGGCGCGGCGAGCTTCGCCGACGGCCTCCTCGCCATCGAGCTCAACCGGGTCATTCCCGAGGCGATGAAACCGCGCAAGATCGAGATCGGCAGCAACGCCGCCGAACCGCGCCGGATCGGATCGTCGAAGGAAAAGACACCCGAGAACGCCTGACGTCTCGCGGGGGCCGCTGCTCAGCGGCGGCCCCGCACTCCTGTTTCAGACAAACCAATACGCAACAACGGTTGCGGCACGCGGCGACGCTCCCGATCCGTCAGTCGATCGCCCGGACGATATCGGCCGCACGCCATTCGGCGGGCCCGATCAGCGCATCGTGCGCGATCCGTACTGAATGGAGCGCGGCTTCGATCTGGCGCCGCCACATCGCCAGAAAATCGAACAGCACTGGAAAATCCGGCGGCAGGTCATAATCCTGCCAGACAAAGAGCTGGAGCAATGAGGGATGGTCGGGCCGGTAATAATGGATCTCGGCGGTCGTCAGCCCATAACCGTCCAGCTGGGCGATCAGCGCCCGATCGGTCAAGGCGCGCGCGCCTCACCGCCGTCGAGCGACCTGAGCGCCGCGAGCACGTCGTCGACCGGCACAGCGCGGCGCGCGCCCGGCGGCTTGCGTAGCGCGGGCTTGTTTCGGACCGCCGAGCGATCCGATGCCCAGGATGCCAGGAGGGCGCGCTTGACCTCGGGCTCGAGGCTCGGGTGACGCGCCACGTCAAAGGGGTGAAGAAAACGGGAAAATGGCTCGGACATGATCGTGCCTCCTTCCTTGTCGCCATTCCTTTCTCGTCGTGCGGCAAAGCGCCGCAGGGACAGATTTTGGGAGCGAAGCGAGTCGAGTCAAGAAGGTTCAGGCCTTTGATAAGGGGCGTTAGTTTCTTGCGGGAGCTGCCATCGAAAAATTTTCGCCGACCCTCTTGAAGCGAAAAAATTCACTTCCTAGCTCATCGGCGCCGCGCGTCCCGGACAGGCGCGCCGGCTTATCATATCGTTATGCAACATGGAGGTTATGCATGCATTTCCGTCCCTTGCACGACCGTGTGGTCGTCCGCCGCATCGAAGCCGAGGAGAAGACCTCGGGCGGCATCATCATCCCCGAAACCGCCAAGGAAAAGCCGCAGGAGGCCGAAGTCGTCGCCGTCGGTCCGGGCCTCCGCGCCGAGGACGGCACGGTCACGGCGCTCGACGTCCAGGCCGGCGACCGCATCCTCTTCGGCAAATGGTCGGGCACCGAGGTCCGCATCGACGGCGAGGAACTGCTCATCATGAAGGAGAGCGACATCCTCGGCGTAATCGAAGAGGCCGAGGCACTCAAAAAGGCGGCCTGACGCCGCATCCATCCAACCACTGAAAGGACAGCAAGAAGGAGGTAAAAATGGCTGCCAAGGAAGTGAAATTTGCGTCGGACGCGCGTGATCGCATGCTGCGCGGCGTGGATACGCTTGCGAATGCAGTGAAGGTCACTCTGGGCCCCAAGGGCCGCAACGTCGTGATCGACAAAAGCTTTGGCGCACCGCGCATCACCAAGGACGGCGTCACCGTCGCCAAGGAAATCGAGCTTGCCGACAAGTTCGAGAATATGGGCGCGCAGATGCTGCGCGAGGTCGCCTCGAAGCAGAACGACAAGGCCGGCGACGGCACGACCACCGCGACCGTACTCGCGCAGGCGATCGTTCGCGAAGGCTCGAAGGCGGTCGCCGCGGGGATGAACCCGATGGACGTCAAGCGCGGCATCGATCTGGCCGTGAACAAGGTCGTCGAAGACCTGAAGGCGCATGCCAAGAAGGTCGGCGCCAACAGCGAAATCGCGCAGGTTGCGACGATCTCGGCCAATGGCGACGAGGAGGTCGGCCGGATTCTCGCTGAGGCGATGGAAAAGGTCGGCAACGAGGGCGTGATCACCGTCGAAGAAGCGAAGAGCCTCGCGACCGAGCTCGAGACGGTCGAAGGCATGCAGTTCGACCGCGGTTACCTGAGCCCCTATTTCATCACCAATGCCGAGAAGCTGAAGGTCGAGCTCGACGATCCCTATATCCTCATCCACGAGAAGAAGCTCTCGAACCTGCAGGCGATGCTGCCGCTGCTCGAGAGCGTCGTCCAGTCGGGCCGGCCGCTGCTGATCATCGCCGAGGATGTCGAGGGTGACGCGCTCGCAACCCTCGTCGTCAATCGCCTGCGCGGCGGGCTCAAGGTCGCCGCCGTCAAGGCGCCGGGCTTTGGCGACCGCCGCAAGGCGATGCTCGAGGATATCGCGGTGCTCACCGGCGGCAATGTCGTCAGCGAGGAACTCGGCATCAAGCTCGAGAGCGTCACGATCAACATGCTCGGGCGCGCAAAGAAGGTCGTCATCGACAAGGATAATACGACGATTGTCGACGGTGTCGGCTCGAAGTCCGACATCGACGGCCGCATCGCGCAGATCCGCCAGCAGATCGAGACGACGACGAGCGATTACGACCGCGAGAAGCTGCAGGAGCGGCTCGCCAAGCTCGCCGGCGGCGTCGCGGTGATCCGCGTCGGCGGCGCGACCGAGGTCGAGGTCAAGGAGAAGAAGGACCGCGTCGACGACGCGCTCCACGCGACGCGCGCGGCGGTGGAGGAAGGCATTCTTCCGGGCGGCGGCATCGCGCTGCTCCGCTCGCTGAAGGCGCTCGAGGGCTTGAAGGCGGCGAACGACGACCAGCAGTCGGGCATCGATATCGTCCGCCGCGCGCTCCGCGCCCCGGCGCGCCAGATCGCCGACAATGCCGGCGAGGACGGCGCGTGGATCGTCGGCAAGCTGCTCGAAAGCGACGACTATAGCTGGGGCTTCAACGCGGCCACCGGCGAATATCAGGACCTCGTCAAGGCCGGCGTGATCGACCCCGCCAAGGTCGTGCGCACCGCGCTGCAGGATGCGGCGTCGGTCGCCTCGCTGCTGATCACCACCGAGGCGCTCGTCGCCGAGCTGCCGAAGGACGAGAAGGCCGCGCCGATGCCGGCGATGGACTTCTGATAGAAGGAGGGCGGCGGGCTTCCGCCGCCCTCACCCGCGCCGCCGCGCCGCGGTTGCAAGATCGGACCCGCGCCCGCCTCCGCTTTCCGGGAAAATACATGTGGCGTCCGGCGACAACGCGATGCATTCTTTCGTCGACCGCAAAGATCAGGGGCCCCAATGCAAGCCATGCACAGATTTTCTTTCGCACTTCTCGGACTCGGCGGCTTCGCCACAACGCCCGCTCATGCGGCGGCAAATCTGCCGATCGCGCCTGGACTCTATGCAGAAGATTTCCAAGGCTGCGCCAAGGCGACAGGGCTCTTCTTTTACGATGGGACGAGCTTCGGCGACGTGAACCAGGGCGGACCGGGCTATAAAGCCTATGCGAAGGTCCATCGCATAACCCGGACGGGCCCCGCTCCCGGAAGCGCTGAGACCAGCCGTCACTACAAGGGATATACGCTGGCCTGGTCCGCTGAGGACACCGGGCTTTACGGAAGCCTCGCCGTGAAAGCCGGCGCGCCGGGCAAATTCACGAAGCGCTTCGTCAGCTTCCTCAACGGAAGCGGCGGCGTCGACGTCAACGATACCGCGTTCAACAAATGCAGTTTCGGCCAATTGTCGCCGCAGATGCAGGCAGCGGTTCGGACAGCGCGCCCCGAACTCGCCGAGGGCGGCGCGGCGCCGGCTCCCGCGGCGGCTGCGAACCCCGAGCCCGTCGCACCCTTCAACATCCGCCCGGGTCACTATGCGCCAGTTGCGGCTGCATGCGGCTCTGCTCGCGAGCTTCTCTTTTATTATGACGGCAAGCGCGCCGGATGGATCGATATGCAGCCCTTCAATCCCGCCCGCATGAACGCGGTCGCCAGCGCGAAACGGCGCGGCGCCGGATGGATCACGGATGCGACCACCGGCGAGACGCTGCGGGTCCTCGGGATCGACCGGATTGCGGTGGGGGATCCGGAGTTCGGGGAGGAAACGCTTCGCTGGTGCCCTGCGGCCGATGTGCGTGCGACAGCGAGAGCCCGCTGAATCGCCGACGAGCGGCGAATGAAACCTTTCTTTGCCTGCTGCATTTGAGAGGCGCACGAGCGCGAGCCCAGACCGATCGGTATGCTGGCACCTGTGCCTTTTCCCGCGTATCGCCGTGCGGCTTTCCGACATCGCGTCTCGGTCGGATCGCCGCCGGCGAACGCATTTGCCCACCAAGGCGCTTCAATGGCATCTCATGGTCGGCGGTCGCTGTAGCAACAAACCGAGTGCTGCTTGCGCTCCGGTTTCAAATAATGCGCTCCGGTAATTCGCAAAGGCCGACACTTTCGCACTGAGCGGCCGCTGCGGTGGATATATCGTCCAAAGCACACTGCCGGATCTATCGATATCGCCCAAACGGCCAGACCGCCGCCGGCCATATCGCGGCTGACAAGCAAGATCGCCAACTGTTCGTAAAGGCTTGAAGAAATCCGGCAACAGAGGGCATATCTTCCGAAGCATTGTTCGGGGGAGCAGACCGGGTGGAGAATCCAGACACGATATTAAGGGGGCTCGAGACCTGGCTGCAGAGCAGATTGGAAGGCAATGTAGAGGCGTGGCATGTCGTAGGCCCGGAAGCACAGCGCATCTCGTTTGCTGGTCAAGCCGGTTTCACCTTCGACTGGGAAGACACGCGCTCGCGGGCCGATGCGCCGCTGCTGAATGATCCGATCGAGGATCAAGTCAGGGCTGCCCTGGACGCCCGGCCGCTCCATACAGCGCTGACCGAATGCGCCTGTTCGCGGCCAAACGACTGGCTTCGTCCGGTCTCGCGAAAGCCATTGCCGGATTATGCGTTCCGGCATACCAGAACCGAGACATGCGACAGTTGCCGGGGCAGGAGGACCGTGAACTGCGGCAACTGCGGCGCCACCGGCCGTGTCACCTGCGATAATTGCTCGGGGACCCGCGAAGTCAGAGTGATATGCAAGGGTTGCGGCGGCCCAGGCTATTTCCCGCGAACACGAACCGGCCCTAACAACGAGACCGAACATTATCGCGACACCTGTTGGGGTTGCGGGGGTAGCGGACGGGTGAACGAGACCTGCAGGCCCTGCCGCGGATCAGGCGAGACAGGTTGCGACAATTGCGGCGGATCAGGCCAGATAACCTGCTCGGATTGCCAGGGGCGGGGCAGCAGGCTGTATCTCGATGTCCGTCAGGCGCTCGTCGATGGCAGCACCACGCTGGAGTTGGGCGCGATCGGGTTCGCCGGATGGGCCGAGATCGTCAGGGACAATTGGTCTGACCTAGTGGCGCGCGGCGCCGTCGCATTTTCGGATGTCCGGGCCGCGGACGAACCGGCGGGTGCAATCCTCAGCATCGGCTTTGCCGCGGCCGCCAATGCTGCACGCGCTTCAGTTCAAGCCGGCGAAGCGAACGCGGCGCTCCATGCCGTGGGCTCCGACGCGTTGATCGTCGAAGGAGAGCCGCTTCTCGCCCGCGCGCTCCAACTGCCCGAAGCGGAAGATCGCGTGGACTGGGTCGCGCTGACCGAGAGTCTCGCGGGGAAACGCTTGCTCCGCGAAGCGATCGACGTGACCGAGGAACGCGCGGCCGATCACAAGGGGAAATCGAAAGAGGCCTATCAAGAGGCGCAGGGCGCGGAAATTCGCGCTGCGATGACGCATCGATACGGCGCACTCTTAGGCCCGGCAGGCGCAAGCGCGCTCGCGACCATGGTCATTCGCGGCATCGAGCCGCTCAAGGACCGGGTGGCGCGCAAACGCTGGCGGAAAAATCTCGGCGTTGCTGCCTCGCTGGGTCTTGCGGCGGCCCTCGTGGTAATCGCGGCGATTCTTCAGCAGGAAGAAGTCAGCCAGACATGGTTCAAGGTCGCGGCACAGATTCTCGCAGGAACGGCGGTGGCCGGGATCGTCTGGGGCGCCGCGGGTCATTGGCTCGTCCGCCGCGACCTGCAGTCTGTTTCCGAAAAGCTCGACCTTCTGCAACCGCTGACGCCGCCGCGCCACGGATGGCCGAAGCGCGGCGGGATCATCGCTGCGTTTCTCACCATAGCGATCGTCGCGGCTCTGCCCTTCGCGTCTTGGAAAGCGGGCCTGCCGAACAGCTATGCTCGCGTCTTCGACCGTCAGATCGAATTCGCCAGCGGCCCGGCCGGTGAGATGGTCCTGCCCGTGGCGACGGCCTTGTATCGGTGGCCGGATGCCGATTCGGAGCACATCGCCGAAATCCCTGCGGGGGCGACGGTCCAGATTTCCAAACGCGCGAATGGAGAATGGCGCCTCGTTCGCTTCGACGGACGACATGGCTATGTCCGATCGAATGCGCTTGGTGACTCCTATCCCAATTAGCCTGGTCGATCCCAACCGCATCCAATGAGTGAGCGGTACGACACGTGAGTAAGAGTGTGCAACCCTTGGCCAGCCGAGCTGTTGGCAACGGTGCCGATCGGAGCAATCGGCGAATGACGGATTTCCGACTGGCCGCTTGCCACCCACCAAAAAGCTCCACCAATATCCGGGGCCACACAGGCAGCTGGCCGCCGGGACTGGCCGGTTGCGGTCTGGCCGCTTTTGGGCGCTTCGCGGTGGAAAGCGGACATTCGACCGGCGACTCTCTCTGTGTAAACGAGATGCTCTACCGCGGTGCGCGCGGCGTCTCGCACTCCACATATCGAACTAAGCCTCTGCTCTCCGTCCGATGGTAGCCACCCCGCTTTCGAGCAAGAACTCCAAAAGCGATGATACGTGTCAACATCGATCTCCACGAGGTCGAAGATATCGACCCTATTGCGGTCATCCAAGCGAATCACCGCGTCTGGAACGCCTGTGTGGCCGCTACGTGCCAGTCGGCGTCATGCGCCGCATATCTCCAGCATGATGCGAGCGACGGCCCAGCAAAAAGGTGACGGCAGCCATGCGGCCTCAGGCGAGTCCTGGCAGGTTGACGAACGCTTCGCCCACCCGCGAGATTTCCGAAAAGTCGAACCCCCGAAACCGCATTTCGGCGAAGGGGGTGCCGGGAACTACATCGTACATGAGCTCGAACCCCTCCGGCGAAACATAGCCGATCTGGACGCCTCCACCGACATCGCCGCCCATGGAAGCACCGGTATGGCCCATAGCCTCCCCATGCAATGCCGCCCGGATCATCGCGAGCGGCTCTCGATGCCATGCGCCCCCAGGCTCGCGCGTCAACGATGCGAGCCGCGCCCGCGCAACCTCGGCACCGCTTCCGATCATTTCGATGGCACCGGGCGCGAGATCAAGGCGTCGAAGAGCCGCCTGCTCGGACACCCCCTCCTCGGCACGTACGCTCCAGCCGTCGATCGCACCGAGCCGGTCGTCAAAGCCGATCACGGCGCATTCGCACGCCTGGAAAAGGCCATGCGCGCCCGACACCTCATGGGCGTAGGCGGCAACGAAACGCCCGAGATGTTCGGCGAGCGCTGCGATGGGCGGCAAAATCTCCTGGCCGACCGTCTGGAGGTGTCCCCAGAGCGGCAGCACCGCAGCATAGGATTGAAGCGCGACGAGCGCGCTTCCCGCATAAGCAAACGCCACTGTCCGGCGGGCGACGGGGGTCCCGAACACGAGGAGCGGGGTCTGCCGGCGCATCACGAGCTCGGCGGCGAGCAGCTTCGCCCCACTGTCTGTCAGCCGCTCGTGACCGATGCGGCCCGGACGGCTCAGCCGGCTGTCGCTGACGATCCAGACGCGATCGAGGTCGCCTTCGCGCCAGCCCATGATGAGCGTCAAGTCGATGTCCCTCCTGTATCGGTCCGGCCGACCGTAAGCCCGGGTTGCCCATGCCGTCTGCGCGTCCTAGCAGGGAGCGATGGGGGTCGTCAGCGAATTCATAGGCAGTATGCGTGCGCGGATGCGCCGCACAGTGGCGCATGCGGCCGACTTGGCGCGTGCGCAGCGGCGGAAACTTTACTGGCTGATTCTCGCCGCGGCGCTGCTGCCGCTTCTCCCCATCTTGTTTGTGACCCTCGTCAATGGCGAGCTCAGCGGTCGCGGAATCGATGCGGTCGACATCGGCAAGAACGTAGATACGCCCGCCTTCACGATCACCGCGGTCATCCACCGTCTGATCCCGGAGGAAAATGCCGCCGAGCTATCGTTCACGGTAACGGTCGATCCAGCGGAAATCTCCGATCGGATGCGCGGCCGTGACAATTGCGCGACGCTCGTCGTCTGGAATCGCGATCCCGATCGCGTCACCCCTCCGCAACGGGTGCAGATAAGCTGCCGCGCTGCCGACGGTTTCACCTATCCGACGACCCAGACGGGCCGGATCGCGCTTCCCGCCTATCCGAGCGTTGCGGGGTTCCCGTTCGACTATGTCCATCTCTGGCCGGACGCGCGGGTGAGCGTCGACACCATTTTCCACGGCGCCACCAACATACGGGTCGTTAAGCAGGTCCCAGGCCGGGTCCTCGTAAACCAAGGCGATCAGCTCAACTGGGATTTAGCGCTAGGCCGCCCCTGGACCGAAAAGGTGCTGATCCTGATTAGCGGCGGCTGGTTCGTCCTCCTGACCCTCGGCGTCGGGATCGAGCTGCTGCGCGCCAAGAGAGCACCTAAGGGATGGCAGGACATGGCGACGCTAGCCGGCTTTCTTCTCGCGGCGGCGGGCCTTCGCGACCTCCTCGGGGTGACGCGCAGCACGACCACCAGCGCCTTCGAGATCATCGTATTCCTCGGCCCGCTGCTGTTTCTTTCGGCGATCCTTGCTTACCGCTTCCTCGCTCCTGCGCGCACCGGCGAAACTTCGAGCCGCTGACCCTTGCCCGAGCCCGCTTGCTCGGCGAAAAGGCCCTGATGACCGAACCGAAACCTGCTGCGCCCCGCGCCTTCATTTCCTATGCTTGGTCCTCGCCGACGCACCAGTCGTGGGTGATCGCGCTCGCGACGCGGCTACGCGAAGACGGTGTCGATGTGACGCTCGACGTCTGGGACCTGAAGCCCGGCCATGACAGCTACCAGTTTATGGAATCGATGGTGACCGACAAGAGCGTCACTAAAGTGCTGATGATCTGCGACAAAAAGTATGTTGAAAAGGCCGATAGCCGCGCGGGCGGAGTCGGCACCGAGAGCCAGATCATCTCGCCCGAGCTCTACGGCAAGGGCGCGCAGGACAAATATGCGGCGCTGATCACCGACGAGGATGAAGAAGGGCAAGCGCATATCCCGGTCTTCTATAAGGGCCGCATATATTTCGACTTCCGCTCGGCCGAGCAATTCGGCGAGAGCTACGAGCAGCTCCTGCGCTGGGCGCTCGACCGTCCACAGCATGTTAAACCAAAGCTCGGAGCTATCCCGGAAGCAATCCTTGCCGCCGCCCCGGTGGCCTCGGGCACCAGCTCTCGCGCCAAGCGCGCCGAGGATGCGCTCCGCCAAAGCACAGCCGCGGCGGGAGGTCTGATTCGCGAGTATGGCGATGCGCTAATCACCGAGCTCAAAGCTCTCGCGCCCGTCCAAGACGACGGCGAGCCCTACGACGAGGCGGTTCTGATGTCGCTCGAGGCCATCCGCCCCTATCTGCGCCAGTTCGCCGAGCTCGTGCTGACCGCGGTTCGTTTCACCCGCGACCCGCGCGACTGGGACCGCATTCTCGCGATCCACGAACAGCTCGGCACGTTGATGTTTCGAGACCGCGACCTCCACAGCTGGAACAATTTTCAGTTCGACAGCTACAAGATCGCGGCGCACGACGCCTTTCTGACTACCATCGCGCAGGCGCTCGACGAGGAGCGTTTCGATCTCGTCGCGGCAGCACTCGACCGGCCCTATCTGGTCGAAGAGCGCAACTCGGCCCAAGGCAGGGCGACCGAGAGCTTCACAGTCTTCTACCAATATATCCAGTCGCTTGAGGCACGAAAGCAACGGATGGACCTGAACCGGATCAGCCTCGAGGCCGACATGCTCACCGAAGCCTTCCCGCGCGGCAGCGTCCCGAGCTTCGATTCGATGATGCAAGCTGATTTCTTACTCTACCTGCGCGCCTCGGCGGGCGCCGCGATGGGCGGCTGGTATCCCTACTCGCTCGTCTACGCATCACGCCGCTTCGCGCCATTCCCGATGTTTGCGCGCGCCGAGTCCAAAGCCTATTTTTCCCGTGTAGCGCCGCTCGTCGGCGCGGCGACGGTGGAGGCATTCAAGGCGCATATCGCCGCGATGCAGCAGAATCAGGGCGAACGGCGGATGTTTAGTTATCAGGGACTGCCAATCGCCTTACTCGCCAATGCCGAGAATATCGGCGTCCTGCCCTAACGCCGGACAGCTACCAATATTTGGCGTCGTCAGCCGCGCCGATCAACCGTTTCGCGGCAGCGGCAAGCTCCGGGTCATCGCCCTTGGCAATGGCATCGAGCCGCTCCCGCGCGGCTGCAAAGTCCAGAAACGGCTCAACATTATCCTTCTTTAGCACGGTGTATCGGCCGCGATCGCTCGATTCCATCCCCGAGGTCAGTGTATCGAGAACTTTGATCAGTCCCGCATCGGTTCCCGCCGCTTTGGTAATCAGTGCGCGAGGTCCATCCTCATCGCCTGCTTGGCTCCAGGCGAAGAGCATGCTGATCGGGTGCCGGTGGGACGCAAGAGCGTCGAACGACAGCGCCTGATAGCGCGCAATCATCAATCCAGAAACGCGATCGAGCTCGTCGGGGGCCAAATACCATTCGCTCTCGGGGCGCTTGCGGTCGCCATAGCGGCCCTGCGCAAAGGTTTCGCGGCGAAGTAGCGTTGTCAGCCAGTCGAGTGCGGCGCCGTTCTCGAATAGCGCATCAATCACCGCCCCCCTTTCGTCCGGGTCCAGACGGCGTAGCAGTATCGGCACAAGCCGCTGGGCCCGGTCGAGACCGGTGATTATATTGCGATCGGGTGGTGCCCGGCGCTCGGCTTCGTCCATCATCGTGCCGAGCGCAAGAAGGAGCGAGCGCGCTCGCGCAGGCGTCCAGAGCGCCTCGTCCATTCCGCGCAGCCGTTCGAGCAGCACGTCAATCTTGCGCAAACTTCCAAGCGCCTGGTGACCTTGCAATTCGAGTAGCACAGCCGCTGCTGCTTCCGGCCCGTCATCGACCGCCGCCCAGAAGAGATCGAAACCCTGCTGCGTCACTGCGTGCGATGGTCCGATGAGGCCGAAATACATACGGTAATGGTCAGGACTTGCGAGGCGGCGTCCGGAAATCGCCGCCTCCCGGTCCCGCGCATCGACCCCTCGGTGAATCCGGACTGGCGGCTCGTCCCCATCGCCTAGTCTAGCCTCAAGCCCGGGCAATATTTCGGAAATGAAATTCCGGTACATCATGTCATCGAGCAATCCGTCGCCGACGGCTTCAACGAGATCCTTCTCGCGCGCGGCAATGGTCTGTTCCGTCACTGTTGCGGTGCCGAACGAGGTGGCCGCGACGCTCGCAACATAGGTTTCGGTCCACCGGTAAAGCGCCGGCGCGCCATCCTTTACGAGTTGTAACCAGACGAGATCGGCAACATCGATCTGCTCGGCGCGCATGGCCGGCCAGAAAAAGCGGATCGAATCGAGGGTTCGAACGACTGATCTTGGCGTGCGGAGCTGGTTACCGCCCTCTTGGTCGATCACCAGCTTCAGCCGTTCCTCGGCCGCGTCGCTGAGTGGGCCGATGAGCGGCGCGAGATCATCGGCGAACCATTGTCGAAGCTCGAAGGGTTCGGGCTTCGGCACCATGACCGTGAGCTGCACGATCTTTTCGAGAAATCGCTCGCCCTCTTCGATGTCAGCGCCGTTCTCGATCGCCTCGGCAAGCCGGTCGACATCGTAGCAGAGGATGTAGATGACATTAGGGAAGTCGGCGACCGAACGTACAAGCCGCAAGACCTCGATGACTTCGGCGGGCTCAAGCCTGTCGACATCATCAACGGTGACGATGAACCGGTGACCGAGTTCCTGAAGGTCAATCTTGATGCTGTCTTTGAGCGCGGCGAGGTCGGTCGTGTCGCCTTCCTTGTCCTTCTCAGCCCAACTGCGGATGCCCTTCAAGATTTTTCCACCATATTTGGCCGGCGCCCACAGTTCCCCCGCGACCTCGACAACTTCGCCAGCCCGACCGAGCGCGCGGGCGAAGGCGCGAACTGTCTTGGCTGCCTGCTCGGCCTTGAGCTTCGTGTCGGCGGTGGCATCGCCGCGGGTGAGATTCACCTTAGCGATTTTCTCGGCAAGTTCGCTGAACAGGCTGGTCAGAAGCGCATCGCGATTGCCGACGAGCCAGGGGCGAAAGCTGATGATCGTTGGACGGTCTTCTTCGCGCCGACGTTCAAGCTCGCGTTGGATCAAGGTGAGCAGGCTCGATTTTCCTGACCCCCATTCGCCGTCGAGTCCTATGACGAGACCGTCAGACGACGCTCGGTCGGTGATCGCGTCGGCGATCCGCGCTGCGACCTCCCCGAAACCAAGTCGGTCGCGCTCTCCGCATCGCAATGCTCGCTCGCCGCGAACTTCCAGGATCGCCCTATCAACCATAATCGCTCCCCTTTGGCCTTGATGGCATGCGGCGGGCTTGCTCGTCCACTGCCCCTCGATCCGATCCGACTGCTGGCCGACTGCAAAAGGGCAGCTTTTGGACTGAAATGCAGCGTAGCAAATGTTGTGTGTCGCCTATCCGCGGTGTTGCGAAATCCCAATCTCTTGCCAACTTCGAGATTATCGATTTCGTCTTGTCGATCATAACGAGAAGCCCTCGAGTGTGTCGGGCGCGCCGGTGGCTCTGCATGACCACTAAACAAAGCTTGCAGTAGAAATCCGGCCTTGGACTTGCGCAGGAACATCCTAGATACGAGACATGGCGGGCAGGGACGATTTCAGCGCACCAACCAAAGAGCAGATCGCGAAGCGTGCCGCGTATATCTGTTCGCACCCTTCGTGCAACTATCTGACTATTGGACCATCTGACGACCGGAAGAGCGGCGTGACGATGACTGGGATCGCGTCTCATATTGTTGCTGCGGCGAAGCGCGGCCCGAGGAGCGATCCATCTCTTTCTGCGGATCAAAGGAGCAGCGAAGCAAACGGCATATGGATGTGTGCCATCCATGCAAAATGGATCGACGACAATCCATCAATAGCCACTGTGTCGAAACTACAAGAATGGAAAGCGGCCCATGAGGCCGAGATTAAGGCTTGGCAAGAATTTGGCCACAAAGACATTTTCAAATCATGGGACCGACTGACGGCCCTAACGTCGGATCAGCGCGGAACGATCGAAACGCTTCTGCCAAACGGATATGAGGTTTCCCGCGACGATTCTGGTCTTCTTGCCGCCTTGAGCAGTGCCGAGGCATGCTTGGTCAGCGGAGATTCCGGCGTCGGGAAATCAGCCCTAGTAAAATCGGTTCTCGACACGAAATACCCTGAGGCCCGTCAAATATGGCTTGGCCCGGAGGCTCTGCAAGCCGCGCTAAGCGAAGCGTCTCGCGAACAGGTGGGGCTCACAGCGCCGCTCTCCGAACTCTTGCCGACCAGCATGGCAAGCCACAACATACTCGTTCTCGATGCTGTAGAGCGCGCCGACAGCGTGACTATATCCCGGCTCGCTCAACTCCTCCGTCACCTTAAGAACGCTCGTCCCGCGGGTGCCCCGAAATGGCAGATCATTGCGGTCGCGCAGCGCGCCGGCTTTGAAATTCACCTTGATCCGCTGTCCAGCTTGCTAGGCGCCCACGTCGTTCAGGTGCAGTCTCTCGACGCAGGCCAGGTTCGAGATGCACTGCTGAATATCCCGTCACTCGCTCAAAATGCGTACGACAACGCCTTCGTTGCGGTGGTTGCCAACCTGAGAACGCTTGCCTGGATTGTGTCTGCATCGTCCCTGTTCGCGGCTGCCGATGCAGGCAAAATGGCGGCGCGTTCGCAAATTGCGGATCGCCTATGGGGTTATTGGACGGCGGGCGACCCCGAACTGCACAGCTTCATGACCGCGTTGGCTCGACGAGACGCAGAATATGAGCGCAGCTTCGCCATTTCCGATCTCAGCTCATCCGAACGCGCGGCGTGGAAAGCGGGCGGCAATCGCCTTCCCATGGCGTTGAGCCAGCGTAATAGGCTCAGTTTCCAGCACGATCTCGCTTCCGATTGGGCACGCTATCAATATCTGAAGGAAATTGCGCACGACGTTGCCCATTGGGCAACACTCGCGCGTCAGCCGCTGTGGGTAGAAGCGCTCAGACTACTGGGGCAATATCTCCTGCGTGAACCGGCTCAAGCCGAATCCGGCTGGGACTCGGCATTTGCCGCGGCCCAAGTCGCCGGTGCGTCTGACGCCATCGACGTTCTTCTCGATGCTCTTTGCCGTGACCCCTACGCCGACAAGCATATGGCAGCCCGCTCAAAATTGCTTTTCGCAGACGGCGGCAAGCTGCTCAATCGCCTGCTTCGACGGTTTATGCACATCGCGACGGTTCCCGAACGCCTAGCGCAGGGGACGGATCTTGGCCTCTATATCGAAGCGGAGATGCGTCGCCCGATCTGGTCTGCCTGGCCCCCGCTGATACGTTTTCTTGAAAAGCATTGTTCCGAAGTCGCGGCGTTGGGCTCCACCAGCGTTGCGAAGCTGTGCCATCTCTGGCTCAACAAAGCACCACCACTTATCAATGGGAACCCTGTAGTAGGCCGATCCAGTTTAGCACGTCTTGCGCTTGAGACGGCCAGAACCGAGCAGATAATCAGCTTGGCCCATGGATCCTACGGCGGCAGAAACGATGATAGCGATGATGTTTTTGCTGCCGGCCTCGCCGGGGCTGACGAGCTTCCGACCGAAGTATCCGCTTTCGCACTTGAGATGGTCCGTCGTTCGTCCCTACCCGACGATTCTCAGGCCAGAGTGAGAAGCTTGCGTGCCGAGAGGTTTCCGCCGCGTGGGAGCACACGAGAGTCGCGGCGGGATCGAGCGCCGGTTCCTCGCTCGTTTCTTGAGCCCAAGAAGCTCCCGCCTTGGCCGCTAGGTCCGAGCGGACGACTTCACAGCGGGTTCCGCCGCGCCATTTTACGGAATTCGGCCCTGGCACCCCTCGTCAAAGTCGCACCCGCGGTAGCCACTGAGGTCCTCCTGGCTTGCATCATCGACGACAATCCGCAGGAAGAACGAGCGTCATTCAGCCTCGATCGACGATTGGGCCTCGAATGGGAGCATGACGACCGGCCGACAATCTATTGGAATAGCCCGTTCTTCCCATTCCTC
Organism: Sphingopyxis sp.; assembly: GCF_965279755.1. Classification (GTDB taxonomy): domain Bacteria; phylum Pseudomonadota; class Alphaproteobacteria; order Sphingomonadales; family Sphingomonadaceae; genus Sphingopyxis. The sequence continues at coordinate 2,467,575 of NZ_OZ257261.1, read as the reverse complement.
TTCGACGCAACCGAGGCAGCAATAGACGGTTTGCTACAGCTAGTGCAGTTCTGCACGGAGCGGTGGTCTGACGAATACGCCGATGCTGCTACCTCCATTCGGCTAAGGTGGCCGGACGGCACAGAGCGAAGCTACGCAGGTGATGGACGTGTGCTTGATTGGGCGCACACGCGAGAATCCACTAATAGCCAACTTTACGGAGCGCTTGACGCGCTGGAGCGATGGCTATGGATGAAGATTTCGTCGGGGGACGGCGTTGATGAGATATGCGCCATGCTTCTTGAGCGGTCGCAATCTGCCGCGATACTCGGTGTGCTATGCGATTGCGCGAAACTCGCCCCTCATCTGCTCCGAGGAGTGCTCGCGCCTCTCCTGACGTCGCCAGAACTTATTGTGTTGGACGAACAACGGCTGAAATTCCGTTTCGGAACAGACATGTTCGCTTGGTATCGTGCTGGCGAAGATCTTCGGAAAATCGGCTTCGAATGGGAGCAAGCCGCTCACCGGAATTCTTCGCTTCGAAAGACCATCGTTGATTTCAGACGAGCGGATACAGGCTTCGACCGTGAAGCGCTCAAAGCGATTTCTGCCTGGCCGGTAGAGACCGGGAACGGAAATTTGTCGAAGCGCTTATTGATCGCGCAGCTCGATCCCGAGAATTGGCGTGAGGATAGAGACGCTGACGATGCCTTGATCCAAAGCTTCGAATGTCCCGAGGATATCGCTACCGAAATTCAGGCGAAGCAAGACGCTAGTCCCATCACGCCAAATTTGCCCCAGGTGCTGGGCTCGCTGGAACAATATCTTCGCGTTAAGTTCGACACGGATGTTGCATCCGACTTGCTTGAGGCTCTCGACGACGAAGAAGGGATGGCCCTTTTTGTGCCCGAGGATCGCATGGTTCTCGAAACCGCGATCGCATCGACGCTTGTGGTACGGAGCCGAGACTGGCTCACCAGTCGGCCGAAGGATGCGGAGAGGCTCACCTGTCTGATCGAGCGCGCGCTGCCCCAGCCGGAAAAAGCCGAGATGCTGGCCGACGGCTGGATCAAAATAGGGCCGGACATGGTTTGGGCTTGTTTGGCAGCGGTGCACGCAAAGGCAGCAGACTGGGGAACGTCATCGCGGTGGGACCGAGTATTGACGCGTGGTATTGCAACCGGCGACGTCGGAGTAATTCGTACCATTTCTTCGGCCGCTCGCGATCTTCGAACCGAATTGGGCGCCTCCTATTATGCCATCGTCGAGGCGATCGTTTTCGCTGCCGCATTGAATGCGCTGACTTCGCGGATGGAAGGCGAACCCCTCTCACCAAACGCTATCCTCCGCTGGCGTGGGCGGTTAGCCCGCCGACCGCTGTCCGGCGATCGTCCGACACGACTCGATCTGACGGCGCTTGCGCTGCGCGTCGAGCGGATTTGGTGCAGTCGCTATATGAGATCGACCGGTAACGCGCTCAACGCCACGGGCCTGCGCAACTTGCGTCGCTACTCATTTGGCTTGGCGACAGAATTACTGCGCGCCGCTCTCGATTGGGCCTTGGTGGAAGATCTGGTGCCGCCGGTTGAGGAGGCCGCAGAGCATCGCCGTACCATCCGGATACTGTGGGACTACGTCGATTGGCGGCTGCGCGGCGACCCGTTTGAGCCAGTCGAGGAACGAGACGGGTTCGATCGCCTCGACGAATTCGGCCTCACAATCATCCGGACCATCGCGGCCTGCATTCCACTCGCAACGGCAGGGGATAGCCGCATTCTTTGGGAACCCGTCCTGGCTCTGGGGCCGCGCGGAGAATTCACCGTCGAGCATATGATCGACTGCTTTTTCCTGCGACTTTACAAGGATGTCGACGCCGCAAACTTCATTTCCAACTGGAACCAGATGCTTGCCTATGTCTTTGCGCCAAGCTGGATCGACGGCGGGCAATGGTGGCGAGGCAGAAGTATTTTGCGGCACATGCTTGGCGTCGATGCGGCACACCAGATAGCGAATAATCCGCTCGTTATGAAGCATGTCGAATCGCTCGCGCCCTACTATGAAGCGTTCGCCAAGGATCATTTAGCCAATGACGATAGCGAGCTATCGGCATTTGCCTCCTTCTTCGCTGCACAAGCGGGCGCATCGCTCCGAATGAGAGCGATCCGCTGGATCGACGATGCGCTCGAAGCGGGGAGCGGCAGAATTCGATCGAATGCCGGCTCGGCGTTGACGGACCTGACCCGCGTCTTGCTGGCGGAACATGCCTCCGAACTCGTTGCCAATCTTGAAGCCTTGCAAGCGTTGAATAACGTCATCAGTCGCATGGTCCGCGACCAGAGGCCTTATGCGCTGGCGCTACAGGATCGGGCACGGGCGCTGCGATAACGACAACCGCGAGCCCCGACCCTCGCGGGTTGGACCCACCAACGGCGTCGGATCAATTTGCCGTTGCGGACGACCAAGGTTGGTGGTTTGTTTCGGCCGTGCCGAAAACCAAAACAGCCTTTGCACATAGCCGCAGCGCTATGCTCGCCGCTGCTGCTTCTGGCAGCCTACCTGAATATGTCTCGGATGCATTCCCGGGAGACGAGGCGCATTGGGACAGCCTCGTACGCCACGCCGCTGCGGCGCATCGAACTGGTCAGATCGACCTGGTCGGAATCTTTGCGCATCCGAGCGACGATCCGCTGTCCTACGGTTGCCAGCAGTTCCTTGAGGATGTGCTTCCAAAGCTAAAGTTTGACCAAGCTCAGGTACTTCAAATAGTTACCGGTCTTACAGCACGCTCCAACGGCTCACAGCTTCCTTACTATCTTTCCGAATGGTTCAGCGGATGGAGTGAAGGGAAGTCGTCGCGTCCCTGGTCTCTGTTAGAGGCGATTAAATCAGGATCCGCCCCCGAGCATCTCAGGCACTCGGTTTATCATTCTGGTCTCAAGGTAAATCGCCGGCGCTTCCTTCCTGCTCTCATCCGAATTCTCGAGAACGGCGATAACAATGAGCGGTGGACAGCTGCGAGCTTACTTGGAAGATTCAATGCCTATCAACCGAATGAGTTGGACCGCGCCACCACTGCCCTGCGAGCAGCTATCCGCCGTGAGGTTGGAGACGGCGTGGTAGCGCCGATGCGTTCACTTCTCCACGTTGCTGCCACGGTTCCAGGCAGGGAGAAGGAAGGAATAGCGGCGATAGCCGACTGCGCCAGCAGGATGGACGAGCATGTCCGATCCGCGATCGCCTCGGAAATGATGTTCGCAATCTCAAAGGCGCCCGTGACGCTGACCAAACCGGCCTTTGCTGCATTGATGACGATCGGCGCCGGAGAAGATGATGCGGTGGATGCCATCGATCAGATAATATCTAAGACATTGAACGGGCCGCTCGCCGGCGAAGCCCACGCGCTTCTCGACCACCTGCTTGTCAGCCGCGCGACGAGAATGAAGAAGCTCGATTCGACCGCGAGAACAATACTCGAAAGTGATCCGACAATTCGATCGCAACTAATCGGCAGTTGGCTACGTTCGCCAAGCTTTCGGCATTTCGATGCCGTCCTCGATATATGCCGGGGCATCGGCGAGAACACGCCAAAATTCGACATCGATATGAGCGACTGGTCGGAGGAGGAGTCTCTTCGCGCTATTCGGAGGGCATCTGCTATCCTGCTCGCCTTTCCGGCTACGCTGGCCTCGATACTGGTAAGCGCCTTGCGTACCGCTCCCATCCGTATCCGTCGCAAAGCCGAGCATCTGATCTTCGACCCACTGCTCATGACGTTTTGGACGGCATCTCGCGCGTACCTGGAAAAGGCGGTTAAATCGGGTCCGCGACACGCGCGCGATGCACTTAAGCGCGTGCTTGCTGCTCACGACGGGTATCGATCGGACATCGAGGCTGCCAATGAAGTCACAGAGCTGGTGCCGTCCGAGCATCATCGCGTCCTCGTAGATCAAAAGCATCGCGAGGAGAGTCGGGCGATGTCCAAAAACGCCATGAAAATGTCGATCTTCGGGGAAATTTTCCCGACGTCGATGATGCTATACGGCGATGCTGCCATCCATGACGTTTATTTGGCCGACGAGGAGATCGTCAGGCAAGAAACGCCGATGGTCTCGCAAGGCTTCTCGACCGAAATCCTTCGCTACGATATGCTTGAGCCCTTCTGGGCTCGATATCGACGCGACCTCCTGTTGCGTGGTGAGACCGACGAATGAGGTCCATTGTACGGGAGTTTTTCCGCGGCCTCAAAGAGCGGGACGAACTTGACGCCATCGTGCCCGAATTGCTCACGGCAATCGGTTTCGAAGTCGTCTCAAGACCGCAGGTGGGTCCGCGGCAATTTGGCGTCGATGTCGCCGCAGTTGGGTCCGATGACGACGGAACCCGGAAGCTGTTTCTCTTCGTAATTAAGCAGGGGGATCTAACAAGGACCGATTGGGACGGGAATCCGCAAGCGGTGCGGCCTTCCCTTGGCGAATTGCGTGACGCTTATCTCGACACGCTTGCTCCCGAACATCAGAAACTTCCCGTCGTTGTCTGCATAACGATCGGCGGGGTTGTCCTTCAGAATGTCAAACCGGTCGTCGACGGATTCATGCGTAGAGAGCGGACCTCGCAGATAGAATACAGGGTTTGGACTGGGGATACTCTAACAGGCATGATCGTGGACGGTGCGCTACGAGAAGAGGTGTTTCCCGCCGCGCGTCGCCAATATCTTCGACGAGCTGCGGCGTTAGTCGAGGAGCCAGACTCTTCGTTTCAGCAATTCGCCCGCCTTGTTCAAGATGTCGAGGGGGACGAGAAGATCAAGCCCATCGAGCGAGTGCGGAGCCTTTACCTGGCGCTTTGGATTCTGCTTGTCTGGGGCCGAGAGGCTGGAAACCTCGAAGCGCCATATCGGGCGAGTGAATATGTGATGCTCCGGGCATGGGAGCAACTTTGGCCGCTTATCGAGAAAGACAAGGGTAGAAAGCTCGAAGCAAGTCATAGCCTGTTCGAGGTGGCAGATCTTTATTTGCGGACGTGGGACGAGCTGTACCTCGAGAAAATCGTCAAACATGCCGGCAATCGGCATGCGTTAAGCTATGCTGTGGGTTCGCGAGACTCGCTGGATATCAATCTCGCGCTATTTGAAACGCTGGGGCGCCTTGCACTCGGCGGCCTGTTTCGAGCTTGGCTGGAGACTGAAGCCGGGCAGCCCCTTCGCCTCGTGTCCAACCCGAGTGCAAAGTTAGTCGATACCGCGCAGGGCATCGCCGATATGATCGAAGCCAATCGCGCTCTCTACACGCCAGTTCATGAAGATCAGTCGATCGATGTCATTCTTGCGGCGATGCTGCTCGCCATAATTCCAGACACGTTCGAAGCCGGCGCACACTATGTGTCGCAAATGGCCCGCGCGGCGATAATCAACTTCAATCGAGGCGAATTGTACCCCGTTGTCGAACACGACTATGCCTCGCTTATCCGCGCGCCAGATCGTAGCGACGAGGCTGTGCGCAAGGAGCTGACCGCAGCCAGCGTCCTCTATCCGCACCTCGCGCTCTTCGCTAAATCTTTTGGCAATGACGACGTTGTCACCCGCTTGGGCGAATTGCAGACTGAACAACTGCCCCACTGTAACTTCCAGATTTGGGTGCCCAATGCCAGAAGCGAGCAAAAGCTTTGGTCAGGTCAGCGCACGGGCAGCGCGCTTGGAGGACTGAAAATCGGGTCGAACGGGAATGAGCTATTGGCGGCCGTACGGAGAGAAGCAGAAGCGACAGGCCATTATACCGAGCTTTCCGCAATCAAGCTCGACCAGTTGCCTTTCTTCCTTCTCGCATGCCGCTTCTTTCGTTATCCGCCTCCCCCGCAATCGTGGCTTCCGATTATCGACGAAATGATAACGCCGGTAAAAGGCTGGGAGTGGGCGAGAAAACGTATGGGAGGTGTAGACCTTGTAAAGCGGGCTGCCCGTCTGTCTGTGGCGTGGCCGTCACTGATGTCGGGAGAAGAATAGTATTCGAGCCCGCCGACGCAAATGTCTGCTATAAGATGGAACCCGGGCATCATGGGAATGGCCGACATGAGGCGCAAATTGGACGTTAGGAGCAAAAGAGTTGATGGCAGTTGTGAACGCGATTGTGCACGGACATCCTCTCGGATCAAAAGAGTGATGATTTCCGATTGATATCGATTGTAGTCGAAGGCGAGCTCAAGAAAAGTAGCCGAAATTCCCCAATGATTTCATAAGCGTAGAAATCTGCCAGTTTCGCTGTCGGCCATTTCGGATGAAATAATTTTTTCCTGATTAATTTCAGTATGTTACGAGGTATCGGATAATCGAGTGGGAGTAGGGGCACTGCGGCGTCGCAGCGGGCTTTGAGTTGCCGTTGGCGTGTACCCTGGCGAAAGCCGGGGCCAGAGCGGCACAACGCCAGCTTTGCGCCGGAATTTCCTGGACCCCGGCTTTCGCCGGGGATCACAGAGGGAACGTCCGCTAACCACTCCTAAGCCGACGTCCCGGCTATTCCTTACGATCCAGCCGGTCGCAAAGCTCATCCACCTTCTCGCGTAGTTCGTGAAAGCGCAGTTGGTCGAGTTTTTCGTGCAGCCGCATGATCTCCAGTTCCGCGCGCAAGTTGATCTCGTAATCCAGTTTCTCGGTCAACCGGTCCTTCGCCGCCTGCCGGTTCTGGCTCATCATGATCACCGGCGCCTGGATCGCAGCGAGCATCGACAGCATCAGGTTCAGGAAGATAAAGGGGAAAGGATCGAAGGTCAGGCCCAGATTGTCGAAAGCCTTCGAATTGACCAGCATCCAGACCAACAACACGAGCCCGAAGGCGATGATAAAGCCCCACGAGCCGCCGACGGCGGCTACCCGATCGGCGAGCCGTTCGCCGAAGCTTCCCTGCAAGCCATCGTCATCGTCTTCGTCGCCGGGTTCGCGGCTCGTCGGTTGACGCTCGGCGATCGCGCGAACGACGCGCTGTTCCGCTTCGTCGAGTTGGTCATAGGCGCGGCCCAGCAGGCGCAGCGAAAGGTCGGAGATTTTTTCATCGCGGTTCATCAGGCCCCTATCCCATCCAGCGCCATATCCCCGCAACCATATATCCCATCGCGCCATGCGCCCATGTCGCGGCCAGCCACAGCACGATCCCGCCGAACAGGGCGTGTCCACGCGGGATCGTGTCGCCCCATGGCGTCACCCCCGCGACCTGCCGCCCGAACGGTACGAAGCTGGTCCGTGCGGCCCAGTGCCGCCAAGCGTCGCCCATCAATCTAGCTTTCTTGGCGTCCTGCCCCGCCGATCCGACGAGCGCGAGGAAGATGATTATCGCCGATAATATAATCTGGCCCGGCGTCGGCATCACCAGCACATGCGCGAGCGCCCACAGCGTGAAGCCCCACATCATCGGATGGCGCGTGATGGCGAAGACCCCGCGCGGAGCCGATTGCGCCGCAGCCGCAGCGTTCGGCGCGGGCAGCGCCGGATTGCCGATCAGCGATCCCATGAACAATATGCTCGCGAACAACACGAGCAGCGAAGCGAGCGCCCACAGCGGGTCGTCGACTGCCCACAGCGGCGGCTCGGGCGGCATACCGCGAAACGCCTGCACCATCAGCACGAAGGTCGCGATCGCCACGATCGAATAGACGACCGCGAAACCGCGCTCGCCAAGCCGGCTCGCCAGCCCGTGACGCAGCGGATGCGACAGCGCGAAGTGGGTTCCGACGAACAAGACGCCGGTCACGATCAAAAGCGACATGGGTTGCATTGGAGCCCTCTCCCTCTCCTAATCCCGGCAGTCGCTTTCGATCAGGCGCGACCCTTACCTGTCATAGGCCTTGGGCAGATTCCCTTCGGTCGGCGTCAGATAGCGATCGCGCAGGCGGTCCTGCCGCGTGACGAGCGACTGGCGCTTGCCTTCGATCCAGATCGCCGTCGGACGACTGCCGAGTTCGAGCGGATCATTGTCCCAGATCACGACATCGCCGACGCGGCCGGCCTTTAGCGAGCCGATCGTCGCGTCCATCCCAACAGCACGCGCGGGCGCGCTGGTGATCGAGGCGAAGGCCTGATCCCAGGTCAGCCCGCTCGCCCCCGGCACCTTCGACAGGCCGACGAGATTGCCGGCATATTGCATCGTATAGCCCATCTTGTGCGCGTCATCGTCGTCGAACACACCGACCGACACGTCGACGCCCGCGGCCTTCAAGCGCCCGGCATTCGACTGCGTCGCGCCAAGCTGCTCGAAACTGCCCGGCAAATCGGTGAGCGGCGAGACCAGCACCGGCACTTTCGCGGCGGCGACGTCGCGCGCGATGAGCCAGCCCTCGGTCGCACCGACGAGCACCAGCTTCAGCGCGGGAAATTCGCCTTTCAGCTTCAGCACGTTCAATATGTCCGCGGCGCGGTCCACGCGGACGAACAGCGGCGTCGTGCCGTTGATCACGCGCACCAGCGCCTCCGCGTCGGCGCGCTGGATCATCGCGTCATTGCCCCATTCGGCAAGCGTCGCGGGATTGCGGGCATAGCTCCGCGCCGCGAGCAACTGCTCACGAAACAGCAGGAAGGTAGCGGCGCGGCTGCCGCCGGCCTTCGCCGACCCGTCCTCGCCGAACGCCACATATTGCAGCACGCGCGGCCGGGTCACCATGTCCATGTCGTCACCCAGATCGACGACAGCGCCCTGCCCGGCGAACAGATTGCTGCTCGATCCCGGCGCGACGATTGCGCGGGTGACGCCCGCAGCCCGGTTCACCGCGACGGGCGAGCCCATCGGGTTGAGCGCGGGCGCAATGTCTAGCCCTGCCGAAAAGCGCGAGCGGGTCGCCGACCGGTCGTTGGTGCCCTGAACGGCATCGACTTCCGTCAGCCCGACGCGGCTGAACGCCGCAACGATGCCCGGGGTCACATAGCGCCCCTGCGCATCGATACGTTCGACGCCTGCAGGAACCGCAACACCGCGTCCGGCTGCAACGACCTTGCCGCCGCGCACGACGACGGTACCACCGTCGATGGGCGCGCTGCCGTCGCCGATAACGAGCTTTGCATTGGTGATCGCGACGTCCTGCGCTGCGGCGGGAACCGCGATCAGTGCGGCGGCGGAAAGAAGCAGAGCGCGCATCATTTCACGTCTCCTTCGCCCGGCTGCCCAAGCTCGAAGTCGGTCACCGGCCGTCGTTTCGGATCATTGGCATCGAACATCAGCGCGCCATCGATCCACACCTTTTCGGGCCGCGTGTAAGCGCTGAACGGATTGCCGTTCCACAGCACGACGTCGGCCATCTTGCCGGGCTTGAGACTGCCGATCTTGTCCTGAAGGCCGATTGCCTTGGCGGGGTTGATGCCGAGCCAGGTCCAAGCCTGTTCGTCGGTGATCTGCATCCCCATGCGGCGGCCGGAGGCAAGCGCCTTGGCGGCTTCCTGATTGAGGCGCTGGATCTGGTTCGCGTCGTCCGAATGGACGATCGTGCACGCGCCCTCCTTGTACATCAGCGCGATATTCTCGGGCACGCTGTCATAGGCTTCCATCTTGAAGCCCCACCAGTCGGCCCACATCGCGGCGCAGATGCCTTCCTTCTTCAGGATATCGGCGATCTTGTACGCCTCGACCGCGTGGTGGAACGCCGAAACCTTGTAGCCGAACTCATGGCTCATATCGATGACCTGCGCCATTTCGTCGGCGCGGTAGCAATGGTTCTGGATCAGGATTTCGCCCGACAGGACGCCCGCAAGCGTTTCCATCGCAAGGTCGCGGTCAACGGCTTTGCCCTCGTCGAGCTTTTTCTTGTACGCCGCTGCCTTCAGCCAGGTCTGGCGGTCGACCGCCATATTGCCCATACGGGTCGAGGGCATACGACCCTTGGCACCATAGACGCGCTTCGGATTTTCGCCGCACGCCATTTTCAGGCCATAGGGCGCGCCGGGGAACTTCATTCCCTGTACCGTGCGCGCGGGCACATTCTTGAGCACGACCGAACGGCCGCCCACCAGATTGGCGCTGCCCGGCAGGATCTGCAGCGTCGTGATGCCGCCATTGGCAAGCGCACGGGTAAAGCCCGGGTCCTGCGGCCAGACGCTATGTTCGGCCCAAACCTCGGCGGTGACCGGGCCCGTCATCTCGTTGCCGTCCGAATTGGCCTCGACGCTGGGGCTGGCATAATCGCCAAGATGGCTGTGGATGTCGATCACGCCGGGGGTGACATATTTGCCGGTGCCGTCATAGACGTCGGCATCGGTCGGCAGCGCCAGATCGGCACCGCCGATCGACAGAATTTTGCCGCTCGACAGGACGATCGATCCATTGTCGATCCGCCCGCCCTCGCCGTCAAAGATAGTGACGTTGCGGACGACGGTCAGCCGCGTCGGATATCCCTTGTAGGTAGACGGATAAGGATCCTTGTCGAACTTCGCCGCCTTGTCCGCCGATGCCGTCGCGGCGGGCTTGTCGCCCGCCGACGCCGGCGCGTCATTTGTCGCCGCACAGCCGACAAGCGCCATCGACACCGCAGCCAGAAGGCTGCCCCTTACGCCCCTGATCATATGTTATGCCCCCTTGGGTTCGGGATGAACGCCCGCAGCCTGCGGTTCGGCCTCGCCGATACCCGCCAGGCCGTCATCGCGATCGCTCAGCGTATCGAGATGCATCCAGCGCTTCACGATCGGGCTGAGCAACAGCACGACCACCGCCGCACCGATCGCGATCCAGCCGAACAGCTCATACACGTCGAGCAGGCCCTGCTTGGTCATCTGGCCGTCGTGGCCGCCGGTGGCTTCCCCGATCTTGCCCGCAACGAAGTTTCCGACCGCGGTCATGTAGAACCACGCGCCCATGATCAGCGACGCGAGGAAGGTCGGCGCCAGCCGGTTCATCGCGCTGAGGCCCACGGGGCTGAGGCAGAGTTCGCCGGTCGTCGCGAAGAAGTAATAGGCGAAGACGAGGATCACCGGCGTCATCGCAGCGACGCCATAGGCTTGCGCACCCCAGACGAGAACGAGGTTCGCAAAGCCCATCTGCGCAAGCGCGAGACCGAACTTGGCCGGAGCCGAAGGCTCTGCGCCGCGCTTGCCGAGCCACATCCAGAGGGTGGCGAAGAGCGGCGCGACAAGGATGATGATGATCGGGTTGATCGACTGGAAGATACCCGCCGGCACGCCGCCGCGATCAACGAAGCGGTCGGTGAACAGGTTCATCGAACCACCCGCCTGTTCGAACAGGCCCCAGAACAGCGGATTGAGGCTGATCAGGAACAGGATCGCGAACATGCGCTCGCGCGGTTCCTTTTCGAGCTTGAAGCTTTCGTAGAGGACATAACCGAGCAGCGCGACACCCGAGATGGCAAGCAGCGTCTGGATGACATCCTGATACTGCACCAGCGCCCAGATCACCGCGACGGCGCCAAGGCCGACTGCGTAGATCGTCATCTCGCGCGACTTTGCGAGCGGAGCCGGCGCCTCGCCCGCGCCGTTAAGCGCCTTCTTGCCGAGCACGAAGACGATAAGGCCGGCAAGCATGCCGATGCCGGCGAGACCGAAGCCGAAGCCCCAGCCGATCGTCTGGCCGAGATAGGCGACAAGGATCGTGCCGAGCGCGGCGCCCGCGTTGATGCCCATATAGAAGATCGTGTAAGCGCTGTCGCGGCGGGTGTCGGTGAGCTTGTAGAGCTGGCCGACCATCACCGAAATATTGGCTTTCAGGAAGCCCGATCCGACGATGATGAAGGCAAGCGCGGCCCAGAAGACGTTGATGGTCGGGTCATTCTGCCCGCCAACGCCCTCGACCGCCATCAGGCTGTGGCCCGCAGCGAGCAGGACGCCGCCGAACAGAACCGCCTTGCGCTGGCCGAGATACCGGTCGGCCAGATAGCCGCCGAGCACCGGCGTGATATACACGAGGCTCGTATAGGCGCCATAGATCAGGTTCGACTTGCTGTCGCCGAACAGCCAGTGCTGCGTCAGATAGAAGATCAGGATGGCGCGCATGCCGTAGTAGGAGAAACGCTCCCACATCTCGGCGAAGAACAGCATGTAGAGGCCCTTGGGGTGCCCTGCGAATTGAGGTTTCCGGCTGGTCGCGATCAGCGCGCCGACGCTCAAAAATGCCCCGAGGAGAACCACCGCAATAACCGCGATCCAGTCGCCCTCTTGCCAAAGGCCGATATCTTTCATGTAAACGCGTCCCTTTTCCCGGATATTTTTGTCGCGGCCTCCCGCCGCGCGAATGGACCAACCTAGCGCGAAAATTGCTCAAGGGAAGAATCTAATTGCGCGTGTAACCATCCCGGCCGGGCCAGAATCTATTGCGAACGGTTCGCAACACTTGCACTCGGCAACGAAGGCGCCCACATGGCGGGCATGTTCAACGACACCTCCTCGCTCCGCTCCTATCTCGCCACCCGCCGCTCGGGCAAAGGCCGCGACATGGTCACTCCCGGCCCCGATGCCGCGCAGCTCAGGGACATCATCGGCCTTGCGCTCCGTACCCCCGATCATGGCAAACTCGCGCCCTGGCGGGTCGTGACTGTGGCCGACGACCAGCGCGACGCGCTTGCCAAGCTGCTCAAGGACGAATGGGTTGCCGAGAATCCGGGCGCGGCCGGCATGGACCTGTCGGCGTTCGACCAATTCGCGCATCAGGCGCCGACCCTGATCGTGCTGATCTCGACTCCGGTGCAGGACAGCAAGGTTCCGGTGTGGGAGCAGCAGATGTCGGCAGGTGCGGTGGGTATGAACCTGCTCCACGCCGCGCACGCGCACGGCTTCGTCGGCAGCTGGCTTACCGGCTGGGCCGCCTACAGTCCGGCGGTTGCGAAGACGTTCGGTGCCCGCGAAGGCGATACGATCGTTGGATATTTCTTCCTCGGCACCGCAGGCGCCGACCTGTCCGAACGACCGCGACCCGAATATGATGAGGTTGTCAGCGCTTGGGAAATTTAATTTCAAACAAGTGCCAGATTTTCTAATTTTCGTGATTTGACTGTGCTGCTGTCTTATGGCATTAAGGCGGCATGCTCGATCAGACCAAACCCGTATATCAGCGGCTGCGCGACGTGATCGCCAGCGCGATCCTCGATGGCACCTATCGCGACGGCGACATGCTTCCGTCGGTGCGCTCGCTCGCCGCCGAGGAAGGGGCCAATCCGCTCACCGTTGCCAAGGCGTATCAGACGTTTCAGGACGAGGGGCTGGTCACGGTCAAGCGCGGGGTCGGCATGTTCGTCGCCGAGGGTGCGACCGATCGCCTCCGCGATCTGATGCGCGAGGATTTCCTGTCGAACGTCTGGCCGCCAATCGCACAGCAAATGCGCCGCGTCGGGCTCGACGCCCGGACACTGCTCAACCTTACCGACGCCTGAGAGTTCGCCGCGGGCCTATCGCCCGATCTGTTCGGCCTTGTATCGAAGATCCGCCGCCGCCTGCCGGTCCCCCTGCTTTTGCAACAGGTCGGCATAGAACAGCATGATCTCTGCATTCAGCGGTTGCAGCCGGTACGCGGCCGAGATCAACGGCAGCGCAAGATCGCCCTGTCCCTTGGCGGCATAGGCGCGCGCCAGATCGCGCAGGATCGCGACGTCGCGGTTGCCGATCCGGCTGCGCACGCGTTCGAAATGCACGATCGCCTGATCCCAATGCTCGATGTCCATCGCCAGATGGCCCGCGAGCCGGTCGGCCGCGATGCTCTGCGGCTGGCTGTCGCGAAGCGTCAGAATTGCAGCGCCTGAACCGGCGGCGTCGCCCGCACGGAACAGCGCGTTCGCGAGCCGCAATGTCGTCCGCTCGCCCGCATCCAGATCGCGCGCCGCCCGGAACGACTGGATGGCCAGATCATAACGCTCGCCCGCCAGCGCCGCATCACCGAGCAGGATATGCGCGTCGGCGACCCCGCGGTTGGCATCGCGCAGACGGGTCGCGCGCGCGATCGCGCTCGCGAAATTGCCGCTCGCCATATCGGCCGAGATAGCGGGAATTGCCTTGGCCGGATTGAGCGGATCGGCGTCGGCCCCGCTCGCGAGCAGGCCGAAACTGTCGTCGGTCGCAAAGGGGGTCGCATCGCCCGGAGCCAGCGCGGCGGCGCGCGCGAGATAGTCGGCCGCTTCGCCGCGGTGCCCGAGTTCGGACGCGGTGCGCGCGGCGAGCAGCAGCGACCAGCTGTCGGCATCGGGACGGTCGGCGATCGGCGCCAGCGCCTCGGCGGCACCGTCGGCATCGCCATCGGCCCAGTCGGCAGCGGCGAGAATACGGCGCGCGGTGAAGTTATGCGGCTGTTCGGCCAGCAGGCGATCGGCCCAGCTCGCCGCCACCGCTTCACCGCCCAGTTCCAGCTCGACGATCGCGCTCAACAGCATGAAACCGGGCTGGTCGTCGAGTTCGCCGCGTGTGCGCTGGAGCAGGCTGCGCGCGAGCGCATAATTGCCGGCGCGCGCGGCGAGCACCGCTTGCAGATAATAGGGACGCGGATCGCGCGGCACGAGCGCCGCGGCATGACGGAGCGCCACGAGCATCTCGCGGTACCGGCCGAGATCGCCCAGCGTCGCGGCCTGATCGATAAGCGCGTCAGCATCGTCGGGATCGGCGGCGAGCGCCTTGTCATACCAGGTCAGTGAAGCGGTCAGCCCCGCCTGCGTCCGTACGAGGTTCGCCTTGTAAGCCAGCGCCGCGCTATTCGCGGGGTCGAGTTCGATCGCATAGTCGATCGCATCGCGCGCACCGAGCGTGTCGGCGTTGGCATCGCGAAAGCGCGCGACATCGACCCATAGCCGCGAATCGCGGGGTCGCTCGCGGACCGCCCGGTCATAGGCGTCGCGCGCGGCATCGATATCCCCGTTGCCCAGATGAACGTCGCCGGCGACCCACGCCGCCTCGCCGATCATCTCGGGCGCGATCGGCCCCTCGTCGAGCGTCTGGAGCGCGCGGATACCTTCATCCTGCAGCGCATAGGCGCGCGCGAGCAACGGCCGAAGATAGTCGGCGTTGGCCCCCGCAGCGAGCGCCGCCTTCACCGACGCCTCGGCGCCGACGCCATCGCCGAGCCGCAGCTGTGCCCGCGCCAGTTCGACACGCGGGCGGACCGCAGACGGATCGTCGGCAACCGCGCGCTGCAGTTCGGCGCGCTGCTGCTGCCACCGCTGGCGCGGCCCCTCCGGTCGAGCGCCGTCGCAGCCGGCCAGCGCCGTCGCCGCGATAAGCACGGTCAGCAGGGGTCGGGTCAGCTTCATTCAGGCCTGCATCCGATATTGTTTGAGCAGATCATAGAGCGTCGGGCGGCTAATCCCGAGCAGCTTGGCCGCCGACGAGATATTCCCCTCGCTCTGCGTCATCGCCCGGCGGATCGCGACCCGGTCGGCCGCCTCGCGTGCGGCGCGCAGGTTCAGATAATCCTCGCCCTCCAGCTCCTCACCTGCGGCGAGATCAAGGTCGGCGCGCATCACCAGCTTGCCGTCGGCCATGATGACTGCGCGCTTGATGCGGTTTTCCAGTTCGCGGACGTTGCCCGGCCAGCGCCCTTCGTCGATCGCCTGCAATGCGTCGGGCGCGAAGCCGCGCACTGCCGGATTCATCGTCGGGGCATATTGATGCAGGAAATGGCGCGCGAGCAGCACCGCATCGCCCGGCCGCTCGGCCAGCGAGGGGATCTTCACGACCATTTCGGCGAGCCGGTAATAAAGATCGTCGCGAAAGCTCTGCGCGGCGATCATCGCGTCAAGGTCGCGATGCGTCGCGCAGACGATCCGCGTGTCGACCGGAATCGCCTTGCGCCCGCCGATCCGCTCGATCGTGCGTTCCTGCAGGAAGCGCAGCAGCTTGACCTGCAGCGGCAGCGGAATGTCGCCGACCTCGTCGAGAAACAAGGTGCCGCCATGCGCGAGTTCGATCTTGCCTTCGGTCGTCTTGACCGCCCCGGTGAAGGCGCCCTTCTCGTGCCCGAACAATTCGCTCTCAAGCAGATTTTCGGGGATCGCCGCGCAATTGATCGCGACGAATGCGCCGTCGCGCCGTCCGCTCGCCTCATGAAGACCGCGCGCGAGCAGTTCCTTGCCGGTGCCGCTCGCGCCTAGCAGCATGACCGACACGTCGAGGTTCGCGACGCGCTCGATCGTCCGCGCGACCTTCAGCATTTCGGGCGCCCCGGTGATCATCGCGCCGAGCACGCGATTGTCGCTCGCTCCCTGCCCCGCGAGCCGTGCATTCTCGACCTCGAGATCGCGGACGTGGAACGCGCGGCGGACGATCAGGCCCAGCTCGTCGATGTCGATCGGCTTCTGATAGAAATCCCATGCGCCGCTCGCGATCGCTGCCAGCGCACTCGCGCGTTCGCCATGTCCCGACACGACGATGACTTTGGTATCGGGCTTGCTCGCAAGGATCGCCTTCAGCACCCGGAACCCCTCACGCGTCCCATCGGCGTCGGGCGGCAGGCCCAGATCGAGCGTCACCACTGAGGGCTCCTCGGCGCGCAGCAACTCGAGCGCGCTGTCATGATCGCCGGCGATCAGCACGCGATAATCGTCATAGGCCCATTTGAGCTGCGCCTGCAGCCCCGGATCATCCTCGACAACCAGCAAAATTCTCTGTTCGGTCCCCGCCTCGCTCATGCCACTTTCCCTATCGGCTCTCCGGTGCCGGCATCGACGCGCGTGTCGGCCAGCGGCAGCCACAGCGTAAAGTCGCTGCCCTTGCCGGGTTCGCTCGCAACATCGATCGCCCCGCCCATCGCCTGCGCCAACTGCAACGCCTCGAAAGCGCCCAGCCCGAAGCCGCCATCCTTCGTCGATACGAACGGCTTGAACAGCTCGTCGCGGATAAAGGCGCCGCTCATCCCCGCACCCTGATCGATCACGTCGATCCGCACCCGGTCATGCTCGGCCACCGCAATCAGCTGGACCGGCGTATCCGCGGGTGAGGCGTCGATCGCGTTTGCGACCAAATGCTGGACGATCTGACGGATCGAGCCCGCATCGCCCCATGCCGCGAGCCCCGCCTGACACCCGACGAACAGCGCGCGTCGTGTCCGCACTTCGGCCGCGACGTCCTTCAGCAGCGGTTCGACGAGCGCCCGCCCCGCATCGGCGGCGCGACGCTCGCGCGGCGACAGGCGGACGAGCAGGTCGGAGAGCCGCCCCGCCGAAATCTTCAGCGTTTCGACCATGTCGGCGCGAAACTCGGGCTTGTCTGCATGACGCTCGGCATTGCGCGCGAGCAGGCTGAGCTGGCTCGCGAGATTCTTGATGTCGTGCATGATGAAGGCGAAGCGACGGTTGAATTCGTCGAAGCGTTTCGCCTCCGACAGCGCGGCCTGACTCTGCGATTCGGCCAGATAGCTTGCCGCCTGCTGCCCCGCGATGCGGAGCACGTCGAGATCCTCCCAGTCGAGCGCGCGCGATACCGGCGGCCGGTGCAACACCGCAACCGCGATCATCCGCTGGAAATGGAGTACCGGCACCACGACCCATGCGCGGTGGTCGGCGAGCAACCAGCCGGGGATCGCCAGATCCTCCCCGGCCTGTCCCCGCCCGCGCCGTTCGGCGTCGAGATCGACGATATGCCGTGTCTCCTGCAGCACGAAAGACGAGCGCAGCGGCAAGGCCGCTTCCTCTTCCACCCCGGCGGGCCAGTGCCATTGCTCTGCAACGCGGAAAGCGCCCTGCGCGTCGGGCAGCATCAGCAGCGCGCCCGGGCTGCCCGTCAATTCCGCGAGCGCCTTGGCGACGCGACGATGCAGGTTGCGGTCGTCGCTCCCTCCGTCTTCCTTTGCTCCCTGCGCGAGCGTCGCGGTAAAACGCATCCATTCGGCGCGATAATCATAGCGATGCTCGAAGACATGCTTCGAGATCATCACCGACAGCCAGGCCCGCGTCCGCGCGGACAGCAGCAGCAGCCCCCCGGCGCCCAGCGCGACGATCAGGAACAAACCCTGCGCCAGCTCGCCATAATTGCCGCCAACGAGCCGCGCGAACGCGCCCGCCAGCCCGATCAGGATCAGATAGGCGGCCGCGCCGAGCAGGATCATCGTCCGCATCGTGACGGCGCGCGACAGGCGGATGCGCTCGCGCCCGACATCCATTGCCGCGATGATAAAGGTCGGCAGCAGCATCAGCGCGACGGCGGGCAAAAGCGAGACCAGCGTCGATGCCCGCGTGCCGGTCAGCGCACCGATCAGCTGCAGATTGAGCTCATACGCCCAGAGCATTGCAAAGCCGCCCGCGACCGCCATCACGGTCATGCGAAGCCCCGCGCTCGCGCGGCGCACCGCGCCATCGACGATCAGCAGCCCGCCCACGGCGACGAGCATCGAAGAAACGCCGAGCGCCGGGCCGAGCCACTCACCGGCCGTGTCGCTCCGCCAATGGGCGGCAACGCCGCTGACCAGCGTGACCACGCAGATCGTCGCGAGCATACGGAATATCAACCGCAGCGAGCCGGGCATCGGCGCCCGCGTCGGCCAGAAGGTCGCGCCAAGCCAGCCGAGCATTGCGAGATCGCGAACCGACTGCACCACCAGCGCCTGCGACGATCCGGGCGCGAAGCGATAGAGCGCGGCACACCACAGCGCGCAGCCCGCTGCCGCGATCGTCAACCAGCGCGGCGCGGGCATCAGCGCAGCCATCCGCGCAGCCGGACGCAGCAAAAGCCACAACGTGACACCGCCAAATCCGGCCAGCGCCAGCGCCGAAAGACTCTGCGTCAGGGCGGCGAGCGTCGCCATCGTCAGCGCGCACCCTCCGGCCACAGCACGACGCGCACCGTCTGGAGCAGGATCAGCAGGTCGAGGAAGGGCGAATAATTCTTGGCGTAATAGAGATCATATTCGAGCTTCGCGCGCGCATCCTCGACCGAGGCGCCATAGGGATAGTTGATCTGAGCCCAGCCGGTCAGGCCGGGCTTCACCATATGGCGTTCGGCATAATAGGGCAGCTCGCGTTCGAGTTCCTCGACGAAGCTCGGCCGTTCGGGGCGCGGGCCGACGATGCTCATCTCGCCCTTCAGGACGCACCAGAGCTGCGGTAACTCGTCGATGCGCGCCTTGCGAATGATATGCCCGACGCGCGTGATCCGTGGGTCGTTCTCGGCCGCCCACACCGCCTTGCCTGCCGCCTCGGCGTCGGTCCGCATCGATCGGATTTTCAGCACGTCATACGCCTCGCCATACAGGCCGACGCGTGACTGGCGATAGAGGATCGGGCCGCGGCTGTCGGCCTTGACCGCCATCCCCGCGATCAGGATCAGCGGCAGGCCGACGACCAGCACCAGCAGGCTGGCGACGATGTCGAACAACCGCTTGCCGACGCGCGAGATGCGCTGTCCGGCCGAAAAGCCGTCCGAAAAGATCAGCGCGCTGGGATTGGTTGTCGCAAGGTCGACCCGCCCGGTCTCGCGCTCGATGAAACTCGCGATGTCGTTAACATGGACCCCCGTCGTCTTGACGCGGAGCAGATCCGACAGCGGCAGCGATCCGCGGCGTTCCTCCATCGCGAGCACGACCTCGCCCGCACCGAGCGCGACAACATGGTCGGACAGGTTCGCGATATCCTCACGCGGCACAGCGTCCGGCACGGTCCGCTCGCTCGCCGACATGGCGACGAAGCCTGCAACGACCAGGCCGCTGCCCGGCGCTTCCGCCAGCGCCTGCAACCGCGCGGCACGCTTGCCGGCGCCGAGCACTAGGATTCGCCGCTTGAAAGCATCGGCCCCCGCCGACTGCGTCAGGATCAAGCGGATGACGAACAGCGCCGCAATCGCGATCACCATCGCGTACAGGCTGTTCACGCGCCAAAGTGTGGCGGTGGGAAAGAGGAAGCCGACCACTGACAGGAAGATCACGCCCAGCGAGATCGCGGCGAGCAGGCGGGCCGTCGCAAAGCGCATCGAACGCAACGCCTCGCTGCTGTAGAGTCCCGTCGCCATCATCGCGAGCGCGTTAGCGATCGCAAAGGTCGCGAGCGGTGCCGCGCGCGCGCTCAGCTTGCCGGCGTCGAAACCTGCAAAATGGGCGTAGGTATGCCACGCCACCTCGGCCGAACCGAGCAGCGCGATGAACTCGATCAGCGCCAGCCAGACAACCGCATGGGGCACATAATGTTTGAACAATCGGAACATTGAAAAGCCTCGCCCTTTCGCGTCCGACCTTAGTCCCGAGGTCTCAACTGTCGGTTAATTTTACACTCACCTCACCCCTATCGGTGACCGGGCGGCGGTCAAGTGTCGGGGTCAGAGTGGCAGCGACCGGCCGGTAACGACCGATTGCTGCTAATGTGATCCCCGGCGAAAGCCGGGGATCACAGAGGGACCGTCCGCTTCCCACCTCAAAGCTGACATCGGCCTTAAACCGAAAAATCGTCAGTCGTCTTCCCGAATGTAAGGGGACGAAAGCGGGAACATCGCCCTAGGCCGTCCGCGCCTCCCCTGCTACATCCGCGCGATGTCGGACAAGAATCATCTCTATCTGGTCGATGGCTCCAGCTACATCTTCCGCGCCTATCACCGCCTGCCGCCGCTGACGAACCCGAACGGGGTGCCCGTCGGCGCGGTTTATGGCTACACGACGATGCTCTGGAAGCTCGCCAAGGATCTGCACGACGCCGACGGGCCGACGCACCTTGCGGTCATTCTCGACCATTCGAGCCAGTCGTTCCGCAACGAGATCTACGACCAGTATAAGGCGAACCGGCCCGAGCCGCCCGAGGATCTGCGTCCGCAATTCCCGCTGATCCGCGACGCGACGCGCGCCTTTTCCCTGCCGTGCATCGAGATGGAGGGATTCGAGGCCGACGACCTGATCGCTTCCTATGCCGAGGCCGCGGTGCGCGAGGGCTGGGACGTCACGATCGTTTCGTCGGACAAGGATCTGATGCAGCTGATCCGCGAGCCCGTCGATGGCTCGCCACACGTCGACATGCTCGACACGATGAAGAATGTCCGCCTCGGCCTCGACGCGGTGAACGAGAAATTCGGCGTCACCCCCGATCTCGTCGGC
The DNA here is from genome assembly GCF_965279755.1 of Sphingopyxis sp. GTDB lineage: Bacteria > Pseudomonadota > Alphaproteobacteria > Sphingomonadales > Sphingomonadaceae > Sphingopyxis. Next base: position 2,446,636 of record NZ_OZ257261.1, on the reverse strand, counting down.
GACGTACTCGCGCTAATGGGCGACAGCGTCGACAATGTCCCCGGCGTCCGCGGCGTCGGTCCGAAGACCGCAACCAAGCTGATCCAGGAATATGGCAATCTCACCGCGGCGCTCGACGGCGCGGAGACGATGAAGCCGTCGAAGCTGCGCGACAATCTGATCGAGCATCGCGCAATGGCCGAGTTGTCGCGCGTTCTTGTCGATCTGAAACGCGATGTCGCACTCCCCGACGCGCTCGACACGCTGAAGCTCGATGCGATCCCGCCGCTGCCGCTCAAGGCCTTCCTCGACGAGCATGGGTTCCGCTCGCTCTCGGCGAAGATCGACACCGGTGCGACGCCGAGCGGGCCGCCGACCTTGCCGCGCGCTTCGGCACCCGTTGCGGCCGCACCCGCCGGCCCCTCGACACCCACCCTGCCCGCCTGGCCCGAGATCGACCGCTCGCTCTACGAAACGGTCACGACGATCGAAGCGCTCGACCGCTGGATCGAAGAAGCCCGCGCCGCGCATGTCGTCGCGGTCGATACCGAGACCGCGACGCTCGACAGCGTCACCGGCACCCTCGTCGGGGTCAGCCTGTCGACCGGCCCGGGCAAGGCCTGTTACATCCCGCTCGGCCATGGCGGCACCGACATGTTCGCCGAAAAGCCGGATCAGATTCCCCTGAATGACGCGATCGGCCGCCTTCATGCGCTGTTCGCCGACGATGCGGTGCTGAAGGTCGGGCATAATCTCAAATATGACATCGGCGTGCTCGCGCAGCACGGCATCACCATCGCGCCCTACGACGACACGCTCGTGATGAGCTTCGCGCTCGACGCGGGCAAGCATCAGCACGGGCTCGACGAATTGTCGAAACTACACCTCGATCACGTCTGCATTTCGTTCAAGGAGGTGTGCGGCACCGGCAAGTCGCAGATCAGCTTCGCCGAAGTGCAGCTCGGCCGCGCAACCGAATATGCCGCCGAGGACGCTGAAGTCGCCTGGCGCCTGTGGAAGCTGCTCAAGCTTCGCCTGCCCATCGAAGGCGGCACGCGTGTCTACGAGATGGTCGACCGGCCGCTCGCCGCGATCGTCGAGACGATGGAACGCGCGGGCATCATGGTGAACCGCGAGTATCTGGCGAAGCTGTCGGGCGAGTTCGCGAACGAGATGCTGCGCATCGAAGGCGAAATTCACGAGCTGGCGGGTCAACCCTTCGCGATCGGCAGCCCCAAGCAGCTCGGCGAAATCCTGTTCGACAAGCTCGGCTTGAAGGGCGGGCGCAAGGGCAAGTCAGGCGACTGGTCGACCGACCAGAGCGAGCTCGAACGCCTTGAACGCGACGGGGTGCCGATCGCGCGCAAGATCCTCGAATGGCGCCAGCTTGCGAAGCTGAAATCGACCTACACCGACGCGCTGCAGCAACAGATCAATGCAAAGACCGGCCGCGTCCATACCAGCTACAGCCTTGTTGGCGCGCAGACCGGGCGCCTGTCGTCGACCGATCCGAATTTGCAGAACATCCCGATCCGCACCGAAACCGGCCGCCAGATCCGCGACGCCTTCATCGCGGCGCCCGGCCATGTGCTGATCGCCGCCGACTATAGCCAGATCGAGCTCCGCCTCGCCGCGCATATGGCCGACGTCCCCGAACTCAAGGAGGCGTTCGCGCAGGGGCAGGACATCCACGCCGCGACCGCGATCGAGCTGTTCGGCGAAAGCAATCGCGACACGCGCGGCAAGGCGAAAACGGTCAATTTCTCGATCCTCTACGGCATCTCGCGCTGGGGTCTCGCGGGCCGATTGGAAGTCACCCCCGACGAGGCGCAGGCGCTGATCGCGCGCTATTTCGAGCGTTTCCCGGGCATCAGCGACTATATCACCGACACACTCGATAGCGCGCGCGCCAAGGGCTATACCGAGACGCTGTTCGGCCGAAAGACCTGGTTCCCGCGTCTCAAAGCCGCGAGCCAGAACGAGCGCGCGGGCAGCGAACGCGCCGCCATCAACGCGCCGATTCAGGGCACCAGCGCCGACCTCATCAAGCGCGCGATGGCGCGGATGCCGGGCGCACTCGAAGAGGCGGGCCTCGGCGACGTCAGGATGCTCCTCCAGGTCCACGACGAACTCGTCTTCGAAGCGCCCGAGGACAAGGCCGAAGCCGCGGGCGACGTGATCCGCCGCGTCATGGGCGCCGCCGCCGAGCCGGTTCTGACGCTTTCGGTCCCGCTGGAAGTCGAGATCGGCATCGGCAAGAGCTGGGGCGAAGCGCATTGATTTGCGGATCAACTTTGCGTTGATCGACGAAACGAGTTGAGGCAGGTCGCGTAACGGGGCGCGGTCGTCAGGATCGCCGGTTCAGGGGATCTTGGGGGCACGATGATCGTCGGCATCGACTTGGGTACGACCAACAGCGCAGCGGCAATATTCGAAGATGGCGAGACACGGCTGATCCCCAATGCGCTGGGCGATCTGCTGACCCCTTCGGCGGTCGCGATCCTGCCCGACGGGACGACCTTGGTCGGCAAGCCCGCGCTCAACCACTGGGTACTGAAACCCGCCGAGGCGGTGACCAGCTTCAAACGCTTCATCGGCACCAATCGCACGATCAAGATCGGCCGCTATTCGTTCAAGGCGGAAGATCTGTCGGCAATCGTGCTGCGCAGCCTGAAAGAGGATATCGAGGCCGCGACCGGGCAGGAGGTGACCGAAGCGGTCATCACCGTCCCTGCCTATTTCAACGACAAGCAGCGCAAGGCGACGCGCCGCGCGGGCGAGCTCGCCGGTCTGAAGGTCGCCCGCCTGCTCAACGAACCCACCGCCGCCGCGCTCGCTTTCGGCATCGCCGACAAGGAGGATCGCGAACCCTTCCTCGTCTTCGACCTTGGCGGCGGCACCTTCGACGTTTCGATCGTCGAGATGTTCGACGCGATCGTCGAGGTCCGCGCCTCGTCGGGCGACAACCGCCTCGGCGGCGACGATTTCACAAACGCGATCGTCGCGTACTGGATGGAGACGCACGAGTTTCCATCGGACGTTCGCCGCAACCTGCTCGACGCGCGCCTGTTCCAGGCGGCCGATGCGGCGCGACGGATGCTCACCGATCAGGCGGAGGCCAATGTCACGCTGACGCTGACGGACCGGCAGTTCGACCTGTCGATCACGACCGAACGGTTCGAGACGCTGTCCACATCGCTGCTCGCTCGCCTGCGCGATCCGATCCTGCGGTCGCTGCGCGACAGCAACCTCCGCATCGAGGCACTGAGCGACATCGTGCTCGTCGGCGGGGCGACCCGGATGCCGGTCATCCGCAAGGCGATCACCAAGATGTTCGGGCGTTTTCCGAACCATGTCGTCCATCCCGACCACGCCGTCGCGATCGGCGCCGCAATCCAGGCCGGGCTCGTCGCGCGCAACGCGGCGCTCGACGAAGTGCGGCTGACCGACATCTGCCCCTTCACACTGGGGGTCGAAGTCACCGAATATGACAGCCACGGGCGGCTGCGCGGCGGACTCTTCTCGCCGATTATCAGCCGCAACAGCCCGACCCCGATCAGCCGAACGAACAATTATTCGTCGATGTCCGACAACCAGACGCACATCAAACTGAACATCTATCAAGGCGAATCGCGCGAAGTTGCGAACAACATCCTGCTCGGGACGATGGAGTTCCCGATCCCCAAGAAACCGGCGGGGCAGGTCTCGATCGACTGCCGCTTCACCTACGACAGTTCGGGTCTGCTTGATGTCGATGTGACTATTCCCGAAACCGGCGAGACCCGGTCGATGCTGATCGCCGACGATGGCGATGCACTGACCCCCGAACAGCTCGCGGCGCGGCGCGACCAGCTCGCGGCACTCAAGACGCATCCGCGCGACGTCGCCGAAAACCAGTATGTCGTCGGGTGGGCGGCGCGGCTCTACGAGGAATTCATCGACGATCGCCGCGAGCATATCGGGCGGATGCTCCTCCATTTCGAAGGCGTGCTCGAAACGCAGGATCCCCGCGCGATCGAGGAGGCGCGCGGCGCGATGGCAACGGCGCTGGAGGAGCTGGAACGGGATAACCGGCTGTGAGCGGCGATTTCTGGCCGTGGACGATCCTCCACATCGCACCAACTGACGACCGCAAGACGATCCGTGAGGCCTATTCGCATCTGCTGAAAGCGCTCGATCACGAGGCCGAGACCGAAGCCTATATGGAATTGCGCCACGCGCGCGATGCCGCGCTGTCAGGACAATTTCTTCATCCGCCTTCGGCAGAGGATGAGGCGGAAGAGGATGATTTCGGCCTCGGCAATCCGCTTCCCGACGATGCCATGCGCGCCGACGACGCCCCGCCGCCCCAGCCCGAGCTCGAGGAAAAGCCCGCCTTCAACGTCGAATACAGCGAAGATGACGACAAACGTTTCCAGCGCGTCGTCGACCTGTTCCTTGGCGAGGGCGATCTGACGCCGGCCGAGAATGACGAACTCGAACAGCACATCGACGCGCTGTTCGCCGACGATCGCATGGGCGACCTCGGCCATTATGCCCGTGTCGAGGGCTGGCTCGCGCAGTTGCTCGCCGACCGCTATCCGCGCGGCGCCGGGCTGTTTTCCAAGGTCGCGGACTATTTTCACTGGTCCGACCGCGCGCAGGAGCTTGGCGTCCATCCCGCCATTCCGTGGCTGTTCAACGCGCATGAGGGCGAGAGCCTGATCCGCGAGCTGAACACGCCTGGACATACCTATCACCGCGAATGGATCGAGCTGACCAAGGGCAAGCCGAAGGGCATGTTGTGGACGCGCGGCATCGACAAGCCGCGCATGGCGAACCTGATCGAGACCGTGCGCCGCGATTATCCCTGGCTTGAACAGGAGCATTGGCAGCCCGAACTCGTCGCACGCTGGGAAAAGGCGGCGGCGAGCGGCGGCGTCAAAGGCCCCGGAGTCTGGACATGGATTGCCCTAGCCTTTTTCGCGCTGTCGGCGATCGGGCGGATGGCAGGCGGCGACGCGTCCGAGAGCGATCACAACCCGGCCGCACTCGCCGCACTGCAAGCGGCAGAGGCCGACAAGCATATCGCGGAATTCATCGACGGCTTCCCCAAAGCGGCCGCCGATGGCCGGACCCTTGCAACGCTCCGCGAAAAAAGTCCGAAAACCTATTCGACCCTGCAGAATGTCTCGACGACCTACAGCGGCTCGGCGGAGCCCCGAAATCGCATCATGATGCGCGAGCTGACCGAGACCTATTATCTGATAATCGACAAGCTACCCTATGAACTGCAGGTCGCCGACGCCCGATTTCGCGCCGCAATGATCAAAAAGATGCGCGAAAATCCTCGCGAATGCGCCGAGTTCATTCGTAACCCCCGCACCTATCTGCGACAGGGAAACAGCGTCCACTATATCTCGCCCGACTATCGGTATCAGATGTTCTCGGTCGTCCACGACCAATATGGCGACCGCGAATGGGGACTGGCTGCCAAGGACGCAACGCTCTCCGGCGAGTTCATCGGCAAGCTGATCAAGCGATCGGGGGTGCCCGAAGAACGGCTGCGCGCGACGCTTCGGTCGCAAAACGCGCCCGAAGAGGATGTCTGCCGCACGATGGGCAGTTTATACGAGCTACTCACCGAAATTCCTGCAAAAGAGGCCGGCAAGATTCTGCCTGCCGTTCTGTAACGCCGCTTCGGAGCCATTCGCTTGTTCGCACTTCTGCCCGTGATGCTCGCGGCGCTTGCCATCCCTGGCACGACAGCCAGCGACGCATCGCCCCCTACGACCGCTCAACCCGATGCGCCGCCCGCGATCGCCGACAGCGACGTGCGTGAATATGCGGCGGTCGCCGGCCGCAAAGTCGTCGGGCGCCCTGTCGATGGCCCCTATGCCAACCCCGACAAGATATTGCTGCTCGCCCGCGACGGCAAAGGCTATCCCGCCATCGCCACCAGCATGGGCTTCCCGACGCGGCAGGCGCTGCCCGCGCCGCCTGCCGGTACGCTCGCGATCATCCGGCTGCGCCAGCGCTCCGAAACCGTCGTACCCGGTCCGACCGCCGACGACCTCGCCTTTGTCGCCGCCAACAGGCTGCCGCTGTTCGTGATCGGCGAATGGGCGCGGCCGGCCCCGATGTGGGAGGTCGCGTGGGTCGATGACGGCGTCCGCTACCGCACGATCGGCGAGGTCGGTGAGATCGGTCCCTGGCAGGATTAGCCGGGGAGATTGCCGATCATTCGGGCGGTGGTCCGAAACGGTTCGGCCCGGCAGCCCCCGCCCGCGCCAGTTCTACGACGAGCCACAGAATGACCAGTCCGCCAAGAATCGCGGTCCAGTCCGGTCCCGATGTGCCAGCCTGCATCTTCACCTGAAGGTCCCAGAGCCCTGAAAAATCGGGCGAGGGATTTTTCTCGAACTCCGCAAATGCCCGCGGCGCTTGTTCGGCAATTTCAGTCATGCGTCGCGCCTGTCCCTGCCCCGTCGCAAAGGTCGCCAGCGGCAGCATCACCGCCCACCACCCCGCGCGGCCCCGATCATGCAAACGGCGCGCCGTCGCGGTAAGCAGCAGCAGGCTGCCCAGCAGATACAGCCCGGCGGCTACATAGGCGGCGGTCGCCATGGCGCGGAACTGCCCTTCCACCATGGCGAAATTCGCCGGCACAGCGCCGGCGTCACCCGCCGGCGACGCCCCGAATGACGGCCACGCCATCACTGTCTGTATTACCATCTGAACGATCGTCAGCGGCCCGAAGATCAGGAGCAGGAAGAACCAGAATTGGGCGCGGTCATCGCGCCCCCGTGCGTCAAACAGGCCTGCCAGACCGCGACGCGCAGCCCGGCCGATCGAAATATCCGTCATGCTTCGTCCCCTTCGCGCTATGGCCTATCGCCCATCACTACGGCTGCCAATCGACCAAACGCGCTACTTTGGCGGCAGACCGTCGGCCCGCCGCGCGAAGGGCGACGGCGGCCCTTTGCGAAAAGCGCCTTTTACGCCTATGACGCCACGATGACATTCCGCTGACGCTTTTGCGACGGCGACCGTGAAAGGCTTTCATGACGACCACCCCCGCCGCCGGTGCGCCGACGCGTATCCAGCAGAACATCCTCGCGCGCGGCGAGCGCCGGCTCCTGAACTGGATCTGCCCCCGCCTGCCCGCGTGGGTCACCCCCGACCAGCTGACGACGCTTGGTTTTCTTGGCGCGGTGATGGTCGCGAGCGGTTACATGCTGAGCTGGATCGACGACGAATGGCTGGGGCTTTGCCTCGCGGGCTACATCGTCAACTGGTTCGGCGATTCGCTCGACGGCAGCCTCGCCCGCTGGCGGCAGATCGAACGGCCGAACTACGGCTATTTCGTCGATCATAGCGTCGACGCCCTCGCGACATTCTTGATGGTCGGTGCGATCGGAGTGAGTCCCTATTTCCGGCTCGACGTCGCGCTGATGGCGGTGATCGGCTATTTCCTGCTCTCGATCCACACCTTCATCGCGGCAAAGGTCGTCGGCGAATTCCGCCTCTCCTACATGGCCGGCGGCCCGACCGAACTCCGGCTGATGCTGATGGCGATGACCGCGACGATGGCCTTCGTCGGCCCCGGCGATATCCCCGGGACCAATTTCTCGCCCTTCGACCTGTTCGGGCTCGTCATTGCCAGTATTCTGGTGACGCTGTTTATCGTCCAGAGCTTTGCGACCGCGCGGATGCTTCGCGCGCGCGGCGGTTAGGGCCGCAGCCGCGCCTGCGGATAGGTGCCGAGCAGGTTCAGCGACTTCGTCTGAAAATCCAGTTCCTCGAGCGCGCGGTCGATGCGCTCGTCGCCCGGCGCGCCGACGATATCGGCATAGAATTTCGTCGCAGCAAAGCTGCCGCCGACCTGATAGCTTTCGAGCTTCGTCATGTTGACACCGTTCGTCGCAAAGCCGCCGAGCGCCTTGTAGAGCGCCGCGGGAATATTCTTCACCTCGAACACGAAGGTCGTCATCAGTGGCACATCGGCCGGAATCGCCGCTAGCGGCTCGCGCGCCAGAATAACGAAACGCGTCATATTATGATCGGCGTCCTCCATGCCGGTGCCGTGCAGCGTGAGCCCATAGAGTTCGGCGGCATGCGGCGGCGCGAGCGCGGCCAGCCCGACTTCGTCGCTGTCGGCGACCCACGCGGCGGCACCAGCCGTATCGCTGTGCGCGACCGGCGAGATAGCGTTCGCGCGCAGCCATTTGCGGCACTGACCGAGCGCCTGTTCGTGGCTCATCGCGCGGGTGACGGGGCCAAGGTCACGGCTCATCAGGCCATAGCGGATCGGCAGAAAATGCTCGCCGACGATGTAAAGGCCGGATTCGGGCAGCAGGAAGTGGATGTCGGCGACGCGGCCGTGCAGGCTGTTCTCGATCGGGATGATCGCGCGCTCGACGCTGCCGTCGCGCACCGCCTCGATCGCGTCCTCGAACGAATAGCAGGGCAGCGGCAGCGAATTCGCATCATATTCGCGCGCGGCAAGATCGCTGTTCGCGCCGGGGGCGCCCTGAAACGCAAGGCCGCGCGCCGGCTCGCCGAGCGCTGCCGCCTTCATTTCGTCCACCAACCGCTGCGCCGAAGCCGAATAGCTGCCCATAACTGCCTTCCCGAACTGCGCGGCGGCGCATAGCGGGGCGGGCGGGTGCGCGCAACCGGCACCGCAAGCCATTTCATCCTCTTGCGCCGCGCACCGTGCCCCAGTAAGGGAGCGACCAAATCAAATACGCGCCCATGGGCGGGCGTTAGCGAACGGGGCTGCAAGCATGGACAATCGCAACAATACTATTGCCGGCTGGGTGCTGTTCGCCGGCATTTGCGCTCTGGGCCTGTCGATCGGCTCGGGCATGCTCAACGCCAGCCATAATCCCGAAAAGCCGGGCTTTCCGATCGAGGATGCCGAGGGCGGCGAAGGCGCCGGCAAGTCCGCGGTTCCGCTTCCCAACCTGCTTGCCGCAGCTGACGTCGAAAAGGGCAAGGCCGTGTTTGCCAAGTGCGCGGCGTGCCACACCGACACGCAGGGCGGTGCCAACGGCATCGGCCCGAACCTCTACGCCGTCGTCGGCGACGAGATCGGCCATGGCCGCGGCGGCTTCGCCTTCTCGGACGCGCTCAAGAGCCATGGCGGCACCTGGACCTTCGAAAATCTCGACAGCTGGCTCGCCAGCCCGCGCAAGTTTGCCAACGGCACCAAGATGTCGTTTGCCGGCCTGTCGAGCCCCGAAGACCGCGCCAATCTGATCGTCTATCTCAACACGATGGGCTCGAACGTGCCGCTTCCGGCCGCTGAAGCCGCCCCTGCGGGTGATGCCGCCGCGGCGCCGGCGGAAGGCGACAAGGCAGCGGCACCCGCCGCCGCTGAAGGCGCCGAAAAGGGCGCTGCGGCGCCTGCCCCCGCCGCCCCGGCCGAAGCCAAGAAATAATGCGCATCGCGTCCGCCCTGCTGGCGGGCGCGCTTATGCTCGCCGGTTGCGGCAAGGCTGATCAGCCTGCCGCCGGGACTCCGGCCGACTCCGCAACCGCCGAACCCGTCCCCGCCGTCGAACCGACAGCCGCGATGGGTGAGCAGATCTTCAAGCGCTGCGTCGCCTGCCATACGATCGACAAGGGCGGTGCCAACGGCATAGGCCCCAATCTGCACGGCGTCGTCGGCCGCGCCGTCGCCAGCCACGCCGGCTTCTCCTATTCGTCAGCGCTGAAGGCGAAAGGCGGCAACTGGGACGCTGCGCACCTCGACCGGTTCCTCAAAAGCCCCATGGAATATGCGCCGGGCACGCGCATGGCGTTCGCGGGCGTCATCGACGCCCCGGACCGCAAGGCGCTTATCCTGTATCTGGAAGGCCAGAAATAGGATCACCCCGACTCTCGCCGAGGTGATGCGGATCAATGATGTTCGGCGTTCGCGTAGAAGTCCTGGATGATCGCCCAGGCTTCGTCGGCGGTCTCGACGAATTTGAAGAGACCGAGGTCGCGCGCGCTGACGACGCCTTCCTCGACCAGCGCGTCGAAATTGACGACGCGGTTCCAGAATTCCTTGCCGAACAGCACGATCGGGATCGGCTTGATCTTGCCCGTCTGGATCAGCGTCAACAGCTCGAACATCTCGTCGAAGGTGCCGAAGCCGCCGGGGAAGACCGCGACCGCGCGCGCGCGGAGCAGGAAGTGCATCTTGCGCAGCGCGAAATAGTGGAACTGGAAGCTCAGCGACGGGGTGACAAAACGGTTCGGCGCCTGCTCGTGCGGCAGCACGATGTTGAGGCCGATCGATTCGCGCCCCTCGTCGTCGGCGCCGCGGTTCGCGGCCTCCATGATCGACGGCCCGCCACCCGAACACACGACGAAGTGGCGGCAGCCGCTGTCGTCGCACGGATATTGGCTGGCGATCCGCGCAAGGCTGCGCGCCTCGTCATAATATTTGGCCTTGGCCTTCAGGTGGCGCGCGATGTTGCGCTGAACATCGTCGGTCGCCGCGGCTTCCAGCGCGTCCGCCGTATCGGGTTCGGGGATGCGCGCCGAGCCATAGATGACGAGCGTCGATTCGATCCCGGCTTCGTCGAGGAGAAGCTCAGGCTTCAGCAACTCGAGCTGGAAGCGGACCGGCCGCAGGTCCTCGCGCAGCAGGAAGTCATTGTCCTGGAAGGCGAGCTTGTACGCCGGGTCGGCGGTCTGCGGGGTGGTGGTGGCCTGCTTGGCGAACTGCGCGTCGTCTTTGGCTTTGTGGAAACGCGAACGATGGGGTTGTTTGTCTTTTGTCATTAGCGGACGGCTAGCCGTTTCGCGTGACTTTGCCAAGACAGGCAGCGGCCCAACCCGCCTTACCGTCATTGCGAGGAGCCGCAGGCGACGCGGCAATCCACAGCGCCAGGTCCGGCGCAAGGCCGACGACTGGAGATTGCTTCGCTGCGCTCGCAATGACGATGCTAGCGGCAGTAACCGTTCCCGCTCATGTCGAGGTGGAAATGGTTGTAGTGCGCCGCGTTGTAATCGGGGCTCAGCACGGTGCCGAAGCGGCGGCAGGCCGATTTGTGCAGCGCGCGCAGGAAATCCTGCGACGGCTTGTCGCCCTTCCAGCCGCCGTCGAGCATGATGCGCCGGCCGTCGGCGAGCACGAAGCCCGACACATCGATCGCGTTCGAATAGGCGTGCTGCGACAGTCGGCCCGAACGACCGCCGTAGATGTTCCGGCAGCTATAGGTGCCATAGGTCTCGATCTTCACGACCTCCTGGCCGAAATACTGGCGCGCGGCGGGTTTCACCGCATAGCGCGCCCAGGCCGCGAAGCTCTTCGCCAGCGGACAGGTCATCGCGCCGAGACCCGAAACCGGGGTGCCGATGTCGAGCAGCTTCACCGAATCGATCGAGCTGCAGCCGCCGCCATGATCCTGATTGGGTAGCGGCGTGAACCGCACGCCGGCCTGCTTAAGATCGAACGCGCATTGCTGCGCCTCGGGGCTGGTGAATGAGGGTGTGCCGACGACTTGCGGACGCTGCGGCGTGCTCGCGGTCGGGCGCTTGCTCCCGCCTTGCTTCATCACCTCGGGCGAACCGAAACAGGCGGACAGCGCAAGCGCCGCGGTCGCGGTGATCAGGATCCGGGGCTTCAGGAAAGTCGGGATCGGCATGACCGTCAAATTACCGACGAGATGGTTAACAAGCCGTATACCTTTGGCTCGGCTCATCGAAAATTTCGCGCGGTCCACGCAATTTGTTTGACAGCCCACGCGCACTCCCTAAACGCGGCGCCGGGCCACGCGGTCCCAACGCCGCGCGAGCTCTCTGCAAGGAGAGACTATAATGAGTGAAGTGACGACGCCTGAATTGCGCCCTGCGCGCCCGTATTTTTCCTCCGGTCCCTGCGCCAAGCCGCCGGTCTGGTCCCCCGAAAAACTGAACACCGAATCGCTGGGCCGCTCGCACCGCGCCAAGATCGGCAAGACGCGCCTGCAGCTTTGCATCGACCTGATGCGCGAGATGCTGCAGCTCCCCGACACGCACCGTATCGGCATCGTTCCGGGCTCCGACACCGGCGCCTTTGAAATGGCGATGTGGACGATGCTCGGCGCCCGCCCCGTCACGACGCTCGCATGGGAAAGCTTCGGTGAAGGTTGGGTCACCGACGCCGCGAAGCAGCTCAAGCTCGACCCCACCGTCATCCGCGCCGATTACGGCCAGCTTCCCGATCTCGGCCAAGTCGATTGGTCGAACGACGTGCTCTTCACCTGGAACGGCACCACCAGCGGCGTGCGCGTTCCGAACGGCGACTGGATCCCTGCAACCCGCGAAGGCCTGAGCTTTGCCGACGCGACCAGCGCGGTGTTCGCCTATGACCTGCCGTGGGACAAGATCGACGTCGCGACCTTCAGCTGGCAGAAAGTGCTCGGCGGCGAAGGCGGTCATGGCGTGCTGATCCTCGGTCCGCGCGCGGTCGAACGGCTCGAAACCTACACCCCCGCCTGGCCGCTGCCGAAGGTGTTCCGCCTCGTCTCGAAGGGCGCGCTCGCCGAGGGCGTGTTCAAGGGCGAGACGATCAACACCCCGTCGATGCTCGCGGTCGAAGACGCGATCTTCGCGCTCGAATGGGCGAAATCGCTCGGCGGTCTCGACGGCCTGAAGGCGCGCAGCGATGCCAACGCCGCGGCGCTCGACAAGATCGTTTCGGAGCGCGAGTGGCTGAGCCACCTCGCCGCCGATCCCGCCAGCCGTTCGAAGACCTCGGTCTGCCTGTCGGTCGCAGGCGCCGACGAAGCCTTCATCAAGAAGTTCGCCGGGCTGCTCGAAGCCGAAGGCGCGGCCTATGACATCGCGGGCTATCGCGACGCGCCTCCGGGCCTTCGCATCTGGTGCGGCGCGACCGTCGACACCGCCGATGTGGAAGCGCTCGGCCCTTGGCTCGACTGGGCCTACGCTTCGCTCAACGCCTGATTGTAATCCCCGGCGCAAGCCGGGGCCCATTCCCCCATTCCGCGACAGACTCCGGCTTTCGCCGGGACACGGAGACCTGAAATGACCGCACCCAAAGTTCTGATTTCCGACAAAATGGACCCCAAAGCTGCCGCAATCTTCAAGGAGCGCGGCATCGACGTCGATGTCATCACCGGGAAGACCAAGGATGAGCTGATCGCGATGATCGGCGACTATGACGGCCTCGCCATCCGCTCGGCCACCAAGGTCACTGCCGACGTCCTCGCCGCCGCGACGAACCTGAAGGTCGTCGGCCGCGCCGGGATCGGCGTCGACAATGTCGACATTCCGGAGGCGTCGAAGAAGGGCGTCATCGTGATGAACACCCCCTTCGGCAACAGCATCACCACCGCCGAACATGCGATCGCGATGATGTTCGCCCTCGCGCGCCAGATTCCCGAAGCCAACACGCTGACGCAAGCGGGCAAATGGCCGAAGAACGACTTCATGGGCGTCGAGCTGACCTCAAAGACGCTCGGCCTGATCGGCTGCGGCAACATCGGCAGCATCGTTGCCGAGCGCGCGCTGGGCCTCCGCATGAAGGTGGTCGCCTTCGACCCCTTCCTGACCCCCGAACGCGCGATCGAACTCGGCGTCGAAAAGGCCGATCTCGACACCCTGCTGGCGAAGGCCGACTTCATCACGCTCCACACGCCGCTGACCGACCAGACGCGCAACATCCTGTCAGCCGAGAATATCGCCAAGGCGAAGAAGGGTGTGCGGATCATCAACTGCGCGCGCGGCGGCCTGATCGACGAGGCGGCGCTGAAGGATGCACTCGACAGCGGTCATGTTGCGGGCGCGGCGCTCGATGTGTTCCAGACCGAACCGCCGGCCGCCGACCATCCGCTTTTCGGTACCCCGAACTTCATCTGCACGCCGCACCTCGGCGCATCGACCGACGAAGCACAGGTCAATGTCGCCATTCAGGTGGCCGAGCAGCTTTCGGATTACCTGCTGACCGGCGGCATCACCAACGCACTCAACGTCCCCAGCCTGTCGGCCGAGGAAGCGCCGAAGCTGCGCCCCTATATGAGCCTCGCCGAAAAGCTCGGCAGCCTCGTCGGCCAGCTCGCGCACGACAATCTCACGACGATCTCGATCGAGGTCGAGGGCGCGGCCGCCGAACTGAACCTCAAGCCGATCACCGCCGCGGTGCTGACCGGCCTGATGCGCCGCTATTCGGACAGCGTGAACATGGTCAACGCCCCGCATCTCGCACGCGAACGCGGGCTCGATGTCCGCGAAGTACGCCATGACCGCGACGGCGACTATCACACGCTCGTGCGCGTTACCGTCGCGACCGAACAGGGCGACCGCTCGGTCGCGGGCACGCTGTTCAGCAACGGCGACCCGCGCCTCGTCGAGATGTTCGGCATCAAGGTCGAGGCCGACCTCGACGGCCATATGCTCTACATCGTCAACGAGGACGCGCCGGGCTTCATCGGCCGCATCGGCACCGCGCTCGGCGAAGCAGGACTCAACATCGGCACCTTCCACCTCGGCCGCCGCGCCGCGGGCGGCGAAGCCGTGCTGCTGCTCAGCCTCGACTCGCCGATGCCCGAGCCGCTTCTGTGGCAGCTTTGCCAGCTTCCCGGCGTGAAGACGGTGAAGGGTCTGAAGTTCTAAACCATAAGTCCCCCTCCCGCTTGCGGGAGGGGAGATTTGTTGAATCCGCCTTCCCACCCGCCTAAGGCCGCAATCGATGACCAAGGCCCCTGCCCTGCTGCCCGAAGGTCTGCGCGACCGTTTACCCGCTCAGGCGGAAGCCGCCTCGCGCGTGACGCGCGCGCTCGTCGATGCGATGCGGTCGCACGGCTATGGCCGGGTGTCGCCGCCGCTCGCCGAATTCCGCGAGACACTGGGCGGCGATGATGACCGGTCGACGCGCGACCTGCTGCGCTTCACCGATCCGGTGTCGCAGCGCACCCTTGCGCTGCGCCCCGACATCACACGGCAGGTCGGGCGTATCGCGACCTCGCTTCTGGCCCATGCGCCGCGTCCGCTCCGGCTTTGCTATGCCGGACAGGTGGTTAAGCTCCGCGCAAGCCAGCTCCGCCCGGCGCGCGAAATGCTGCAGGTCGGCGCCGAATTGATCGGCAGCGACAGCGTCGCGGCGGCGCGCGAGATCGTGACGGTCGCGATCGACGCGCTCGATGCAGCGGGCATCGGCTCCGCGACGATCGACTTCACCCTGCCCGACGCGGTCGATCTGCTCGCGGACGGTCCGCTGCCTGTCGCATGCGACCGGCAGGCGCTACGCGACGAACTCGACGCCAAGGATGCCGGCGCACTCGTTCGCCTCGGCGCCGCAGCGTATCTACCGCTGCTACGCGCGACCGGCCCGTTCGACCGGGCGATTGCCGACCTTCGCGCTTTCGACACGACCGGCGTGCTGGGGGCGCGCATCGACGCGCTCGAGGCGATCGCGGCGCCGATCCGCGGCCGCGTCAACCTGACGCTCGATCCGACCGAACGCCACGGCTTCGCATATCAAAGCTGGTTCGGCTTCCAGATATTTGTCCCCGGTCAGGGCGACGCGATCGGCCGCGGCGGCGGTTATGCGATCCCCGTCGGTGAGGATCATGAGGAATCGGCGGTCGGCTTCTCGCTCTATCCCGATCCGCTGATCGACGACGGTCTCGGCGCCGAGGATGACGCGGACCGGCGCATCCTGCTGCCGATCGGTCACGATCCCGCGCTTGCGGCAAGCCTGCGTGCCGACGGGTGGCAAACGGTGGCGGCACTCACCGACAGCGAGGATGCCAAGCAGCTCGGCTGCGGCTTCACTCTTGGCCCCGATGGGCCGGTCGAAAGCTGAGCGACCTGCCCAAAACGCGAATCCGTCTCGCTCCGGCACAGTTTTCCACTAATAAAGTCTTACCAATTAACGATTTTTACTCACATCTTCTTAACCAGAATCCTGCAATTCCGGGCATGATATTAAGGGAGCGTTAGCGATGATGGTGCGCGGAAAATGGCTGGTGGCGGGCCTGATGATGGCGGTAGCAATGCCGCTCGCGGGGTGCCGCGACAATCCTCAGGCAAAGGCCGATCTGAAGCCGCTCGATGACGGGCTGACCGATGCCGACCCAGCAGTGAAGGGCGCGCTCGAAGACAAGATCATGGTCGATCCCAAGCTGACCGGCCAGTCGAGCCGCAATGCCGCGGCGCCGGGCAACCGCCCTGTCGACGGCGGCGTTCCCGGCATCGCCGGCGGCAAGGCGACCGCGGCGGCAGAAGCGGCGGCGGCACAGGCCGCGGGCAAGCTGCTCGCCGCGCCCAAGGCGCTGCCGTTCGAGGAAAATTGCAATGGCGATTGCGCCGCAAAGCGTCCGGTCACGATCGGCGCACTCGCCCGCGACCAGCAAAAGGGCGCCTGCGACGCCAAGCTGACCTATGGCAACGCATGGGCCGACCGCCTGCCCGCCGCGTTCAAGGTGTATCCACGCGCGACGCTGCGCGAAGCGGCGGGTGTCGCTGGCGGCAAGTGCAACGTCCGCGTCGTCAACTTCCAGACCGCCGCCTCGGTTCAGGGGGTGCTCGACTATTACCACACCATGGCGATCCGCGCCGGCTACACCAGCGATCACCGCATCCGTGGCAACGAGCATATGCTCGGCGGCACGAAGGGCGACCTCGCCTATGTCCTGTTCGTGCGCCGCGACGGCGGCATGACCGACGTCGACCTGGTGGCGTCGGGCGGCAAATAAGCCTGCTTCGACATCAGATACAAAAGGCCCCGGGGAGAGGGAATCCCCGGGGCCTTTTTCTTTGCGGACGAACGCTAATCGTCAGACTTTGTCGCCAAGCGCGCCTTTAACCTTGCCCTTGAGATTCTGGGCCTCACCCTTGCGCTCCTGCGCCGCGCCTTCGGCGCGCAGGCGCTCGTTGTCGGTCGCCTTGCCGATCGCCTGCTTCACATTGCCGGCAGCTTCGTTGGCCAGACCTTTGGCTTTGTCTTTCAGTTCACCCACGGGGGTTCTCCTTGCTTTCGAGGCGGGGGAGCGGCCTCGTGCAGAAGAAACGGGCGAGAGATGGCCGCAGTTCCGTCGCGACGGGACAGACCGTTCAGCATCGGCGACAACCGGCTGGCGGCTCAATCGTGGCGCGCGGCAAGCGTGTCGAGCATCGCCGGATCGCGGATCGTGATGCGATTGTAGTCGACCGCGATAAGCCCCGCCTCCTCAAGCCCGCGGAGCAGCTTGTTCACGCTCTGGCGTGTCACCCCCAGCATCGCGCCGAGCTGCTCCTGCGGCAACCGGAGGCCAAGTTCGATCCCCGCTGCGCCCGCGACGCCGTGGATCCGCGCAAGGTCGACCAGCATCGCCGCCATGCGCTGTTCGAGCGACCCCAGCTTCTGATCGTTGAGCTGGCGCAGACTGTCGCCATGACGCGCGCACATCAGCATCGCGACGTCGCGCCACAATATCGGCTCGGCGTCGAGGATAGCGGCCAGCGCATCGCACGGCAGGTGGAGCAGCACGCTGTCCTCATAGGCGGCATAGACATAATGGATCGGCGGCGCGGCGAGCAGCCGGACGATCGCAAGAATTTCGTGCGGCCCCTGAACGCTCAGCACGAATTTCTTGCCCGCCGCCGAGCCGCGGCTGACCTCGACCCCGCCCGATGCGATGACGAAGGCCTCGCGCTTCTCGGGATCATGGGCATAGATTTCGGCGCCGCGCGGATAATATTCGGCGCGCGCGATTCCCGCCAGATCGGCGAGCTGCGCCGCGGGCCAATTGGCAAACAGCGGACAACAGCGAAGTGCGTCCTCTCGTTCGCCATGCGACCATGGATGCAGCCGTGTCGCCATTGCCCATTCCTTCCCTCCCGGCTTTACGCCCGCGCCGAAAAATTCCCAACAGATTGTCGGCAGGATGACAGACCGGCGCCTGCCCGCCAGCTAAGGCGCTGGGAGCTCCATGACGCGAAGGTTCGACCGATGAAGACCCTGCTTGCTCTCCTGACCCTTGTGACCGCCTTTCTGTCCGGCACCGCCTATGCGGCCCCGGTCAGCGAAGAAGAAGCCTATGCGATCGGTATCGAGGCCTACACCTACGCCTATCCGCTGGTGCTGATGGAAACGACGCGACGGGTGTCGACCAATGCCGGCGTCTCCGGCCGCCTCCGCGCGCCGGTCAACCAGTTCGCCAATATGAAGTCCTACCCCGACGCGACCTTCAAGGACGTCGTGCGACCCAACGCCGACACGCTCTATTCCTCGCTATGGTTCGACGTCGGCAAGGAGCCGCTGGTTCTGACGCTCCCGAACACGCAGGGCCGTTATCATGTCATCCCGCTGATGGACATGTGGACCGACGTCTTCGCAACGCTCGGAACGCGCACGACCGGCAACGAGGGCGGCACCGTCGCGATCGTCGGCCCAGCCTGGCACGGTACATTGCCGAAGGGGATGCGTATGGTCCGCAGCCCGACCGAGATGGGCTGGATCATCGGACGCATCCAGACGAACGGCCCGGCCGACTATGCCCATGTCTACACGCTGCAGGCAGGCCTCGGCGCTGCGCCGCTTTCGGCCTGGGGCAAGCCCGCTGCTACCGTGATGCCGAAACCCGACCTGACGGTCGACATGAAGACGCCGCCGGTTGATCAGGTTGCACAAATGGCGCCGCAAGCCTTCTTCGCGCGCTTCGCCGAATTGATGAAGCGCAACCCGCCTCACGCGAGCGACTATGCGATCGTGCTAAGGATGGAGCGTATCGGCATCGTCCCCGGACAGAGCTTCGACCTGTCGAGGGCCGACCCCGCCGTCCAGCGCGGCCTCGCCCGCGCCGCCGCCGAAGCCTATCCGCGCATCGTCAATCGCCGCAAAGCCATCTCGCTGACCCGCAACGGCTGGGGATCGATGGGCAGCAACATCGGCGTCTATGGCAACGACTATCTGCAGCGCGCCTTCATCGGCTTCGCGGGCCTCGGCGCCCTGCCGCCCGAGGAAGCCATCTATCCGATGGCGCCGCTCGACAGCGACGGCAAGCCGCTCACCGGCGCGTCGAACTATGTCCTGCATTTCGAAAAGGACCAGATCCCGCCCGCCGACGCCTTCTGGTCGCTGACCATGTACGGCGCCGACCAGTTCTTCGTCGCCAACCCGATCAACCGCTTCGCGATCGGCGACCGCGACAAGCTGACGTTCAACGCCGACGGCTCGCTCGACCTCTATATCCAGAATGCGTCACCCGGCGCCGACAAGGAAGCCAACTGGCTCCCCGCCCCCGCCGGTCCGTTCAGCATGAACCTGCGCCTCTACCTGCCGCAGCGCCGCGCGACCGACGGCAGTTGGCTGGTCCCGCCAGTAAAGCGGGTGCCTTGATCCGCCGCGCTATGCCGACCTAGATCAGTCCCGCCAGCGGGCTCGACGGGTCGGCATAGCGACGCAGCCCCATGCGCCCCGCCAGATAGGCATCGCGCCCGGCCTCGACCGCCAACTTCATCGCGCGCGCCATACGGATCGGATCCTTGGCTTCCGCGATCGCGGTGTTCATCAGCACGCCCTCGCAGCCGAGCTCCATAGCCACAGCCGCATCGCTCGCCGTGCCGACGCCCGCATCGACGAGCACCGGCACCGATGCGCCCTCGACGATCAGGCGGATCGTGACGCGGTTCTGGATGCCCAGCCCCGACCCGATCGGCGCGCCGAGCGGCATGATCGCGACCGCGCCCGCATCCTCAAGCTGCTTCGCGGCGATCGGATCGTCGACGCAATAGACCATCGGCAGGAAGCCTTCTTTCGCGAGCACTTCGGTCGCTTCCAGCGTCTCGCGCATGTTCGGATAGAGCGTCTTCGCCTCGCCGAGCACTTCCAGTTTCACCAGATCCCAGCCGCCCGCTTCGCGCGCCAACCTGAGCGTGCGGATCGCGTCATCGGCGTTGAAGCAGCCGGCGGTGTTCGGCAGATAGGTGATCTTCTTCGGATCGATGAAATCGGTGAGCATCGGCGCCGTCGGGTCCGACACATTGACGCGGCGTACCGCGACGGTGACGATCTCGGCCCCCGAGGCTTCGACTGCGGCGGCGTTCTGCTCGAAATCCTTGTATTTGCCGGTGCCGACGATCAGCCGCGACGTGAACGTCCGTCCGGCAACACTCCAATTGTCGGTCAACAGCCGCCTCCTACGAAATGAACGATTTCCAGTGCGTCGCCCTCGGCGAGCGCGACATCGGCAAGCGTCGAGCGCGGGACGATCGCGCGATTGCGCTCGACCGCCACCTTCTTCACGTCGAGGCCCAGCGACGCAACGAGATCGGCGATGCTGCCTTCGCGCACCTGCCGGGGTTCGCCGTTGAGAATGACCGAGATCACGTGGGAATCCGCCTCGCTTTGCCTTTTACCGAGCAGCCCATATAGGGGGAGCGAGCAACGCCGCAACCGAAAGACCGCGCCCTTGACCAACGAGCGTCCTGATAAGCCCACCGTCTATGTCCTCTCGGGACCGAACCTCAACCTGCTCGGCACGCGCGAGCCCGAGATTTACGGCCACGATACCCTCAACGAGATCCACGCGCGGCTCGAGGCGCAGGCGGACACGCTGGGCCTTCGCCTCGAATGCCGCCAGACGAACCATGAAGGCGTGCTGATCGACTGGCTGCACGAAGCCTATGTCGAGGGCGCCAAGGCGGTGCTGCTCAACGCCGGGGGCTACACCCACACCTCGATAGCGATTCACGACGCGATCAAGTCGATCCGGGTGCCGGTCATCGAGGTCCATCTGTCGGACCCGATGAAACGCGAGGAATTTCGCCATATCTCTTATGTCGGCATGGCGGCCGCCGCGCATTTTGCAGGACATGGCGCGAACAGCTATACGCTGGCGCTGGACGCCGCCGCGCGACTCTGACAATAGGACGCATCAAAAACGGGGTCAGAGCGTCCTTTCCATGGACGCCGCAACAACAGGAAAATTCTCATGGGTGACCATAAAGACCATGGCATCAACATCGATCCGGCGTTCGTGCGCGCTCTCGCCGAATTGCTCGACGATACGCAGCTTTCAGAGATCGAGGTCGAGGATGGCGAGCGCAAGGTTCGTGTCGCCCGCACGCTGACCGCCGCCGCACCCGTCGCCTATGCGCCCGCACCGGTTGCCGCTCCCGCGGCAGCACCCGCCGCTCCGGCCGCAGCCCCTGCCGTTGCAGCTCCCGCCGCCGACAATTTCGCCGACGCCGTGAAGTCGCCGATGGTCGGCACCGTCTATCTGGCGCCCGAACCGAGCGCACCGAACTTCGCGGCCGTCGGCTCGGCCGTAAAGGCCGGCGATACCATCCTGATCATCGAGGCGATGAAGGTCATGAACCCGATCGTCGCGCCCGCCGCGGGCACGCTGAAGGCAGTGCATGTCGAGAACAGCCAGCCGGTCGAGTTCGACCAGCCGCTGTTCACCATCGGCTGAGGCCCCACCAATGGCCATCGAAAAACTGCTGATCGCCAACCGCGGCGAGATCGCGCTGCGCATCCACCGCGCATGCCATGAAATGGGCATCAAGACGGTCGCGGTCCATTCGACCGCCGACACCGACGCGATGCACGTCCGCCTCGCCGACGAGGCCGTGTGCATCGGCCCGCCGGCCGCGAAGGACAGCTACCTCAACATTCCCGCGATCATCTCGGCCGCCGAAATCACCGGCGCCGACGCTATCCACCCCGGCTATGGCTTCCTCTCGGAAAACGAGCGTTTTGCCGAGATTATCGAAGCGCATAACATGGTCTTCGTCGGGCCGAAGCCCGAGCATATCCGCACGATGGGCGACAAGGTCGAGGCAAAGCGCACCGCGGTGAAGCTTGGTCTGCCGGTCGTTCCGGGTTCGCCCGGCGCGGTGACCTTCAACGAGGAAACGAAAAGACTCGCGCAGGAGATTGGATATCCGGTCCTCATCAAGGCCGCCTCGGGCGGCGGCGGGCGCGGCATGAAGGTCGTTCCCGACGAGGACAGCCTCGAAAGCCTGATGGGTCAGGCATCGAGCGAAGCGGCGGCAGCTTTTGGTGACCCGACCGTTTACATGGAAAAATATCTCGGCAACCCGCGCCACATCGAATTTCAGGTGTTCGGCGACGGCAACGGCCAGGCCATCCATCTCGGCGAGCGCGACTGCTCGCTCCAGCGCCGTCACCAGAAGGTGCTCGAGGAAGCCCCCTCGCCGATCATCTCGGCCGAGGAACGCGCGCGCATGGGCAAGGTCTGCGCCGACGCGATGGCCGAAATGGGCTATCGCGGCGCCGGCACGATCGAATTCCTGTGGGAAAATGGCGAATTCTTCTTCATCGAGATGAACACCCGCATCCAGGTCGAGCATCCGGTGACCGAAATGATCACCGGCTTCGACCTCGTCCGCGAACAGATCCGCATCGCGGGCGGCATGGGCCTGTCGGTCCGGCAGGAAGACCTCGAATTCCGTGGCCATTCGATGGAATGCCGCATCAATGCCGAGGATCCACGCACCTTCCTGCCCTCGCCCGGCAAGGTCACCAACTATCACGCCGCCGGCGGCATGCACGTGCGCGTCGATAGCGGGCTTTACGCCGGCTATTCGATCCCGCCCTATTACGACAGCATGATCGGCAAGCTGATCGTCTATGGCCGCAGCCGCGAAAGCTGCATGATGCGCATGCGCCGGGCGCTCGAGGAAATGGTGATCGGCGGCATCAAGACGAACATCCCGCTGCATCAGGCGCTGCTTGCCGACCCCGACGTCATCCACGGCGATTACACGATCAAGTGGCTGGAAGAGTGGCTCGCGAAGCAGGACGCCGAGGGCGCCGCCTGATCGTCACCCACAAGCGATAGAGTGTGCGGTAGCTCACTTTAACTAGGGAAAGTTTTTGGCTATGGCCTTGGTCATGGTCAAAAACTCTTCCCCCTTCGTGCGCCATCCTGCGGCGCTGCTCCTCCCCCTGACGCTTCTCGCGGCTCCCGCGCTCGCGCAGACGAACGTCAAGGAGGATTCGGTTGTCCTCCAACCCGACAAGGTCAAGGACGACGCCCCGACCATCGAAACCGTCGCCGAAGCCAATCTGCCCGACTGGTCGGCCACGAATGCCAAGGCGCTGCTCGCCTTCATCAAGACGATCGGCGACGAGGGACTGTTCGCCAAGGATTACAACCCCGACGGGCTTCAGGCGGCGATCGATAGCGGCGATCAGACGCGGCTCGACAAGGTCGCAACCGACAGCTTCCTGCTGCTCGCCACGCATCTGCGCGACGGCCGCACGCCCAACGTGGCGCGCAAGCAGTGGTTCATGACCGACAGCGACACGAAGGACACGCCGCTGATCGCGCTCCTCACCGCCGCGCTGACGTCGGGCGGTATTGCCCCGACGCTGACCGCGCTCGATCCCATCCATCCCAATTTCGCGGTGCTCAAAGCCTCGCTCAAGACCGCCAAGACGCCGGCCGACGCCAATGCTATCCGCGTCAATATGGAGCGCTGGCGCTGGATGCCGCGCAGCCTTGGCGAGCGCTATGTCGTCAGCAACGTGCCCGAATATCTGACCCGCGTGATCCACGGCGGCACGACCATCGCGACGCACAAGGCGGTGGTTGGCAAGCCGACGACCCCGACGCCGCAGCTCAACCCGATGGCGACCGGCATCATCGTCAACCCGACGTGGACACTGCCGCGCAGCATCATCAACGAAGGCATCGGCGCCACCATCGCCAGCAATCCGGCCCGCGCCCGCGCGCAGGGCTACACCTGGACGGGCAGCGGCAAGACGCTGTCGGTGGTGCAACAGCCGGGCGCGAACAACGCGCTGGGCGTGATGAAGATGGAGATGCTGAACCCGCACGCCATCTACCTCCACGACACGCCGTCGAAGGGCGCCTTTGCCGCTGCCGCGCGCGCGTTCAGCCATGGCTGCATCCGCACCGAGCGTGCTTTGCACTTCTCGGGTCTGATGGCGGTCTATTTCGCCGGCAAGAGCCCCGAGGAATTCGGCGCCGCGATCGCGAGCGGCAAGACGACGAAGTTCAGCTTCGACCAGCCCTTCCCGGTCTATGTCGCCTATTGGACGGTGATCCCCAATGCGGCGGGCACCGGCGTCAGCAAGCTCGCCGACATCTATGGCCGCGACGCACCCGTCGTTGCGAGCTTCGCCAAGCCCGGCCGCGCGGCCGCGGTGGTGATCTCGCCCAACCCGCCGGCGGTGGTGCCGACGGTGCCGACGACGCAGGCAACGACGGGCATTTATTGAGGCAATGATTCCCATGACGCGGAGCGTATCGTTCGGCCTTTGCGCTGCCGTCGTTATGGGCGTCGCGTTCGTTCCAACGGTTAGTGCTCAAACGGCCGCTCCGTGGCAAAAGACCGAAGATTTTGGCGGGGCAACCCCGATCAACAAGAACGCGTGGTTCAAAGTCACCGACTATCCCGGTAGCGCGCTCCGCGACAATCTTCAGGGCAATGTGATTATCGCTTTCGACATATCGACCACCGGGCGGGCAGAAAATTGCGTTGTGCAATCGTCAAGCGGACATGATGCCCTCGACCAGGTTCCTTGCAGGTTAATCGAAGAACGAGCGAAGTTCCGGCCTGCACTGGACGCGGAAGGCAGACCGTTCCGCACACAGGGCCGTTATAGCATCGCCTTCTGGATACCAGACTGACCCTGCACGCCAGGCTGACGATAGTTCGCTCCGACTGTCAGTCCGCTGTCTTCGGAAAAGTCCCGCTCGTCGCGCCGGTGCGGACCATATTCTCGGTCCCCGGCGCCGGTTCGGCGGGCAGCGGGAAGACCGGCATCGGCGGCGGCACGCTCAGCTTGTCGGCGAACAGCAGTCGGCCAGGCCCCAGCTTGTAGAGCACCATCGGCAGCAGCTCTTCGCCGAAGACGAAGCAGCCTTCGCTGCGCCCCAGCTTGCCCTGCGTCGCGATCAGCGACGGTTCGGCATACCAGGCGCCGTGGATGACGATCGCGCGCATGTCGGCGTTGTTGTTGTCGGGTTCCAGCCCCGCAAGCCGCATCGACGACCCGTTGGCGCCCCAATAATAATCGCTGGTGCGATAGGCGCCGCGCGACGAGGCAAGGCTGCCCGGCGCGTTCGAGAAGCGCTTGAGCCAGCCGTCATGCTGCGGGTCGGATCCGCGGCCATGCGTCACCGGGAACATCTCGATCTTGCCCGCCGCCATATCGACGAGCGCGAAGCGCGGACGCGACGAAGGCAGTCCGAAATCGACGATGCCGACGCGGTCACTCTGGTGGATATTGCGCGACTGCAAGGCGAGTTGCTTGCGCGCCACGGCGAGATAGTCGACCGGCGCCTGCACCGGCGCCGGGGGGGCAGACGGTTGGGCGATCCAGTCGGGCAATTGGGCGGCCCGCGCCGAGGCTGCGGCCAGCGCACCAGCGCCCGCCATGGCTCCCAGCAACTTCCGCCGATCGATCATGTCATTCACGTAAACAGCAACCCCGCAATGGCCGCCTCTGGCGGTCCCTCGATCCTGCATAGATCGTATCCGGACCGGGAAAGGCAAGCTGGTGGTTCCCCTTCATGCGGGAAGATGTGCCATATATGCCATGAATAGCGGGTTTACGCTGCTGTAAGCTCTCATTAGGACGCGGCGCATGAAGGCAATTATCTGGCACAACCCCGCCTGCGGCACCTCGCGCAACACGCTCGCGATTCTCGAAGAAACGCCGGGTGTGGAGGTCGAGGTCGTCCAGTATCTGAAGACGCCCTACACTGCCGACAAGCTGCGCCAGCTCTTCCGCGATGCCGGCATGTCGGCACGCGACGCGCTGCGCCTGCGCGGCACCGACGCCGAGGAACGCGGGCTGACAGACGCCGACGAAGACGCGATCATCGCCGCGATGGTCGAAAATCCCGCCTATGTGGACCGCCCCTTCGTCGAGACCGAAAAGGGCGTCCGCTATTGCCGCCCGCAGGACCGGGTGCGCGAGATACTCTGAGGCGCCGCGCCGTCGGCTTAGGGGTGGAAGCGGACATTAGCTTTCAATGTCTGCAAATTCCCATCGTGCCCTTTCGCCAATCTTGCGCGCAACGTCATTCCATGTCGCACCGGTGGCATGCCGAATGCGCTTGCGGACATATTCCTCTATAGCGTTGGCGTCGAACTTGCGCATGAATAGCCGCTTTCCGCCGGGCAAAGATACGTATCGATCAAGTTCGGAATCGAGCCAGCTTGGCGAACAAACATCAAAATCGAACAAATCTGCTCCGCGGCTTCCCTTGGATCCGATTTCGGCGCGAACGGAGATGCGAAAAACATTTTCGTCAGGCCGGACGTTTTGGAGAAACTCTCCATCTTGCGTTGCAAGCGATCTAAGCTCTGCTTCCATGTTCTCAGGTTACTGACGAGGCATGGCGTCCGCAATCGGTTGTTAACGGTCATTCCCTTCTGGACAGAATCGGAAGCCCGCCGCTACCCGCCACACATGGGTATCATCGCAACGATCATGAACACGGCCACCGGCCAGCCGCTCCAGAAAATGAGCTTCAACCGCATGCCGAAGCCGTGGGCCAGCTTCACGCTGGAGACGGGACAGCTCGTCACTGCCGAGCGCATCGACGTCGGAAAACCCGAGCCGGGCAAATTCGCGGCGCCGATCAGCATCTGGGTCACGGTCAAGCCGAAGGACTGATCCGCCCGCCGGCAATATGAAAGCGCGTCACCGGTCCCGGCATCGCATCGAACAGAGCCGCCTCGGTCCCGGTGAGCCAGGCCTGCCCGCCCTGCCCCGCCAGCCGCTCATAGAGCGCGGCGCGGCGCGAGGGGTCGAGATGCGCGGCGACCTCGTCGAGCAGCAGCACCGGACGCGCTCCGCGCAGCCGGGCGACGCAATCGCTGTGTGCGAGGACGAGCGACAGCAGCATCGCCTTTTGCTCGCCGGTCGAACAGCGCGCCGCCGACCGGCCCGTCCCGGCATGAACGGCAGACAAATCGTCGCGGTGCGGTCCGGCGGTCGCGCGGCCGGCCGCAGCGTCGATCCGGCGGCGGCCCGCGAAAAGCGCCTTCAGCGCCTCGACACCATGCGATGCATCGCGCGGCGCGCCCTCGCTGTCGACAAGCGTCAGCAGCGGCCGCGCAAAGGGCGCATCGGGTTGCTCCGCAAGTTCGGCCGAGAGCGCGGTGAGTGTCGCCCGCCGCGCCGCGTCCATCGCCGCGCCATGCTCGGCGAGTTGCGCTTCCAGACTTGCCAGCCATTGCTGGTCGGCGGTCGCGATGTCGGCAAGCAGCTTGCCCCGCGCGCGCAGGGCGGCGTCATAGCGGGTGCTGTGCTGCGCATGGCGCGGATCGAGCGCCAGCACCAACCGGTCGAGGAAGCGCCGCCGGTTGCCCGCGGTCTCGACGAACAGCCGATCCATCGCCGGCGTCAGCCACAGCACCGATATCCACTCGCCGAGCGACGCCGCCGCCGCCGACGCACCGTTGATGCGGACGATCCGTCGCCCCGGATGCGCGGCCTCGATCCCCGTTCCCAGCGCGACCGGCGGCAAATCGGCCCCGGCCTGCACTTCGGCGAAGATCGCGAAGCCTCCGCTGGCCCCGTCGCGCACCATGTCCGCCAGCGCCGCCCGCCGCAGTCCGCGCCCCGGCGCCAGCAGCGAGATCGCCTCCAGTATGTTGGTCTTGCCCGCGCCATTGTCGCCATGCAGCGCAACGAGGCCCGGCGTGGCCGCCATGTCCGCGCCAGCATGGTTGCGAAAATCGGTCAACGAAAGGCGGGCGAGCGTCATGCCCGTTTCGCCTACCGCAGCCATTCGCGCGACACCAGCCCGTGCCGCCGCAAGGCGATATGGAATTTTTCCCATAATCGGGAATTTTTACCTCTGTACCGCAAATTTTCCGCTGAAATATAATGTCTCAAACTCGAAAACGGCGGTTAACCGCCAATGAATGAAATTGGCACGCCTCCTGCAATAGATTGGGCATCCACCGGATGGTCCGGGTGGAGGACAAAAAAGGATAATATCATGGCCCACCTCAACGTCGAATCGTTCAAGAGCTACGCGGTTGCCGCGGTTGCCTCGCTCTACTGCTCGCTGATGTTCCTTGCCGCTGTCGGCCCGAACGCTGCGCACTTCGGTGGTCTGGTCGCCTGACCGGACCCCGTTGCCCACTAAAAACGCCGGCCATTCGGCCGGGATGGAAAGGAAAGAAATGAAACAGGGTTTTCGCAAGAATCGTCGCGACGGGATGATCTTCGGCGTGTGCGCCGGGATGGCAGACCAGTTCGGCATCGATGTCTTGTGGACGCGCGTCGCCTTTGTCGCCCTGACGCTGCTCGGCTTCGGCCTGCCTCTGCTGCTGTACCTCGCCGTCGCGATCCTCGCGCCCTAGGACAGCCCGGGCCGGCCGCCTTTCAGGCGCAGTCGCACCGGCCCGCCTATTTCCAAAACCAAGGGCCCGCCGGTCTCCACCGGTGGGCCTTTTCCTTGCCTGCTGGCGGCCGATTGTCGTGATTCAGCTTTCGGCGCTGTCGCCTTCTTCGGGGAAGCGATTCTCCATTTTATTGAAATGTTCGTCGCCGACAAATCCTCCGCCAAGATCATAGATATAGAGGGTAACCGGACAAGGCTGCTCAATTGCCCAGACGACTACCTCGTGGACTGAAACAGCTTCAAGCGCATCATAAACCACCGTCAATCTCGGATCGCTCTCGGGCGCTTGGTCGGCATCGGTGCAACTGTTGTCGTGTTCTACGGCCTCAACGATGGCATTGACCTCTCGCCAGCGGTACGGGCGGGTCCGGTTGTCTATAATGTTCCAGAGCATGAGCGGATTTCTCGCGCCACGCTGAGCATCCGCAACTGCAACTTCCCACCCCCAGTCCGCCCAAAGAAAAAGCCCCGCCGGATCGCTCCGGCGGGGCTTCTTGTCTTTCGCTTCATTACCCGAAGGGAAAGAGACTTACGCCTCGTCGCCCTGGATCAGGTAATCGCCGGCATCAGCATCGGTGCCGTGGGTTTCTCCCTCGACCGTACCCAGCGGATCGTCGCCGAGCGCCGCTTCGGGGCCCTGCGCCAGTTCGGCAGCATGCTCTTCTGCGGCAGTCTGCGGCGCGATCAGATGTTCCTGGTTCGCGCGCATCGCGGCGCGGAGGGCAGCATCCTTCGACGAAGCGGTCACGCGGACACGGTTCATGGCAGCGCCCGTACCCGCCGGGATAAGGCGGCCGACGATGACATTTTCCTTCAGGCCCTGCAGCGAGTCGATCTTGCCCTGCACCGATGCTTCGGTGAGAACGCGGGTCGTTTCCTGGAAGGACGCCGCCGAAACGAAGCTGCGGGTCTGCAGCGACGCCTTGGTGATGCCGAGGAGGACCGGACGCCCGACGGCGGGACGGCCATTCTTCGGAAGCTTGGCGTTATATTCCATCATCTCCAGATAATCGAGCTGCTCGGCCGGCAGCAGCGTGGTGTCGCCGCCGTCGGTGATCTCGACCTTCTGCAGCATCTGGCGAACGATCACCTCGATGTGCTTGTCGTTGATCTTCACGCCCTGCAGTCGGTAGACTTCCTGGATTTCCGCGACCAGATATTCGGCCAGCGCCTCGACGCCCATCACGTCGAGGATGTCGTGCGGGTTGGGCGAGCCCGAAATCAGCGCGTCGCCGCGCTTGACCTGGTCGCCTTCCTGCACTTCCAGCACCTTCGACTTGGGAATGAGGTACTCGATCGAATCGCCTTCTTCCGGAACGATCGCGATCTTGCGTTTCGCCTTGTAATCCTTGACGAATTCAATGCGGCCGCTGATCTTCGCGATAACGCTGTTGTCCTTCGGAATGCGTGCTTCGAACAGCTCGGCAACACGCGGCAGACCGCCGGTGATGTCGCGCGTCTTCGATGCTTCGCGGCTGACACGCGCCAGAACGTCGCCCGCCTGCACCGTCTGACCGTCCTCGACCGACAACATCGTGCCGACCGCGAGCAGATAGCGTGCGGCTTCACCCGACTGATCGTCGAGCAAGGTCAGGCGCGGCTGAAGGTCTTCCTTCTTGGCGCGGCCCGCCGAGCGATATTCGATCACGACGCGCTGGGCGATGCCCGTCGCTTCGTCGACCTGTTCGGCAAGCGTCTTGGTGTCGACCAGATCCTGATACTTCACCACACCGTGCTTTTCGGTGATCAGCGGCATCGTGAACGGATCCCATTCGGCGATCCGGTCGCCCTTCTTCACCTTCTCGCCGTCCTTGTGCAGGATCTGCGCACCATAAGGCAGCTTGTGCGACGCGCGCTCGCGGCCTTCGCTGTCGATGACCGCGATTTCGCCCGAACGCGACAGCGCCAGACGGCGGCCACGCTGGTCGACGATCGTCGCCATGTCACGATATTCGATCGTGCCGTCCGAGATCGCTTCGGCGTTCGACTGTTCGTTGACCTGCGCCGCCCCGCCGATGTGGAACGTACGCATCGTCAGCTGCGTGCCGGGTTCGCCGATCGACTGCGCGGCGATAACGCCGACAGCTTCACCGATGTTGACCGGCGTACCGCGCGCAAGATCACGGCCATAGCATTTGCCGCAAACACCCAGCGTCGCTTCGCAAACCAGCGGCGAACGGATCTTGACCGACTGGACTTCGGCGTCCTCGATACGCTGCGTCGTCGGCTCGTCGAGCAAGGTGCCCACCGGCGCGATGACGTTGCCGTCCTTGTCGACGACATCTTCCAGCGTCGTACGACCGAGGATGCGTTCGCCCAGCGAGGCGATCGTCGAACCGCCCTGGATGATCGCACGCATTTCCATGCCGCGTTCGGTGCCGCAATCTTCCTCGATCACGACGCAATCCTGCGACACGTCGACCAGACGGCGGGTCAGATAACCCGAGTTCGCCGTCTTGAGCGCCGTATCTGCCAGACCCTTACGGGCACCGTGAGTCGAGTTGAAATACTCGAGAACGGTCAGGCCTTCCTTGAAGTTCGAGATGATCGGCGTTTCAATGATCTCGCCCGACGGCTTGGCCATCAGGCCGCGCATGCCGGCAAGCTGCTTCATCTGGGCCTGCGAACCACGAGCACCCGAGTGCGCCATCATGTAGATGGAATTGATCGGGGCCAGACGGCCCGTCTTCGGATCCTTCGGCTCGGCGCGGATTTCGTCCATCATTGCGTTCGCGACCTTGTCGCCGCACTGTGACCAGGCGTCGATGGCCTTATTGTACTTTTCCTGCTGCGTGATCAGGCCGTCCTGATACTGCTGCTCGAAATCCTTCACCAGCGCACGGGTTTCGTTGACCATGCCTTCCTTCGAGTCCGGGATGATCATGTCATCCTTGCCGAAGGAAATGCCCGCCTTGAACGCGTTGCGGAAGCCCAGCGCCATGATGGCGTCGGCGAACAGCACGGTCTCTTTCTGGCCGGTGTGACGATAGACCTGGTCGATCACGTCGCCGATTTCCTTCTTGGTCAGAAGGCGGTTGACGACGTCGAAGGGCACCGTGTGCGACTTCGGCAGACATTCGCCGATGAGCATGCGGCCCGGAGTGGTCTCAAAACGCCGGAGATACTCGTTGCCCTGCTCGTCGGTCTGCGGGACGCGGCTCACCACCTTGGTGTGCAGCGTCACGGCGCCGGTGAACAGCGCCTGATGCACTTCGGCCATGTCGGCGAGCAGCATGCCCTCGCCCGGTTCGCCCGGACGCTCCATCGAGAGATAATAGAGACCCAGAACCATATCCTGCGACGGAACGATGATCGGCTTGCCGTTCGCGGGGCTGAGGATGTTGTTGGTCGACATCATCAGCACGCGCGCTTCCAGCTGCGCCTCGAGGCTCAGCGGGACGTGAACGGCCATCTGGTCACCGTCGAAGTCGGCGTTGAACGCAGCGCAGACCAGCGGGTGAAGCTGGATCGCTTTGCCTTCGATCAGGACGGGCTCGAACGCCTGAATGCCGAGGCGGTGAAGCGTCGGGGCGCGGTTCAGCAGGACCGGGTGCTCGCGAATGACTTCGTCGAGGATGTCCCAGACTTCCTTGCGTTCCTTTTCGACCCACTTCTTCGCCTGCTTCAGGGTCATCGAAAGACCCTTGGCGTCGAGACGCGCGTAGATGAAGGGCTTGAACAGTTCGAGCGCCATCTTCTTCGGCAGGCCGCACTGGTGCAGCTTGAGTTCCGGGCCGGTCACGATGACCGAGCGGCCCGAATAGTCGACGCGCTTACCGAGCAGGTTCTGACGGAAGCGGCCCTGCTTGCCCTTGAGCATGTCGGACAGCGACTTCAGCGGACGCTTGTTCGCACCGGTGATCGTACGGCCGCGGCGGCCGTTGTCGAACAGCGCGTCGACGGCTTCCTGCAGCATGCGCTTTTCGTTGCGGACGATGATGTCCGGCGCGCGCAGTTCCATCAGGCGCTTCAGGCGGTTGTTGCGGTTGATCACGCGGCGATACAGGTCGTTGAGATCCGACGTTGCGAACCGGCCGCCGTCGAGCGGCACCAGCGGGCGCAGTTCGGGCGGGATCACGGGAACGACTTCGAGGATCATCCATTCGGGGCGGTTGCCCGAATCGATGAAGCTCTCGACGACCTTCAGCCGCTTGATGATCTTCTTGGGCTTCAGTTCCGACTTGGTGACCGCGAGTTCGTCCAACAGGTCGACGCGTTCCTGCTCCAGGTCCAGATTCTCGAGGAGCACGCGGATCGCCTCGGCACCGATGCCGGCCGAGAAGGCGTCTTCGCCATATTCATCCTGTGCGTCGAGCAGTTCGTCTTCGGTCAGAAGCTGGAACTTCTCAAGCGGCGTCAGGCCCGGCTCGAGAACGATATAGGCTTCGAAATACAGCACGCGCTCGAGCTGCTTCAGCTGCATGTCGAGCAGCAGGCCGATGCGCGACGGCAGCGACTTCAGGAACCAGATGTGCGCGACGGGAGCGGCGAGCTCGATATGGCCCATACGCTCACGGCGGACCTTGGTCACCGTGACTTCGACACCGCATTTTTCGCAGACGATGCCCTTGTATTTCATGCGCTTGTACTTGCCGCACAGGCATTCATAATCCTTGATCGGACCAAAGATGCGCGCACAGAACAAGCCGTCACGCTCGGGCTTGAACGTGCGGTAGTTGATCGTCTCGGGCTTCTTGATCTCGCCGAACGACCATGAGCGGATACGCTCCGGGCTCGCGATGCCAATCTTGATCATGTCGAAGGTTTCGGGCTTCGCGACCGGGTTCATGAAGTTGGTAAGCTGGTTCATATTCTAGCTCCATCTTCCCCTCTCGCGCGTGGCGAGAGGGGTGAGGAAAAATCTTATTCGGCGGCTTCGGGAAGAGCGTCCGGACCTTCGTCGGGATCCTGCTCCGCATAGGAGGAGAGTTCGACGTTGAGGCCCAGCGAGCGCATTTCCTTGACGAGCACGTTGAAGCTTTCGGGAATGCCGGCCTCGAAGGTGTCGTCGCCCTTGACGATCGCTTCGTAAACCTT
Source organism: Sphingopyxis sp. (assembly GCF_965279755.1). Taxonomy (GTDB): domain Bacteria; phylum Pseudomonadota; class Alphaproteobacteria; order Sphingomonadales; family Sphingomonadaceae; genus Sphingopyxis. Next base: position 2,413,295 of record NZ_OZ257261.1, on the reverse strand, counting down.
GGTGCGGCCGATCACGTCATCGGACTTCACCGTCAGCATTTCCTGCAGCGTGTACGCCGCGCCATAGGCCTGCAGCGCCCACACTTCCATTTCACCGAAGCGCTGGCCACCGAACTGCGCCTTACCGCCCAGCGGCTGCTGGGTAACAAGGCTGTACGGCCCGATCGAACGTGCGTGGATCTTGTCGTCGACCAGGTGATGCAGCTTCAGGATATACATGTATCCCACTGTCACCTTGCGGTCGAAGCGGTCACCGGTACGGCCATCGTACAGATCGACCTGACCCGACCGGTCGAGACCGGCGCGTTCCAGCATAGCCGACACATCGCCTTCTCGTGCACCGTCGAACACCGGGGTCGCGAAGGGCACACCGACCGAGAGATTCGAGGCAAGTTCGACGACCTCGTCCGTGCTGCGCGCCTTGATTTCGTCCGCATATTCATCGCCATAGGCCTGAAGCAGCGCTTCGCGAACCGCCTCGGGCGGTGCGCCCGCTTCAGGGTCCGGATTCGCCAGACGCCAATCCTCGAGCGCTGCCGTGATCTGGCGACCGAAGCCGCGCGATGCCCAGCCGAGGTGCGTTTCGAGGATCTGCCCGACGTTCATACGCGACGGCACGCCCAGCGGGTTGAGCACGAAGTCGACGTGTGTCCCGTCTTCGAGGAACGGCATGTCCTCGACCGGCAGGATGCGGCTGATGATGCCCTTGTTGCCGTGACGGCCGGCCATCTTGTCGCCCGACTGCAGCTTGCGCTTCACGGCAACGAAAACCTTGACCATCTTGAGCACGCCCGGGGCAAGTTCGTCGCCGCGCTGCAGCTTCTCGACGCGATCTTCATATTTCGCGCTGATCCGCTTGATCGCATCGTCATACTGCGCCTTGATCGCTTCGAGGGCGGTCTGGGCATTGTCTTCGACGACAGCCAGCTTCCACCAGTCGGCGCGGTCGAGGTCGATCAGCATCTGCTCGGTGACTTCGTCGCCCTTCTTCAGGCCCTTCGGTACCGCGCTGGTCGTCTGACCGATCAGCAGGTCTTTCAGGCTCGAGAAGGTCGCCCGGTTGAGGATCGCACGTTCGTCGTCGGCGTCCTGCTTCAGGCGCTCGATTTCTTCGCGTTCGATCGCGATCGCGCGTTCGTCCTTGTCGATGCCATGACGGTTGAAGACGCGGACTTCGACGACCGTGCCCGACACGCCCGGCGGCAGGCGGAGCGAGGTGTCGCGCACGTCGCTGGCCTTTTCGCCGAAGATCGCGCGCAGCAGCTTTTCTTCCGGCGTCATCGGCGATTCACCCTTGGGGGTGATCTTGCCGGCCAGAATGTCACCCGGGCCGACTTCGGCGCCGATGTAGACGATGCCCGCTTCGTCGAGGTTGCGAAGCGCTTCCTCGCCGACGTTCGGAATGTCGCGCGTGATGTCTTCCGGCCCGAGGCGCGTGTCGCGTGCGGTGACTTCGAATTCCTCGATGTGGATCGAGGTGAAGACGTCGTCCTTCACGATGCGCTCGCTGATGAGGATCGAGTCCTCATAGTTGTAGCCGTTCCACGGCATGAACGCGACGAGCACATTCTTGCCGAGCGCCAGTTCGCCGAGCTCGGTCGACGGACCGTCGGCGATGATGTCGCCGCTGCGGACAACGTCGCCAACCTTCACCAGCGGACGCTGGTTGATGCATGTGTTCTGGTTCGAACGCTGGAACTTCTGCAGGCGATAGATGTCGACGCCGGACTTGCCGGGTTCGACCATATCGGTCGCGCGGATGACGATACGCGTTGCGTCGACCTGATCGATCACACCGCCGCGGCGTGCCGCGATCGCTGCGCCCGAGTCACGAGCCACAGTGCCTTCCATGCCCGTGCCGACGACCGGAGCCTCGGCGCGGATCAGCGGAACAGCCTGACGCTGCATGTTCGATCCCATGAGCGCGCGGTTGGCGTCATCGTTTTCCAAGAACGGGATCAGCGACGCCGCGACCGAAACGAGCTGCTTCGGCGACACGTCCATCAGCGTGATCTGCGCCTTGGGCGCCATCAGGAATTCGCCCGCTTCACGCGCCGAAATCAGTTCGTCGATGAAGCTGCCGTCGGGGTTGAGGTCGGCGTTCGCCTGCGCAACCGTGTGCTTCGATTCTTCCATCGCCGACAGATAGACGACCTCGTTGGTCACCTTGCCGTCGATGATCTTGCGGTACGGGGTTTCGATGAAGCCATATTTGTTGACGCGCGCGAAGGTCGCGAGCGAGTTGATGAGACCGATGTTCGGGCCTTCCGGCGTTTCGATCGGGCAGATACGGCCATAGTGAGTCGGGTGAACGTCGCGGACCTCGAAGCCCGCGCGTTCGCGCGTCAGACCACCCGGCCCGAGCGCCGACACGCGGCGCTTGTGGGTGACTTCCGACAAGGGGTTGGTCTGGTCCATGAACTGCGAGAGCTGCGACGAGCCGAAAAATTCGCGTACCGCGGCAACCGCCGGCTTCGCGTTGATCAGGTCGTTCGGCATGACAGTCGACACGTCGACCGAGCTCATGCGCTCCTTCACGGCGCGCTCCATGCGGAGCAGGCCGACGCGATACTGGTTCTCGAGCAGCTCGCCGACCGAACGGACGCGGCGGTTGCCGAGGTTGTCGATATCGTCGATCTCGCCCTTGCCGTCCTTCAGGTTCACCAGTTCCTTGACGACGGCGAGGATATCCTCGCTGCGCAGCGTGGTGACCGTATCCTCGGCGTCGAGGCTGAGGCGCATGTTGAGCTTGACGCGGCCCACGGCCGACAGGTCATAGCGCTCGGCGTCGAAGAACAGGCCCGCGAACAGGGCTTCGGCGGTTTCGCGCGTCGGCGGTTCGCCGGGACGCATGACGCGATAGATGTCGCTCAGCGCTTGGTCGCGGTCCTCGGCCTTGTCGGCCTTCAGCGTATTGCGGATCCAGGGGCCCGTGTTGTTGTGGTCGATGTCGAGCAGGACGAGCTTGTCGATCCCGGCGCCGTCGAGCTTTTCGAGATTGTCGGCGGTCACTTCGTCGCCGGCTTCGATGTAGATCTCGCCGGTCGACTCGTTGATGAGGTCATAGGCGCTGTAACGGCCGAAGATTTCCTCGGTCGGGATCAGCAGCGTGTCGAGACCATCCTTCGCAGCCTTGTTGGCAAGGCGCGGGCTGATCTTGTGGCCGGCCGCGAAGACGACTTCGCCGGTCTTGGCGTCGACGACGTCGAACGCAGGCTTCGCGCCGCGCCAGTTTTCGACGACGAACGGAACCTTCCAGCCGTCCGAGGCACGCTCGAAGACCAGACGGTCATAGAAATAGTTCAGGATTTCCTCGCCCGACATGCCGAGGGCATAGAGGAGCGACGTCACCGGCAGCTTGCGCTTGCGGTCGATACGGACGTTGACGATGTCCTTGGCGTCGAATTCGAAGTCGAGCCACGAACCGCGATACGGAATGACGCGAGCGGCGAACAGATACTTGCCCGACGAGTGGGTCTTGCCGCGGTCATGGTCGAACAGGACACCCGGCGACCGGTGCATCTGCGACACGATGACGCGCTCGGTGCCGTTGACGAAGAAGGTGCCATTCTCGGTCATGAGCGGCATGTCGCCCATGTAAACGTCCTGCTCCTTGATATCGAGGACCGAACGGGTGTCGGTTTCGCTGTCGACTTCAAAGACGATCAGGCGCAGCGTGACCTTCATCGGCGCCGCATAGGTGATGCCGCGCTGACGGCATTCGTCGACGTCATACTTCGGCGCTTCGAGTTCGTAGTGAACGAAGTCGAGCTCGGCGGTGCCGGCGAAATCGCGGATCGGGAAAACGCTGCGCAGCGTCTTTTCGAGGCCCGACACATAGCCGACCGACGGATCCGAGCGCAGGAACTGCTCATAGGATTCGCGCTGCACCTCGATGAGGTTGGGCATCTCCACCGCTTCGTGGATGTTGCCGAACAGCTTACGGATTCGCTTGCTTGCGGTTGCTTCGAGGGCCTTGCCCACCGACTTCGCCTTGGTCGCCATAAGTGATTGTCTCGCCTTGATAAAATAGCTCGCGAGCGCAGGAGAGACGCAAAAAAGCCGCAAGCAACCGTTGCCGGTTTACCGCAGCTTTCCAACGCATCTCGAAATCCCGATCGCCCTATCCGTGCCCTCTGTTGCGCAAAGTCAGATGGCTTCCCGGACGGTCGGGTGAGGACGCGATATAGGATTTGGGGTGCGCGGTGTCAACGGAGCGGCCCGCCCGAAAATCGTCTCGACCGGAAAAAATTCGATTCACCGCGCCAGAGCAACGCTTCGCCCATTTCGGCATGATCCCTCTCCGCCCAAGCGCGTTCGAAGCTCTGTTCCATTACGCAATATCCGGAGAAACCAAGACAATGCGGAAGTACACTGGCCTTTTCACCTCTCTCACCCTCGGCATGGCGCTCGCTGCCGGGACGCCGGCTCTGGCGCAGCAGGCGCCCGCCCCCGCTGCGGCGGCAAGTGTGAACCTTGCGCCCGGCACCGTCGTTTATGACAGCGAAGGCAAGGAGATCGGCCCGATCGCCAGCGCAGATGGCGGCACCGTCGTCGTGAGCCTCGGCGACAAGCAGGCCCCCCTTCCCGCCAACGCTTTCATGCAGACCGACAAGGGCACAGCGATTACGCTGACCCTCGCGCAGCTGACGGCCGCGCTGGCGCAGCAGGAAGCCGCCCTCGAGGCCCAGCTCACCGCCGCGCTTCAGCCGGGGGCCGATATCCGCGGCGTCAATGGCAGTGCGGTCATCGGCAAGGTAAAATCCTCTGACGCAGAAGGCGTCGTCGTCGCGAGCGCGCAGGGCGACGTGCGCCTGCCGCGCAAGGCGTTCTTTGTCGGTGCGCAGGGCCTTGCGACCAGCTTCACCGCTGAGCAGTTCGCCGCCGCTATCGCCGACGCCGGCGCCACCCCGAGCGCCCAGCCCAGCGCGGTGGCCGACGCCGATGGCGCGACCGACACCGGAACGGCAGCGAAGCCCGCCGACTGATCCCGCCGGATCGGAGACAGCAAGAGGCGCGGGAGCATCGCTCCCGCGCCTTTTTCTTCGTCCTTCGCCTGCGAAGCATATCGACTTGCAATAATCATAATATCGATTATCAATATGACAAATCGGATGATAACGCGGGGGCCTTATGTTGCTGTGGAGCCGTCGGCTGCTGGCCGGACTGAATATCCTGAACTGGGTCACCGGCCTGCTGATCGTCGCCGCGCTCGGTTATGTGGGCTTCTTCGCGCCCGACATCTTCATCGAAAAGGCGCTGCACCAGCGCATCGCGCATCCCGAGGCGGCCGTCGGCTGGCTGCGCGCGATCACCTTCATCACCGCGCCCGTCATCCTGCTGGCGCACATCATCCTGACGCGGCTGATCGCGATGATCGACGATGCGCGCGCCGGCCGCCCCTTTGCCGCCGCCAACGCCGCGCGGTTGCGCCAGATCGCGTGGGCGCTCCTTACCATCCAGCTCCTCGACCTCGCCTTCGGCCTCGTCAGCATCCGTGCGAGCGCCGAGACGGGGGAATATTTCGGCTGGAGTTTCGGCGTCACCGGCTGGCTCGCCGTCCTCCTCCTCTTCGTGCTCGCGCGCGTGTTTGAAGGGGGCGCGGCGATGCAGGACGAGCTGGAACAGACGATCTGATGGCGATCCGTATCCAGCTCGACGATCTGCTCTGGCAACGCCGGATGACGCTGACCGAACTCAGCGAGCGCATCGACATCACGGTCGCCAACCTGTCGATCCTCAAGACCGGCAAGGCGCGCGCGATCCGCTTCTCGACGCTCGACGCGATCTGCCGCGCGCTCGACTGCCAGCCCGGCGACCTCATTCAATTCGACCCCGAAGGACCAGCCCCCGAAGGAACAGGCAATGAAGACTGATATCGCGTCCATCTATCGCCACGCCTGGGCCTTCGCGCGCCTCTGCCCGCTCCTCTTTCTGATCCCCGTCCTTGTCGAATTCGCGCAGCATATCGTCGAATGGCAGGCGGGCATGTACGACGGGATCGCGGGCGCCAAGGCGGCCGAGGCCGATCCGCTGCGCATGCAGTTCGGCTTTGCCAAGACGCTCGCGCTGCTGCTGCCCGGATACTGGTTCGCGCGCTTCATCCTGTTCGGCGGCGACGCCGCCCGGGCGCGCCGGATCGAATGGCCCGCAATCGGGCTGTGGCTTGTCCTGTTCGCGATCCACGGGCTCGAACAATGGTGGACCTTGTTCGGCCCGCCGTTGACCGGCCTTATCGGCCTGACCGGCGAGACCGCGCGCTGGACCGGCTATGCGCTTGTCGCCGGAGGCAGCATATTGGGCGTTTATCTCACCGCCTGGAGCAGCGCCTGGGCCGCGGGCAATGCCGCGATCGGGCCGATCCGTTCGATCGGCATCATGGCGGGCAGCTTCTGGTGGACGATCGCGCTGATGATCGTCGGCGTCCTGCCGCTGATGATTGTCCATTATACATTGAGCTATGCCGCAATCGTCGCGCCCGCGGCGCTCGACTGGCCGCTGCTGATCGTCGACGCGGTCGCGGTCGGCTTCCTCGCGCTGACCATGACCGGCGCCTCGACCGTCGCGGCGCAGCATGCCGCCCGCCGCAAGCAGGTCGATCTGGTCGGCGCCCCGAACGACTTGTCGCCGCTCAAAATATTCTCTTGAGCAGCTTCCCCGGATCACGGCGCAGCGCCATTTCCTCATTGCCCATATAGAGGAAAATGCCCTTCAGCGCCTGATCGGTAACCGACCCGGTCAGGCTGTCATGGCTGATCCCGGCGAGCGAGAGCAGCTGGCTGTTCCCCGATAGCTGGTCGAGCTGGCGGTATGCGCCGACACTTTCGAGCGCGCCGACAATCAGCGGGCGAACCTTTTCGCCCAGCACCCCGCCCGCGCTCGACTGCAGATAGCGCGTCGCGCCGTCATTCTTCGACACCAGCGAGGGCACGTCGCCCCAGCCAAGATTGTCGATCGCGGCGCGGAAGATCGGCTTGGCTTCGCCCGCCGCCTTGCCGCCCGCGTCGTTCAGGCTCCTGGTCAGCTTGGTCGTCAGCCCCAGCCTGTCACCCGCACCCATCAATTTCGAGGCGAGCTTGCCGCCCGCGCCGGGCAGCAGGATACGAACCGCGGTATCGGCATAAAAGGCCCCCGGCTGCGCCAGCCGGTCGAGTGCCGTATCCGACGCATTGGCGATCAGTCCCTTGACGCCCGGCTTCACGGTCTTCGCAAAGGCAACGGGTATCAGCCCCGCCATCGCCATCCCGGCCGCACCCGCCAGCAGCATCCGCCGCGCGATCATATCCTCATCCCGGTCCATGGCGCCTCTCCCTCTGTGGTCGTGCGCCAGACTATCAGCAAAGCGGGCCTCGCCAAAGCCCGAGCTATCTGTTCTTGCAGCAAAAACGGGCGGCGCCGCGACGCCCCCCGTCTTATTGCGTTCGCCCGATTTAGCGGCCCTGCGCCCAGCCGTGGAATATGCCGCCGGTCAGGCCCGACCACCACGGCCACACATGGACCAGGCACACGCCGTTGTCGGTCTTGTTCTGGCGGATCAGCAGCCCCCAATAGAGGCTGAAGTGCAGCAGCGCGAGCGCGACCCAGCCCCCCGCCGACGTCAGCACGCCCTTCCATGTCAGCTTGCCGAAGTTCGCGAGGAAATAGCCGATCATCGCCGACGCCGTCGTGCCGCCCTGCCCCAGCAGGATAGCCTCGATCTTGTCGGCGCATTTGCGGTCGAGGCAGATGCGTACGCCCCAGATTCCCTCGATCGACCAGCTCGCGTTCATCAGGCACTCCGCCGTGCCCTTGATGATCGCCATGATGTCGTCCTGCGTCTGCTGAGGGATCGGCGGCGTACCCTGACTGCCCCCCTGATTGCCTCCCCGTGGCGGCGCCGGCGGCGGGGCGCTGCCGCCACCGCCCCCGCCGCCACCGCCGCCTCCACCACCCGCACGCGGCAGGGCCAGCGGATCGAAATCCAGGATGTTGCGCCGTGCCGCCCATTCGCCCAGCCGTTCGATCACGGGATCCTCGAACAGATAGGGCGGCGGATCGCCGAACTTGCCGCTACCCAGCAGCTTGCGCACGCTGTCGGTCGAGGCGAGCGGCCGGAAGCCGAGCGCCTGCCAGTCGGACGATCCCAGCATCCCGGCGACATCGCGCCGCTCCAGCGCGCGCCACGGCATGGCGATCTTCTGTTTCTCGTCGCCGCCGGCCAGATGGGCAAAGCCGTCCTGCACCATCGCAACGACTTCCTCGCCCGCAACCTTGGCATCGTCGCCCAGGAACTTGGCGTAGGCAGAGATGATCGCATCGGGGTCACCGACATCCGCCCGGCCGCTCCGGGGGTCGAGGTTGATATTCTTTTCCAGAATATTGATCAGCGCGCGCGATCGTTCGGCGGCTTCGTTCACCGGCCCCTGAAAGGCCTCCAAACTCAATTTATCCATTTTCTATTCCTCTCGAATGATTGGAAAAACGGCAATTTTGTCCCACCCGGAAACAGGTCGGACGGCTACCGGAGCCGCGCGCCGTTATTTGCGCTGCAAGCCCGCTCTCTGGTTGCGACACGCCTTGCCTATCGGACCGGCGGCATGGTTTTCTTCCCCCTGACAGGGGGGAATTGGCGAGTGACCCGAGGCACTGCCGAACCCGAACGATCCCCTCACAATCGGCGTCGCGATCGATCCTCTTCGACCAAGGGAGCAAAAGCTTGTCCATGGACCGAACCGCGATGCGCCCCAGCAGCGCGCTGTCGCATCTCTCCCAGCTCGCCCGTCTCGGCCTGCCCAGCCGCACCGTGATTCCCGAGATGCTCGAGACGCTGAAGCATCTCGTGCCGAGCCATTTCTGCATGTTCGTCTGGATCGATGCCGCCGGGCGCCCGGTCGATTTCCATCTGCCGTGGATCATCCCCGAGGCGATCGAGGCGAACAGTTCGCTGCTCGGCTGCTACGATATGGAGGTGCCGAGCTTCACCAGCCTCGTGCGCGGCGGCCGCCCCTTCGGCTTCGCGGCCGAGGCCTGCCGCAAGGAGAATTTCGCCGACTCCTTTTTCTATAATGAGGTGTGCCGGCCCTATGGCGTCGGGCACGGCTTCGACGTGTTCGTGCGCGACGGCCGTACCGTGCGCGGCGTCGTGCTCGCGACCCGCGAACCCGGGCGGTCCTATTATTCGCGGCGGGACGTCGAGGCGCTGATGGGCGCGGCTCCGGCCTTTGCCCACGCGCTCGCCGCCGACAATCTCGACCAGCCCGCGTTGACCGCCTTCGCCGACAATGCCGAACGCGCGGTGCTGACGCTCGACGGCGACGGCCACATTATCGAGGCGAGCGGCCGGCACGAGCAACTCCTCCGCGCACTGCTGGACCTGCGCTTCGACGGGCGTTTCAGCCGCGACGCCTTTGCGACCGCCGCACCCGATCTCTTCGCACCGCTGATCGCTTCGTCGGCGCGGCACCCTGTGGTCGTCCGCATGACCGCCTATGGCCGGATCCTTATCCGCCTCTACCCCGTCACGCGCCCGGTTGCCGGCGATGCGCCAGCGGCGCCTCACAGCGCAGATCATCACTATGCACTGATCGAACGACAGGTGCCGCTCCCGCTGGAAATCGTGAAGCGCCTCGCCGCCTTCGACCTGTCGCCGCGCGAACGCGAGGTCGCGCAGCACCTGCTGCTCGCGCATCCGCCCGCGCGGATCATGAAGGAAACGGGCGTCGGTGCCCACACGCTCCACGATTACCGCCGCCGCATCTACCGCCGCGTCGGCGTCGGCTCACGCGAGGAGCTTGTGCAGCGGGTTTTGAGCTGACCGGTCAGGCCGCCATGCGAAGCCGGTTCCGGCCTTCACGCTTCGCAACATAGAGCGCTTGGTCGGCGCGGTGGAGCAGTTCCTCGGCGTCGATTTCGCAGTCATAGATCGCGAGCCCGATGCTCACCGTTGCGGGGGGCAGTTCCGCTCCCTCGGCGCCCTCGGCCTCGATCGCCTTGCGCAGGCGCTCGGCGACCATCTCGGCGGCGTTCGCGCTCGAGCGTTGCAGGACGCACACGAATTCCTCACCGCCGAAGCGGCCGACCAGATCCTCGTCGCGCAGCGACGCCTTGGCGCGGCGTGCCACGCGGCGGATCACCTCGTCGCCGGTCGCATGGCCGTAATTGTCGTTGATCCGCTTGAAATGGTCGATGTCGAAAATCGCGACCGCCAGCGGTGCGCCATGTTCGCGCGCGCCGACCAGCGCCCGCTCGAGGAAATCCAGCGTGTGACGGCGGTTGGGAAGCCCGGTCAGCATGTCGGTGTTGGCGACCCGCTCGGCCGCGCTCCGTGCTGCCTCGAGGATACGGGCATTCTCGACCGTCTCGGTCACGTCCTGCACGGTGCCGAAGATGCCGACAGCCTTGCCGCCGCGGCTCATCTCGATCGACCCATGCGACTTCACATGGCGGATCTCGCCGTCGGTGCGCCGGATGCGACCCTGATATTCGAAGGGCTGGCCGGTCTGGACCGCCTCCTCCAGGATCTTCTGCACCACGGCGCGATCCTCGGGCACATATTGTTCGACGCTGTAACGGACGTCGACCGGCGTTCCCGGCTCTACCCCGTGAACGCGATAGGTCTGGGCGGACCACTGGATCGTCCAGCGCACAAGGTCGACACGCCAGTGCCCGACATGCGCCGCCGCCTCCGCCTGTGTCAGCCAGCGGTTGCTCTGCTCCAGCCGCTTGGCAAGCCGGCGCTGCGTCACCAGCAGCGCGGCGAGCGGCAGGGTCGTGAACAGCAGGGTCACCAGATAGAATTGCAGGAAGAAGACCTTGCTCTTCTGGCTGCCGTCGATCGCCGCGATCGGGCCATAGCCCTGCCCCGTCAGCCACGCCGCGAGGATCGCGACGATCAGCATCCCCGCCGCGGCGCCGAAAGGCCCCAGCCGGTACGCCGCGATGATGACCGCAACGGTCGGCAGGAAGGTCGCGGGGAAATGCGATTGCGAAAAGCAGAGCGCGGTCAGCCCGGCCGCGACGGCAAGGAGCGCGCTGGCCTCTATGATCATCGCGTGCGAAATGTTCGAGAAGGCCTTGGTCTCGAACAATCGGGCGAGCATCACAATCGGCGGCGCGACGATAAGCATGCCCAGCGCCACCGTGGTCAGCCACGATAGGAAGAAGTCGGGCGTGCGGCTTGCCAGGCCAACGCCTACGAGCGCCGTGGCGATGGAGGCGCTGAGCGCACTGGCGGACAGGGTCGCAATGCAGAAATTGGTGACGGCGCGCGGGTTCATGAACGACAGTTCGCCGGTAATGCGTCGGCGGATGAGCCAGGAGGCGGCAAGGGCCTCTACCGCGTTGGCAAAGCTGAAGGCGGCCGCCATCCACAGCGGCGCGCCGCTCAGCGCGTTTGCGGCGAGGCTGGCCCCCACCATGCCGACGAAAGACGCCCCGCGCGCGTGCGCGGGCATCAACAGCAACAGCGCCAGGAAATAGCCGCTTGGCGGCCAGATCGCCGCGATATTGTCGGCGCCTTTGGTCGCGTGCAGCGACAGGCTCGCCAGCAGGAAATAGCCGAGCGCCGTCAGGAGCGACCACAAAGCCGCCTCGACTCTGGGGGAGGCCGAGTGCTTCATGCCCCCGATCTAGCCGAAAAGTGGAAAATAAACCGATAACATTGACGCGGTCTATCCGCATTTCGTCGCAAAATCATGCGCTTTCGCGCAGCCCCGCCGGGGTTCAGTCGACCCCGCCAAAGGTCATACCGACCACCCGCTCGACCAGCGCGTCGTCCCACTCGATGCGGCGGTCGATTATCAGCATCGCAAGGCCATGGACGAGCGACCAGGCATGGAGCGCCGCGACGTCGGGATCGTCGAGATAGGGCATCGTCTGCGCTACCCCCGCGCGCAACAGGCTGTAACCCACTTCGCCGCCATTGACGCCGGGCTCGCAGCGTTCGGCCATCTGGCGGGTGAAGCTCAGCCGGAACACCGCCGGCTCGTCATAGGCGAAGCGGACATAGGCGATTCCGACCGCAAGAAAACCCGTGCGGCCGCCGCCGGCCTTCAGCCACGCCTGCGACTGGAGCGCGCCAAGCCGGCGGAGCCCCTCGTCGGCCAGCGCGTCGAGCAGCGCCTCCTTGTCCGGGAAATGGCGATAAAGCGCGGTCGCGCTGACCCCGACGTCGCGCGCCAGCGCGCGCAGCCCCAGCCCGGTCTCGTCACCGTCGCGCAGCCGCTTCAGCCCCGCCGCGATCACCGCCACGCGCAGGTCGCCATGATGGTAGGAGCCCGCACCCTTGGCGGGCGCATTTTCCATGTTGACACTGTTATCTTCTTCGATCATGTTTGCACCGTAAACATTTCGAGTCGCCCGCGCAACCCCACGCTGCGCGGCACCTTCGCAAACTTCCGCCCAAGGAGCATCACCATGGCCAGCAACGTCGAAAACCTGATCCGCGGCGCCGTCACCAAGGGCATCGTCAAGGTCGCCGATTTCAACCGCAAACGCCTCCCCCGCCCCACCGACGCGCATCCCTTCCTCACCGGTATCCACAAACCGATGACCGAGGAATTCACGCTCGAGGCGCTGCGCGTCGACGGCGAAATCCCCGCGGGCCTGACCGGCCGCTACCTCCGCAACGGCCCCAACCCGGCCGCGCAGCCCGACCCTGCCAGCTACCACTGGTTCACCGGCGCCGGGATGGTCCATGGCATCCGGATCGAGGGCGGCAAGGCCGACTGGTATCGCAATCGCTGGGTCCGCGGCACCGAAGCCTGCGCCGTACTCGGCGAAGCGCTGCCTCCCGGCCCGCGCGAGACCAGCGACGCGCCGAACACCAATGTCGTCGGCATCGCCGGCCGCACCTTCGCGATCGTCGAGGCGGGCGGCAAGCCGGTCGAGCTCGGTTATGAGCTGAACACCATCGCGCACAATCCCTTCGACGGGACGCTCGCCGGCAGCTACACCGCGCACCCGCACGAAGACCCGGCGACCGGCGATTTGCACGCCGTCACCTACAAGGGCGACGAGCCGAACAAGGTCTGGCACGTCGTCATCGACAAGGACGCCCATGTCGTCCGCGAGGAAGCGGTTGCGGTCAGCGACGGCCCCTCGATCCACGACTGCGCGATCACGGCGAACTACGTGCTCGTGTTCGATCTGCCCGTCACCTTCTCGATGAAGATGCTGCTCGGCGGCTATCGCTTTCCCTATGCGTGGAACGACGCGCATCCGGCGCGCGTCGGCCTCCTCCCCCGGAATGGCCGCGGCGACGAGATCGTCTGGGTGCCGGTCGAGCCTTGCTATGTCTTCCACCCAGCCAACGCCCATGAGACTGCGGACGGCAAGGTCATCGTCGACGTCGTCGCGCACGAAACAATGTTCGCGACCTCGAAGCGCGGTCCGGACAGCGAGAAGTCGCGCATGGAACGCTGGACCATCGACCCCGCCGCCGGCACTACGACGCGCGCGGTCATCCATGACCATGCCCAGGAATTTCCCCGCTACGACGAACGGCTGACGACGCAGCCCTATCGTTACATCTACAGCGTCGCGATTCCGGAGGCCGAGGACGCTGAATGGCAGCTCGCAGAAACGCGGCTATTCCGCCATGACCTCGAAAAGGGCGTGACCGACGCGCACGACTTCGGCCCCGGCCGCCATCCCGGCGAGTTCGTCTTCGTGCCGCGCAGCGAAAGCGGCGCCGAGAATGATGGCTGGCTGATCGGGCTGGTCGTGAACATGAATGACGAGACCACCGATCTCGTCATCCTGAACGCCGACGATTTTACCGGGTCACCGCAAGCTGTCGTTCACCTGCCGCATCGCGTTCCGCCTGGGTTTCACGGGAACTGGGTCGCGGATTGACCAGGTCGGGGCGCTTCATCAGCGCCTCGGTCACGCGAAGCGACCGGTCATTGTCGACATCGATCGCCGTCGCCCCGTTGCTTACCAGCAGCGGGGCGATATCGACTTTCAGATGGCGCGAAATGCGCTGGAAGATGTGGTGGATCGGCCCCAGCCCGAAGCGAAAGCGCAGCAGGTTGATCAGCCCGAAGGCCTGCATCACGCGGATCGGCTTTTTGACGAACTGGCCGCCGCCCCGGAACGCTTCGGCCGCTTTGAGCGCAGCGCGATCGCCGATCCAGTATGCGTTACAGTTCGACACCGCGACGTCTGAAAATTCATAGAAGCGCCGCTGGCCCTCGGGATGCACCGCGAGCACATCCTCGCGCCGCGCAAGAGCCACGCCAGCACCCGCGCCAAGCCGTGCCGCCTCGGCCCCGATCTCGGCGATCGTTTCGGGCGTAAGCAGGCAATTGTCGGCGGTAGTGATGAACAGCGGAAATTCGGCGCGGTCGGCCACGGCGAGCACCGAGTCCGCGAGATTGTCGGCAGCAGACACGATGACGAGCCGGTCGCCGAGCTCTTCGGTCACCGGATCGGCAATATCATCAAGCAACGTGCCATGATGCGTCGAGACAAAAATGCGCGTCGCGCTGGTCTTCGCCGCGCTAGAGAGCACATGCGCGATCATCGGCCGCCCTGCGACGGGAACAAGGCATTTGTCGCCGACACCATGCGCTTCGGCGAGCGCATCGACCGCGCCCGGACGACGACCTGCAAGGATGAGGATCGAGCCGCTCATGTCGCGTCGCGCCTTGCGAAACCGACGAGCTGGCGGATCATGCTTTCAGCGACGATCGTTTCGATGAGATCGGCCTGGGTAAAGCCAGCGGCAACCGCCGCGCGTCCGAATACTTTGTCGGACCAGAGGTTACAGTTGAGATTGACCTCAAGCAGCCGGACCTCGCCCGTCGCGAAGTCGATCCGGAATTCGAACCGGCCATAGTCGAACGGACGGAACACCTCGGCCATTCGTCGGGTATAATCGATGATCTGTTCGGCAAGCGCGCCGGCGTCGAACAGCTTCAGGCTGTATTTGGCGCTGCGATCGACCAGATCGCGCTTTTCCTGATAGGTGCGAAGGTGCGTCGGGTCGGCCTGCTCGAAAATCATCATCGGCAGCATCGTGGGCTCGCCGCGGCATGTGATCACCGGCACCTCGACATCGCTGCCGTCGAGGAAGGGTTCGACGATGGCGTCGTGATCGAGCGAATGGATTTCTGCGACGGCCTGCGCGAGTTCGAGGCGGTCGTGTGCATCGCGAATGCCCCACGAGGCCGAACTGTTGTTCGGTTTGATCACCCAGCGCTTGGCGGGCGGGCAGCGCGACACGTCGACCGGCGCGCCGCGGCGGAAGAGCGTCCAGGGGGCTGTCGGGACGCCGCGCGCCGCCGCTTCGAGTTTGGTCAGATGCTTGTCGTCGGACAGCCCGCGCACGATGGGCGAGGCGCCGACATAGGGAAGACCGAGCCGGTTGCAGAGCAGCGGCAGCAGCATCTCCGAATTATAGAAGCCCCCGCGGTTCAGGAGAGGAAAGACAAAATCGGCCTCGGGCCGTGTGAACAGCGCCGCATAGTCGTTCTCGACGACAAGCGGGATGCCGAGCCCTTCGAGAATCTCGCGCGTCTCGCGGTGGTAGAGCGCGTGATTGCCGTCGTCGGGATGCAGTCCGCCGGTCCAGCGGGCATGCTTGGCGATGAAAAGGAGCCGCTGCGTATCGCGCAGACGATCGGGCAGCCGCGTCGGTTCGGGATGTGTCATTCGCATGACCATCTTTCACCATGCCGAGGTTGCAACGCGATGACCCTTTGGTGACTGCGCTGAAACCAAAGCGCAAAATCACTGTCATCTTGCCGCAGTAGGTCCGTCGTATCCCTCACCAACCGGATGCCCCGCCATGCTGTTCGCCGCCAACGCCTTCGACGATCGCCGCTCGCCCCCCGCGCGGCGCCAAGCAGCCCGCCTTGCCGACGCGCTCGCCAGCGGAGGCGACCGGCGCATCCGGCCCGATGCCGGCGGCCGCAATCAATATCATGCGACAGTCCAGCCGAGCGATGCGCTGGCATATGGCTCCTCGACGATCAGCAGCATTTCGCAATATAGTTTCGATGCGTTGCTCGACGGCTGGCACGACCGGCTCGAACGGCCGATGGCCGCAAGCGACTATGCCGACGCACTGGCAATGTTGCGCCTGCGGATTGCGGACCATTTCGGCCTGACCGATACGTCGATCGTCTTTGCCGCATCGGGAACCGACCTCGAATATGTCGGCCTGGCTGCCGCGCATAACGGCCGGCCGATCACCGCCGTGCTGCTCGGCCGCGACGAAGTCGGCAGCGGGTGTATCCACAGCGCTGCGGGCCGTTTCTTCGCCGCCGAAACCGCCATCGGCGCGCGCGTCGTCGCCCAGTCGGCGATCGATCCCGCCTTTGCCGGAACCGAACTCGTCGACGTCGCGGTCCGCGACGCGGCGGGACGTCCCCGCGCCTCGGCTGCGGTGGCGGCCGAGCTCGCGCGCCATATCGACAATGCAGCCGCGCGGGGCCGCCGCGCAGTCGTCCATGTCGTTCATGGATCGAAGTCGGGATTGACGCTGCCCGCCATCGGCGATGTCGAGCGGCTGTTTGCGAGTCATGGCGATGCGGCAACCTTCGTCGTCGATGCCTGTCAGCTTCGCATGGCGCCGGGTGTCGTGCGCCGCTATCTGGCGCTTGGCTGCGTCGTCCTGATGACGGGATCGAAATTTGCCGGTGGCCCGCCGTTCAGCGGCATCGCACTCGTCCCGGCCAGCCTCCGCGATCGCGCGCACCCGCTGCCCGAGGGCTATCGCCGCGTCGCGACGCGCGCCGAATGGCCCGCCGACTGGCCCGGCGCTGACGTCCTCGCCGCTTCGGGTAATTTCGGGTTGCTCCTGCGCCTGCAGGCAGCCCTGTTCGAAATAGAGCGCTTTGCGGCCCTTCCCGAAGAGCGGGTTGCCGATGTCATCGCGCGCTTCAGCCACCACGTCATGCGGCTGGTCAAAAGGCTCGAGCTCGCCGAGGTGCCGGGCGCGGGCACGAGCTGCCTCGCAACCGAAACGCTGCGGACGCTGGATCTGTCGGTGCGCTGGCCCGGCTGCGACTTCGATGTCGCCCGCGCCATGCATGGCCTGATCGCGCGCCAGTCACGCCAGTGGCTGGGGCATGAAATCCGCTTGGGCCAGCCGGTCAAGACTCACCAGATGTCCGACGGGCGCCCCGCCGGAACACTTCGCCTGTCGCTGTCGATGCCGCTGATCGCGGAGCTGGTTTCACTTCCTTCGCCGGTGCTCGACGAGCGCCTCGATCGCGATATGTCGCTGGTCGGAGCAGCGATTTCAGCCTCGGCTTCCATGGCACTCGCGAAGCCCCAACCCGCCCCCATCGGCTAGTCGCAAAGCCGGTCGCCATACAGGGCGGGCCGGGCGGATTAGTCGCCCCGTCCCCCGGCGCGCACGTTCCGTCGCGGAAATCGTCGGTTTCGGGCAGCACTTTGCTCGCACCGTTCGTTTGCCCTTCACTATGATGAAGAACAACGCCCTCTCCCGCCCCGCCTTGAGCGCGATTGCCGCGTTCCTGGTCCTGTCCACCCCCGCTGCCTTTGCGCAGGAAGCACCGACCGTCACGATGACGCCGCCGGTCGCCCCGACGACCGTGCCGGTGCCGGCACCGGCTCCCACGATCGCCGCACCGCCAGCGACTTCGACCGCGACGCCGCAGCCGGTCATTCGCGTTCCGCTGGACCTTCCCCCGGTCGAGCCCGCACCGAAGGCGGCTGAACCGAAGGCCGCCGCGGCGCCCGCCCCCAAGCGCGTTGCTGCCAAGCCGCGCGAAGCCACGCCGGCGCCCGCCGCGCCGCGTGAAGCAGCCGCGCCGGTTGCCGCCGCGAGCGAACCGGTCCTTTCCGAAGCCACCCCCGTAGCCGCCCCCGTTCCAGTACCGGCCGAACCTGTGATCGATACCGCACCCGTTGCCCCGGTCGAACAGGCCGCGGCCGGTAATGATATGCTGCCTTGGCAGATTGCAGGCGGCGCTGCGGCGCTGCTGTTAGCCGGCGGCGTTGGCCTTGCCTTTGCGCGTCGCCGCCGTGCGTCGAGCGAGGTCTGGGACTTCGACGAAGCGCGCACCGAAGCTGAATGGGTTCCGGGAGCAGCGGCGACCGTTGCCGAACCAGCGCCCGAACCTATCGCGCCGCAGACCACACCCACCTTTGCCGCCGCGCCGAGCGGAAGCATGGGGCGTCACGAGGCAATGGCCATGACCGGCCCGACCCCCGAGAATCCCTTTGCGACCCTGCACAAGCGCCTCGCCCGCGCCCGCTTCCTCGATCGGCAGGAACGCGTCGCGTATGAAGCCACGCTAGCGGAGCAGAAGGACATGCGCCGTAAGCCTGCAAGTGCATGGGAGATCTCGCAGCGCGAAACCCCGGCCGCACCCGCCGAGCAGGAAGTGCGCCGCCTCGAACCGGGCTATGCACGCAAGGAGTTCAAGCCGGGCTGGACCCGCAACTAAGGCTCCTTTCCGGGCATAAAAAAAGGGCGGTGCCTCGCGGCGCCGCCCTTTTCTCTTGGATCGCAAGCACGGCGGGCGAACCCGCCGGACCCGAACCGAATTACTTCAGCTCGACAGTCGCGCCGGCGGCGAGCAGCTTGGCCTTGATTTCTTCGGCTTCGGCCTTGTTGACGCCTTCCTTGACGGCCTTCGGCGCGCCTTCGACCAGCGCCTTGGCTTCGCCAAGACCCAGGTTGGTGATCGCACGGACTTCCTTAATCACGTTGATCTTGTTGCCGCCGTCACCCGTCAGGATGACGTCGAATTCGGTCTGCTCTTCAGCAGCCGGGCCAGCAGCGGCAGCAGCCGGAGCGGCAGCAACAGCAGCGGCAGCCGAAACGCCCCACTTTTCTTCGAGCAGCTTCGACAGGTCAGCCGCTTCGAGGACGGTCAGAGCCGACAGTTCTTCAACGATCTTTGCGAGATCAGCCATGTTCATTCTCCATCAGAACCGGGATATCCCGGCAGTAAGTTTCAGGTTTAGTTCGAAATCACGCTGCTTCTTTGGCGGCATATGCGCCAAAAACCCGCGCCAACTGACCCGCCGGGGCTGCGGCAATCTGCGCAACCTTGGTGGCCGGAGCCTGCACCAGACCGATGATCTTGGCGCGGAGCTCGTCGAGCGAGGGAAGCGAAGCCAGCGCTTTGACGCCATTCACGTCGAGGACCACGTCGCCCATGCCGCCACCAACGATTTCAAGCTTGTCGTTGGTCTTGGCAAATTCCACGGCGATCTTCGCAGCCGAGACCGGATCGGTCGAGGTTGCAAGGGCCGTGGGACCGGTCAGCAGGTCGCCGATACCGATGTAGGACGTGCCATCGAGCGCGATTTTGGCAAGACGGTTCTTCGTGACGCGAAAGTCGGCCCCTGCGTCGCGCATCTGCTGGCGCAGCACCGTCGACTGAGCGACGGTCATGCCGAGGTTGCGGACGACCACAACAGCAGCAGCTGATCCCAGCGTAGCGTTCAGCGAGGATACGGCTTCGGCCTTTTCCGTACGATCCATGCCTATACTCCACTCATCTGCCCGGATGCGCGAGGCGCCGAAACGCTCGTGCCGCCGGGCGGCTAACACACGCAAAAGCCGGCGCGAGCCAAGGCTCACCTGCATTTGCGCAACGATGTCCGATGGGGTCGGTCAAGACGCGTCACCTGATTGCACAGGCGGGCGACCGAAAAAGACTGTTCCCCGTCTCGGCTGGAAATTAAGAAGGGCAAATCCCCTTCACCAACTGTCTCGGACGGAATCGAACGGGCCGGAGCCCGCACGACACGGACGCGCCAATAGCAGTAACGCCGTCCGAGTCAAGCGGCGCCGGCGGAAAAGGGCCGTTGGCCGCCGATCCACTCCCCGTTAGAGGAACCGGATGAAGATCAGAACCTCCACCCCCGCCGATAGCGCACATGCTGTCGAGATCTGGCAGCGTGCGGTCGATGCGACCCATGATTTCCTGACGCCCGAAGATCGCGCCGCTATCGAGCAAGAGGTCAAAGGCTTCCTGCCGGACGCACAATTGTGGCTCGCGGTCGATGCTGAGGATCGCGCGATCGCCTTCATGCTGCTCGATGGCAGCAATATGGAGGCGCTGTTCATCGATCCCGACTGGCGCGGCAAAGGTGTCGGAAAAACTCTCGTCGACCATGCTATCGCGCTGTGCGGGGCGATCACGACCGAGGTCAACGAACAGAATGGCCAGGCCGTCGGCTTCTACGAAAAGATGGGCTTTGTTCGCGTCGGCCGGTCGGATCGCGATGGACAGGGCCGCGCCTATCCGCTGATTCATCTGCGCTTTTCCCCGCAAAACTGACCGAAACTGCCAGCGTGATGAAAAATCGCCGCCGCCCCTTGCGTAAAATATATTAAGATATATCTTAGACGCATCGAATCGCATGAAGGAGTTTATGATGCGACATGAAATGAACCGGCATGGCTGCGACAATCGCCATGCCATGCACCGCGCAATGCGAGAATTTGGGCGCGAATTTGGGCATGAGGCCATGCGCCACGGGATGCACCGTGGTGGACGCGGCGGCCATGGCTTTGGCGGCCGCGGGTTTGGCGGACGCTTTCGCGACGATGACGAAGGCCGCAGCCGGCGCCGGCGTATGTTCGACAGCGGCGAGCTGCGGCTTGTTCTGCTCAAGCTGATCGCCGACGAGCCGCGCCACGGCTATGACCTGATCCGCCAGATCGAAGAGCTGACCGGCGGCGCCTATGCGCCGAGCCCGGGCGTAATCTACCCAACGCTCACCCTTCTGGATGACATGGGGCTGATCGCCGCGACCGAGAGCGACGGCGCCAAGAAGCTGTTTGCGATTACCGACGCCGGCCGCGCCGAGCTCGATGCGAACAAGGACGGCATCGAACGCCTGATCGCCCGCCTGACCGAAGTCGGCGAGGAACGGCAACGCACCGACAGCGCGTCGGTCCGCCGCGCGATGGGCAACCTGAAGGCGGTGCTGATGAACCGGCTCGGCGACCGTGACCTTGAAGAGGCGACGCTGCACGACATCGTCGCGCTGATCGACGAGGCCGCGCAGAAGATCGAGCGCCTGTGATGATGAGCGTCATCGCCAACACCCCCACGGCCCACGCGAGCAAATATCTGCAGCAGCTCTGCAAGCACTGGCAGCATAACCTCGCGGTCGAATTCACCCCCGAGCATGGCACCGTGGCCTTTCCCAGCGATGCGCGCGGTGCCACCTGGGCGGGCGACGCGCTGGTGACCTTCGATGCCGGGCCCGACGCGTTGTCGGTCCGCATCGACGCCAGCAGCGATGAGCATGTCGAGGCGATGAAAGGCGTCGTCGCACGCCACCTCGACCGCTTCGCCTTTCGCGAAGCACCGTTGGCGTTCGACTGGCGCGCTATTTCATCCTAAAGCCGGAGGCGAGGTGGGAGATTCGGCATATTTTGCCATGTCTTCGTGAAGGAAAGGAAATTCCGTGACCGAACCTCAAGGGCTGCTTTGCCCATCCTGCCGTGTCAGCCTTACGATGTCCGAACGTCAGGGCATCGAGATCGACTATTGCCCGCGATGCCGCGGCGTCTGGCTCGATCGCGGCGAGCTCGACAAGATCATCGAACGCAGCGAAGGCGCTGGCGCCCCGCCTCCCCCAAGGCAGGCCGCGCCGCAGCCGCAGTATCGCGAGCAGCGCCATGACGACGATCGGCACTATGCGAAGCCCTACAAGAAGAAGAGCTATACCAAGAGCTTCCTCAGCGACCTGTTCGACTGACGAAAATTCCGTCTAGGGCTTGAGACCGAAGCGCGCATAGTCGCGCTCGGTCGACGGCGACATCTGGCGCGCGATCGCCAGGTCGGTCGCGGCGTCAGCGTCGCGGCCGACCCGCTTGTAGACGATCGCACGCAGGAAGCGGCTCGATCCCATGCCCGGCACCTGCAACAGCGCGGCGTCGAGATCGCGCAGCGCATCCTCGTCGCGGCCCATCCGTATCCAGACGAGCGCGCGGCTGTCGAGGATCGCGGCGGTGCTGTCGCTGAGTTCCATCGCCGACGTGCAATCCTTGAGCGCGGTGTCGAGCTGGATGTTTCGCGTCGCCTTGACCCAGCAACGCTGGTTCAGCATCGCCGGGTTTCCGGGCTTGGTCGCAATCAGCGTGTCGAGTTCGTCGATCGCGGCCTTCGCATCGCCAAACTCGCCGACCATGGCCGCCTTTAGCATGCGATAATCGTCGCGCGTCTTGCCGCCCAGCGCGATCCGGTCGTCAAACAGCTTCGCCGCCGCCGTCACGTCGCCTCGTTCGGCGGTCAGGTTTGCGATCGCCGAAATCGCCGCGACCGACGAGGGATCGAGCTTGCGCGCTTCCTCGGCATCGGCAAGCGCACCAGCGAGATCACTCATTTCGCGGCGCGCCGAGGCGCGGTCGAGATAGGCTTCAGCCGACGGCAGCAGTGCGATCTGACGCGTCAACGTCGCCGCGGCCGCCTTATAGTCGCCGATCCCTTGCTGGAACGACGCGCTACTCGTCAGCGCCGTGACATTCTCCTCGTCGGCTTCGGCAGCTTTCTTTTTGTAAATCGCGTTGATCGCTTCAAGCTGCGTGCGCGAAGCCGCCTGCGCCAGCCCCCATCGCCGCGTCGCATTGTCGGGCGCGACGAGCCGCGGCGTCCGCGCGAGAATCGTCGCCACCTTGTCGCGTTCCGCCGCCACGCTCGTGGCCGGAATCTCGATCCCGCTGGTCACCAGTGTCTCGTCGACCGTCAATATCCCATCGGCCAGCGTCGCCGAACGATTGACGTCGAACCCGGCGAAGCGGTCGGCAAGCGGTGCCTCACCATCGATCGTGTAGCCGCGCCCGCCATCGGGAAGCCTGATCCGCAGCCGGTATCGCGCCCGATCGGGCGCCGCGGTGGCAACAGGGATGTCGGCCCAGGCCGCGCGTGCGCGGTCAGGCTCGAACGCGATCATGTCTGGGACGCGCGACATCCAGCGCTCGGTCCGCAGATCCTCTCGGTGCCAGCCCGACCCGAACACGCCGCGCGCCTTGATCGTTACGCTGCCGTCGTTCGCGTCGGGGGTCGCGACCAGCGTGTCATATTGCGCCTCGCCGACATAATGCTGCAGGAATTGCTCATGGAGGTTTCGCGCTTCCTTCGGTCCGAGCTGAGATCCCGCCAGCGTCAGCAGATTGGCGAGCTGTCCACGCACGACCATGTCGAGGTTGATAACCGACGGCAGATCGACGCTCGTACTTTCGTCGGCGTCGACCTGCAGGTCGATCACCGGCCGCGCCGGCGCACGCAGCGCGATCTTTTCAGGCGCGGCGCCGGTGCTGCGAACCGGCAGGACATAACCGAGTGCAGGCGTGTCGCGGATGTCGCCAAGCCGCGTACCCAGCATCGTGCCGTCGAGCCACAGACTCTCGCCGCCGATCGTCGCGCGCACCAGCACATGGTTGAAAGCGAGCGCACTCGGCACGCGCTGGGGTATCATGTCGCCAAGCGCGGCGTGCGCCATCACCGGCTCGGCGTCGATCTTCATCGCGCGCAGCATAGAGAGCAGAAGCAGTGTCTTCGCCTTGCAGTCTCCGTAGCGCACCTCCCACGTCTTGGTCGGCGTCTGCGGCACATAATTGCCGCCGTCCATCCCGACCGCCAGATAGCGGACCTTGTCCTGCACCAGTTGCAGCGCCATCGCCGCGCGCTTCACCGGATCGTCGGTGGCCTTCATAATCGCGGCGACCTCCCCCGCCAGCGGGCTGCCGTCGGCGATCGTTCCTTCGGTCGCATAGAGCGGCGCCATGATCTTCGATACGTCGGCCCAATCGGCAAAGGTCGATGCCTCGATGATCGGCAGACGCTGATACCGGATCGGCGCGTCCTCCGGAATTTCGGTGGGCTTGGGCAGCGGGACCGGAATCGGCAGTTCCATGAAATCGCCGACGCGGCGCGCCTTCGGATCGGCGCCCTTTGCCTGCACCTTCCACTGCATCGCCTCGCCGCCCCGCCACGACAGCTTATATCCTGCCTGCCCGACGCGCGCGGGTTCGGCGATCAGCGGCATCGTCGCCTGCGCCCGGCCGCCGAGCGCGTCGTCCTTTACCGTCGTCGACATCCGTAGCCGCAGGATGTCACCCGCGCGCAACCCCTCGACGGGCAGCGTCGCCGACAATATGCCCGTCAGTTCGCGCTGTTCGAGCGACTGCTCGCGGCGCAGCACGGTGAACTTCTGCCCGCCCGCCAGCGCGTCGATCTCCGCCCCGTCGCGCACGATGACGAGTTGGTGGATGATCAGATCGCCCTTGTCGGGCGCCCAGGACACGGTGACATTGCTGTATTGCGCCAGCTCTTCGGGGGTGTTTAGCTTCATCGCCGTGTCGGCATAATTCCACACCGTCGCGCCATCGATCCGCTGCTGCATGTCGAGGATCGCCAGGCCCGCCGCAGTGCCCGACGCATTGGCGAGCTTCGCCGGCGTGATCCATTCGGGCGCGGGCTGGTACAGCGGCTGTTCGCCTGCCATCGCCACGCTCCCCGGCGCGACCAGCATCGTCGTCGCCAGCGCCCACCGCACCCATCGGGTCATGCCCCATTCCCCCGTCATTCCAATCTGCCCCGTCCGCTGCCTGCATGGCCGGCGGCCCGGATGCAACCGCTTTTATCCCGCCGGAATAGACGCTTCGTCAGCCAGCGACGGCATTGCGCCGCGCATAGAGGAAATAGACCGCGAGCCCCGCGACGTTCCAGATCGCGAACCAGAGCTGCGTCTTCGCAGGCAGGCTATAGAAGAGATAGAGGCAGCCCCCGATGGCGATAATGCCGATCAGCCAGGGCAGCGGCGCACGGAAGGTGCGCGGTGCGTCGGGCGCCCGGTGACGCATGATCAGCATGCAAACCGACACGGCGGTAAACGCCGCGAGCGTCCCCGCATTGGCAAGCGCCGCCAGCTCGTCGAGCGGAATGAAGCCCGCGAGGATGGCGACGATGATCGCGGTGAAGATCGTGATGCGAACCGGTGTACCTCGCGCCGACAACTTGGCCAGGCTGGCCGGCAGCAGGCCGTCGCGGGCCATGGTGAAGAAGATGCGGCTTTGCCCGAAGAAGAAAGCCAGGATCACCGTCGGCAATGCGATGACTGCCGAGATGCCGAGATATTGCGCTGCGCGCGCCTGCCCCAGTTCGCGCAGGATCAGCGCCAGCGGCTCGGGGCTGTTCGCGAACTTGCTGTACGAGATCGCGCCCACCGCCGCGATCGCGACAAGAATATAGATTGCGACGCAGGCAACCATCGATCCGACGATCCCGATTTTCAGATCGCGGTCGGGGTTCTTCGTTTCCTCGGCCGCGGTCGCGATCGCATCGAAGCCATAGAAGGCGAAGAAGATGATCGCCGCCGCGGCCATCACACCGCGCTCGACTCCGTCGGGCGCCACATGCTTCGCAAAGCCATAGGGGCTGAACGGTTCGAGATTCGCGGCATCGAAGGCGGGCAGCGCAACCGCAACGAACACGACCAGCGCCGCGACCTTCACGAGCACGAGGATTGCGTTCACCGTCGCGCTCTCGCGCGTCCCGAACAGCAGCATCCCCGCGACGACGGCGATAATCGCGATCGCGGGCAGGTTGACGATGCCGCGGAGTTCCGGTCCCTGCATCAAGGTCATCGGCACGTCGGCCCAAGCATGAAGCAAGGGCGCCGCATAGCCCGACCAGCCGACCGCGACCGCGCTCACCACCAGCGAATATTCGAGGATCAGGCTCCACCCCACGACCCATGCGATCAACTCGCCGATCACGACATAGGAGTAGGTATAGGCGCTGCCCGACGCCGGGATCATCGTCGCCATCTCGGCATAGGCGAGCGCGGCGCAGCCACAGATCAGCCCCGCCACGGCGAACGACAGGATGACAGACGGACCCGCCTTGTCGGCTCCGACGCCGATCAGCGTCAATATGCCGGTGCCGACGATCGCCCCGACGCCAAGCGCGATAAGATGCGGCCAGCTCAGCGTTCTGGCCAGACCATGTCCGTGTCCCTGATCCGGCACGATCGTCTTGCGGCGCAGCAGGCTGTCGGACATGCGGTCGATCCCCCTTGTTACTTTATTGCGCCCTTGTGGAACCATGCCAGCGCGAAGGCAAGACGCGGCTTAGCTCACCCGCCGCTGCAGCCACCCGGCGCGCAGGGTGAGCAGCGCAGCGAGAAGGATGGCCAGTCCATAGGCGACCGGTTCCGACCACAATATCGTCCGGGCCCCGGCAATCGCCCCGCAGACGAGCGAGACCCACAACCCGAAGTGGTGGAGCCAGCGCCCGTCGCCCTCGCCGCGCAGCCGGTTTGCGATCTTGTGCCCCATCTGGACGAGTGTGCCGGTCATATAAGTGACCCCGACAACCGCTCCGTCGCGCCCGACGATCGCGGCATTCGCCACACCCATGGCAAAGGCGAGACAGAGTATTCCGGGGAGATCGGCGGCAAGCCAGCGCAGCACCGCCGCGAGCCCGAGCAGGATCGTGACGACGAAGAGCGTGGCGGACGTCCGCGCCGCGCCGGCGCGTCCGCCGACGAGCGAACCGGCAACCACGCCGGCGACAAAGACCGCGATGACGCCGCCGGCGAACTGCGCAACCGGAAGCCATTCGGCCACGCCGACCGCCAGACGCGTCGAATTGCCGGTCATGAACGACACGAAAAAGCCGCCCGATTCGACGAAGCCGATCGCATCGACGAACCCCGCAAGGATCGCCACTCCGACCGCAAGAAGCTGATGGGAGCGATCGAACCGGATCATCGGCGGCTCAGAGCAGCCCCTCGATCGCTTCGGCCAGCGCGACGTCGCGCTCCGACAGGCCATCGGCGTCGTGCGTCGTCAGCAATATGTCGACCCTGTTATAGACGTTCGACCATTCGGGGTGATGGTCCATCTTTTCGGCGATGATCGCGACGCTCGCCATGAACCCGAACGCCTGCGCGAAGTCGTCGAACTTGAACTGGCGGGTGATGCCGTCGCGCACCGGCTCGTGCGCCCAGTCAGGAAAGCGTGCGAACAGCGCGGCGCGCTGCGCATCGTCGAGTTTCTGGACCATATTCTTCTCCGGCTGGTAAAGGGCGTGCCGTCGCCATAAGGAAGGGTGCGATGAGCGACAAGACCACGCAACCCGTTAAAGGCCCGGCCGAACTCCTGCCCGGATGGACGGCGGGCGCCCCCGATGCCGACGCGCTGTTCGCGATGGCCGAAACCGCGCTCGAACAACTGCCCGATATGTTCAAGCCGCACATCACGGATGTGGTGATCGAGATCGAGGAATTTGCCGACGACGAGACGCTGAAATCGCTCGACATCGACCATCCCTATGACCTCACCGGCCTCTACGAAGGCCGTCCGCTGACCGAGCGCAGCATCGACCAGAGCGGCGGGATGCCCGACCGCGTGACGCTCTACCGCATTCCGATCCTCGTCGAATGGATCGAGGGCGGCGAACGGCTCGACTGGCTGGTGCGGCATGTGCTGATCCACGAGATCGGCCATCATTTCGGCTTTTCCGACGACGACATGCACGCGCTGGAAGATGGGGCATGAGCGAACTGCTGCGGCTCGACAATGTCGCGTGCATCCGCGGCGACCGGCTGCTGTTCGAGGGACTGTCACTGACGCTGAACCGCGGCGAGGCGCTGTGGCTGCGCGGCCCCAACGGCGCAGGCAAGTCGAGCCTGATCCGCCTCGCCGCTGGGCTGCTGCGCCCGGCCGCCGGGACGGTCGAGCGCCGCGAGCGTGTCGCCCTGATCGACGAAGCCGCGGCGCTCGACGCCGAACTTCCGCTGCGCCGCGCGATCGATTTCTGGGCGCGGGTCGACACCGTCGACGGCCATGCGGTCGACCGGGCGATGGGCGAGATGGCGCTCGGGAATCTTGCCGACGTCCCCGTATCGATGCTCTCGACCGGCCAGCGCAAGCGCGCCGCGATGGTCCGCGTCATCGCCAGCGGGGCGCCGATCTGGCTGCTCGACGAGCCCGCGAACGGCATGGACGATGCCGCGCAGGCGCGGCTGGTCGCGGGAATCGCAAGGCATCGCGCAAACGGCGGCGCCGTGCTGCTCGCCTCGCACTTCGCGCTCGGGGTTCCCGATCTGGCCGAGCTCGACATGGGGGCGCTGGTTTGAGCCCATATCCGTCATTGCGAGCGCAGCGAAGCAATCTCCAGCGCAGGCCATTGCGCGAGGTCGATGGCTGGAGATTGCCGCGTCGCTACGCTCCTCGCAATGACGAGGCCGGGTTGTGACCGCGCTGATCGCCCTCTTCTGGCGCGACCTTCGCCGCGCGTGGGGCAGCGGGGCGCTGTGGCTGCCGGTGCTCTTCTTTCTGCTCGTCGCGACCGCCTTTCCCTTCGCGGTCGGACCCGACGCACCGCTGCTGCGCCGGGCTGGCGGCGGGATGATATGGGTCGCAGCCTTGCTTGCCGCGCTCCTCCCGATCGACCGGCTGGTGAAGCCCGACAAGGATGCGGGCGTGCTCGATCAACTCGCCGTGCGCGGCTTTGCCGATGAGCTCATTGCCGCCGTAAAGATCGCTGCCCATGCCATTGGTTTCGGGCTTCCTTTGCTCATCGCCCTCTTTCCTGCCTCGGCCCTGCTGGCGCAGGATCCCGCGCGGGTCGCAACGCTCGCGACGGGCATCGCCATCGCCATCCCCGCCCTCGCCTCGCTCGCGGTCCTCAGCGCCGCGCTGACCGCGAACCACAAGGGCGGCAGCGCGATCGGCGGGCTGCTGATCCTGCCGCTCGCGGTGCCGATGCTGATCTTCGGCGCCGGAATGCTCGATCCGTCGGGGCGCGGCGCGGTGAAGCTGCTTGCCGCGGCCAGCCTGCTGCTGACCATGATCGGACCTTTCGCCGCGGGTGCCGCGCTCCGCGGCCTGCGCGAATGACGCGCCAGTCGCTCGCGCACATCGCGCTCGTCGTGCGCGACTATGACGAGGCGATCGACTTCTATGTCGGGACATTGGGTTTCACGCTGGTCGCCGACGATTATCAGCCCGCACAGGACAAACGCTGGGTGCTTGTCGCTCCGCCGGGCAACCCGCCGGGCGGCGCCACGATCCTGCTCACGCGCGCCGCGACCGAAGAGCAGGCGACCTTCATCGGCAACCAGTCGGGCGGCCGCGTCTTCCTGTTTCTGCAAACCGACGATTTCGGGCGCGATTACCAGCGCCTGCTCGACCGGGGCGTGCGGATCGAGCGCGAACCGCTGGAGGCCGATTACGGCACGGTTGCGGTGTTCCTCGACCTCTATGGCAACAAATGGGATCTGATCGAATTTCGCGAGGCGGAATGATCGCTATCGTGGGCTGAAGGCCTTGCGCAGAATGCTTTGAAGGTTTGCGCCCGAATCTATACGGGCACTGGATTGGTTGCTTCCATTGCCTCGCGCTCAGCTTTTGCGCCCAGCCGTTGGTATAAAAGCAGATCGCCAGGATTTTGAATAACAATGAATTATCGCCATTCCTTCCATGCCGGCAACAGCGCCGATGTCGTAAAGCACAGCCTGCTGATCGCCCTCGTGCGCGCGCTGCAGCAAAAACCGGGCGCGCTGACCCTGATCGACACCCATGCCGGTTGCGGGCTGTACGACCTTGATGGCGAGGAGGCCGGGCGCACCGGCGAGGCCACGCAAGGCGTGCTGCGGGCCTTCGCTGACCCGACCCCCTTGCTGGACGATTACCGCGCCGCCGTACAGGCGGTGAATGCCGGGGCCGAGCCTCACCTCTACCCCGGATCGCCGCGATTTCTGGCGCAGCTTCTGCGTCCGCAGGATTTTCTGATCCTGAACGAGAAGCATCCCGAAGACGTCTATGCCCTGCGCGGCGCGATGCGCGACACACCCGCCGCCGTGCATCAGCGCGACGCATACGAGCTTTGGCTGGCCATGGTGCCGCCGCGCACCGCACGCGGCGTGATAGTGGTCGACCCGCCGTACGAGCAGAGCGATGAACGCGCGCGCATCACCGCCACCCTCGCCGCGGCTACCCGCAAATGGGCGCATGGCGTGACCGTGATCTGGTATCCGCTAAAGGATCGCGAGACGCATGTGCGGTGGAAGCAACAGTTGCGGAAACTCGGCATCCCGAAGTTTCTGGTGGTCGAGCATTGGCTTTACAATCGCGATCAGCCCGACATTTATAACGGCGCGGGCCTTTTCATCGTCAACCCGCCCTACGCCTTCACGCAGGCGCTGCCCCCTCTGCTGGAAGCCCTGCGCGCTGCGCTGGCGCCGGAGGGGCATAGGGGAGAGATCAGGGCCGATTGGTTGGGCGATCGCGCTTAATCGCCGTTGGCATCGACCATGAAGACCGTGGGCTTGCCGCGAGAAGCCGGGTCCCATCCTGCCGACAAGGCCGCGCGCACCCCTCGCGAAGCTATCGCGTCGTTGATGTGCGAACGCCCTTTCGGCAATCCTTTGAGCAGGCGCTTTGGCGTCGGAAATTCCAGCACGGCTTCGCGTGGCATATCTCTCTGGCGCAAGGCGACCGTCATGCCCTTCCAGCCATCGGAAGAGGACAATTGGGGCTCGCTCAGGAGTTCCCAGTCATAGTTGACACCATCGATTTCGACGGTACCGCCGCGGCCGTGCATGTGAAGCATAGCATGCCCATAGCATGTCAGGCGCGGCGCTCCAGTCGGTTCGCATCAAAGATCGGTGACCGGAACGTTTAGCGGTCAAAACAGCCGGTCCGCGGCGACGATCTTCCGGGACAGGCTTTTCAGGGTTTTTTGAACGCCGAGGATGGGGGCGCGTCGCGGCCCGTCGGACGATATGGGACGACCTGGCAGGGGCAGTAGGACTCGAACCTACGACCCTCGGTTTTGGAGACCGATGCTCTACCAACTGAGCTATACCCCTAGGCCGGAGTGCGCCCCTAGCTTGATTATATCCCGTCGGCAAGGGGGATGACGGCTTGCCTGGCGCAACCTGACTGATATGCGCAAAAGCCGATGATCACCGTTCCGCCTTCCGGTCCGCCGCAGCATTATCTGGGCGGCATCGCCCTGCGCTTGCTCGCGATGGCGAGCCTGTCGTTCATGTTCGTACTGGTCAAATATATCGACGCGGCGGGCATCCACATCCTCGAAAGCCTTTTCTGGCGGCAGGCGCTGGTCATCCCCTTCATCCTGATCTGGGTGATGACGCACGGCGGCCTTGCGACGCTCAAGACGCAGCGCATCGGATCGCACGCACGGCGCGCGGCGATGGGGCTGACGGGTATGGCGTGCAATTTCGGCGGCATGATCCTGCTTCCCATGGCCGAGGCCACGACCATCAACCTGTCGGTGCCGATCTTCGCGGTGATCTTTGCGGCCATCCTGCTCGGCGAGCGCGCGGGCTGGCAGCGCTGGAGCGCGGTGATCGTGGGCTTCGTCGGCGTGCTCGTCGTGCTGAACCCCGGCGCGGGCTTTGTCGCGGGCTTTGCCGGCACCCACGGCATGGGAACACTGATCGCGCTTGGCGGCGCGATCATGACCGCCCTCATCACCATCGCTGTCCGTGACCTTGGCCGGACCGAGGCGGCGGCGACGATCGTCTTCTGGTTCAGCCTGCTGTCGATGATCCCGCTGGGGATCGCGCTGCCCTTTTTCTACACCGCGCACAGCGCGCACGAATGGCTGCTCCTCGTCGGGCTCGGCCTGTCAGGCGCGGTGGTGCAGATGTCGCTGACCGGCGCCCTGCGACTGGCGCCAGTCGCCGTCGTGATCCCGATGGACTATTCGGCGCTGCTCTGGTCGATCGCGTGCGGTTGGTGGTTCTTCGGCACCCTGCCCGCCGAAACGACCTGGATCGGCGCACCGCTGATCATCGCGAGCGGCCTTTTCATCGCTTGGCGCGAACATCGCCGCCACATCGATCGCCCGAAGGAGGTTGCCGCATGACGTTACCGATCCTGTATCACTGCGCCGATGCGCGCTCGCTTCGCTGTCTGTGGGCGGTCGAGGAAGCCGGGATCGACGTCGACCTGCGTGTACTGAAATTCCCGCCGCGCGCCTTCGAACCAGACTATCGCGCGGTGAATCCGCTGATGACCATTCCCGGCTGGGTCGAGGATGGCCGACTGATGACCGAATCGGCCGCGATCTGCGAACGCATCGCCGAAGGCACTCCGCTCGAACTGACCCGCGACGAGGCGGACTATTGGGACTGGCGCAACTGGCTGCACCGCAGCGACGCAACGCTGACCTTCCCGCTTGCGATCATGATCCGCTACACCCGCGTCGAGCCCGAGGACCGCCGGCTGGCGCAGGCGGTTGCCGACTATAAGGCGTTCTTCGGCGGACGGGCGAAGAGCATCGAGGCGGCGCTCGCCGACGGACGCGAATGGCTCGTCGCCGGACGCTTCACGACCGCCGACATCGCGATCGGCTATGCTGCATTTCTGGCTACGACGCTGGGCGCCGACGATGTGCTGGGCGAGGCGACCAAGGCGTGGCTGGGCCGCTGCACGGCGCGCGACGGTTTCAAGCGCGCGCGGATGCGGCAGAAGACTTGAGGAACGGGAGCTTTTGGGGTGGGAACGGACGGTCGACAACGGCTAGGGGCAGCCAGTATCGGCATATCGCGCTTCAATGTTCTCAATTCGGCCGACCGCATCAGCTTCCCAAATGACGCGAACTTGGCTTCCGCAGAAGAAAGCACCGAACTTGAGCGACGCGATCCGGCTGGGGGAGGCAGATTGATTCGCTTGGGCCCTGATCTCGAAGCCTTGCTCCGTAAGAAAATCCTTTAGGCCTTGTTCGGCGTTACCTTTTGGAAATCGAGTTTGCAGCCGCTCTTGTATGATTTTTGTACCATCTGCGTAGTTTAAGTTTTCCACGCCGACAAACAGTGGGTCATCTGGAAGGTCCGATTTGCCACACCCGCCGAGCGCAACAATCATCGCGACGATGACAAATCGAGACTCTGCTCCCATGGGAAGTTCGATAACACGAAATGGAATGTCCGCAATTGGATCGTTAGCTTCCATTCATGCCGATCTGGGTCGAATGACCGCTAACGACCGATTGCGGACGTTTGGGCGTCGTTGTAGCTTGCGCATATGGGACACCGGGTAAACGTTTTGATATCGTTTGCGTCGCTGGCTTTCGCCGGTGCTACGGTCCCCTCTCTCGCGACTGAATGCCTTGATGGCCTAAGACCTGCTTTATTGGCAGGCGGATTCTCGGGCTCAGTTGATTGTCAAAAGGATCAACTCTCCGTTCGTCACCTTGGGCGGGTACAAAAGTTTGGCCACACCTTCCAGATATATGCTTATCGATACAGACTAAAGCCGGTGTGTCCCGAGTGCGCAGTTCGTGGCGGGCAGCGTATCATATTCATGGAACGCGCTCATTATGTGGGACAGTATAAGCCCGATTTCGTTCAGGCTGCCGTGCAGCATGGCGAACTGGTGCTTGTGCCGAACGGTCGCGAAAAACCTGTGACGGTTCAATTCACAAGGGACGGGCCGCCCAATAGGTTATGGGTCGATGGTGAGGTGATCAGCTTCTTTAGATAGCGCTGCGAGGCAATGTCCGCTCCCCACCCCCCCTTGCTCGTCCTTCAATCCGCCCTTTCTCAGACCTCCGCATGCGCCAGTCTGCTGCGAATGACTGCAATATGTGTCACATGGGACCGAAATTTGGTGGCGATTGCCGATACGGGCGAGCTGAAAGCAAGAGGCCACAGGACAACGGCGGCCGGGCTGAGGACCGTCGCCTTCCTCGGCATCACGGCTGGCGTTCAGATGAGCGACCGCAAGTCACCGAATTCGCGATGATTCCGATCGTCTATTCGGCCGGACGGATGGCGCGGGAGCGTTAGGCGGCCGCTTCGCTTTCGGCTTCTTCGCGCGCGCGCTTTGCCGCCCGCCGCCGTTCGCGCAGGGCTTCGAGCACGCTGGTCGCCTGCCGCCCTCCGCCCGCGACAAAGCGATGCTCGCGCCCCGCCGAGAGGTCGCCCTTGCTGATCTGCAAATCGAGCCGTTCGGCGTCGAGCTGGCGCAGTGCGGTTTCGACATCCTCGATCTCGCGCGGCGCGACCTCGAGCTGCTGGAGCGCCATCATTCCGAGCGCGATCGAGCTTTCGAACACCTCGCGCACCGCGCCGACCGTTCCCGCGCCATCGATCGCCAGCAGTTGGCGGCGGTCGAATACCCGCGTCAGCACGCGCGCGTTGGGGAAGGCCGCGACGACCGGCGCCAGCGCCGCGGCGTCGATCGTCGGGTCGTCGGTGCAGAACACGATCAGCCGCGCTTCCTCAGCCCCGGCACGGCGCAACACGTCGACGCGAAGCCCGTCGCCAAAATAGACCTTGGTATCGAAACGGCCCGACAGCTCGATCTGGCTCGGCTTCTTGTCGATCAGGGTGACCGAGCAATCGACCGCGTGCAGCATCTGCGCGACGATCTGGCCGAACCGCCCATAGCCGATGACGATCGACGATCCGCGCGGCGCGTTTTCGGGATCGTCGAGATCTGCACTGCTTCCCGGCGAAAATTCCAGATTGCGCGCGAACAGCATCAGGAACGGCGTCGTCATCATCGATAGCGTCACGACCGCACTGAACAAGCTCGCCGCCTGCGGCGCGATAAGCAGCGCATCGGCCGCTTGGGTGAAGAGCAGGAAGCCGAATTCGCCGCCCTGGCTGAGCAGCAGACCGAGCCCGAGCGCGACGCTCCACGGCTTGCCGAACAGGCGCACGAGCACCGTCAGCACGGCGACCTTCATCGCCACCAGCCCCGCCGCCAGCGAGATGACAAGCATCGGCTTCGCCACCACCACCCCGACGTCGAGCACCATCCCCACAGCGAGGAAGAAGAGGCCGAGCAGGACGAGACGGAAGGGCTCGATATCAGCCTCGATCTCGTGCCGGTACGGCGAGTCCGCGAGCATCATGCCCGCAACGAACGCGCCGAGTGCGGTCGACAGGTGCAGGCTGTGCATGAAGGCCGCGCTCGCCAGCACGGCGAGCAGGCCGACGACGACGAATAGTTCACGCTCGCCATAGCGGCCGATCAGGCGAAGCAGCGGGTTGACGATGAAGCGTCCGACGAGGACGAGCACCGCGATCGCGCCAACGGTGTACACCGCCATCAGCCAGCCCGGGGGCGCCGAAGCGTCGGCCGGTGCACGCGACAGCGCCGCGATGATGGTGATCATCGGGACGATCGCGAGATCCTGAAAAAGCAGGATCGAGAAGGCTTTTTCGCCGAAGGGCGAGTTGATCCGGCCCGAGCTCTTGAGGCTCGGCAACACCTGCGCGGTCGAGGAAAGCGCAAGCGGCAGGCCGAGCGCGAGCGCCGCCTGCCAACTGAAACCGAGCGTGAGCAGAATCAGTCCGGCGAGAATGAGGCCAGTGATCACCACCTGCGCCAGACCCAGGCCAAAGATCGCGCGACGCATCTCCCAAAGACGTCTTGGATGGAGTTCGAGTCCGACGAGGAAAAGGAGGAAGGCGATCCCGATCTCGGCGAAGGCGAGTTTCGATTCGCCGCCTCCAACGAGGCCCAGCCCGTGCGGCCCGACGAGCGCGCCGGCGATCAGATAGCCAAGCACCGCACCAAGGCCGAGACGGCGGAAGATCAGCACGAACAGCGTTGCAACGCCGAGCAGGATCGCGCCTTCGAGCAGCGCGGCGTCGGTCGCGGTTTCGCCCGCTGCCTCAGCCGCCGCCGCGGCGGTCAGGATCGCAAGGCTCATACCGGCGCCGCCTGTTCGCCGAGCGCCGCGACCGCAGCGTCGAACGGCAACAGGATCGCGCCGTGTCGCGCGGGATAGTCGCGCGCAGCGGCGAGCAGGTCGAATCCCGGCCAGTCGGGACGATCGCCCTCCCCCGCAAACCAGCCACCAATCGCAGCGCGCGCGGCGCGAATTTCGGCAACGTCCTTGCCGATCGCGTGGCGCGCGAGCAACGTTGCCGAGGCCTGACCGAGCGCGCACGCCTCGACATGCATGCCGATGCCGGTCACTCGGCCCTGGTCGTCGGTATCGACGTCGAGGATGATCGCGCTGCCGCAAAGCGGAGCGCGCGCCGACACGCGATACCGCGCATCGTCACGCGGCGGAAAGTCGACCGATCCGACCGCGAGCGACAATATGTCGCGATTGTAGAGCGCGCTGCTCATGGCGCACTCGCCGCAGCGGCCGCCTGCTTGTCTGCATCTTCCTGCGCCGACCGCGCTTCGGCGCGGCGATCGGCGACAACCTTGCTCAGCGCCGCGCTGGTGGCGCTGAGCGCCGGATAGGTACGGCTGTCGGTCATCCACGCGGGTCGCTGCGCTGCGCCGTAACCGATGTCATAGAGCAACGTCGCCGCCATGAAGAGCAAGGTCGCGACCATCAGTCCCTTGATCGCGCCGAATCCGGCCCCGAGCCCGCGGTCGACGCCGCCGACCAGCGACGCACGGCTGCGCTGTCCCATCGCGCGCGATCCCCATTTGGCAAAGGCGAACACGCCGCCGAACAGGATCACGAACGCGAGCATCGCCGCGCCGCCGGGCGCCTCGACCCAGCCCGAAAGCAGATCGGTTACCATCGGATGGAAAAAGCGCACCGCCGCGATCGCCAGAACCCAGGCGAGAAGCGTCGTTACCTCCTGCACCAGACCGCGCATGAAACCGAGCACCGCGCCGCCGCCGACCAGCGTCAGCACGAGGATATCCAGAGCTGTCAAACTACCCATAAGGGCGAGCTAGTCGCGACCGAGCATCAGGTCAACGAGTTCGCCGAGCCGGCCGAAGCCGGTGACGCCGATCCCGCTCACAGCCTTCATTCCCTTTGGCCCCCAGCCCCTTGAAAAGCCGAGCTTTGCCGCCTCGCGAAGACGCAGGGCATCGTGCGATACCTGTCGCACTTCGCCCGAGAGCGAAAGCTCGCCGAAGACGATCGCATCGGACGGCACCGGCCGCTCGCTGAACGCCGAGATCAGCGCCGCCGCAACCGCCAGATCGGCTGCCGGATCGGTGAGACGATAGCCGCCGGCGATGTTGAGATAGACCTCGGCCGCCCCCATCTGCAGTCCGCACCGCGCCTCCAGTATCGCAAGCACCATCGCGAGCCGCCCGCTGTCCCAGCCGACCACCGCCCGGCGCGGGGTCGCGCCGCTGGCAAGGCGGACCGTCAGCGCCTGCACCTCGACCAGCACCGGGCGCGTGCCTTCCAGCGCGGGGAATACGACCGACCCCGGTACGTCGCGGCTGCGGTCGGTCAGGAACAGGCTCGACGGGTTCGATACTTCGCCCAGCCCCTCCTCGCCCATCGCAAAAACACCGATCTCGTCAGTGCCGCCGAAGCGGTTCTTCACGGCGCGGAGGATGCGATACTGATGGCTGCGCTCGCCCTCGAACGCCAGCACGGTGTCGACCATATGTTCGAGGACGCGCGGCCCCGCGATCGTCCCGTCCTTGGTGACGTGGCCCACGAGCACGATCGCCGCGCCGCTGTCCTTGGCGTAGCGGATCAGTTCCTGCGCGCTTGCACGGACCTGGCTCACCGTTCCGGGTGCACTGTCGATCAGGTCGCTGTGCATCGTCTGGATCGAATCGATGACGACGAAATCGGCGGTCCGGCTGTCGAGGGTCGCAAGGATGTCGCGCACCGATGTGGCGCTGGCGAGCGCCACCGGCGCGTCGCCGAGCCCAAGGCGCTGTGCGCGCAAACGCACCTGCGCCGCGGCCTCCTCGCCGCTGATATAGACGACCGATTTGCCGGCCTTCGCCAGCCGTCCCGCGGCCTGCAGCAGCAGGGTCGACTTGCCGATCCCCGGATCGCCGCCAATCAGCGTCGCCGACCCGGCGACGAAACCGCCCCCCAAGGCACGGTCGAATTCGGAAATGCCGCACAGCATCCGTTCGGGCATCGCGCTCTGCGCATCGAGTGTTTCGAGCACCAGCGTGCGCCCGCCCTTGCTCAGGTCGTGCTTTGCCGAAAAGGCGGTTTCTCCAGCCTCTTCGACCAGCGTGTTCCACTCGTTGCAATCGGCGCACTGCCCCTGCCACCGGTAGGAGACCGACCCGCAATTCTGGCAGACATATTGACGCTTCGCTTTGGCCATGCGGATCGCATAATCGGAACAAAGATGGAACGCCAGTGCTTTCGCAGAAAGCGGGCGGTTCATATTTCGCGCGCACTGTTCTAGGGCCGGAACCAATCCGAATCACCCTGCCCGCAAGGAAGCCCTCGCCATGAAATTCTTCGCCGACACCGCCGAAATCGCCGACATCAAGGAACTCGCCGCTACCGGTCTGCTCGACGGGGTAACGACCAACCCGTCGCTGATCGCGAAGTCGGGGCGCGACTTCAAGGAAGTGACGAAGGAAATCTGCGCACTGACCACCGGTCCGGTGTCGGCCGAAGTCGTCGCGCTCGACCATGAAACGATGATGAAAGAGGCGGAAATCCTCCGCAAGATCGCCGACAATGTCTGCATCAAGGTGCCGCTGACGATCGACGGGTTGAAGACCTGCAAGGCGCTGACCAGCGACGGCACGATGGTCAATGTCACGCTCTGTTTCTCGGCCGCGCAGGCGCTCCTCGCTGCAAAGGCCGGCGCGACCTTCGTCTCGCCCTTCGTCGGTCGCCATGACGACAATGGCTTCGACGGGATGCAGCTGATCGCCGACATCCGGCTGATCTACGACAATTATGCCTATGAGACCGAGATTCTGGTGGCGAGCGTGCGCCACGGCATCCATGTGCTCGAAGCCGCGAAAATCGGCGCCGACGTGATGACCGCACCGCCGTCGGTCATCAAGGGCCTCTTCAAGCATATCCTGACCGAAAAGGGCATCGAAGGTTTCCTCGCCGACTGGGCGAAGACCGGCCAGTCGATCTGACCGGCTCTGCTGCTTTTGGCAGTTGACGTAAACGTTAACTTCGGACGATAGTTTTCCCGAAGGCCGGATTCGCGTGTTCGCCGATCCGGCCATTTGGGAGAGACATGATGACCGACGCCCCTCAGCCTGCCGTTCTGACAACTCGTCAGGGCCACATCCTGATCGTCACGATCAACCGGCCCGAGGCACGCAACGCCGTCAACGCGGACGTGCATGTCGGCATCGGCACCGCACTTGAGGAAGCGGAGAACGACCCCGAAATCCGCGCCGTCGTCATCACCGGCGCAGGCGACAAGGCTTTCTGTGCGGGCGCCGACCTGGTCGCGCTCTCGCGCGGCGGACAACTGGCCCCCGACGACAAGGCGCAACAGGCGTGGGGCTTCGGCGGCTTTGCCGCGCACCCGGTTTCGAAGCCGGTCATCGGCGCGGTCAATGGCTTCGCTTTTGGAGGCGGCTGCGAACTCGCGCTGATGTGCGACATCGTCGTTGCGTCCGAAAATGCCCAGTTCGGCCTGCCCGAGGTCAAGGTCGGGCTGTTCGCCGCCGCCGGGGGCGCGTTCCGGATCGTCAAGCAATTGCCGCAGAAGATTGCGATGGAGCATCTGCTGACCGGTGATCCGTTCGATGCCGCGACCGCGCTGCGCTATGGTTTCGCCAACCGCGTCGTCCCGCTCGCCGATCTGATGCCGACCGCGATCGCGCTGGCCGAAAAGATCGCGGGCAATGCGCCGCTGTCGGTGCAGGCGTCGAAGCGCGTCGCACTGCGCATCATCGATGGCCAGATCGCGGGCGACGACGCGCACTGGGACGACAACAAGCGCGAGCGCAAGATACTGATGGCGAGCGAGGATGCCCGCGAAGGCCCCCTCGCCTTCGCGCAGAAGCGCAAACCCGAGTGGAAGGCGCGCTGACATGAGCATTGCCGATCCCGAGCGCATTCCCGTCATCATCGGTGTCGGTCAGGTCAACGACCGCCCGGAAGATCCTGATCAGGGGCTCGACTCGCTCGGGCTGATGGTCGCGGCGCTGAAGGTCGCGGCCGAAGATGCGGGCGTGCCGCTGGCCGAGATCGACAGCCTTGCGATCGTCGACCAGATCAGCTTCCACAGCCTTGGCAAGCTACCAGAACCGCTCGCCGCCGCGATCGGCGCGAACCCGGCAATCAATTATCAGTCGGCGGCGCCCCACGGCGACACGCCGGTGCGCCTGCTCAACGAGGCGGCGAACCGCATCGGCGCGGGCGAGGTCAAGCTCGCCGCGATCGTCGGTGCCGAAGCGCTGCGGACGGCGGCCGGCCGCGCGGCCAAAGCGGCGAAGGGCGAGGACAAGAGCTATAACGCGATCCGCAAGGTCGCGACGCGGCGCGAGCCAAATTATGCGCAGAAGCATGGCCTGTCGGCGCCGGTCGATGTCTATCCGCTCTATGAAAATGCGACCCGCGCGGCGTGGGGCGAAAGCCTTGGCGAAGCGCAGGCCGAGAGCGCCGAAATCTGGTCGCGCTTTTCCGAGGTCGCCGCAGCGAACGACGGCGCGTGGATCCGCAAGCCCGCGACGCCCGAAGACATTCTGAAAGTCGATGAACGCAACCGACCGATCGCCTTCCCCTATTCGAAGCTGATGGTCGCCAACTCATCGGTCAATCAGGGTGCGGGATTCCTCGTCGCCAGCCTTGCCGAAGCGCGGCGGCGAGGCATCGCCGAAGACCGGCTGATCTATGTCGGTATGGGCGCCGCGGCGAAGGAACCCGCGAGCATCCTCCACCGCGACCGCTATGACGGCAGCGTCAGCATGGAGACGTCGATCAACCGCACGCTCGAATTGAACGCGATGACCGTCGCCGATTTCGATTGCGTCGAGCTTTACAGCTGTTTCCCCTGCGTGCCCAAGATGGCGCGGCGAACGCTCGGCTGGCCGATCGACAGGCCCGCGACGGTCTTTGGCGGGCTGACCTTCGGCGGCGGTCCGATCGCCAATTACATGAGCCACGCGATCGTCTCGATGGTCGAGAAATTACGCTCTGAAGGGCGCTACGGCTTTCTGTTCGCCAATGGCGGCTTTGCGACCGACAATCATTGTATCGTGCTGGGCAATCAGCCGATCGCGGCGGCCAGCTTCCCGCAGGATTTCGACTATCAGGGCGAGGCCGAGGAAAAGCGCGGGCCGGTGCCCGAACTGGTCGAGGATTATGCAGGCCCGGCGACGATCGAGAGCTATACGGTGTTCTACGGCCGCGACGGCGCGCCAAAGGCCGGCGTCGTGGTGGCACGGACGCCCGAGGACAAGCGCACGCTGGCGCATGTCGACGTTGCCGACGCAGCGATGCTGGCGTTCCTGACCGACGGCACGGCGGAGCCGGTTGGCACTGCCGGCAAGGTCGTCGCGCTTGATGAGGGCTTTGGCTGGCGCGCGGCCTGATCGTCCTGCATTTGCGCTAACCCGTCACCGTCATCGATGATATAATTTCCTCCGGGCCAAGGGGGAGTCAGATCATGCGAGGGCTGTTGCTGTTGGGAGTCGCGGCATCGTTGGCGGGCTGTACCACGGTGCCGAAACAGACCGGGACGGGGCCGATTCCGATCCCCGCGATCGAGGATAGCCGGTTCGACCGGGTCACGTCGTCAGAACTCGTCCGATATAGCGGCGAAAGCGAGTTCCGGACCTATCTCAAGACGCTCGAACGGCTTACCGAACGACGCCGGGCCCATGCGGGCGGTACCGATGAAATCGTCGTTGCCGCGGTCATGCAAAGCAGCGAACCGCCGCTATGCGAGAAGCCCGAAGATTGCCCGGCCGAGGAGAGTGCCGACAGCGTCGTCGTGACCGGAACGCGGGCTTCGGCCCCGACGTCGATCACCAACGTCCAGACTGCGGGCGTCGACGAAGGCGACATCGTCAAGCAGATCGGTGACTATCTGCTCGTCCTGCAGGACGGCCGCATCTTCGCGATCAATGTAAAGACGATGCAACTGACCGACCGGGCAGACGTCTATCGCCGCATGCCCGCCGCGCGCCCGAAGAAGCATC
Organism: Sphingopyxis sp.; assembly: GCF_965279755.1. Lineage (GTDB taxonomy): Bacteria > Pseudomonadota > Alphaproteobacteria > Sphingomonadales > Sphingomonadaceae > Sphingopyxis. The sequence goes on along the minus strand of NZ_OZ257261.1, from coordinate 2,371,507 downwards.
AGTGGGAAGACGATTTCGAAGGCGCGGACTGGTATGACGAGATGCTGGTCGAGGGCGATCATGTCATCATCACCGCTTACAGCTATGAAGACAGCGCCACCGAAATGTCGATCTTCACGCTCGATCAGGCGAGCGGCAAGGTGAAGAGCGAAGGCGTATTCCTCATCACCTCCGACGATTATTACGATGTCGACAATTATGCGACGCGCATCGTCGGCGACAAGCTGGTCGTCTATACTCCCTATTCGCTCGAGCAGTTCGAAAAGCTGGACGCACGTCCGGTCCTGCGACGCTGGCTGCCCGAGGCAGAGCGGAAGCAGAAGCAGGCCGACGGCACGCCGCTGCTCGACGCGCGATCGATTTACAAGCCGCTGCTGCGGACGGCCGATCCGACGATCCACGCGATCTCGATCTGCCCGCTGGGCGATTTTGGCCGCAAACGCAGCCTCGAATGCCGCACGACCGGCTTCCTTGGTCCCAGCCACGCCGAAATGTTCGTGTCGCCCGAAACCGTCTATCTGTGGAATTCGTCGATCGACGATATCGAGACGTGGCGCATGCCGAGCTGCGCCGGCGACGAGGACGAGGACGGAAACCATCGCGTCGTGCCCCGCCCCGCGCGCCGCGACGTCGCGCCCGGGGCGCTCTATCGCCTGCCGATCGACAGCCGCGAGGCGAGCGTCGCCGGCGTGTCGGGCGCTCCCTATGACCATCTGTCGATGGATGAACGCGACGGCGAGTTTCGTGCGTTGGTCGACTGGCGCTCGATCCGCTGCGATGGCGACTATGAAGCTCCGGCCGAGAATGCCTTTCTGAAGATCCGCACCGGCACGTTCGGCACGATCTTCGAGCCTGTTCCCGACGGCGCCTTCACCGCGCTTCCCTCGACCGGCAAGCGCGTCGTCGAAAACCGTTTCGCGGACGACTGGCTGGTATTCGGCGGCCGCGACAGCTGGGGTGGTTACCCGCCCGACCCCGAAAACGGCCCGCAATCGAGCAAGGCGGTCGCGGTTCCGGTCAAGCGGCCGCAGGCTGCTGTGGTGATCGACATCCCGCACAATGTCGTGCGCACCGAACGCGTCGGAAACGACATCATCATCAACGGCTATCGCGACGACAAAGGATTGAACCTCACGCTGATCGGGCTCGGCAAGGAAGCGCGCATCCTGTCCTCGACCTTCCTGTCCCGCCGCTACGAAAGCGAGGGCCGCAGCCACGCCTTCAACAGCGTCGTAGATGAAGGCGGCAATGGCATCATCGGCGTGCCGACGGTGAAGGGGAGCGAGGAGTCGGGTCGCTGGTGGTGGCGATCGGATACTTCCGACCTCAGCTTCCTGACCAAATCGCCCTCTGGCATGCTTGCTTCGGCGGGCGAGCTGATCGCGACGCCCGCCGATGATGTCGAAACCCACCCCGACTATATATGCGAGGTGTCATGCATCGACTGGTACGGCAACTCGCGGCCGGTCTTTCTGGCCGGCCGTATCTTCGGCCTGATGGGAACGAGTCTGGTCGAGGCGCGGATCGATCAGGGCAAGATCCGCGAGATCGCGCGGATCGATCTGACCGCCCCGCTGCCGCCGCGTTAGGACAGGTCGAAGCTGACTCCCTGCGCCAGCGGCAACGCGTCGGAATAGTTCACCGTGTTCGTCGCACGGCGCATGTACAGGCGCCACGCATCCGACCCGCTTTCGCGGCCGCCGCCCGTTTCCTTTTCACCCCCGAACGCACCGCCGATCTCCGCGCCGCTGGTGCCGAGGTTGACGTTGGCGATGCCGCAGTCGCTGGCGACGAGGAAGCGCTCCGCCTCGCGCATGTCGGTCGTGAAAATCGCCGACGAGAGGCCTGCCGCGACGTCGTTGTGCAGATCGATCACCGCATCCAGATCGTCATAGCGCATCACATAGAGGATCGGCGCAAAAGTCTCATCGAGCACCGGCCCGACCTGCCCGGGCATCTCGACGAGCGCGGGCCTGACATAAAAGCTCGCGCCTTCGCTGACGCGCGTTCCGCCGAGCACGATGCCGCCAGCCGCACGTGCAGCGCCCAAAGCATCCTGCATCATCTCATAGGCCGCGCGATCGATCAGCGGGCCGACGAGCACCTCGTCCTCCAGCGGATTTCCAACGCCCACGCTGGCATAGGCGGCCTTCAGCTTGGCGACGAAGCCATCGTAAATACTGTCGTGCAGAAACAGGCGCCGCGTCGTCGTACAGCGCTGTCCAGCAGTCCCCATGGCGCCGAACGCGACGCCGCGCAGCGCAAGGTCAAGGTCGGCCGAAGGGGCAACGATCACGCCATTATTGCCGCCAAGCTCGAGGATCGCACGCGCGAAGCGCCCGGCGAGCCGTGGCGCGACCGCGCGGCCCATTCGGGTCGAGCCGGTGGCTGAGACCAGCGCGACACGCCGGTCATCGACGAGTGCCTCGCCCGCCTCGCGTCCGCCGATCAGCACTTGCGACAGACCCGCGGGCGCATCGCCGAAGCGCGCCGCCGCGCGCGCGAAAATTGCCTGCACGGCAAGCGCCGTCAGCGGGGTCTTTTCCGAGGGCTTCCACACCACGCTGTTGCCGCACACCAGCGCCAGCGCGGCGTTCCACGCCCACACTGCAACGGGAAAGTTGAACGCCGAAATCACACCGACGACACCCAGCGGATGCCAGACCTCCATCATCCGGTGCCCCGGCCGCTCGGTCGCGATCGTCAGGCCGTATAGCTGGCGCGAAAGGCCGACGGCGAAGTCGCAGATGTCGATCATTTCCTGCACTTCGCCCGCGCCCTCTGACGGGACCTTGCCCGCTTCGATGGTCACGAGTTTTGCGAGATCGTCCTTCGCGGCACGCAGTTCCTCGCCCCACAGTCGCACCAGTTCGCCGCGACGGGGCGCCGGGACGACGCGCCATGCACGGAACGCCGCGGTCGCCTGATCGAGCGCAGCATCCACATCGGCGCTGTCGGCGACCTTCACCTGCCCCAGTTGCTCGCCGGTCAGCGGCGTCACCGCGGGCATGGAACCGTCGGTCCACAAGGCTCGGTCGACCCCCAGCCGATCGAGCAGTTCGCCAGTGTGCTGGCCCAATTGAACCATATTCCATCCCTTCATAGGCGTGCATGTGCCTTGCAGTTTATAACTCGCGGGTTATCGCTTCGGACGAACAATGAAAACCCATCAGGGAGACTCGCTCGTGTCCGAACTGCCGCCGTCCGAACCGCTGGTTCCCGTTCCTGCCGACGCCGCGGCCAACACGCATTGCACCGCCGCCGACTATGACCGGCTCTATGCGCAGAGCATCAACGACTCCGATAGCTTCTGGGCCGAACAGGCGAAGCGGCTCGACTGGATCACGCCGCCGACGAAGATCGCCAACTGGTCCTACGCCCCCGTATCGATCAAATGGTATGAGGATGGCGTCCTCAACCTCTGCCACAACGCGATCGACCGCCATGTCGCCGCGGGCCATGGCGAGCGCACCGCGATCATCTTCGAACCCGACGCGCCCGACGGCGAGACGCGCACGATCAGCTACGCCGCGCTCCTCGCCGATGTCATCCGCTTCGCGAACACCCTGAAGAAAATGGGCGTCCAAAAGGGCGACCGCGTCACCATCTATATGCCGATGATCCCCGAGGGCGCGGTGGCGATGCTCGCCTGCGCGCGCATCGGCGCGGTCCACAGCGTCGTCTTCGGCGGCTTCTCGCCCGAGGCGATCCACGGCCGGATCGAGGATTGCGCGAGCGACTGGGTGATCTGCGCCGACGAGGGGCTGCGCGGCGGCAAGACCGTCCCGCTGAAAGCCAATGTCGACAAGGCGCTCGAGCGTGTCGATGTGAAGGCGGTGCTCGTCATCGCGCACACAGGCGGCGACGTGATGATGAAGGAAGGCCGCGACCATTGGTACGACGCGCTCTCCGCCGACGTTAGCGACATCTGCCCGTGCGAGCCGATGGGCGCGGAAGATCCGCTGTTCATCCTCTATACCTCGGGCTCGACGGGCAAGCCGAAGGGCGTGCTCCACACCGTCGGCGGCTATTCGGTGTGGACCGCCAGCACCTTCTGGTACGGCTTCGACTATCGCCCCGGCGAAATCTTCTGGTGCAGCGCCGACATCGGCTGGGTCACCGGACACTCCTATGTCGTCTATGGCCCGCTCCAAAATGGCGCGACGACCTTGATGTTCGAGGGCGTGCCCAATTACCCCGATCACGACCGCTTCTGGCATGTCGTCGACAAGCACAAGGTCAACATCCTCTACACCGCGCCAACCGCGATCCGCGCACTGATGCGCGAGGGCGACGATTATGTGACGCGCCATGATTTGAGCTCGATCCGGCTGCTCGGCAGCGTCGGCGAGCCGATCAATCCCGAGGCGTGGCGCTGGTATCACCAGATTGTCGGCAAGGGCCGCGTCCCCGTCATCGACACCTGGTGGCAGACCGAGACCGGGGGGATCATGATCACCACCCTGCCCGGCGCGCATCCGATGCAGCCCGGCAGCGCGGGGCGCCCCTTCTTCGGCATCCGCCCGCAGCTCGTCGATGCCGAGGGCGGCGTGCTCGTCGACGAACAGACCGGCGGAGCGGCCGAGGGCAACCTTTGCATTACGCACAGCTGGCCCGGGCAGGCGCGGACGATCTATGGCGATCACCAGCGCTTCGCCGAGACCTATTTCTCGACCTACAAGGGCAAATATTTCACCGGCGACGGCTGCCGACGCGATGCCGACGGCTATTGGCGGATCACCGGCCGCGTCGACGATGTCATCAACGTGTCGGGTCACCGCATGGGCACCGCCGAGGTCGAAAGCGCGCTCGTGCTGCACGATCTGGTCGCCGAAGCCGCCGTCGTCGGCTTCCCGCACGACATCAAGGGTCAGGGCATCTATGCCTATGTCACGCTCAATGCCGGTGTCGAGCCCACGGCAGATGTCGAGGCAGCGCTCAAGCAGCAGGTCCGCAAGGAAATCGGCCCGATCGCAACGCCCGACCATATCCACCTGACGCCGGGCCTGCCCAAGACCCGGTCGGGCAAGATCATGCGCCGCATCCTGCGCAAGATAGCCGAAAATGATTTCGGATCGCTCGGCGATACCTCAACCCTTGCCGACCCCAGCCTCGTCGACGGGCTGATCGAAGGGCGGAAGAACCGTTAAGCGTCGCCCCCTGCGCCGGGGGCGACATGTTTCTAAAAATGGAAGTCCGGCAGCTCGGCCAGCGCTATTCCCAGCGCTTCGGCCCAGCCGTCGGCGACGCTTTCGAAATAGGGATCGTTGCGTTCGAAGCGGCGTTCGCGCACGCCGACAAAATCGTCACGCTCATGGACCTTGAGGTCGATCGGCAGGTCGACACCGGCGTTGGCGCGGATCGTCGAATCGAACGACACGCAGAGCAGCTTCACCGCATCTTCGAACGACATCGCGGGATCGTAGGACCGCACGATGATCGGCCGGCCGTATTTCGTCTCGCCGATCTGGAAGAAGGGATTGTCCTCGCCCGCTTCGATGAAATTGCCCTCGGGATAGATCAGGAACAGCCGCGGTTCGGCACCCTTGATCTGGCCGCCAACGATCAGCGAGGCACGGAACAGCGAGTCGGCCGCCGACTGGCCCTCGTCATTGTGGCGCATCACGATCTGACGCAGCGTTTCGCCGATGATCGTCGCCACCGCGAACATCGATGGCGCGGCGAGGATCGAGGGATGGCGTTCTTCGGGGGCCTTGGTGCGCTCGTCGAGCAGGCTGACGACCGCCTGCGTCGTCGCGAGATTGCCCGCCGACATCAGGGTGATCACGCGCTCGCCCGGCACCGTCCAGCTGCGCATCTTGCGGACCTGCGAGATGTCATCGACGCCCGCGTTGGTGCGGGTGTCCGACATGAACACCAGCCCCTTGTTCAAACGCATGCCTACGCAATAAGTCATCGAATCCCGTTTCCCCGCCCGGATTATCTTCGGTCGCCCTCAGTTCGCTTATTGCTGCACCTGCAATTGGACAACCAGATTTTCTTGCGCTGCACCATAGCGCATCCCGCGAACGGGGGCGGCGTCGCGATAATCGAGGCCGGTCGCGACGCGAATGTAGCGCTGGTCGGGCGAGTGGCCGTTGCTCACGTCGAAACCGATCCAGCCGATATTGTCAAAATACGCCTCGGCCCAAGCGTGGGTTGCATCCTGATGCGTCCGGTCGTTCATCATCAGATAGCCCGACACATAGCGTGCCGGGTGCCCGAGGTGGCGCATCGCGGCAATGAAGATATGCGCATGGTCCTGACACACCCCGCCTTCGCCGGCCAGCGCCTGCTCGGCGGTCGTCTCGGCGTCGGTCACGCCGATCCGGTAGGCCAGCTTGTCGATGATCAATGCCGACAACGCATGCGCGCGTTCGATGTCGGACGCATAGTCGCGGCCGAGCTGCGCCGCCAACGCCCGCACCTGGCGGCCCGCGCGCGTCAGCGGCGTCGGGCGGAGAAAGGTCCAGAGTGGCATCGCCCCACGGTGCGCGCCGATCACCCCGTCCCAGGTGACAAGCTCGACCTCGCCCGCGCACCGGAGGACAAGCTCGTTCGTCCCGCCGTCGACCGACACCAGATCGACACCATTGCCGTGATGGTCGGTATAATGGAGCTGCTGCGCCCCGCCTTCGATCTCGATCGTCCAGTCGTGAATCAGCTGTTGCCCCGGCCGTTCCTTCGGCGTCAGCTTGAGCTGCTGCAGCGCATAGCGGACCGGAGTGTCATATTGATAACGGGTGATATGCTCGACACGCAGGCGCATGTTTACTCCACGAACCGGTAGTCGCGCTCGAACTGCTGCGCGAACGCGGCATTGGCGCGAAGAAAATCGGTGATGAATTCGTGCAGCCCGCCATCGAAAATCGACTGGATCGGGCGCGACAGCCGCTCGTGACAGATCGCGCTGCCCAACCGAACCGCCTCGGTTTCTTCATTGTAGGTGCGCTGAAGCAGGCCGAGATTGTCGTTCATCTGCTCGCAGCAGAAAGCCAGGCTGCGCGGCATCTGTTTGTAGAGGATCAGAAACTCCGCGATCTTCAGGGCGCTGATCTCGGTGCCGTAGAGCCAGTGATAGGCGCGGTGCGCCGACACCGACCGCAGGATCGTCTCCCACTGCACATTGTCGATCGAGCTTCCGATATGCGCAACCGACGGTAGCAACAGATAATATTTGACGTCGAGGATGCGCGCGGTGTTGTCGGCGCGCTCCAGAAACGTTCCGATCCGCGCGAAATTATAGCCGTCGTTGCGCAGCATCGTCCCTGAAAAGGCACCGCGCACCAGCGCGCTCTGCTGCCGGATCGCGGCGAGCACGTCGGGCAGGTCATCCTCACGCACCTGCCGCTTCAGCAGCGCGCCCAGCGTCATCCAGCTCGTGTTGACCGCTTCCCACACTTCCCGTGTCAGATAGGTGCGCGCGGTGCGGGCGTTGTCGCGCGCCTGCTTGACCACCGAGAGGATGCTCGACGGGTTCGCGGGATCGCGCAGCATGAAGTCGATCACGCGTTGCGACGTATAATCCTGCTGCGTCTGCCTGAAGGCATAATCCTGCCCTGCGGTTACCAGCACCGAGCGCCATTCGGCCTTGGCCGTGCTCGATCGCGTCAGCGCGATGCGAAAACCCGCGTCGATGAGGCGCGCATTATTTTCGCTGCGCTCGAGATAGCGCGCCATCCAGTAGAGCGATCCGGCCGTTTTCCCGAGCATCAGTCTTCCAATACCCACGTGTCCTTGGTGCCGCCGCCCTGGCTGGAATTCACCACCAGCGACCCCTTAGCCATCGCGACGCGCGTCAGCCCGCCGGGGGTGATGGTGATGCCCTGCGGCGACATCAGCACGAAGGGGCGGAGATCGACGTGCCGCGGCGCGAGCCCCGCCTTGGTGAAGATCGGCACCGTCGACAGTGACAAGGTCGGCTGCGCGATATAGCCGCGCGGGTTCGCCTCCAGCTTGGCGCGGAAGGCCGCAATCTCCTTCTTGCTCGCGGCGGGGCCGACGAGCATGCCGTAACCGCCTGACCCGTGAACCTCCTTCACCACCAGTTCGGGCAGGCGATCGAGCACCTCCTTCAGATGCTCGGGTTCCGAGCAGCGCCAGGTCGGCACATTGGGGAGCAATGCCTTCTCGCCTGTGTAGAATTCAATGATGTCGGGCATATAGCTGTAGAGCGCTTTGTCGTCGGCGATCCCGGTGCCCGGCGCATTGGCGATCGTTATCCCGCCCGCGCGATAGACGTCCCAGATCCCCGGCACGCCCAGCATCGAGTCCGGCCGGAAATTGAGCGGGTCTAGAAAGTCGTCGTCGACGCGGCGATAGAGGACATCGATAGGCGTATAGCCCTGCGTCGTCCGCATCGCGACGCGCCCGCCGACCACGCGCAGATCATGCCCCTCGACGAGTTCAGCGCCCATCTGGTCCGCGATGAAACTATGCTCGAAATAGGCGCTGTTGTGGATGCCCGGCGTCAGCACGGCGACCGTCGGCGTCCCGTTGCACGCGGGCGGCGCGCAGGCGGAAAGCGACTTCAGGAGGTTCAGCGGATAGTCGCTGACCTCGCGCACCGAAATCTTCGCGAACAGCTCGGGAAACATCTGGAGCATCGTTTCGCGGTTTTCGAGCATGTAGGACACGCCCGACGGAGTGCGGGCATTGTCCTCCAGCACATAGAATTCATTCGCGTCGGTCCGGACGATATCGATGCCGCTGATGTGCGTATAGACGCCGCCCGGCGGGTCCATGCCCATCATCATCGGCAAGAACGCTTCGTTACGCGAGATGAGTTCGGTCGGCACGCGGCCGGCTCGGAGAATTTCCTGCCGGTGGTAGATGTCATGGAGAAAGGCGTTGAGCGCACGAACGCGCTGCTCGATGCCGCGCGACAGGCGGCGCCACTCGCTCGCCGAAATGATACGCGGAACGACGTCGAAGGGGATCAGTCGCTCGTCGGCCTCATCCTGCCCATAGACGTTGAAGGTGATGCCGGTGGTGCGGAAAAAGGCCTCGGCCTGCTGCGCCTTGCGCTGGATACGCGCCGCATCCTCGCGGTCGAACCAGTCCGAATAATCGCGATAGGGCGAACGGACTTCGCCCGCCTGCCCCGGACTCACCTGTCCCGTCATCTCGTCGAAAAAGGAAATGCCCCAGCCCTTTCCACGCAACATGCCAACGTCCAGCCGCGCGCGATGGTCGGGCGTGCGCGGCCCCGATATTCCTGCCTGCTGCGTTGCTTGTCTGGCTACGCGGCCGCCAAGCTTGTGAGGAGGATGCTAGCACCGCCGTGCGGCAAAGCAAGGTGGCAAAAAAGCTTTAGAAACCAACAAGCAGGCGGATCGCGACAAAGCCGACGAGCAAGGCCGTGAGCCGCCGGATCAGGGTTGCCGGCCCCGTCTTGACCGCAAGCTGCGTCCCGATGGCCCCGCCGATGAGCACCGCGATCAGCAACGGCCAGTGCCCCGCGATCGCGTGGACCATCTCGCTGCCCTTGCCCTTGATGAGCTGACCGGTCAGCCCGAACAGGCTGTTGACGAGGATGAATAGGCTGGCCGTCGCGGCGACCGAGCGCGCCTCGGCCCAGCGGAGGAGGTGGAGGATCGGCGCGAGAAAAATCCCGCCGCCGATGCCGACAACACCCGCGAGATAGCCGAGCCCGGCCGCGATCGGCAGCAGCAGCTTCGCGGACAGGGTTACCGGCTTCGCGGCCTGCGGCTGGAACAGCAGCGCCAGCGCCGAGGCGAGCAGCGACAGGCCGAGCAGAACGACAAGCAAACCCTGCTTCACCGGGGTCAGCCCACCCAGAAAGGCGAGCGGCGCGGCGACGATGATCAGCGGCAGCGCTTTTGCCCACGGCATCACGCCCGCGCGCGAGAAGCGTATGGTCCCGCCGCTGACGACGATGACATTGCACGCAAGGCTGATCGCGGGAACAAGCCCGACCGCGACGCCGCCAAGGAGCAGCAGCGCAGTATAGGTCGACCCGCCGCCAAACCCCACCGCAGCATAGAGCAACGCGGTGAGGCCGAAGAGGGCGGCGAGTCCGGTCATATCCTCAGGCGAGCGTCAGAGCTGGCCGTGGCAATGCTTGTATTTCCGCCCCGAACCGCAGGGACACGGCGCGTTGCGGCTGATCTCCAGCGCCGCATAGGGATTCTCACCCTCGGGCATGTCGGGACGCGGCGTCTGCATCGGCGGCAGTGTGTTCGCGATCACGCCGAGTTCGCCCGCATCGATGTCGGCACTGTTGTCCTCGCCCGTGAAGGGGTCGATGTGTGTCGTCAGGAAATCGGGAAGCTCGGGCAGCGGCATCGCCTCGGGTTCCTGATACTGGAAATCGATCCGCGCCATGGTGCGAGTCACATCCTCGCGGATATTCTGCAGCATGCGCTCGAACAGCGCGAACGCCTCCTGCTTATATTCGTTGATCGGCTGCTTCTGCGCATAGGCGCGCAGGAAGATCGCCTGACGCAGCGCGTCGAGCGTCGCGAGGTGATCCTTCCAGTGATGGTCGAGCGTCTGGATCAGCACCGACTTTTCGACACTGCGCCAGGTTTCGGCATCGACCTGGGCCGCCTTGCCGGCCGCTGCGGCGTCGGCCATTTGCTGAATGCGTTCCTCGAACACTTCGGCGTCGACCGAATCTTCCTGCATCCAGTCGTCGATCGGCGGCGACAGCTCGAGGATGTTCGCCACCCGCTCCTTCATCTGCTCGATGTTCCACTGCTCGGGGTAGCTTCCCGGCGGGCACGCATCGGCGACGATCGAGTTCACCGTCTCGGCGCGCATCGCAGCCATCACCTCGTCGACGGTCTCGCTGTCGATGATCTCGCCGCGCTGTTCGTAGATGACCTTGCGCTGGTCGTTCATGACATTGTCATACTCGACGACCTGCTTGCGGATGTCATAGTTGCGCGCCTCGACCTTCTTCTGTGCGGTCTCGATCGCCTTCGACAGCCACTTCGACCCGATCGCCTCGCCATCCTCCAGATTCTTGTTCATCATCTTGGAGAAGAGCGTGTCGGGGCCGAAGATGCGCAGCAGGTCATCGTCGAGGCAGAGGTAGAATTTCGACAGGCCGGGGTCGCCCTGGCGCCCCGAACGGCCGCGCAGCTGGTTGTCGATGCGGCGGCTTTCGTGACGCTCGGTCGCGAGCACGAACAGCCCGCCGGCGGCGCGCACGGCTTCGCGTTCGGCGGCGACTTCCTCGCGGATCCGCGCCTCGGCGGCTTCGCGCTCGGGGCCTGCGGCCATGTCCTTCAGTTCGTCATCGATGCGGAATTCTTCGTTGCCGCCGAGTTTGATGTCGGTGCCGCGGCCCGCCATGTTCGTCGCGATGGTGACCGCCCCGGTGCGGCCCGCTTGCGCGACGATATGCGCCTCGCTCTCGTGGAAGCGCGCGTTGAGGACGCTGTGCGCGACATTTTCCTTTTCGAGGAACGACGACAGCAGCTCCGACTTCTCGATCGACACGGTGCCCACGAGCACCGGCTGGCCACGCTCCTGCGCTTCGCGGATCGTCTTGGCGATCGCGCCGAACTTGTCGGTGATATTCTTGTAGAATTCATCCTCGTCATCCTGCCGTGCGATCGGCCGGTTGGTCGGGATGGTGACGCAGTTCATCTTGTAGATGTCGAAGAATTCGGCCGCTTCGGTCGCCGCGGTGCCCGTCATGCCGCTGAGCTTGGGATACATGCGGAAATAATTCTGGAAGGTGATCGAGGCGAGGGTCTGGTTCTCGGGCTCGATCTGGACGCCTTCCTTCGCCTCCACCGCCTGATGCAGGCCGTCCGACCAGCGGCGGCCGTCCATCATGCGGCCGGTGAACTCGTCGATGATGACGACCTTGCCGTCCTTGACGATGTAATCGATGTCCAGCTTGAACATCTGGATCGCCTTCAGCGCCTGGTTGACGTGATGCACGACCTGCGTGTTCTCGATATCGTAGAGGTTGCTGCCCTGAAGCAGGCCGGCGGCTTCGAGCAGGCGCTCGACATGCTCGGTGCCGTCTTCGGTCAGGCTGATCGACTTGGACTTTTCGTCCTTCTCATAATCCTCGTCGACCAGCTGAAGCACGACCTCGTTGACGCGGACATACATCTCCGACTTGTCGTCGGTCGGGCCCGAGATGATCAACGGCGTGCGGGCTTCGTCGATCAGGATCGAGTCGACCTCGTCGACGATGCCGAAGTTGAATTCGCGGTGGACCATCTGGATGCGGTCGAACTTCATATTGTCGCGGAGGTAATCGAACCCCAGCTCGTTGTTCGTCGCATAGGTGATGTCGCAGTTATACGCCTCGCGGCGCTGCGTCTCGTTGAGGTTCGGGACGATGATGCCGGTCGAAAGGCCGAGGAAGCCATAGACGGCGCCCATCCATTCGGCGTCGCGCGTCGCGAGATAGTCGTTGACCGTCACGACATGGACGCCTTTGCCCTCGAGCGCGTTCAGATAGCAGGGCAAGGTCGCCATCAGCGTCTTGCCCTCGCCCGTCGCCATTTCGGCGATTTCGCCGCGGTGAAGGACGATGCCGCCGATCATCTGGACGTCGAAATGGCGCATGCCGAGCGTGCGCTTCGACGCCTCGCGGACCGTCGCGAACGCCTCCGGCAGCACATCGTCGAGCGTTTCGCCGGCTTCGAGGCGGTCGCGGAATTTCTGCGTCTGCGCCTTCAATTGGTCGTCGCTATAGGCCTCCAGTTCGGGTTCGAAGGCGTTGATCTGGGCGACGATCTTGCGGATCGAATTGACGTAGCGCTCGTTGGACGAGCCGAACAAGCTCTTGGCAAGGCTGCCGAACATAATGATTTTCCTTGGATTTTATGTGCGTGGGCGGCGTGCGCGCCGCGCGGAATATAAAGAAAATCCCCGCTAACGCAGGGAAAGCCCCTCAAAAGGGGACGTCAGCGCCGAATGCTATTCGAGCGCGCGATCAGCGCCGGTGAGAAGGCCGGGAAGATGCGGCGGGGCCGCCTTGCGCGGCTTGCCGCTGCCACCACTGGTGGTGCGGCGGGTCGGGGTGGTCGCAGGGGGGCGGCGTTCGCTGTCGCTGACCTCGGTCTTGCCCGCGGTTTCCGCAAGCAGCACGAGCGACCCCATCGCCATCGGAACGGCGGGCGCGGCAGCGGCCCGGTCTGCCGTAGCAATACCGGTCAACAGCGCCAAAAGGGTCAGCAATAACCGCAAGAATCGCCCCTCTATACGTCCGGAGCCCAGATTATTGCGCCCCGTTCCCTGAACATAGGGTGAAAGTGGCGCCGCGTCTAGGGGAATGGAGTCGCCGCGATTGTCGCTTGACGTTCGCGCCAGCTTCGCCTCATCTCCCGCTGACAATGATGTAAGGGAGAGACGGGGTGGCACGGAAGGCGATCTTCATCACCGGCGGCGGATCGGGCATCGGCAGGGCGACGGCGCGCCATTTTGCAGGCCAGGGCTGGTTCGTCGGTATCGCCGACGTCAACGCGCAAGGCATTGACGAAACCGCCGCGCTGCTGCCCGAAGGCGCCTCGTCGCGCCACATCATGGATGTGCGCGACCGCGACCAGTGGAAGGCCGCGCTCGCCGAGTTCGCGAAGGCCAGCGGCGATCGGCTCGACGTGCTGTTCAACAATGCCGGCATCGGATCGGGCGGCCAGTTCATCGACATGGCGCCCGAAGAGGCCGACCGGCTGATCGCGATCAACTTCGGCGGCGTGGTCAACGGCATCTATTCGGCGATGCCGCTGCTCCGCGCGACGCCGGGATCGACGATCCTCAACACCGGATCGGCGTCAGGCTTTTACGGCGTCGCGGGGCTCGCGGTCTATTCGGCGACCAAATTCGCGGTGCGCGGGCTGACCGAGGCGCTCGAGATCGAGTTCGCCAAGCACGGCGTCCGCGTCCGCTCGCTGATGCCGGGCTTTATCGACACCCCGCTACTCGACCAGGTCAGCGCCGACAGCAACGAACCCGCACGCGAGCGCCTGTCGTCGAGCGGGTTCGAAATCGTGCCGGTCGAACGCGTCGCCGAGGCGGCGTGGGAGGCGGTGCACGGCACCAGGGTCCATGTCACCGTCGGCAAGATGGCGAAACGCCTGTCGCGTCTCGCGCGCTTCTTCCCCGGCCTCATCGTCCGCCAGTCGAAGAAGGTCGATGGCTTGGGGTCGGCGGGGCATTGATGCCCTGTCGGTTCGCTTGCAGAGAGGAAGCCCGGCCTTAACCGATGCGCCCCTCGGGCAGCATGCGCGGAACGTCCAGCGCAGGATCCGGATTAGCGCACCATTTCAGGAGGAAATCCCAAGGGTGCCGCCACTCGGGATGCGCGAGCCAGCCAAGTTCCTCTCTGTTCCGCCGATAGGTTGCTACCAAGTTGGACAACTTAGTGGGTACCTTATCAAGTCTGTCCCTAAGCAACCCCGCCCAAAGATCATCGGGAACAGGATCGCTATGGGTAACGCAGAAGTCCCCAAGAATATCTTCGTTGGCAATCATGTAGTTGACGAAACACGATTGGAACAATCCTTCGTTACCTGCCTTGTGACTCCGCAGCCATTCCCGAAGTTTCGGTATCTCGATACCGATGGCCCCCGAGTAAGAAAATCCCCAAGGCCGCCTGTAGGCGTGAGGCCAGAAGAATCTGATGATATCGTCCGATGAATCCCCCGGAAGCACCCAAACCTTTGGGCCTTTGGGAAAAAGCCGGAGCTCTTCCAGCCCTTCCTTTCGAAGTGCTTCACCCATGAGAGATCGGAATTCCCTGACGTTCATCGAACCGGCCTGTGCTTAAGGCGCCAGTTTCGCCGGACCGCAGGTCACCGTTCCGCTGCCGAGGTTGCGCACCGTGCAGGCGGGGCGGCCGAGGACGACCGCCTTGCCGACGCCGCGCGAGGTGATCGCAGCGGTCTTGACCGCGTTGAAGATATGGTCGCCGGCGCCCTCGCTGTCGCTGATCAGGTCGTCGACCGCGAGCTTGCCGGCGTCGACCACGCCCGCCCCCGACAGCATCATCTGCCCCTGCTTCGCCTTGCCGGCGAGCGTCATCGTGCCATTGCCGATCATCGCGACGTTCAGCCGGTCGGTGGCGATGTCGCCGACCGAAATCTGCCCCGGCCCGCGCAGCGCTATCATGACGCGCGCGCCCTTCAACTGGTCGATCCGCAACGTTCCAGAACCGGCCAGCGTCGCCGATTTGAGGTTCGCGGCGTTGACGCGCACCGTCACCGCGCCCGACTGGGCGCGGCGGTTCTCGTCGCCCGCATATTTTTTTTCGCCGATCACCAGCCGCCCGTCGCGGGTTTCGAGCGTCAGCCGGTCGAGCGCGTCGGCCGAACCGGTCGCGACCGCGCTCACCGGTGCGCGGGTCACGACCTCGACATTGACGTCGACATTGACCTCGATCGCCTCGAAGCTGGTGAGGCCATAGCGCTTCTCCGCCGCCGAAGCGGGACCGGACAGAAGCAGGGCGGCGGCCGCGACGGCGGTCAGGCGCAATATGCTGGTCATGGCGCCGCCTTACCGCGTTCGGGACGGCAGCGCCATATCGCCCTTATTTGCAGGTCGCGGTGCCCGAACCCATCGCCTTGGTCGTACATTTGCCGCCGCCCGAAACCTTGGCGTCGCCGGAACCGAGAATGTTGATGGCGGCACTGACGGTCGCCTGCGCGTCGACATCCCCCGATCCGGTGATCGAAATGTCGAGCGTCTGCGCGGCCAATCCCTCGGCGTCGATGTCACCCGAACCGGTGATCCCGAAATCGCCGGTCGCGACCGTTCCGCCCTTGATCTCGATATTGCCCGATCCCGAGACGCCAAGGTCGGCGCTCTTCGCGGTAAGCTTGCCGACCGTCAGGTCTCCCGAACCGGTGACGTCCAGCTTCGCCGCGTCGGCATCGAGCGTGTCGGCATCAATCGATCCCGACCCGGTAAGGCGCAGCGTGTCGAGCTTCGGCATGGTGATCGCGATCTTCACGCCATCGCTGTCGTGGCGGCTGAAGCTGAAGCCTTCGCGCTTGCGGCCGATCGATAGCATCGCGCCGTCGAGCGTGATCTCGAGCTCGTCGATCTCGTCCTTCGGCCCGGTCGCGCTGATCGCGAACGCATCGCCCTGACGGATGGTGACATCGTCGGGTCCGGCGACCTTGACGCCGGTGAAGCCCTTGAGGTCGAAGCTCTGCGTCGTGGCGGGGCCGGTGGGCGCCGCGCGCTCATCCTGCTTCGCGCCATGTTCGCCGCTCTTGCCGTCGCCATTGCAGCCCGAAAGCGCCATCGCCAGCGGTAGCATTGCCATCGTCCAGTTTCGCATCATCGATCTCCTTGTGTATTATTCACATAACACAGAGAGAATGCGATGTCCAGCGGCCTACCAGCGGAGCAATGGCGCAAGGAAAAGGCGGCCTGCGACCGCCCATAGCGGGATCGCCAGCCCGTGCCAGAGCGCGATGTGGATCATGTCGTCCGACGAGCAATGCAGCGCCACCGCGGCCGCCCCCGCGGCGCCCGCCGCTATGCCGACCACCCAGCCCGCGCGCTCTGGCGAGGTCGGCGCGCCGCCCTTCAGCCAGGCGAACAGCGCCGCACCGACGCCGACGCCGGCAATCAGCCCGTCGAGCGTGCAGCGCATGCCATGGTCGGGGCGCATCGCCTCCATCGCGCTGTGGCTGTCGCCGAAGCCCATGAAGATCGCGGTCAGCGGCAGTGCAAGCGCGGCGAGACCCGCCCAGCGCCAGCCGCTATAGTCGCGCCCGACCCCCGGCAGCCCCATGCGAAGCGCGCTCCACGCCGCAGCGAGGCCGAGCGCGACGATCAGCCAGAAGGCGAGCATCGGCAGCGGCGCCATCGCCAGTCCTGCAGCAAGGTCATGGCGCATGCCGAACAGCCAGAGCAGCAATGCGCCGCCGGCGATCCAGCCCGCCGCGACCCACAGGCCGCCGCGCAATACGCGCCGGGGCCGCACGGGTTCGAGTTCACCGGCGAGGCCCTCGATCAGATCGTCGATCGATGCGTCCTTCATCTCATTCACTTTCAATCAGCTGCGCGAGCTTCTTCAGCCCGCGATGGATATTCACTTTCACCAGCGACTCGCTCTGGCCGCAGATTTTCGACGCTTCGGCGATCGACGCGCCCTCGATCTTGACCAGCGTGATCGCCTGCGCCTGCGCGGGTGACAGATAGCCGAGCAGGCGGTCGATGCTGAGCTGCGCGTGCACCGCCTCGTCCTCGGCACGGACGGCGGCGTCATTGTCGCCGAGTTCGGCCTCGTCGCGCTGACGGCGCAGCGCATCGATCCAGCGATAGCGCGCGATGGCGGCGAGCCAGGGCAGAAAGGGCCGGCCGCTGTCCCAGGTCGCGAGCTTGCGGTGCATCGACACCAGAGTTTCCTGCACCAGATCGTCGATCTGGTGCGGCGCGATACGGCGCGCGAAATAGCGTTCGAGCCATTTGCGGCAATCGGTGAGCAGCGCCCGATAGGCCGCACGGTCCCCCCGCTGCGATGCAGCCATCAGCCGCGCCAGCGAAGGTTCGTCGAGGCTCATTTGCCGCGCAACCTAGCAAGCAGCGCGTCGAGAGAGAACAGTCCGCCGCCGCGCACGATCAGGATCGCTGCCATCGCCACCCACAATGAGTGGACCGGCCACCAAGCGTCGGGAAAGACGAAGATCTGGATGACGAGCGTCATCACGAGCAGCGCCCCGGCGGAGACGCGCGTCGCAAGGCCGAGGATCAGCAGCACCGGGAAGAAATGCTCGGCATAGGTCGTGAGCGGCACCGCGATCGTGGGGTCGAGCGGCAGGCCCGAAAATTCGCTGCGAAACAGATCATAGGTGTCGGGGTTGATCGTGAGCACGCTCCCCTCGACGACTTTCGTCTGCCCCGATCGCCAGAAGACGCCCGCCAGCGCGACGCGGAGCAGGAGCAGCGCGAGCGCCTCGGGCAGGCGCGAGGCGGCGATTGCCACGCCCCGATCATAAATGGCGATTACACGGTTCATCTCATCCAACCCTCTCGAAAGCTCCGGCGTCGATCAGCACCGCGATCGCCGCGCCGCCGTCGGGATGATGTTCGGCGAGATGCGCGATCGGGTTACCGAGCGGCGAAATTTCCCGGGCTAGTGCCAGTGCCCCGACGGCGGCGGGGTCGAGCGCGACCAGCCGCACCTCGGCGTCCGGCCGCGCGACGAGCAGCGCGACGGCGCCCGCGAACGCCGGATCGATCAGCGCCGCGGCATCACTCGCGAGCCTCGAGGTCCGGACCGCCGGGTGGCGGCGGACGGGCAGCGCGAGCAGTCCGGCCTCATCCAGACCGGCCAGGTCGGCGAGCGTGAACGCTCGCGCCTCGGCGGCGTGATAGCTTTCGAGCCACGCCCATTCGATGCGCGCCAGATCGGCCGCGACCGGTATCTCCAGCCAGTCGGCGAAGCCCGCACCGATGGCAGCAAGCGGGCGCCCCGCGACAGCGCCGCTGTCAACGAAGGCGCGCGACAGCCGGTTGAATTCGGCCTCGCCCAGATGGTGCCGGGTGTGGGGAAATGTCTCTTCGAGCGCGACGAGCCGGGCATGCGAAATGCTGTTTGCGTGGACGCGCAGCCCGCGCAGAATGGCCGCCTCGTCGCCAAGGAAAAGGCCGGCGGGCAGATGGTCCGGCCCGTTCAGCAGGGTTGCGGCGATCGCCGCCTGCTGACGGTCAGGCATCGACCGGGGCCAGCAGCGCATCGGCCCGCGCGACTTCGGCCATCAGCGCGGCATAATCGGGGGTGTCGGTGTCCCATTCGACGAGGACCGGCCTTGGCCCCGCGCGCCGCAGAAAGCGCGCGAGCAGATCCCAGCAACGCACACCGACGGGCGACCCATGGTCGTCGATCGCGATCGTCCCGCCCATGCCGTCGTCCTTGACCGCATGGCCCGCGACATGAATCTCTCCGACGACCGCGGGATCGAAGGCGTCGAGCCACGGCAGCGGATCGAGGCCGAGATTGAATGCCGATACCTCGACATTGTTGATGTCGAGCAGCAGACCGCAGCCGCTGCGGCGGCAAAGCTCGTGGAGAAAATCGACTTCGTCCCAATCGCTCGCCGCATAAGCGAGGTAACGCGACGGATTTTCGATCAGAATCGCCCGGCCGAGCCGATCCTGCACGCGGCCGACTTCGTCCGCGAAATGGGCGAGCGCCGCATGCGTATAGGGAATGGGTAGGAGATCGGGGAAGCGCTCGTGCGGCGTATGGCTCCAGCTCAGATGGTCGGAGACCATTGCGGGTGCATAGCGGCCGCACAGCGCCGCCAGTGCCTCGAGCTCGTCCCGGTCGACGCCCGCCGCCGACCCGATCGACAGGCCGACCGAATGAAAGCTGAGCGGTCTCTGTGCCGCGATGGCGGTCAGCCAGCGATGCGGTGGCCCGCCCGCGCCGAAGTAATTTTGGGGGTGCACTTCGACCCAGGCGGGCGCCGTCCCCTCCTCCGCCGCGGCCAGCACATCGGCATAGTGCCGGGACCGGAGCCCTATGCCGGCACGCAGCGGCAGCGAATGGAGCGAGGGGACGGACATCGAAAGGGTCAGCCCTTGCGCGGGATCGGCTTCGCATTGCCCGCGTGCGCGGTCAGCGTGCCGCCGAGCTTGAGGCAGGTGCCGGGCTTGACGTGCTTCCACGCATTGCCCTGATAGTTGATCGTCGAGGTTCCGGCGCAGCTCGTGCCCGGGCCGGCGGCGCAGTCATTCTTGCCCTTGAGCGCAATGCCATAGCATTTTTCGGTCTTGCCCTCGGCAGCGGCGGCGTTCGCGCTCATCGCGCCGGCGGCCATGGCGAGAACGGCCGAAGCGGCCAGCGACATTTTAAGCGTGTTCGTCATATTGTGTCTCCCTGACGGATTGAATGATGCGGGGGATGGCATCGTCCCCAAGTTCGCACCCGCGCGCGCCGGGGTTACGCCGCGCACAAAAATTCGCGCCATCTTGTCGCCACCTTCGTGCGGCAACAGGCGCGCATCCCCTTCTTCGCCCCCTTGTTGGCCATCGAGAGAGACATGAGCGTAGCCTTCCGCCGCGAGAGCGACGACGAGCATATGGAACCCGCGTTCGAATGGCCGATTCCGGTCGGCGCGAACCTGGTGACCCCGCGCGGACGCCGGCTGCTCGGCGAGGAAGTCGCGCGCCTGGAGGCCGCGATCGCGGCCGAGGCCAGCGAGGAAGCGCGCAAGAAGCTGCAACGCCGCCTGCGTTACGCAAGCACCCGCCATGCGACCGCCGAGGTGCAGGACGCACCCGAAGTCGATGTCGTCGGCATCGGCAGCCGCGTCCGCTACACGCTGAACGGCGCCGAGCGCGCGGTGACCATCGTCGGGCATGACGAAGCCGATCCGGCCGCGGCGCTGATTGCCTTCACCGCGCCCCTCGGCCGCGCGCTGATGGGCGCCGAGACGGGCGAGATGGTCGAATTTCAGGGCCGCGAGGATGCGATCGAAATCCTTGCGGCGGACGCCGATCCGGAGGTCAGGGCATGAAGGACAAGTTCGAACGCCACAAACAGCCGTGGACCGCGGCGGAGATCGACAAGCTGCACACGCTGGCGAAAAAGGGCATGGCGCTCAAAGCCATCGCCAAAGCGCTGACGCGCAGCGAGGAATCGGTGAAGGTCCGCGCCAAGGCCGACGGCCTGTCGATCGCAAAGCTGCACTGACACCGCAATGGCCGCCCCCGACTATGACGCCATCGTGCTGGGTGCCGGCGCGGCCGGACTGATGTGCGCCGCGGTCGCGGGGCAACGGGGCCGGCGCGTCCTGCTGCTCGACCATGCTGATCAGGTCGGCAAGAAGATCCTGATCTCGGGCGGCGGGCGCTGCAACTTCACCAATATCCACACCGCGCCCGACCGTTATATTTCGGCGAACCCGCATTTCGCCAAGTCCGCGCTCGCGCGTTACACGCCAGCCGATTTCATCGCGCTGGTCGACGCCTATGGCATCGCACATCACGAAAAGACGCTGGGTCAGCTCTTCTGTGACGGATCGGCGAAGCAGATCGTCGCGATGCTGCTGGAAGAATGCGCGAAGGGCGGCGTCGATGTCCGCTGCGGCCAGCCGGTGGCCGACGTGGCGCATGCGGACGGCGCCTTCTCCGTCCGCTTCGGCGAGCAGACTTTCGCCGCATCCAATCTCGTCGTCGCGACGGGCGGCCCGTCGATCCCCAAAATGGGCGCGACGGGCTTTGCTTACGACCTCGCGCGCCAGTTCGGACTCAAGGTGGTCGAGCCGCGCCCGGCGCTCGTCCCGCTGACGCTCGGCGGCGACGATGTGCTGTTCCGCGACCTGTCGGGTGTCGCGACCCCGGTCGAAGCACGCGCCGGCAAGAGCGCCTTCCGCGAAGCCGCGCTCTTCACGCACAAGGGGCTGTCCGGCCCCGCGATCCTTCAGATCAGCAGCTATTGGCGCCATGGCGAGCCCGTCACGATCGACTTCCTGCCCGATGCCAAGCGGGGTTGGCTACTCGAAACGAAGCGCAATCGCCCGCGGACCACGCTCGCCTCCGCACTCGCCCTCCCCGACCGCCTCGCGCATACGCTCGCCGACCGCCTCGCGCTGCCCGGCGAACTCAGCGCGCAGACCGACCGCAAGCTCGCCGAGGCCGAGGAGCGGCTTTCGCGCTGGCTCTTCCATCCGAACGGCACCGAAGGCTATGCCAAGGCCGAGGTCACCGTCGGCGGGATTTCGACCGCAAATCTGTCGTCGCAAACAATGATGGCCAAAAGCGTGCCGGGACTGTATGCGGTCGGCGAAGCCGTTGATGTCACCGGGTGGCTGGGCGGCTATAATTTTCAATGGGCTTGGGCCAGCGGACACGCGACGGGCCAGGCACTTTAGGAAAAAACCCACATATTTCCTCGTCATGCTGAAACCCGTTTCAGCATCCATGACCCAATTGTTCGGACTCGGGCATCAGACCTGAATCGAATCCCGGGCGGCGGAGAAGCAACTACGGCACCTTTGCCGCACAGGATAAGAGAACAAAATGTCTTTCGAAAATCTCTCGCCCGTCCTTTCGGACGCCCTTACCGCGCGCGGCTATGAAGCGCTCACCCCCGTCCAGACACAGGTTACCGAGGTCGAGGCCAAGGGGCGCGACCTGCTCGTGTCGGCCCAGACCGGCTCGGGCAAGACCGTCGCCTTCGGTCTCGCCATGGCCGACGAGCTGATCGAGGGCGACCGCCTGCCCTTCGCCACCTCGCCGCTCGCGCTGATCGTCGCACCTACGCGCGAACTCGCGCTGCAGGTGAGCCGCGAACTCAGCTGGCTGTACGGCAAGGCCGGGGCGCGCATCGCAACCTGCGTGGGCGGCATGGACGCCAGCAAGGAACGCCGCGCCCTCAGCCAGGGCGTGCAGATTGTCGTCGGCACCCCCGGGCGCCTTCGCGATCACCTCGAACGCGGCGCGCTCGACCTCACCGCGCTGCGCGTTGCCGTCCTCGACGAGGCCGACGAAATGCTCGACATGGGCTTTCGTGATGACCTCGAGGAAATCCTCGACGGCACGCCCGAGACGCGTCGCACCTTGCTGTTCTCGGCGACGCTTCCGAAGCCGATCGTCCAGCTCGCCAAGCGGTATCAGCGCGATGCGCTGCGTATCTCGACCGTCGGCGAAGACCGCGGTCACGGCGACATCGCCTATCAGGCGGTAACCGTCGCCCCCGCCGACATCGAGGGCGCGGTCGTCAACCTGCTCCGCCTGCACGATGCGGAAACCGCGATGCTGTTCTGCGCCACCCGCGATAATGTTCGCCGCCTGCACGCCAGCCTTGTCGAGCGAGGCTTCTCCGCCGTCGCCTTGTCGGGCGAGCACAGCCAGAACGAGCGCAACCAAGCGCTGCAGGCGCTTCGCGACCGACGCGCCAAAGTCTGTGTTGCGACTGACGTCGCCGCACGCGGTATCGATCTGCCGACGCTCAGCCTTGTCATTCACGTCGAAATTCCGCGCGATGCAGAGGCGCTCCAGCACCGTTCGGGCCGCACCGGCCGCGCCGGCAAAAAGGGCACGGCGGTCATCATCGTACCGTATCCGCGTCGCCGCCGCGTCGATGGCATGCTGCGCGGCGCCCGGATCGAAGCCGAGTGGATGGATGCGCCGACTGCCGCCGACGTGCGCAAGCGCGATCAGGAACGGCTGATGGAGAAATTGCTCACGCCGGTCGAGCATGAGCCCGAAGATATCGAACTCGCACAGCGCCTGATGGCCGAGCGCACGCCCGAGGATATTGCTGCATCGCTGGTGCAGGCGCACCGCGCGCTGATGCCGCCGCCAGAAGACCTGCTCGACAACGGCCCGCGTGGCCGCGACCGTCCCGAACGCGGAGAACGCGGCGAGCGGTTCGAACGTCCGGAACGCGGCGGCGGCGATCACCGCGACGGTTTCGAGGACAGCGTGTGGTTCCGCCTTAACATCGGCCGTCACCAGAATGCCGACCCGCGCTGGATCCTGCCCTTGCTCTGCCGCCGCGGCCATGTGAGCAAGAACGAGATCGGTGCGATCCGCATCGGCCCCAAGGAAACGATGTTCAACATCCCGCGGGCGATTGCCGACCGTTTTGCCGAGGCCGTGGTGCGCAGCGCCAACGCCGATGGCGAGGATGACAGCGGCGTCGCGATCACGCCTGCACCCGACGGTCCGACCTATCCGCCGCGCCGCGACAAGGGTCCGCGCGACAACGCGCCTCGCAGCACGCTCGGCCGTGCGCCAGGCGGCGATCGCGGTTTCGGTGATCGCGCCGGTCCACGCGGCCCGCGTGGTCCCGGCGGCCCGGGCGGCAACGAACGCTACAAGCCCAAGCCCTACGGCCAACGCAGCCCGCGCCGCCCCAAATAACTTTCAAATCATCGTCATTGCGACCTTGGCGGAAGCCGGGGGAAGCAATCTCCAGCCATCGACCTTGCACATGGCCGACAACGGGAGATTGCCGCGTCGCCCCGGATCAAGTCTGGGGCTCCTCGCAATGACGCGCGAAATGGGCGCTCCGCTCTTGCGCTCTTCTGTCCGGCCCACCAGATGGACCGGGCAGCAGGAGAGCGGCGCATGAAAGCGATCGAAGCCTTTATCGAAAGCCAGGGCGGACCCGAGGTCATCGACTGGCGCGAGGTCACGCTCGGCGATCCGGGGCCCGGTCAGGTGCTCGTGCGTCAGACCGCGGTCGGGCTCAACTATATCGACACCTATCACCGCGACGGCACCTATCCCGTCGAGCTCCCCGGCGGGCTCGGCGTCGAGGCGGCGGGCGAAGTTGTCGCAGTCGGCGCCGATGTCCACGGCCTGAAGCCCGGCGACCGCGTCGCGACCTTCGGGCCGCAGCGCAACGCCTATGCCTCGGCGCGGATCGTTCCCGCCGCGTCGCTGTTCAAGCTTCCCGCCTCGATCGACGACGACACGGCGGCGGCGGCGCTGCTCAAGGCCTGCACCGTCGAGGCGCTCGTCGAGCGCTGCGCCAAGGTCGAGGCGGGATGGCCCGTGCTCGTTCACGCCGCAGCCGGCGGGGTTGGACTGATCCTTGTCCAATGGCTGAAGGCGATCGGCGCCACCGTCATCGGCACCGTCAGTACCGAAGCCAAGGAACATGCTGCGCGCGAGGCCGGCGCCGACCATATCATCCGCTACAAGAGTGACGATGTCGCCGCGCATGTCCGCGAAATTACCGACGGTCAGGGCGTGCCGGTCACCTTCGACGGCATCGGCATGGCGACATGGACCACATCGCTGAAAGCCACAGCGCGGCGCGGCCTGATCGTCAGCTATGGCAATGCCGGCGGGCCGGTGACCGGCGTCCACCTCGGCATCCTCGCGCAGCACGGCTCGCAGTTCGTGAGCCGCCCGACACTGTTCGACTATTATCTCCACGCCGGCGAACGCGCTGCGGGCGCCGCGCGCGTGTTCGAAATGATCGAAAGCGGCGCGGTGAAGATCACCGTCGGCCAGCGCTACTCGCTGCAGGATGCCGCGCGCGCGCACGCCGATCTGGAAGCCGGACGCACGACGGGGTCGAGCCTGTTGATTCCGGAGAATCTCTCGTAATCGGAAGATCTAGGACCGAAGCGCGACGAGCTTCCTTGCGACAGCCAGAGCGCGCCCGTGGTCCGCGTCTAGACCCATATTTTCGTTAACGATCCGGGAAAGATGCCGAGCTATCTCTTCAGCATCGGCGTCCCGCTGGATCATGGTCTGTATCTCGCCGGCATAAGCGTCATACTCGTTGATCAAGCAGGACGTCTCGTTGACGCCGATCGGATCCCACTCATCCCACAACAAGACTCGGATCGCTTCGATCTCTACCATCGCTACGCCTTCAACCGCTCCGCATGCCACGCGACATGTTCGGCCATGAAGGTCGAGATGAAATAATAGCTGTGGTCATATCCCGGCTGCATGCGAATTTCGGCCTTCTGCGCGTTCCGTTCGCACGCCTCGACCAGCAATTCGGTCTTGAGCTGTTCGACAAGGAAATTGTCGGCGTCACCCTGATCGACGAGCAGGTCGGGGACGCGTAGCCCCTGATCGAGCAACGCACACGCGTCATAGGCATGCCAGTCCTCGCGCTCGTCGCCGAGATAGCCCGTCAGCGCCTTCTCGCCCCAAGGGCACTGCGACGGCGCCACGATCGGCGAGAAGGCAGAAACCGACCGGAAGCGATCCTGATTGCGCAGGCCGATCGTCAGCGCGCCATGCCCGCCCATCGAATGGCCGGTGATTGCCTGCCGCGTCAGGTCGGCACTCGCAAAATTGCGCAACACCAGCGAGGGCAGCTCGTCCTCGATATAGGACCGCATCCGGTAATTCTTCGCCCAAGGTTCCTCGGTCGCGTCGACATAGAAGCCCGCGCCAAGCCCGAAATCATAGGCCGCCTCGGCATCGTCGGGAACGCCTTCACCGCGCGGGCTGGTGTCGGGGGCGATGAAGATCACCCCATGCTCGGCGCAGGCGGCGCGGTATTCGCCCTTCTCCATCACATTGGCGTGGGTGCAGGTCAGCCCCGACAGATACCAGAGCACCGGCAGCTTCGCGCCATGCGCATGATCGGGGACGAAGACCGCGAAGGTCATGTCGGTGCCGGTGACGGTGCTCGCATGCTTGTACACGCCCTGCGTGCCGCCATGGCTGCGAACCGTGGAGAGAGTTTCGATGGGCATGCCAAGCTTGTGCCGCGCGCAAGCGAACGGCGCAACCCCGCCGTCCTTGCGGACGACGGGGCCGGACGAAATTTTGCGCCGATCAGATCTGGGCGAAGCCGCCGTCGACGAAGAGTTCGACGCCATTCACATAGCTCGCGGCATCCGAAGCCAGGAACGCAGCGACCTTGCCCATTTCGCGCGGTTCGGCCAGACGACCGAGCGGCACGCCGGCGGCGAGACCCGCCTCGAATTCGTCCCAGCCGGCATCGCCACCCGCGACCCCGTGCAGACCCGGCGTGCGCGTGCCGCCGGGGGCGAGAACATTGACCCTGATCTTGCGGTCCTTGAGATCGAGAATCCAGCCGCGTGCAAAGTTGCGGATGGCGGCCTTGGTCGCGCTATAGACGCTGAATGCGGGCAATGCGCGGGTCGAACTGGTCGAGCCGGTCAGGATCACCGACGCGCCATCGCGCAGCAGCGGCAACGCCTTTTGCACCGTGAACAAGGTCGCCTTCACATTCAGGCCGAAAGTCTTGTCGAAATCCTCTTCGTTGATCGCGCCGAGCGGGGCGAAGCTGCCGCCGCCCGCGTTGGCGACGAGGATGTCGATCGGCGCGCCATGCTGCTGGACGACGTCATAGAGGCGGTCGAGGTCGGCGAAGCTGGTGACGTCGCCCTGAACACCGACGGCGCCATGGCCGATCGCCTTCACGGCGGCGTCGAGTTCTTCCTGGCGGCGGCCGGTCACGAAGACCTTCGCGCCCTGCTCGGCGAGTTCCTGCGCGATGCCGAGGCCGATACCGCTGTTGCCACCGGTGACGACGGCCACCTTGCCCTTGAGATCATAAGTCATGGTCATTCTCCTTTTCGTGGGCGGCGATCCGTTCGCCGTCCGATGAGAAAGAGATAAATCCGCAACGATCCGGACTGTAGTCGCCGATATTGACACTTATCGTTCTATCAATAGAACGATCATATGCAGGACCTCAACGATCTGCGCTATTTCGACGCGGTGGTCACGAATGGCGGCTTCGCCCCCGCGGGCCGCGCGCTCCGCCTGCCGAAATCGAAACTCAGCCGCCGCATCGCCGCCCTCGAGGAGCGGCTGGGCGCGCGCCTGATCGAACGCTCGTCGCGGCGCTTCCGCGTCACCGACATCGGCCGCGCCTTCCACGCTCAGGCGCAGCTCGCCGTCGCCGCCGCCGAGCGCGCCGAAGCACTGGTCGAGGCGAGCCTCAGCGAACCGAGGGGCACCGTCCGCATGTCCTGCCCGACGGGGCTCGTGTCGATCGTCGCCGACATGCTGCCCGACTTTCTTGCCCTCTACCCCAAGGGCCATGTCCAGATCGTCGCAGCCGACCGGCCGGTCGACATCATCGCCGAACGCATCGACGTCGCGCTCCGCGTTCGCGTCAGGCTCGACAGCGACGCCGCGCTCACCATGCGCACGCTGGCACACAGCCGCCGCATCCTGATCGCCAGCCCTTCGCTCGCGAACCGGATCGCGGGGCGTGGGATCGAGGTGCTGGGCGAGGTGCCGACGCTCAGTTCATCGGGCGACGACGGCGAAGTGATCTGGCGGCTAGAGGGGCCCGGGGGCGCGGTCGAGAATGTCCGCCATACCCCTCGCCTCAGCTGCGGCGATTTCATCGCGATCCGCACCGCCGCGCTCGCTGGCCTCGGTGTCGCGATGCTGCCCGATCACGCCTGCGCTGCGGAATTGCGATCGGGCGCGCTGGTCCATGTGCTACCCGAATGGCGGAGCGAGGACGGCATCGTCCACCTCGTCTTCACCACCCGCACCGGCCTGCCGCCGCTCGTCCGCGCATGGATCGACCATCTGGCGAAGGGGTTCAAAAACCCCGGACTGTTCGGCGCGCGCTAGACGGCCTGAACCGGAATCGCTGCGACGAGCGGTACGTGGCCCCAATGACGCAACAGGCCGAGGATCGCCGCACCCGACAGCCCGAGCGTGCCGGTATTGCGCAACGGATGGACGTTGACGGTATCGGCGGCGGCGAGCCCTTCGTCGAGCGCCACGGTGATACTGCCCGGCGCGGCATTGATCGCCGCGAGCGGCGTGACCGAGCCCGGCTTGATGCCGAGCAGGCGGTCCATGTCTTCGGCCTTGCCGAAGCTCACGCGCTTGCTGCCGATGGCGGCGGGCAAGGCTTTCAGATCGACGCGCGCCTCACCCGGCAGGGTGACGAGCCAGAAGGCGCCACCATTATCCTTGAGAAACAGATTCTTGGTATGCGCGCCGGGTATCGCGGCGTTCACCTCGTCGCTCTCCGCAACAGTGAACACCGCGACATGCTCGTAAGCGGCGAAGGGGATCGCAAGCGCGCTCAAGTCGTCCAGCAATCCCGCTTCGCCGCGCATCACCGATCCTCAGACGACGCGATGCAGCGCGCAGAGCTTGTTGCCCGACGGATCGCGCAGATAGGCGAGATAGAGCTGGCCGAAGCCGCCTTCGCGCACGCCCGGCGGATCTTCGATCGAGGTGCCGCCATTGGCGACGCCGGCGTCGTGCCAGGCCTTCGCCTGTTCGGGGCCTTCCATCGCAAAACCGATCGTGCAGCCGTTCCCGACGGTTGCGGCCTCTCCGTCGATAGGCTTGCCGACGAGAAACAGGCCGCCATTGTGCATATAGATGAGGCGTCCCTTGTCATCCTGAATTCCCGGCTTGCCGCCGATCGCCTGAAAAGTCGCATCATAGAATTTCTTGGCCGCGTCGAGGTCGTTCGCCCCCACCATATTGTGACTGTACACGCCTTTGCTCCTCCTGATTTTGGTTGCGGATCGATACCTATACTGGCCGCCCGGTCAGGGCCAGCCACGATGATGCTTCGCGTTCACCGAAAATGACGAACCGCCCCTAGCGGAAGACCACCGTCTTGCGCCCGTCGATCAGCACCCGCTGTTCGGCCACCCAGCGCACCGCGCGCGCCAGCACCTGCGCTTCGGTATCGCGGCCGATGCGGATCAGCTCGTCGACGCTGTCGCGGTGATCGACGCGCTCGACCGCCTGTTCGATGATCGGCCCCTCGTCGAGGTCGCTCGTCACGAAATGCGCGGTCGCGCCGATCAGCTTGACCCCGCGCTCCTGTGCGCGGTGATAGGGCTTGGCGCCCTTGAAACCCGGCAGGAAGCTGTGATGGATGTTGATGCAGCGCCCCGAAAGCTTCGCCGACAGATCCTGCGACAGCACCTGCATGTACCGCGCGAGCACCAGATATTCGGCCCCGCCGCGCGCCATCACGTCGAGGATCGCCTGCTCCTGCTCGGCGCGGTTCGCGTCGCTGACCGGCAGATAGTGGAAGGGCACACCATGCCATTCGCTCAGCCGCCGCTGCGCTTCATGGTTCGACACCACGCCGACGATGTCGATCGCGAGATTGCCCGTCGACCAGCGATGGAGCAGGTCGTTGAGGCAATGGCTGCCCTGCGACACCGCGATGACGAAGCGCGGCTTCGCGGCGCGGTCACTTATCCGCGCGTCCATCGCAAAGCGGGTGACGATCGGTGCGAAGGCTTCTTCGACCCCGGCTAATCCATCAGGAAAGCGCGGGCCGGCGCCGCGAAACTCGACGCGCATGAAGAAGCGCCCCGAATCGAGGTCGGCATATTGCTGGCTGTCGAGTATGAAGCCGTCGCGATCCGCGAGCAGCCCGGTCACGGCGGCCACGATGCCCACCGCGTCGATGCAGCTGAACGTCAGGACATAGGGTCCACTCACATCTTCCCTCCCTCACCCGTCTTCCGCGCTGCCGCATGGCGGAAGAACGACGCTTCGACAAGCGCGGGCGAGAAGAAAGTTAGATGGCTCAGTAAACCACGACGCTGCGGATGCTCTCGCCCGCGTGCATCAGGTCGAACCCCTTGTTGATCTCTTCCAGCCCCATGACATGGGTGATCATCGGGTCGATCTCGATCTTGCCCGTCATGTACATGTCGACGATCTTCGGCACGTCGGTGCGGCCCTTGGCGCCGCCGAAGGCGGTGCCGCGCCAGTTGCGCCCGGTGACCAGCTGGAACGGACGCGTCGCGATTTCCTTGCCCGCCTCGGCGACGCCGATGATGATCGAGGTGCCCCAGCCGCGGTGGCAGGCTTCGAGCGCCATGCGCATCACTTCGGTGTTGCCGGTCGCGTCGAAGGTATAGTCGGCGCCGCCGTCGGTCATCGCGACGATCGCCGCGACGACATCCTCGCGGCTCATGCCCTTCGAATTGAGGAAGTCGGTCATCCCGAACTTGCGGCCCCATTCCTCGCGGTCGGGATTGATGTCGACGCCGATGATCTGGTTCGCGCCGGCCAGCCGCGCGCCCTGGATTACGTTGAGCCCGATGCCGCCGAGCCCGAAGACGACGACATTGTCGCCGACCTGTACCTTCGCGGTGTTGATCACCGCGCCGACGCCGGTGGTGACGCCGCACCCGATGTAGCAGCTCGACTGGAAGGGCGCGTCCTCGCGGATTTTCGCGACCGCGATCTCGGGCAGCACGGTGAAGTTCGAGAAGGTCGAGCAGCCCATATAATGGAAGATCGGCTGGCCCTTGTAGCTGAACCGCGTCGTGCCGTCGGGCATCAGCCCCTTGCCCTGCGTGGCGCGGATCGCGGTGCAGAGGTTGGTCTTGCCCGACAGGCAGCTTTTGCACTGGCGGCATTCGGGGGTGTAGAGCGGGATCACATGGTCGCCGGGAACGACGCTCGTCACGCCCGCGCCGACCTCGCGCACGATCCCTGCACCTTCATGCCCCAGCACGCTCGGGAAGATGCCCTCGCTGTCGAAACCGTCGAGCGTATAGGCGTCGGTGTGGCAGATGCCCGTCGCCATGATCTCGACCAGCACCTCACCCGCCTTCGGGCCCTCAAGGTCGAGTTCGACGATTTCGAGCGGCTTCTTCGCTTCGAACGCAACGGCGGCGCGGGTCTTCATGGGGTACTCCTCACGGAAAATGATTGCGCCCGCTGTACACCGATCCAAAGCACGATAAAGGGGCCAATCGGCAATATATTGTTGCATTGGAGGGATAATGAGCTGGGACGGCATCGAGGAGGTCGTCGCAATCTCCGACGCGGGCAGCTTCGTCGCGGCGGCGGCGCGGCTCGGCACCTCGACCTCGCACATCAGCCGCGCGGTGATCCGCCTCGAGAATCGCATCGGCGCGCAGATCTTCGTGCGCACCACACGCCGCGTCGTCCCGACCCCGGCGGGCCGCACCCTGATCGAGCAGTTCCGCAACCTCATCGCGGCGCGCAACGATGCGCTGTCAGCGGTCAGCGACGACGGCGCGCCGCGCGGCGAGGTGCGGATGACCTGCTCGATCGCGATGGGCGAGCGCTTCGTCGCACAGATCGCCCGCGACTATGCCTTCGCCTTTCCCGACGTGACGGTGACGCTCGAACTCACCAACCGCGTCGTCGATCTGCTCGCCGAGGGCTTCGACCTCGCGATCCGCACCGGCACGCTGCCGGACTCGGGGCTGGTCGTGACGCGTATCGCCTCGCGCAGCCTCTATCTCTGCGCCGCGCCCGCCTATCTCGCACGCGCCGGAACCCCTGCGTCGATCAACGACCTCGCGCGTCACGAATGCCTGCTCGGCACCGCCCCCGCCTGGCATTTCCGCGCCCAGGGCAAGAAAATCACCCACCGCCCCGCCGGCCGCTGGCGCTGCAACAGCGGCACCGCGGTCACCGAAGCCGCGCTCGCAGGCCATGGCGTCTGCCAGCTTCCCGATTTCTATGTGATGCCCCATTTGCAGAGCGGCGCCCTCGTCTCGCTCCTCGACCCGCTCCGCCCGCAGGAGGAACCGATCTGGGCGGTCTATCCGCAGCGCCGCCATTTGCTGCCGAAGGTGCGGTTGCTGATCGACAAATTGCGCGAGGAATTGCCGGGGGCGTTGCAACGAATTTGAGCCAGACTACAGACCCGCCTCTAGTCCTTGTTTTTCCCTAGAAACGAGAATTGATGCTCATCGAAGAGTTCAACCGTCGCGAACTCCGGACCCTCGTTCCAGATCGACACCCAATTATCCGGATGGACATCGATCGAATGCGGATGGCCATCTTCTAGCGTCACGACGGCTTCGCCACCCGCCGGAACATCATATTGATCGCATACAGGTTCGATGAAAATCGTGAGGGGTGTTGACAGATAGTTTCTGAAAGGCAGGCGCACAGAGTTCTCCCTATCTACTTTGGCGAGTTCAACACTCCACCACACTAACCGCCAGTCCGCCCTTCGACGTTTCCTTATATTTGTCGCGCATGTCGCGGCCGGTTTGCAGCATCGTCGCGATCACGGTGTCGAGGCTGACGACATGCGTGCCGTCGCCGATCATCGCGATGCGGCTGGCGTCGATCGCCTTGATCGCGCCCATCGCGTTGCGCTCGATGCACGGGATCTGGACCAGCCCTCCAATAGGATCACAAGTGAGGCCGAGGTTATGCTCCATGCCGATCTCGGCGGCATTTTCGACCTGCGCATTGGTGCCGCCGAGCGCGGCGGTCAGCCCCGCCGCCGCCATCGAGCAGGCGACGCCGACCTCACCCTGACAGCCGACCTCGGCGCCCGAGATGCTGGCGTTGCGTTTGTACAGCGCGCCGACCGCGCCCGCGGCGAGCAGGAAGGTGCGCACACCCGCTGCATCGCCGCGATAGCCGCGGCGGTAGAAGCGGATCACCGCAGGGATGATCCCCGCCGCGCCGTTGGTCGGCGCAGTGACGACCTTGCCACCCGCGGCATTTTCCTCGTTCACCGCCATCGCCCACAGGTTGATCCAGTCCATCATCGCGAGCGGGTCGATCAGATTGGTTTCGTGGCGGCTGCGGATGTCGTCGGCGATCTGCGGCGCGCGGCGCTTGACCTTGAGCCCGCCGGGCAGAATGCCCGTGCTCGAACAGCCGGCATCGATCGAGGCATCCATCGCCTCGGCGATCGCATCGATACCCGCCGTCACCTCGTTCGGGGGGCGGTGACGCACTTCGTTGGCGAACATCATTTCGGCAAAGCTGAGGCCCGACGCCTTGCCCATCGCCATCAGGTCGGCGCCCGAGGTGAAGGGGTAGGGCAGTTCGACTTCATCCTCGGCGCCGCGGCTGTTGCGGCCCGCCTCGTCCTCGTCGACGACGAAGCCGCCGCCGATCGAGAAATACATGCGTTTCGCGAGGATCTCGCCCTCGCCGTCGCGCGCGGTGAAGCTTAGCGCATTGCTGTGGAACGGCTGGCGCTGGCGCATCTGGAAATGCAGGTCGCGCTTGGGCTGAAATCGCACGCGCTGGCGACCGAGGAGGTAGAGGAAGCCTTCGCTTTCCGCCCGGTCCCAATGCGCCTTGATCGCGGCAAGACTGGTCGAGGCGGGGATTTCGCCGGCAAGGCCCGCGACGATGGCGGTGTCGGCGGCGTGACCCTTTCCGGTCAGCGCGAGCGAGCCATAAAGGTCGGCCTCGACATGCGCGGTCTTCGTCAGCAGCCCCGCCTCGTCGAGCCACACGGTAAAGCGCCGTGCGGCAACCATCGGCCCGACCGTATGCGAGCTCGAAGGACCGACACCGATTTTGAAAAGTTCGAACAGGCTGATCGTCATGGCGGCCCTATAGGAGAAGGCGGACGATCCCGATAGGCCCGCGCGGGCCAAATTTCGTTACGGCATAGCCGTCATCCCGGCGAAGGCCGGGATGACGGCTATTCGAAACTTACGCCGGATAGGTCCAGGTCGTTTCGCGCGCAAAATTCTCGGCGGCGAAGTCCCAATTCAGCAGTTCGTCGACCGCCGCGTTGACATAGTCGGGGCGGACATTCTTGCGGTCGATGTAATAGGCATGTTCCCACACGTCGATCACGAGCAGCGGCTTGATGCCGGCGGTGAGCTCGGTGCCGGCATCATGCGTGTCGGTGACCGACAGCGTGCCGTCGCGCGAGACCAGCCAGGCCCAGCCCGACGCGAAATGGTTGATCGCGGTTTCCTTGAGCTTCTTCTTTAGATCGTCGAGCGAGCCGAAATCGCGATCAATCGCGGCGGCGAGGTCGCCGGCGGGCGCCGTCTTCGTCGGGCTCAGGCTGTTCCAGTAGAAGGCGTGGTTCCACGACTGGGCGCTGTTGTTGAACAGACCCTTGTTGCCCGAACCCTCGGCGTGGTGGATGATTTCCTCGAGCGTCTTGCTCGCAAGGTCGGTGCCCTCGATCGCGGCGTTGACCTTGTCGACATAGGTCTTATGATGCTTGCCATGGTGCGTCGCCAGCGTGTCGGCCGAAATATGCGGCACCAGCGCATCCTGGGCGTAAGGCAGGGGCGGGAAAGCGATGGTCATGGCAGTCTCCTTTTTATTTTGGGGTCTTTGCGGCCTTTAACTCGGTATCGCGCGCATGGGTTGCAACCCCGTGACGGCAATTTTCGCCGTTATTTTTCAGGTCACCATCGCTTGCAGTGTTACAATCCGGTCGGCCTCCTCGGCCGGCTTGTCGCGGCGGATGCGCGCAATACGGGGGAAGCGCATGGCGAGGCCCGACTTGTGGCGTTTCGACGCATGGATCGAATCGAACGCGACTTCGAGCACGAGCGACTTTTCGACCTCGCGCACCGGGCCGAAGCGATTGAGGGTGTTGTCGCGCACGAACTTGTCGAGCCACTTCAATTCCTCGTCGGTGAAACCCGAATAGGCTTTCCCCACGGGCAGCAGTTCGCCCGCGTCGGACCAGCATCCGAAGGTATAGTCCGAATAGAAGCTAGCACGGCGGCCGTTGCCGCGCTGCGCATACATCATCACGCAGTCGGCGGTGAGCGGGTCGCGCTTCCATTTATACCAGAGCCCCGCGCGCCGCCCCGCCACATAGGGCGCATCGCGTCGCTTGAGCATCACCCCCTCGATCGCGGCATCGCGCGCGCCCGCCCGGCGTTCGGCGAGGTCGTCAAAGTCGGCCGCATCAATCACCTGCGAAAGGTCGAAATGACTGGTGGCAAGGCGCGGCACAAAGGCTTCCAGTTGCCGCCGCCGCTCGGTCCACGGCAGCCCGCGCAGGTCGTTGCCGTCGACTGCCAGCAGGTCATAGACGCGCACGAACGCTGGATAGTCGGCGAGCATCTTCTTCGACACCGTCTTCCGCCCGAGTCTTTGCTGTAGCGCGTTGAAGCTCGCCGCCTCACCCCCCTGCACCTCGCCGCGCACGAGCAACTCGCCGTCGATCACCGCATCCTGATCGAAAGCCGCGACCAGCTCGGGAAAGGCCCCGCTGATCTCCTCGCCGCCGCGGCTGTAGATGCGCGTCTCGCTGCCGCCCCGAACGATCTGGACGCGGATACCGTCCCATTTCCATTCGGCGGCATAGTCGGAAAGGTCGAGGCTTTCCTCCTCCAGCGGATGCGCGAGCATGAACGGGCGGAAGAAGGCGACATCCTTGAGATCAGGCCGCTCCGCCCGTCCCTCGCCCCACGCAAACAGCGGCGCATAGGGGGGCAGGATCGCGTGCCACAACTCCTCGACATCGTCGACGGGGACGTCGAACGCCTGCGCGAACGCCTGTTTCGCGAGCCGCGCCGACACACCGACGCGCATCCCGCCGAGCGCGAGCTTGAGCAGCGCATAGCGACCGTCGGCGTCGAGCCGGTCGAGCAGCGACGCGACGATCGCGGGGGCATCGCTGCGGCTGGCGGCCGACAGTGCATCCACGGCAGCCGAAACCGTGAGATCTTCCTTCATCCCCCCCGCATCGGGCCACAGCAGCGCGGCGGTCTCGGCCGTATCGCCAACGAAGTGCCGCGACAGCCGGAACAATTCCTCATCGACCCGTGTCGCGAGCAAGGTCCGCACTGTCCCCGCTTTCACCGCCGGAAAGTCCAGACTCTCGGTAAGCGCCGCGATCGCCCAGCCGCGATCGGGATCGGGCGTATGCCTCAGATAATCGACGATCAGCGCTAGCTTGCTGTTGCGCGAGCGCGTGTAGATCAGCCGGTCGATCAGGGCCGCGAAGCGCTTCAAGCCTCTTCCTCCAGATCGCGGCCGACGAGATGAAGCGCGCGCGCCTTGCGCTGGGTCAGCTCGCACCAGCGCAGCAGGCCGTCCTCGCTGCCGTGCGTGATCCAGCTCTCCTTCGGATTCACTTCCTCTATCGTCGTCGTCAGCTCGTCCCAATCGGCATGGTCCGAGATGACGAGCGGCAGTTCGACCATCCGCTGCCGCGCGCGCTGGCGCACGCGCATCCAGCCCGACGCCATCGCGGTGACGGGATCGGGCAACCGCCGCGACCAGCGGTCGTTCAGCGCCGACGGCGGTGCGAGGACGATCTGCCCCGCCATCTCGGCCTTGTCGGTTTCCGAAACGAGCCGCAATTCGCCGAGGTCAACGCCGTGCACCGCATAGAGCTGGCACATGCGTTCGAGCGCGCCGTGGATATAGATCGGCGCGTCCCATCCCGCGCCGCGCAATTCGGCGATCACGCGCTGCGCCTTGCCGAGCGCATAGGCGCCGACGAGCACCGAACGGTCGGGCTCGGCGCGCACCGCGCCGATCAGCTTGGCGATCTCGTCGCCTGTCGGCGGATGGCGAAACACCGGCAGGCCAAAGGTCGCCTCTGTGACGAAGATGTCGCACGACACCACCTCGAACGACGCGCAGGTCGGGTCGGGCCGCCGCTTGTAATCGCCGGTCACAACGATCCGCTCGCCCTGATATTCCATCAAGATCTGCGCACTGCCGAGCACATGCCCCGCCGGATGGAAGCTGAAACGCACCCCGCCGCGCTCGAAGCCGTCGCCATAGGGAAAGGCCTGATTATGGCTCGCCTCGGCATCGACGCCATAGCGCAGCGCCATGATCGCCAGCGTCTCCGGGGTCGCAAAGACCGCGCCATGCCCGCTCCGCGCATGGTCGGCGTGGCCGTGCGTCACCGCGGCGCGCTCGACGGGACGCGACGGGTCTATCCACAGGTCGGCGGGCTTCACATAGATGCCGCTCGGGTGCGGCTCGATCCAGGTCTTCACCTTCGCCATCAGTCGGCGAGTTCTCGCGCGCGGATCAGGTCGGCGACAAACATCGCGCGCTCCTCGGCGGCGCGGTCGCGGTCGGGCAGCCGGAGCAGGAAGGACGGGTGGATCGTCGCGATCAATTTGCTCCCCCCTTCCAGTTCATGCACCGCACCGCGCATCGACTTGATACTTGCGCTCTTGCCCGTCACGCCGCGCAGCGCGCTCGCGCCCAGCGTCACGATCAAATCGGGCTGGACGAACGCCCGCTCCTTGTCGAGCCACCAGCGGCATATGTCGATTTCGCCTGCCGTCGGATTCTGGTGCAACCGTCTCTTCCCGCGCGGCTCGAACTTGAAATGCTTGACGGCATTGGTCAGAAACAATCGCGTCCGATCGAGCCCTGCTTCCTCGAGCGCTTCGTTCAACACCTGTCCCGCGGGGCCGACGAACGGCCGCCCTTGCAGATCTTCTTGGTCGCCCGGCTGCTCGCCGACCACCATGATGCGCGCCGCCGCCGGCCCCTCGCCCACCACACCCTGCGTCGCGTCGCAATAGAGCGGACAGCGCGTGCAGTGATCGACCGCGCGCGCAAGGTCGTCGAGCGATTTCACATCATCACTAAGGGTCAAGGCATCGGGCACGCGCGTCCGCCATTTGTCGGTCAGAGGGTTCGCCAGAGAAACGGCCGCTTCGCGCATGCGTTCCACCCGCGCCTCCGCGCCCGCGAGCAACGGCGCAATATCCTGTGCCTCGGGCAGGTTCTTCCAGTATTTCTTCGGCATCTCGGCGCGCATCGCGTCGATTTTCACCCGCGCGGGGTTGAAGATCGCGCCATAGTAGGCGCGCCACTGGTCCTCGACGATATCGCTGTCGGGTACTTCGCCCTTCGTCCCGCCGGGACCATAGACCAGCTTTTCGTCCTGCCAGATCGCGCGCGCGTCGGGGGTTATGATCGCCCAGTTCATCCCGTAGAAGCGGCGCTGAAAAAAGGGTGCGGTCAGCCGCAGGATGCGGTGCGAGGGTTCGAACCATGCGGCGAAACTTTCGCGCCCGGCCTCTTCACCAAGACGGCGGAAGCGAACGAAGGCGTGCATCTTGTGCACATCGCGGCGGATCGCCTTGTCAGCCCCCCGCAGCCAGTCGACCTCGGCATCGGTCGTCCGCGCGAGCAAGTGCCGGTCGCGCGCCGCGCGCCAGATGATCCGGTAGAGCCGCGCCGGAACCCCGGCGTCGCGATGACAGATCACGCGTTCGGCGATTTCGAGCAATTCGCGCGGCAATGACACCGCGCCCGCAGGCGCCGCCGTCCCGTCGTCGCCGAACAGAGACGCCCCCTCGGCGCTGCCCCGCCAACTGACGTCCTCGGGCGCGACCCCACTCGCAAGCAATCCTCGCGCGGCGCTCCGCCATTCGGCAAAGTCGCCCGGCTCGGCGAGAACCACCTCCCTCACAGCGCGAGCGCCAGCTGCTCGGCGGGCGGCGCGAAACGGGCGCGCAGATCGGCGCTGTCGGTGAGCTTTCCCGGCCGCCAATCGGGGGTGACGATGAAGGGCAAGACCTTCTTCACCGACGCGGTCAGCTTCGCCAGATCGCCGAGCCGCAAATTGCCCAGCCGCCGCGCCGCGACGATGCGGTCGACCGCCTTCGTCCCCAATCCCGGCACGCGCAGCAGCAGCTCGCGCGGCGCGCGGTTGATGTCGACCGGGAAGGCATCGCGCCGCATCAGTGCCCACGCGAGCTTCGGATCGATGCTCAGGTCGAGCATCCCCCCACTCGCGCCCTCCATGATCTCGGCGCGTTCGAAGCCGTAGAAACGGAGGAGCCAGTCGGCCTGATAGAGGCGGTGTTCGCGCATCAGCGGCGGGCGCACTGGCGGCAGGTCGCTGCTCGCGTCGGGGATCGGGCTGTACGCCGAATAATAGACGCGGCGGAGCTGGTAGCCCGAATAGAGGTTCGTCGCGGTCTTGAGAATATCGTCGTCACGCGCCGCGTCGGCACCGACGATCATCTGCGTCGACTGGCCGGCGGGCGCAAATCGCGGCGGCATCGCCCTGCCGATCAGCCGGCTCTTCGCCGCCTCGATCGCATCCTCCGCGCCGACGCGCACCGACGCCATCGTCTTGCGGATCGTCTCGGGCTTTTTCTCGGGCGCGAAACTCGACAGTCCTTCTTCGGTCGGCAGTTCGACATTGGTCGACAGCCGATCGGCATAAAGGCCGGCGAGCGCGATGAGGCCGGGATCGGCGCCGGCGATCGTCTTCAGATGGATATAGCCGCCAAAGCGATGCTCCTCGCGCAGGATGCGTGCGACCTCGACCAGCTGTTCCATCGTATAATCCTCGGAGCGGATAATTCCCGACGAAAGAAACAGTCCCTCGATATAATTGCGCTTGTAGAAATCGAGCGTCAGCCGGACGACCTCCTGCGGGCTGAAGCGCGCCCGCTCGACATTGCTCGACGCGCGGTTGATGCAGAAGCGGCAGTCATAGATGCAGAAGTTGGTCAGCAATATCTTGAGCAGCGATATGCAGCGGCCATCGGGCGCATAGCTGTGGCAGATCCCCATGCCCTCGGTCGATCCGATCCCCTTGGTGCCGGTCGAATCGCGCTTCACCGTTCCCGACGAGGCGCAGGATGCGTCATATTTCGCCGCGTCGGCCAGCACGGCCAGCTTTTCGAGAATCGGTTTGGCGGACATGTCTCATGTCTAGCATGAGAACATATAAGGAACAAATATCTTGGGTTCAGTCGTCGCGCTTATGCCTCGCGCCAGCGCGCCGGAAGCGCGATATCGACAATGAGTCCGCCGGGCTCCCACCGCCGCTCGATCGTGCCGCCGAGATTGTTCTTCACGCTGCGTTCCATCAGCAGCGTCCCGAAACTCGTCCGCGCGGGCGGCACGACGCCGGTCGCGCCGCCACTTTCCGCCCAATTGAGTCGGAACAGGCGTGGCTCGGTGCCTTCGCTATCCTGCGACCAGCTGACCTCGACCAGGCCGTTCTCGCCGGTGAGCGCGCCATGCTTGGCGGCGTTGGTCGCAAGCTCGTTGAAGACCAACGCCATCGCGACCAGCGCATTTTCGGGAAGCAGCAGGTCGGGGCCCGACCAGCGGATGCGCGGAAAGGCCGCCTCGACCTCGCGCATCAGCGCGTGCATCGACCCGGTCATGAAGTTCGCGCCGAGCAGCACATTCTGCGCGCGGTTGAGCGCGTCGAGGCGGCTGCTGATCCGCTCGACATAATCGTCGACATCGCGCGCGGCGTGCCGCGTCAGCGAGATGATCGCGCTGACCGTCGCGAACAGGTTGCGCATCCGGTGATGCAGTTCGCGCATCAGCAGATTGGCGTTTTCCTGCCGGCTCTTCTGTTCGGTGACGTCGATGCAGACGCCGGTGAGTGCCGCATCATCGTCGCGCACGTCCCAGTCGCCGCGCACACCCAGCCAGCGCACTCCGCGGTCCGGGTGCAGCACGCGATGCTCGATCGCATAAGGTGTGCCGCTCGCCATCGATTCGTCGAGTGCGGCGCGCACCATCGCCCGGTCATCGGGATGAATGCGCTCGAACGCCGCATCGCTCGTCTGGAGCGCCGTTGCATAGTCAGCGCCCCATAACTCGGCCGTGGCGCCGCGCCAGCGCAGCGCGTCGATACGCGTGTCGAGTTGCCAGGTGGCGATACCCGAATAGTCGAGCGCGCGCTCCAGCGTCCGCCGCGCCTCGTCGCGCTCGGCGACGATCCGGCGAAGATCCGCCTCGGCCATAATGATTGTCGCAAAATCCTTGAGCCGCTCCATCTCGCGAAAGCCGAGCGTCGGCCGCGGCTCGCGATCGATGATGCAGAGCGTCCCCAGGATTGCGCCGTTATAAGCGCGTAACGGCACGCCGGCGTAAAAGCGGATGAACGGGTCGCCCGTGACCAACGGATTTTCGGCGAAGCGGGAATCGAGGCGCGCATCGGTGACGACCATCGCCTCCTCACCGACCACCACATGGTCGCAAAAGCTGATATCGCGGGGAGTCTCGGTCGATCCGAGCCCATGCGCGGACTTGAACCACTGACGGCAATCGCCGACCAGCGATACAAGGGTGATCGGCACTTCGAACAGATCGGCGACCAGCTTCGTCACCCGGTCGAACGCCGGCTCCGGACCCGTATCCATGATGCGATATTCGCGCAGCGTGTCGAGCCGCCAGCGTTCGCGCTGTTCCGGACCGAAATCCCCACCGTCCACCAAATTCCGCCCCCCGCTTCCTGCCGACGCCTTTGCATCGATATCCGCTATGGGGCGCTCTGCCATGAAAAACGGTTCCTGTAAAAGTATGGTGGCGCAGTTGCCCAAGGTAAGTGAATGAAATCCTGTCCCTTACGCGCCGGCCCAACCGCGTCCCGGCTGACTCTACGCTTTACGGCGCCAACGGTTGCAAACCGCCCCGATGCTTTTCGGATGGAGCAAGGGAACCGCTTTCGCCGCCGCCGCGTATGATCTATTACAAGAGGGAGATCATGCATGAGCCTGGGTGAAGAAATCCGCGGACATTTGCCGTTCCTGCGTCGCTATGCGCGCGCGCTGACCGGCAGCCAACAGCATGGCGACAATTTCGTCCACACGACGCTCGAAGTTATCGTTGCAGCACCCGACGAATTCCGCACCGGCCCCGACACCCGCATCGATCTCTACCGCAATTTCCACCGCATATGGGAAAGCGCTTTCATCTCCGATGGCGAAGGCGACGACGAGGAGGATCCGCTGGTCCGCGCCGCGAACCGCCGGCTTCGCCGCATCACGCCGCTCGGCCGCCAGATGCTGTTGCTGACCGCGCTCGAAGGGTTTTCGGTCGAAGAGACGGCCGCAATCACCGGCGCCGATAACGAGACAGTCGAAATCCTGCTCGCCGAAGCGGTGGGCGAAATCGATCGCGAGGCGCGCACGTCGGTGCTGATCATCGAGGACGAGCCGCTGATCGCCATGGACCTGGAACAGATCGTGCGCGGCCTGGGTCACGAGGTGGCTGGCGTCGCCACCACGCACGAGGATGCCGTCGCGGCTTTCGAGAACAGCGACGCGGGACTGGTTCTCGCCGATATCCAGCTCGCCGACGGCTCTTCGGGCATCGACGCCGTGCAGGACATATTGGCGATCGCGCCCGTGCCGGTGATTTTCATTACCGCCTTTCCGGAAAGGTTGCTGACCGGCCACCGCGTCGAGCCGACCTTCCTGATTTCCAAGCCCTTCGGGGAAAATACGGTGCGCGCGGCGGTCAGCCAGAGCCTGCTGTTTACTCCTCAGCTGGCGGCATAGCCTTCCTCAATCCGGCGAGGGTCCGCCACCGGTCAGATGATCGACATCGCGCATGATGGTGGCAAAGGCCTCGCTCGGCACGAGCGGGTCTTCGCTGCGCAGCGGCATATTGCCGCCTTCCAATATGTCGTGCAGCGCCGACCGCGCGCGCGAGACGCGGCTCTTCATCGTGCCCACCGCACAGCCGCAGATCTCCGCCCCTTCCTCATAGGAAAGCTGGCCGGCGCCGATCAGGATCAGCGCCTCGCGCTGGTCGACCGGCAACATCATCAGCGCGCGCTGGACGTCGGCAAGATGCAGGCTGTCCGTCTGATCGTCGGGTGCGACGAGCAGACGCTCGGCGGCAAGTTCGTCATATTCGGCGGTGAATTTCTTGCGCCGCATCTGCGACAGGAAGCAGTTGCGCAGGATGACGAAGGCCCAGCTCTTCATGCTCGACCCGCCGGGAATATAGCTTCCACGCGCTTTCCACGCCTTCAGCATCGTTTCCTGAACCAAATCGTCAGCCATATCGGCGTTGCCGGTCAGGCTGCGGCCAAAAGCACGCAGGTGCGGCAACATGGCCGCCAGTTCCTGCTTGAAGCTGGCATCGTCGAGCGGTTGAGGCGTTTCGTCGCTGATAAACAAACCTTTGTCGGGAAAAGAGGAAGACAGTCCTTGGCTTAACGCATCGAAACGTCAATGCAAGGCGGACGCCCTCAAGCCGCCGGCCTGCGACGGCCCAAGGCCAGGAAATTGCCCATCAACCGCTCGTCCTGTTGATCGAGATGCCCATTTGCGGCCAGCCGCGAAAGGTCATGATCATGTCCCTGGAACGACGGATCATAGAGCATCGACCATTCGGCGAAGGTTCGGGTCTCGATCGTCCGGCGACGAAGTTCGACCATACCGCTATGCCGCGCGTCGGCGCGGATAATCGCAAGGCAGGCTTCGACCTTTTCGTCTGGCCCTTCAAGCGCCTGCATGAAGTTGAAGCCATTGTAGATGAGCGCGCCGGTCAGTTCGTCGCGCGCATTGTTACGGCGCGCCGACGTCAATATCGCGGCAATGTCGGCGTCGCGGACCAACGGGTCGGCAACACTCACATAAATAACGGAAAGCAAGGAGCGGTTCCCCGGCACATCGGC
This sequence comes from Sphingopyxis sp., assembly GCF_965279755.1. Lineage (GTDB taxonomy): Bacteria > Pseudomonadota > Alphaproteobacteria > Sphingomonadales > Sphingomonadaceae > Sphingopyxis. Next base: position 2,328,006 of record NZ_OZ257261.1, on the reverse strand, counting down.
GTTTACCGACTGTAGTGTGACCCCTCACGCCGTTTTAATTAGGGCTGACGTTGCATTTTGGCAACGCATTCGTCGCAAAAATCTTTCGGGGCGGGAACCAGCAAGCGCCTTCCTCGTTGCTTCGTCATGGCAACGCATGGCAACAATCGGACAAATGGCAACGGGCGGCATCCTCGCCCGATCGCCGAGCCGCGCCGGGCGAATGGAAGCTTTCCCGGCACGAGCAGCGATCAGTGGCATCGCACGCTGACCGGGCGTCAGTCGCCCGAGCCGGTGAGCGCAAAGCTGCGCATGATCTATGGCAACATCGTCGCGGAACAGCTTCCCGACGATATGCTGGACCTGTTGTCGCAACTCGACGGCGACCATTCGAAAAGCCCGAAGCAATAATGACGCGAACCGATACGGCGCTGCCGCCGCAAGACGATAACTCGCTTTCGGACGGTGAATTCAAGGCGCTGCTCGCGGGCGTCATTCCCCATCTTCGCGCCTATGGCCGCAGCCTGTCGGGCAATCCCGATCTGGCCGACGATCTGACGCAGGACACGATGGTGAAGGCATGGGCGTCGCGCGAACGGTTCGAGAAGGGAACGTCGATCAAGGCGTGGACCTTCGTCATCCTGCGCAACACCTTTTTGTCGCAGATGCGCCGCAACAAGTTCCACGGCGAATATGACGAGGGCGCGGTCGAACGCACGCTCTCGACTCCCGCCAGCCAGGAGGACAGCGGCGAGATGGCTGACCTCCAGCGCGCGCTGATGGAATTGCCGCAGGACCAGCGCGAGGCGCTGATCCTGGTGGGCGCCGGCGGCCTGTCGTACGAGGAAGCGGCGAGCATCTGCGACTGCGCGCTCGGCACGATGAAGAGCCGCGTCTCCCGCGCCCGCTCCGCCCTCGAAGAGATCATGAACAGCGGGCAGTTCACCCAGAAGCGCGCCGACGCGCCGCCTGCCAGCGAAGCGATCGATTCGATCATGGACAGCGTCGAAGAAATCACCGCGCGGCGCGAGGCGGCGAACCGGTAACGGCCCGCCACCTCTCGACTTTGTTATCGCGGCGCGCCAGACTGATTGTCCGTCCCCCAAGCAAAGCGAGCCTCCCCATGAAGAAGATTCCCGCGATCGCCCTGTCGACGGCGATGATCGTCGCCGCCTGCTCGGCCGGCACCACCAGCAATGCCGCCCCGGCCGACACCGCCAAACTCGACGCGACCGGCGAACAGCCCGCGACCCCACTCGCGAGCGCACCCTTCGCGGTGCAGGAGATCGCAAAGTTCAACGAGCCCTGGGCGATGGCCTTTCTGCCGCGCGGCAAGCAGGCGCTGGTTACCGAGAAGTCGGGCAAGCTGAAACTCTGGCAGGAAGGCGGCGCGACGCTCGACGTCGCGGGCGCGCCGACGGTGGCCTATGGTGGTCAGGGCGGTTTCGGCGACGTGGTCCTCGCGCCCGATTTCGCGACCAGCGGCACGATCTATCTGAGCTGGGTCGAGGCAGGCGACGCCGGCACCTTTGGCGCGGTGGTCGGCAAGGCGAAGTTCGTGAACGGCGCGAGCCCGCGGATCGAGGGTCTGCAGACGATCTGGAAGCAGGACCCGAAGGTTCCCGGCCGCGGCCATTTTTCGCACCGCCTCGCCTTCTCGCCCGACGGCCAATATCTGTTCATCGGCTCGGGCGAGCGGCAGAAGTTCGATCCTGCGCAGGACATGAAAGCGAACCTCGGCAAGATCCTGCGACTGAAGCCCGACGGCAGCATTCCTGCGGACAATCCCTTTGCGTCGCAAGGCGGCGTCACCGCGCAGATCTGGTCACTCGGCCACCGCAACATCCTCGGCCTCGCCTTCGACGGCGCCGGCAAGCTGTGGAATCAGGAGATGGGGCCGAAGGGCGGCGACGAGGTCAATCTGGTCGCGGCAAAGGCGAACTACGGCTATCCGATCGTCTCGAACGGCGATCATTATGACGGCAAGGACATCCCCGATCACCCAACGCGCCCCGAATTCGCGGCGCCCAAGCTGTGGTGGAACCCCTCGGTCTCGCCCGCCGGGCTCGCCTGGTACGGCGGCGACGTCTATCCGGGTTGGAAGAACAGCCTGCTGATGGGGGCGCTGTCGGGCGAAGGCCTGATCCGGATGGCGATCGACGGCGATACGCTGCACAAATCGGACCGCTGGGATTTCGGCCAGCGCATCCGCGAGGTCGAGGTGCGCGAGGACGGCACCGTCTGGCTGCTCACCGACGGCGAAGGCGGCAAGCTCTTGAAGCTCGTCCCGAAAGGCTAGAACCAATATCGTCACCCCGGGGACTTGATCCGGGGTCCCGCTTCCCCATCTCGATATCAGGCAAGGGTCAGCAGGATTCCCGCTTTCGCGGGAATGACGAATATGGGATTAGGCCCACGATGATCCGCGGTTTCCTCACCCGGCGCGCTGAATGGCCGGCGCGCATTCCCGACCCCGACGCGCCGCCGTCGCTGTCGTTGCTGTGGCGCGAGGTCGGGGCAGTGTTGCGCGCGATCGGCGGGCGCATCCGCCCGATGCCGCCCGAGCCAAACCCCGACAGCGAACATCCGCCGGTGATGGTCCTTCCCGGCTTCCTGTCGGGCGACTGGGCGACGAAGGCGCTGCGCGGCGACCTCCGCCGCGCGGGTTTTCGCTGCTATGCCTGGGGTCTCGGCTTCAACCGCGGCGCCACGCCCGACATCATCGAACGCATCGACACGCGCGTGCAGTGGATCATCGATCGCACCGGCTATGCCCCCGCGCTCGTCGGCTGGAGCCTCGGCGGCATTTACGCGCGCGAATATGCAAAGCACCATCCGGACAAGGTCGCGCGCGTCGTGACGCTCGGCTCGCCCTTTTCGGGCAGCCGCCGCGCCAACCGCGCGTGGCGCCTCTATCACCTCGTCGCGCGGCACCCGGTCGACAATCCGCCGATCGACTTCCACCCAGCGCCGCGCCCCGAAATGCCGACCTTCGCGCTCTGGTCGAAGCATGACGGCGTCGTCGCGGTGAACAGCGCGCGCGGCACCCGCGACGAGAGCGACCGGCGGATCGAGGTCGACTGCGGCCATATGGGCTTTGCCTATGCGCCCAATTCGGTCGCCGCGATCGTCAAGGCGCTGACCGAAGAGGTCGGTGAAGCGGCCTGACCGCGCCGCTCAGCAAACGTCGATGCGGTCGAGCGGTGCCGGGCGCCAAGCGTGCAGCATCCGCCCCGGCCGCCGCCCCGCAAGCCCCGTCGACACGAAACCGGCGCGGCGCAGCACGGCGCGCGACGGCACATTATCGGGATGGCATTCGGCAACAACCGAACAGCCCGGCCGCGACGAGACCAGCGCGCCGACGACTGCACGCACCGCCTCGGTCGCGATGCCGCGCCCGCGCGCCCTCGCCGCGAACCAGTAACCGATCTCGTAATCCTGCCCCGCGCGGCGATGGACGCCGATCACGCCGTTGAGTTCGGCGCTTCCACTGCCGCGCACCGCGTGAAAGACGTCCCCGCCGCCCGACCGGGCGATCAGAGCGCGCGCGTCGCCTTCGGTGAAGGGCGCCGGCAGGAAGTCGATCCGCGAGGTCACCGAATCATCGGTGATCGCGGCCAGTTCGCGCGCATCGTCCGCGGTCAGCGGTGTGATGCGGCAATGGTCGGTCGACAGGGCAAGCAAGGTATCGGTCATGTCGCGTCTTCTTAAAAAACGCACGCCGTGACCGGTGGGGTGGTGGAACAATGATCCTTCGCCTTCCGAACACGGCGGCGATGGTCAAAGGGTGATGCCATGCCGCTCCTATGTAAAGGAGCGCCAATACGCCTTGAATCGAGTGGATCGGTCGTTGGTCATCGCGGGCGGGTCTATGCGCCTTTCCCGCGTCGGTCAATCGCCAAGCAGGGCATCGATCGCCGGCGCCGCATCGAGATTGCCCGCAATCAGCGTCTCGATCCGTGTGATCCGGTCGGCCGACACCCCGAAAGCGCGCGCCGCCTTCAGCCATTCTGCACCCGTCACCTTGCCGTCGGCATCGCTTTCGATCAGTCCGCGCACGAAGTCCGGGAAGCCCTTGCCGCGCGGCTGTCCGGCCTTGTCCACCGCCTGCGCGAAAAGCGATCCGCAGGCATAATAGGCGCGCTGGTCGTTGCGGCGCCGGGCGTCGGCGAGCGAGCCTTTGGCAAGTGCGGCGACGCAATCGCCGCGCGCATCGGCCATGAAGGCCTTGCCATCATAGGCGGGGTCGGCGCGCAGCGCGACCTGCATCGCCAGAAAATCTGCCCCGCCCTCGGTAATCCACGCCTCGTCGGGCGTGGCATAGCCGATCGTCTGGCCAAGCCAGAAATGCGCGGCTTCGTGCGCGATGAACCAGCGCATCCGGTTGAGCGCGTCCGGCGTCTCCTTCATGAGCTGCTTGCCCTCAAGTCGCATCGTGATGAGGCCCGGCGTCACGCTGCCCCCGGTGCTCGATCCCGCGAAGTCCGCACCCGCCCAGCTTGCGATCACCATCGGGCGGTTGCTTTTGTGCGGCCCCATTTCAGCCTCGAACCCGCGAAAGACCGACGGGGTAAAATCGCGAAGGCGCGCCGAGATCCAGCCCGGCAGTCCGGGGTCCAATATCGTGGCCACCGGATCATCGGGCGAAAGCGCAACATCGCCGATATAGACATAATTGTCGCCGATATCGTCGGCCCGGGTCACCCGCCGTCCTTCAAAGAGCAGCGGCGCACCACCGGCGGTGAGTGAAATATGCGCCGGATACTCCCGTGGCTCCCGCAGCGCCTCAACCGCCTCGCGGCTTTCCGCGGGGAAGAGATTATAATGCCCGCCATAGATGGCGAGCGTGCCGTCGGAGAGGATGATCGCGGGGTCATAGTCGGCGATCAGATCCTTCGCGAGCGGCTGGAACCGGATCGTCACTTCGCGCGGGACATGACCCTTCGCCGCGACGAAGACGTCGAAATCGCCGATCCGCACCAGCGATACGCCCGGCGTCAACACCTCCCAGCTCTCGGGCCGCCAGGGCGTTTCGCCGACCTGCAGCAGCGCCGAGCGCTCGAAGGCCCAGACCGGTGCATCGGCCGCGAAGCGGAACCGCGCCTTCCACTCGTCGCCCTCGCGAAAGATCAGCACATCGTTCGCCGGAGTCGCGGCGACAGCCCTCGTCTCGCGCGGCGGCGAATTGACAGAGCAAGCGGTCAGCAGGGAAAGGAACAGCACCGGAAGAAATTTCATGACACCCCCAAAATGGCAGAAAATTCCCGGTAGTCAGCGGGATAGCAGCGGCCTTCGCGCGCTGTCAACCACCGGCCTTGACGCTGCCATATCACGCACTATTTAAAGTTACATGAAACGCGACAGCCGACTCTCGGGCGTGCTCCACGTCCTGCTTCACATGTCCGAGCAGAGCGCCCCGATGACGTCGGAGCAGCTCGCCAGGGCGATGCAGACCAATCCGGTGGTGATCCGCCGCATCCTCGGCGGGCTTCGCGACGCGGGCTTCGTCCACAGCGAAAAGGGCCATGGCGGCGGCTGGACGATCGCGCGCGATCTGGCGTCGATCACGATGCGCGACATCTATGATGCGATCGGGCGACCCAATCTGATGGCGATGGGCAACCGCACCGAAGCACCCGGCTGCCTCGTCGAACAGGCGGTCAACGCCGCGCTCGACACGAGCTTCCGCGAGGCCGAGGCGCTGTTGCTGGACCGTTTAGGCGGGGTCACGCTCGCCGCGCTCGCCGCCGATTTCCACACGCGCATGGCCGCGCGTTCTTCCCACGAAAAGGATCCCCACCATGGCTGATGGCGCGCAGCATTTTCTCGACAGTTTCAAGGATCCGGCAGCGGTCGCGCGTTATACCGAAGGACCGCGGCGCTTCGTCCCCGGTCTCGACGGACTGCACCGCATGACCGGATTGTTGCTCGCCGAGCAGGTGCCCGAGGACGCGCATATCCTCGTCCTTGGCGCGGGCGGCGGCCTCGAACTCCGGGCGCTCGCCGAGGCTCATCCGGGCTGGCGCTTCACCGGCGTCGATCCCGCGGGTCCGATGCTCGACCTCGCCGCCGATGTGCTTGGTCCCGACGCCCACCGCGCCGATCTGGTCGAGGGCTATATCGATGACGCCCCCGCCGGGCCGTTCGACGGCGCGACCTGCCTGCTGACGCTGCACTTCCTCGCGACCGAAGAACGCATCCGCACCGCCGCCGAAATCCGCCGCCGCCTTAAGCCCGGCGCGCCGTTCGTTGCCGCGCATGGCAGCTTCCCGCAAGGCGCGGACGTGCGCGACCGCTGGCTCGACCGCTACGCCGCCTTTGCCATCGCCTCGGGCGGCGACCCCGAGCAGGTCGCCAAGGGCCGGCAGGCGGTTGCAACGCACGTCGCGATGCTCAGCCCCGAAGACGATGAAGCGGTGCTGCGCGCGGCCGGCTTCTCCGGTGTCGAACAATTCTATGCGGCTTTCACCTGGCGCGGATGGATATCCTACGCCTGAGCGACGCCACTTCCGCTTGCCCGACTCATTTATACAATATATTGCGCAATATATTGTATAAATGAGTCGGGAGTGAAAATGCTGTGCAGAGTTCAAGGACAATGGGGTCGATTCTGATCGCTCTATCGGCGTGGCTACCCTGCACCGCTGCGGCAGGCGACCCGCCGCTCACCGCCACCGAACGGCGCGCGGTCGTCGACGACCTCGGCCGGACGCTCGAGGCAAATTATATCTTTCCCGACAAGGCGAAGATCATCGCCCGGACATTGCGCGAGCACCTCGACAGGGGCGATTATGACGATGCCGGGACCAAGGCCGCGCTGGCCGATGAACTGACGCGCGATCTGGTCGCTGCGAGCAATGATCTCCATTTCTTCGTCGGCGTCGATCCCGCCTTCGTCGCCGATTATGCCGCGAAGAAAGATCCGCTGCTCTCGGTGGTTCTTCGCGCCAAGGAACGGCAGGCGGAGGCGCGCGACAATTTCGGCTTTACCGATCTTCGCATTTTGGATGGCAATGTCGCCTATGTCGGCCTGTCGCATTTCGCCGACCCCGAGCTCGGCTATGACGCCGCAGCGTCGGCAATGCGCTTCATCGAGAACAGCGACGCCGTCATCTATGACCTTCGTTATAACAACGGCGGCGCACTCGAAATGGCGCAGTTGCTCGCGAGCCAGCTCTTTCGCGGCGACAAGGATCAGGAGCTCTTCGATTATTATTACAGCGACGACGGCAAGCGCATCGCGCGCGGGCAGTGGGTGCTACCCGCCCTTCCCGCCAAGCGCCTGACGGGCAAGCCCGTCTATATCCTCACCGCCTCGACGAGCTTCTCGGCCGCCGAATGGTTCGCCTATTCGCTCCACAAGCTCGGCCGCGCAACGCTGGTCGGCGAACGTACGGCGGGCGGCGCGCATCCGGTCGACCGCAAACCGGTGGGAAATGATTTCTTCGTTCAGGTACCGATCGGCCAGATCATGGACCCCGTCGACCATGGCGATTTCGAAGGCCAGGGCGTCGCACCCGATCATGCCGTGGCATCGGCCGACGCGCTGGGCGTCGCGCACCGCCTGGCACTCGCCGACATCGCCCGGGCCGACCCGGCGAAGCAGGCCGATATCGACTGGCTTGCCCCGACGCTCGCCGCGCCGGCCGACGTCAGGCCGGCCGACCTTAAGGCCGTCGCGGGCCGCTACGAAGGCCGACGGATCGATATCGTGGGCGGCAAGCTGCTCTATACCTGGCGCGACCGGTTCCGCCTGCAACTCGACCCCCTTGGTGATGACCTGTTCGCCATCGAGGGCGTGCGCGACTTCCGCTTTCGTATCCTGCGCAAAGCAGGCAGGGTCGCGGCACTGCAACGCATCAACCGCGACGGAACGACGATCGACTATGCCCGCCTCCCCTGACATGGCCTCCGACCTTGACGATGTCGCCTTTCTCGGGCGGCTCAGCGAGGCGCTGAGCACGACCATCGAAGACCAGACGCGCCCCCTGTTCGACGCCGCCGGCATCGTCGTGCCGGTAAAATCCTGTTCGCTGCTCACCGCACTCGCCAAGGCTGGCGAGGCGTCGGCCGCAGACCTTGCCCGTGCGCTCGGTCAGTCGCACCAGCTGGTGGTCCAGAAATGCCCCGCGCTGCTCCGCCTCGGCCTGATCACCCAGCAGGCCGACCCCGGTGACGCACGGCGCAAACTGTTCCGGATCACCGACGAAGGCCAAGACCAACTCGCCCGCATCGCGGCGTACAGCGAGCGGATCGGCGGGGTTTATCGCACCCTCTTCGAGGAGGTCGGCGATGTCCATGGCGCGATATTGAGAACGCTGGCGGCGCTGGAGGAGAGGCCGCTGCGCGACCGCATCGAGGACCAGAATTAGACCGCGAACGGCGCGACAATCTCGTCCGTAACACGCAGCGGCCGGCCGCTCGCCTTGTCGAGCAGCGCCCACACTGTCCGCGCCCGGACATGGACCTTGCCGTCGGCGCCGGTGAATTCCATGAAACGGTCGAACTTCGCGCCCTGCGGCTTGTCGGCAACCCACGTCCGCGCGGTCACCGCTTCGCCGGGACCAAGCGCGCGAAGATAGTCGATCTCGTGACGCACCACGACCCAGATATAGGCGTCCTTGTGGCTCTGCGGCGCCGCGGCATCCCAATGCCCCGTCGCGACCTGCTGGATCCATTGGACCCAGACGGCATTGTTGACATGGCCGAGCTCGTCGATGCTCTCGGGCGTGGCGGTGAAGGAGAGAGTGAAGTCTTTCATTTCTCGCTCTCTCTAGTCGAAGCCGAGCGGGAACCAAACGCCGCGTTTGAACCAGTTGCCCATATTCGGAATGACATGGCCCTGATCCAGCTCGCTCATGCTCGAAAGCGGATCGATCGATTTGACGTCGGACGCGCCAAGAGCATGCGCAGCAAGGGCAAGGGCCTCCTTCTCGTCCTTCGCGGTGACCCCTATGCCGTAACTGCCCTCAACCCCGATCCAGTAGGGCCGCAGCCTCACGCCAGCTCGACCGTCGTCACCATATAGCCCGCGTCGCGGAGCGCGGCGACAAGGCTGTCGAGATGCTCGCGGTCGCGCGCTTCGCATTCGATGTCGGTGATCAGGCCCTTGGCGGGCAAGGTCGTGAAGATGCGCTGGTGATAGATTTCGATGATGTTGACCTGCTTCTCGTCGAACAGCTTCATCACCTTGAACAGCGCGCCCGGCCGGTCCTGCAAGCGGATGCGCAGGCGCGCGATGCGGCCCGAACGTGCCAGATCACGCAGCAGCACATTCGCGAGCAGGCGCGTGTCGATATTGCCGCCGGTGAGGACCAGCCCGACCTTGCGCCCCGCAAACTCTTCGGGATGCGCGAGCATCGCCGCGAGGCCCGCGGCGCCCGCGCCTTCGACCACCGTCTTTTCGATCTGCAGCAGCAGGCTGACCGCGCGCTCCAGATGACGCTCGGCCACCAGCACGATATCGTCGTTGAGGTCGGCGACGAGCTTGCGCGTATAGGCGCCCGGCTCCTTCACTGCGATGCCTTCGGCCAGCGTGTCACCCTCGCACGCCATGTCGACGCCGTTCAGTTCGGCATACATCGACGGATAGAGTTCGGCCTGTACGCCGACGAGGCGCATGTCATTCTTGATCCCGCGCGCCGCGGTGCCCATGCCGGCGAGCAGTCCGCCGCCGCCGATCGGCACGATCAGCGTGTCGAGATCGGGCACATCCTCGAGCATTTCGAGCGCGACCGTTCCCTGCCCCGCCGCGACATGCGGATGGTCGAAGGGATGGACGAAGGTCAGGCCGCGTTCGACCTCCAGCACGCGCGCATGCGCATAGGCATCGTCGAAGGTCTCGCCATGCAGGACGATGGTCGCGCCGTGGCTCGCGGTCTGCGAAACTTTCACCTGCGGCGTGGTGCTGGGCATCACGATGGTGACGGGCACGCCGAGCCGCTTGCCATGATAGGCCAGGCCCTGCGCATGATTGCCAGCCGACGCTGCGATCGCGCCGCGCGCCTTGGCTTCGTCGCTGAGCAGCAGCAACGCGTTCAAGGCACCGCGTTCCTTGTACGCTGCGGTGAATTGCAGATTCTCGAACTTCAGCCAGACTTCGGCGCCGACCAGCTCCGACAGCGTCTGCGAATGGAGGGTCGGCGTCCGCACGACCGCGCCGTTAATTCGCTCTGCCGCCGCACGCACATCGTCCAATGTGATGGCCGGAAGATCGGCCGCGGAGGTCAGGGTGAGTTGATCGGTCATAACGACAGGCGCCCTAGCCTATCTGGCGCGTGAAGCAAACAATGCTATGGACCCTGCATGAGCGAACAGAAATTGCGCGTCACTTTCATCGGCACCGGCGTCATGGGCGGACCGATGGCGGGGCATCTCGTCAAGGCGGGGCACGACCTGACCGTCTATAATCGCACCCGGGCCAAGGCAGACGCATGGGTCGCCACCTATGGCGGCGCTGCGGCGTCGACGCCCGCCGAGGCCGCGAAGGACGCCGATGTCGTCCTGACCTGCGTCGGCAATGACGACGACCTCGCGCAGGTAACGCTCGGCCGCGACGGCGCCTTCCGCGCGATGAAAAAGGGCGCGCTGTTCGTCGATCACACCACCGTTTCGGCGCGGATCGCGCGCCAGCTTTCGGTCGAAGCCGAAGGGCTCGGCATCCACAGCCTCGATGCGCCGGTCTCGGGCGGCGAAGCGGGCGCGCAGAACGGCACGCTGTCGATCATGTGCGGCGGCACAAAGGTGGCGTTCGAGGCGGCGGCGCCGGTGATGCAGGCCTATGCCGCGCGCATGGTCCATATCGGCGGTCCCGGCGCGGGGCAGACCACCAAGATGGTCAACCAGATCGCGATCGCGGGCGTGCTGGAAGGGCTTTCCGAGGCGCTGCGCTTCGCGCAGGCGTCGCGGCTCGACACCGACAAGGTATTCGAAGCGGTGTCAGGCGGCGCGGCGGCAAGCTGGCAGATGCTCAACCGCTGGGGCACAATGGCGAAGGACGAGTTCGACTTTGGCTTTGCCGTCGACTGGATGCGCAAGGATCTGGGCCTCGCGCTCGACGAGGCGCGCGTCAACGGCGCGACGCTTCCCGTCGCGAGCCTCGTGGATCAGTTCTACGCCGAGGTGCAGAAGGCCGGCGGCGGCCGCAAGGATACCAGTTCGCTCGTGACGAGGTTGCCGAAATGAAACGCCTGATCCTCGCCTCGCTCGCCCTCACCTTCGCGGTTCCCGCGCACGCCGACACGTTGGTCGACAATGTCAACGGCATCACGCTCGACAAGGACGGCAAGGTCGTCCGCTTCACTGGCCTGCTCATCGGCAGCGACGGCAAGGTGAAGCAGTTGCTCGACCGCAAGGACAAGCGCCCCGAACGCCCCGACTTCAAGGAAGACGGCAAGGGCCGGACGATGATTCCGGGCCTGATTGACGCGCACGGCCATGTGATGGGGCTGGGCTTCCAGCTGATGCTGCTCGACCTCTCGGACACCAATTCGCTGGCCGAGGCGCAAGCCGCGATCCGGAAATATGCTGCCGAAAATCCCGAAATGCCGTGGATCATCGGCCGCGGCTGGAATCAGGAGAAATGGGGCCTCGGCCGCTTCCCGACCGCCACCGATCTCGACGCCGCCGTGCCGAACCGGCCCGTGTGGCTCGAACGGATCGACGGCCATGCCGGCTGGGCGAACAGCGCGGCGATGGCTGTCGCCAAGATCACGCCCGCGACCAAGGCGCCCGAGGGTGGGCGCATCGAGGCGGCGGGCGGCAAGCCGAGCGGCGTGTTCGTCGATGCCGCGATGAGCCTGATCGACAGCGCCAAGCCCAAGCCGCTCGCCCGCGACCTCGACCGCGCCTTCCTGCTGGCGCAACAGAAGCTGATCTCGCAGGGGATCACGAGTATCGCCGACATGGGTACCTCGATCGCCGAATGGCAGGCCTATCGCCGTGCCGGCGACAAGAAACAGCTCGCGGTCCGCATCCTGAGCTATGGCGGCGACATCGACAATATGGCGCTGATCGCCGGGTCAGAACCGACGCCGTGGCTCTATGACGACCGCCTGCGCATGGTCGGGGTGAAGCTCTATCTCGACGGCGCACTCGGCTCGCGCGGCGCATGGCTGAAGGCACCGTACAGCGACGCCCCGGGGCAGAAGGGCCTGCCGCTGCTCACCCCGGCGCAGCTCCGCAACAAGATGGTCCGCGCGTCGATGGACAAGTTCCAGGTCGCAATCCACGCGATCGGCGACGCCGCCAATGCCGAGGCGCTCGATGCGATCGGCGACCTCAGCCGCGACCTGCCCGGCGAACGCCGCTGGCGCATCGAGCATGCGCAGATCGTCGATCCGGTCGACATCCCGCGCTTTGCCGAGCTCAAGGTCATCGCCTCGATGCAGCCCACGCACCAGACAAGCGACCGCCAGATGGCCGAAGCGCGGCTTGGCCCCGACCGGCTGAAGGGCGCTTATGCGTGGCGCAGCATGGAAAAGGCGGGGGTCCGCCTGGCTTTCGGATCGGACGTGCCGGTCGAGAGCGCGAACCCCTTCCCTGGCATCGCCGCCGCGATCTCGCGCACCGACGCCGCCGGCCAGCCAATCGGGGGTTGGCGCCCCGAGGAAACGGTCAGCCGCGAAAGCGCGCTCGACGGCTTCACCCGCACCGCCGCCTTTGCCGCCTTTGCCGAGGACCGGCTGGGAACGCTGATGCCGGGCATGCGTGCCGACTTCCTGTTCCTCGACGGCGATCCCCTGCTCGCGAGCCCCGACGAGATCCGCAAGATGGTCCCGCTCGAAACCTGGATCGGCGGCTATCGCTATTACAAGAAGGGCGGCTAGAGCGTGACGCCATCCTTCAAATTCGTCATTGCGAGCGGAGCGAAGCAATCCAGGGCGGTTTACGCCTGCTCTGGATTGCCGCGCGGCTCCGCCGATCGCAATGACGAGGCTTATTATTTCAAGAGTATCAGCTTCTGATGGACCGCCGCCGCCTGATCGCCGCGATGGGTGCGGTGCCGCTCGCGCTCGCGCTGGGTGGTGCCAAGAAGGAGCCCAAGCCCAAACCCCCGCCCGAGCCGCGCGCGGCGCGCCGCCGCAAGGGCGCGAAGGCCCCGGCAAAGCATGTCGACGTGGCTATCGTCGGCGCCGGTGCGATCGGCGCATGGACCGCGTGGCATCTGGCCCGCGCCGGGCTGAGCGTCCGGCTGTTCGACGCCTATGGCGCCGGCAACGGCCGCGCCGCATCGAACCTGCCGTCGATGATGCTCGATCCGGTGCAGGGCGGCGACGCGCTCTACGCAGCGCTCGTCGACGACAGCCGCGAGGCGTGGCAGCGCCTGTCCGACACCGCGAGCCTGCCGATCCTGCTGCCGTGCGAGAGCCTGACCGCGCTGACCGCGACCGATATGCTGGCCGAACCGCGCGGGGTCGACCGCGTCACCGGCGCGCGGCTGCGCGACCGCTTCACCCAGATCGCCTGGCATCCCGACGAGACGGTGCTGCACGCCGCGAAAGGCGCGATGATCGCGGGGCGGCGCGCGGTGCTCGAGACGATCCTCGACGCGCAGATCGATCCCGAAGATGTGGTGATGCCCGCGCCGCTGCGCGACAAGAAGCAGGATGTCTATCAGTTGCCCGACGGCGGCACCGCGCGCAGCATCGTCTATGCCTGCGGCGCGTGGCTGACCGAGCTGTTTCCGCAGACGCTGACGCCCGCACGGCTCGGCGCGATCCGGCAGCAGGTCTTTCATTTCGGGCCCGGTCAGGGCGACACGCAATTTCGCCCGCCGGCGATGCCCGCCTTCGTCGACCGCGCCTATGGCTTCAATCTGCTGCCCGATGCCGAGGGCGTCGGAGTGCGCGTCTGGAAGAGCGCCGCCGACGCGAGCGTCGATCCCGACAGCTTCGACCGCCGCGCCGACGAGCGCGCGCTTGCCGAGGCTCGCCAGTGGCTCGGCACCCGGCTGCCGCGCCTCGCCGATGCGCCCGTGGTTGCGAGCGCTGCGGCGCACGACTGCCGCACGATGACCGGCGACCTGCTGCTCGACCGCCTGCCCGGACAGGACCGGGCGTGGGTGGTCGGCGGCGGCGCCGGCCGCGCCTTTGCACTGGCGCCCGCGATCGGCGCGCGCGTTGCCGCGCACGTGCAGGATGCGACGCGGCCGGTCGAACCGCGCTGGGCTTTCGCGCGGCTCACCGGAAATCCGGCCTGACATCAGACAAACGGGGGAACAGGGTGCGCCTGATCGACTGCCATAACATCGACGATTTCCGCGCGTTTGCGAAGCGGCGTCTGCCCTGGCCGGTGTTCGACTATATCGACGGCGCCGCCGATGACGAGGTGACGCGCCGCCGTAACCGCGACGCTTTCGACCGCTGCGACCTCGTCCCGCGCGTGCTCGCCGGGGTCGAGAGTGTCGATATGAAGACGACGCTGTTCGGGCGCGAGATGGCGATGCCGCTCTTCCTCTCGCCGACCGCGCTCCAGCGCCTCTTCCACTGGCAGGGCGAACGTGCCGTGCTGCGCGCTGCGGCGAACGCCGGCACCGTCGCGGGCATCTCCAGCCTCGCGACGATCAGCCTTGCCGAGGCGGGCGCGCTCACCGACGGCCCCAAGCTGTTTCAGCTCTATGTCCATCATGACGAGGGGCTCAACAAGGCGATGCTCGACGCCGCGCGCGACGCGAAATTCGACGCCGTTGCGTTGACGGTCGATACGATCGTCGGCGGCAACCGCGAACGCTGCCTCCGCTCGGGCTTTACCTCGCCGCCGCGCTTCGCGGCGCGCAATATGCTGAGCTATGCCGCCAAGCCCGGCTGGGGCCTAAACTATGTGCTGCGCGAGAAGTTCAGCCTGCCCAACCTCGCGACGCATGTGTCCGAGGGATCGAGCGTGCCCAAATCGGTCGCCGAATATTTCACCTCGATGCTCGACCAGAGCCTCGACTGGAAGCGCGCCGAGGCGATCCGCAAGCAATGGGACGGGCCCTTCTGCCTGAAGGGCATCGCAGCGGTCGAGGATGCGAAGCGCGCGGTCGACATTGGCGCCACCGCGATCATGGTGTCGAACCATGGCGGCCGCCAGCTCGACGGCAGCATCTCGCCGTTCGATGCGCTGGCGGAGATCGTCGATGCGGTCGGCGACCGGATCGAGGTGATCTGCGACGGCGGCATCACGCGCGGGACGCATGTGCTGAAGGCGCTGTCGGTGGGCGCGAAAGCCTGTTCGGGCGGGCGGCTCTACCTCTACGCGCTCGCTGCAGCGGGCGAAGAAGGCGTCAGCCGTGCCGTCGGCCTGCTCCGCGCCGAGATCGAGCGCGGCATGAAATTGATGGGGGCCAAGACCCTCGCGGATCTCGGCCCCCATAATCTGCGCTGGCGGTAAGAATATCCTCCCTGCGGCGAAGCCGTGGGGAGGGGGACCGCCGAAGGGGGTGGAGGGGCCGCAACCTCGCAGCCCCTCCGTCAGCCCTGCGGGCTGCCACCTCCCCATCGCTTCGCGACAGGGAGGATCGTTCGCCTACGCGGCGGGCAAAGCCTCCTCCTTCTTGCCGAGCCCGCCCCAGTCAATGTTGCGCGTCATGTACATCACGCCTGCGAGCGCGACGAACATCAGCACCGAGCCGATGAGCAGCGAGTAAGCCTCGAGGTTCAGCAGCACATAGAGCAGGGCATAGAGCCCCATCAGCATCGCGGCGAGGAAGCGCGCGCGTTTCCAGCTCTTGAGCACCGCGGCGCTGTAGAAGGTCAGCAGTCCGATGATCCCCGCCGACGCGAGCATATAGGCCGGGGTGAAGCCGATCACCTCGGCGAACGCCAGCAGCAGCACAAAGAACAGCACCAGAGCGACGCCCGTCAGCAGGTATTCGGCGGCCGCGACCCGCGCGCCCGCGACGATGTCGAACATCAGGAAGGCGACGAAAGTGAAGCCGATGAACAGGAAGCCATATTTGATGCTGCGATCGATCTGGCTGTAGAGGTCGGCAGGCTCGATCAGACTGATCGCCACCGCTTTCGCCGTGCCGCCGGAGGTTTCCATCGTGCCGTCGTTGGCGGCGGGCGCCGATACCTCGACCGCATCGGCATAGCGTGGGCCGTTGGCGTAATCGGTATTCACCGGCGGCGAGAGGTCGCCGGTCAGCACCTGCGCCTGCCCCAGGGCGAGGTTGGGAATCGTATAAGTGGCCGTGAAGCCATCGCTGCGCACACTACGCGAATTGGGGATGAAATCGCCGCCGAAGCTCGGGTTCGGCCAGCTTGATTTCACCGTCCAGCGCGTATCGACGCCGCGCGGGATCAGCTTGAAATCGCCGAGGCCGCGCACGCCGATCTTGTAGTCGACCTTCAGCGGCGCGGCGCCCGTCCAGTCGATGAAGGCGAAGGTGCCCGAATTGCCGGTCGAGAGCAGCCCCTTGCCAGGCTGCAGCGCGATCGGGGTTCCATTGACGGCGAGGCTGTTGCCATCAACGAGCCCGCGCGCATCGCTGATCCCCAGCCGCACCTCGGCGCGGTCAAGCATCAGCGCTTCGCGCGTCACGCCATAGCGGGCAATGTCGGCGGGCAGCACGAAATCGGCGCTGCCCGCGATCTGGCTTTCATAGACGACGGTCTCATAGATCGCTTTCTTGCGCTTTTCGGGCTTGATCGCGACGTCGGCCTTGTTCGCCTGCGGCGAGAGATAGAGGTTGCGGATGCTGTTCACCGTGCGCGTGACGTCGCGGCCGTTCTCCTGCACCGTCTGGGTTTCGGTTGTGCGGTACGGGATGACGATCACCGGGCCGCCGATCGTCTGCTGCCCGCCCCAGCCCTGCCCGATCGACGCCTGCGCGGTTTCGGCCTGCTGCTGACGATCCCAGAGCAGGCCATAGACCATCAGTAGCGGAACCATCAGGGCCACCGCGATCAGCACCGCGATGACCAGTTTCACCCCCGGCGACCGCTCGCCCTTCTCGCGAAGGGTTGAAGGCGGCGATGGGGGTGAAGGGGGACTGGGAGGGGTAGCAGAAGCGGACGCACGTTCGGTCATAGAAAGACTCCTCGCTCAACTCGTCGCTCGAAATAAACGGTTCATCGATATCGTCAAGCGACTTGCGATGTGTTGCAGGGGTGCTATCGCTGCATCAGGGTATCGCGACGCAGGGGGAATAGAAGGTTGCGACCACGATGACTGCCGAGGGGTCGGGCGCGCCATTGGAGCGCCCCTATGACATTTTCATCAGCTACAGCCGCGCCGACACCGACCATGCGGTAAAGCTGCGCGACCTGTTGATCGCGCGCGGCCATCATGTCTTTTTCGATGCCGAGGGCATCGATGCCGGGGCCGAATTTCCCGATGTCATCGACCGCGCGGTGAAGGGCGCCAAGGTCGTGCTCGGCTGCTGGACGCCCGCGGCGATCCAGCGCCGCTGGGTCCGCATCGAAAGCCGCATCGGACTTGACCGGGGCTCGCTCGTCGCGATCGCGCTAGAAAAGATCGACCCCGAGGCGCTGCCGGCCGAATTCTACAACGTCAACGTCCTCAACATGTCGGACTTTGACGGCAGCGAGGCGCATCCCGCGTGGCAGCGCGTGCTGGTCGCGATCGACCGCCGGCTCAACAAGGCGACCGCCGCGCCCACCGCCGACGACATTCGCCCCGCCGGTCCGAAGAAGCGCCGCTTCTCTCCGCTCGCGCTTGGCAGCGCCGCCGCGCTGGCGATCGCCGCGGTCGGCGGCGGCGGCTGGTATTTTGCAAACAGCGCTCCCGCCTTCGACCAAGCCGCTGTCGCGGCGAGCTTCGACAAGACCGTCAAGTCCACCGAACCGGTGATGGCGAATGCGCTGGTCAGCGCGCTGAACGACGCCGAAACCAATACCAACGGGAAAATTTTCTGGGCGCTCGCCCAGCTGATCGCGGTCGAGAAATCGCCGAGCGCGGAGGAGCTCCAGCGCTTCGACGCTGCGGTGACCAAATTCCTTGGCAATCCCTGCCACTGCGTCGTCGTCGAGGGCGCGCCCTTCACGATCGTGTCGACCTGGACGCTCACCGCCTATGGCGCGATGAACCGCGCGCCCCCCGCGCCGGTGGTCGACGCGTTGCTCGCCGCACAGAACCGCGAAGGCTGGTGGTCGAGCGCGATGGACGCCGCCGACCGCCCCGACAATGCTGCAACTTACATCACCGCGCTCACGGTGATCGCGCTGCGCGACGTCGACCCGGTGCTGAAGGCCGATGCGGCGTTGCAGGCAAAGGTTCGGGCGGCGCGCGGCCGCGCGGTCGAATGGCTCAAGCGGCGGCGGCCGAACGCCGGGGTCAATTGGGCCGATTATCCCGACAACAGCCTGCGCACCGAATCGGCCTCGATCTCGGCCATGGCGACGCTCGCGCTGCTCCCCGACGTCGATGCGGCCGAAGCGAAGGAGATCGCCGCGACCTTCGTCGCGGGCCTCGACAAGCTGCCGCCTGCCGACCAGAATTTCTCAAACGACATCAATGTGATCCGCACGAACGGCGAGACCTATGTCGAAACCTATCGCCACGTCCCGTTGGGATGGGAGGTCCACGCGCTGGCCGAAAGCTATCCCTTGCTGACCGGAGAAGCGCAGGCGAAGGCCGCGCGCCTGCTCGGCGAAGCGCAAAACGTCAGCCTGTCCGACCCCAAACTCGCACGCCAGGACTGGATGCTCGCCGAACAATTCCTCGGCCTGCGCGGCGCGCGCGATGCGCTCGCAAAAAAGGCCGCAGCGTCAAAATAGGCCGGTGCAGAAACGAAAAGGGGACGGCTTCCCCCCGAAAGCCGCCCCCTCGAGCGCGTGGTCGCTGACCTGCAAGGAGGCTTAGAAAGCCACGCCCAGCGTAAAGACCACGGTCGGATCGTAAAGCGTGTCGACGGCCTTGATGCCCGTCTTCTTCACGTCGGTGTCAATATATTGAACCGTGAAGGTGGCCGGACCGGCGGCGAACGAAGCGCCGACGTTCCAGTCGAGATAATTGCCGTCGGCCGACACAAGGCCAAGCGAACCGTCGGTATAACCGATGCCCGCCAGCAGCGTGACCGGGCTGTTGGGAATCCCGCCCGACAGGCCAAGGTTCAGATAGATATTGTCGTCGCTGCCCAGCGACTTCTGATCCCAGGCATAAGCAACGGTTCCCGTCGCCGACACGGGACCAAGGGTCTGCGTCAGCTTGCCGATCGCCTCGAAATAGTCGGTCGGCGCGCCGCCGTCATGGCTGCCGGGATAGGTGTAATAGGTGACGCCGACATCGACCTTGGTGCCCGGAGCGATCTCGGTGGCATAGCCGCCGTAGACGTCGAGCTCGAACTTGCCATAGGCAGGGCTGTCGGGAAGGCCCGAGCCCCAGACGCCGACATAGAAGCCGCTGTCATGGCTGAGCGTCAGGGTCGGCTGGACTTCAGCCTTTTCGTTCGAAAGCGAGATACCGCGGAAGCGGTAGTCCGAGGTAACCGAGATGCCACCCGAAAGCGTGAACGGGCCGATCGCGTTTTCATTCTCTTCTTCCTGCGCGAAAGCAGGAGTCGAGATGGCCGACGCGGCGAGGAGCATGCCGAAACACGCCTTGGTGAGAAACTTCATGGGTTGATCCCCCTAATGATAATAACCGGATCGTCCCAGCCTGCCGTCAGCGCTCACACCTCTGTCTTGACCGGGCGTATAACGTCGAACGGCCGGAAAATTGCCGATCTTGCTGCATCGCACAAACGAAAATTGCGCCATGGAGACGATTAGATGACGAACTGTGTCTTTCGCGCAACAGCCGCCGGACCTGCGCTTGCGCTTTGCCAAGTCGCTCGCGCACCGCTAAAGAGCGACGCATATCTCCCCTCTTTCGGGCTTTTTGCATGAGCGACCACAATCCCGGCCTGCGCCCCTGGCGCGACATTGCACGGCGGACGAGCCGCCAGATCATGGTCGGCAACGTCCCCGTCGGCGGCGGCGCGCCGATCACGGTGCAGACGATGACGAACACGCTGACGAGCGATCCGGTCGCGACGATCGACCAGATTCGCCGCTGCGAAGAGGCGGGCGCCGACCTGATCCGCGTGTCATGCCCCGACACCGATTCGACCGCCGCGCTCGGCAAGATCGTCCGCGCGGCGCGCATCCCGATCATCGCCGACATTCATTTCCACTATAAGCGCGCGCTCGAAGCCGCCGACGCCGGTGCCGCGTGCCTGCGCATCAACCCCGGCAATATCGGATCGTCCGAGCGTGTCGGCGAAGTCGTCCGCGCCGCGAAGGCGAACGGCTGCGCGATCCGCATCGGCGTCAACGCCGGCAGCCTCGAAAAGGATCTGCTCGAAAAATATGGCGAGCCCTGTCCCGAGGCGCTGGTCGAAAGTGCGCTCGACCATATCAAGCTGCTGCAAGATCACGACTTCCACGAATATAAGGTCGCGGTGAAGGCGAGCGACGTCTTCCTCGCGGTCGCGGCCTATATGCAGCTCGCCGATGCGGTCGACTGCCCGCTGCACCTCGGCATCACCGAGGCGGGCGGCCTGATCGGCGGCACGGTGAAAAGCGCGCTCGGCATCGGCAATCTGCTGTGGGGCGGCGTCGGCGACACGATCCGCGTCAGCCTGTCGGCCGAACCCGAAGAGGAAATCCGCGTCGGCTACGAAATCCTGAAGGCGCTGGGCCTCCGCACCCGCGGCGTTCGCGTCGTCTCCTGCCCCAGCTGCGCGCGGCAGGGCTTCGACGTCATCCGCACCGTGCAGGCACTCGAGGACGCCTTGAGTCACATCAAGACCCCGATGTCGCTTTCGGTCCTTGGCTGCGTCGTCAACGGACCCGGCGAGGCGCGCGAGACCGACATCGGCATCACCGGCGGCGGCAACGGCAAGCATATGGTCTATCTTTCGGGCATCACCGATCACACGATCGAGGACGCCGACATGATCGCCCATGTCGTCAAGCTCGTCGAAGCCAAGGCGGCCGAGATCGACGCGGGCAGCGCGGTGAGCATGGACACGCTCCACGGCAAGGCGGCGTGACGGTAACACGCAAAGGTCAGGCCACCGGCGTGGTCGCGACCGGCGCATCGGCAACGGGAGCCGCAACCATCGGCACGGGCACCGCCCTCGCGCTGGCGGTCGGAGCTTTCGCCCTCGGGGCCTTCGCGGTCGGCGCGGTAGCGATCGGCCGCCTCCATGTCGGCAAGGCGCGCATCCGCAAGCTCAGGATCGACGAGTTGGAAGTCGGGCGGATCGTGCGCGTCGAGGAAGACGGGATCTAGGGCGGGCTGCGTATCGCGGCCCACCTTCGGGGGAGGATGAGGATGCCGCAAAAACATGACGGGCTCGACCGCCTCACCCAGCTCCTCTTGCTGATCGCCGCAGTCACGACCATCGCCAACGGTCTCTTCATGCTGGTCAAGCCGCTCGACTGGTATGTGTTCGTGCCGACGGTCGTCACGACCGGCCCGCCGAACGCGCATTTCATCCGCGACATCGGCCTAGCCTATCTCGGCTCGGGCCTCATTCTGCTCTACGCCGCCGCCAACCCCCTGCTGCGCTGGCGCGCGGCGGTCGTCGGGGGCTGTGGCTGACCTTCCACGGCCTGCTCCACATCTATGAGGTCGCCGCCGGCATCTGCGGTCCGGCGACTTTCTGGGCCGATGCGCCCGCCGTGATCGGCCAGCCGGCTCTGGTCATCGCGGCGCTCATCATCCTTCGCGCCCGAAAGCGCATTTGACAGCCGCCGCCCGGCGCGACAGATGGCTGCCATGACCCTCTCGATCCGTCCCGCCACGCCCGCCGACCTGCCGCTCATCGCGCAGTTCATCCGCGACCTCGCCGACTATGAAAAGCTCGCGCACGAAGTCCGCTTCGACGAAGCGAAGCTGGCCACCAACCTGTTCGGCCCGCGCCCCTATGCCGAGGTCGTCATCGGCGAGATCGACGGCACGGCGCAGGGCTTTGCACTGTTCTTCCACAATTTCTCAACCTTCGAGGGGCGCCCCGGCATTTACCTTGAGGATCTGTTCGTCCGCCCCGAAGCGCGCGGATCGGGCCTCGGCAAGGCCTTGCTTGCGCATCTTGCGAAGCTTTGTGTGACCCGCGACTGCGCTCGCCTCGAATGGTGGGTGCTCGACTGGAACACCCCCTCGATCGGCTTTTACCAGAGCCTCGGCGCGAAGCTGATGGACGAATGGACCGTGATGCGCGTCGATGGCGACGCGCTCACCTCGCTCGCGGGTTCGGCCGGCTAGGGCTTTGCCCCGCGCGGCTTGCGCCGTTCCATCGGCCAAGCCGGCATGCGCGTATCGGACAGCGCCTTGGCTTCGGCGGGCGCGATGCCGAGGTCGGTCAGCGCGCGCACCAAGGCATCGGCGGGTGCGACCGCGATGTCAGGCTGCACGCCCGCACCTTCCCAATCCTTGCCGGTATCGGGATCATAAGTCCGCCCGACCGGAATGAAGGCCGCATAACCGCCGCCGAGTTCGTCGCCGCGCCCGAAATGATTGGCCCCGGCGGTCGGCGCCCCGATCAGCACGCCGCGATGCGTGTGCTTCATGGCGAGCGCGAAATGTTCGGCGGCCGACGCGCTCGCGCCCGAGGTCAGCACATAGACCTTGGCTGCCTGCAGCCGCTTGTCGCCGTTCGGGGTCGCCCAATGCTCGCGCGTCACCATCGCGGGATCGCCCTTCACCGTCCGTAACGAGGCGACGCCGTCGATCGGCGATCCGCCCTCGGCATCGACCGACGCGCGCGTCGCCATCGTGACAAGCCGCGTCGGCTGCGCGAACAGCCAGGGAAAGATCGCGTCCATCTGGTCGAGCCCGCCGCCATTGTGGGTGCGGATGTCGAAGATGATCGCCTTTGCACCCGCATGGTCGGTCATGAACTTCGCCGCCTCGGCGGTCACCGCCGGGTCGTCGGGGAAGATATTGAACCGCACGAAAGCGATCCCCGGCGCGATCCAGCCTGCCTGCTCGACCGGCGGCTTTTTCGGGCGCGGGGCGGGCGCCGCGGCACCCGGCGCAGCCGGCGCCGTCTCGGGCACGCGCAGCCGCAGATGCCCGTCCTCGGCGACCGCGCGCACATCGGCGTCGATCGCCGCACCGAGCGCTTCGCCGGTCAGCAGCCTGTAGCGTCCGGCCTTGATGCCGTCGCGCAGCGCCGCGGCGTAGCGTTTGCCGGTTTCGGGATAGACATAATCGCGCTCGAGCAGCGCGGCATATTTCTCGGCGACGACATCGCCGCTCATGGCCTGTTCGGTCTCGGGCGCAGCAAGCGCCGGAGCGACGATCAGCGGAACAGCCGCCGTCGCGGCGAGCAAAAGGGCGGGCAACACGCGCGCGGAACGAATCATTCTATTCTCCAATCCAGCCCCGGTGGACGGAGGTGTATCACAAAAGCAATACAGATAAACTACGCTTGTAGTCGCTTAGCGATCAGGCTTCCGGTTCGCAAAGGACACCAGCACGCCGCCCGCCAGAGCGATCATCGCGCCATAGAGAACCCAGTTGCGGTCGCCGACCATGAAACTGTCCGACGGCCAGCGGACGATACCCAGCCCCTGAAGCAGGAACAGCGTGCCCATCATCATCGCAACGATGCCAGCGACCGCCATAATGCCCTTCAATGCGCCCATGCCGTCCTCCCTATCTGCGCTGCAGTCCAATCAAAGGACGCAGCCAGCCGATCCTGCGCCCCGCCGCATAGAAAATCCAGCACCCCGCGACGGTCGCCGCCAGCAGGACGACGAAGGACGGCAGCGCGGCGACTCCCGCCTGCCGCAGATACCAGCCCGTGACGACGATGATCGTCTGGTGGACGATGTAGAAAGGAAAGACCGCCTCGGCGAGCGTCGCGCGCCACCGATGGTCGCGGTTCCAGAAACGGTCGGCGATCCCGACGAGCGCGACGATCGTCGCCCAGCCCTGCACCTGCCGCGCGACATGATAGATCAGGATGATGCCCTGGGGCGCGCGGACATCGCCGGGCCAGGTCCATTCGACCCACGCGATCGGCAGAAAACCGACGACGGCAAGCACCGCCGCGACCTTCCAGCACCGCGCCACCGCGCCGAACAGGGCCGGCCGCACGCGCAGCAGCCACCCGACGATGAAAGCGGTCAGATAATGGAGGTGCGACGGCCCGTCGTCGAACAGCGCGTGCGTCTCGTCATGATCGGGGAACAGCGCATGGATCGCGATCCAGACGATCATCGGCACGAGCAGAAGCCCCCACCCGTTCAGTCCGGCTGCGACGCCATCGGCAATCCGTGCACGCAGCGCCGCCGGAACGATCGCCAGCAGCAGCGCGGCGAGCATCGTATAGATCCACAGATAGACGACGAACCACAGATGCTGCCAGGTCGGCAGCGCGATGCCGTCGATGAACTGGAAGCCAAAATAATCGTGCAGCCAGAAATGCACGAAGCCATGAGGATAGCCATGCTGTCCGGCAAGATCGATCCACGGTTGCGGCGGGATGATGACGATCATGCCGAACAGCAACGGGATCAGCAGCCGTGCGCTCCGCGACCGGGCGAAGGCGCCGCTGCCGCCGAGTTTCGCGAAGAGCGCCGCGCTCGCATAGCCCGAGACAAGGAACAGCAGCGCGAGACGCCAGCCATTGGTGGCCAGCATCGGGATGGCGACCCATTCGATCGGCTGCGCGATCTTCACATGCCAGCCCCACGGCACGAAATACATGCCGATATGATAGAGGATGAGGAGCGCGAACGCCCCGATGCGTAGCCAGTCCATACCGAGATGGCGCGCGGTGGTCATGCCTGTCCCCTCCCCGTCATTGCGAGCGCCGCGAAGCAATCTCCAGCCAGCGGGTCGGCATGACGCGGGCGGGAGATTGCTTCGTCGCTGCGCTCCTCGCAATGACGAATTTGGGCGGTTACTTCAGCACCCGCCACGCCAGTTCGGCAAACTCGCACAAGAGCGGCCGCGTGTCGCGCGGGTCGATGATATCCTCGACCCCGTATTTCTCGGCCGTGCGGAACGGCGAGCGCACGCGGTTCAGCCGCTCTCGGATCGCCTCCAGATGCGCCGCCGGATCCTCGGCGGCTTCGAGTTCGCTCTTGTACGCAACCTCGACCCCGCCCTCGATCGGCAGGCTGCCCCAGTCGCCCGACGGCCAGGCAAAGCGATACTGAAAGCGTTCGGCGTTCGACATCGCACTGCCCGCGATGCCATAGGCCCGGCGGACAACGACCGACGCCAGCGGCACCGTCGCGCGGTAGATCGCGTTCATCGCCTGCACACCATAGCGGATCGTTCCCGTCCGCTCGGCCTCGCCGCCGATCATGAAGCCCGGATTGTCGACGAGGTGGACGATCGGCAGCCGGAACTGGTCGGCCATCTTCACGAACCGCTCGGCCTTCTCGCTCGTCTTTGCGTCCCACGAGCCGCCAAGATACGACGGATCGCTCGCGAGCACCGCGACCGGATAACCGTCGAGCCGCGCGAAGGCGGTGATCGCGGCGCGTCCCCAGCGCGCGCCCATCTCGAAGAAGCTTCCCGCGTCGAACACCGCATTCGCGATACGCCGCATCGAATAGACCTGCTTCGCCTCGCGCGGCACGACCGACAGCAGCGCCTCCTCGCGCCGGTCGACGGGATCGCGGCATTCGGTACGCGCGGCGCGCTCGTGGATCGACGAGGGCAGATAGGAAAGAAAGCGCCGCGCCGCCGCGAAGGCCTCGGCCTCCGACGCGACCTCGTCGTCGACGACGCCGTTGCGCGTATGGACATCGACCCCGCCCAGTTCCTCGCGGTCTAGCGTATCGCCGATCGCCGCCGCGACCGCCGGCCCCGCCGCGAATAACTGCGACAGCCCGCGCACCATCACGCTGTAATGGCTCGCGACGACGCGCGCCGCACCCAGTCCGGCCGTCGGGCCGAGCGCAAGCGCGACCACCGGCACGGTATCGAGATTGGCGATGATCTCGTGCCAGCCGGGAACGTGCGGAATATAGGTATACCCCATATCCTCGAGCGTCTTGACCGACCCGCCGCCTCCGGTGCCGTCGATCATACGGATCAGCGGCAGGCGATATTCATGCGCCATCGCCTCGCACTGGACGAATTTGCGGTGCAGCGCCGCATCGGCGGCACCGCCGCGCACGGTGAAATCGTCGGCCGAGGCCACAACCGGCCGTCCGTCGATATTCGCGCGCCCGAAAATGAAATTGCTCGCGGCCAGATCTTCCAGCTCGCCGTCGGGAGCATAGCTGCCGCGCCCGGCGATCTTGCCAATCTCGCGAAAACTCCCCGCATCGACGATGCCCGCGAGCCGCGCCCGCGCGTCCATCTTGCCGCGCCCATGCTGGCGCGCGACCTTTTCCTCGCCACCCATCTTCTCGGCCATCGCCCGGCGCTGCCCGAGTTCGTCGACTTCTTTTTTCCAGCTCATGGCGGCGAAGCTAACTGACGTTGACGGAAACGTCATGCAAAACCTATCGTCGCCGCATGACGCGTCTCGCCCCCCTGATCCTCGCCGTCGCACTGTTCCCCCTGACGCCCGCCGGTGCCGCCGAAGCGCGGACGATCGCGGGGGTTGCCGAACCCTATGCGACCGATGCCTTCGACCCCGCCGCCGATCCGCTGGCCGCCATCGACGCCGCGCTCGCCGCCGCGAAAGCCTCGGGCAAAAAGGTGCTGCTCGTCATGGGCACGAACGGCTGCCACGACAGCGCCTGGCTCGCGAACCTGCTCGGCACCGATCGCTTCGCACCCGTTCGCGCCCGCTACGCGATCGTCTTTGCCGATATCGGCATGCCGCATGTCGCCGGGCTCGGCAGGCATCCGGAGGTGCCGAAGCGCTTCGGCTTCCGTATCAAGGGCACCCCGACCGTCGCGGTGCTCGATGCGAAAGGCCATGTGCTCAACCGCAAGGCAGCACCCAAATGGCGCAACGCCGCCAGCCGCAGCGACGACGATATCTATAACGAACTGATGGACTAGGGAGAGAGACATGGCGGACATGAACCTTGCGGGCCGGACCGCGCTCGTCACCGGCGCCTCTCGCGGCATCGGCCGCGGGATCGCACTGGCGCTGGCAAAGGCCGGCGCCGACGTCGCGGTCAACTATACCCGCGACAGCGAAGCCGCCGCCGAAACGGTCGCCGGGATCATCGCGCTGGGTCGCAAGGCGAAAGCCTATCAGGCGTCGGTCGCCGACGAGGAAGCGAGCGCCGCGATGGTCGCCGCGATCGAGACCGATTTCGGGCCGCTGTCGATCTTGATCAACAATGCCGGTGTCGCGAGCCGCGGCAAGACGGTGGCCGATACCGACGCCGCCGAGGTCGAGAAACTGCTCGCGATCCACGCCATCGGCCCGCACCGCCTGTCGCGTCTGGCGCTGCCGCAGCTGCGCCAGCATGCGCGCAGCGACATCATCGTCATCTCCAGCGTCGCGACGCTCAGCCACAGCGCCAATGGCGCGCCCTATAATATGGGCAAGGCCGCGGGCGAGGCGCTGGCGCTGACGCTCGCAAAGGAAGAGATGAAGAACGGCGTGCGCGTCAACATCGTCTCGCCCTCGCTCACCGTCAGCGACATGGGCGTGAAGCTGGCGCGTGCGATCACCGGAGAGGACGATATCCACCACCTCGATGCCAAATTCCCGTTCGGCCGCGTGTCGACGCCCGATGATGTCGCGGCGGCGGTGCTATGGTTCGTCAGCGACGCGAACCCCTATTGTTCGGGGCAGAAACTGAATATCGACGGCGCAGGGATGGCGAGCTTCCGATGAAACAGATCCTTGTCGCGGCGACCTTCGCCCTCGCGCTTGGCGGCTGTGCAACCGCGCAGTCGAAAGAGGCGCGCCCCGCGGCCGAAAAGCCCGCGCCCGACGCGCCGATGTTCAGCCCGACCGAGGTCGAGAGTCGCGGTTCGGTGACCATCGGCGGCGTCGCCATCCCGTATCGCGCGGTCGCGGGCACGCTCGTCGTTCATCCCAAGGGCTGGGACGACACCGTCCCGATCGAACGCAAGCGCGACAAGGACGCCGCCGAGGACGTCCCCGATTCCGAAGCGTCGATGTTCTACACTGCCTATTTCAGGGAGGGTGCCCCCGCCGAAAGCCGGCCGGTCACCTTCCTGTTCAACGGCGGCCCCGGTTCGCCCACGCTCTGGCTCCACATGGGCGCCTTCGGTCCTGTGCGTGTCGAAACGCCCGATCTGGCGCACGGCAGCGCGCCCTATCGCACCGTCGCCAACGACCGGAGCCTGCTCGACGTCAGCGACCTCGTCTTCGTCGATGCCCCAGGCACGGGCTTCAGCCGCGTCGCGGGAAAGGACAAGGACAAGGCGTGGTTCGGCGTGGATCAGGACATTCACGCCTTCACCGTCTTCGTCCGCGACTTCCTGTCGAAATATGGCCGCTGGAAATCGCCCAAATATCTTTACGGCGAAAGCTACGGCACGATGCGCGCGGCGGGGATGACCCTCGCGCTGCAAAAGCAGGACATCGACCTCAACGGTGTGATCCTGCTGTCGGACATATTGAACTGGGATCTGGTTCCCGACGATCCGCAGGCCAATCCGGGGGTCGACCTTCCTTACATCGTCTCGCTCCCGACCTATGCTGCGACCGCCTGGTATCACAAGCGCGCGGGTGCGGGCCGCGACCTCGCCTCCTGGCTCGCCGAGGCCGAAGCGTTCGCCACCACCGACTATGCGCTCGCGCTGATGAAGGGCAACGACCTCTCCGATACCGAACGGCAAGCGGTCGCGGCCAAGCTGCGCACCTATACCGGCCTGCCGGTCGATTATCTGCTGAAGACCAATCTCCGCATCGAATATGGCGCGCTGCAAAAGGAGTTGCTCGCCGACAAGGGGCTGACGACCGGCACGCTCGACACGCGCTTCACCGGCGCGACGCTCGATCCGCTGAGCAAGGTCGCCTCGAACGATCCGCAAGGGACCGCGATCGGCGCAGCGTACACTGCGGCCTTCAACGACTATGCGCGTGGCACGCTCGGCTATGGCGCAGGGCAGCATTATGAAGGTGGGCTCGATGTCTATGAAAGCTGGGATTACCGGCATCGCCCGCCCGGCGCCGACCGCGCGCTGATCGCCCTGCCCAATGTGCTTCCCGATCTGGCGGTCGCGATGAAACAGAATCCGAAGATGAAACTGCTCGTCACCGGCGGATATTTCGACGTCTCGACGCCCTATTTCGCCGGGCGTTATGAGCTACGGCACCTGCCTGTCCCCAAGGATATCCAAGCGAATATCGCCTATAAATATTATCCGGCGGGTCACATGGTCTATGTAAAGCCCGACCTGCTGGCCGAAATGCACCGCGACGTCGCCGCCTTCATCCGGGGGACCGACAATATCGAGTAGCGCCGCCCCCTGTCATCTCGGCTAAGGCGCTCGTCATGCGCCCCGATTCGCCCTCGCCCGTCATCCCCTTCCTGATCGCCTGCGCGGGGATCGCGACCTTTTCGGCGATGGATGTGCTGATGAAGGGGCTGTCGATCGACATCGGCGCCTATAACGCCGTGCTCTGGCGGACCGGCACCGGCGCGCTGCTCAGCGGGCTCGTCTATTTCGCGATGCGGCCGGCGATGCCCGATGCACCGACGCTGAAAATCCATGCCTGGCGCGCGCTGTTCGTGGCGGGGATGGCGATCACCTTTTTCTGGGCGCTCGCGCGGCTGCCGATGGCCGAGGCAATCGCCCTCGCCTTCATCGCGCCGCTGATGACGCTGTACATGGCCGCGATCTTCCTTGGCGAGACGATCGGACCGCGTTCGATCGCGGCGTCGATGCTCGGGCTCGTCGGCGTGATTGTCATCGTCGCGGGCAAGCTCGGCGGCGGGGACTATGCGCCCGAGGCCCTATGGGCGGTCGGCGCGGTGTTCCTGTCGGCGGTCTTCTATGCCTACAACCTCATCCTTGCGCGGCGGCAGGCGAAGATGGCGGGACCGATGGAGATCGCCTTTTTCCAGAATCTGTTCGTGACCCTGTTCCTCGCGCTCGGCGCGCCGTGGTTCCTTGCGGTTCCTGGCACCGGGCACGCGCCGCATATCGTCGGCGCGGCGATCCTCGCGACGCTGTCGCTGTTGCTGCTGAGCTGGGCCTATGCCCGCGCCGAGGCGCAGATCCTCGCGACCAGCGAATATACCGGTTTCCTCTGGGCGATGGGCTTCGGCTGGTATTTCTATGCCGAACCGGTGACGTTGCCGACGATCGCCGGCGCGGTACTGATCGTTGCCGCGTGCCTGATCGTCGCGCGCAAGACCCCGCACGGCGATCCCGTGGAGCCGGCCGCAGCCTAGACCGCCGCGCGTGCCAGCCGGTCGTTGATCGCGGCGCCGAGCCCTTCGGCCGGGATTGCCGCCACCGCAATCTTCGTCTTGCCGCTCGCCGCCCCGGCGTGGAGCGCGTCGAACAGATGCGCCGCGGCCTCGGTCAGGTCGCCGCTGGCGCTGAGTTGATAGTCGCCCGCCAGATCGCCGAAACCGATCCCGAACTCGTCGTCCGCGAACCCGGCGGCGCCCAGCCGCACCGGCTTGCCCGGCGCATAATGGCTGGCGAGCATCCCCGGCGCGACGATCTCGGCGCCTTCGACCCCGGTCACCTCCAGACCCGACGCCTCGCCCAGCATCGCCGCGGTCACCGGCCCCGGCCGCAGCATTTCGACCGCGCCCTCCTTCACGCGCGCGATCGTCGACTCCACACCGGCACTCGTCGGACCGTCGTCGATCACCAGCGCGATCCGTCCGTCGAGGCTGGTCAGCACATGCTCGGCCTTCGTCGGGCTGACCCGCCCGCTCGCATTGGCGCTGGGTGCCGCAAGCGGCGCCCCCGTCGTCTCGAGCAGCGCGCGCATCGCGCGGTGCGCCGGCACGCGGATCGCGATCGTGTCGAGCCCCGCGGTCGCGATGCTCGCCACCGGACAGTCATGGGTGCGCGGCACGACGAGCGTCAGCGGGCCCGGCCAGAAGCGTTCGGCCAGCGCGCGTTCGGCCGCGCGGAACACGCCGAGCTTTTCGGCGGCGGCAAGGCTCGGCACATGGACGATCAGGGGGTTGAAATCGGGCCGACCCTTTGCGGCATAGATGCGCGCGACCGCAGCGGAATCGCGGGCGTCGGCGGCGAGGCCATAGACGGTCTCGGTCGGCACCGCGACCGGCTGCCCCTCCCCGATCAGCCCCCCGGCGCGCGCCATTGCCTCCGCGCCAAAGGGGCGGATATCTGTCGTCATGCGCGTTTGACCGTCGGCCATGCCGCGCTATAGCGCCCGCGCAACGATATTCACCAGCAAAGTGTCCTGCCATGACTTACACGCCGCCCACCACCGAACAGCTTTTCGTTCTCAACCATATCGCGCGCGTCGACGCGATGGCGGCGCACGAGAAATATGCCGCCGCGACCCCCGACATGGTCGAGGCGATCGTCACCGGCATCGGCGAATTCGCAGCGGACGTGTACGCGCCGCTCAACCGCGTTGGCGACGTGACCAACCCCAAATGGCAGGACGGCACGGTCACCATGCCCCCCGGGTTCAAGGATGCGTACAAGCAGTTCGTCGAAGCCGGCTGGGGCAGCCTCGACGGTCCGGGCGCCTATGGCGGGCAGGATCTGCCCTTCACGCTCGCCGCCGTCGCGATCGAGGCGCTGGGGACGGCGAATATGGGCTTCACCCTCTGCCCGATCCTGACCGCCGGCGCGATCCACGCGCTGATGGCCTATGGCACCGAGGATCAGCGCCAGACGTGGCTGCCGAAGCTGGTGACCGGCGAGTGGAACGGCACGATGAACCTGACCGAGCCGGGCGCGGGCAGCGACGTCGGCGCGCTGCGTTCGACCGCCGAAAAGGTCACCGACGGACCGGACGCGGGCCTCTACAAGGTCAAGGGGCAAAAGATCTTCATCACCTTCGGCGAGCATGACCTCACCGACAATATCGTCCACCTCGTCCTCGCGCGCACGCCCGGCGCGCCCGAGGGGACGCGCGGCATCTCGCTGTTCCTCGTGCCCAAATACCGCCTCGATGCGGAGGGCAATCCGACGATTTCGAACGGCGTCCATTGCGCCTCGATCGAACATAAGCTCGGCATCCACGGCTCGCCGACCGCTGTGATGGTCTATGGCGAGGGCGAGGATTGCCTCGGCGAGATCGTCGGCGGCGAAATGGGCGGCATGAAGGCGATGTTCGTGATGATGAACAACGCGCGGCTGATGGTCGGCTGTCAGGGCGTCCAGATCGCGGAGCGCGCGCTGCAGCAGGCGGCGCGCTATGCCGCCGAGCGCGTCCAGTCGTCGCTCGCGGGCGCCGCCGACCGCACCCCGGTGACCATCGAACACCACCCCGACGTCAAGCGCATGCTGTGGCGGATGCGCGCGCAGACCGAAGCCGCGCGCGCCCTGATTTACTATGCCGCCGCGCAGACCGATTTTGGCAAGCTCGGCGATGCCGCCGCGGCGCTCCGCGCCGATGTCCTGATCCCGCTTGCGAAAGCGCATGCGACCGACATTGGCTGCGAGGTCGCCAGCCTCGGCGTGCAGGTGCATGGCGGCATGGGCTTCATCGAAGAAACCGGCGCCGCGCAGCATTATCGCGATGCCCGCATCGCGCCGATCTATGAAGGCACCAACGGCATCCAGGCCGCGGACCTCGTCGGGCGCAAGCTTGGTCTCGCGGGCGGCGACGGCGTCCGCAGCCTGATCGACGACATTGCCCGTGGCTCGGCCGATTTTCCACAGCTCGCCGAGCTGACAGAGATCTGCCGCCACGTCACCGACTGGCTCGAACAGGCAAGCGCGCCCGACCGGCTCGCGGGCAGCTACCCCTACCTCACCATGCTCTCGACCGCGACCTGCGGCTGGCTGATGGCGACCGAGCAGCAGGCCGCGAAGGCCGCTCTCGAAGCCGGTGGCGGCGATAGCGCGTTTCTGGAGGCGAAGATCGTCTCGACGCGCTTCTATCTCGAACAGATCGTCCCCGCGGCGACCGGACTTGCGTCGTCGGTCCTTGCGGGCGACGCCGCGCTGGCGCCGCTTCCCGCGATCGCCTGATATCTGCGGAATCGCTTGCCGCTCCCTCCACGGGGCGCGGCAAGACTCCGTTCATGATTAACGCGATGCTAACCAACCCGGTCTAGGCACGTCAGCGCAATCTTGCGGAGACGTGCGTGCCCATCAAGGTCAAGAGCCTGATCATCAGCTGGCGCACGATCGCCCTGTCGCTGCTCCTCAGCATCGCGGCGGGTCTGTCGTCGGTGGCCGAACCGATCGATCGCGTGATCGAGGCCGCAGTCGGCCGTCTCGCATGGCGTCCGGTCTCGGGCCAGATCGTCGTCGTCGCACTCGACGACAAGACAATGGCGCAGGCCCTGCGCGGTGACTTCTCGGCGGCCCAGCACGCCCGCGTCATCAACGCGATCAACGACGCGCAGGCCAAACGCCTGTTCGTCGATTTCACCTATGAGCGGCGTCAGAACGACCGCGACCTGCCGCTGCTGACCGATGCCGTGAAGCGGATGCAGGGCCGGATCGTGCTGGCCGCGGCGGCAAAGAACGCCCATGGCGCGACCGCGGAAATCGTCAACCTTCCCGGCCCGGCTTTCGGGAATGACGTCCATGTAGCGACGATCGGATGGGAATATGAATTCTGGCAGGTCTGGCGCATCCCGCTCGCCTTCGATGTCGGCGGCAAGCTGATCCCCAGCTTCTCCTCGACGCTCGCAAACCGCAAGGTGGACAAGGCGGGGGTTTATGCCCTCGACTATTCGTACAACGTCGACACGATCACCACCTACAGCGCCAGCGACGTGATGGCGGGCAAGGTCGGTCGCCGCGAACTCGCGGGCAAGGACGTGATCTTCGCCGCGACCTCGCCGACGTTCCAGGATACACATTATCTGCCCGGAAACGATCGTGTGCCGGGGGCCTTCATCCATCTGATCGGCGCGGAGACGCTGAAACGGCGCATGCCGGTCGATATCGGCTGGGTCCCCGCGCTGATCGTGGCATCGCTCACGATGCTCGGCGGCATGTTGTTCCGCCGCGCACGCTGGTTCACCATGTCGGCGGTGTCGACCATCGGCGTTCTCATTGCCGTCAAGCTCATCCTGATGACCTCGCTGGTCAGCCTTTCGATCGGTAGTGCCTGCTTCCTCGTCGCCGCGATCGGCACCAATGTGTCGCGCACCCGCGGACGCCGCTCGGCGCAGCATGAAAACCCCGTTTCGGGTTTGCCGAATTTCGAGGCGCTGCGCAGCCAGCCGCCGTTCGGCAGCGCTACGGTGATCGCGGCCAAGGTCGTCAATTTCGAGGATCTCGCGGCCTTCATCCCCGGCGACGGGATCGGCAAGCTGGTCGAACAGGTCACGCGCCGCCTGCAGCTCGCCTCGCAGGGCACCATACTCCATCATGATCTCGATGGCACCTTCGCCTGGATCGTGCCCTATTATCAGCATAGCCAGATCGAGGGTCAGCTTGCGGGCCTCTCCGCGCTGTTCAACGCCCCGCTGACGATCGGCGAGCTGCGCATCGACGTCGCGATCGCCTTCGGGGTCAACGACGAGTTCGAGGGATCGAACGCGCAGCGGCTCGCCGCCGCTCTCGTAGCCGCCGAAAAATCGATCCGCACCCGCTCGCTGTGGACCAAATATACTCCGCGCCAGAAGGAGGATGCCGGCTGGCAACTGTCCTTCCACTCGCAGCTCGAGGACGCCCTCACGGGCGGCGACATCTGGGTCGCCTTCCAGCCGCAGTACCGGATTGCCACGAAGCAGATCACCGGGGTCGAGGCGCTGGCGCGCTGGACCCACCCCACGCGCGGGCCGATTCCGCCTGACGAATTCATCGTCCAGGCCGAAAAGAGCCAGGACATCTATCGCCTCACGCTCTTCGTGATGGATCAGGCGATCCGCTCGGCGTCCGACCTGCGCCAGCGCGGGCTCGACATCCATATGTCGGTGAACCTGTCGGCGAC
Organism: Sphingopyxis sp.; assembly: GCF_965279755.1. GTDB lineage: Bacteria > Pseudomonadota > Alphaproteobacteria > Sphingomonadales > Sphingomonadaceae > Sphingopyxis. The sequence goes on along the minus strand of NZ_OZ257261.1, from coordinate 2,293,124 downwards.
CCTGCTCGACCATAGCGATCTGGTCGGCACGATCCGCGTCATGCTGACCGCGCATCATTTGCCCGCCGAAAAGCTGACGATCGAAATCACCGAAACCGCGCAGATCGAGAACAGCCGTCAGGCACGCCAGACGCTGGCGCAGCTGCGCCGCGCGGGCATCCGCCTGTCGATCGACGATTATGGCACCGGCCAGTCGAACCTCGAATATCTGACCGAGATCGAGGCCGACGAGATCAAGATCGACAAGCGATTCGTGATGACCATGCGCGATTCGCAGCGAAACCTCGAGGTCGTCAAATCGACGATCGATCTCGCGCACCGTCTCGGCGCCGTCGCGGTCGCCGAAGGGATCGAGGATACGCCGACGCTCGCCCTGCTCGAACAACTGGGTTGCGACGTCGGTCAGGGATATCTTCTTGGAAAGCCTCAACTATTCTCCGAACTGGTGAATAGCCTTTCTGCATCACCCCATAGTCGTACCGCATAGCTGCCAGATTGGCGCTGATCGCCGGTCGCCAATATAGTTAAGACTCGATTTACCTTACTAATTAAGGTATACGCTCCGTTAACTGTTCCTCGTGGGCAGTGCCAACAGGAGATCTGACATGGGTTGGTTCTGGAAGTTCCTGGGCGGCGGCGGCACTGGCAACGGTGGTGCTTCGGCCTAATCTCGGAACAAGAATTAGAATAAGGGCCTCGGCATCGCCGGGGCCCTTTTTCGTTGTCCGGCGCGCGCGTGTGGCGCCGGGGGCACGGTGCGGATTTTTCGGTGCGCCGGCGCAATTTCGTCGCAGGCGCCCGAACCCCGCAGAAACGCTGGCTATCGCTCCGTGAAGCGTGCAGGACCGTCGACGAGACGAATCAAAATATCGACGAACCGAGTCCCTAATCTGTCATTTACCGTCTTGCGCCTAGCGACAGACGTGGCACTATAGATGGTGGGTAGACCACGGGGGCACCCCAATAAATTGTGATTGGCTGTAAATGGCGGATTTCCGTCGCCCAAGGCATATGGGCACGGAAAAACCCTTTGTGCGGCCAAAAATATGTGCCCGCCGGGTGGGTTTAGATGCTAAGACAGGGGCTTCGCCCTGAGTCGAACAAGACAGGAACAAACGCGCCGCTGGCGCGTCAGGAAACAGGGGCGATCTAGATGGATTTTCGCGAGACCGAGCGGGTGGAGATGAACGACGTGGCGACGATGGAACTGGCAAAAAATGATGCTCCGGCAGCAAGCGAATCGAAGCCCGATTCGCCGGCAGCGAAGCTCAACGATGCCGGCGAGCCTGCGGTCCACGCGCGCCGGTTCGACGTCACCGTCGACCGCAGCCGCGATTCGCTGCTGACCGACTTCGGCAAGGAAACGCTCGAGGACCGCTACCTCCTCCCCGGCGAATCCTATCAGGATCTGTTCGCGCGCGTCGCCGCGGCCTATGCCGACGATGCCGACCATGCGCAGCGCCTCTACGACTATATCTCGAAGCTGTGGTTCATGCCGGCCACGCCCGTTCTTTCGAACGGCGGCACCGGCCGCGGCCTGCCGATCAGCTGCTATCTGAACTCGGTCGACGACAGCCTTGAGGGCATCGTCGGCACGTGGAACGAGAATGTCTGGCTCGCCAGCCGCGGCGGCGGCATCGGGACCTATTGGGGCGCGGTGCGCGGTATCGGCGAACCCGTCGGCCTCAACGGCAAGACCAGCGGCATCATTCCCTTCGTCCGCGTGATGGACAGCCTGACCCTCGCCATCTCGCAGGGCTCGCTCCGCCGCGGTTCGGCCGCCTGCTACCTCGACATCTCGCACCCCGAGATCGAGGAGTTCCTTGAGGTCCGCAAACCCTCGGGCGACTTCAACCGCAAGGCGCTGAACCTGCACCACGGCGTCCTGATCACCGACGAGTTCATGGAGGCCGTCCGCGACGGCGCCGAATTCAACCTCCGCTCGCCGAAGGACCAGAGCGTCCGCGGCACCGTCGACGCGCGCTCGCTGTTCCAGAAGCTCGTCGAGACGCGCCTCGCGACCGGCGAACCCTACATCATCTTCATCGACCAGGTGAACCGCATGATGCCCAAGCATCATCGCGACCTCGGCCTCAAGGTGTCGACCTCGAACCTCTGCTCGGAAATCACGCTGCCGACCGGCCGCGACCATCTCGGCAACGATCGCACCGCGGTCTGCTGTCTCTCGTCGCTCAATCTCGAAACCTGGGACGAGTGGAACGGCGACAAGGGCTTCATCGAAGACGTGATGCGGATGCTCGACAATGTCCTCCAGGACTATATCGACCGCGCCCCGCCCGAAATGGCGCGCGCCAAGTACAGCGCCAGCCGCGAACGCTCGGTCGGCCTCGGCGTCATGGGCTTCCACAGCTTCCTGCAGGCACGCGGCCTGCCGTTCGAGGGCGCGATGGCGAAATCGTCGAACCTCCGCGTCTTCAAGCATATCCGCGCGCAGGTCGATCAGGCGTCGATGCTGCTCGCCAAGGAACGCGGCCCCTGCCCCGACGCCGCCGATCAGGGCGTGATGGAGCGCTTCAGCTGCAAGATGGCGATCGCGCCGACCGCGTCGATTTCGATCATCTGCGGCGGCACCAGCGCGTGCATCGAGCCGATCCCGGCGAATATCTACACGCACAAGACGCTGTCGGGCAGCTTTTCGATCCGCAACCCGCATCTCGAAGCCCTCCTTGTCGACAAGGCGAAGAACAGCGACAATGTGTGGAACTCGATCCTCGAACGCGGCGGCAGCGTCCAGCACCTCGACTTCCTGTCGCAGGACGAGAAGGATTGCTACAAGACCAGCTTCGAGATCGATCAGCGCTGGCTGCTCGAACTCTCGGCCGACCGCACGCCGTACATCGATCAGGCACAGTCGCTGAACCTGTTCATCCCCGCCGACGTAGAGAAATGGGATCTCCTGATGCTCCACTATCGCGCGTGGGAACTCGGCATCAAATCGCTCTATTATCTCCGCTCGAAATCGGTGCAGCGCGCCGGCTTCGCGGGCGGAGTCGAGGCCGACAACACCGCCGAAGCGCCGAAGTACGAACTCAGCGCCGAAAGCACCGATTACGACGAGTGTCTGGCCTGCCAATAAACGCGTGATCCCCGGCGCAAGCCGGGGCACCCGACCCGAGACATAGAGACCCGAGGAAACGCCGATGCCATTGCTGGAAGCCCGCAAGACCTACAAGCCCTTCGAATATCCGTGGGCGTTCGATTTCTGGAAGCGCCAGCAGCAGATCCACTGGGTTCCCGAGGAAGTGCCGCTGGGCGAGGATTGCCGCGACTGGGCGCAGAAGATCAGCGACCATGAACGCAACCTGCTGACGCAGATCTTCCGCTTCTTCACGCAGGCCGATATCGAGGTGCAGGATTGCTACCACGAGAAATACGGCCGCGTGTTCAAGCCGACCGAGATCAAGATGATGCTGACCGCGTTCAGCAACATGGAAACGGTGCATATCGCGGCGTACAGCCACCTGCTCGACACGATCGGCATGCCCGAGAGCGAATATGGCATGTTCCTTGAATATGACGAGATGCGCGCCAAGCACGACTATATGGGCACCTTCGGCGTCGACAATGACGAGGATATCGCGCGCACGCTCGCGATGTTCGGCGGCTTTACCGAAGGCTTGCAGCTTTTCGCCAGCTTCGCGATGCTGATGAACTTCCCGCGCTTCAACAAGATGAAGGGCATGGGCCAGATCGTCAGCTGGTCGATCCGCGACGAGAGCCTCCACTGCGAAGGCATCATCAAGCTGTTCCACACCTTCACCAAGGAACGCGACTGCCTGACCAAGGCGGTGAAGGAAGACATCATCGACACCTGCCAGAAGACGGTGCGGCTGGAGGATGCGTTCATCGACCTCGCGTTCGAACAGGGCCCCGTCCCCGGCATGACGCCGAAGGAGATCAAGCGCTACATCCGCTATATCGCCGACTGGCGCCTGGGGCAGCTCGGTTTCCAGCCGATCTACATGATCGACGAGCACCCGCTCCCCTGGCTCGCCCCGCTGCTGAACGGCGTCGAGCACGCCAACTTCTTCGAGACGCGCGCGACCGAATACAGCAAGGGCGCGACGCGCGGCGACTGGAACACCGTGTGGACCAGCTTCGACAGCCGCAAGAAGGCCAAGACCAGCGACGACGCCGCGCCAGTCAACGACGCCGAAAGCGACGGCGAAGACATGTTCAAACAGGCCGGCATCGCCGCCGAGTAATATCTAATCCCCTCCCGCCTGCGGGAGGGGCAGCAAGGCTTGGGAGCTATGCTCCCTAGCCGCCGCGGGGAGGGCCAGCGACGCCGAAGCCACGGCACACCGCTAAAAGACGCAAAAGGCCCCCGAAATGACCGACAAGAAAAAACCCAAACTCCTGATCCTCAGCCAGCCCCAGCGCGCAACGCTGGAAGGCCTCTCGAACCGCCGCCCGCAAATGCCCAGCGACCCCGTCCGCGACGAACTCGTCGCGCTGGGCCTCGTGGTGCAACAGGGCGCCAAATGGGCCCTGACCCCGACGGGCAAGAAGGTGCTGGCGGCGAGCTCGAACCGGCGCAACTCGGGCGGGTTTTCGGTTTGATCGATTTAGAAAATCGACCTAATTAACGATTACCAAAATAAGAACCGAAGATGCATCTATTAAGGAATACAGGTTTGTAGTGACCAGCGCCAAGCGCCCCTACGAGGAGCCTAGGTTCTCAAAAGGCCGAGTGGATAGAGCTGGACAACGTATTGGGAGACCTAACGAGCAGCCAGAAGATTTGGTTGTTCTGGAGAATTGGCGAGCATCACATGCTAACATTCTGAATACCTTCAAAACTGTTCTTTACAACCGAGCAAAGGACATCGATGTTCAGATAGCGCAGCGCTTGAAGCGCAGGCCAACGATAGTAGATAAGCTCAGTCGTGAACCGGAAATGAGATTATCTCGCATGCACGACATCGCAGGATGCCGGGTCATATTTCAAGATATCGACGATCTACATCATTTTAGAAGGCTGATTCATACAGCAAGATTTGACCACAAACGTCGTGGCGCCGATGATGATCGATGGAACTACATCAAAAACCCCAAGCCAAGTGGTTATCGCGGCATTCATGACGTTTACACCTATCATGTGGAACCTAAGAAAGGTCGCGCCGGTGAGAAACAGCCATGGAACGGTTTACTAGTTGAAATTCAATATCGCACTTCAATTCAACATGCGTGGGCTACAGCAGTTGAGTTAGCTGGATTTATTACTGAAAATGACCCGAAGTTCGATAGAGGCAATCCAGATTTCATTGAATTTTTTAAAGTCTGTAGCGAAATTTTGTCTCGGGGGTTTGAAGGATCATTTTCCTGCCTCCCAGATCATACAAATAAAGATATTATAGAAAAATTTGAAGATCTTGAAAATAAGACTCATATGATCCGCCTCTTCTCTGAAATAAGGAGAAGCGAAGGATCCATAAACCTTGACGGAGCATCCATACTTATATTTCGTTATGAGGCTGATTTATTTTCTGAGAATCAGCTTGAGATAAGAAGTTTTGAAACTGTTAATCAGGCTATATCAGAATATAATAGGTTAGAAGAAATTCTATCAGACAAGGCTGATATTGTTCTCGTAGGTTCCAGATCTGGCGAATCCATTAAATCCGCGTATCGAAATTACTTCTCTGATGCTGAAGAGTTTATTTCTCTAATACAGGACGGAATACAAATCCTTGAAGAATCTGAATTTGTTGTGACTCCTGATGGAGAAGTCATACAGGCATTCACCCTCTAAGGCCTATGAGGATCAGGGGGACTTCCGTGACACATGCGACAATCTCCAATTAGCCCGACCACGCATGGATGCCCGATCAAGTCCGGCATGACGATCGGGAGAGAAGCCTCGATTCCCACCCTATCTTCGTCACCCCGAACTTGATCCGGGGTCCATCGCCGCCCTAGCCTCCCCCCATGCACGCCGACTTCCAGCCCTGCGCCTATATCGTGGCGAGCGCGCGACACGGCACGCTCTACACCGGCGTCACCTCGCACCTGATCCAGCGCATCGTCCAGCATCGGGGCGGCAGTTTCGACGGCTTCACCAAGCGCTACGGCCTCAAGACGCTCGTCTGGTTCGAACTCGCCGGGACGATGCACGCGGCGATCACGCGCGAGAAGCAGATCAAGAACTGGCAGCGCCAGTGGAAGATCGAGATGATCGAGGCGGGTAATCCCGATTGGCGGGACTTGGCGGCGGAATTGGGGTTGCCACCGCTTGGTGGGTAAACGGAGCAGGCCGCAGCCCCCTTCTTCGTCATCCCGGACTTGATCCGGGATCCATGCCCCGCCCCCAGAAAAACTAGGGGCAAACCCGAAAAATCATCCTCTGGGCGGCAGGCCGATATTGCGGCAGGCAGGGTCCGCACGGTCATCCGCGACCGACGGGACAGGAGTATGATGGGGATGCGCAGATTTTTCCGGCACGGCCGCCTGCTTCTGGCCGGCGCCTTGTCCGTACAATATTTGGTGGCTGGTTGCGGCGCAGCCGAGCCCGCAAAACCCCGTGGCAATGCCGGCCCCCAGCTCGCCGCTCCGCAGAAAGCCGATGGCCGCAAGGACGGCGTGTGGCAACCTCCGGCGGGCGGGCAGCAAGTTTCGCTCTGGCCCGGCAAGGCACCGAATATGGATGGTGTCGATATTCCCCCCGAATATAGCGAGACGGCGACCAATCCCGACCGGTTCGCCGGGCTGCCGCTCACCGGCGTCTTCAATGTCTCCGAACCGACCATGACGATCTTTCCTGCGAAAATTGCAGGCAACGGCACCGCCATGCTCGTCTTTCCGGGCGGCGGATTTCAGAAGCTCGCGATCGATCTGGAAGGGACGGAGGTTTGCGACTGGCTGACCTCCAGGGGAATCACGTGCGTTCTCGTGAAATATCGCGTTCCAAAGAGCAATCATCACTATGACAGCGAATGTGACTGCGCCGTCACCCCAAAGCATCTTTGGGCGTTGCAGGATGCGCAACGTGCCATTCGGCTCGTGCGGTCACGCGCAAAATCCCTGTCGATCGATACGGGAAAAATCGGCGTTATCGGCTTTTCCGCTGGCGGCTATCTTGTCGCGCAGACCAGCAATATATTCACTCCTGCGTACAAGCCGGTCGACGCGATCGACCAGATAAGCAGCCGCCCCGATTTTGCCGTCGCCATGTTCCCCGGCCATCTGTGCCGGGCGGGTGGCACGCTCGACCCCGGAATCAAGGCAAGCAGAATGACCCCGCCCACCTTCCTGTTGCAGGCATGGGACGATCCCGTCGACCCGATCTGTAACAGCATCGTCTATGCCCGCGCCCTCGATGCCGCGGGGGTGAAGGCCGAGGTCCATCTCTTCGCCAAGGGTGGCCATGCGTTCGCCATGCGACCGCTGGGCCATCCGGTAGAGAAGTGGCCATCGCTGGTAGAGGACTGGCTGAGAGAGACGGGAATAATGGAAGCCGCACAAGGCCATGCTGGCCTGATCGGGAATTAAGGTGACAGTTCATGGATTACGGCGACAAGCGCAATAAACCCTGGGGTCAGGACCCATTGATTGCGCTTGACCGTCACGCCGCATGGGCCCCGGATCGAGTCCGGGGTGACGAATTGAGGGTGCCAGCCGACCGAGGCCACGCCCGATCCCGCCACCCCCGCGCTCGACGCGCACAGCCACGGCTCCGCCACGCACCGTCGCAAGACTGGCGAATGTTATGTCGTGCCGAATTCGATACCAATCTGGATATTTCCTCTGACCAGATTCCGGCATGTTCGCACGGACTTATCCCGAACCCCGCCAGTTTGGTAGAAATCCCCTCCGCTTTGGACATAACATTTCAAGTAAAATGGTCTAAAGCGGATCATGATTCTCAAGTCCTCAGTGAACTTGGGGGGTGAATATGGGACAATTTGCCGGGCACGGAATCAGTAATGGCGAGGAAATCGGGCCTCGACTTGCAGCGCTCGAAACTATGGTCACCCGGCTTTGCTCGCGATTACCACCCGGTAACTTGTCTTTCTCCGACGAACAGCAGCGGCCCGATGCCGGCGGAACACCGGTCGCCTTTTCCGACGGCCGCGCCCGACTGGTTCGCGACTTGCTCGCCGGGCGCCAGAAACGGCTGCGCTATTTCCCCGGCGACCTCTTCTCCGATCCGGCCTGGGACATGCTGCTCGATCTTTACGCGTCGCATTACGAGCATCGGCAGGTTGCCGTTTCCAGCCTGTGCATCGCATCCGGCGTCCCCGCGACGACCGCGTTGCGCTGGATCAATTCGATGACAAGCAACGGCTGGTTCGCGCGCGACGCCGACCCGAAGGACCGGCGCCGCATCTTCATCCGGATCAGCGATACCGCGCGGATCCAGATGGATCGCTATTTCGACGATCTGAAACAGGTCATCGCGCTATAGCGGGCGCGGGGCGCGTGCCTCAATTCACCGTGACCCCGTGCGGCACCCCGCGCATCCCGCCGGCCGCGAACAGCACGCCGCCGCGCACCGCTTCGGCCGAGCCGTCGAGCAAAGGCAGCGGGACCAGCGACCGCGTTACCTCGCTGTCGTCGTCGACCACCAGCCGCAGCGACGTCAGGCCGATGCCGTTACGCTCGGCCACCACGTCGCGGATCGCGTCGAGCGGCCACGACAGCGTGCCGCCGCGATAGAGCCGCCGGCCATCGTGGAAGATATAGGCGTCGCGCTGGCGCCACAGCCGCAGGCAGGTCCAGAAGGCAAAGGCCGCGGCGAGCATTGCGACCGTCGCCACCGCGTCGCCGAACAGGATCGACCGGATCACCTGCCCCGCCCCGTCGCCGCGCACCGGCCATCCCTGTCGCAGCGCCAGCCCGGCAAAGGCCAGCGCGGCGATCAGCTGCCCCGCCGCCAGCGGCTTCGCCTTCAGCCGCGCGATCACGACGATGGGTCTCTGGCTGATTGTCCGGTCCTGATAAGTCATCGTCCGCACAGATAGGGACGCATAAGGCGCGGCGCCAGCCCGGGCGGCGCGGACGATGCCGGGACATGCGGTGTCCGCTTCGGGGTGATTAGCGAACGCTTTCTCCTTTTTCGTCATCCCGGGCTTGACCCGGGATCCGCCTTTTCCTTCAAGAAGGCAGGCCCCGGATCAAGTCCGGGGTGACGACGATAGAGACGGCTGCAATCGGTCAAATTCAGACGCATCCGATCAACCGCTCCAGCCGGATCCGGCGATCACTCCTCCGCGCGCTGCATCCAGATGAAGTCGGTGATCTTCTTGCCCTTGTGGCCCATGACGCCCACGGCGTCGAACGTCCCGGTCATCTTCCGGTCTGCCGCCTCGCCGACCTGCTCGCCCTCCATCCAGCGGGTTTGCCGGACATCGAAACTGCACCGCCACGACCAGCTATCCGGCTCCGGATCCTCGCAAACGACGTTGCTGACGGCATAGCGCGTATTGGCATGCACCTGCCGCCCGTCGTGATCGATGCACCCGTCGACGGTCGCGGTACAATATTCCTTTCTCATCAGGAGCCACTCGATGACGCGCGCGTCGGGCGCGCCGGGCGACGCCGCGCTCAGGATCATCAGCGCCGCGATCATGGCCGGCCGGTTCCTGCAAGCCTGTGATGCCATTCCAACAGGATCATCGCGCGCACTCGCCTTGACATCGGGACACCGTATTCGGCGCCCCTCGCCCGCCCAAGTCAATATCCTTCTGCGCGTTGACGCGATCTTTGCGACGTTCCGCCCGGTCGCGGCGTGGACAATGTTCGCGACCTTTGTCCGCGCGCACCCTCGACGGGTGCGGGCTTGCAACGCCGCAATTGCACTGTATTATCATATCAATACAGCAAGGAATATCGCATGGCTTTCTCTCTCCTCTTCGCCGCAGCGCTGTCTGCGTCGGCGCCCGCACCGGTGTGGGCCCCGATGCCCACGGGCGACGCGCTCGCTTCACAAATCGCCGCCAACGACGCACGCCTCTTTTGGGCGGCGTTCGAGGGGTGCGATGCAAAGGTCCTGCCCGACCTGCTCACCCCCGGATATCGCATGCTCCACGACAAGGACGGGCTGGCAATTCCGGACCGCGACAGCTTCGTCGCGGGCATGGAAAAGCGTTGCGCCGACCGCGCGCCGGGCGGCACCGACGCGGGGTATAAGAACCGCCGGATGCTCGTCCCCGGATCGCGCACGATCCGCCAACTCGGCAATTGGGGGGCGCTGGAGGAGGCGAGCCATGTCTTCTTCGAATGGAATGCGAAGGAGAGCCGCTGGGATATGGTCGGCGGCGCGCGTTACATGCACGTCTGGCAATGGATGCCCGCCGAGGGCCGCTTTCGCCTGTCCGAAAGCCTCAGCTACGATCATGGCGCCGCCGCGCTCTATCCGGGGCCATGAAGGAACCTTTGCGTGTGCGGGCCGTATGGGATGCGGAGTGCCGTTTTGCTCCATGACGGAGTGTGCACCATCGAAACCCGGATCCTTCTAGCCTATATGCTCATCGGCCTTCTCATCGCAGCGGGAGTCGCAGCCGTCTTCTGGGCGCGGTACAACAGCCGCGACCGCAAGATCCAGCGGCAACGCGACCGCGAAAGCGCGCAGCGCGACGAGCGGCTGAGCGAGCTTCCGCCCACCCTCTGAGGCGCGGACGCAGCGAAGCGGGGCCAGCCGCCCCGGCGGCGCGGCGGGTGCCCTTCAATCGGTGCCGCGCCCTGCTATGCTGGCGGGCGAAAGGAGAAAGCCGATGCAGGCCGTAACCGAAGGCGACCGCCGCAAGGAACTCGCCGTCCTTCTCGAACGCATGCGCGCCCGGCCCGAGCGCGACTGGAGAGCCGAACGGGCGCGCGCCGCGACGCTGACCCGGCTGATCGCCGGAGCGCCGCGCCCGCGCTGAGCGATCAGACCCCCGGCGTCAGCCGCGGCAGCTTGCTCAGGTCGAATTTCAGCGTGACCTTTTGCGACGCGCTGCGGCTGTTCGTCTGCGTGCCGCCGATCTTGAACACGAGGAACGCGACCTCGGCGCCGAAGCTCTCCTCGCGCGCGACCTCGAACTCGGTCGAATAGCTGATCGCCCCGAAGCTGACCTTCGGTTCGCCCGGCCGTACCTTGTCATATTCGGCCTTGATCCCGCCCAGCAGCTTTTTGAACGGCGCGTCCCGGACCACCGCGACCGCGACATTCGGCCTCTCCCCGCGCTTGGCCGCTGCAAGGGCTTTCGGGTCCGCCTTCAGCGCCGCGCATTCGGGCGAAATCGCCATGCCGTCGCGCGCCGCGAAGCTGAACTCGAAGTCGATTGACTGGCCCTGCGTGACCGATCGTTCGCGCGAGCCCGTCGGGGTAAAGCCGATCCCGAACGCCTCGACGTCCAGCCCGGCCTCGCCGCTCCGCGTCCGTCCACTGCTATCGCCCAGCGACAGCGTGACCTCGACCTTGCTCGTCCCGTCGGGATCGGTCTTGAGCATGTCGCGCGTGTAATTTCCGTCGGCGAAGGTTTCGGCGAGCTCGCATTTCAACGCGTTGACGACCGCGCTCGCCATCACCAGCCGGTCGGGTGGGCGCGACGTTCCCTGCGGCGGCTTCCCCCCGCATCCCGCGAGTATCAGCGGCATCGCGGCCGCAGCGACGAGCCCGCCTGTCCGCAATATCTGCGGCCGGCCAAATCGATTCTTCTGCATAATCCTCCCCTGCTGTCCGCGCCCTGCCTCCGTCTATCATGCCAAGCGCGGCCGCCCGAAAGCATTCGCATCCGCTCTGGCTCCGTTTCGCGCTCGCGGTTTGCCGCGCCGCTGCGACGCTCCGTCGCCTGCCAGGCAACAAGTGGGCGCACCGGCGGGTTTGTCGCGCAACGAGGCGGCCCATGCGGCTGCCCGCAGCCAAGGAGAGATTCCATGCGCAAGACCATCCTTCTTCTCGCCGGCGCGGGCGCGCTTTTCGCCACCCCCGTGCTGGCACAGGTCGGCGGCGTCGTTGGCGGCACCGCAGTGATCGTCGACGGCGGCAAGCTCTACAACGTCCCGCTCGCCGAGATTTACAGCAAGGCCGACAGCGTCACCGGTCCGCTGGTGACCAAGCTGGCGAAGGCCGAAATCCGCGCCCGCGTTCAGGGCGGTGCGGAGGCGACGAGCCGCTAATCCCCACCCGCGCCGGCATCTCCCTGGGTGCCGGTGCAAACCCGTCCTTCGGGGTCGCGAGGGACGGGCAGGAACGGAGCCGGATACCCCCCCCTGCCGGCTCCGTTCCTGTCAGGGCCGGCGAGAGCCGGGGAAATCGGGTCCGGGGGTAACCGAAATCGTATCGCCCTTCGCTAGCGGGATGACTGTGCGCCCGAACCACACATAGCGCGCGGTGGGTTTCGTCAGATCCTCGTCGTAACGCTCTGCGGCTGCCACGCGATCATAGCCCATCCAGCCGAGCGTCGCCGGAAAGATCTGGCTCGCCGAATGCCCGGCGCGCGGCGCGGCGGCATAACGCGCCGCCTCGCGCGCCGGCAGGAAGGCGAGAAGCGCCACACGGAACTCGTCGGCGACCGCCTCGCGGCTGCAATGCGGCAGCGCGCCGGGGGTCAGATTCTGGCCATGATCGGAGGTGTAGACGATCGCGACCGCTTCGCGATCGACACCGGCAAGCAGTCGCTCGAAGAACTTGCCTTTCGACCAGCGAAGCGCGGTTTCATATTGCAGCGCGACCGGGCTGTCCGCCGGAATGGCGCCATGGGGATAATGGTCGCGATACTGGAAATGGACGCCGCGGAGCACCGCATAGGTAAAGCTCTTGTCCCCGGTCTTCAGCTCCGCGTTGATCGCGTCGGCGATCCGCAGGTCGGTATCGATCCCGCCGACCATCGGGCGATAGGCATCGATCAACGCGCGCTCGGGCGGCAGCATCAGATTCTGCGGCGCTCCCGCAGTCTGCCCGTCGATCAGCGTCGTGCTGTATCCGGCGCCCCGCGCATAGGCCCAGATCGACGGGGTCCGGCGAAGATCGGTTGCGGGCGTGGTGTGGCGGACGTCGACCCCCGAGCGCAACGCGACCTGCGCAGGGGCGCTGCAATTGCCGACCGACGCCGCGACCCCGAAATCGAGATGCGGGATCGCCGCAAGGCTCGGTTTGACAAGCTTCGCAAACGGCGCCTCGGCGATACTCTCGTCCACCAGCCAGACGACATGGCGCGGCGTCAGGGCATTCCGGTCTCGCACGATATCGACCGCGCCGCGCGGCGGCGGCGGCGGCGCGAGGAGAAGATCGACGCCGAGGCCATAGAGGTTGCGCTCGGCACTTTCGGGCCAGACCTCGAAATCGCGATAGATCGGGCTCGGGATGAAAAGCAGGAACAGCAGCAGCGCGGCGAGCGGCCTCGTCCACGGCAGCGTCACGGCGCTCCGAATGAGCGAACGCGCTGCCACAAACAGCGCCAGCGCCGTCGCCACCTGGCACGCGGTCCAGACAAAGGCCGGGCCGAACTGACCCGCCGCGTGCCCCGCCTGCCTCGCCTCGGCGATCATCCACGCAAGTGTTCCGCCGTCGACGAGTTCGGGGATGATCTGCGTATAGCCGATGTTGACGAGGGTCGAAACGCCGGCGAGCACAAGAAGCACCGCCGCCCAGCGCCGTGGAAACAGCAGCAGCGCGGCAAGGAACACCGCCGCCTGAAACGCCATGAAGAGGAAGGCGACGATACCGCCGCCGGTGTCGCCCGCGGCGAAGCGATAGAGAACGCCATGCGCGAGCTGAAACCGGTTAGCGATCGCATAGCCCGCCGCGAACAGCAGCAATCCTGCTGCGACGCGCCACCAAACGCCGCGCGTCACCGGCGCCTTATTCTGTCCCGTTCGATCCATTGCCGCGCGGCTTTAGCGGCAAGGGTTTGAAAAATCACAAATGCCAACGAAAACGGCCCGCCCCCGCTGTGGCGGGGACGGGCCAGTTTTGAGTGCCAAGGCGCCGGATTGCGGCCCCGGCCATCTATGTCCGGCTATTCGGCTTCTTCGAACAGGTCGATCGCGTTTACGGCATTCGCCGACAGGCGTACCGTGTCACCCTCGACCGCGGCAACGAGGCCGGCGGGCAGATAATGATGCTTGCCGTCGACGCTGTCGGCCTTCGTCAGCTTGATCCGTTCGCCATCGAGATGGTCGACGGTGCCGATATGGACGCCGTCGGCACCGATGACATTCATATCTTCCTTGATCGCGCTGTGGTCATGATCGGCCATGATGAGTCTCCTTGCCGCTCCCGAAGGGGACGGGAGCGTTTGGCATCATACGCATGGAAAGCGAGTCGGCTCCAGAGGCTCCGACGAGCCGCCCGAAAGCCGCGCCCGCTTTCCAACTGCCTGGCGTCACGCTAGCTTCGCGCGATGCATCGTCTTCTTCTTTGTCTCGCCACGACGGTAGCTCTCGCCCTCTCGCCGCCTGCCTTCGCCTGCTCGCCGGTGGCGGGATACCGGATACCCACGAACATCGAGCTGACCGGGCAGGCCGAGATGATCCTGCTCGCCACGGTTACAGGCGGTACCGCGATGGACGAGGCGACCGACCCGGACGCGATGCGCATCGATATCCGGCCCGTCGCAGTCCTGAAGGGCGACCCGGCGGCCGCCCCGACGACGCTACCGATCGCGCTCGCCACCGGCCGCTTTGCGCTGCTCAGCAATCCCTATGACCTCGAGAATGCACACCCGCTCTCCGAAATAGGGGGCTGCATTCGCTATATGGTGCCCAAAGGATCGCGCCTGCTTTTCTTCCTCGACCGGCGCGATGGCGCATGGGTGCCTGCGGGCGGTCCGTTCAGCCGCTGGGCCGAGGATGTGCTGACCGACGATGCGCCGTGGCTCGCGGCGGTGCGCCTTTATCTCGAGGTCGAAGCGCTGCCCGAGGCTGATCGCAAGGCAGCGCTGATCGCGCGGCGTGACGCGCTGCGTGCCAAAGGCGACGATCCGGTCGCCTGGCTGCTTGCCGACGATATCGACCGTCAGCTCGCGGGCCCGAACAAGCCGCTGCGCGACGAATTGCCGCCCGCGCCCGCCGACTAGCACCACGGACGTCGGAGACCTTCCCAAGGACGCGCCAGACCTTCGGCAATCAACGCATCGCCGACGCTTGTGCCGTCGCGCGTCACGATCCTGAGCTTGCGGCCATAATGGTCGGCATCACGGTCCACGCCTTCCAAGCTGAAGGCACCCGCATTGAGCCATGTCCTCAAATGTTCCGTCGCCGCAGTGCCAAGCGCAGCTTCCCCGGCACAGCGCGCCGGGTGTGTTTCCGGCGTATCGATGTCGGCGATGCGATAGGTTTCTCCCGCGAACGAGAAGGTGTCGCCATCGACGACACAGTCACGTCCACCACCGGTATGGCAAAGTCCGAAGTCCGCAGTCAGCATGTCGTTCACTACCGGCGCGCTGACACCTCCCCGCGTGTCTGGAGAGCGCTGAAGAAACGCGATCGTCGCGAAGAAGGCGATCGTCATCGCGGGAGCGAGCCGAAACTTTGCCCATGGTTTGCGGCGTATCGGGATCGGAGGTCTGCGCAACCTCCGCGGGCGGACGGCATAGCGCCTGTCGAAACGAAAATCGGGTCCGGACATGTTCCGACCCTAAGCGCGAAGCCTTGGCAGAATCCTGAGGGCCGCGTCCGCTTTGGCGAGCAAGTCGGAGCGATCACATCCGACGCGGCACCGTTTTGACCTCGATCAATGCGTGAGGTGCGAAGCCGGCACATAGCAGGGCATCACGATCAAGGAGATATCGTCATGGCCAACCCGTTGCTGCAAACCCCGGTGCTGATTTTCACGCTGATGATGGGCGCTTTCCTGTTCACGCTGGGCCCGATCGCACTGGCCGATGTCCTTCGCAGCCCGCGCGATTAGGGCCTGACCCCAGATCAGGGCGCCCCGCGCGGCTCGTCATCCTCGACACCGCCGGGGCCGAGTTCGTCATCCTCGTCATCATCGCTGCGTTCGCCGCGATAGGCGTCCATGTCGATGCGGCCTGACCGTTCCATCTGGCGCATATGGTCGACCAGATCCTGCACATCGCCGCTCGCGTCGCTGCTCTTGGGCTTGTCGCTATCTTCCAGCGGGCGAGCGTGCCGTGCAGCCTCGGCAACGGTCTGCGCCTGGGCGTCCTCGTCGTCTTGCTCGCGGTTGCGCGCTTCGCGGGCTTCGTCATCGCTATTGCGGGGATCGTCGATCATCGCCGGCTCCTTTCAGGGGGTGGCCGGAAAACGCGCCATGATGCGCTGTCGTTCCGTCAGGCGGCGGCCGCGAGTATCTTTGCCTCGATCACCCGGATGAACACTTCGGGATCCTGCGCGCCCGGAATCAGCATCCGCCCGCCGAGGATAAATGCCGGCACGCCCGTCACATTCTGGTCGGCCCAATAGGCCTCCTCGACCCGCACCATCTCACCAAATTCTTCACCCGCCAGAATCGTAAAGGCCCGGTCGCGGTCGAGTCCGACCGATGCGGCGACATCGGCAAGCACGCCATGATCGCTGACGTCTCGATTATCGGTGAAGTGCGCGCGGAACAGCGCAAGTTTCAGCGCGGTTTGTACGCCCGTTGCCGCCTGCTGCTCGGGCTCCTCGAGCGCTCCGGCCCAGCTCAGCAACCGGTGCGCGTCGAAACTGTTGCGCATGCGGAAACCGGGTCCGCGATTGAAGGTAAAATCAAGGTCCGCCGCGACTCCCGACATCTTGCCGCTGTTCGCACGACTTTGTTCGGCCGTAATGCCATATTTGCGCATCACATGCGCGACGGCATCCTCGCCTTCGGGTGGCATGTCCGGATTGAGCTCGAACGGATGCCATTGCACGCGAAAGTCGAACCGACCCGCGAAATGATCCATGACCTTTTCGAATTTCAGCCAGCCGATGATGCACCAGGGACACATCACATCGGACACGATATCGACCGAAAGGCGGGGTAAAGCGGTCACGACATGTCTCCTGCCGGCCGGTCTCCCCGCGTCAGGACCGGTCGGTCTCGCGGCGATCCTTGCCTGAACGCCGGTCGCCCTTGCGACGCTCCGGCCCGTTATAATCGGGGTCGTCGGCTAAGCGCCTGTCATCCCCTCGCCTGTCGGCACCTCGCTTGTCGTCGGCTGCCATACGCTCCCCCTTCCACCACCAAAGGAAACAGAAGCGACCCGGCGCCAGTTACTCACAGAATGGTTAAAAAGACAAGCTGTCGACACTGTCAGTGCTGCGTATCGGCCGATTCCCCGGCCGCGGCGGACGCCGGTCGCGACAGCACCCACCAGCTGCCGAGCATCAGCCCGGTCGACAACGCCTCGATGATCATCGCCTGGATGATGCTGCCATCGACTATGTCACCGCTGGCGGCGCCGAACAGTCGGCCGGCCAGCGCAGTTCCGTATAGTGCGGCGGGGACGAACAAGGCACGCGTCCAGCCGGGCATGAGCGCCCCGATCGCTGCACTGGCGGATGATACAAGGAAGAAGGCCGACAAGTCGGCGCGCAAGGTGTTTACGGCCACACCCTCGACGACGATTTTGAACTGCTCATTATATGCCATCGGATCGAGGAAGCCGCTGCCGCCGATAATCAGGAACAGAAGCGCCCAAAGCAGGACGGCGCCGCGCAAGACCCAGTTGACCATTTCTCTTCTCCCTCTTTTGCCGGCCAAGCTGCGGCATCGTCGGGAAAAGCGCAATCTATTCCGCGGCGAACGTCTCTTCGATCCAGCCGCCGCCGAGCACGCGGCTTTCGTCCGCCGCATCATAGAGCACCGCCGCCTGCCCCGGCGCCACGCCATATTCGGGCGCTGCGAAGATCAACCGATCACCTGCGATCTTCGCCGGGACCGGCTTTGCCATGCTGCGCACCTTGGCGATCACTGCGCGCTCCTCGACCGCGCCGAGCCAGTTCGCTTCGCCGAGACGCGCCCCCGAAACCGCGAGCGCACGGCGCGGCCCGACGATGACCTGCTTCTTCTCCGCATCGAGCCGGACGACGTAAAGCGGCTCGGCCTGTCCGCCGATCTCGATTCCGCGCCGCTGGCCGACCGTATAATGAATAAGGCCGCGATGCGTGCCGAGGATGCTGCCGTCGACATGCACGATCTCCCCCTGATCGTCGGCGTCGGGGCGGAGCTTGCGGACGAGGGTCGCATAGTCGCCATCTGGAACGAAACAGATGTCCTGGCTGTCCGGCTTCCCTGCAACGCCGAGCCCAAGGTCGCGCGCGATCTCGCGCACGACGCTCTTCTCGAGCCCGCCGAGCGGGAAGCGGAGAAAGTCGAGCTGTTCCTGCGTCGTCGCGAACAGGAAATAGCTTTGGTCGCGCGCCGGATCGACCGCGCGGTGCAATTCGGCGCCACCCGGACCCATCACGCGGCGGACATAGTGCCCAGTCGCCAGACAGTCGGCGCCCAGATCCTTCGCGAGCTGGAACAGATCGGTGAACTTCACCCCCATGTTGCAGCGGACGCAAGGGATCGGCGTGCGGCCGTTCATGTATTCGTCGGCGAACTGGTCGATCACCGTGTCGCGAAAGCGACTTTCATGATCGTGGACATGATGCGCGAAGCCGAGCCGGTCGGCGACCGCCCGGGCATCGCGGATATCCTGCCCGGCGCAACAGGCACCAACGCGCTTCGCCTTGGCGCCATGATCATAGAGCTGCAGCGTCACACCGATGACCTCGGCACCCGACCGCGCGGCGAGCGCGGCAACGACGCTGGAGTCGACTCCACCCGACATGGCGACGACGACTCGCCGATCCTTCAGGGGTTCGGCAAGGTGGAAGTCGGCATCGATGGCGCCAGCAGGGGAAGAAATCGTCTCTATCATCGCTCGCGCCATCTAGGGATGTATCGCCCGAAATGCCAGCTTTTCCGCCAGCCCCGTCAAGATATTGACGCCGATTAAGCTTCGCTAACAGGTGATGAAATGGGCATTTACTGGACCTTAGCCCCTCCGCGTTAGACGGGTGGCATGAACGCTGCCCCGTCAAAATTTCCGCAGTTTGCCGATGCGACGCGCCTGTCCGGGCCGGACTTCGACATATTGCTGGCGGTTTCGCAGGCGCGCCAGGCGGCGCTGCCGACGGTACGGCTGCTGCGCGAGCGCGCGACTCGTGAACGCCATGCGGAGCGCGTTAACGCACTCAGCCATTTTCTCGCAGCCGCGCCCGCCGCGACGGAACAAACGGCGGCCCGGCCCGTTCGCTTCCTCGACCTGTCCGACGAAGCAAACGCCCTGACCGAAACTATGAACGGCCTGTTTACCAGAGGATTTCAGCCGATGTTGAACCCCTCGCATGTACCAGCTTGGTCGTCGGCCTCGCCGACCCCCCACGACGAAGACAATATGGAATGAACATGATCGAGAATCAGAAAATCCGGCCCGCTCAGGTCATCGGTCCGCTCGGCGAACCGCTGACGCTCGACTCGCTGCCGCCGCCGACAACGACCCGCTGGGTCGTCCGCCGCAAGGCAGAGGTCGTCGCCGCCGTCAATGGCGGTCTCCTGACCGTCGACGAGGTATGCGAACGCTATGGCCTGACGCTTGAGGAGTTCGCCGGCTGGCAGCGGTCGATCGACCGCAGCGGCATGCCGGGCCTGCGCGTCACCCGCATCCAGCATTATCGCGATCTCTACGAGCGCCAGCAGCGCTTCTGATCGCCGGATGCACCTTCGGGTCATGAAGAGGGCGCCTTCTGGCGCCCTCTTTTTTGTCTCAGTTCCAAAAAAGAACCCGCCCCCAGGCCCATGTCCCCGGGGGCGGATCCACGACCCGTCGTCTTGTCGGCGGCCGGTGCCCCGCGGCATGATGCGGGGACAGCGGCGCCGGAAGATCAGGCGAGGTCGAAACGGTCGGCGTTCATCACTTTGGTCCAGGCCTTGACGAAGTCCTTCACGAACTTCTCTTCATGGCCGTTCTCGGCATAGACTTCGGCCACGGCGCGCAGTTCGGCGTTCGATCCGAAGATCAGGTCGGCGCGCGTCGCGCGCCACGTCTCGCCGCCGCCCGCGCGGTCGGTCGCGACATATTCCTGATCGTCCGAACCATCGACGGCCTTCCACACATTGGTCATGTCGAGCAGGTTGACGAAATAGTCGTTCGTCAGCTGCCCCGACCGCTTGGTGAAATGGCCATGCCCACGCTCGCCATGATTGGCGCCGAGCACGCGCAGCCCGCCGATCAGCACCGTCATTTCGGGCACCGACAGGCCGAGCAGCGAGGCGCGGTCGAGCATCATTTCCTCGACCTTCACCGCGAGCTTCTTTTTGCCGACATAGTTGCGGAAGGCGTCGGCCTCGGGCTCCATCACCTCGAAGCTTTCGGCGTCGGTCTGCTCGGCGGTCGCATCGCCGCGGCCCCCGGTAAACGGCACGTTGGTGGCGCCCGCCTTCTCCAGCCCGACCACGCCGCCGAGGACGATGGCGTCGGCCAGCGACATAGAGCCGCGCAGGCCGTTCAGCGTATCGATCACCTTGGCGAGGGCGGCAGGCTCATTGACCTCCCAATCCTTCTGCGGCGCCAGCGCGACGCGTGCGCCATTGGCGCCGCCACGGAAATCCGACTTGCGGAAGGTGCTCGCCGACGCCCAGGCGGTCTTGATCAGCTGGCTGACGGTCAGACCGCTGTCCGCAATCTTCGCCTTCACCGCTGCCACTTCGGCGTCCGACGGAATGGTGCCGGCGGGAACCGGATCCTGCCAGATCAGGTCTTCGGCGGGAACTTCGGGGCCGAGGTAGCGGATCTTCGGTCCCATATCGCGGTGGCACAGCTTGAACCAGGCGCGCGCGAACGCGTCCTTGAACGCCTCATGGTCGTTGCGGAACTTTTCGCTGATCTTGCGGAATTCCGGATCGATCTTCAGCGCCATGTCGGCGGTGGTCATCATCGTCGGCACCTTCAGGTTCGGATTCCAGGCCGCGGGGGCCATATCCTCTTCCTTCTGGTTGATCGGCTGCCATTGCTGCGCACCGGCGGGCGAGTGGACGAGCTCATATTCATAATCGAGCAGCAGGCGGAAATAATTCTCGCTCCACTCGGTCGGGGTGTTCACCCACGCCCCTTCGATGCCGCTGGTCACGGCATGTTCGCCGATGCCGCCGCTCTCGTGGCTGCTGACCCAGCCGAAGCCCTGCGCCGCCAGATCGCCGCCCGACGGCGCGGCGCCGAGCAACGACGCGTCGCCATTGCCATGCGCCTTGCCAAAGGTGTGACCGCCAGCGGTCAGCGCGACGGTTTCTTCATGGTTCATCGCCATGCGGTGGAAGGTTTCCTTGATGTCGCGCGCCGACAGCAAGGGATCTGGATTGCCGCCCGGCCCTTCCGGATTGACGTAGATCAGGCCCATCTGGATCGCGGCCAGCGGCCCTTCGATCGCCTCAAATCCGTTATCTGGATCAATGCGCGTCTGCACGCCCTCGTTGACCCACTTATCCTCACTGCCCCAGTAAATGTCGCGCTCGGGTTCGAACACGTCGGCGCGGCCGCCGCCGAAGCCGAACACCGGCCCGCCCATGCTTTCGATCGCGACATTGCCGGTCAGGATGAACAGGTCGGCCCAGCTGATCTTGTTGCCATATTTCTGCTTGATCGGCCAAAGCAGGCGCCGCGCCTTATCCAGGTTGCCATTGTCGGGCCAGCTGTCGAGCGGCGCGAAGCGCTGCTGCCCGCTGTTGGCGCCGCCGCGCCCGTCGGCGGTGCGATAGGTGCCCGCGGCGTGCCACGCCATGCGGATAAAGAAGGGACCATAATGTCCGTAATCTGCCGGCCACCACGGCTGACTGTCGGTCATCAGCGCGGTCAGGTCATCCTTCAGCGCCTGATAGTCGAGCGACTTGAACGCCGCGGCATAATCGAAATCGTCGCCCAGCGGATTCGAGGAACCATTGGGAGTCAGGATTTCGGTCGCCAGCATGTCGGGCCACCAATCCTTGTTGGTGCGGCCAAGCAGGGCGCGGACGCCGCCAGGCTGATGAACCGGGCAGCCGCTGCCGATGGGGGTCTGGTCGTTCATGCAGTCTCTCCTTTTTATGTTTGTTATGCGATGGTGATGCAGCGGGATGACGAGCGCGTGACGAAGCCGCGACAATGTGTCCGCTGAAGACGGTCGGCGCGGGCGGGCGTCGAGTCGATGGCGTCATCCTTTCGTTCTAACCGGGGCAGGTTACGCCGCACCTCTCAATCGACCTAAACGAATAAGCTGAATTCAGTCATCGAACGAACCGATCAAGGACAGGCCGGGTTGCAACGGCGACGAGCCGCCCGTCCCGACTTCACCACGCCCCGGCGAAGCGGCGCAACATACTGATCTGGCAAGGGTTGCTGAAGAGTCGCGACATGATGGCATGACGCGACAAAAGGAGACGGAAAGTGGCTAACACCCCCGACCAACATAACCAGAAGCCCCCCCAGGTTGAGCGCGACGAGGAACAACGCCGCCAGCAGCAACAGCAGGACGGCAACGACCGCCAGCAGGGCGGCCAGCGTTCCGATCAGGACCGCGACAAGAACCCGCAGCAGCGCTGACGCACAGGCTACATGAGAAAGGGCCGCCCCCTCGCGGGAGCGGCCCTTTTCCTTTGAGCGGCGTCGATACCTTTAGAAGCTGACCTTGATCGTCCCGCCCCAGGTCCGGGGATCGCCCGGCTGGCCGGCGATGAGGCCGACGTTGCCCGGTGCGACCTGAAGGGTCTCGATATAGTTCACGTCAAAGGCGTTGCGGACCCAGCCGAAGATGTCGAGGCCATCGGCGCGGAAACCGACGCGGAAGTTGGTCAGAGCATAGCCCTTGACGTCGGTATAGATCGACGGCGACGCGTTCGAATTCCAGTGCGACCGGTAATTGCCGTCGACGCCGAAATAGACTTGCCCGTCCTTTGACAGCAAGGTGACCGGAATATTGGTCTCCGCGCCATAGGAGAAGGCATATTTCGATACGCCGGGAAGATTGAAGCCGGAGACGTCGACGAAGGGAGGGCTTACGGCGCCGGGTGTCGCTGGCGCCCCGATCGTGCCCGTGTAGGTGCACGGGCCCGTCACGACGATTCCGGTGCTCGAACCGCCGCTCAATTCCGGTGGCGGCGGCGCATTGCAGAATTTGACATACTCGGCGTCGGTATAGGCGCCATTGAGATAGGCGGTGAACCGATCGGACGGACGGATCTTGAAGTCCGCCTCGATCCCTTGCGATCGAACCTTATCGGCGTTGGCGAGATAGCCGCGCACGGTTCCGAACTGGCCACCGTTAACGGTCACCTGGAAATTCTTGATGTCGGTGCGATAGATGGAAAGGTTGAATGTTGCGAGGCGGTTCAGGAATTGGGTTTTAAGCCCGAATTCGTAATGATTGACCGACTCGGGCTCCACCGTGCTGGCGCTGAGGACGGGCTGATTGTTCGTATCGAGCGGCAGGCCGTTCTGATTGATGCCGACCGTCTTGAAGCTTTTGGCGTAGGTCGCATAGGCTAGGATGTCGGGCGCGATCTTGTAGTTGATGTTCAGATCGTAGCTGAAGTTCCAGTCGCTGACCGAAGGCTGTGTCAGCTGCGGCTGATAGACCCCGCACTGCGCCGTCAGCACGGCGTTGCCAGCCGTCGCGGAGGGCGCGCAGCTAGCGATCACCTGCCCTGCGCCCGTGGTCACCACGCGCTGGTAAAAACCCTCCTTTTTGTCATAATTGATGCGGATGCCCGGCTGAATAGTCAGTTCGGGCGTCAGCTTGTAGCTGAGCTGGCCATACAGGGCGGCGCTGTCCGACTTCAAGAACTGCGTATTGTTCGCGGTCAGGCCGTTCAGCACCTCGGGCCGGTTGTAGACATTATTGGGATCGTTCGACGGCGCGAGGCTGTAGCGCGTGGCGTCGATACCCTGCCGTTCCAGACCTTGCGTGTCGATCCGCTGTTTGAAACCGAACAGGCCGACGACGAAATCGAGCTTGTCGCCTTCGTAATTATAGCGGAATTCTTGGCTGTACTGGTCCTGCTGCGACGGGTTGTTCGACGCGGATACGACCGAGGCGCCGGTAAAGTCGCGGTCGTTTTGCGGCTTCCAATCCCAGAAGCGCCAAGCGGTGATCGACGTGAAGGTGCCCGGGCCGACGTCCCACTTCACCCGCAGCGAAGCGCCCCCGATGATGTTGCCAGCCTGAAGCGGGGCATCGATGTCGGTCAGCCGATCATACACGTTCCGGCTCGGCACGATATAGTTGTAGTTCGGGTTGGCGGCCTGCAAGCGCGCAATGATCGCGTCATATTGACGCGTCAGCGCGCGCTGTGTCCTGCCGACGCGGACGAAGGCGGTGCCGCAGCATTCGGGATCCTGCTTGCTGTAGTCGCCCGACAGCGTGATCGACAGGTCATCGTTCGGCTGGAACAGCAACTGCCCGCGCAGGCCCAGATTGTCCTGCTCGTTGATCCAGCGATCGGTCCGCACGTTGAACAGCGTGCCGCGGCGGCTGGTCGTGGCGATCGCTATGCGCGCGGCGATTTTGTCGGTCAGCGGCCCCGAGACCGCAGCCTTGGCCTGCCGGAAATTGAGATTGCCGACGGTCACTTCGGCACGCCCCTCGAAATCGAAGGTCGGCTGGTTCGTCGTGATGTTGATCGCGCCGGCCGTGGTATTCTTGCCATAGAGCGTGCCCTGCGGGCCGCGAAGAACCTCGACCTGATCGACGTCGAGAAAGTCGAAGGTCGCCGCGGCGACGCGCGAATTGTAAACGTCGTCGACATAGATGCCGACGCCCTGCTCGAAGCCGTCGCTGGTCAGGCCATAAGGCACGCCGAGACCGCGGATATTGACCGAAGTGTTGCGCGGGTTGGTGGTGTAAACCTGCAATGTCGGCGCCAGCTGCTGAAGTTTCACGACGTTGAAGTTGCCGGTGGCCTCGATCGAATCGCCCCGAATGACCGAGATCGCAACCGGCACTTCCTGTGCGGTTTCCTGACGGCGACGCGCAGTAACAATGATCACGTCGCCGCGGCTGACCTCGTCGTCAGCCTGCGCAGCTGCGGTGGCCGCGGTCGCGGCGGCCGACACGGCGACGGTCGCCGTGCCATTCTCCGATGTATTTGCGGACGCCTCTGCCGCAGCAGCCGGCATGGCCCCCAGCGCGAGCAGAAGCGAAAGTGTTAGGGATGACGCCCCCAAACGATGGCGAGTGGAAGGATATTTTGCGGTCATGACAATTTCCCTGTTGCTTTGATGATGCACGAAAATTGCCACATCCGGCGGTCCGGTCTGCGGCAGATATGGGGACGATCCCCGTCGGGAGCTGGTGAAATCAGTTAGGGTAGCGATGCCGTTCGGTCACATCGACCTGCACGAGCCGCCCTTCATGGACGGTCAGCTGGATCGCGCCGAACTTCAGCTTTTCCAGTGCATCGAGCACGGTCTGGACAGCACGCGGCGTTTCCACGCCCTGATCCTTCGGCTGTAGTTTCGGAGTGCTCATTATCTGCCTTTCCCGTTTTGAGTCGGGCAGACTAGTATCCCAAGTGTTTTGGTAGACAATCCCTAAATTTGCTTTCTGCGCCCAAAGGTGAAGTTGCCGCGCCGAACGGATTCAGGGCTGCGGCCAGCCGATGCGCTTCGTCGCCGAAGTGATTGCGCCAGCGCGCCAAGGCTGGCAAAGGCGCAGCCAATGAGCAAAATTAACGATCTGATGGCACGCGGAACCGAGCTTCTCGGCAGCGACCACGCCATTCTCTGCGGCGCGATGAGCTGGGTCTCGGAGCGCAATCTGGTGAGTGCGATCAGCAACGCCGGCGGCTTCGGCGTGATCGCGTGCGGCGCAATGACGCCCGAGTTGCTCGATGCCGAGATTGCGGCGACCAAATCGCTCGCAACGCGCAATTTCGGGGTCAACCTGATCACCATGCACCCGCAGCTGTTCGACCTGATCGACGTCTGCGCGAAGCACAAGATCGGCCATGTTGTCCTTGCCGGCGGACTACCACCGAAAGGCAGCCTCGAGGCGATCAAGGCATCGGGCGCCAAGGTCATCTGCTTTGCCCCCACCCTTGCCCTCGCCAAGAAGCTGGTGCGCTCGGGCGTCGATGCGCTGGTGATCGAGGGCATGGAGGCTGGCGGTCACATCGGCCCGGTGTCGACCAGCGTACTGGCACAGGAGATCCTGCCGACGCTCGCAAATGAGGTCCCGATCTTCGTTGCCGGCGGCATCGGCCGCGGCGAGGCCATTGCCGGCTATCTGGAAATGGGCGCCTCGGGCGTCCAGCTCGGCACGCGCTTTGTTTGCGCGACCGAAAGCATCGCGCACCCCAATTTCAAGAAGGCTTTCATTCGCGCCTCCGCACGCGACGCCGTCGCAAGCGTTCAGATCGACCCGCGCCTGCCCGTGATCCCGGTTCGTGCCATCAAGAACAACAGCACCGAGGCCTTTACGGCAAAGCAGCGCGAAGTCGCGAACCTGCTGGACGAAGGCTCGGTCGACATGATGGAAGCGCAGCTTCAGATCGAACATTATTGGGCGGGTGCATTGCGCCGCGCAGTGATCGACGGCGACGTCGACGGCGGTTCGTTAATGGCAGGGCAATCTGTCGGTATGGTAACGTCTGAAGAGAGCGTCGCCGATATCATCGCAACTTTGGTGCAACAGGCCGACGATGCGTTGCGCGCTCGGGGTTGATGCCGCATGGCTATGCGGTTGGGGAGAGATTTCATGAATTTGTCGCGCAAGATCATCATCGCCGGGCTGCTCGCGAGCGTGGCCGCCTGCGCTCCGAAACCGGTCGCGCCCCCTCCCCCGCCGCCCAAGCCGGTAGCGATCATCATCCCGCCGCGCCCGTTGCCGCCGGGGAATGCGTCGTTGACCCAGATACTTCCCGGCCGTGGAGTCGACGGCCGCTTCGTTACCGCGAACAGCGGCGTGACGGGCGACAAGGCCTTCTGGCAACTCAAGATCGCGCTCAATGTCGCCGCAATCGGCTGCCGCGGCACCGAGGAAGCCACGCTCGTCTCGGCCTATAACGGGATCATCAAGGCGCACGCGAAAGCGATCAAGTCGACTGAAAAGACTGTAATCGCCGACCTGGGCAAAGCCAACAAGACGAACGGGATCAAGGAACGCGACCGGCTTTCGACCCAACTGTTCAACTATTTCGCGCAGCCGCCGGCGCAGCGGGCTTTCTGCGCGCGCGCCAACGAAGTCGCGCAGCTCGTTTCGTCGACTCCGACGGCACAGGTCATCGAGCAGTCGCCCGCGCAGCTTGCCCGGCTCGACCAACCCTTCCTCGATTTCTATGAGGCCTATGCCCAGTATCAGATCGATGTGGCGGCATGGGACTCCAAATATGCGCCGCCGCCGGCGATTATGACCGCGCCGGCAGCGCCGACAACCGCGTCGACCCCGCCGGGCTCCAGCCCGCAAGGCTGATCGAGTCCGACAGGAAATTTAGCGCGCGCCCTTGGCGGCGGCCCCCGGCATCTGTTAGCACGGGTGGGACATGACCAATGCCCCACCCCCGCCGACAACCGCAGCGCAGTCCGCGCGCACGATCCTGACCCGGCTGCACGAGGTAATGGCGGCGCGCACCAACGCGCAAAGCAAGCTTAATCAAGTTGTCGGGATCATCGGCGAATGCCTCGATAGCGAGGTCTGTTCGATCTATCTGCTGCGCGACGGCGCGCTCGAACTCTATGCGACGCGCGGCCTGAAGCAGGAAGCCGTGCACGTAACCCGTCTTGGCCTTGGCGAGGGTCTGGTCGGTACGATCGCCGAGCAGATCGAGACGCTGAACCTCGACGAAGCCGCCGCCCACCCCGACTTTTCGTACCGCCCCGAAACGGGCGAGGAATTGTTCCACAGCTTCGCCGGCGTCCCGATTATCCGCCGCGAACAGGCGGTCGGCGTGCTCTGCGTCCAGCATGCCGATCCGCGTCGCTATGAAGAGATCGAGATCGAGACACTGCAAACCGTGGCGATGGTGCTGTCGGAACTGATCTCCAACGCCGACCTTGTGGACACGACCGCGCGGATCGATGCCGCCGCGGCCGACCAGTCGGCACAGCGGCTGACGGGGCAGAAGCTGGTCGACGGCATGGGCGCCGGCATCGCCGTCTGGCACCAGCCGCGTATCACTATCGAGCATACGGTCGCCGACGACACCGAAGCCGAGCGGCACCGCGTCTATGCCGCGTTCGACAAGATGCGCGAGCAGATCGACCGGATGACCAGCCAGGCCGAATTCGGCATCGGCGGCGAACAGGAAGAGGTGCTCGAGACCTACAAGATGTTCGCTTATGACGAGGGCTGGTCGCGCCGGATCAACGAGGCGATCGACAGCGGCCTGACTGCCGAAGCGGCGATCGAACGCGTCCAGCAGCGCACCCGGATGCGGATGCGCCAGATCGACGATCCCTTGCTGCGCGACCGGATGCACGATCTGGAAGATCTGTCGAACCGGTTGATCCGCATCGTATCGGGGCAAATGGGCACCGCCGCGCAGATGGGCCTGCGCCAGGATTCGATCCTGATCGCGCGCAACCTCGGCCCCGCCGAACTGCTCGAATATGATCGCCGACGCCTGAAGGGCGTTGTGCTGGAAGAAGGGTCGCTGACCGCGCACGTCATCATTGTCGCGCGCGCCATGGGTGTACCGGTAATCGGCCGCGTCCGCGACGTCCGCACCTCGATCCGCGAAGGCGACCTGCTGCTGCTCGACGCGGCGGCCGGGACGGTACAGGTCCGTCCGACGCAGGCGGTACAGGATGCGTTCGACGCCAAGCTGGAAGTTTCGCAGAAGCGCCGCGCCAATCTGGCGGCCTTGCGCGACCTGCCCGCCGTCACCAAGGACGGCATCCCGATCGAGTTGATGATCAACGCCGGGCTGCGCGAGGACATCGCCGCGCTCGATCTGACCGGCGCGCGCGGCATCGGGCTGTTCCGGACCGAATTCCAGTTCCTCGTGTCGGCAACGCTGCCGCAGCGCGAGCGGCAGCAGCGCCTCTATCGCGACGTGCTCGACGCAGCCGGCGACCGGCCTGTCATCTTCCGCACCGTGGACATCGGCGGCGACAAGGCGCTGCCCTATATGAACGTGGACGACAGCGCGCAGGAGGAAAATCCTGCGATGGGCTGGCGCGCGCTACGCCTCGCGCTTGACCGCGAAGGCCTGCTGAAGGTGCAGGCGCGCGCGCTGATGGAAGCGGCGGCCGGCCGCACGCTCAACGTGATGTTCCCCATGGTCTCGGAGCCGTGGGAGTATGAGGCGGCGCGCGACCTGTTCGTCAAGCAGCGCGCCTGGCTCGCGAGCCATAACAAGAAGCTGCCTGTCGCGATCCGCTACGGCGCGATGCTCGAAGTGCCAGGGCTGGTCGAAACGCTCGACCTTATGCTGCCGCACCTCGATTTCCTGTCGATCGGCACCAATGACCTGACGCAGTTCCTGTTCGCCGCCGACCGCGCGCATCCGCGGCTCGCCGAACGCTATGACTGGCTGTCGCCGACCGTGATGCGCTATCTTGCGCGCGTGGTGAAGTTGGTGTCGGGGACCAAGGTCGCCTTGGGCGTCTGCGGCGAGATGGGTGGTCGGCCGCTGGAAGCGATGGCGCTGCTCGGCCTTGGCATCGAGCGCCTGTCGATCACGCCGGCTGGCGTCGGCCCGGTCAAGGCGATGATCCGCTCGCTCGACCTAAATGCGCTTCGTGCCGACATGCCCGCGATCCTCGCGCAGCCGACCGCGAACCCGCGCGGGCAATATCGCGACTGGGCGACGAGCCATGGCGTCGATCTGGGCGACTAATCCGCGCTCCATTAACCTTTCAAAAGGGGTTTTTTGGTTAATATAGTCTTGTCGCCATTCTGGTGGCGGGAGGTTTCTATGCAATTGGTCAAGCGGTCCTACGCCGGGTTCATGCACGCTATTGCGGGCCTTGGTCCCATGGAAAGGCTGACCGCCGACGCCCGCGAGAGCGATGCCTATGGCTGGCGCCGCTGGGCCGCCTCGTTGCTCGCCATCCATGATATCGAACGCATGATCGCGCTTGGCCTGCCGTGGTGGAACGTCGCCGCGACCCGCGACGCCGATACCTATCTTCGCGCCCATCCCGACGCCCGCGTCTTCGAATATGGCGCCGGCGCAAGCACTGTCTGGCTGGCGCGCCGTGCGGCGAGCGTGGTGTCGGTCGAACATCATGCCGAATGGCACCGCCTGCTGACGACGAAGGTCGCTGCGTTCGGCAATATCCGCCTGCTCCACCGCGAGCTTGAGGGCGACGCCTATATCGGCGCGATCGCCGAGGCCGAAGGCCCGTTCGACCTGATCGTGGTCGATGGACGCCGCCGCACCGACTGTCTCGCCCGCGCGCTTCCGCATCTGAAGCCCGGCGGCCTGATCCTGTTCGACGACAGCGGTCGCCGCCGCTATCGCGCCGCGATCGAGGGTTGCGGCCTGAACGAAACCCGTTATTTCGGCCGCTCCTATTGCGTGCCCTATCCGGATCACACCAGCATCCTGCATGGCTGACGCCGCCTCCGCGCCTCGCAAGACCGCTGCCGCCCGCCTCCTCAAATGGGGCGGCGCTGCTGCGCTGGGGGGGAGCCTGATCTTCATCGGCGAGCGACTGTGGGGGCTCGACTGGTCGACGCTGCAGCCGCATCTGTCGGTAGGTCTCGTCGGCGGGATCGCCGTCGGCACCCTGCTCTTCGCCGCCGCCGACCGCGCGCTGGCGCACGGGTGGACCGCGCTGGCCGATCTCGACCGCACGTTTCCACCGTCCGACATGCGGCGCATCTATGCCCGCGGGGTGCTGCTGAAATATCTTCCCGGCTCGATATTCCAATATGTCAGCCGGCAGGTCGAGGGATCGAAGAGCGGAATCGAGCACAAGACGCTCGCCAAGTCGGCCGTCGTCGAGGTTGGCCTTCATCTGGTGAGCAGCATGTCGGTCGCCGCCGCCTGTCTGACCTTCGACCGTTCGCCCGTTGCCGCAATTGGCGCTGCGACCCTCGTCGTCGGCACCTCTCTCGTCATGCGGCGGCCCTTGCTGACCGCCCTCGCCTTTCAGATTTTGGCGTTCGGCGCCTTCGCGGCGGCCGCAGCGCTTGTCGGCAGCGCGGTGCTGCCGGCGGGCGCAAGCCTTGCGCAATTTGCCGCGCTGTTCCTGCTCGCTTGGCTCGCCGGTTTTATCGTGCCGGTGGCGCCGGGAGGACTCGGCGTTCGCGAGGCCGCGCTGCTGGCCTTGGCCGGCGGCGGCGTGCCCGCCGCCGGGCTGATGGCGGCAACGCTGGCGCTGCGGGTGTCGTCGATCGCCGGCGACCTTGTCTACGGACTCGCCACATTGCAACGCCGACGCCGCAACTGATCCGGCCGCCAGGTGCCGGGACTAAACACCTAGAACGGCATGAACAGCGCCCCCCCCGCATCAGGCTGCGCCGGCACCTTGATATCCTTGCCCCAGATCAAACGCGCCCCCTTATCGCCCGCCGTCGAGGCCCGATAAGCACCGCGATCGAGATAGACGAACTGGCCGGGTGCTACCGAGCGGCCGCCGATCACGACACTCGTACCGCGCACGGTGTAAGAACCCGGAACGCGAATCTGGAAACGATAGTCGTTCGACCGGGCGGGAATGTCTTCGCCGGCGATCCAGAACGGCCCCCACAGATGCACA
Source organism: Sphingopyxis sp. (assembly GCF_965279755.1). GTDB lineage: Bacteria > Pseudomonadota > Alphaproteobacteria > Sphingomonadales > Sphingomonadaceae > Sphingopyxis. The sequence continues at coordinate 2,261,526 of NZ_OZ257261.1, read as the reverse complement.
AAGGTGTCGCGGATCGCAGCTAGATCCCCAGGGAGGAAGGCGGGGACGGGTTCTTTTCCGTTCAAGGCATCCTCGAACATATAATCGTCGTTCACGATCAGGGGCACTGGCCTGGACGCCATAACCTCCTCAAGACTCGGGAAGCCGCCGAGAAGATACTGGTCGATTCCCCACGGCGTCATGAACACATTCGCCTTGGGAAAGCGCCCCAACATCGCGCAGCTATCGAAATAGGCGACCCCTTGCGGGAACATCGTATCGGCGACGCGCAGCATTTGCCGCTGGCGTTCGATCGGGTTGGGCGGTTCATTGTAAAAAACAAGCCCGCCACCCAGCAGCAACAGCGCGGCGACCGCCATGGCGCTATAACGTTCCACCAGCCACGCAAGCACCACGCCACAGGCGACCGTGACCGGCGGCAGCATGTAGACGTAAAAATAGGGCGCGGTGTTGTGATAGAAAAACAGCGTCAGGATTGGCAGGTAGAATCCGGTAAGCGCCAGCTTTTCGGGCTTCGACAGCGCCGTGCTCCAGACCACGACCGGAAACGCCAATATGACCAGTGCGAGAACCGGCGACAGTTGCACCGCTTTCACCATCGACCACCAATAGGTCACATAGCCGAAGTGAAACATCTTGCCGCCCGCACGCGAGACGACCTTCATCGCCTCGACGTCGCTGTTTCCGGCAAGGGTGCTGGCATGAGCCAGATAGATCAGCGCGAAAGAACCGAGCGCAGCAACACCAACCGCCACAAGTTGAAACACCAGACGCCGCTTGTCTCGGGCCTCGGACCAGAGGAGCCACGCGATGCCGAGAAATACCGGCGCATAAAGGATAGTCTTGATCGTCAACATTGCCGACAGGCCCGCGAGCAGGCCGATCACCAAGATCGCGCCGGCGCTCAGCCGGAACCGGAGCAGGATCCACGCTGCCGTCATCAGCAGCGCCGCCGCCGGTGCGTCGAAGCGAAACGAGGTTCCATGCTGAAGCACATATCCTGCGGTAAGATAGATGAGCGCACAGGCGGCGGCAGGCACACGTGCGACAAAACGCGACGCCGCGCCGAAGATGGCTGCGGCGACGACGATTTCGCAAAGAAACATGAAAAGCCGGATCACGACAATATGGTCGACCCCGACGCCTGGAAGATCGACCACCCAGACGAACGCACGCGTGTAGAGCGTCTGCAGCGGTTCGGTCAGCGTGTTTTGCGCGAGCTTTTGCACCTGGCTGTAATGATAGAACTCGTCCCAGTTAATCGCCCGGGTCAACGCAAGACACAGATGCCCCGCCAGCACGACGACGATTCCTGCCAACGGCCAGAACAGGGAATTGGCGGTCGGCAGGCGTCGCCGGCGGACCTCAGCGGCTGTGCTGACAGCGGACGCGGTCACGCCGCGCCTTTTCGCTGATTCGCGATGACAGGCTCCTCCGGCTCAGCAGTTTGCGGCAGCCGGGCCTCGATATGCCGCAGCCGCGTCAGGCTGGACTCGATCAGCTTGCGGTTTGTCGCCATCAGGTCGGCGAGCACGCCGAAGACCGCGACCAGCGCACCGAGCATCAGCAGCACGCCGCCGATGACGAGCGACTGGATATGTCCGTCGCCGCCGCCATTCACCCAGAACCACAAGAAACGCAGCACGGGCACGACGCCGAAGAACGCGATCACAAGACCAAACCCGACGAAGGCGCGAAGGGGATTATAGGTCGTATAGGCGCGCGCCATCGTGATGCCGGTGTTGACGATGAAACGCGGGATCGACTTGAACAATCGCGACGGACGCAGCGTTGCGTTGGTGCGGATCGGCACGCTGAGAATGGCGAAGCGCTTGCGTCCCGCCTGAATCAGCATGTCGGTGGTATAGCTGAACTCGGTCGTGATGTTGAGCCGCTGCGCAGCCTCGCGGCTGATCGCGCGGAAACCGCTGACCGCGTCCGATACATGCACATTGGCAAGGCGCTGAACGATCGCGCTGCCGAGCCGCTGAAGCAGCCGCTTCACCGGACCGAAATGCGCGTTGTCGCCGACGCCGCGGTCGCCGATCACAATATCGGCACGACCCTCGAGCACCGGACGGACGATCGTTTCAATGTCTTCGCCTGCATATTGGCCATCGGCGTCAGTGTTGACGATGATGTCGGCCCCGGCGCGCAGCGCGGCATCGACCCCCGACTGGAACGCGGCGGCGAGCCCGCGGTTGGTGCGGTGGCGCACGACATGATGCACGCCCCACATGCGCGCGACCTGCGCAGTGTTATCGGTGCTGCCGTCGTCGATCACGAGGATTTCGATCGTGTCGATCCCCTCGATCCGCCGGGGCAGCGCCGCCAGCGTGTTCGGCAGGTCTTCCGCCTCGTTAAGACAGGGAATCTGGATGATCAGCTTGGTCATGCGGCCACTCGCCCCGTCAAAAAGAGACGAGGCCGCGAACCGGAATGCGGCGCGATGAAGCGCGGATGATGCATGAAAATTCCCCAGATCTTCGGTCATGAAGACCTTAGGGCAGCGTGGTTAACAGCCCGCTAACGCGCCACCGTTTGCCGCGCTGGACTCATATTATGTTTATGTTATGTTCCCATCACAAGTAGAGGAGGATGCGATGACCGAGACCCGCGCCAGCGGCCAATGCCATTGCGGAGCGATCCGCTATTCGATGCCGACGACCGTCGAGCATCACGCGCTGTGCCATTGTCAGGACTGCCGCCGCCATGCCGGCGCGCCAATGGTCGGCTGGGCGATGGCGAAGGCGGATGATGTCGAGATTAGCGGCACGCCCAAAATTTACGCCTCGTCCGAACATGGTCGTCGCCATTTCTGTGAGGCGTGCGGCACCGGCCTCTTCTATACGAACGATATGATCTTTCCCGGCCTGATCGACGTCCAGTCGGGCACGCTCGACGACCCCGACCTGATCCCTGCCGGCGCGCAGATCCAGACTGCCGAGCGCATCGGCTGGATGGAAAAGCTGGACGAAATGCCGACGTTCAATCGTTATCCGGGGGTCGAGTGAAATAGGCCGAAATCTCTGTGATCCCCGGCGAAGGCCGGGGTCCAGATTGCATTCGCGCCAATGAACCCCGGTTTTCGCCGGGGATCACGTGACTAAAGCCCCTTGTCGTCGGCCGCGACGATGGCGGCGACGAGCTTCGCGATATCGAGCCGTTGCTTATCGTCGTCATAATGTCAGGGCCGCTCGCCGAACGCCGTGCGCTGCGCCTTTTTGGCGCGATCCCACCAGGCGCGGCGAATGACGTTGGCGATCCGTTCGGGGTCGTTTGCGCCGAAGCGGACGAGAAGGCCGGGCCAGCCTTCATAATGCGGGGTCTGCCAGAAGGTGTCGGGATCGGTTTCAAGCAGAACCTCCTCTTCCTCGTGCGGGCACATGATGTGGAAGCTGCCCGGCTCGCGCCCCGGCGATACGAACGCCTTGCCGTTCACCTTCGGACAGGGCGTGCCATATAAGGGCGCCATGTCGACATCGGGAAGACCGCACGCAAAGGCGACGACATCGTCCCAGCTGTCGAAGCGCGGCGATGCCATTACCCGCCCCTCACCTCGCGGCGGCGTTCGTCCCACCACGCCATGCGCTCGGCGATCCGCTTCTCGAATCCGCGATCGACGGGGCGATAAAGCTCTGCGGGCGTCATCTCGTCGGGCCAGTAATTGTCGCCCGAGAAGCCTTCGGGCGCGTCATGGTCGTAGCTGTAGCCCGCCCCATAGCCCAGATCCTTCATCAGCTTGGTCGGCGCGTTGAGAATGTTCGCGGGCGGCGCGAGGCTGCCCGTGTCGCGCGCGGCAGCCCACGCCGCCTTCTGCGCCATGTAGGCGGCGTTCGATTTGGGCGCAGTTGCGCAATAGAGGCACGCCTGGACGATCGCGAGTTCACCCTCCGGCGAGCCGAGGAACTGATAGGCATCCTTCGCAGCGAGGCATTGCACCAGCGCCTGCGGGTCGGCGAGTCCGATGTCCTCGCTGGCGAAACGCGTGATGCGGCGGAGAACGTAGAGCGGCTCTTCCCCCGCGACGAGCATCCGCGCCAGCCAGTAAAGCGACGCCTGCGGGTCCGACCCGCGCAGTGCCTTGTGGAGCGCCGAGATCAGATTGTAATGGCCGTCGCGATCCTTGTCATAGACTGGCATCCGGCGGTGCAGGAAGGCGGCAAGCTCGCCCGGATCGAGCGGCTGTTCGATCGTCACCGAAAACAGCGTCTCGATCTGATTGAGCAGGAAGCGTCCGTCGCCGTCGGCGCTGGAAATCAGCGCAGCGCGCGCCTCGTCGGTGACGGGCAGCGGCTTACCCGTCTCGTCTTCGGCGCGGGCGACCAGCGTCCCCAGCGCGGCCTCGTCGAGGCGGTTCAGGACGAGCACCTGTGCCCGGCTCAAAAGTGCAGCGTTGAGCGCAAAGCTGGGGTTCTCGGTCGTCGCGCCGACCAGCACGACGGTGCCGCGCTCGACATAAGGCAGGAAACCGTCCTGCTGGGCGCGATTGAAGCGATGAATCTCGTCCACGAAGAGCAGGGTGCGCTTGCCCGCCGCCGCCATCTTTTCGGCATCGGCAAAGGCGGTGCGAAGATCGGCGACGCCCGAAAAGACCGCCGACAGCGGCGCAAAGCGCATGCCCACCGCCTCGGCGAGCAGGCGGGCGATCGTCGTCTTGCCGGTGCCCGGCGGGCCCCAGAGGATGATCGACGACAATTGCCCCGCCGCGACCATGCGGCCGATCGCGCCATCGGGGCCGGTCAGATGCTCCTGCCCGACAACCTCCGCCAATAGTTTCGGGCGTAGCCGTTCGGCGAGAGGAATCGGGCCCGCGGCGCTTGCAGCCTGCGCAGGCGCATCGCCTCCGAACAGGTCCGCCGCCATTATCCGCGCCGCTGTTTCTGGCGGATCAGCCGCAGATAGGTGTCGGCGACCGACTGGTTGATCGCGTCCCACTGATAGGCGCCGCTCTCCTCGCGTGCTGCCGCGCCATGCGCGGCGCGCAGCCCGGCGTCGCGGCAATAGCGTTCGAGATCGTCGGCGAAGAGCGTGATCGCGCCGGGCGAGACGAGATAGCCGGTCTGCCCATGTTTGACGATGCTGGCGCTGCCGGTGGCCCGCGCCGCGACGACGGGCAGGCCGCACGCCATGGCTTCGAGCGTGACGTTGCCGAAGGTTTCGGTCACCGACGGATTGAAGAACATGTCGCACGACGCCAGCGCGCGAGCGAGATTCTCGCCGCCCTGAAAGCCGACGAACTTCGCGTCGGGCAGGCGCGATTCGAACCAGTCGCCCGCCGGCCCCTCGCCGATGACCACGACCTGATGCGGCACCTTGCGGCGTTGAAGCTGGTCGATCGTGTCGGCGAAAACGTCGAGCCCTTTTTCCATCACGAGGCGGCCGAGGAAGGCGATTACCGGAACATCGTCGGCGATGCCCCAGCTGCGCCGCCAGCTCATGTCGCGGCGGGAGGGACTGAAGATGTCGCGCTCGACCCCGCGGGTCCAGATGCCGATGTCATAGTTCATCCGCTGCTGGCGCAGCACCTGCGCGAAGCTTTCGGACGGCGCGATCAGCGCGTCGCACTTGCGATAGAGCTTCCGCAGCCAGGCAACGACAATCGGTTCGAGGAACGACAGATTATAATAGCGGAAATAGGTCTCGAAGCGTGTGTGGACCGAGCAGGCGACCGGAAGCTTGCGTCGCCGGGCCCACGCCGCCGCCTGTCGCGACACGCGGTCGGGACTGGAGATGTGGAGGATGTTCGGCGCGAATTTCGCGATATCCTCGCGGACCCGCGAAGAGAAATGGAGCGGGATGCGGTATTCGGGGCGATTGGGGATCGCCATCGACGGCACGCTGACAAGGTCGCCGGTCGGCTCGAAATCGGGGTTGGCGACTGTCGGCGAGTAGACGCGCACCGCGGCACCCTGCACGATCAGATAGCCGACGAGCCGGTTGAGCGCCTTGTTCGCGCCGTCGGTCGTCATGTTATAGTTGCCGCTGAACAGCGCGATGCGAAGATCCGAAACTTCCATCCGCCCTCCGCTAGTCCCTTGCCCCGCCAAAGGCAATCGGTGCACGCTGGACCTTATTCATAGTCGTCATTGCGAGCGAAGCGAAGCAATCTCCAGCTATCAGCCTTGCTTGAGGCTGAGGCCGCTAGCTGGAGATTGCTTCGTCGCCTTCGGCTCCTCGTAATGACGGGGTTTCCGATCAGAAGTCGTCGGGCTTGTCCAGCGGGGCTTCAGGGTCGATTGCGACCGGCGGATGCAGACGCAGACGGTGGACGCGCCTCTCGTCCGCCTCGGTCACCTCGATCCGCCAGCCGCTTTGATGCTGGAGGATTTCGCCGACCTCGGGCACATGGCCTGCAAGCACGGCAGCAAGGCCGCCCAGCGTATCGACATCTTCGTCGACCTCGCCGAGGCGGGGGTCGATCGCCTCGCCGATGTCGTCGAGTTCGGCGCGCGCGTCGGCATCCCAGCAGCCGTTTTCGCCGGGCTCGAACAGCGCGGTCGGCTCGTCGTCATGCTCGTCCTCGACCTCGCCGACGATTTCCTCGACCAGATCCTCGAAGGTCACGAGGCCTTCGGTGCCCGAATATTCGTCGATCACGATCGCGAGATGCGTACGCTTCGCGCGCATTTCGGCGAGCAGGTCGAGCACATCCATCGACTGCGGCACATAAAGCGGCTGGCGGATCAGGTCGATCAACGGCGGCGGCGCGGTCTTGGCCGCAAGCACTGCGAACACATCCTTCACGTGGATCATGCCGACGACCTCGTCGAGCGTCTCGCGATAGACCGGCAGGCGGCTGTGCCCGGCGTCGGCGAAGAGCGCGACGACCTGGTCGAAGCTGGCGCTTTCGGGGATTGCGATGATCTCGCCGCGCGGGACCGCGACGTCGTCGACGGTCTGCTCGCCAAAGTGAAGAAGGTTGCGCACCATCTTGCGCTCGATCAGCGAGAGGTCGCCGACCGCGCTGCTGCCACGCCGGTCCTGTCCCTCTTCCTCGGCCTCATCGATGACGTCTTCGATCTGTTCGCGCAGCGACGGTTCCTTGTCACCGCCGAACAGCAATGTCTTCAATCCGGCCAGCAGGCCGGATCTACTGTCCTCTTCCGATCGGTTCGAAGATCCCTGATCGTCGGGCATGTGCGTCATTTTCCCCTGTTAGTCCTGATCCGCATATGGATTGGCGATGCCCAGCGATGCAAGCGCTTTCACTTCGAGCGCCTCCATCGCGGTCGCGCTGGCGTCGTCCATATGGTCGTAGCCGACGAGGTGCAGCGTTCCGTGGACGATCAGATGCGTCGCATGATCGGGGATCGAAACCCCCTTCTCCGCCGCCTCGCGTGCACAGGTTTCGCGCGCAAGGACAATATCGCCGAGCAGGATTTCACCGTCGTCGCTGTTGCTGAGCGTATCGAGCAGGTCGGCCTGAACCTGCGGAAAGGACAGGACATTGGTCGGCTTGTCCTTGCCGCGAAAATCGCGGTTGAGCGTGTGAACCTCTGCATCGTCGGTCAGGCGCACGGCGATCTCGACCAGCGGCGCGGCGTCGGCGAGCCCGGCCCAGGGCGTCAGCGCGAGCGCCGCAGCAGCGGCCTCCGCCGCGCGCGCTTCCCAGTCGAGCGCGTCGGGCCAGGGGCTGGCTTCATGGGTTTCGACGCTCAGCATGAAAAAGAGACACTCCGAAAAAGGGCCGAAAACTGGGCAACTTCACTCGCAATTCGCATTGGTCCGATGCGAACCCGGCAAGCTGAATGATGACGGACGGTATCGCCGCTCGCCGAAGTAGGACAGCGAAATTTCGCGTATCTATCGCTGCGCGGGGGCTGGCGGAGACTGCGCCGGTGGCGCGGTCGGCGGCCGGTCGCCGATCGGCAGCCTGAGGTCGATTTTCGTCCCGCCGATCTCGGTGGTGATGACCGCATTGCCGTCCTTCACCCCGACGCTGGTCTTGTCGGCGATCGGAACCTCCGGGATGTCGGGAATGTCGAGCGGCTGGACCGGGCCGGCGGGGTCGGCGGGGCGCGGCGCCTTTTTGACCGGGGTGGCGGCGCGGCCGCTCGCCTGCATCATGAAATCGCGCCAGATGCGCGCCGGAATGCCGCCGCCGGCGGCGCCATGAAGCGGCGTGTTATCGTCGTTGCCGATCCAGATGCCGACGACGAGCCCGTTCGCATAGCCGACGAACAGCGCATCGCGGCTGTCCTGCGTGGTCCCGGTCTTGCCGAAATTGGCCTGCGGCAAGCGCGCCGCGCGGCCGGTGCCGCGATTGACCGCGGCCCGCAGCATCTGTTCGATATCGTCGTGGACGCGGGTCGAGAAATGATCGGGGCCCCACACCCAGCGTTCGAGCCAGCCCGGCTCCTCTTCGGCAAAGGCGTGCGGCACGACCGGATAGCTGTTCGCCGCGACCGCGGCATAGGCGGCGGTGAGTTCGAGCAGGGTCATGGTGGAGGTGCCGAGCGCGAGGCTGGGATCGCCCTTCGCGAGCGGCGAGGTCACGCCAAGGTCGCGCGCCATGCGGATCACCTTGTCGTCGCCGACCTCGCGGAACAGGCGCACGGCGGCGACATTGCTGGAGGTCGCGAAGGCATTTTCGAGCGTGATCGTGTCCGAATAGACACCGCCGCTGTTCTTCGGCTGATAGGCCCCGGTGTCGATCGCGCGGTTGTCGATCAGGTCATCGGGATTTTTGCCGTCAGCGAGGGCGGCGAGATAGACGAACAGCTTGAAGGTCGAACCCGGCTGGCGCCGCGCCTGCGTGACGCGGTTGAAGGGCGAGGCGGCATAGTCGCGGCCGCCGACCATCGCGACGACCTCACCATTGGGGCGCATCGCGACGAGCGCGACCTGCGCCTTGCCGAGTTCGCCGCGCGCGGTGACACGGCGCGCGATCCCCTGAAGCCGCGCGTCGAGCGTGGTGCGGATCGTCTGGCGCGAATAGCCGACATCGCTGAGCTGCCGCGCCTCGGGCAGCGCCCAGTCGGCGAAATAGGTGCCCGTGGGCAGCGTGTTGCGCGTGCGGACGTCGATGCGCGGGGTGCGGATGCCCTTGGCCTCCGCCGCGGTCAGATAGCCGGTGTCCGCCATCGCGGCGACGACCAGCTTCATCCGCTTGGCCGCGAGATCGGGGTTTTTGGTCGGCGCGAGGCGCGAGGGCGCCTGCACCAGCCCCGCGAGCATCGCCGCCTGTGCCGGGGTCAGCTTTTCGGGCTGGCGCGAGAAATAATGGAGCGACGCGGCGCGCAATCCATAGGTGTTGTCACCGAAATAGGCGTTGGAGAGGTAGCGTTCGAGGATCTCGTCCTTGCTCAGCCAGGCTTCGAGCCAGAAGGCGATCAGCGCCTCGCGCGCCTTTCGCCCGAGGGTGCGCTTCGGGGTCAGGAAGGTGAATTTCGCAAGCTGCTGCGTGATCGTGCTGCCGCCCTGCGTCCGTCCGCCGGTGAGGTTCGACCAGACCGCGCGGCCGACGCTGCGCGGATCGACGCCCCAGTGATTATAGAAGCGGCGATCCTCGATCGCGATGAAGGCGCCGCTGACATGCTTCGGCAATTTCGCGACATCAATCGGCGCGTCGACGATCGCCCCCATCCGCGCAATCGGGGTGCCGTCGGAAGCCAGCAGCGTGATTTCGGGCGGCGCGATCGGCTGCAGCGATTTCGACAGCGGCGCGGTGAGTGCAAGCCAGCCGATCAGCAGGATCATGACCAACGCGAAGATCGCGAAGCCGCGCGAGATACGGCGCGTCCATTTGCGGATCCGGCTTTCGGGCACAGGCGGCGGGGCGGCCGGCGCGAAGGCGTCGGGGTACGGACCGCCCGGCAGTTCGGGCGACGGGGCCGGAGGCGGTGCCTTCTTGGATTTCAGGAAATCGAACATGCTCGAATTTCCGTATTACATACGCAACACAGCGTTGGCAAATGGGTTTGATGATGGCAGTTTTGGGGTGGTTAGCGGACGCGCCCTAGCTGCAATCAATGCCGCGAAGTCGGAGTGCGCCGCATACGCGGTCTAGAACCCCTTCATTATCGGATTCGGCAACGAAATATTGTCCGGCTTCGTAAGCGGCCAGCCCCGAAGGCAGCGCGAATACGACATCCGCAATATTTTTGGCCGTGCCATCGAGATAGTATCCGTAAGCTTCGCGGCCATCATGCTTCCGTTCCCAAATTGCTGGGCTTTCATTGATCCAAGCTTGGAAGCGCTTGCGAAGACGCTCAAGTTCAGGAAATTCCTTCGATTTATAAATGAAGTGGACCTCGCCCACGGTCCAAAGCGCGCCTCGCCGAACCTTCGGGAAGAAGATCGAAACAATCGGTGATCTTGAAGGGTCGAAGCTCCCATCGGGGTTTTCAGCTAACGCGCCGAACTGGCAATAATGCAGCAGCACTCGCACCTCGTTCGAATGTTCTTCTGCCGTTTCGGACTGAGAGCGAAACCAGTCCAACACACCGTGATCGTTGGGGGCCGATAGAAAGTAATATGTGGCTGCCATGGAACGCTGCTTATCACGCGGCGAGATGTCCGCAATCGGTCGTTTCTGCGCGCGCCCTCAATGCATATGCTTCAGCTTGTCGGGATTGCGCATCACATAGATGGCGGTGATCTTGCCGTCCTCGATCTCGAGCGCGGTGGTCTGGAATTCGCCGTCGGCCTCGCGAGTCACGAAGCCCGGCAGGCCGTTGATCGTCCCGGTGTGGACGAGGGTCGAGCCATATTTTCCGAACAGGACGGCGAGGCTGCGGTGCAGCTTCAGCACGATGTCGTGCCCCGTCACCACGCCCATCGCCGCCGGCCGCTTGCCGCCGCCGTCGGCCCACATGCCGACATCGGCCGCGAGCATCGCGCCGAGCGCGCCCATGTCGCCGCTGCGCGACGCGGCGAAGAAGGCGTTCGCGATTTCGAGGCCGCGTTCTTTCTCCATCCTGTAGCGCGGGCGCGCATCGCGGACGTGGGTTCGGGCGCGCGCCGCGAGCTGGCGGGTCGCGGCGGGATCGCGGTCGATCGTCTTTGCGACCTCGTCGAATTCGACGCCGAAGACGTCGTGGAGCAGAAAGGCAGCGCGTTCGAGGGGGGAGAGCCGTTCGAGCGCGAGCATCAGCGGCAGGGTGACATCATCCTCTTCCTCCTCCTCGACCAGCGGGTCGGGAAGCCAGGGGCCCACGTAAGTCTCGCGCTGCACGCGCGCCGACTTGATCTGGTCGAGGCAGAGCCGCGTCACGGTGCGGCGAAGAAACGCCGCGGGCTCGCGCACCGTATCGCGGTCGGTGCCGAGCCAGCGGATGAAGGCATCCTGCACCACATCCTCGGCATCGGCGACCGAACCGAGCATGCGATAGGCGACGCGGGTGAGGAGCGGACGCAGCGGGTCGAAACTCGCCGCCGCGCCGTCGCCCGGCTGAATGCCTTCGGTCGTCATCAGGCGGCCTTTGCGGGGGCGCCGCCTTCGTACCAGAGGTCGAAGCCGACCGCGATGCGGTTCCAGCCATTGATGATGTTGATCATCAGCGTCAGGTTCACCTGTTCCTCCGGCGTGAAATGCGCCTCGAGCGCGGCCCTGGCTTCCTTCTGTGTGTGCCCCTGCGACAGGCGCGTCAAGGCGTCGGTCCAGGCGAGCGCGGCGCGTTCGCGGTCGGTGAACACCGGGGCTTCGTGCCAGGCGGCGACGAGGTAGATGCGCTGTTCGGTCTCGCCGTTCGCGCGGGCGTCGGCGGTGTGCATGTTGATGCAGTTGGCGCAGGCGTTGAGGATCGACGAACGGATCTTCACCAGTTCGACGAGGCTCTTTTCAAGCCCCTTTTCGGCGGCGAGGCTGGCGCCCATCCACTGCTTCATGAGCTGCGGCGAGGCGGCGAAAGGGTCGGTTACCTTGGTCATGTCGTGTCTCCTGTCGTGGGTTGTACAGGCTTGACGAGACAGGGCCGGAGGATGTGACATCGTGCGCGAAAAAATCGTCCGCGCGCGCAAATTCTTTCGCGATGCGGCACCAAGATGCTGGAAACATTATGTTTCGGATATTGCGCTTTTCGCATCTTCCAAGCTGCACTAGCATCGCCCGGTCTTCGACAAGAGGGGGATGATCCATGAAGTTTCTCGATGGCTTTACCGAACAGGCCTATGCGCTGCTCCGCATCGTGGCCGGCTTGCTGTTCCTTGCCCATGGCGTGCAGAAATTCTTCAATTTTCCGGTCGCCTTCCCGATGCCGCTCAACCCGATGCTGCAGGCAGCCGGCGCGATCGAGCTGATCGCGGGCGGCCTGATCGTCCTTGGCCTGTTCACCCGCCCCGCCGCTTTTATCGCCAGCGGCATGTCGGCGGTCGGCTATTGGGTTGCGCACGGCAGCAACGCGCCCTTCCCGATCGTCAACGGCGGCGAGACGATCGCGCTCTATTGCTTCATCTTCCTGTTCGTCGCGACGCGCGGCGCGGGGATCTGGAGCGTCGACGGCGCGCGCGCGAAATAGCGCGTTGCGCTATTATCTCGATGCGGAGTTCAACGGTTTCGGTGGCGATCTGATCTCGATCGCGCTGGTTCCCGAAACCGACAACTTGCCGCCTTTTTACGAGGCGGTCCAGTGCTGCGACCCGACACCGTGGGTCGCGGCGCATGTGCTTCCCGCGCTCGCGACCGAGCCCGTCGCCTATGCGGCGATGCAGGACGCCTTTGCAGATTATCTGGCGGCTGACCCGCATCCGGTGCTCGTCGCCGACTGGCCCGAGGATATCGTTCACGCCGCGCGCCTGCTTGCGACTGATGACGGGCGGCGGCTGATCCTCTCGGCGGTCAGTTTCGAGCTGGCCGAAGTGGTCAGCTTCTCATCCGCCGAGCTCAGCAAGGTGCCGCACAACGCCTATCATGACGCGGTCGCTCTGCGGACCTTCTGCATGGCACGCCGCCACGCTCACATAAAATAGAGGGCGGCCCCTTGCGGAGCCGCCCCCAGTTCCGGGCTTCACATGGTGAAGGTCGTCAAAGCTTGCGCGTATTCGCCTCGATCAGCTTCTTCGCTTCGGCGATCGCCTTGTCGGTGGTCAGTTTCTTGTCCTGAATCTCGTCGGCCATCGAGAGCAGGCGGCCGCTGATCACGGTGCCGGTCTCGGCCTCTTCCTGGATCGCGATGCCGCCCTTGGTGGCGGCGACGCGGTCCCATTCGGCACGGACGGCGGCCCAATAATCCTTGGTGGCGGCCCAATAATCGTCGGCGGCCTTCACGTCATACTGGTCATATTTGATATAGGTGTTGAGGACATATTCCTGGACGATCGGGACGAGCTTGCTGTCCTTCGTCCCCATCTTGCTATTGTCCTGCCAGTGGACCCAGCCGTCGGGCGAAGGCTGGTGGCGGTTGATCGACAGATAGCGGTCATAGACCGGCTTCCGCACCGCATCGCGGCGGGCGAGCGGACGCCACGTCCAGTTCGAGCGCCAGCGGCGGACGCCGCCCTGCGTTTCGAACTGGCCCCAGCCGCCATAGCGCGGGCTGTCGTCGACCTGATAGACCGTCTGCGACCAGCGGCCGGTGCGCATCTTTTCGGGCACATCTTCCCAGGTCCACTGGTTGCGGTCCGAATAGACGAGCACCTTCGCGGGCTCATATTCCCAGTCCTGGCGCCAATGCTTGATGATGTGCGACTTGTCGTCGTCGCCGGTGATGACGAGCATATGCTGCAAGCGGATCACGCGCCCCGTATCCTCGATCACGCGGACAACTTCGTTGCCGCCCGAACGCTTGGGTTCGAGGACTTCGTAGGTCGGATCCCAGCGCGTCGATTCCTGCATGTTGAAGCTGACGCGGTAGTTGCCCGCCATCGCGAGGATATCGGCGCGGTCTTGCTCGAAATTGGCGGCGGCGTCTTCCTTCGCGATCGGCGGATGCGCGAACGCCACAGTGGGAAGCGCGGCCGAGAGAAGCAGCAGGCCGGCGGCGATCGAGCGATATGGTTTTTTCATCGGTGCAGTCCTTCCTTGTTTTTAGAAGCGATAGCTCAGCGACACGCTCGCGTTGCGGCCGGGCTGGGTATAGGCGTCGGTGATTGCCGAGGTCGACGCGAGGCCGCGGACGTCGCTCCACCATGCATATTTCTTGTCGAGGATGTTGAAGACACCGCCGCGCAGCGTCAGCCCGTCGATGATACGGAAATAGGCGGTCGCATCGAGGATCGTGAACGCATCGGGGCGGAAGCAGGAGGGCGTACAGATGCCCGTCGTCCGCGACGCCTCCTTGCGCGCGCTGTGCGTCATGATGAACTGACCGCCGAAACGACCATCCGATGCGCGGTAGCCAACGCCGGCCACGAGCTTCAGCGGATCGATCGTCGAAAGCGGCGAACGCGCTCCGCTGGGGTCGATTACGTCGCCCTTGGCATAGGATAGGGCGAGCGTCGCATAGAGGCCGGAGGACGCCCGCCCCTCGAACCGTGCTTCCGCGCCTTTGACGCGGACACGATCGAGATTGATGAATTGATAGACGGCCGGATCGGCGGGCGTGAAGCTGCCGCTCACCACTTCCTGGCTGATGAAATCCTTGTAGCGCGCCGAGAAGGCGGTGACGTCGAGGCTGACATGATCGCTATTGAAGCGGACGCCGCCCTCGAAGCTTTCGCTGCGTTCGGGACCGAGGTTCGGGTTCGGGGCCGAGGTGTAGCCGAAGGCCAGATTTTCGAAGAACTGGTTCACCTCGCCGGGTTCTGGCGCCTTGAAGCCGGTTGCATAATTGGCGAACAGGCGCACCTCGTCGGTGATCTTGAAGACCGCGCCGAATTTCGGCGACAGGCGCGAACCGTCTTGCCCGGCGCCGCTGAAGGTCGGCAGCAGCGGATCATTTTTCGGCGACAGCTTGTACCAGTCGAAGCGGACCGCCGGATAGAGCAGCAAGCGACCGTCGGCGATCGAGATTTCGTCTCCCACGAACAGCCCGGCGCGGGTGAAGTCGGTGCTGGGGAAGGCGCGCGTCGGGAAGACTTCGCCTGCTGGCGGCACGGTGCCGTCGCGCAGGCCCTGCTGGCGCGTCTGGCTGATGTCGCCGCCGAAGACGAGGCGGTGGTTGATGGCGCCCGTCGCGAAGTCCGCGCGGGCATCGGCGGCGGCACCGATCACGCGGTTCTCGAACGTGTTGAGGCGGGTGCGGTCGACGGCGGGGGTGCGGTCTTCCTCGGTATATTGATTATCCTCGCCGTCCTGCCAGTAAACGGCGACGCGCGCGAAATCGATCGTGCCCTCGCCTTCCCAGCTCCAGTCGAGCGAGACGCGCTTGCGCTCGCCGCTGTCCCAGCCTTCGAGCCGGTCGACGCTGGAAGTCACGACGCCGAGCGCGTTGCGCGTTGCGGTCACGCCGGTGAGGCCGTTGGTGTAAAGATGCGTGTCCAGATATTCGCCGGTCAGGCGCAGCTTGTGGCCGTTCGCGGGATCATAGACGATCCGTGCCAGCGCGGCGTTCGAGCGGCCGTCCTGCGGGTTCGGCGTCGTGCGCTGCGGACCGGTACCGGGGACGAGACCCGAGGTCAGCGTTCCGGTCGCGGGGATCAGGACGACGCCGGGATTGGTGCCCTTGTTGTCGAGCTCGTTATAATCGCGGCGCGTATAGGCGGCCATGACCGACCAGTCGCCGCTGCGCCCGGCGAGAATCGCGGTTTCGCTGAATTCATTGTCGGCGCTGCTGTATCC
This sequence comes from Sphingopyxis sp., assembly GCF_965279755.1. Taxonomy (GTDB): domain Bacteria; phylum Pseudomonadota; class Alphaproteobacteria; order Sphingomonadales; family Sphingomonadaceae; genus Sphingopyxis. The sequence continues at coordinate 2,245,865 of NZ_OZ257261.1, read as the reverse complement.
GGCGCGGAGAAGACCGCCGAGATTCTTGCCATCCTTGAGGAAATCGACCGGGTCCGAGGTGATGAAGCTGACCGCGCCGGCAAGACCGTCGCTGCCGTAGAGCGCCGACGACGGGCCGCGCAGGATTTCGACCGATTTGACGAGGCCGAGATCGACATAGTCGCCGCGGCCCGACGCCTGCGCGCCGAAACTGAAGCCGTCGGGAACGCGCACGCCATCGACCTGGATCAGGACGCGGTTGCCGCCGATGCCGCGAATGTTGAAGCTGTCGTTGCCGGCGCGGCCGGTCGCGCCGAGCGCGGCACCGAAGCGTGCGGGCTGGCGCTGGACACTGACACCGGGTTCGAAGCGGACGAGGTCGCGGATGTCGGTGACCATTTCGTCGGCCATCTGCTCGTCGGTCTTCACCGTGACGGTGGCGGGAACATCTTCGGCCAAGGTCGCGATGCGCGTCGCGGTGACGACGATCTGCGTCTTGCGGGCGAGCCAATATTCGCCGTCATTGTCCTGCGCGACGGCCGGCTGCGCGGCGGCGGCGAGCGCAAGACCCAGCGCGCTGCCTGCGGCGAGGCGGGTGGCGGACGACGAACGAAGGATAGTCAATTTTCTTCCCCTGCAAATTTGCGACTGACTCGCAATAGCGGCGCTTTAGGGCGCGAAAATGCTAGGGTCAAGTGATTTGCTATTGAGAATCGTTTGCTAATAGGAATGGCCAGGACTTCGTCCGCGCAGCGCGGTGACGATGTGGCGGGCCACCGCCTGTCAGGGTGGGTCAGGACCGCGTGGCGGCGGTCAGGCCATCAGCGGCAGGCAGATCGTGAACACCGCCCCGCCCTCAGGATGATTGGCGACGCCGATCGTCCCGCGCATCGCCTCGACGTTCGACTGGACGATGGCAAGGCCGAGGCCGAAGCCAATGCCTGGTCGCCCGTCGGCATCCTCGACGACGCCGCGATAGAGCGGGTCGAACAGACGCGACGCCGCGTCGGGGTCGATCCCGGGACCATGATCGCGTACGATGAGTTCGGCGAAGGCCCCGGCGCGCTGCAACGACAGTTCGGCATTGCCGCCGTGACGCTGGGCGTTGACGATCAGATTGTCGATCACGCGCATCAGATCGACGAGGTTGGCGCTGACGACCAGCGGCTCGGCGGACAACAGGCGCGCCGGTGCATCGGCGCTGTCGAGAACCGCGACCCGGTCGGCGAGCAGCATGTCGAGCGCGACGGGCTCGCTCTCCCGCTCGCGCCCGCGCGCAAATTCGAGCGCGGCGGCGATCAGCTTCTGCATCTCGGCAATGTCGCCGCGCGCAGTCTCGCGCGCTGCATCGGGCAGGCCCTCGATACGGAAGGCGAGCCGGGTAAGCGGCGTGCCGAGGTCGTGCGCGATGCCGACGAGCAATTCGGCGCGATTCGTCACGAGCGCGCTGTGCCGCCGCCGCATCCCGTCGATGGCGGCGGCGAGCTGACGCACCTCGGCTGGGGCAGCGGGATCGTCGCGGAAGGCCGGGCCGTCGATCCCCGCCTCGCGCGCGTCGGCTGCGAGCTGCTGCAACGGGCGCGTGATCGAGCGCACGACGAGCAGGCAAAGTCCGAACAGGACGATCCCCGCGAGCATGAGCCAGCCGAGCGTCCGGATGTGCCAGGGCGTGATCATCGGCGCCGGCGGCAGGGTCGCGACACGCCAGCCCGCGCCGCTGCGTACCGCGAGCGAGAATTGGTCGCGCAAATCGCGCGGGAAGCCTGCCTCCTGCGGGCCGTGCGGCGTCGCCGTCACGCACAGGCGGACGTCGCCGGGATCGCGCGCGAGCAGTCTGGCCACCTCGGCCGAAAAGGCGGCGTCGCAGCGTTCGCCCTGGTTCGGAGGCGGCAGGGTCGCGCTATCGGTAAAGCGGACCTCGCGCATTCCCATGCCCTTTGCCGGCTCGGCGGGATGTTCGAAGGCGCCGAGCAGGTCCGAGGTGCGAACGGGCGGGCGAAACGGCGGCGGGCTGAAAAAAGTCACTGCGACCGACAGCATCGCCATGATCAGGATCGCCGCGAGGACGAGCCCCGACAGGCGGAACAGGATGGTCCGGCGCGGCATTGTTACTCGGCCGGATGCGCGGCGAGCGCGAGCTGATATCCCTCGCCGCGTACGGTGCGGATGAGGTCGCGGCCACCGTGGTCGGCAAGCTTGCGGCGCAGGCGGCTGAGCAGCACGTCGATCGAACGGTCGAAGACATCGGCCTCTTCGCCGCCCGTTGCCGCGAGCAGACGGTCGCGGTCGACGAGCCGACCGCGTTGCTCGACGAGTGCGAGGAGCAGGCGAAATTCGCCGGGGGTGAGCGCAACGTCCGCACCGCCGGGCGCGGTCAGCTGCCACTGCGCAGCGTCGAGCCGCCAGTCGCCGAACGCCCACACCGATCCGCCGGCGTCGGACTCGCGCAGCCGGCTGCGGCGGACGAGCGCGCGGAGGCGCGCAAGCAGTTCGCGCGGATTGAAGGGCTTGGCGAGATAGTCGTCGGCGCCAAGCTCGATCCCGACGATGCGATCGACGTCGTTGCCGAGCACCGAGACGAGGATCACCGGCGGCCGGTCGGTGATCGGCAGCTTCGAGAGCGCGGTCAGTCCGTCTTCGCCAGCCATCATCACGTCGAGAACGATCGCGTCGAAGCGGCCGGTTTTCAACTGTGCATACAGGTCGGGCGCGCCGGCGCCGGTCGCGACCTCGATCCCGTGGCCGCTCAGGAACTCGGCGGTCAGCGCGCGGATCGCCGCATCGTCGTCGATGATCAGGACGCGGGTCTGCTGGTCCAAAATGCCGCCGCCTTTCGCTTCACTCGCCCCCGGCCTAACAGAAGGCCCGGCCGGAATGAAGCGGTCGCGAACGGCGAAGCGAGCGATCTCAGGTTGCAAGGCCGACCGTCGCGGTGGCGGCATAGCCGTTGGTGATGTCGCCGCTCATCGCCATCGTCATCACCGCAATCTGCGCCGAGCTGTTGTCGCCGAACACATTGTCGCTGGCGATCGAGGTCGAACGGAAATTGCTCTGGCTGGTCGTATAGCCGGTCGCCGATGCATAGACCGTCGTGCAGGCATCCGCCGGCAGCGCGAATTGCGAGATCAGTCGCGCATAGCGTCCGCTCGTCGCGTTCGATACGCTGGTGAAGGCCTCGAAATGGATGTGCGGATAGCGGCCCGCGTAACAGCCGGGGAAGATCGTCGTGAAGGTGACCTTGCCGCTGGTGTCCGTCACCTGAAGCCCGCGCAAATAGCTTTCGGCGGGCAGATTGTAGAGCGAGTAATTGCCCGCGCGGTCGCAGTGCCAGACATAGATCGCATAGCCCGCGATCGGTGCGCAGCTGTTGTTGGCATCGACCAACGTGATCGTGAAGGTCACGGGCACGCCGGGTGCGGTGGTGGTCGATCCGATGAAGCTCGACCTGATATCGCTGCGCGTGACGCCGCTGACCGTCAGGACGTTCGATGTCGACCCCGACGAGCTATTGGTGCCGTCGGCAGGATAAGGCCCGTTCGTCTCGCTCGCATAGGCGGTGCAGGTCGAGGTCGGCGTCGGGGTGGGGGTCGGGGTGGGCGTCGGGGTTGGTGTGGGCGTCGGCGTGGGAGTCACCGTCACCGGGGTCGTGGTGGTTGACCCTTCGGCATTGCCGCCGCCGCAACCCGCGACGAGCGCCGCACCGCCCGCGGTAAACATCAGCCCGAGCGCGCGCCGCCGGCCGAGGCGCAGCCGTTCGAGCGCCATCATATCCTCGGCAAAGCCGCCGTCGAAGTCAGCGTCGGGGGTCTGGACTTGGGGGTGCATCGGGCAGTCTCCGGCTGTTTATTTGTCCGCCGGATAGCCCCCCTCCCTTGCCCGCGAATGTCGCGACCTTGCCGCCGCGTAACAATCATTGCCGATTGCCCTGCTGCGCGCGGCACGGCATGGTGGCAACGGGGGAACAGGGACTATGCCGCCGCAGGTCTTCATCAGCTATTCGTCCAGGGACCGGACGATCGCGAACATGCTGTGTGCGCTGCTCGAAGAGCGCGGGCATCGCTGCTGGATCGCGCCGCGCGATATCGTCGCGGGGACGCCATGGGCCGAGGCGATTCTGGACGGGCTGAAATCGGCGAGCGTCTTCATCCTCGTCTTTTCGCAGCATGCCAACAGCTCGCCGCAGGTTCTGCGCGAGGTCGAGCGCGCGGTCCATCTTGGCCTGCCCATCCTTCCCTTCCGCATCGAGGATGTCGTCCCCGAACGCAGCCTCGAATATTTCATGAGCGTGCCGCACTGGTTCGACGCGCTGTCGCCACCGGTCGAGGATCATATCGCAAAGCTGAGCGATGTCGTCGCGATGCTGATCGAGGGACCGAAGGGCGACTATATTCCCGGCAAGCCGCGCGGGGCGAAGCGGATGAGCTGGAACAACGGGTTCGTCCGCGCAGTTGCGGGCGGCACGGGGTTGGCGCTGCTGCTGCTCGCGGCCTGGCTGGGCGGATTGGCGCCGCCCGGATCGGCGATCGGCTGGATCGCGCCCTTGCTGGCGCTTGCGATTCCGGCCGGGGTGATCGGCAGCGGACAGGCGAAATGGTGGACGCGGCGGGGCGTGCAGAGCGCGCTGCTCGCGCTGCTGCTCGGGGCGGCGAGTGCCTATGGCTGGGCGTCCTCCTCCTATGTCATCGCGGGAGAGAATGGCGCGCCGCTGGTACGCGGCACCGAGTGCACGCCCGATGCGAAGCTGGTGTTCGAACGCGAATGCCCCGACCTGCCATCGGACGCGCTCGCCGATGCGGCCTATGACCCCGCGGCCTTGTGGACCGCCGCATCGATCGGGCGCGTGAAGCTGATACTCGGCGGCGCGTGGGCGGCGATCACGGCGGCGGCGGCGCTCCTCGTCGCCGGATGGCTCGGCGGGCCGCGACGGCTGAAACAGGAGGATTGAGATGCGGAAAGCGCGGATGGTGATGCTGCTGGCGGCGCTCGCCTCGCCGGTCACGACGGCAGCGAAGGAGCCGATCGACGCGGCGGGCCTGAAAGCGATCGAGGCAAAGGTGCCGCCGCAGAGCTGGTATCCCGACGGCTATTACGACATCCGCATCGCCGCCGAGGGCCAGATGGCCGATTTCCCGCGCGACAAGCTGACGATGGACTGGGGCGACGGCGAGCCGCCCTATTATGACGTGATCGACTGCAACGCCGAATATGTGCGGCTCGACGACACCGATCCGCTGACCGCACGCTATGGCGGCGTCGCATTGGAGACCGCCCGCCTGCGCGCCGAGTTCGAGCGGATGAAATATCCGCTCGCGGTCTATGCCGGTCCGCTGCTCGCCTTCGAAAAAGCGAAGATCGAGGAGGCGAAGAATGGACCCGAGCCGTTGTCCGAGGCCGAAACGGCAGCGGCCGAAGAAGGAATGGCGGGCGATGCGGCAGCGATCGAGGTGGCCGATGCCGCGGCGGCTGCGGCCGATGCGGCTGCCGCGGCGGTGGATGCGACGGCCGGGGACGAAACCTATACCGACCCCTATTTCGCGCTGGCCGAGGCGGTCGAGGCGAACCGTCAGCGGCTTGCCCCGAAGCTGCCCAAGGTGCTCGCCGACGGCGGCTGCGGCGCAGGCGAAGGCAGCGCGGTGATCGTCAAGACATCGCCCCCACAGGGCGAGGTGCTACTGATCAACGCCTTCGCCTTCAAGGTCTGCACGCGCAAGAAGCCCGATCCGTGGGATCGCTTTGCCTGCAAATGGACCGAGGTCGAGACGGGGGTCGAGAAGCAGCTTTCGGGGCGCTATGTCTATCAGGTGCGCTGGCCCGACGGCGTGGTGCGGAAGGGCACCCGCGATATCGTCCCCAATTATGACGACGAGAGCGTCGCGGCGATCGTAACCTTCAAGAAAGTGGGAAGCTGAGGATGCGCGCGGCCGTCGCGCTGGTCGCGTTGCTCGCGGGGGCGCCGTCCGCCGCGGCGCAGGATGATATGCTGCCGGACGCCGGGGCGATGGACGCGCTGGCGGCCGAAGTGAAAAAACGAAGCTGGTATCCCGACGGATATTATGACGTCCGCCTTGCCGCCGAAGCGCAGGTCGCCGAGGCGCCGCGCAGCCCGCAAGCCTATCTGGTCGCCTGCGCGGAGGGCGGGAAGTGCTTCGACCCGGTCGATCCCCTGCCGCTCCGCATCAATTCCGACGAGAATGATCCCGCCGTACTGCGCTACGGGAATATCGCGCTCATGGTTTCGCGGCTGCGACAGGAACTGAAGCAGGCCGGCTATTCGACCGCAGTTTATGCCGAACCGCTTGAGGCCTATGAGCGGGCCCTCCTCGCCAAGGCGACGGACAGCGGGGCCAAAGATGGAGAGGCCGAAGCGGCGCGTAGGATGGCCGCCGCGATCGAGACGAACCGCGCACGATTGGCGCCGAAATCACCCCGGGTGATCGCCTATGATGCCGCTGCGGCTGTCACATATTCCGTGATCGCCCAGTCAACGGGCCCCTCGGCAAAAACCTACCCCGTGGGCAGGAAGCTCGCGAAAGGCGACCCTATCCACTTGCGTCCCGGCGACCGGCTGGTGTTGGTGAACGCGGGCAATAGTCGGACGATTTCCGGTCCCGGCGTCTATAAAGCCGGCGACGCTGGCGCACAGCCAACGGCAGCAGCGATCGCGACGCCAACGCGGAGACAACGCACCGGCGCGGTGCGCAGTGACGGCGTCTTGCGCACGAGCTTTGTCACGAGCCCGCCGAACGCCGAAGTCTGGCTGGTTAGTGCCTTTGCTTTCCGGGTTTGCCAGCGGAAAAAGACGGATCCGTGGGACCGGATGGGGTGTCGCTGGACCGAAATCCAGACCGGCGCCAACAAGCCGCTGTCGGGCCGCTTCATCTATCAGGTTCGCTGGCCCGACGGGACGGTGCGAAAGGGCGCCCGCGACATTGCGCCTTCCGACGAAGTGAGGTTCCAGAAAGTCGGCAGCTGAGGCGCTGCGGCCGGGTTGCCGGGATTAACCAAAGTTCAAACCCGGCATGCGATACGCGCGTCAGGATCATCTGCGCGAGCCTGCCCATGCCCTTTCCGAACGACATCCAGTCAGCACTGCTGTTCGACCATCCGGTCACCCATCTCGAAGCGGTGATGCGCAGTTTCGTGAACATCGAAACCGCGCGCACCGGGGTCGGCTATAATCTGGTCGAGGCCAAGCCGGGGGTCTTCTATCGCCTCTATGGCGGCGGCGAATTGATGGTCACGCTGGAATATATCGCTGGCCCCGCGAAGGCAGAAGTATTCCAGCCCGCGATGAGTTCGGCGATCACGCGCATCTATTGCCCCGACATGGGCGAGCGGCTGATGCGGCATAAATCGCATATCCTGATCGGCGTGGCCGACGGCGTCATCCCCTCGACCCCCGACATCGACCGGATGCTGTCGCAGATCGGCTACCAGAAGCCCGGCATGACGCTGCCGAAGTTTCTCCGCCGGTTGGAGGTTTGCGCGTTGCTGTCACGTCTCGCGATGGACGAGGTGCCGGCAAGCGCCGTTCACTGGACGCAGAGCGACCAGTTGTTCCCCGGCGAGATGTTCGACGCGCTCGCTGCGGGCAGCGCGCCCGGGATGCTGCACATCCATCCCTATCTCTATGGCGGCGGAGAATCTCCGGACGGCAAGCCGCTCGCGGGAATCCGCACCTTTGGCGCGGCGCATTTCATCGATCGCGAGATCCGTGTCGAGCCACACGAACTGCCGTGGATGGCGAATTTCGAAACGATCCTGGCGTTCCTGCGCGTCGCGACGACACAGAACGGCTATATCATCCCCGACAATGATACGTTCGGGCCCGAGGATCACAGCCTGTCGTACCGCGTCCGCCACATCGCCGCGACGGCGGATGACGTGGCGCTCTATGAGCTCGAGCCGCTGCTCTATCGCGAACATGGCTATCAATCGCCGCACTATGTCCCGCGCGAGCGGACCTTCGACGATCGCACCGCGCCCGACGAGCTGATGCCGGGCGAACCCGAGCGCCAGGAACTTCTCGACGAATGGCAGGAAAAGCGCGCGATGGCCGAGGGTATCGGTGGCCGCTTCGAGGTCCGCAGCCGCAACCCGCAACCGCCTGCACCGCCGCCGCCTAGCCAGCCGACCGGTTTCGGCGTGCGGCGCATGTTCGGCCGCAAGACGGGTTAGCTGCCCGGCCCTTCATACGCCTCGACGATCCGCCCGACGATCGGGTGGCGCACGACGTCGGCGCTGGTGAAGCGGCTGACGTTGATACCCTCCAGCCCTTCGAGCCGAGCGACCGCGTCGGCGAGGCCCGAACTGGTCGGCACCGGCAAGTCGACCTGTTTGGGGTCGCCGCAGATGACCATGCGACTGTTCATGCCAAAGCGAGTCAGGAACATCTTCATCTGCGGGATCGTCGTGTTCTGCGCCTCATCAAGGATGATGAAGGCGTCGGCGAGCGTGCGGCCGCGCATGAAGGCGAGCGGCGCGATCTCGATTTCGCCCGACGCGATGCGGCGCTCGACCTGCTCGGCGGGCAGGCAGTCGTGGAGCGCGTCGTAAAGCGGACGTAGATAGGGATCGACCTTTTCCTTCATGTCGCCGGGCAGAAAGCCGAGCTTCTCGCCCGCTTCGACCGCGGGGCGCGACAGGATCAGACGCTGGACGCTGCCGGTGATGAGCTGCGCAACGGCCTGCGCGACCGCGAGATAGGTCTTGCCTGTACCCGCCGGGCCGAGCGCGAAAATCACGTCGTCGCGCGCGAGCGCCTGCATATAGGGCACCTGCGACGGCGCGCGCGGGACAATCGTCTTCTTGCGCGTGCGGATCATCACCGCCGGCGCCTCGCTCGCGTCATGGCGGATGATGCCGGCGAGCGTCGGCTGCGCCGACATCGCGATCACACCATCGACCAGCCCGGCGTCGACCTCCTGCCCCTTTTCGATGCGATCATAAAGGTCAGTGAGGACATCGCGGGCGCGGGCGGCGGCTTCGGCCTCGCCCTCGATCTGCACGCGGTTGCCGCGGGCCGAAATATAGACGCCGAGGCGGTTTTCGATCGCGACAAGATTGCGGTCGAACTCACCGAAGAGAATGCCCAATAGTTGCGTTCGCTCGAATTCCGCGGTCAGTCTGACGCGGTCGCCGGGTTCGGCGGGGGATGCGGCGAGCGGGCGTTTGGACATCAAGCCTCCTGCAATTGGCGCAAAATCGCGCCCAGACTGTTCGGACCTGCCGACGTAATCTCGACATCCACCATGTCGCCGATAACGAGGCCGGGCGCAATGACGTGGACGGACTGAAGCCAGGGCGACTTGCCGATCAGCTGGCCGTCGAGCTTGCCCTTGCGTTCGAGGAGCAGGCGCGTCGTGCGGCCGACGGTCGCCTGGTTGAACGCCTGCTGCTGTTCGTTGAGCAGCGCCTGCAGTCGCTGGAGGCGATCGTTCATCACCGCTTCGTCGACCTGGTCGTCCATCGTCGCGGCCGGCGTGCCGGCGCGGCGCGAATATTTGAAGCTGTACGCCATCGCGTAATTGGTCGCGCGGACGATATCGAGCGTCGCCTGAAAATCCTCCTCGGTCTCACCGGGGAAGCCGACGATGAAATCGCCGGAAATAGCGATATCGGGACGCACGGCGCGGACGCGTTCGATGACGCGGAGATAGGATTCGACCGAATGGCTGCGGTTCATCGCGGCGAGGATGCGGTCGCTGCCCGCCTGCACCGGCAGGTGTAGGAAAGGCATCAGCTTGTCGATCTCGCCATGCGCCGCGATCAGCCCATCGGTCATGTCGTTCGGATGACTGGTGGTGTAACGGATGCGTTCGAGGCCGTCCTCACGCGCGAGTTCGCGGATCAGGCCGTCGAGCCCGATCGTCCGGCCCCGCTCGTCCTCGCCGTCCCACGCGTTGACGTTCTGGCCGAGCAAGGTAATCTCGCGCACCCCGCCTGCGACCAGCGCGCGCGCCTCGGCGATCAGGTCGACGAAGGGCCGGCTGATCTCGGCGCCGCGGGTGTAAGGCACGACGCAATAGGTGCAGAATTTGTCGCAGCCTTCCTGCACGGTCAGGAACGCCGTCGGACGCTGGCCACCGGCGCGCTTCGGCAGCGCGCCGAATTTGCTTTCGAGCGGCATGTCGAGGTCGATTGCCTTCTCGCCCTTTTCGGCGCGCGCAATGAGGTCGGGCAGACGGTGATAGGCCTGCGGACCGACGACGACGTCCACGCTCGGCGCGCGGCGCGCGATCTCGGCCCCCTCGGCCTGCGCGACGCAACCCGCGACCGCGATCGTCGGCGTGCTGCCGTCGGCGCGCTTCAGCCGGCCGATGTCCGAATAGACTTTCTCGGCCGCCTTTTCGCGGATGTGGCAGGTGTTGAGTACGACAAGATCGGCGTCGGCCCCGTCGGTGGCGGGCACATAGCCCTCGGCGCCCAGCATCTCGGCCATGCGTTCGCCGTCATAGACGTTCATCTGGCAGCCGAAGGATTTGACGTGGAAAGTCTTGGCGGGAGGGGTAGCGGTCATGCAGCCCCGATAGAGGATGGAGCCGCGGAAATGAAGGGGATTCCGCCCGTCATGCGGCAGGCTGTTCCGCTTCGTAGCGCACCGGCGCGACATTGTGCGGGAACGGACGCAGCGGCTTGCCGAGCGTCGCGACCAAAGCATCCTCGATCCGGCGTCGCGCCTCGGCGGTGATCGCCTTGCGTCCCGGGAAATCGCGCGGATGAAAGGGTTCGAGGAAATGGATGTGCAGCCTGAACGTCCCCGGGCGCGCGAGGATGCGCTTGGCATTGTCGATACCCTGCTCGACGCCGATCCAGCCGATCCATTCGGCGATCGGACCGTAATCGAGCATCACGGGCTGGACCAGAACCGCAGGCGGCGGCGGCTCGAGCACCTGCATCATCGACGTCTTGAACGGCAGCAGCGACTGGCCGTCGGTGGTCGTCCCCTCGGGGAAGACCGTCACCGACCAATTGTCGGCGAGCGCTTCGCGGAGGCGATTGATCTGGTCGGCGACCCCGCCGCGATCCTCGCGGCTGACGAAGACGGTGCGGTTGAGGCGGCAGAGCCAGCCGATCACCGGCACTTGTCCGAGCTCGGCCTTGGCGACGAACGCCGTCCCGCTGGCACCCGCAAGCGACAATATGTCGACCCAGCTCACATGGTTCGAGATGAAGAACACATCGCGGCGGAGCGGCGTGCCATGCTTCGTCACCCGCGCGCCGACGATCCACGCCGCGAGGAACAGGAACAGCTTCGGAAACGGCGAACCGTACCGGAAGATGCGATAGAGATAATGCAGCGGCACCAAGATCAGGAGCGAAAGGAGAAGCAGCACCACCCTGCACAGGATGCGCGCCCTCCCCCTCAGCGAAATCGGTGCCGGGTACCCCGCCGCGATCGCGGCGCGGGCGGCAACGGCGTCAGTCTTTCCGATCGAGGCGGACGCCATAAAGCTCCATGCGATGATCGACGAGGCGGAAGCCCAGACGTTCGGCGATGACCCGCTGCAACGCCTCAAGCTCGGGATCGACGAATTCGATCACCTTGCCGGTTTCGACGTCGATCAGATGGTCGTGGTGCGCTTCGGGCGCGGCTTCGTAGCGCGAGCGGCCGTCGCCGAAATCGTGACGGTCGAGAATCCCTGCCTCTTCGAACAGGCGGACGGTGCGATAGACGGTTGCGATCGAGATGCCGCTGTCGATCTTCGACGCGCGCTCATAGAGCGTTTCGACGTCGGGGTGATCCTCGGAATCGGAGATGACGCGCGCGATGATGCGGCGCTGCTCGGTGATGCGCAGCCCCTTTTCGTGGCACAATGCTTCGAGGTCGATGGTTCCGGACATGCGGGCCTTTCCTGCTGTACGCAGTCGTGTCTGTTCTTATGCGAACTGTATAGGGTGGCGTCGCTGATAGGACAAGGGCGGCACCCGCCGGCGCCGCCCCCTTGCTGTCCCGAACGGGTCAATGACCTGGCAGATCAGACCTTGCGGCGCTTGCGGCCGCCACCGCGCCCCTTGGTGCCAAGACCGATTTCCTTCGCCAGCGCACGCCGCCGTTCGGCATAGTTGGGCGCGACCATCGGATAGTCGGCGGGCAGGCCCCACTTGGCGCGATAGTCGTCGGGGGTCATGCCATAATGCGTCATCAGGTGACGGCGGAGCATCTTGAGCTTTTTGCCATCCTCGAGGCAGATGATGTGGTCGGGCTTCACCGATGCGCGGATCGATACGGCCGGAACCGGCTTTTCCTCGACCACCGGCTTTTCGCCAAGATTCGCAAGCGCCGCGTGCACATTGTTGATCAACAGGGCGAGGTCCGAAATGGCGACGCTGTTGTTGCTGACATGGGCGGCAACAATATCGGCCGTCAGCGTAACGAGCATTTCATTGGTATCGGCTTGATCCGACATGGGAGGAATTTCCTTTTTGCGAGATCCCGGAAGAAAGGGCGATTATATTCTACCTGTATTGCCCGGCAGCAATTCATGCCATTCTGGATGTAATTGCGCAACGACCGATTGCGGCCTGAAACCTAATTCCGGCGCATCGTGATGGCGTCGCGGATCACCCCGTCGGCCCCGCGGTAATAGCGGGGACGACGCCCGCATTCCGAAAAGCCCGCGCGCTCGTAAAGATGAATGGCGTCATTGTCGGCGCGCATTTCAAGGAAATACTCATCGGCGCCCTCGCCCGCCGCCCATGCCTGCCAATCGTCCATCAGCAAACGTCCGACACCGCGCCCGCGCCACTCGGGATCGACCGCAAGCAGCAAAAGCTCGCTTTCAGGACCGGCGATACGTGCCGCCGAAAAACCGCATGCCACCTCGCCATCCCATGCAAGGCAGACGCGCGCCGACGGCAGCGCGAACAATGTCAGCAGCTGCGCCGTGCTCCACGCCTCGCCATAGGCGGGGTCGAACGCAGCCTCCATGACCCGCATCACGGCCGAGACGTCGGCAATACGCGCCGTGGCAAGCCGGATCGCTTCGCTCATGCGCCCACCATCGGCTTGGCGTCGGGCGCGCGCCCATAGATCGGGCTAGGGTCGGGAAAGACCGCTGCGGCCGGAAGGCGCGGAAAGGCCCGTGCGTCGGGAAGCGCGGCGATCGCCTGGCCCCGACCGCGGCGCGCGACGAAATCTTCGGCACGATTGCCAACGATCAGCGCGTCGTCGAGGAGGACCGCCTCATCGGGCAGCAGCGAGCGGAGGTCGGCACGAGGAGACAGGTCGGCGGCAAAGGGCTGGACGAACCATTGGCCATGCCCGCCCTCCATCACCACCAGCGCGCCATCGGCTCCGGCGATCGCGTCGGCCGTGGCGGCCGCCACTAGCGCCAGTGTCGAGAAGCCGCGAGCGGAAACCTGCCAGCCGAGCGCCAGACCGCGCGCCGCTGCGACGCCGATCCGCACGCCGGCAAAGCTGCCGGGGCCGCAGCCGACCGCGATCGACCCCGCACGCCCGCCACCGGCCAGCTCGGCGATCAGCGGGACGAGCCGCTCGGCATGGCCGCGGCCGATGATGTCGTGACGAAAATCGACGACGCGCCCGTCCTCGACCAGCGCGACCGAACAGGCCTCGCTGGCGCTATCGATGACGAGCGTTCGCCCTTCAGACAATGCTGTTGAAACGCTCGAAGCCCGGACGCGGGCTGCGTTCGAAGATGCTGGCCGGGTCGCCATAGCCGAGCGTCGTGATGAAGTTGCTCTTCACTGTCGGCTGGTCAGCAAAGAAAGCCTGATCGACCGCGTCGTTGTTGAAGCCCGACATCGGGCCGGTGTCGAGCCCGAGTGCGCGCGCTGCGAGGATGAAATAGCCACCCTGCAGGCTGGAATTGCGGAACGCCGTCGCGTGCGCGAGCGCATCATTGCCGACGAACCAGCTCCGCGCGTCGGCATGCGGAAACAGCTCAGGAAGATGTTCGAAAAATTCGGTGTCCATGCCGATGATCGCGGTCACCGGCGCGCTCAGGATCTTTTCGCCATTCGCGGGCATCGAGAGGGCCGCGAGCTTCTGCTTCGCTTCGTCCGAGACGCACCAGACGATGCGCGCCGGCAGCGCGTTGGCGCTGGTCGGGCCATATTTGACCAGATCCCAGATCGCGTGGAGCTGCGCTTCGGACACCGGCTTGTCGAGATAGCCGTTATACGTGCGCGCCGTGCGAAAGAGCTGGTCGAGGGCGCTGTCGGAAAGCGGCTCGCTCATCGGCTTGATCTCCTTGGATGGGTCAGACGGCGTGGACGGCCGTCACTTCGGGCACATAATGTTTGAGCAGCGACTCGATGCCATTCTTCAGCGTCGCCGTCGAGGAGGGACAGCCGGCGCAGGCACCCTGCATCTTCAGATACACATTGCCCTTGTCGAAACCGCGATAGACGATGTCGCCGCCGTCGTTGGCGACCGCAGGGCGGACGCGCGTCTCGATCAGTTCCTTGATCTGGTCGATGATGTCGGCATCGGCGGGATCGTCGGCAAAGCCTTCGTCCTCGCCAGGCACCGAAATGCCCGCCGCGCTGCCCGCATTGAACAGCGGCATCTCGGCGAGAAAATGATCCATCACGATGCCGAGCACATCGGGCTTCGCATCGGCCCATTCGGCACCCGGCGCGATCGTCACCGAGACGAAGTCGCGGCCGAAGAAAACGCCGGTGACGTCGCCAAGCGTGAAGAGCGCAGTCGCGAGCGGCGAGGCCTCGGCCTCTTCGGGGCTCGCGAAATCGCGGGTTCCCGTCTCCATCACCGCCCGGCCGGGCAGGAATTTGAGCGTCGCGGGATTGGGCGTCGATTCGGTTTCGATCAGCATGGGGGGCATGTGGGACGCAATGGGCCTTTGTGCAAGGTCAGTTGCATCGGCTAGAGCGCAGCGATGCGCCGTTTCACCCATTTTGCCGCTCTCGACTGGTCCGGCGCCCGCGGGCCGCGTCAGCGCGGAATTGCGCTGGCGGTGGCAAGCGGCGCGGCCGCGCCCGCACTGGTACGGCCAGGGCATATCTGGTCGCGCGCCGAAATCCTCGCATGGCTGCAAGATGTTGCCGCGGCAGGCGCCGACATGCTGATCGGCTTCGATTTTTCTGCCGCTTTTGCGTTCGAGGATCGGGGCGCCTATTTTCCGGAGTGGGCGGACAGTCCCGCCGAGCTGCCCGCGCTGTGGGCGCTGGTAGAGCGAACGACAGCCGTCGATCCCCATTATGAGGTCGGCGGCTTTCTGGCGCACCCCGAGGCGCGGCGGCATTTCCGCCATGGACGCGGCGAGGTCGGAGACCTGTTCGAGCCGGGCGCAGGACGGCTGCGCGTCGTCGAACGACACCAGCGCGAAACGAAGCAGGCGGCGAGCGTCAGCAACTTCAATCTCGTCGGCGCAGCGCAGGTCGGCAAAGCCAGCCTTGCGGGGATGCGGCTGCTCCACCGGCTGCACGGGACGCTCCCGCTGTGGCCGATCGATCCGGTGCCCGCGAAGGGCCCGCTGCTCGTTGAAATCTATACGAGCCTCGCCGCGCGCGCCGCGGGCGGCGTTCCCGGCCGCAGCAAGATTCGCGACGGCGCGGCGCTCGACGCCGCGCTTGTGGCGCTGGGCTCCCCCGGAACAGGGCTGCGCGGACCGGTGAGCGACCATGCAAGCGATGCGCTGCTGACCGCTGCCTGGCTGCGCACGATTGCCGGCGAAGCAGCACTCTGGTCCCCATCCCCGCTCTCCGAGGCCCTCGCCCGAACGGAAGGCTGGACCTTCGGCATCATTTGACGCAAAGGAGCGCCAGCGCCGGCTTAGCTCAGTTGGTAGAGCACCTGATTTGTAATCAGGGGGTCAGGGGTTCGAACCCTCTAGCCGGCACCATCCCATATAGGGCTTGCGTGGACAGACCGGTGTTCAGCCGAGGCCGACACGCCCATTCGTTGCGATTCCTCCGGCTTCTGATAACCCCTTGTCCAAGGGGGACGGTTTTATGGACGATAGAGCAGCAAGCTGGTCGGCGGTACAAAAACTGTTCGACCAATTGGTTGACCTGCCCCACCCCGATCAGGATCGCCTGCTCGGCCAGTCCGATGCTCCTGCCGATGTTGTCGCCAAGGTTCAGGCGATGCTCGTCGCCGACCGCGCCGCCGGAGTACTCGACGGTAGCTTGCCGCCGCTCTCCGACGACTCCGGAACCGCCGGCGACTTTGCTTCGCTTGCGCCCGGGACCGCGATCGGCGGTTTCGCGATCGATGCCTATCTCGGCCGCGGCGGTATGGGCGAAGTCTATCTGGCGCACCGCACGACCGACGATTTCGTGCAGAAGGTGGCGATCAAACTGCTGCGCATCGACGCCTCGGACCGCGCGCAGCTTTTCGCGCGCGAACGCCGTTTGCTCGCCAGCCTTAATCACCCGAATATCGCCCGGCTGATCGACGGCGGCGTGTCTGCCGGCGGGCGACCCTATATGGTCATGGACTATGTCGACGGGCAGCCGATCGACGCATTCGTCCGCGAGCGCGGCACCGATCTTGCCACCCGCCTCCGGATGTTCGCGGACATTTGCGCGGCCGTGGCTTACGCGCATGCCCATCTCGTCGTGCACCGCGACCTGAAGCCGTCGAACATCATGGTCGACGAGACGGGATCGGTGAAATTGCTCGATTTCGGTATCGCCAAGCTGATCGACGGCGATTTCGCTGCCGCCGACACCACCCAGGCGATGCTCACACCCGACTATGCCGCGCCCGAGCAGCTCGGCGGCGAGCAGGTCACCGTTTCGACCGACATCTATGCCCTGGGTGCCGTGCTGTTTCAGTTGCTGACGGGCAGTTCGCCCTGGCAGCGCGAGGGCAGTTCGATTCCCATGATGGTGCGCCGCATCCTGCAGGAAGACCCGCCGCTACCGAGCAAGGTCGCCGCGCGCGACGATGGCACGGCCCGGCCGCAGGCGATCAGCGGCGATCTGGACGCGATCGTGCTGAAAGCGATGCGGCGCGACCCCGACCAGCGCTATGCCAGCGTGTCCGATCTGGCCGACGACGTGGAGCGGCATCGGGCCCTGAAACCGGTCAAGGCGCGGGAGGGAACGACACGGTACCGGTTCGGGCGCTTTGTCCGCCGCAACAAGCTGGCAGTAACAGCCGGCACCGCCGCCGTTGCCGCGCTGCTCGTCGGGATCGGCGGTATAGTCTGGCAATCGCACCAGACCGCGATCGAGCGCGATCTGGCGCAGGACGCGGCGCAGCGCTCGGCATCGATCAACCAAATGCTGCAGGTCATGCTGCGCGACACCGCGGAGTCGGATGTCGGCGACAGCATCACGGTCAAGCAGATGCTCGATTCGACCGCAGACCGGCTGGTCAATTCGGTCGATACCAGCGCGGAATCGGCCACCCTCGTGTCGACGCTGTTCGACCTTTACGTCAATCTGGAAGACCCGGTCGGCGGCGACGCGCTGATCACCAAGGCGCTGGCGCGCGGCATCGGCAAGACCGATCCGGTCGCCACAGCGCAGCTCAAGATCCGCGCGGCCGCCTCTGCAGCGTCCTTGGGGAAGACCGATGCGATGGCGCCGTTCATCGACGCCGCCGAGCCGGTCTTCCGGACCGACCCGGTGCGGTTTCGCCGTGAGCTTGTCGATGTCAACCTGACGCGGGCGCAGCTGCTTCGCCGGACCGGCCGGATCGAGGACGCGATCACGCTGCTGAAGGGGACGCTGGACAACGCCGACATCGCCTATGCCGACAATTATCGCGACCGGATGACCGTCTACAATAATCTGCTCGCCTATATGATCGAGGCGAACCAGATCGACGCGATGCCGGAAATCTTTGCCCGCGCGGACAAGATTACCGCCGCCAACGGCCAGGGCGACAGCACATTGGCGCTCGCGATGGATCAGCTCAGGGGCGTGCGCTTCGCCAAGCTGGATCAGCCCGCGCGGGCCGAACCGATCCTGCAGCAAGTCGTCGCCCGCCGCCGCGCGGTATTCGGCCGGTCGGCAGGGCTAGCGGTCGATCTGTTCCACCTCGGACGCGTCAAACTGTCGCTGGGCAAATATAAGGAAGCCAGCCTGTTGCTGACCGAATCCTGGCCGATGGCAAGCGAGAAGCTGAGCCCCGCAGCGCAGCCGACGCTGATCATCGCGGGTACGCTCGTCGAGGCGCTCGCCGAAACGGGCGATACGGCGCAGGCGAATGCCGTGCTCCAGAAAGTCGATGCGACCCTCGAGGACATGCCCCCGGGACCGGTAAACGCCATCGTCGATCGCGCGCGCGCGATCACCTTGCTGAAGATGGGGCGGATTGCCGAGGCGAAAGCGTCGGCGGATCGCGCCGAGACAATTTTCAAGGCGATGGGACCAACGGGCGAAACCTATCTGAAAGTCTTTCCGGCCTTGAGGAAGCGCCTCGCCGCCGGCCGCTAGACAGATATTTTCAAGCGGCCATTTCGACGTGGATCCACGCGCGCGCCTGCACCCACCAGCGCCGCACTGTCCGGTCCGACACGCCCAGAACCGCGGCGGTTTCCTTTTCGTCGAGACCGGCAAAGAAGCGGCAGTCGACAACTTTCGCGAGATTGGTGTCGACTTCGGACAACACCCGCAGCGCTTCGCCCAGTTTTACGATCTCGGCGTCTTCCGGGATCGCCGCGGCCATCGAATCGAGGCTCTGTGTGAAGCTGTAAGACGGAGCATCGCGTTTCGACGCCATACGCGCCCGCGCGGCGTCGATCAGGATGTGGCGGATCGCGGTCGCGGCGCAGCCCAGGAAATGCGACTGGCTTTCCCAGCCGGCGCGGCGCTGCAATTTGACATAGGCCTCGTTGATAAGCGCGGTCGGCTGGAGCGTCTGGGGCTGTCCTGCCCGAAAATGCTCACGTCGCGCGATCACCCGAAGCTCGCTGTAAAGCAGCGCCACCAGTTCGTCGGCACTCCCCGGAAAGGCGGGGGCGGTGTCGGGATCCGGATCGATCGACTTTCTCCGCGCTGCCAGACCGCCCGTTGAGTCCGCGGGATTTATGCGGGCCGGTCAGGGGTTTGGCAAGCGTGAAAGGCAGCCGGACGAACCGGATCATATAGCCTCAGGCCCCGAGTTCGCGCGCGAGCGCGGTCGCCTGTTCCTTCGACGACGGATGGCTCGGCAGCGTGATGATCGCGAATTTGTCGTCGCCGATGAATATGTTCATCGCGTCGATCTTGCCGATCCAGAACGCCGATTTGCCGAGTCCCTCAACCGGTTCGGCGCTGCCCCCAAAGGCTTCGGCCGACTGTTTCGCCGTGTTGAGCGCGAGCGCCATGGCTTGCGGCGTATTGTCGCCGATCGGCGACCAGCGCAGCATCACCGACGCGCGGCTGCCGTCCTCCATGATATAGCTGCATTCCGACGTCGTCGCATCGCTGCCGCCGCTGCTGACATGGACAAGGCCCAGACTGGCCTCGGCGACGGGTTTGCCGGCGGTCTTGGCCATTTTCGCCTTGTCGACCATCGCGCAGGCATCGGCGGCATTCCATCCCGCCGGGGCGGCTGCCGCCGCATCGGCCTGTTCGCCGGATTTTGCCGTATCGCCCGATTGGCCGCAGCCGGAAAGCGCCAGCGAACCGGCAAGAAGAGCGGAGAATGCGTAGTGCTTCATGATCGAATGTCCTTT
This sequence comes from Sphingopyxis sp., assembly GCF_965279755.1. GTDB lineage: Bacteria > Pseudomonadota > Alphaproteobacteria > Sphingomonadales > Sphingomonadaceae > Sphingopyxis. The sequence goes on along the minus strand of NZ_OZ257261.1, from coordinate 2,226,285 downwards.
GTTCTGGAACCGCATCACCCGCAGCTGCCGGCGCGATTGCTGGTGCGGTCGGCCGCGTAGAAATCGAAATAGCCGATCAGCGACGGGTCGGTGTTGCGGCCCATCCCGATCAGTTCGCGGCCGTTGGCGCTCATCCCGAAATAGGCGCGATGCTTGATCGGTGCGCCGTCGAGCCCGGTCTCGGTCATATTCAGGATCATCGTCCGCCCCTTGATGACGCCGGTGACCCGGCCCTGGAGAAGCTCGTAGCATCCGGTGACCTGATCGCCCTGTTGCGTCAGGCTGATCGTGCCCCAGCCGCTGTGCCCCTGATAGGTGCCCGTCACATTGGGCATTTTGGCAACATTGGTCAGCTGCCGGCCATAGCCGTGAAAGCCGGTGAGCGCCGAATATTCGTCACCGGCATAATTATCGACGACGGTCAGCCGCACCCAGCGGCCGACGGGCAGAAACTCCGGGTCGAAAGAAAAGCTCTGCCCGTTTTTGAGCGGCTTCAGCTTGACCGAGGCAACGGTCTCGAACCCGCTGGTCGACGAGGTGTCGGACACCTCGACCGTCACCGAGCGCACCGCCTTGGCATCGCGGTTGAGCGGGCCGGCGTCGAAGGAGATGCGGCTGAGTTCGGTCTGCTCCGCCAGTTCCAGCACGAACACCGGCGAGGGCGAGGCCTGACCGGTCCAGTCGGTTATGGACGAACCGTCGATCAGGTTGAGCGGGCTGCTGTCCATCTGGCTGATCTGGACATCGTCGGGATAGGCAACGAGGCGGGCGCCCTCCGAAAAGGCGAACAGGTCGGGTTCGCCCTTCGCCTGCGCGCCCGCCATGCCCGTTCCGGCGAACAATGCGGCCGCTCCGAGGAGTGTTGCCGATACTTTGCGAATTCTGGTCATGCGAAAATCCTTCAATCGGGGATTGCTACTGGCGCCGGATGGCGGGCTACTGCGGATCCTTCGTCTTTCGGGCAGCGGTCAGAATGTCCTGAACCAGACCGACGGGGTCGGCGCCGGGAGATCCGGGCGTTCCGCCCCTGGTCCCGGCTTTCCCGATGACGGTGCGAACGACGGTCTCGGCATCCTGAACGTGCCGGGTCCCTTTGGCGCCGAGGACGCTGGCGGCGAGATCCGCCACGCTGCGGTCGCCGATCGATTGCGGCGCCGCCGTGCCGTAGGCCGGATCGGCCGCATAGGGGTCGGCGGCTTCGGCATAAGGGTCCGCTGCGGGGTCGCCTTGATCATAAGCGGGTTCATCATAGCCGCTCGCGGCGGCGTCAGCGGGCGCTTCGACGGCATCTTCGGCAGCGAACTGCGCCTGCGCGGGGGCGGCGGTCAGGCTTGCGGTGGTCGACAGGGCAAGGATCGTCCAAAACATGGGTCGCATGGTCTTCACTCCCTCGAATAGCGACGCACGGTGTCGGGTCGCCTTTCCCGACTAGACGGCATCGCGCGTCCAAAGCGGACACGGATCGATCCGATTTTTACCGGACCAGTTTCGGCTGCTTGCCCTGCTTGGCCTGCTTCGTGACCAGCGCGGCCTCCGCTGCCGACTGGCGCAGCCTGGAATCGTCGATTTCCTTCTGGAATTTCGGGACGAATTCCTTGTTCACCTGCTGATTGATCTTCATCGTCCCGAGGCTTGGCGTCGCCTGTGCGATCTGCGCCGCGCGCGGCCCCATTTGCGCGGCCAGCGCGGCAACATTGTCGAAGCACAGGCTGTCCTTGCACTGCTTCGTCCAGATCGCCTGCGCCAATATGCCCATCGCGTTCGAAACCTCCTGCGATTTGCGGGCCTGGGCGTCGGCAACATAGGCTTGCGCGCGCTTTTTCGCTTCGACGAAAAGCGGCAGCATCGACTGGTACAGCGCCTTTTCATCCCCGCCCGGATTGTCGGCGTCGATCTTTTTGCCTTCGAAGATGACCGTGTTCTGCGCCAGCCTGACCCCGAACTTGCAGGTCTCGTCGATGCATTTCGGAAGCCAGAGCGCCTCGAAATCGAGACCCCATTGCTCGACCCGGCCGAGGAAGATCGACTGGGCGCCATTCGGCGTGAACCGGAATTCGTTCGAGCAGACGGTTCCCGCATGGCATTCGAACTTCAGCCCGTCCGAGGGCACGGTGACGGCGAGCTGCGGGAACCAGACCGGCCAGTCGACCTTTGCGCCCCACACCGCCAGATCGATGAACAGCCGCGCATTCAGGCCCGGCGTCAAGGTGAACTGGATGCCATATTGCGGATTGCCGATAAGGAATTCCGCCGCGCCATTCTTTAGCGCCACCGGGACCGACGTGGTTCCCGCCGGCAGGATGGTGGCCTTGTTGCCGGCGAACCGATCGGTCAGCGTCAGCGACAGCAGGGTCGAATCCATCCGCACATCGACCGCCGGAAAGACCTGCGCGCCCAATATGCCGAAATTGCCGCGCCCGCCGAGCAGGTCGAGCTGCTCGAGGATGAAAGGCGCCGACGGCCCCGGAACGCCCGGCTCGGGTGGTTTGAACTGGCCGTTGGCGAACGACCCCGGCAACAGCGTGGTGAGGTCGTAATCGACCAGCGGGATGTCGATCGGTCCGATCTGTCCGACCAGCGGCAGCTTGGCACCGACACCGGCATGGGCGTTGAAGCTGGCGACCAGTTCCTTGCCGTTATAGACGAGGTTGCCGGGCAGTCCGGTCGAGGCATAGTCCGCCGCACTGCCGTCAATTGTGGCGATCTGCGTCGTGACCGTGCCGCTTTGCGCATTGTTTTTCAGCGCATAATTATAGGTGCCGGTCAGCTGGATCGGGAAACGCAGGCCGAACTTGTAGCCGAAGCCCGCGGATACCTTGGCATAATAGGTCTTCTTGCATCCCACGAGGCACCATTTGATCGTGGTCTGGACCCCCTGACTCCATTCGAAATCGCGCCCCAGCGTGAAACCTGCGAGGTAATTATAGGTGCCGAGCGGGTAGGAAGCGCTCACATCTTCCACCTTCGGCGGCGGCGGCGGCGCTGGCGTTGCCGGTTGCTGCGACGGTGCGGCGGTGGGCACATAGAAGACCTGCTCGATCTGATGCTCGCTGCTGTTGATCAGCTCACCGGTCAGGGTCGTGTCATCCATTGCGTCCAATCGCGCGAGTTCGGCGTCGCCGACGGCTGCAGCCAGTTCGGCGCGCTTCGCGGGGTCCGCAAGCTGCGCCCGGAATTCTGCAAGGCTGGTGTCGATGTCCTGCCCGACCTGGGCTCGCCGCGCACGCGCGTCGGACAGCGCTTTCGCGCGGCGACCCGGATCGCGCACGAACCGGAGGCTTCCCGCCTTGGCATAGCTGTTGTCGATTTCGGTCGGTGACGATCGCGTGAAACAGGAAACCCCCGTCGCCGCGATCCGCGCCCGATTGCTTTCGGTGCTGCAGGCGCCGGGCTTGAAACTGTAGGACAGGAAATCGCGAACGACGACGCCCCTGCCCACTTCAAAGGCCGTCAGATCGCCCGGCCGGACGGCGACCAGATCGGGAATGCTTGCCAATCGCTTGGACACATTGATGAGCGCCATCGGATTGGCGAGCATCTTGCGGAAATCGAGTTGCGATTTGCCGACCTTGATGGTCGGATTGACGCGCAACTCGTCCCCGCCGATCTGCCGCGTCACCGGCAGGCTCCTGATCACATCGCCGAACCGGCCGGGGCGCAAGGTAACCGAACCCGCCAGCGGCAGCGTCTGCCCGTCGGGCGGCGGGACGATTTCGCTGGCCAGGACAACGGGCTGCGATCCGGGGCGCGGGCGCACCGGCGTCAGCGGCCGCCGGTCGGGTTGCGCGGTGGCGGGCGCCGGACGCGGCGCCTCGTCCCGCGCGTCGTCCGGCGTCGTAATCACCGGCGGTCGCCGCCGCACGTCTCCGGTCGGGGGCGCCGTGACGACCGGGGGACGCCGGCGAAGCTCGCCCGCGTCAGTGGAGGGTGTCGTTATGACCGGCGGTCGCCGCCGCATTTCGGGGGAGGGTGTATCGGATGCCGGAGCCGGCGTCGTCATGCCGGGCCGCGGTCGTACCGGCCCCGTCGGTTCGATCGGCGGCGGCCTACGCCGAAGCTGTCCGGCGTCGGGCGCAACAGCCGTATCCGGCGAGGTGATCACAGGCACCCTTCTTCGCGGGACGACCCGCACCGGTTCCGGCGAGGCTTCGGGCGGAGAAGTCACGACGGGAAGGCGCCGCCGCGGTGCGACCTCGTCACGAGGCGGAGCGGCTTCGGGCGGTGATGCGGTGATCACGGGCGCGCGCCGGATCCTGGGCGTCGCCGGCGTAACGACCGGGGTGGTGACGACAGGAGCACGCCTGATCTGCCCCGTCGTGCGGGGCGGCGGCGGGGCTGGCGTCGATCCTTCGGCGCTGTCGACGCGGACCTCCTCCTCTACCGGCGCGGGCGTGGGGGCCGGCGTGGGCAACACGATAGGTCGCAGGATTCGCTGCGGCGGCGTCTGGGCAGCGGCGCCGTTCACGACCAAAAGTGCAAACAGGCCCGCTATGGCGGTATAGCTGCCGGTGCGCAGGAAAAGCGGATCCCTCATCATATCCCTCCAACCACCGCGCATGGCGCTGCGCATGAAGCGCAGGCGATCGTTAGCGTCGGTTATGGAGAGAGACGGGGAAATAGCCCGAAAGCGGACTCGCGCCCGCGAAGATTCTTGCGAAAACCGGAAGAACCCGGCCCACGCTGGCATAGAGCCGGGGTAAGATCAGCTTTTACCGATTACAGTTTCAGCAGTCTTCAGGGTCAAAGCTGCAAAAGCGGACCGCGCTATTTTGCCATGAGTCCGGCCAGACGTTCGGGCTGCGGCGGCCGCGCCGCGCCCCGACTTCGACCACGTCCTCTTTACCGCCCCTTTGCCGCAGCGATATACTGATCGACCTGCTCCTCGAGGATATCGAGCGGCAGCGCGCCTTCGGCGAGCACCGCTTCGTGGAAGTCGCGGATATCGAAGCGCGGCCCCAGCTCGCTTTCGGCGCGTTTGCGGAGTTCGGCGATCTTGAGCTGGCCGACCATGTAGCTCGTCGCCTGTCCCGGCCAGTTGAAATAGCGGTCGACCTCGCGCGCGATGTCGGTGTCGGACACCGAGCTGTTCGCCTTGAAATAGGCGATCGCCTGTTCGCGCGTCCAGCGCTTCGAATGGATGCCGGTATCGAGCACGAGACGGATCGCGCGCCACACCTGCAGCGACAGCATGCCGAAGCGGTCATAGGGCGTCTTGTACACCCCCATCTCGTTCGCGAGCCGCTCCGAATAGAGTCCCCAGCCCTCCATATAGGCGCCATATCCCCCGAACTTGCGGAACTTGGGAATGCCGGTGAGTTCCTGCTGGCGCGCGATCTGGAAATGATGGCCCGGCGCGCCTTCGTGCGCGGCAATGCCGGCGACCTGCACCCTTTGCGTCTGGTTCATGTCGACGAGGTTGACGTAATAGATGCCGGGGCGCGTGCCGTCGGCCGACGGCGGGTTGTAGAAGGCGGTCGAGGCCGTCCCCTCGCGCCATTTCTCGACCGCGCGCACCTCGAGCGGCGCCTTGGGCAGCACGCGGAAATAGCGCGGGGCGGCGTCCATCACCGACGCGATCACGGCGCGGGCATCGGCGAGGTAGGTTTCGCGGCCCGCTTCGGTGTTCGGATATTTGAACTGCGGATCGGTGCGGATGTGGTCGAAGAATTGTTCGAGCGTGCCGGTAAAGCCGACTTCGCGCTTGATCGCTTCCATCTCCTGCCGGATCGCCGCAACCTGCCGAAGGCCGAGGTCGTGGATCTCGTCGGCGGTGAGGCTGGTTGTGGTCGAGGCCTTGAGCCGGTCGGCATAATAGGCGGCACCGTCGGGCAGGTTCCACGCGCCGAAATTGCCCTTCGATTTGGGCTCGATTTCATCGATCGCGGCGACCAGCGTGTCATAGCCATGTTTGAACGGCCCCGTCAGCGCGGCACTGGCATCGGCGAGGAGCTTCGCCTTGGCCGCCTCCGGTGCATCCAGCGCGGCGACCTTTTTACGAAAGTCGGCCATCAGCGTCGAATCGGCGCCGCCATCGAACGGCGCTCCGACAATGATCTTCAACGCGTCGGCGCGCGCGGGCGCAAAATTGACCTTGTTGGGCAGGATCCCCGCTGCGGCCTGTGTCCGCATCGTCGCGGCGACTTCGCGCATCACGCGGTCGGTGTCGCGCAGACGGGCGATATAGGCCTCGGCATCCTGCACGCTATCGACCTTGTGATTGTTGATGAGCAGGACCGGAATAGCGCCCGCCGGGCTGCCGTTCGTCGACACGGGGAAGCGCAGGTTGCGGAAGCGAAGCGATTCACGGCTGCGTTCGACTTCATATTCGAACAGGCGGTAGCTGACGCGCGCACTCTCGCCGAGCTGGTCGGGCTTGAAGCGTGCGCGCATATCCTTGAGCTGGCGCTCCGCCATCTCCTGACCGCGCACCGCTGCCGCATCGGTATAGTCGTCGAGCCGGTCATAGCCGGTCTTGAGCCCAAGCCGCGTTTGCGATTCGGGGCTGAGGGTGAGCCGCTCGTCGAATGCCTGATCGAGGAAGCGGAGCAGCGCTTCGTCCTGCGCCCCGGCCTGCGGTACAGCCTGCGCGAAAGCGGGAGCACTGACCGGAACGAGCGGCAAAACGGGGAGCAGCATCAGGGCAACGGCAAAGCGCATCATAATCTCCTGTCGAATGACCCGTTTGTTACCGAACGCTTCGCCCGACGCAATAATATTTCAGCTGCCAGCCAGAGCGCCGACGGCTTAAATCCCCAAAATTTTGCGATAAACCGTCCCGGTCCGTCATGGACTCAGCGGGCGGGCTGTGATTTTACGCAAGCGGGCCGAAACCGTTAGTGGATTCGATGGGGCAACGCGCGGAACCCGATTGGGACGATATCTTCATGCAGGCGGCACTGCAGCCCGACGCGTGGCTGGACGCGCTCGACACGCTGGCGCAGCATACGGGGTCGAGCCATGGCCAGTTGATCGGCGTCGGCGGCGCACGCGAGATACCGTTCAACATCGTGACCAATTTCGGGGGCGGGCTGGTCGAGCATTTCGCCGACAGTGGCTGGGGCGCGGAAACGCACAATTTTCGCGTCGCGGCGTCGAACCAGCATGTCGAGCGCGGATATTATGACCCGGTCCTGCACGAGGATCATTATGACCGCGAAATCCCCCGGCTGATTTCGTCCGATTATGTCGACTGGTGCGAACAGATCGGCATTCCCTTTGGCTGCCAGACCAATCTGGTGATCGACGATTTCGGCATCGTCGGCCTCGCGACGCTCAGAAACCGCAAGGACGGGCGGACGACAGCATCGCAGCGCAAGACCTTTGCATCGGGCGCGCGGGCGGCGCGGCGCGCGGTGCGACTGCAGGAAAAGCTGGAGGGCGAACAGGCCAAGCTGCTGGCAGGTGCGTTCGACGCGATCAGCGTCAGCGCCTTCATCCTCGACGCGCGCGGGCAACTGCTGGCACACAGCACCGGCGCCGGGGAGATGCTGCAAGCGGGCGCCGTCCGGATTTCGGGCCGGTCGATCGATGCTGCCGGGGCGCCTTTTCCCCTGCGCGACGCGGTACGGGCGCTCGTCGCCGACGATGGCCCCGGCCATGTCCGCACCAAGATCGCAACGCCCCCCGGCCGGCCTCCGCTCGTGATCGAGGGCTTTCGCCTTCCCGAGCGCGAATGGTCGCTCGGCAGCCTTCCCCATGCGATCCTGATCGCCAACGGCCCGAAGCGCGACCGCGCGGGCGTGGCCCCGTTCCTGTCGGCCATCTATCGCCTGAGCCCGGCCGAAGCCGATATCGCGGTGCGGCTGTTCGAAGGAAAGTCGCGGGCACGCATCGCCGCCGAGCGCGGCGTCACGGCCGAAACGCTGCGCGGCCAGATCAAGCAGATCCATCTAAAATGCGATGTCGATGGCGAAGCCGCGCTGATGCGGCTTCTTTCTCCGATCCTCGGCTGACTATCCCCCCGGCGGGGGATGCTCCGACCAGCAGCAGCCCCTAGAGACCGCGAACCGGAATTCCTGTCGTTCGTCGCGACCCCGAACGGCAGGGCGAGGGTCTTCGCCGGCAGCTATGCTGTGTGTGAGCGGCCTGGAAGAGCCCCGTCGGTCTGGCGGGGCTCTTTTCCATTGGCAGCCCGCCAAATCCTACAGACGTGGCAGCCCGTCCATGATTGCGGTCAACGCCAGCGCATTCTCGCGTTCCATCGCGCTGTGCCCGGCATTGGTGATCACATAAGTCGCGGGTTCGGTACCGGCATCGCGCAGCGCGTCGACAAGCCGCGAGGCCTGCGTCAGCGGGCAGACCTGGTCGAAGCGGCCGTGGACGATATGCACCGGGATCGACGCAAGGGTAGCGGCGCTTCCCAGCAGATGGCCGGGCTCGATAAACAGGTCGTTCGCGAAATAATGCGCCTCGATCTGCGCAAAGCAGAGCGCGAAATCGGCGTCGCCGAACTTCCCCGTCGCCGCGTCCTCGGGAATCATATTCGAGATCACACCTTCCCACAAGGACCAGGTCAGCGCGGCATGAAGCTGCTTTTCACGCTCGGCCCCGTTCGCGGGGACCATGTCGAAAATCGCCTTGTACGACGCCATGACGTCGCGGCGCTCCTCGACTGTCAGAACCGAGAGGAGTTCGCCCCATTCATCGGGATAGCTGATATAGGCGCCGGGCGCGGTCAGCGCGTGCGGCGCCTTGTGCCATGTCGCGGCATTGCCCTGATAGAGATAGTCGAGATCCTCGGCCGCGCCGAGGAAGATGCCGCGCAGGATCAGGCTCGCGCAATGCTGCGGAAAGGCGATCGCATAGGCCATGGCAAGCGTGCTGCCCCAGCTGCCGCCGAAGACGTGCATCCGGCCGGTGATGCCGAGCGCGTCGCGCAGTTTTTCGATGTCGCCGATCAGGTCGGCGGTGGTGTTGTTGCGCAGCGCCGCAGCGGGGCCGGCGGCGGCGACATTGGGTTCGCTCTTGCCGCAGCCGCGCTGGTCGAAGAGGATGACGCGGTAGCGCGCGGGATCGAAGAAGCGCGCCATTTCGGGCGAGCAGGCGCCCCCGGGGCCGCCGTGCAGGAACATGACGGGTTCGCCATCGGCGGGACCATATTCCTCCCAATAAATGCGGTGCCCCGCCTCCGCGTCGACCTCCAGCCAGCCGCTGTTCGCCGCGACCGCTGATGGATAGACCCAGCCGTCGCCGATCTTGCTGCTGGTTTCGAGACGCGAGAAATCCATGGCTTTTTCCTTCAGGGTCGAAAATGCGCGACGAGCGCGTGACGGTCACCAGGATAGACCTGCCGCGCATAGGTAATGCGTTCCTCGCCGCGCCACGTCCAGCGTTCGAGTGCCATGCACGCGGCACCGGCCGATATGCCGAGCGCGACGAGTTCCTTGGCGCCTGCGTTGAATGCGGTGATGCGATGCTCGGCCTCGGTCCAGGGGACATGCGCGAGCAGCCACGATCCGGGCGGCTCGGCAGCGAAATCAACGTCGGCCGCCCCCGGCACCGCCGCCAGATTGATGAGGCGGCGTTCGAGCGCATAGGCGCGGCCGCCGGCGTGATGGCGGCATTCGATCGCGAGCACCTCGCCGCCATCGATCTGGAGCAGGCGCTTGTCCTCTTCGTTCGCCGCGCGAATCTCGCGGCGGTCGAGGTCGAGGCGATAGGCTTCGCCCTGCGCGGAAATCTCGTCCCGGATATCGGGGATTTCAAGCGCGGCGCGGTGGATGCGCGGGTGCGAAACGATCGTGCCGGCGCGGCGGCGGCTTTCGAGCAGTCCCGCCTCGATCAGCGCGCGGAGCGCCCGGTTGACCGTCATCCGCGAACAGCCATAGGTCGCCATCAGCTGATGCTCATAGGGGATACGATCGCCGGGCTTCCAATCGCCCGACATGATCCGCGCCTCGATATCGCGGCGGATCTGCGCGTGGATGGCGCCGCTCTGCTTCATGCGAGCAGCCGCGCGATCGTCGCCCGATAGCGCGCGTCGATCGTATCGCGTGCGATATGCCGGCCGCCCGCAACCTGCTTCACGCCGCCGCGCCAGACACAATCGACGAGCCGGCGGCCGCCCCCGAAAATCCAGCTGTCGAGGATCGCATCGCCCGAACGGCCCGAAAAGAAAGGATCGCCGACCTTGAGGCTGACGATGTCGGCGGCTTCGCCGACCGCGAGACCCGTGCCCGGCCGACCGAGCGCCTGCCCGCCACCGGCGAGCGCACCGCGATAAAGGCTGGCGCCGGTGGACGCGTCCGCGCCGGCCGCGAGCAGATTACGGCCGCGATGCGCGAGGCGCTGGCCATATTCGAGCAGGCGAAGCTCGGCCGCGGCGTCGATCTCGACATTCGAGTCCGAACCGACGCCGAAGCGCCCGCCCTCGGCCAGAAACTCCCGCGCGGGGAACAGGCCGTCGCCGAGATTGGCCTCGGTGATCGGACACAGGCCGGCGACCGCGCCGCTCGCGACGATCGCGTGCCGTTCTGCGTCGGTGATATGCGTCGCATGGACAAGGCACCAGTCGGACCCGACATCGGCATGATCATAGAGCCACTCGACCGGCCGCGCGCCACTCCATGCGAGGCAGGCTTCGACCTCGGGCATCTGCTCGGCGATATGGATGTGGATCGGAGCGCCCGCGGCCATCGCCGCCACGCTTGCCAGTTCATCCGCGGTCGCTGCACGCAGGCTGTGCGGTGCAACGCCGACCACCGCATCGTCGAGGCCGGTGACGGCGGCGCGCGATCCCTCGAGCAGCTTCGCGAACCGGTCGACGTCGTTGACGAAGCGGCGCTGGCCGCGCGTCGGTGCGGCCCCGCCGAAACCCGAATGAGCATAGAAGACAGGCAGCAGGGTCAGACCGATTCCGGTCTCGCCCGCTGCCGCGGCAATCGCCTCTGCCGTCGCCGCGAGATCGCCATAGGGACGCCCGTCAACGTCATGATGGAAATAGTGAAACTCGCCGACGCGGGTGAAGCCGCTTTCGAGCATCTCGGCATAGGCGAGCGCTGCGATCCCGCGGACGCCTTCGGGATCGAGCCGGTCGACGAAGCGATACATGACCTCGCGCCACGTCCAGAAACTGTCGTCGCCACGACCCGCGCGCTCGGCAAGCCCGGCCATGCCGCGCTGAAAGGCGTGGCTGTGGAGATTGGGCAGGCCGGGCAACAGGATCGCGTGACGCTCGTCGCCAGCATCTGCTTCGACGTCGGTTTCGACAGAAGAAATACGTCTGTTTTCAAAGGTCAGGCGAACGTTGTTCCGCCATCCGTCAACCAGCCATGCCTGTTCGCACCAAAGCGCCATCAAACATCCCATCTGGACATCGTCCTGCTTTCGCAATTAATGTATATACATTATTGAGTCGGCGCCAACAAGCAAGAGGGGTTCGATGCACAGCGATCGCCTTTGGACCAATGCCCGCCTCGCGACGATGCAGGAGGGCCAGCCCGGACTGGGCGTGATCGAGCATGGCGCGATCGGCATGACGGCCGGCACGATCACCTATGTCGGGTCGATGGTCGACGCGCCGTCGGCGAGCGAGACGATCGATTGCGGCGGGCGCTGGATCACGCCGGGCCTGATCGACCCGCATACCCATCTGGTCTTCGCCGGCGACCGCATCGCCGAATTCGAGCTGCGCCTGAAGGGCGCCTCCTATGAGGAGATCGCGCGCGCGGGCGGCGGGATCGTCTCGACCGTCCACGCGACGCGCGCGGCGAGCGAGGCTGATCTGGTCACTAGCGCCCTGCCCCGCCTCGACGCACTGATCGCCGAAGGCGTGACGACGGTCGAGATCAAGTCGGGCTATGGCCTGTCGGCAGCGGACGAAGCAAAGATGCTGCGCGCCGCGCGCGTGCTCGGCGAGGTGCGGCCGGTAACGGTTCGCACGACCTTCCTCGGCGCGCATGCATTGCCGCCAGAATATGCGGGCGATGCCGACGGCTATGTAGACCTTGTCTGCGAGACGATGCTGCCCGCGATCGCAGCGGCGGGGCTGGCCGATGCGGCCGATGCCTTTTGCGAGGATATCGGCTTTACCCCGGCGCAGACCGAACGGGTGTTCGCGGCGGCGCGGACGCATGGCCTGCCGGTCAAGCTCCACGCCGAGCAGCTTTCGAACCAGCATGGCGCTGCACTCGCGGCGCGGCATGGCGCGCTGTCGGCCGATCATCTCGAATATCTCGACGAAGACGGCATCGCCGCGATGGCTGAAGCCGGTACCGTCGCGATGCTGCTGCCCGGTGCCTTCTATTTCCTTCGCGAAACGAAATTGCCACCCATCGCCGCACTTCGCGCCGCGGGGGTTCCGATCGCCCTCGCGACCGACTGCAATCCCGGCACCTCGCCGCTCACCTCGATCCTGCTGACGCTGAATATGGCGGCGGTGCAATTCGGGCTGACCGTCGACGAGTGCCTGCTCGGTGTGACACGCCACGCGGCGCGCGCGCTGGGGATGCGGGCCGAGGTCGGGACGCTGGAAGTCGGCAAGCATTGCGATCTCGCGATCTGGGACATCGAACGCCCCGCCGATCTGGTCGGGCGGATCGGCTTCAACCCGCTGCACCAACGAATCTGGATGGGACAATGACGAAGATAGTGATCACTCCCGGCGCGACCCCGCTCGCCGACTGGCGCGCGATTTACGAGGGCGCGAACGCCTCGCTCGATGACGGCGCATGGGACGCGATCGACGCCAGCGCCGCCGCGGTTGCACGGATCGTCGCAAAGGGCGCGCCGGTCTATGGCATCAACACCGGCTTCGGAAAGCTCGCGAGCGTCCGCATCGCCGCCGACGAACTGTCGACGCTCCAGCGCAATATCGTGCTCAGCCATGCCGCCGGAACCGGCGCGCCGTCACCGGCGAAGATCGTCCGGCTGATGATGGCGCTGAAGCTTGCCAGCTTTGGCATGGGCGCATCGGGCGTCAAGCGCGAGACGGTCGCGATGCTGGAGGCGATGCTGGCCAAGGGCCTGACCCCGGTCGTGCCCTCGCAGGGCTCGGTCGGCGCGAGCGGCGACTTGGCGCCGTTATCTCATATGGCCGCGGCGATGATCGGCGTTGGTCAAATCGAGGTCGGCGACAAAACGCTGCCCGCCGCCGATGCACTCGCTGAGGCCGGTCTCGCTCCGCTCGACCTCGGCCCCAAGGAAGGGCTCGCGCTGCTCAACGGCACGCAATTTTCGGCCGCCAATGCGCTTGCGGGACTGTTCCGCGCCGAGACCTTGTTCCGCTCTGGGCTGATCACGGGCGCGCTTTCGACCGAAGCCGCCAAAGGGTCGGACGCGCCGTTCGACGCGCGCATTCATGCGCTGCGTGGCCACGCCGGCCAGCGCGAGGTCGGCGATGCGCTGCGCGGGCTGATGGCGGGATCGGCGATCCGCGCCTCGCACGCGATCGACGATCCGCGCGTGCAGGACCCCTATTGCCTTCGCTGCCAACCGCAGGTGATGGGTGCAGTTCTCGACCTGCTGCGGCAGGCGGGAACGACGCTCGGCATCGAGGCCAATGGGGTTTCGGACAATCCTTTGATCTTCGCCGACACCGACGAAGCGCTGTCAGGCGGCAATTTCCACGCCGAGCCCGTCGCCTTCGCCGCCGACATGATCGCGATGGCGCTGTGCGAGATCGGCTCGATTTCAGAGCGCCGCATCGCGATGCTCGTCGATCCGGCGCTGTCGGGCCTCCCGGCCTTCCTCACCCCGCGCCCCGGGCTCAACTCGGGATTCATGATCCCGCAAGTCACCGCCGCCGCGCTGGTCAGCGAAAACAAGCAGCGGGCCTATCCCGCCAGCGTCGATTCGATCCCGACCAGCGCCAATCAGGAGGATCATGTCTCCATGGCTGCACACGGCGCACGGCGCCTGCTCGACATGGCCGACAATGTCAGCGCGGTGCTCGGCATCGAGCTCCTCGCGGCGTGCCAGGGCATCGACTTCCACGCGCCGTTGCAGTCGAGCGAGGCGCTCGAAGCCGCGCACAAGCATCTGCGCGCCGAGGTGCCGACACTCGAAGACGACCGGCATTTCCATCCCGATATGGAAGCGGCGACCGCTCTGATCCGCTCGGGCAGCCTTGTCGCCGCGGTGCCCGCCGGCCTTCCGGGCGTCGGCTGATGGACTGGCTGCGCGTCCATCGCGGCGACGCGCCGCTCGTCATCGCCTTTCCGCACGGTGGCACCGATCTGGCTGGCCTCGACGAGCAGTTCGTTTCGCCCTGGCATGCGCAGATCGACACCGACTGGTGGATCGCCGAGCTTTACGCCTTCGCCGCAGACATGGGCGCGACGCTGGTCGCAACCAACATTTCGCGCAGCGTCATCGACATGAACCGCGACCCGTCGGGGGCCTCGCTCTATCCGGGACAGGCGACGACCGAGCTGTGCCCGACAACGACCTTCGACGGCGACCCGCTCTATCGTTTCGACCGGCCGGACGAGGCCGAAATCATGCAGCGGCTGCACTCCTGGCACCGACCCTATCACGACACGCTGACCGAGGAACTAGATCGCCTGAAGGCGGCACACGGCCGCGCCGTGCTCTACGACGCGCATTCGATCCGCAGCCATGTCCCGCGCCTGTTTGACGGCGAGCTGCCCCAGTTCAACATCGGCACCAATGGCGGCGCGACCTGCGCGCCCGAACTCGAAACCATCGTCGCCAACATCTGCGCCGCGAGCGGCCACAGCCATATCGTCAACGGCCGCTTCAAGGGCGGCTGGACGACGCGCCACTATGGCCGCCCCGACGAAGGTATCCATGCGATCCAGATGGAGCTCGCCCAGCGCGGCTATATGGCCGAGCCAGACGCGATCACCCACGCCAACTGGCCCTCCCCCCTCGACCCCGATCCCGCGATCCGGCCCGTGCTGGAGCAAGTGATCGCCGCGACCCTCGATTTTGCGAAAGGACGAACATGACCCGTCTCGACAACAGCCGCGTGATCCGCCCGGCAACCGGCCCCGAGATCAGCGCCAAAAGCTGGCTGACCGAAGCCCCGATGCGGATGCTGATGAACAATCTGCACCCCGACGTCGCCGAGGCCCCGCACGAGCTGGTCGTCTATGGCGGCATCGGCCGCGCGGCGCGCGACTGGGAAAGCTATGACAAAATCGTCGAGACGCTGAAGCGGCTCGAAGGCGACGAGACCCTGCTGATCCAGTCGGGCAAGCCCGTCGGCGTCTTCCGGACGCACGAGAATGCGCCGCGCGTCCTGCTCGCCAATTCGAACCTCGTTCCCGAATGGGCGAACTGGGACCATTTCCACGAGCTCGATAAAAAGGGCCTGATGATGTACGGCCAGATGACCGCGGGCAGCTGGATCTACATCGGCAGCCAGGGTATCGTTCAGGGCACTTACGAAACCTTCGTCGAAATGGGCCGCCAGCATTATGGCGGCAGCCTCGCCGGTCGCTGGCTGCTCACCGCCGGTCTCGGCGGCATGGGCGGCGCGCAGCCGCTGGCGGCGGTGATGGCGGGGGCGAGCTGCCTCGCGATCGAATGCCAGCCGAGCCGCATCGAGATGCGCCTGCGCACCGGCTATCTCGACAAGCAGGCAGGAAGCATCGACGAGGCGATCGCGATGATCGAGGCATCTCACGCCGAGGGCAAGCCGGTCTCGGTCGGCCTGCTCGGCAACGCCGCCGACGTGCTGCCCGAAATGGTCCGCCGCGGCATCCGCCCCGACCTGCTCACCGACCAGACCTCGGCGCATGATCCGGTGAACGGCTACCTCCCCGCCGGCTGGACGCTCGACGAATGGTTCTCGAAGCGCGAGAGCGACCCCGCCGCCGTCGCGAAAGCGGCAAAGGCCTCGATGGCGGTGCATGTGCAGGCGATGCTCGACCTGCAGGCCGCGGGCGTTCCGACCACCGACTATGGCAACAACATCCGCCAGATGGCGAAGGATGAGGGCGTCGAGAACGCGTTCGACTTCCCGGGTTTCGTCCCCGCTTATGTCCGCCCGCTCTTCTGCCGCGGCATCGGTCCGTTCCGCTGGGCGGCGCTGTCGGGCGATCCCGAGGATATCTACAAGACCGACGCCAAGGTGAAGGAGATGCTGCCCGACAACGAGCACCTCCACAACTGGCTCGACATGGCGCGCGAGAAAATCCGGTTCCAGGGCCTTCCCGCGCGCATCTGCTGGGTCGGGCTCGGCGACCGTCACCGGCTCGGCTTGGCGTTCAACGAGATGGTCGCGAGCGGCGAACTCAAGGCCCCTGTCGTGATCGGCCGCGATCATCTGGATTCGGGCTCTGTCGCCTCGCCCAACCGCGAGACCGAAGCGATGCGCGACGGGTCCGATGCGGTGTCCGACTGGCCGCTGCTCAATGCTCTGCTCAACACCGCTTCGGGCGCGACCTGGGTGTCGCTGCATCATGGCGGCGGGGTAGGCATGGGCTATTCGCAGCACAGCGGCATGGTGATTGTCGCCGACGGCACCCCCGAAGCGGCAAAGCGGCTCGAGCGCGTGCTGTGGAACGACCCCGGCACCGGCGTCATGCGCCACGCCGACGCCGGCTATGATATCGCGCTCGACTGCGCGCGCGAAAAGGGTCTGGACCTGCCCGGCATCCTGTGACGACGGGCCCCCGCTTTCTGCCCGCAAAGGAGCGTATTGCGCGGCCGTGGAAGAATGGCGGCGGGGTCACGCGCGACATCGCCGTCTTTCCGGAGGGCACCGGCGACACGGCTTTCCTCTGGCGCACGAGCGTCGCGGCGATCGCGGCGCCGGGCCCGTTCTCGTCGTTTCCGGGAATCGATCGCGCGTTCCTGTTGCTCGACGGCGAGCTGGCGATCACGGTCGGCGGTGCGGACACGCGGCGCATCGATGCCGACGCTACCCCGCTGGTTTTCGGTGGCGAGCAGCCCGTACATGCCGAGCCCGGGCGCGGCGGATGCGTGGCGCTCAATGTCATGACCCGTCGCGGACGGGTTTCGGCAAAGCTTGACCGGTGGAGCGCGGCGCGGCCTACCTCTGCCGACGCGCTGTTAGTCGTCAGTCCGGCATCTGCAGCGATCACCTGCGGCGACACGGTCTTCGATCTTGCCGCCGGCGATGCACTACTCCTCGATCATCCGGCCGGCCTGTCGGCCATCGAGGGCGCCGTTATTGCGATCAAGCTGTTCTACGCGGCAGGCTGAACCGCTGCGTTTTTCGTGATCTGCCGCCGCAACAGGAACAGCCCGCCCGCGAGGAGAGCGGTCGGCACGAGCATCAGCGTGAAGGCGGTGCGCCCGTCGAGATGCGCGAACAACTGGCCGGTAACCAGCGATCCCGTGGTGCCGCCCAGCGCTGAAAAGACGACGACGAGGCCCATCAGCGGCGGATGCTGACGGCCGGGCATCGCGCTCAGCATCACCGAGATGATCGTCGGATAGATGGGCGCAAGCGCGATGCCGATCATCGGGAACAGGAAGGCCGCGATCGGCGCATCGCTCCAGTTCACGATCGGTCGGGGCGACAATCCGTCGGCGAGCGGCAGGACAAGGATGATCAGCGCCGCGAGCAGCGTAAGGCAGACGTTGAGCACCGGATACCAGTCGAAGCGCGCCATAACCGCCCCGGCCCCGAAGCGGCCGATTGCGATGCACGCGGCGAACAGGCTCGCCGCCTGAACGCTCATCTGCGCGGGCAGGTGCAGCACCTCGTTGTTGAAAACCGGCAGCCAGGTACCGATCCCCTGTTCGATCAGGACGAAGACGAAGGCGCAGACGATGAAGACGAGCACCAGCGGCAACGCGGCGAGCCGCAGCATCGCGAGCATCGGCGCGCGTTCGGGTTCTTCCGGCGTCTCGCCTTCCTGGGTGGGTCGCTCGTCGACCGGCGCCGAAAGGAGAAAGGCCAGCGCGAGCGCGGGAATGATCGCGAGCACCCAATAGGCGCCCAGCCAGCGCAGCCCCTGGGGATCGATGAAGGCGCTGAACACCCAATAGGAGGACAGCACCCCGACCATGAACATGCCCTCGATCAGGCTGGTCAGGCTGGCGTGGTGACGCGCGTCGCGGGTGACGAGGCCGATCATCGAATAGACGACGACCTTGGCGACCGCAAAGGCCGCGCCGACCAGTGCGAAGTGCAGCCGCGCGACATCGAAGCTGCCGAAGAGCGGCATCAGGATGCAACCGGCGATGGAGAGGACGAGCGCCGCGATCAGCGCCCGCTTGAGCCCGATACGCGGCAGATAGCTTGCGGTCAGGAATGATACCACCGCGATCGTGATGTCCTTGAAGCCTTCCAGCGTGCTCGCCTCGGGCTTGGTGACATGGAAACTCGAAATCGACTGGAGGATGACCGTCCCGACGCTGTTGAGCAGCATCGCAAAGGCGACGTAGGTCAAGATAAGTGCGGCGATCAGCCGTGTCCGTGCCATTTCCGTCCCCCGAGCCCTGAATAAGAAGGGGTGGCCGCGAAGAGGCCGCGACCACCCAGTAGGAGAGTTACGAAAAGAGGTCGATCCCCTCCACGCCTCTTAGAATTTATAGGCTGCGCTGAAGCGGAACGACCGGCCGAGGATCGGCCGCGCGTTGACGACTTCGCCGCCGGTCTGGCCCAGCGTGCGCGGATCGCCCTCGGTCAGGCCGACCTTGTCGGTCAGATTGTCGGCGGTGACCGCGAAGCTGAGCGCGCGGTTGACGTCGAAGGAGACGCCCGCATCGATCTTGAAATAATGCGGCAGGCTCTGCGTGTTCGCCGTGTCGGAGAAGCGGTCGCCGATGTAGCTGAAGGTCGAGTAGAGCGAGACCTTGCTGTCGTTGCCGAACTCGAAATCATACGATGGGGTCACACGCCACTGCCACTTCGGCTGACGCTGGACGCGATTGCCGCTGAGGTCGATCGTGCCGCCGCCCGCAAAGAAGTTGCGATATTTGGCATCGAGCCAGGTGCCCGAGAAGGCGACGGTGAAATTGTCGACCGGGCGCAGCTGGCCTTCGAGTTCGATGCCCGTGCTGCGCGCACCGCCGATGTCGGCGACCGGCGCGCCGTTCTGGATGACCGTGGTCACCAGTCCGCTGAACTTCGTGTGGAACAGCGTGGCATAGAGCGACACCAGATCGGTGCGGACCTTGATCCCGCCTTCATAGTTATCGACGCGCGGCGAGACGAAGATGCCGTCGCGCAGATTGTCGAAGAAGGGGTTGGTGTTGCCGCGGTTGTAGCGGACATAGGCGCCGACCTGCGACGAGAAGTCGTAGTTCAGGCCCGCCGTCCACGACCATGCGCCCTTCTTGTAGGCAATGTTGCGGAAGGTGCCGTTCAGCACCGCCGTGCCATTGTTGTAGAGCGTATCGGGGTTGTTGTCGGTGTCGACCGAGCTGTTATTCTCGATCGACCCCGTTGCGCGGTAATTCTGATACCGGATGCCGGCGTCGAAGCGCAGTTCGGGTGTGATCTGATATTCGTCGATCGCATAGAAGGCATATTCGCGGCCGTCATAGGCGGCGTTGACGTTGAAGAAGCTGCCCTGCGTATAGCCGTTGCTCGATGCGACCTGGCCGTTGGCGAGGGTCAGGTTGAGCAGGCGGCCGTGGTTCTCCGCCGTCAGCAAATGGACGTTGCCGAGGTTCCACTGATCGTTCGACGAGAAGTCGGAATAATAGCCGCCGACGGTGAACTTGTTGTTCCCGCTCGCCCACTCGATGTTCAGATCGTTGGTGAAATCCTCGATCTGCTTGCGCACGATCCAGGTACCGGCGCGGATCACCTGCTGCGTTCCGGCAACGGTCTGGCCGCCGTTGACATAGGTCAGGCTGCCGACCGTGCTGCCGAGCGACGCGGCATAGGCGTTGGCGGTCGTCGCGGTGCTGGCGGGGACAAGGCCGGTCGTGTCGGCATCGCCGTTGAGGTAGCTCGCGCGATAGCGGAGTTGCAGCCCGTCGCCGAGTTCGTAATCGAAGTTGGTGCCGATGTTGATCAGCTTCGCGCCGCGGCCGTCGGCGAGGTCGGCGCGGGTGCCGTCGGGCAGCGTGCTGAGGCGTGTTTCGGGGCCCGCGAGCGCGCCGGTGCCGGGATCGATGTTGCCGAACTGGCGGACCTTGTTGCCGTCGCGCACGACGGGGATCGGCAGCAGCCACTGGCCATGATCGTTGAGATAGCGCGCGAAGACGAGGATCGACCCCTTGTCGAGATCGTGGCGGACGTTCGCAGTGATCTGGCCACCCTTTTCGGCGGTAAAGCCGGGATTACGGATGCCGTGACCGCTCGAATAATAGCCGCCGACCATGAAGCTGGTATTCTCGCCCAGCGGGCCCGACAGGACGAGGTCGCCGCGGACATCGCCATAGTCGGTGATGCCGGCCTTCACGAGGCCTTCGAAATCGCGGCCGCCTTCCTTCTGGACGAAGTTGACGGTCAGTCCGGGCTGGCCGTTGCCGAACAGCGCGCCGGTGCCGCCGCGCACGGCCTCGACCCGCGCGATCGTTTCGTCGATGCGGATGAGCTGCGTGTTCTCGAGGAAGGACAGCGTCGGGGGCGAGAAATAGGGAACGCCCTGCGTCGTCAGCGTCACGAACTCGGCGTCACCGCCCGAGGGGTAGCCGCGCACGAAGATGTTCGCGCCGTTCTGGCCGCCCGAGCTTTCGGCCGACACGCCCGGGATGACCTTGAACAGATCGGCGGTGCTGTTCGGTGCCGCCTTGGCGATCGCGTCGGCGGTGATGTTGGTGATCGCGAAAGCGGCCGCCTGGCGATTGATGCCGCCCCCGGCGGTACCGGTCACGATGATTTCGTCGCTCGCGGGGGCGGCGTCGTCAGCTTGAGGCGCTTCTTGGGCAAAGGCGGCCGTCGGCAGCGCGAAGAGCGCGATCGACGCCAGCAGATGGGTCCGGTTCAACATGAGATTTCCTCCACTTTATCTGGTCTGGTTGAAAGGCTGCCACCCGACGCCGAGTCCCGTTCTGTCGACAGGATCTGGCTGACCGAAAGCTGGCCGATGGCGGGGACGTTGAGGTCGGCATCGGGCAGCGCCTCTTCAGACCCGATGCCAATGGCCGCCATGCCCGCCGCATGGATGGCCGAAATTCCGGCGCGCGCATCTTCGACGCCGATGCACTGCGCTGCGGTCAGGCCCATGCCCTGGGCACAGGCCAGAAAAATGTCGGGGGCCGGCTTCGCATGCGCGACCGCGCCCGCATCGGCGATGAAATCGAACTGGTCGGCGATGCCGAGCAGCCGCACGACGTCGGGGGCGTTGCGGCTGGCCGAAGCGAGCCCGATCCGCAACCCGGCAGCGCGCAGACCGTCGAACAGGTCGCGGACACCGTCGAACAGGTTCGCGGGCGAATAATCCGCAAGCCGTGCGCGATATATGTCGTTCTTTTCGGCGAGCATCGCCGCGAAGGCATCGGGGTCTACCGTCGCGCCCGAATGGTCAAGGATCAGGCGAAGCGAGCCTGCCCGGTCGACACCCTTCAGCCGGTGGTTGGCTTCGCGGTCGAAGGAGAAACCATGCGCGTCGGCGAGGGCCTGCCACGCCTGATAATGATCCTCTGCCGTATCGGTAAGGACGCCGTCGAGGTCGAAGATGACGCCTTTCAGCCCCGGCCGCGATACGAAAAGAGGATCCGCGCCAAGGGTCAGCGAACGGCCATGGTCGAGGATGGCGAGCGGATCGCCCGACAGCAGGCGATAGGTACAGCCCACCGTATCGACCGCGAGTTCGATCACGCTGCCCTGCCATTGCAGGCGAAAGCGGTAAGCCTGCCACGCGGCGGGAAGCCGGGGCCGGAACGACGGCACCGCGCCGTCGAGGCGGAGCCCGCCCCAGCCCTGCGCCAGCACCAGCCAGCTTCCCGCGAGCGCGGCCATATGAAGTCCGTGCGAGGTGTTGCCGTGGCGGTTCTCGAGATCGACGAACGCGCATTCGCGCAGGAAGCCGAGCGCCGCAGCCTCGTCACCGAGCCGTGCCGCGGTGATCGCGAAGGACACCGACGACAGCGTCGAATCATGCGTGGTGACACGCGAATAATAGTCGAAATTCCGCTGCTGGCGCGAAACCGGCGTTTCGACGAGGTCCATTGCCATCGCCTGGACGACATTGCCCTGCTTCGCGACCTGATGGCGGAACAGGATCATCGGGTGATAGCGCATGAGCAGCGGCCCATGGCGATCACCCGATGCCGCAAGACCCGGCAATTCGGGGCGACCCAGAAACGCATCGTCCTGCGGATTGATATCGAGCGCCGGGTCGACCGGCAGCCACATGGCGTCGGCCGCCCTTCGCCAGTCGGCGACCTCACCATCGTCAAGGCCGATCGCGCTCGCAAGCGCGGCGAGCTCGCACCGCGAGCGCAGCCAGTCGGCGGTGTCGGCGGCAAAAGCCAAATGCCGGCACGCAATGGCGTTGGTGTAGAAATCATTGTCCACCAGCGCCGAATATTCGTCGGGGCCGGTCACGCCATGGATGCAGAAGGCGCCGCCGCGGCGCGGATCGAAGGCACCGATCTCCAGCCACATGCGCGCCGTTTCGAACAGCATTTCGGCCGCTTCGGTCCGAAAGTCCTCGTCACCCGACGCCGCGACGTAAAGCGCGAGCGCGTAAGCGATGTCGCCGTTGATATGATATTGCGCCGACCCCGTCGGATAGTGCGAAGAGCATTCGTCGCCCGCAATCGTCCGCCATGGATAAAGCGCGCCCCGCGTATGACCCAGCGCTTTCGCATGGGCACGCGCGCGGTCCAGCTTGCCGATGCGATAGGCGAGCAGCGTCTTCGCCCTTGCGGGCGCCTGCAAGGCGAGCACGGGCAGCATGAAAGTTTCAGCGTCCCAGAAATAATGGCCTTCATAGCCTTCGCCGGTCAGGCCCTTGGCGCCGATGCTGTGGCCCGGATCGCGGCTCGCCGACTGGTGGAGCTGAAAAAGGTCGAAACGCAGCGCAGCGGTCAACGTATCGTCGCCGTTGACCGCGAAAGCCGCGCTGTCCCACAGCGCCTGCATTGCAGCGCGCTGCCTTTCGGCAATCGCGTCAAAATTCGCGGTGACGTCGTCCAGCGCGACGAGATCGACCGGGCCTCTGCGGGCCGCAGCCAGTGCGACCACGCGGTCGATCGTCAGGGTGCCGCCGGCGACCAGCTCGCCTCGCACGACATGACCGGCGCCCACCGCTGCAACCTCTGCGGCCGGGCTGATCACATGCTGGCGATAGGCGAGCTCGACGGCACCCTGCGCGAACCGGATGACGGACGGCGTGTCACCCGGCTGCGAAGGAAGGACGGTCCAGACCGGGCGCAGCCGGGCCGAAATGCGCGGATCGTCGGCCTCGGCATCCCCGGCACCCGCACCTTCATAGCCATAGGTCAGCGAGGCCTGGATGCTGCCGGCGAAATCGAGCGGGCGGATATGGATGCGCGACGCGACGCAGGCGGCGCCACCAAGCGGCACGATACGCTCGGCCGCAATCTCGATCGTCCGGCCGTCGACGAGCCGCCAGCGCGACACGCGCGAGAGGCTGCCGGTCGCGAAGTCGAGGGCGCTTTCGGTTTCGGCCAGTTCTGCTGTGGCAAAGTCGACCGGCTCACCATCGACATGGAGGCGGAGCAACAGCGGGCTGGGGCAGGCGACGCGCGTGTCGGTCGCGGTCGCATAGCCGGGAAAGCTCTCATGATAGGTGATCGGCCGGCTGATATAGGCATCGGGCAGATAGGCGGCGGGCGCCGTGGCCAGCTCGTCGATCACGCCCCCGACGCCGACCAGTCCATTGGCGAGCGCGAACAGCGCCGCCGCCTGATCGCCGACCGCGTCGGCACCGCGCCGGACGAGCCGCATCGTTTCAGGGGAATGCTCAGAAATCGCCACTTAGTCCTCACCCGTGGCCAAGGCTCACCGGCCCCAGCTTCTGGATGCGATGTCCCGCAAAATGGTATCGATGTCAAGATATCGATACCATTTTGTGATAGACCGGCCTCATCCGGGGATTTTCTGCAATTGGGAAATCAGCTCTCGCGGACGACCAGTTCGACCGGCATGACGCGCGACTCGACCGGCTGACCGGCGACGAGATCGAGCACTTTTTGTGCGAGCAGTTCGCCGCCGACCGCCCAGTCCTGCCGGACGCTGGTCAGCTTCGGCGAGAAGATCGATGCGCCGGGGGAATCGTCGAAGCCGACGATCGACACGTCGCCCGGCACGGCCATCCCGTGCGCCTCGACGGCCTCGACCGCGCCCATTGCGATTGCATCGTTCGCGGCGAAGATGCCGTCGAAGGCCTTGCCCCGCTCCAGCAAGCGGGTGACCGCCTCGCGCCCTGCCGAGGTGGTGAAGGCGCAGGCGATCTTGTCGACGACCACCGCCTGCGACCCTTTCAGCCCGGCTTCGAACCCGTTCAACCGGTCCTCGACCTCGCCATGCTGGGTCTCGCCAAGGAAGAGCAGATTTCGCCGTCCCCGTTCGACCAGATAGCCGGCAGCCAGCCGGCCCCCGGCGCGATTGTCGCTGCCGACGACGATGCGCTCGGGCGGTCCGTGCGCAGCGCCCCAGACCACGTAGGGCAGCCCCATCGCCTCGACCGCCGTGGCAGCGTCGTCATGGACACCCTGCCCCAGCAGGATGACGCCATCGGTCGAGGGTGGGTGCTCGGCGAACAGATCGATCGTCGTCAGCACCATATTCTGCCCTGCAGCAGTCAGTTCCTGCATGATGCCGCCGAGCAGCGAAAGCGGATAAGGCTCGCTCATCAGGCGGTCGTGCGACGGCGCCATTTCGATGACCACCGCGATCGTCCGCGTCCGCCGCTGCCGCAAGTTCCGCGCCGATATGTTGAGCCGGTAGCCCATGCGCTCGGCGGTCTCGCGGATCAGCTTGCGCGTGCTGTCCTTGACCGTCGAATGGTTCGACAAGGCGCGCGAGACGGTGATCTTGGCAACGCCCAGTTCCTTGGCGATATCCGCCATCGTCGGACGCGCGTTACCGCCGTCCCGGGAACCGGTGCCACTTGCCATGGGCGCCCCCTTAACGCGCGGCGGCGCGGTTCCACAAGTCAGTTGGTCCAGTAGATATAGTCCTGCCCATCCTTCCACGGTGTATTAAGCGGCACATCGATGCGGACCGGCCCTTCGATCAGCCCGGGCCAGATCGGCTTTGCCATGCCCTTGTTCTGCGCCTCGATCATTGCGCGAAGCTGCGCGACGCGCTGCGGCTCGGCTGCCGACAGTTCGCGCTGTTCGGTCGGATCAGTGGCGAGATTGTAGAGCCGCGCCTTTTCGGGGCGCTTCGTCACCTGCAATTTCCAGTCGCCCATCCGCACCGCACGATAATCGCCCGAGCGCCAGTAAAGCGCCTGCCGCTTCGCCGGACCGGAGAGGATATTCTCGCTGTCGATGATGCGGTCGGCCGGCAGCTTCGCGCCCGCGGCGGCAGCGATCGTCGCGAAGATGTCGAGATGCCCGGTGATGTCGGCGCGGCGCGAGTCTGGCGCAATGTGCCCCGGCCAGCGCATGAAGAAGGGGGTGCGGATACCACCCTCGAAGAAGGTCGCCTTCCATCCGCGATACGGCGCGTTCAGCCCCGCGATGCCGTTGTACCAGGCGCCGCCATTGTCGCTGGTGAAGATGACGAGCGTATTGTCGTCGATCCCTGCCTCTTTCAGCTTCGCCATCACGTCGCCGATCCGCCGGTCGAGCTGAGCGATCATCGCACCATAGACGCGGGTCTTGTGATCCTTGATCTGGGGGAATTTCGCATAATCCTCCTTCGTCGCCTGCAACGGCGTGTGCGGCGCGTTGAAGGCGAGGTACATGAAGAAAGGACGGTTCCTGTTCGCGTCGATCGCCTTGATCGCCTCGTCGGCGAAATAGTCGGTCATGTGCCCCTTGGGGTGGAAACGCGTGCTGCCGTTGAAGGTCACCGCGTGGCGCAGGTTCGCCCAGATGAAGCGGTCGATCGGATCCCACGGCAGCTTGGCATTGACCGTGTCGGGATCATCCTCGGGCAGGAACATCGCGCCGCCAGCCAGAATAGCGAGGCTTTCGTCGAAGCCCTGCGCCTGCGGCTGCAGCTTCGGCGCCTCACCCAGATGCCATTTGCCGATGTGGAGCGTGTGATAGCCCGCCGCCTTCACCGCCTCGGCAATCGTCACCTCGCTCGCGGGGACGCCCATGTCGGGATAGTCGGGAATATCGTCGGTGATCAGCTCCTTGTGGAACACCGTCTTCAGCGGCCCGATGCCCGACCCATGCGCCAGATTCTCGGCAAATTGTACGGGCACCGCCGTATATTCGAAGCCGAAGCGCGTCGGATAGCGTCCGGTCATCATCGCTGCGCGCGACGGCGAACAGGTCGCGTTCGCGGCATAGGCGGTGGTGAAATTCATGCCCTGATGCGCGAGCGCGTCGATGTTCGGCGTCTTGACGATCCCGCCGGCGACCCCGCCGCCATTGAGACTGATGTCGTTCCAGCCGAGATCGTCGGCGACGATCAGGATGATGTTCGGCGGCCGCTTTCCGTCCGGCGCCTTCGCTGGCCCCGACTGCCAGACCACCGGACGGTTGGGCTGCACCGGGTCGCGCCAGTCCTGGATGATACCCGGAAGGCGGTATTTATTCGCCTGAAAGCCCCAATAACCGCCTGCGCCCAGCGCGGCGAGAACCCCGAGGGCCACCCATCTTTTCTTCATGCCGTCCCCCCCGCAAAAGTCAGAACCAGAATATGACCGAGCGCCGCAGCAAGCGCGAGCGTCAAGCCCATGATGACACGCGGACTCGCGTAAAAGGCGATCTGGCGCTGGGTCGGGAAAGAGAAGGTCGCCTCGATCCCCAGCGTCTTGTTGAGATGCGCGGCGCGAAACCTTGGATCGGTTGCCATCCGGACGAGATCGCGGCGGCTGCGGTACCGCATCGTCCCGGCGAGCGACCAGCCCGGATCCGCAGGCGTGTTCCACGCGTCGATATAGCCGCCGATCTTGCGCCCGACGAAAAGCGGGTGCCCGCCGCGTGCAATCAGGCCGCGCACAAAGGGTTCAGAATATCGGCGGAGCCATTCGCTCCCTTCGCGCGCCTCGCCGCTCGCTGGATCGGTCACCAGGCCAGGCCGAGTGCGAACGAGGTTCACCATCACGAACTCGCGCCCATCGTCGCTTTCGAGAAAATCGCGCAACCGGCCAAGATCATTTCCGGTCTCGGTCATGCGCGGTCCAAGCGTCGCGAGAAAATCGTCGATCTCGCGCGCACGAAGCGGACGCCGGAGTCCGTCGTAAAAAAAGAGGAAGCCAACCCAACCCAGGAGCGCGGCGCCCCATATCGCACTCAAAAGCATCGCTTGACCGCCCATAACCCCACCCCGGCCGTTGCCATCCATATTATGGCACTATATGTGTCATTATATTCCCCGAGGCGCAAGATGGTTAAGCCGGACCATTGACGCGGGGCGCCAGCTGGGCCAGCGGAGGCATATGGAGGGAGACATGGGGATCGCGGCCGCCGAAGAGGGCAAGCGTGTCGACGGACGGCGCGAGCGCAGCCGGTCGAGCCACAAGCGTATCGTTGCCGCGATGATGGACCTGATCGAGGGCGGCGACCTGATGCCGAGCGCGGCGCGCGTCGCCGAGGAAGCCGGGGTCGGGCTGCGCACCGTGTTCCGCCATTTCGACGACATGGACTCGCTCTATCGCGAGATTTCGCGGACCGTCGCCGAGCGCATCTGGCCGACGATCACCGCGCCTTATGACAGCGCCGACTGGCGCGCCAATATCCGTGACCTGACCCGCCGCCGCGCGCGAGTGTTCGAGACGATGCTGCCCTTCCGCCTCGCCGCGAACGTCAAGCGGTTCCAGTCGCCCTATCTGATGGGCCAATATGCGCAGGTCGTGACGATGGAGCGCGATCTTGTGCTGCGCCTGCTGCCCGCCGACGTGACCGCCGACCGCTATCGGGTCGAGGCGCTGATCGCGACGCTGTCGTTCCAGAACTGGCGCGCGATCCGGCAGGATCAGGGGCTGTCGGTCGAGGATGCCGGCGCGGTCGTCGCGCACATGATCGAGGCGCTGATCGCGGCCTAGACGCGCTGCCGTTTCCGCCGCCGGCGCCACCCCGCGAAGATCAGCGCCAGCGACACAATGACCCCGCCAAGCACGACACCCGCCTGAATCGCGCGCTTCTTTCCCTGCTGCCGCCACGCATAAAGGTTGATCTGTTCGTCGGCGGTGTAGCCGACGGGCATTTCGAGCACGCCATTATCCCTCGCGAAGGCAGCGTAGTCGGCGCGCATCGCCGCGAAGCGATCGGGCATCGTCGCCGACAGGTCGCTCGTTTCGCCGGGATCCATCTTCAGATCGAATAGCCGCCACGTGCCGTCACCGGTCGGCGCAAGATTGCGGACGAGCTTGTAATCGCCACGGAACAGCGCCGCATTGCCCGACAGTTCATAGCCAAGCGGCGCGTCGCCATGGACGCTGCCCTCGGTACCCGCGAGCATCGGCACGAGGCTCCGCCCCGCAAGCCGCTCGACGGGACGTCCGTTCCAGGTTCCGCCATGACCGGGCACGCCCGAAAGATCGAGCAGCGTCGGCAATATGTCGGTGACATGCGCCAGCCCGTCGTTGATCGCACCCGCCCTGATCCCGGCATGGCCGGGCCAGGCGATGATCAGCGGGACGCGGAGCCCACCCTCGGTCGCGCTGAACTTGTAGCCCGACAACGGCGAGGCGGAAGCGCTCGCCCAGCCGGGACCGACGGCACTGAAGCTGCCGCGCCGGCCGATGTTCGCGATCGAGGTGTCATATTGCATCCCCAGGAACAGCCGGTTGCGCAGCCGGTTGTAGGGGTTCGTCGGCTCGGCACCATTGTCCGAGAGAAAGACGAAGATCGTATTCTCATACTCGCCGGTCGCTTTGAGGTGCGCGACCAGCCGGCCGATCTCGCGGTCCATCGCGGTCGCCATCGCACCATAGGCCTGCATCACGCGGATGGCCGCGGCGCGTTCCTCGGCATCGAGCTTCGCCCAGTCGGGCGTCGTCTTCATCGTGACCAGCGCGGTACCCGCCGGCATGATGCCGAGCGCCATCGCACGTTTCGCCCGCGCTTCGCGCAGCCTGGTCCATCCGTCGCGATACATCGCCGAGTAACGCGCAATGTCGCTGTCGGGCGCCTGCACAGGGATATGATTGGCGAGGAAGTTCACCGACGCAAGGAAGGGCTGACCGCCCGCCCGGTCGGCGTCGATATAATCGATCATCTTCTGGACCACGAAGTGCGACGAATAATAGTCCTTCGGCAGCGTCGCAGGCTTGCCGTTCTCGGTCCAGGCGGCGGTGTCGTACATGCCCTCGATCGGGCGCTGCTCGAAATTGTCGGCGCCGGCGTCGGCAAGGCTGAAGGCACGGTCGTAGCCGCGCGCGCCGGGAAGCCGTTTCGCGTCGCTCCCCAGATGCCATTTTCCGGTCAGATAGGTGCGATAGCCCGCCGCCTTCAGCAATTGCGCGATCGTGACGACGCGCAGGTTCATCACCGTGTCGTACCCGGGCTTGCCGCGATGTTCGTCGGGGATCGTCTCGGGCATGTTGCCGAGCCCGGCACGGTGATTCATCACCCCGCTCTGCAGCATCGCGCGGGTCGGCGAGCAGGATCCCGCGACATGGAAATTGGAAAAGCGCATCCCCGCCTGCGCGAGCGCGTCGATGTTCGGCGTTGATATCTCGCTGCCGAACGAGCCGACGTCGCTGAAACCCCAGTCGTCGGCGAGCAGGATCACGATATTGGGATGACGCGGCGGCGCCTGGCTGGCTTCAGCCGGCGCCGCCGCGAGCAGGGCTATCGAAGCAAGGCAGGCCGAACGCCGGAACATATCCCCGAACATGTTCCGGGCCAGGTTTCCGCGACCCGGCACCCCTCCGGCCCACAAGCGACCCGCCATCGCCATCTCCCCCTGCAATTATTTTGACATTTGTTATGCCAATAGATCGCAGAGTCAAGATGAGACGGCGGGGGAGCTATCGCTCGCTATAGTCGGGCGCGCGTTTTCCGAGGAACGCGGCCAGCGCTTCCTTATGGTCCTCGGTTGCCGACAGGATCACCTGCTGCCGGTCCTCGATCGCCATCGCGGCGTCGAGACTCTGGGCATCGATATTGAGGTTGAGCGCCTGCTTCGAAAGCCGCAGACCCCAGGGTGCGGTCGCCAGCATCTCGTCCGCCAGCGCGAGGCCGCGGTCGAGCAAGGCTTCTTCCTCAACGATCTCGCTGATCAGCCCGGCGCGGAGCGCCCGGTCGGCATCGACGAAACGGCCCGTCAGGATCATCTCCGACGCAAGGCTGGCACCGACGAGGCGCGGCAGGAAATAGCTCGACGCCATGTCGCACCCGCCCAGCCCGATGCGGATATAGGCGGCGTTGCAGCGGAACGACGGCGTACCATAGCGCACGTCGGACGCGAGCAGCAGCGATAGCCCCCCACCCGCCGCGGCGCCGTGGCCGAGAGCGATGATCGGCTGCGGACACGCGCGCATCTTGCGATAGATATTGCCGATGCTCGTCTGGGTACGCAGCGTGCGCAGCACCGCGGTCTCGTCGGTTGTGCGATCTTCCTGAATATCGAGCCCGGCGCAGAAGCCGCGCCCGGCACCCCGCAGAATGACGACACGCACGTCCTTGCGGTCGGCGAGGCCGCCGAAATAGTCGTTGAGCTCGTCAACCAGCCCGACGCTCAGCGCATTGAGCCGGTCGGGGCGATTGAGCGTCGCGATCTCGACCGGACCGCGCGCTTCGACGAGCAGTTCGCCACTCACAGCGTCTGTCCGTCGTCGATCGTGATGACGCTGCCCGTGATGCCCTGTGCGGCGTCCGAGCAGAGCAGCAGCAGCGGCGCGTGCAGGTCGGTCGCGGGCCGCATCCGCTGACGCGGGAAGCTTTTCACCATCTGCGCGCCGACGTCGCTGTCGAACAGTTCGGCGGTCATTTCGGATTCGAAATAGCCCGGCTGGATCACATTGACGCTGATCCCGCGCCGCGCCCATTCGCGCGCAAGCGCCTTGCCAAGGTGGCGCACTGCCGCCTTGGTGGCGCCATAGACCGACGTCGCGGGGAACACCTTGTCGGCAGTGATCGATCCGATCAGGACGATGCGGCCGTTCTGTTTTTCGCGGCTACCCGCAGCGTCGAGCCGCTTCGCGCCTTCGGTCGCGGTCAGAAACACACCGCGGACGTTCGCCGCGAGCAGAAAATCGACATCGTCGACCGACAGGCTCATCGCCATCTTCTCGGTCGCGACGCCGGCATTGGCGACGATCGTATCGACGGTGCCGAACGCCGCTTCGGCAGCGTCATAGGCCGCCTTGGTCGATGCTTCGTCGGTCACGTCCATGCTGACCGCGATCGCCTGACCGCCCGCTGCCTCGATCGCCGTGACCTGTTCGGCGAGCTTGTCGGCACGCCGCGCGGCGAGCACGACCTTCGCACCCGACGCAGCGAGTATCCTTGCAAAGCCCGCCCCGAGCCCCGACGACGCGCCGGTGACGAGGGCAATTCGCCCGGTCAGATCGAATTGGGGTTGCGCGGCCATGCTTGCTCTCCTGCGGCTGTTTCGTAACGGCATTGGCGCCAATTGACGTTAACGTCAACCTGAAGGAGGAAAAGCACGGCTTGGGGTTGACGAAGAACATTTGTTCACCTATTGTTCTTCTTGTGCACACACAACCTGTTCCCCCGTCGCGGCCGCCAAGTGCGGCGGGCGGGGGATAAAGGCCCTCTCCCGATATTTGCCGACGCCATTGATTCCTGCGGAAAATCGCGCCAGTTTCGGCGCGACCCGATCGGCAGGAGGGGCCTCGCCATGACATCATCCTTCGATAACACGCGCGACCGGACCTGACGCGGTGCATGCCGTCCAGGCCTTTGAACTGATACTCGTCCTGCTGGCGGTCATCGTCGGGCTGCACTGGCTTGCCATCAAGCTGCGCTGGCCGCCGGCCACCGCGCTGCTCGTCGGCGGCGGCGCGCTCGCCTTCGTTCCCGGCCTTCCGGTCGTCTCGCTCGACCCCGAACTTGCGCTGGTACTGTTCCTGCCGCCGCTGCTGATGGACGGCGCCTATTACACCGCGCTCGGCCGTTTCCGGCGCCACCTGCCGGGCATCCTGTCGCTCGCGGTCGGCGCGGTGGTGTTCACGACGCTGGCGGTCGGCGTGGTCGCGCACTGGATCATGCCGGGCCTGCCCTGGGCCGCCTGTTTCGCACTGGGCGCGATCGTCTCGCCGCCCGATGCCGTGTCGGCGCGCGCGGTGCTCAAGGGCGTCACGCTGCCACGGCGCGTGACCGCGCTGCTCGAAGGCGAAAGCCTGCTCAACGACGCCACCGGCCTGATCCTTTTCCGCTTTGCCGTCGCCGCGACGCTGAGCGGCGTCTTCCATGTCGGCGAGGCGGTGCAAAGCTTTACCATTGTCGCGATCGGCGGTGCGGTTGTCGGCGCCGCAATGGGCCGATTGTGGGTCTTTGTGACGCGCCGTCTGCAGGATCGCGTCCTTGTCGTCATCGCGCATGTCACCCTGTGCTGGGTCGCCTATCTGGCGGGCGAAGCCGCGCATGTGTCGGGGGTGATCGCGACCGTCGCCGCGGGCCTGGTCCTTGGCTGGTACCAGCATGTCGTCCTGTCCGCCGACACAAGGCTCGTCGGCAACTCGGTCTGGCAGATGCTCGTCTTCATCCTCGAAGCCTTCGTCTTCGTTCTGATCGGCTTCTCGCTGCGCGGCGCAATCGAGCGGTTCGGGGGGATCGCCGCGATACCGGCATCGACGATCCAGATGATCGTCGGCGTCGTGCTGACGATCGTCATCGCACGCTTCGTCTGGATATTCGCCGCCGAGGGGCTGCTCGAACTTGGCCGCCGGCTGGGCGCAAAGCGGGCGCGGCCGCTCGGCTGGCGACAGGCAACCGTTCTCAGCTGGGCCGGGATGCGCGGCGTGGTTACGCTGGCGGTGCCGCTGACGCTGCCCGCCGACATGCCCGGCCGCGACCTGATGCTGATCTGCGCCTTCGCCGCGATCTTTGCGACCGTGGTCATCCAGGGATCGAGCCTCGGCTGGCTGATCCGCCGCATCCGGCCGGTCGATGCCGACCCGCCGGCTAAAATGACGATGGCGGCCGCGGAAGGCGCGATGGCGCGGGCGCGGATGACGGTGATCGAGGCGCGCGCCTATGACGAGGACGGCACGCTGGTCCATCCGTATATGCTCGAAGAAGCGCGCAAGCGAATGCGGTTCATGGAACGCTATGAACAGGATGCGGGGACGGAAATGGATAATCTGCGCCCGCACTTCGATATCGTCATTGCGGCGATCGCGGCAAGCCGCGCAGAGCTGATCCGCATCCACCGCGCCGGGCTGATCGAAGATGAGGTGCTACACGAACTGGAGCGCGACCTCGACATCGAACAGATGGCGATGATCTTTCAGCGCGGCGAATGAAATCCGCCGTCAGCGTTTCACCGACGATCGCAGTTCGGCCGCGTCGTGCCGCCGCATCTCGGTCGGCGCCATACCGAACCGGCGAGCGAAGGCGCGGGTGAAGCTCGCATTGCTGAGATAGCCGCAGCGGTAGCCGATGCTGGAAATCGGCAGGTCGCTTTCTGACAGAAGCTGCCGCGCCGATTCGAGCCGCCGAGCGCTGACCGCCTCGGCCACCGTACAGCGATAGAGTTCGCGAAAGCCCCGCGTCAGCTTGTCCTTGCCGAGGCCGCAGCGGCGCGCGACCTCGTCGACTGTCAGCCGCTCGCGCCAATGTTCGGCAATGATCTGATGCGCGGCGGCGACCCGCACAATATCATCCTCGCCCAGCGTCGTCGCGCCGCGAACCTCGACCATCCGGTCGGCGGCGAGCGCGGCGAAAAGCTGGCATAGCAGTTCGAGGCTGCGGGCGATGCGGAGGAGCGTTGCCGCCTCACCTTCCCCCTCGACCGCAACCACCGCGCGGCCCAGCCCGCGCAGATCGGCGGGCAGATACCAGCGGCCGCCCGTGCGGGGCACAAGATCGAAAAGGCGCACGCAGGCGCTGCGGCTGATCGCGAAGACGAGCAGTTCGCCGCTTGCGTCGTCCGACAGGTCGGCGAAATCGAGCACGCTCACCGCAGGCTCGCCGATGTCGCCGAAGCCGAGGATCAGCGCGTCGGGCGGCAGATGCGCGGCGCTGCAGGGTCCACGGCCGACGAAGCTCGTGAACTCGGCCGAAACGATGACCGCGCGTTTGCCCTTCATTCGATCCGCTCACCCGATGCCATGGCCCAGCGCAGCCTAACCGCGCCGTGCCGCAATCGCGACCCAATTCTGTATCGGCGGCTGTGACCGGCTGGCTGGGGCGGCAGGATTCGAACCTGCGCATGGCGGCATCAAAAGCCGCTGCCTTACCGCTTGGCGACGCCCCAACGGCCGGTGCGACGCGCGCTCTAGAACGCGGCGACGCCTAATGCAAGGCGCGTGGGCTCAGAGTCGCGTGACCCAGCCGTGCGGGTCCGCTGCGCGGCCGCGCTGGATATCGACGAGCTTGCCCTTGAGCATTTCGGTGACCTGTCCCGGGCCGCCGGCGCCTATGGTAAAGCTGGTTTCGCCGCGCGTAACCTTGCCGACCGGGGTGACCACGGCGGCGGTGCCGCAGGCAAAGCTTTCGGTCAGCTTGCCGCTCTCGGCATCCGCCTGCCACTGGTCGATCGCATAGGGTTCTTCGCGCACCGTCAGCCCCGCGTCGCGCGCGAGCGTGATGATCGCGTCGCGCGTGATGCCGGGCAGGATTGTGCCGGTCAGCGGCGGGGTGACGATGCTGCCGTCGTCGAAGACGAAGAACATGTTCATGCCGCCCAGTTCCTCGATCCAGCGATGCTCGGCAGCGTCGAGGAAGACGACCTGGTCGTGACCTTGGGCGATCGCCTCGCGCTGCGCGACGAGGCTGGAGGCATAGTTGCCGCCGCATTTCGCGGCGCCGGTGCCGCCCGGTGCGGCGCGGGTATAATCCTCCGACACCCAGAGCGAGATCGCGGGCGCGCCCGACTTGAAATAATTGCCGACCGGCGAAGTGATGACGAGGAACTGATATTCGGCCGCGGGCTTCACGCCCAGGAAGACCTCGCTCGCGAACATGAAGGGACGCAGATACAGCGCGCCGCCGTCGACCGGCGGGAACCAGTGCGCGTCGGCGGCGACGGCTTCCCTGACCGCGGCGATGAACATCTCCTCGGGCAGCTCGGCCATTGCCATGCGCCGTGCGCTCGCGTTGAAGCGGGCGGCATTGGCTTCGGGACGGAACAGCGCCATCGACCCGTCGTCGAGGCGATAGGCCTTCAGTCCCTCGAAAATCTCCTGCGCATAATGGAGAACGGCGGTCGCCGGATCGAGCGACAGCGGGCCGCGCGGCATGACCTTCGCGTCGTGCCAGCCAAGCCCCTCCTTATAGGTGATCGACACCATATGATCGGTGAAGACGCGCCCGAAGGCCGGATCAGCAATCGCCACCGCGCGTACATCATCCGCCGTCGGATTGGGGTGCGGAAGGCGGGCGAAGGCGGGAGCAAGCATGACAGAACCCTTATTGTTCGGGAGTGACTCGGGGGTGAAAGCTGCGCGCCTCTTGCCAAAGGCAGGCGCTCGGCGCAACGATAGCGACTATGCCGAATGAAAATTTTCTTTCACAAGTTCCCGCCGCCTCTGCCCTTTTCTTGCGCGAAGAGGAGGTCCGGCGCGGCATCGAATATCAGTTTTTCGGGCATGGCGCCCTGTGGCGCGCGATCGACGTGCGGCTGGCCGAAAACGAGCTCGGCCGCGCGCATTATCGCGCCCTCTATTTCATCGCGCGCGCGCCGGGGATCACGATTTCGGACCTGCTCGGGCTGCTCGGGATCACCAAACAGTCGCTGGGACGGGTGGTGAAGGAGCTGGAGGCACGCGAATTTCTGACGACGCGACAGGGCGGCCGGGACCGGCGACAGAAGGAGCTGCGCCTGACCCCCGCC
The DNA here is from genome assembly GCF_965279755.1 of Sphingopyxis sp. Classification (GTDB taxonomy): domain Bacteria; phylum Pseudomonadota; class Alphaproteobacteria; order Sphingomonadales; family Sphingomonadaceae; genus Sphingopyxis. Next base: position 2,190,386 of record NZ_OZ257261.1, on the reverse strand, counting down.
GGCCGCGCGGTCGAGGCCGCGATCTTTCAGCAGCTGCGCGACGCGATGAGCCGTGCCTATACCCATGCGGGTCAGCAGGCGGTGACCGGATTTTGGCAGGTCAGCGAGGCGCTGATGACGCCGGGCGATCGCGCGCGGGTCTCCAAGCTGGGAAGCGAAAGCTGAGCTAGCCCTCGCCGCGCGCGATGTCGGCGAGCTCCCGCCCGCGGTCGCGCGCGGCGCGCAAGACCCCGGTGAATAGCGCCGCAAGCTGGCCGCCCTCGTCGAGCACATCGAGCCCGGCTTGGGTCGTACCGCCCTTGCTCGCAACCTGCGCGATCAGCGTGCCCGGCTTTTCGCCGCTATCGGCGAGAAGCGCGGTCGAGCCGCCGAAGGTCGCCGTCGCAAGCTTCAGCGCATCCTCTGACGACAGGCCGAGGCGTTCGCCCGCCGCCGCATAAGCCTCGATCAGGCGGAAAACGAACGCGGGGCCGCTGCCGGTGAAGGCGGTGACGAGATCCATCGTGGTATCGTCGGCAAGCGCGACGACAGTGCCAAGCGGCTTCAGCAGCGACTGGACCGCGCCGTCGTCAGCGACGCCGAGGCTGGCGACCGCCGACACGCCGGCGCCGATGCGCGCCGCGAGGTTCGGCAGGATGCGAACCTGCGCCTTCGCCCCGGGAAAGCGCAGCGCAAGGTCAGCGAGCGATACGCCCGCGAGGATCGACAACAGGTGCGTGTCGCCGCCCGCGACCGCTGCCAGATCGTCGGCGACCTCGCCGAGCTGCTGCGGTTTCATGCCGAGCATGATCCAGTCCGCGTTGCCGCCCGCATCCTTCCATTCGGCGAGCGACGCGAATTGCGAAATCCCCTCGCGCGGCGCGGCCAAGGGATCGACGACCGCGACCGCGGCCGGGTCAAGCCCCGCGGCGAGCCAGCGATCGAGCATCGCGCCCGCCATATTGCCGCACCCGACCAGCAGCAGCCGGCCAGCGAAAGTTCGCAAAGTCTTTGTCATCGTCCCTTTTTCTTCTCGTCTATCGACAACTGCTCTCGGGGCCCGAGAGCAGGTCGAGGCAGCGTCCGTCGATCTTGTTCATATCGAGCGGTACGCCGATCACCGACGCGAGCGTCGGCAAAATGTCCACCGTCATCACGGCGTTCGGTTGTTCAAAGCCGGTGAGCCCCTTGCGCCAGAACAGGATCGGCACGCGGCGATCATAGTCCCAGACCGATCCGTGCGTCGCGACATAGCCGAGGCCCGATTCGGGGATCGGCGTCACGCGCGGTTTCAGCACGACGATGAAATCGCCCGAACGCTGCGGATTGTAGGAGGCCCGCAGCTTGTCCATCAGATTCCAGACGTCGGGCGAACGCTTCGAGATCGGATATTTCGCCAGTTCCTCGCCGGTCACCACCGCCTCGACCTGCGGATGCGCGCGGTAGCGCGCGACGAGATCGGCGAGTGCGGCCTTGCGCTGCGCCGGAGTGAGCGCCTTTGACAGATACATGTCGCCGAACGGGCCGTCGCCATAGAGCAAGGGCTGCGACAGACCGAGCTTTTCGGCCGCTGCCTTTCCCATCGCATCGGGATCGAGCGCCTTGTCGACGCGCTCGGCGGCAGGCCAAGCGTTCTGACGGTTGCGTTCGGGCAGGTCATGGCCGCCATGATCGGCGGTCAGTGCGACGACATAATCGATTCCGGTCGCATCAAGCCGCGCAAAGAAATCGCCGAGCTCGCGGTCGAGCGCGAGCATCTGCATGCACATTTCGCTGCCTTCGGTACCGGTGCTGTGGCCGACATAGTCGGTCGCCGACAGGCCGAGGATCAGGAGGTCGGTGGTATCGCCTTCACCCAGCTTGCGCGCCTGACGGAGCGCGGCGCCGGCAGCGAGCACCGCGCCGTCGGCTTCGGGCGAGGCCATGAAGCGGCGGAAGTCGCCGCCGTCGCGCTGGAAGCGGCCGGTGCCGACGGTCGCTCCCTTGTCGCCGATCGGGATCGCGATGTCGTGCGAGCCGCACTCGGCGGGAAGCGCGACCGGGGGACGCGGTGCGGCAATCGCAGCAGCGATCGCAGTGCCCGCCTGCTGCGCGGTCGGCGACAGCGCGACACCGGGATAGCTGGTGAGCCCGGTCGGCACGAGCCAGACGAGTTCGTCGGCCTTTCGCCCGCCCATCATAATCGCGGCGCGGTCCTTGCCCGCGACCGAAACGACCTGCGCCTTCGGGTTTGCGACCTTCATCCAGTCGCCGAGCGTCGCGACGAGCAGGTGATTGATCGACGCCGAATATTTCTTCGAGCTGCTGCTGGGCACCGTCTCGTCCTCGGCGCAATAGAGCTTCTTGTCGTCGCGTGCGGCCGAGAGGTCGAAATAATTGTTCGCGATGATGCCGGTATGCGCCGGGTGGTTGCCGGTCAGGATCGTCGAATGGCCGGGGCAGGTTTCGGTCGCGGCGTGCGACTGATAGCCGGCCGGGAAAACGACGCCAGAGGCGAGCCGCGCGAGGCCGCCGGTGAAGTGGCTGCGATATTCGGTGAACAGGTCCGCAGAAAACTGGTCGACCGAGATCACGACGACCAGCTTGGGCGCCGGGGTCGCGGCGGTGACCTTCGCGGCGGGCGCGGCTGCATTTTGCGCGACCACCGGTCCGGCGGCGGAGACGGCAAGGGCGGCAGCGCAAGCGAGTTTTGCGGCGGTGGCGAGATATTTGATCTTCACGGGCAGCTTCTCCGATGGGGGCATCAGCGCGGGCTGTCCTCTCGTCGAAACCCGCCTATATGGCAAGCCTTAGACGATGAACGGCGGCGGGCGGATAACGATATTGCCTAGACAGGTTTTCATGACAGTTTCGCGCGCGATATTGGCCCTTTTGGCGCTGTTTGCGTTGGCGTTGAGCCCTGCCCGGGCGCAGGCGCCGCACATCGCGGCAAAGCTGGTCGCCGAATCGCCCAAACCCGCACCGGGCGGCGCAACCGCGATCGCGCTGTCGATGACCCCCGAAAAGGGCTGGCACGGCTATTGGCTGAACGGCGGCGACGCCGGGTTCGGCCTGTCGGTCGAATGGAACGCCCCCGAGGGGATCACGGTCACCCCCTTCCGCTATCCGGTGCCCGAAGCGCTCACCCTCTTCGGCATGATGAACCATGTCTATGAACATCCCTATGCGCTGCTGGCCGATGTTCAGGTGGACAAGAGCGTCGCGCCGGGAACCGACCTGACGCTGACCGGCATCGCCAACTGGCTCGCCTGCACCGACAAGGTGTGCGTCCCGGAAAAGGCGGTGATCTCGGTTGCGTTGAAGGCGGGCGACGGCAAGATCGCACCGGCCGAACGCGCACGCTTCGATGCTTGGCGCGCAAAGCTGCCCCAGCCGCTCGACCGCGCGGGCGCGTGGGAGCGCAAGGGCGATAGGGTACGCTTCGGCGTTCCGCTGCCCGATGGCACGGCGCTTGATGCGCCGCACCTGTTCCTCGAAACGCAGAATGTCGTCGATTATCCGGCCGCGCAGAGCTTCAGCCGCAACGGCGACTGGATCATCGTCGAGACCAAGGTGAAGGGCGATGCGGCGGGGCCGGTGCAGGGATTGCTCAAGCTCTCGGACGGACGCGGGCTGGCCGTGCGCTTCGAACCCGAAGCCGTGCGCCTTTCAGGCCAGCCGATCGTCACCGCTGCGCGCGGGATCGACATGGAGCTGTTCTGGACCGCGCTCGGCGGCGCGATCCTCGGCGGACTGATCCTCAACCTGATGCCGTGCGTTTTCCCCATCCTGAGCCTGAAGGCGTTGAGCTTGGCGCGTTCCGGCGGCGACGCGCGCGATGCGAAGGTGGAGGCCATCGCTTACACGGCGGGAGCGGTCTTCACCGCCTTGCTGCTCGGCGGCGCGCTACTCGCCTTGCGCGCGGCAGGCGAACAGATTGGCTGGGCGTTCCAGTTGCAGCATCCGGTCAGCGTTTTGGTCCTGCTCCTGCTCGCTCTGGCGATAACATTGAACCTCGCTGGCATGTATGAATTACCGTCTTTCGGGCGGGGGCAGGCGTTGACCCAAAAAGGCGGTGCGGCGGGCGGATTCTGGACCGGAGCGTTGGCCGCATTCGTTGCGACACCCTGCAGTGGCCCACTGCTTGGCGGGGCACTTGGCGCCACGCTCGTGCTGCCTGGATGGGCTGCGCTGCCTATTTTCGGCGGATTGGGGTTGGGGCTAGCGCTCCCTTTTCTCGCTATCGGCTTCCTCCCAGCGCTGCGCAAACGCTTGCCCAAACCGGGCCTATGGATGGAGCGATTCCGCAAGTGGATGGCGGTGCCGATGGGATTGACCGCGCTTGGCTTGGCTTGGCTGTTGTGGCGCCAAGCGGACGATCTCGGTTGGAAAGCGGCGCTTCAGGCACTTGTATTTAGCACCATCGCCTTTCAAGCCTTAGGGAATTATCAAAAGGGCAGGCAAGGAGGTTGGCTCCTCATGTTGCTAGCGACAGGGGCGATTTATATAAATGGAAGCAATGCGGTCCTGCTTGCCGACAGGCCAACGTCCGCCACAAGCGCTACCTCCGACGGGCAAATATTCTCCCCTGCTGCTCTCGCCAAGGCGCGCGCGACCGGCAAGCCCGTCTTCGTCTATTTCACCGCCGACTGGTGCCTGTCGTGCAAGGCGAACGAGGCGGGCGCGATCCATCGCGAGGCGGTGCAGGAGGTCTTCAAGGACAAGGGCGTGATTACCCTCGTCGGCGACTGGACCAACGGCGATCCTGTCATCACGCGAACGCTCGCCGAGCATGGCCGCAACAGCGTGCCGCTCTATCTCTGGTATGCACCGGGCGCCGCGCAGCCTGAAATCCTGCCGCAGATCCTGACCCCGGGCCTGCTCACCGGAAAGGCGGGCGGCTGATGGCGAAGCAGCGCGCCGACCAGCTGCTCGTCGATCGCGGGCTCGCCGAAAGCCGGACGCGCGCGCAGGCGCTGATCCTCGCGGGCCTCGCCTTCGTCGGCGACCGCAAGATCGACAAGGCGGGGCAGCAGGTCGCCGAGGATGCCGAGATCAGCGTGAAGGGCCGCGACCATCCGTGGGTGTCGCGCGGCGGGATCAAGCTCGATCATGCGCTTACACATTTGGGCTGGGGCGTGACGGGCGCGGTCGCCATCGACGTGGGGTCGTCGACCGGCGGTTTTACGGACGTGCTGCTGAGCCGCGGCGCAGCACGCGTCTATGCGGTGGACTCGGGCACCAATCAGCTCGCGTGGAAGCTGCGGCAGGACGATCGGGTGATCGTCCACGAACAGACGAGCGCGCGCATCCTGACCGCCGATCATATTCCCGAGCCGATCGACCTGATCGTCTGCGACGCGAGCTTCATCGCGCTGTCGAAGGTGCTGCCGGTGCCGATGGGCTTTGCGGAGGACGGCGCGCGGCTGGTCGCGCTGATCAAGCCGCAGTTCGAGGCCGAACGGCACGAGGTCGGCAAAAAGGGCGTCGTCCGCGACCCCTCGGTCCATGCGCGAGTCTGCACCGAAGTTGCGGGCTGGCTGGAACAGATCGGCTGGAGCGTCGTTGAAACGGTCGAAAGCCCGATCACCGGACCCGAAGGCAATGTCGAATTTCTGATTGCCGCATGCAAGCGAGCCGCTTGACGGGGGAAATAACAGCCGCAACACCTGTGCGCCGCAGAATCGCGAAAGGGACCATATCCGCATGACCGAGATCGCTACGCCGGGCCAGTTACGCATGTCCTATTGGCGATGGGCGATGGTCACCGTGCCGTCGATCGTGCTGATCGGCAGCCTGATGGGACTGCTGTCGAACAGCGGCTATTCCAATCGCTGGTTCACCGCGCTCGACCTGCCCGCGATCGTCCCGCCGGGATGGGTGTTCGGCGCCGCGTGGACCGTCCTCTATATCCTGATGGGGCTGGCGCTCGCGATGGTCCTGCACGCGCGCGGCGCGAAGGGGCGCGGCTTTGCGCTGATGCTCTTCTTCGTCCAGCTGATTGCCAATTTCGCCTGGTCGCCGCTGTTTTTCGGCGCCCATCAGGTGACGACGGCGCTTTATCTGATCATCTTCATCCTGATGGTGGCGGTCGCGACCTTCTTTGCCTTCGCGCCGATCCGCAAGGCCGCAGCCTGGCTGCTCGCGCCCTATATCGCCTGGCTCTGCTTCGCGGCTTTCCTGAATTTCCAGATCGATCAGGCCAATCCCAATGCCGAAACCCTTGTCCCCGCCGCCGCGAGCACCCAAATAAGCTGAAGGGCAAGGGGTTATCCCCCTGGAAGGAAGAGACATGCAGAGCGAGAACCGGATTTTCGACGATCTGGCCAAGATGATCAACGGCATCGCCGGAACCGTCGCGGGTGCGGGCCGCGAGGCCGAAAGCGCCATGCGCGAGCGCGCGAAGGAATTCGTCGGCCGGATGGATTTCGTGAGCCGCGAGGAATTCGAGGCGGTGAAGGAAATGGCTGCAAAGGCGCGCGCCGAAGCCGAAGCGCTGAAGGCGCGGCTCGACAAGCTGGAAGGCGTTTCGAAGCCCGCACCGGCTCCGAAGGCTGCAGCGAAGCCCGCCGCCGCGCCGAAGGCAGCGGCAAAGCCGGCGACAAAGCCTGCGACGCGCAAACCCAAGGCCTGATTCCGGACCTTTATACACAGGACGATCCCCGAAGGCGGCGGGACGCGGACTCGCGTCTCCGCCGCTTTCGGTCTAAGGCGCGCGCATGAGTGACGATATCTACGACGACGATGACGGGCAGGAAGCGGCACCGATCGACATGATCGCATCCTATTTCGCCGCGCACGACTGGCCGCACGAGATGGTCGGCGAGGACGAGATCGTCGCGACCGCGCAAGGCAGCTGGACGACCTATGAGCTGCGCGCGGTGTGGCGCCCCGAAGACGGGGTGATCCAGCTCCTCGCCTTTCCCGACATCCGCGTCGTCGAGGACAAGCGCAGCGTCGCGCACGAAGCGCTCGCAATGATCAACGAGCAGCTCTGGCTCGGCCATTTCGAGCTATGGTCGAACAGCGGCACGATCCTCTATCGGCACGGCATGCTCGTCGGCGCCGACGCGCAACTGCCGCTGGACCTGACCGAGACGCTGATCGAGAGCGCGATCGACGAGTGTGAGCGCTTCTATCCCGTGTTCCAGTTCGTGCTGTGGGGCGGCAAGACCCCGGCCGAAGCGCTCGCCGCGTCGCTGATCGAAACGCGCGGCGAGGCCTGAGGCTCTAGCGCTTCTCGAACTTCGTCAGGCGCGGCCCGAGTTCGTTGGTGCCGATCGCAAGCGGCTCGCCGCTCCAGTCGGCGACGAATACCGACGGCCAGCTCACCCCGTCGGACAGGCTGGCGCGGTTGCCCGCGATGGCGAGCCCGCGCGACGGATTTTTGCGTTCCTCGGCAGCGACGGCGATGAACGCCGAATGATTCTCCTTGTTGCGGCCCTGCACGAACAGATTGTTCACGATGCGCCCGACGGAACCCGAAGGCAGGTCGATCATATAGTTGGTCGCATTGCCCTGCGTATCGTCGAAGCTGTTGTCGTTGACATCGACCTGCACCGCACGCGTCTTGAGATAATGACCGCCGCTGCCCTTTTCGAAGCGGGTGTGCGTCACGACCACGCGGCCATAGATGCCGGTATAGACACTGTGCGCGCAGCTGAGACCGCGGTCACAGCGGCCGAGGCGCGAAAAGGTCGACCGGTCGATCGTCAGCGTCGCTTCGGGATCGTCGGCGGTCAGGATGCCTTCCTCGCTGTTGCGGAACATGCTGTTCGCGACCTCGAGATCGCTTTTCTCGAGGCGGATGCCCGCGCCATTGCCGTCGGGCACGCGCATGTTCTGAAAGACGATGCCGTCGACCTTCGCGCCGGCCCCGCGCAGGACGAGCGCGGCCTTGCCCTCGCAGGTCACGCCGTCGAAAATCGCGCGTCCGGGCTCGGCCGCGACAAAGGCAATGCGGCCGGCGGTCTGGATCGCGCAATCGCGGTGATAGCCGGGTGCGATACGGATCGTGCCCTCGCCCTCGCCGATCGCATCGACCGCATCCTGTAGCCGGCCGAAGCCGCGGCCATTCACATCATAGGGCGCGTCAGCGGTCTGTGCGGGCAGCGGCACCGGTGCGAGAAGCAGCGGAAGGGCGAGCAACGGCATCAGCGGCCGACGGAAGAGGATCTGGAACATCGCCGCTTTATAACAGCTTCGCGCGCGCCAGTCCTTCCCGAAGCTGGTTAACCGGCGCGCTGTCCCCATATCGGACAGCGCCACCAACCGTTCTTACCATCATGTTCCCCCGCGAAAGCGGGGGTCCAGAGCGTGACCACGCAAGCGTTTGGGACCGAACGCTCTGGGTCCCCGCCTTCGCGGGGACACACCAAAAAAGGGTAAGGTCAGTCCAGATTGGGACGCAGCCAGCGCGTCGCGGTCTCAATGTCGACGCCGCGCCGCGCCGCATAATCCTCGAGCTGATCGCTGCCGATCCGCGCGACGCCGAAATACTGGCTTTCGGGGTGACCGAAATAGAAGCCGCTGACCGCCGCAGTCGGCAGCATCGCGAAGCTTTCGGTCAGCACCAGTCCGGCATTGTCGCCCGCCGCGAGCAGATCGAACAGGATCGGTTTCAGGCTGTGGTCGGGACAGGCGGGATAGCCCGGTGCGGGACGGATACCGCGATACTCTTCCTTGATCAGCGCCTCGTTGGTCAGCTGTTCGCCGGGCGCATAGCCCCAGAGGGTGGTGCGCACATGCTGGTGCAGCCGCTCGGCGAAGGCCTCGGCGAAGCGGTCGGCGAGCGCCTTCAGCAGGATGTCCGAATAATCGTCCTTGTCGGCGCGGAAGCGCTCCGAAAAAGGCTCGATACCGTGGATACCGACCGCGAAGCCGCCCATCCAGTCGCCCGCCGGATCGATGAAGTCGGCGAGGCACATATTGGCGCGGTCGCGGCTCTTCTTGATCTGCTGACGCAGGAAGGGAAGCGTCACATGCCGCTCTTCATCGGCGAGGTGGATCGTCACGCTGTCGCCGTCGCGCGCGCATGGCCAAAAGGCGCAAACCCCGCGCGCGGTCAGCCACTTCTCGGCGATCAATCTGTCGAGCATCGCGTCGGCGTCGGCTTTCAGCGCCTGCGCCGTCTCACCGACGACATCATCCTCAAGGATCGAGGGATAAGTGCCGTGCAGTTCCCACGCGCGGAAGAAGGGCGTCCAGTCGATGCATTCGCGCAGATCCTCGAGCGACCAGTCGTCGAAGCGGTGCAGACCGGGCTGCAGCGGCGGCGCGGGCTTGTCGCTGAGGTAGGCGTCGTAATAATTGGCGCGGGCCTCTTCGAGGGTATGGAGGACGCTCTGCCCCTTGCCCGCGCGCACGTCGCGGACATGGGCGTAATCGTCCTTGTAGCCTTGCACATAGACATCGCGCCCGGTGTCGCTGACCAGCGACGTCGCGACGCCCACGGCGCGGCTGGCATCGAGCACATGCAGCACCGGACCCTTGTAGGCCGGATCGATACGAAGCGCGGTGTGCACCTTCGATGTGGTGGCGCCGCCGATGAGGAGCGGCATCGTCATTCCGGCGCGCTGCATTTCCTCGGCCACCGTCACCATCTCGTCGAGCGAGGGCGTGATCAGGCCCGAGAGGCCGATCATGTCGGCGTCATTCTCGTTCGCGGCTTCCAGGATCTTCGACCAAGGCACCATCACGCCCAGATCGACGATCTCGAAGCCATTACATTGCAGCACGACGCCGACGATATTCTTGCCGATGTCGTGGACGTCGCCCTTGACGGTCGCCATCACGACCTTGCCCTTGCCCTTTGATCCGGGTTCCTTCGATGCCTCGATGAAGGGCAACAGGTGCGCGACCGCCTTCTTCATCACGCGCGCCGATTTCACCACCTGCGGCAGGAACATCTTGCCCGATCCGAAAAGGTCGCCGACGACATTCATCCCGTCCATCAGCGGCCCCTCGATCACCTCGATGGGGCGTGGCAGCAGCAGGCGCATCTCTTCGGTGTCGTCGACGACATAGGCGTCGATGCCCTTCACGAGCGCATGTTCGAGCCGCTTGCGCACCTCCCAGCCGCGCCACTCCTCGGCCGCCTTTTCCTGCGCCGGGTTGCTGCCCTTGTAGCGTTCGGCGAGGGCGATCAGCCGCTCCGTCGGCGATTCCGCCTCGCCCTCGATCTTGCGGTTGAGGATGACGTCTTCGCATGCGTTCCGAAGCTCGGGGTCGATCGTGTCATAGACGTCGAGCTGCCCCGCATTGACGATCGCCATGTCGAGCCCGGCGGGGATCGCATAGTAAAGGAAGACGCTGTGCATCGCGCGGCGCACCGTCTCGTTGCCGCGGAAGCCAAAGCTGAGATTCGACAGGCCGCCCGAGAAATGCACATGCGGGCAACGGACACGGATTTCCTTCACCGCCTCGATGAAGTCGACCGCATAATTGTCATGCTCTTCCAGCCCCGTCGCGACCGCGAACACGTTAGGATCGAAGATGATGTCTTCAGGCGGGAAACCGATCGTCATGAGCAGCTTGTAGGCGCGCTCGCAGATTTCGATCTTGCGCTCTTTCGTGTCGGCCTGCCCGACCTCATCGAACGCCATCACAACGACCGCGGCGCCATAGGCCATGCATTTGCGCGCGTGCGCAAGGAAGGGCTCCTCGCCCTCCTTCATGCTGATCGAATTGACGATCGGCTTGCCGGGCACGCATTTCAGCCCCGCCTCGATCACATCCCATTTCGAGCTGTCGATCATCACCGGGATGCGCGCAATATCGGGCTCGGCGGCGATGAGCTTCAGGAAGGTCGTCATCGCATATTCGGCGTCGAGCAGGCCTTCGTCCATATTGACGTCGATCACCTGCGCGCCGTTTTCGACCTGCTGGCGCGCGACCTCGACCGCCGCGGTATAATCGTCGGCGAGGATCAGCTTCTTGAACGCCGCCGAACCCGTGACGTTGGTGCGCTCGCCGATATTGACGAAGCTGGAGGAGGCTTGCGGGGCAGTCATTTTATAATTCCGGTCTTCAGGCTGCGAGCGGGCGGGCGAGAACGAGATCGTCGTAAAGCTTGCCGCCGACATTGAACTGACGGGTGCCGATGTCGGCGAATCCCTGTTTGCGATAGAAAGCGAGCGCGCGATCGTTGCGGGCGTAGACGCCGAGGAGCAGGCGGCGATGGCCGGCTGCGGCCGCCAGCGCCTGTTTCATCAACGCTGCGCCGAGCCCGGAGCCGTGAAAGCGCGACAGCGAATAGATGCGCTTGAGCTCGATATCGCCATCGAGCGCGGCGGCGAGATCGGGCTTGCCGACGAGAGCGAAGCCGACCGGCGCGCCGCCGGGATGCACCTCGGCCAGCCACGCCCGCCCGCCGTTGGCCAGACAGGCACAGTAGGCAGCTTCATTATGCTGCGCGGCGCAGTGGCCGACTATCGCATCGCCGTCGAGAATGGCGGCGAAGGTCTCGAGAAAGGTCGCCGCGCCGATGAGCGCCAGTGCGGGCGCGTCGGCGGCTCCGGCCTCGCGGATCGTCCATGTCGGATTGTCGTCCACCGGGTCAGGCCGCCGCCATCGTGAAGGGCTCGAGCCCGGCGAGACGCGTGCGGACGGGAACGTCGGGAATATGCCGCCCGGGCAGACCCTGCACGGCCTTCGCCATCGCGGCGATATGGGCCGGCGTCGATCCGCAGCAACCGCCAAGGATGTTGACCTGACCATTTTCAGCCCATTCACGGACGAGGCCTGCGGTCGTTTCGGGCAACTCGTCATATTCGCCGAGTTCATTGGGAAGGCCCGCGTTCGGGTAGACCATTACCAGCGCATCGGCGAGGTCCGACAGCACCTTCACATGCGGGCGCAGCTGAGACGCGCCGAACGAGCAGTTGAGCCCGATCGTCAGCGGCCGCGCGTGACGCACCGCATACCAGAAGGCCTCGACCGTATGCCCCGACAGATTGCGGCCCGAGAGGTCGGTCAGTGTCATCGAAATCATCAACGGCAGCTCGCGGCCGACCTTGGCCTCGGCCTCCAGCGTCGCAGCGATCCCCGCCTTGGCGTTGAGCGTGTCGAAGATCGTCTCGATCAGGATGAAGTCCGCTCCGCCTTCGGCAAGCGCGATAACCTGCTCCAGATAGACGTCCTTGAGCTCGTCGAAATCGATCTCGCGATAGCCGGGATTGTTGACGTCGGGCGACAGCGACAGCGTCTTGTTCGTCGGCCCGACCGCACCCGCGACGAAGCGACGACGACCGTCAAGGGCTTCATATTTCTCGGCCGTCTCGCGACCCAGCCTTGCGCTTTCGCGGTTGATGTCACCGACCAGCGCCTCGGCGCCATAGTCGGCCTGGCTGATCCGGTTCGCGCTGAACGTGTTGGTCGACACGATATCAGAACCCGCAGCCAGATAGGCCTCGCCGATCGCGGTCACGACGTCGGGACGCGTCAGCGCGAGGATGTCGTTGTTGCCCTTCTGATCGTGGCCGAGCCCCAAGTTGCCCGCGTAGCAGGCCTCGGTCAGCTTGCGCAGCTGGATCTGGGTGCCCCAGCCACCGTCGGTGAGCAGGATGCGCTCTTTCGCTGCCGCCTGCAGGGCTTCGCGGGCGCTTGTCATGCGGCTTTCTCCGTCGCGGGGGCGATTTTCGGGCGCAGGCCCAGCAGGTGGCAGATGGCGTAGCTGAGCTCGGCGCGGTTGAGCGTGTAGAAATGGAAATCGCGCACCCCGCCAGCATAGAGGCGGCGCGACATTTCGGCGGCGATTGTCGCGGCGACGAGTTGGCGCGCGGCAGGATGATCGTCGAGCCCGTCGAACAGCGACACCATCCACGCCGGGATCGCGGTACCGCACATATCGGCGATGCGCTTGGTCTGTGACACGTTCGACACCGGCAGGATGCCCGGGATGATCGGGGCATCGATCCCCGCCGCCGCCGCCGCGTCACGGAAGCGCAGGAAGGCATCGGGAGAGAAGAAGAATTGGGTGATCGCGCGGTTTGCGCCCGCGTCGAGCTTGCGCTTGAGATTGTCGAGATCGGCCTCGGCGGACGACGCGTCCGGGTGAACCTCGGGATAGGCGGCGACCGAAATATCGAACGGCGCCACCGTTTTCAGACCAGCAACGAGTTCGATCGCGTTCGCATAGCCGTCGGGATGCGCGCGATACGGACCGCCACCGGGCACATCGCCGCGCAGCGCGACGATATGCCGCACGCCGGCGTCCCAATAGGCCTGTGCGACCTCGTCGATCTCGGCGCGCGACGCCTCGACGCAGGTCAGGTGTGCAGCAGGAGCCACCGCGCTTTCAGCCGCGATGCGTGCGACGGTCGCGTGGGTGCGCTCGCGCGTTGAGCCGCCGGCACCATAGGTCACCGACACAAAGCTGGGACCGAGCGGCTCGAGGGTGCGGAAGGTCTCCCACAGTTGCGCTTCCATCTTCTCCGTTTTCGGCGGGAAGAATTCGAAGCTGACGCCGATATCTCCGTCGAGATTGGCAAAGAGCGGAGTCGCGGCGGCGCGGCGCGCCTCTGCCAGCTGATCGAGATTGGACGTCATGCTGCGAGCCTTTTATCATTATGGGAGAGAGGGGAGCGATCTTCGTCACTGTGCCGACGGCCGAGCCAGAGCTTGACCGCCAGGTCACCCCCTTCGAGCGTCTGGGTGCTTTCGAGCGCCAACCCCGCCGCTGCGAACCAGCTACGGATTTGCGCGTCGGAGAAACCAAGGCGCGCATGTGCGCCGAGCGTGCGCAACTCCTCGTCCTCGTGCGGCGCGAAATCGACGATCAGCAAATGGCCGTCACCGCGGAGCACACGCGCGGTCTCGGCGATCACCCGGTCGGGTTCGTGCGCGAAATGCAGCGCCTGATGGATGACGATGCTGTCGACGCTGGCGTCGGCGATCGGAAGATTCAGGAAATCGCCCTGCACCAGGTCGATCGGCACCGTCTGTCCAGCCAATTTTGTGCGCGCGATGCGAAGCATTTCCGGGCTGCGATCGAGCGCCGTGATACGGTGCGCCGTCGGAGCAAAGATTTCCGCCATCCGGCCGGTCCCGGTCCCGATATCGAGCAGATGGCCGAGCGGGCGACCGGTCATCATGCCAAGCATCGCAGCCTCGACCTCGCTCTCGGCGACATGACGCGACCGGATCGCATCCCATTCGGCGGCGTGCTCGGCGAAATAGCGGTCGGCGACCGCCGCCCGCTCGGCACGGACGGCGGCAAGGCGGCTTGCGTCATAGGCAATCACCAGCGCCTCGCGTTCCGAAAAGGGCCACTCCCCCGCCTCTGCGGCAACGCGCGCGCCGGATCCGTCGCTCGCGATCCGAAGGAAAACCCAGCTTCCCTCGCGCTGTCGCTCGACAATCCCCGCCTCGACCAAAATACGGACATGGCGCGAGACGCGCGGCTGGCTCTGGTCGAGCACGACCGCGAGTTCGCCGATTGCGAGTTCCATTTCGCGCAAAAGCGCCACGACCCGCAATCGGGTCGGGTCCGCGAGGGCGCGAAAAATGTCGATCAGCTCTGCCATGGGCCAACATATAAAGCTTTCTTTATATCTGGTCAACCAAGCGCCGGTGGCAAATTCGATGCGGCTCGCCTCCACGCGTCAAATTGCGACAAAAGGAGAGCAAAGACGAAAAAAGAGCGTTGCGCGCCTTCCCGCGAGCGAGTAATTCTGCGCGCGATTGGCAATTCCAAGGGATCGATCTGGTTCCATGCCGGTCGATCAGTTAATTGAGAGGGGTATTCCCAAATGAAGAAATCGATCACTCTGTCGCTCGTTCTGGCCGCTTCGATGGGCCTCGCCGCTTGCGGTGAAAAGGCTGCCGACAACGCCGCCACCGAAACCCCGGCCGCTGAAGCCACCACCGAAGGCGCTGCCGACGGCGCGATGCAGGCTGCCGAAGGCGCTGCCGACGCCGCTGCGACCGCCAAGGACGCTGCGACCGACGCCGGTGCCGCTGCCGCTGCTGGCGACACCGCCGCTGCGACCGACAAGGCTGCCGAAGCTGCCGGCGCTGCCAAGGAAGCGAACGACCAGGCGAAGGCCGCTGTCGACGCTGCCAAGAAGTAAGCGTCTTTCGGCCATTGGCCAAAGGAACATGGGGTCGTCGGTCATGCCGGCGGCCCCTTTCCTTTTGGAGCGTTACGCTCTCCAGTTGCCAAGCAACTGAACCCCGATTAAACTTTTTCACCGATGGCCCCCCGGCCATTGCATTCGAAAGGACTACCCATGCGCAAGATCATTCTCGCTTCGATGGCCGCCGCGGCCTTCAGCCTCACCGCCTGCTCGGAAAAGGCTCAGCAGGAAACCTCGGAAGCCGCCGGTGCGGTTGCTGACGACGCCGCCGCTGCGGGCGATGCCGCCGCTGCAGGCGCAGCAGACGCTGCAGACGCGACCGCTGCTGCCGCCAAGGATGCTGGCGCCGCCGTCGAAGGCGCCGCCGACAAGGCCGGCAATGTCGTCGAAGGCACCGTGAACGCCGCCGGCGACGCCGCCTCGAAGGCGGGCGACAAGATCGCCGACGAAACCAAGAAGGCCGAAGCCAACGACAAGAAGTAAGTCGCGGGCACGCCTTCGGGCTGATAACGAAGGGCTCCATCCTGGCGGATGGGGCCCTTTTTTATGGGAGCGCATATGCATAACCTCTGGCCTCTGGCCATCGTGCCGGCCCTGCTTGCGGCGGGATGCAGCCGCACCGACAACGAACCCGGCCCCGGCGGCGTGACGGTCAGCGAGGCAAAGGCGCTCGACGATGCGGCCGAGATGCTCGAAAGCCGCGACGGCACGCCGCCGCCGCCCGGCCCCGCCGCCAAGACGGGCGAAACCAGCAAATAATCTTTCCTCGCGGGCCGGGTCGCACTAGGCTGGCGTTGCCCCGCGACTGGCGCATGAAGATGGAGTCCCATCGGGAAGCGGGGTCGGCCCAGTTGGTCGATGCAAGCCGCGCGCCTGGGTGATCCACTGCCAACGCGAGGACCATCCGATGACCGACACACCTGAGACCAGCATCGTCTTCCTGCTCTTTCCGGGCATCACCCAGCTTGACTTCACCGCGCCGGCGCAGGCGCTGTGCCGCATGCCCGGTGCAAAGCTGATTGGCGCCGCGAAGAGCCTCGACCCGATCGCGACCGACAGCGGCTTTTCCATCCTTCCGACGCATGATTTCGGGTCCGCACCCCAAGCCGACATCCTCTGCGTTCCCGGCGGCCATGGGGTGACCGAGGCGCTGAACGACACGGCGACGATCGACTTCATCGCGCGGCAGGCGGCTGGCGCCGCATGGGTGACGAGTGTGTGCACCGGCGCCTTCCTGCTCGGCCGAGCCGGACTGCTGGAGGGCAAGCGCGCCACGACGCACTGGGGCTATACGCATTTGCTGCCGCTGGTCGGCGCGGTGCATGAAGCCGCGCGGGTCGTCGAGGACGGCAATGTCGTGACCAGCGGCGGCGTGACATCGGGCCTCGACTTCGCGCTGACGCTGATCGCCCGGTTGAAGGGCGATGCCGTGGCGCAGGCGATTCAGCTCGCGATCGAATATGATCCCGCGCCGCCCTTCGCCGGCGGCCACCCCGACCGGGCACCCGATGCCGTCACCGCCGGATTGAAAGCGCGGGTTTATGACGCGGCAGCGGAACGGATGGAGGCGGCGCTCAAAGTCTAGCGGCAGTCGGCGAGCGCGATCTCGTAGAGCTTGGGCCAATATTTGCCGGTGACGAACAGGCGCTTCTTCTGGGCATCCCAGGCGATGCCGTTGAGCACGCTGTCGCCGCCGGTCGCGCCGGCATCGGCCTTCAGCCCGGCGAGGTCGAGGAGCGAGACGACATTGCCGGTCGCGGGATCGATGCGGATGATGAAATCGGTCATCCAGATATTGGCCCAGACCTGACCGTTGATCGTCTCGAGTTCGTTGATCATTGCCAGCGGGCGACCGCCGAAGCGGACGGTGACGCGCTTCTGCTCGGCCATCGTTACGGGATCGAGGAATTTGAGGTCCGACGAGCCGTCGCTGAGGACAAGGCTGTCCCCGACCATCGTGACGCCCCAGCCCTCGCCGTCATATTTGAAGGTGCCGAGCGGCTTCAGATCCTTGATCGACCAGCGGTGGCCGATGCCATTCTGCCAGGTGACGCCGATGATCTGCTCGCCCCAGCGCGTGATGCCTTCTCCGAACTGGTCGGCGGGCAGTTTCGTCTCGGCCAGCGCCTTGCCGGTTTCGAGGTCAAGGCGGGCGACACGCGACTGCCCATATTGGCCGGTCGCCTCATACAGATGACCATCCTGCCAGAACAAGCCCTGGGTAAAGCTGGTCGCGTCGTGCGGATAGCTCTGAACGATGCGATAGCCGCAGCGTTCGAACGGCACGGGGTCGGCGGCGATCGCGGATGCGGCAAGGGCAAGAAGCAGGATCATGGCGCCCTAGCTATGCCCGGCAGGATGAACTGGCAATGTCCCACCCATCCTATTTCGCCGGGGGTCCCACGCAGCCAAAGAAAAGGGCCGGAGGATTGCTCCCCCGGCCCCGTTTCTCGTTGGCTGAGCGCCGAACGGTACGGACTTAGAAGTCCATGCCGCCCATGCCGCCCATGCCGCCGCCGCCCATGGGCATGGCGGGCTTGTCGTCGGGGGTTTCGGCAATGCCGGCTTCGGTGGTGATCAGCAGACCGGCAACCGAGGCTGCATCCTGCAGCGCGGTGCGGACGACCTTGGTCGGGTCGATGACACCGGCCTTGACCAAGTCTTCATAGACGTCGGTCGAGGCGTTGAAGCCGAAGTTGCTGTCGTTCTGGTCGAACAGCTTGCCCGCGACGACACCGCCGTCGAAGCCCGCGTTTTCGGCGATCTGGCGAACCGGAGCCTGCAGCGCGCGACGGATGATGTCGATGCCGCGGGTCTGGTCTTCGTTGACGCCCGACATGCCGTCGAGAGCCTTCGTCGCATACAGCAGAGCCGTACCGCCGCCGGGGACGATGCCTTCTTCGACCGCAGCGCGGGTCGCGTGGAGGGCGTCATCGACGCGATCCTTGCGTTCCTTCACTTCGACTTCCGAAGCGCCGCCGACCTTGATCACGGCAACACCGCCGGCGAGCTTCGCCAGCCGTTCCTGCAGCTTTTCACGGTCATAGTCGCTGGTCGTGGTTTCGATCTGCGCACGGATCTGTTCGACGCGGCCCTTGATGGCATCGCCTTCACCCGCACCGTCGACGATGGTGGTGTTGTCCTTGTCGATTGTGACGCGCTTGGCCTGGCCGAGCATGTTCAGCGTGACCGACTCGAGCTTGATGCCCAGGTCTTCACTGATCATTTCGCCGGCGGTCAGGATCGCGATGTCCTGCAGCATCGCCTTGCGGCGATCGCCGAAGCCCGGGGCCTTGACGGCCGCGACCTTCAGGCCGCCGCGCAGACGGTTCACGACGAGAGTCGCGAGCGCTTCGCCTTCGATGTCTTCGGCGATGATCAGCAGCGGACGGCCCGACTGCACAACCGCTTCGAGGATCGGAAGCATCGACTGGAGGTTCGACAGCTTCTTTTCGAAGATCAGGATGTAGGGATCGCTGAGTTCGACGAGCATCTTTTCCGGGTTGGTGATGAAATAGGGGCTCAGGTAGCCGCGGTCGAACTGCATGCCTTCGACGACATCGAGTTCGAAATCGAGGCCCTTGGCTTCCTCGACGGTGATCACGCCTTCCTTGCCGACCTTTTCCATGGCTTCAGCGATCTTGTCGCCGACTTCCTTGTCGCCATTGGCCGAAATGATACCGACCTGCGCGATTTCAGACGTGCCCGAAACCGGCTTCGACTGCGCCTTGATCGTTTCGACAACCTTGCCGACCGCGAGGTCGATGCCGCGCTTCAGATCCATCGGGTTCATGCCGGCGGCAACCGACTTCATGCCTTCGCGGACGATCGCCTGCGCCAATACGGTCGCGGTCGTGGTGCCGTCGCCGGCCTTGTCGTTCGCCTTCGATGCGACTTCGCGCAGCATCTGGGCGCCCATATTCTCGAACTTGTCCTTGAGTTCGATTTCCTTGGCGACGGTGACGCCGTCCTTGGTGATGCGGGGCGCGCCGAAGCTCTTGTCGATCACGACGTTGCGGCCCTTGGGTCCGAGGGTAACCTTCACCGCGTCGGCAAGGGTGTCGACGCCGCGCAGGATGCGCTCACGCGCGTCGCGGCTGAATTTTACGTCTTTAGCAGCCATGTGCTTATTCCTTTCAAAGGCGCAGAAAACTGCGCAACTTCATTCTGAATTCAGTGGATGCCTCAGGCGATGACGCCGAGGATGTCCGATTCCTTCATGATCAGCAGCTCTTCGCCGTCGACCTTGACTTCGGTGCCCGACCATTTGCCGAACAGGATGCGGTCGCCGGCCTTGACGTCGAGCGGGGTGACCTTGCCGTCGTCGGCGCGGGTGCCGGTGCCGACCGAGACGACTTCGCCTTCCTGCGGCTTTTCCTTGGCGGTGTCGGGGATGATAATCCCGCCAGCCGTCTTTTCTTCGGCTTCGATGCGGCGGACGAGCACGCGATCGTGCAGCGGACGAAACTGAGTCATAAAACTCTCTCCAATAGGCGAATGATGTCCCTTAGCACTCGCCATGCGGGAGTGCTAACAGGCGGGGATATGGGTCGGAGTCAAAGGACCGTCAAGCGGACTCTATCAACTTTTTTGCGTCAGACCGGAAGCAGCCCGAGACGGGCCCGCATCCGCCAGCGCGTAAGTAAGAGGGCCGCGACGACGATCAAGCCCACTGCGAGACCGATCCACACGCCGACGCCCTGAAGCGGAGTCCAGAAGCCGAGGTAGATTGCGGTGCCATAGCCCGCGATCCAGTAACCGCAGATCGCGATGATCATCGGGATGCGCGTGTCCTGAACCCCGCGCAATACCCCCGCGGCGACTGTTTGCGCGCCGTCGAAAAGCTGGAAAGCCGCGGCGACGACGAGAAACTGCATCGCGAAGCCAACGAGAGCAGGGTTATGTGCTTTATCGACGCTGTATGCCGACAGAATCAATGACGGGAATGACCACATGAACAGCGCGGTCAATCCCATGAAGCCGATACCAAGGAACAACGATGCCCGGCCCGCGAAGCCGATGCCGACCGGATCGCGCGCGCCATAAGCCATGCCGACACGGATTGTCGCCGCCTGCGCGACGCCGAATGGCACCTGAAAGGCAAGCGCGGCGACATTCAGGGCGATCGTATGCGCCGCAAGCTGCGCCTCGCCGATCCGCCCCATCAGAAGCGCCGCGCCCGTGAATAGCCCCGCCTCAGCCAGAATCGTCAGAGCCAAAGGCGTTCCGATGTTGAAAATGTCCCGGAACCGCTGCCATTCCGGCCGCCACCAATTTCCGAACAGGCGATAGCGGCGAAGGCGGCGGTCGGTCTGAATGACGACCACATAAGCCAGCAGCATGGCGATCGAGGTAATCACGCTCGACAGCGCCGATCCGCGAAGCCCGAGCGCCGGCATGCCGAGATTTCCGAACACGAATACCCAGTTGCCGAGTGCGTTTACGCCAAGAGCAAGAAAGGTGATCACCGTCCCGATCCTCGGTCGGCCAAGAGCCGAGACGAAAATGCGCAGCACGCCGGCCGCGATCATCGGAAACATGGCCCACATGAGGACGACCAAGAAACTGCCCGCAAGCGACGAGAGTTCAGGCATCTGCCCCGTCGCCCGAAGGATCGGCGCGCCTGCCATGCACACCCCCATGAAGAGGATCGACACCAACCCGCTGATCCACAGACCCATACGAACCGAACGCCGCACTTCACGCACGGCATGCTTACGGCGACCGAGCTCCGCGGCGACGAGCGGCGCAACGGCGCCGACCAGCCCGCTGCCCGTCCACAGTAACAACCCGAAGATAGAGATACCCAGCGACGATGCCGCAAGCGGCGTTTCGCCAAGCCGCGTGACGAACAGCACATCGATTGCGTGGACGAGCATCTGGAGAAGGTTCGCCGCCGCCAGCGGCCAGGCAAGCGCCAGCGTCGCGCGGAATTCGGCGCGGAAATCCTGCGGGCGATCCGCGGTCAGGGGGTGGGCCTGCTCCAGCATAGCCGGCCCGGATAGGCGCGGCCCCGCGGTCGTTCAATCGCTTTGGCGGCAGCCCGGTCGATTCCATCTGGTGGGTGGCAAAATGGCAACAAGCAGCGGCGGCGAAGCGCCATCAATTGCCGCGAAGCGTTACCTCGACCCGGCGGTTCATCGCCTCGCGCACCTCGTCACCGGTCTTTACGCGCGGACGCGATTCGCCAAAGCCCTGCGTCGTGATCAGCGCACCGGAAATGCCGTGCGCCTCGAGATATTGTTGCACACTCGCCGCCATCCGCTGGCTGAGGCCGACATTATAGGCGGCGCTTTCGGTCGTGTCAGTGTGGCCCGCGACCGTCACCCTGCCGCCGCCGCACTGTCGCCACCGCGACACCGCAAGATCGAGCACGCCCGCCGCTTCGGGTGTCAGGCTCGACCGATCCCATTCGAAAAAGACGATATAGGGGCCGGGATCGCAGTTGAGACGCGACACGTCCGGGATCGTGACCTGCTTGGTCGCGGGCGGCGGTGCCGCGGGCTCTTCCTTCGGATCGGCCCGGGCGGCCGCGACGTCGGCCGCCTTCGGCTGCGCCCCCTCCGTGGCGCCGCCGGGCTCGTCGATGGCCGAGGGCGCGGAGCCGGCCGATTCTCCGACCGCAGGCTTTGCCGCCTCGCTCGTCGCCGGGTTCGAGCCGCCCCAATTTACCCACAGGAGCAGGACAACCAGCAGCGCTACAGCGCCCGCGATCGGCCAGCGATAGGGGTTGAGCGCCGAAAGCAAGCCGGTGGCGGCATCGGTCGGAACGACAGGATCGCGCTCATCCGGAACCGGTACAACGGGCGGCGGCGTCGATGGGGCGGGCGACGGGGTTGGCGCAGGCGCCGGAACCGGACCACTCTCGCCCAGCGCGGCAAGCCGCTCTTGCGCCTTGGCCACCAGCGGATCGCCGCCGTTCGCCGCGATCCAGGCCTGCCACAGCTTGGCGTCCGCAGCCTGTTCGCAGCGAACATAGTCGCCCAGGCCATCGCGGCCGGTCAGTCGTCCGATGCGCCCCACGATCTGGCGCCACCCCTCGCCCGACTGGAAGTTGCCGGCGTCGAACAGATCGACCGCCTGCACCGACGCGAATTCGAGCGGCGGAAGGCAATCGTCGAGGCGCGCGGCGACAAGCCGCTCGCCCTGTTTTCCAGTGCGCGCCTCGGCGCGGATCCAGTCGCTGTCGCAGGCGAGTTCGGACCAGAGGACAAGGATCGCCTTTGCGGTCCGTACCTCGCGCTCGATCTCGCGATCGAACGAAGTACCGGGCTCGATATGGGCATCGAACCAGACTGAAAGCTTCAGGTCGACGAGCGCATTGTAGATGGCGACGCAGCGCGCGCGTTCCTCGCGCTTGTAGCTGATGAAGACGTCGGTCATGTCGGCCTCAGCTGCTCCAGACGATAGTCATCTCGTAGGCGAAGGCGAGAAAGGTCAGCGTCAGCCCCACGACAAACAGCCGGTAAGCATAGGCAAGGAAGCGGTATTTGCGCCGGGCAAGGATGACGCCGTTCTGATAGGTGTCGCGCAGCATCGTCTCGTAGAGGTCTTCCTCGGTCCTTAGGCGCGCCTTCACTGCATCGATGAACTCCTGCTCGTCCATCTGCTCGAACCGGCCGAAGAACAGGATATTGCTGTGGTCCTTGCCGTCCTTGTAGACGGCGGGCGGCGCCTTGCCGACGCGCGGCAGGACAGCCGAGATCGCGAGCAGCGCCGAAAGGAAGGAAAAGGTCGCAAGGACGGTCAGCGGCATTGCGAAAGCCCCGGCGCCGGACCGCGCCTGTCCGACCGCGAGCGTGAAGACCACGAAGGTCGCGCCCATCAGGATCGACGCTTTTTGATCCGCCATCTGCGACAGCTGCATCGTGATCTGCTGATTGGTGCGGACGAG
Organism: Sphingopyxis sp.; assembly: GCF_965279755.1. Lineage (GTDB taxonomy): Bacteria > Pseudomonadota > Alphaproteobacteria > Sphingomonadales > Sphingomonadaceae > Sphingopyxis. The sequence continues at coordinate 2,167,457 of NZ_OZ257261.1, read as the reverse complement.
GTGCACCGCATTCGGCGGAAAGGAAATCGCCGGACGCTCCGGCGCCACGCCCTCTTTTTCGCTGCTCATACAGTCCCATCCCCTGTCAGCGCCCTTCAGGGGGGATGGCACGAAGCGCCATCAACGGCAAGATGCTGCCCGATTCCCGCCGCATTCGCTTGCCATGCGGGGACCATCGCGGCATGCCGCACGCAACTTTATTCCTTTATGGGACGCACCACATGAGCACCGCCCTCACCGACCAGATTTACGGCCTGATCGCCCCCTTCAACAAGAAGGGCGTCGAACTGACCGCCGCGACCACCTTCGCCGGCGATCTCGAATGGGACAGTCTGACCGTGATGGACTTCGTCGCCGAGGTCGAGGACACGTTCGACATCATCATCAGCATGAACATGCAGGCCGAGATCGAGACCGTGGGCCAGCTCGTCGCCGCGGTCGAGAAGCTGCAGGGCTAAGGCTGCCGTGATCCCCGGCAAAAGCCGGGGTCCACCGACATGCCGCGCCACACATCTGGACCCCGGCCTTCGCCGGGGATCACGAAAGTACCGAAATGACCGATCTTTTCAGCAAGTTCGACCCGCTGATCCAGCAGCGCGAGGCGTTGCTCGCGACCGGGGTTACCGACCCGTTCAACCTGGTGATGGAAAAAGTGCTCTCACCGACCGTAGCGATCTGCAACGGGCGCGAGACGATCCTGCTCGGCACCTATAATTATATGGGCATGACCTTCGACGAGGATGTCATCGCCGCGGGCAAGGATGCGCTCGACAAATTCGGCGCGGGTACGACCGGCAGCCGTGTCCTCAACGGCACCTATCAGGGGCACAAGGAGTGCGAGGACGCGCTCAAGGAATTTTACGCCATGGATCATGCCATGGTATTTTCGACCGGATATCAGGCGAACCTCGGCATCATTTCGACGATTGCCGGCAAGGGCGACTATGTCATCCTCGACATCGACAGCCATGCGTCGATCTATGACGGGTGCAAGATGGGCGACGCCGAAATCGTTGCCTTCCGCCACAATGATATCGAAGCGCTCGAAAAGCGGCTGAAGCGCCTGCCGCCCGAAGCAGGCAAGCTCGTCGTGCTCGAAGGCGTCTATTCGATGCTTGGCGACGTCGCCCCGCTGAAGGAGATGATCCGCGTCTCCAAGGAAAATGGCGCGATGGTGCTGGTCGACGAAGCGCATTCGATGGGCTTTATCGGCGAACATGGCCGCGGCGTCGCCGAGGCGCAGGGCGTGATCGACGATGTTGATTTCATCATCGGCACCTTCAGCAAGAGTGTCGGCACCGTCGGCGGCTTCTGCGTGTCAAACCATCCGAAGTTCGAGATTATGCGGCTCGTCTGCCGCCCCTATGTCTTCACCGCCTCGCTGCCGCCGAGCGTCGTCGCGACCGCCGCGACCAGCATCCGCAAGCTGATGCACGGGTCGAACAAACGCGCGCATCTGTGGGAAAATTCCAAGACGCTGCACAAGGGCCTGCGCGATCTGGGCTTCACGCTCGGCACCGAAGAGCCGCAGTCGGCGATCATCGCGGTGATCATGCCCGATCTCGAAAAGGGTGCGATGATGTGGGAAGCGCTGCTGGAAGAAGGGCTCTACGTCAATCTGGCGCGCCCGCCGGCGACCCCCGCGGGCATGACGCTGCTGCGCTGTTCGCTGTGCGCCGAGCATTCGAGCGAACAGGTCAGCGAGATCCTCGGCCGCTTCGAGCGCGCGGGCAAACGCGTCGGAATCATCGGCTGAGCCGAGAGCTAGCGCCGACCAGCGGATTCCTTTTCACGGCGAGTCGAGCCTTTGCGCGCGCGCAAAGCCCTTCGCGGCTTTGCCGTGCGGCGCTTGTCCGGTAGAAAGACGCCGTGTTCGAGCGGGATCTGGATCATGACGGCGAGGGGCAGCAGGAGCGTTTGCGCTTCTGGGTGACGATCGGGCTGGGCGCGATCCTGACCGGGGTCGTCGCGGCGCTCGTCCTGCTGCTCGCGCGCGCGAACGACGATTATGACCGTTCGCTCGGCTGGCAGGCGCACAGCCTGGAAATCATCTCGCAGACGCGTAGCCTCGACGCCGCGCTGGCCCGTGCCGAAGCCGCGCTCGGCCGGTTCGCGGTCGGACTGCAAAAGGAGGACGGGCGCGTTTATCAGCAGCAATGGGGGCTGGCGCTGCAATATCTGACGCTGCTCCAGCGCAACGTCCGCGACAATCCGAAGCAGGCCGAACTGGTCGGCAAGCTGACCAAGGAATTGGCCAGTCGCGGCGAGCAGCTCGGCGACGCGGCGCTCAGCGCCAACTACCGCCAGACCATCGCCGCCATCTCGAAATATAATGCCGCCGGCCATGACACCGCGCTGATCCGTATCGACCGCCTGTTGTCCGAGCTGATCCGCAACGAGCGCGCGATCCTTGCCGAACGTAACCGCATCGCGGCGTCGGACCGCGCAAGCCTCAACCAGGCGATCCTGCTGTTCTCGCTGCTGGGTGCCGTCGCCGCCGTGATCGCCATTGCGGCGACCGTTTCGCTCGTTCGCGCCGAAGGCGAGCGGCGCGTGGCGCGGCGCGAGACGCTGTTCGAGGCTGATCGCGCGATGCAGCTGGAGGCGGCGGTCGACGAACGAACCGCCGAGCTGGAGAGAGCCAACCTCGCGCTCCGCAGCGAGATGAGCGAACGCGAAGCGGCCGAAGCGCAGCTACGTCAGGCACAGAAGATGGAGGCCGTCGGCCAGCTCACCGGGGGTATTGCTCATGATTTCAATAACATGCTGGCAGTGACCGTCGGCGGGCTGGAGCTGGCGCAGCGATTGATAACGACCGCGCCGGAGAAGGCGCTGCGGCACATGAACAATGCAATGGACGGCGCGAATCGCGCCGCCGACCTGACGCGCCGTCTCCTCGCCTTCGCCCGATCGGAACCGGCACGCCCCGAAATGACGCCGATCGACGAGTGCATCACGGGCTTTGCCGAGCTGATCGAACGGACGATCGGCGACCGTATCGCACTGACGCTCGATCTCCATGCTGCCGGCCTCGCCTGCTGGGTCGATCGGCAGCAATTCGAGAATGCACTGCTTAACCTGTCGGTCAACGCGCGCGACGCGATGGACGGTCACGGGTCGTTGACGATCCGGACCCTTCGCGATGAATCGGAAAATACGGCCGCGCTGGCGGTGCAGGTGGTCGACACCGGCTGCGGCATGTCGCCCGAGGTACTCGAACGCGTATTCGACCCCTTCTATACCACCAAGCCGGCGGGTCAGGGCACCGGGCTCGGCATGAGCCAGGTGTTCGCTTTCTGCCGCCAGTCGGGCGGCGAGGTGCAGATTTCATCGACCGAAGGCGAAGGGACGAGCGTCGCGATGCTGTTGCCGGTCGCCAAGCCGCAGGCGGCGGGCGCCGCCGCGCCCGGAACCGGCGATGCCGACGCCGACGCGGGACCGGGCGCAGCGCTGAGCATTCTGGTGGTCGAGGACGACAAGCGCGTGCTCGCAGCAACGGTCGATGCGGTGGAAGAGCTTGGCCACAAGGCGGTCGCGTGCAGCAATCCGCTGGAGGCCGAGGGGCTGGTCGATACGCATGGCGGCTTTGACCTGATCCTGTCCGACGTTCTGATGCCCGAGTTGACGGGGCCCGAGATGATCGCGCAACTCAAGCAGCGCTGGCCCGCCCTGCCCGTGCTGTTCGTCACGGGCTATGCCGGCGATGCGAGCGAGGACGAGGCCTTTGGCGACCACGACGTGCTGCGAAAGCCGTTCACGCTGACCGCGCTTGAGCAAGCGATCCGCCGATCTGGTGATGCACAACGACTGGCGAGCTGATCAAGCGACCGCATTTTCCGGGAAAAATGCTTAGCGGATCGCGCCGCCCCGAACGAGGCGCGGGACCAAAGTCAGCGCCGCGACGAGCGGCCAGCGCCGCTGCCACGGCTTGATCTCGATCTTCGTGCCGGCATGGCGGTTGATCTTCCAGGCGAGGTAGTCGATCCCGCCGGCATAGGTCAGGCTGGCCTTGGCGAGGCGGACGATACTGAGCAGCTTGCCCTCGATCCGGCGGCGCGCCCAGCCGCCGCTACTAGCTGCGCTGGCCGGAAGCACAGCGGCTGCGGCCTCGCCGAAGCGGCGGTAGCGATCGGGTTCGGCATCGACGACCGACTGCGCCCGGCCCGAGCGTTCGGCGCGCAACTCGACCGAATAGGTCAGCGAAAAGGCGCGGCGCCACCAGTCGAGCAGTTCCTCACCATCGATCTGTCCGGCGGCGGCGAGCAGCGTCGGTGCCGCGCGCGATACGGCCGCGATCGCACGCTCCTGCGCCGTGTCGTCGACCGCCCATACGAGCCGCGACGGCTGCGCGAAGCGTGCCCATACCGACACGTTGCGCGTCTCCGCGCTGTTCAATCGGTGAAAGTCAGCCTCGCTCAGCACCGCATATTTGGCGATCAGCCCGGCGTGCTGGAACGGGAAGACGTTGGGGGGGATCAGACGATTGGCGACGGCCATCCAGCGCTTCGGATAGGCATCGCCATAGTCCGAGACGATCAGATAGAAATCGAGCATCAGCCCGTCGAGTTCGCTTTCCCGCAGGCAGCTGCCATAGAAAAGCACCGCGCGTGCGCTGCCGGGATATTCCGCCGCGATCGCGGCTGCCATCGCGGCGACACGCGGATCGACCGGGGCCGAAAGCTCTTCGCGAACGAGATCGGTCAGGGCCGGCATGGCGGCGCTCAGGCAGCGAGGCGCAGGAAGGGCACCGGCTGCGTCGACGTGAGGATGATCGGCTTGCCATGCTTCGCCTGATAAATCTCACCATCGAGGATGACGTTGGACCGTTCGCCCTCGATCCGGATCTCGTCACCCTGCTGGAAATGCACGCCTTGCAGGGGCTTTTGACCCAAGGTGCCGCGCCAGGTTGCGCCGAGCATGCGGAACACCGCGCCGACATTGCTGTCGGTCGCGAGCAGCTTCATATTGCCGTTCGTGCCATGGCTTTCGCTCGTACGAATATTGAGTAGCAATTTTTCGAGCGTGGTGACGATCAGCAGCGAGAATTTGCCCTTGAACTCGCCCTGACGGACGAGCGACACCGTCATTGGTTGCGGCTTGGGCGGCAGGCGCCCGCCGCCGAGGCCGAAGATGATCGCGAACAGGCCGAGGATTGCTGCAAGCACATGCGACACCCCGTTAGGCAAGCCGAGCGGGTAGATGCGATTGCGGCAATAGAGCATCACATCGGCCAGATAAGCGCCGCCGAGGAACATGCCCAGCACCGGCCGCGTGTCGCCGCCGTCGAGCGAGATCAGCTGACGTTCGATCACATGCTCGTCCAGCCGCCCGCTTTCGACCAGCTCGACGACACGTTCGAGCGCCTTCAGCGGATCGCCCTCGGCGCCAAGGTCGAGCGCGATCAGATTGGTCTTGCCGTTGGGAAGCACCGCGACCGGCGGCGGCGAACCACCGAAATGACCGCCCGAATAAAGTTCGGTCAGCGCGGCCTGGACCGTGCCGTCGCCACCGTTGATCGCGACGATGCGCGGGCCGACCATCGCGATCGTGCGGATCGCCTCGCCGATCTGGTCGACGTCCTCGACCTCATAGTGGAAGATGTCGGGGTGCGCCGCGCAATATTCCCGCACGCGCGGCAACAGGGCACGATTGCCCGTCGAGCGCGGATTGGAAAGAAGCGCGACGCTTGCCATCGGCCCCTACATATATTTCATGGTGATGGTGATCGTGCGCGGCGCATTGCCGACAGTGAAGGCAGTCTTCGTGTAGCTCGGCTTGCCGAGATTGAAGATGTTGATGCTCGGGTTGTTCGACATCCCGCCGCCGTCGGACCGCAGATCGGTCTTGCCGTTACCGTTGACGTCGTGACGCACCGCAATGCCATAGCTGCCCGCTTCGGGCAGCGGCACGCATACCGTCATCGCACCCGCGCGCGCGGGCACCTCTACGCGGGTCAGCCAGCGGCCCTTTGCGAGCCATTCGGAAGCGTTCGCGCGATAGCTCTGCACGCGGATCTTGCCGGTGCCGGCCTTGACGCCGCTGATCTGGACCAGGGTGGACGGGCCGCTCCGGCATTTGGCCAGATCGTTCGAGATTACCTGCCCCTCTGCGTTCGCTGCTACCGATGCGGCAAGCAGAGCCACGCAGAGCGAAGTCGATAGAAATTTCGACATGACGCAATAGCTCCAAGTGGTTATAGCCACGCCAGCAAACACGCTGACCTGGGTGCCCTGTTGCCCTTGAATCGGATATCGGAACCATTTGCGGCCAAATCATGGTGATGGGGCGACGAAAGATTGAATAAGCTACCCGCCATCGACCGCTACATCGCGCGACTGATCCTTGTCCCGCTTGTCGCCAATCTCACGATCGCCTTCGCCATCCTGATCATCGACAAGATGCGGCGATTGTTCGATTTTGTCGCGACCGAGGGCGGCCCGGTCGGCGTCGTGTGGCGCATGCTCGCGAATCTGATTCCCGAATATCTGTCGCTCGGCATTCCGATCGGCCTGATGCTTGGTATCCTGCTCGCCTTTCGCCGCCTCGCGACATCGAGCGAACTCGACGTGCTGCGCGGCGTCGGCATGAGTTTCGGGCGATTGCTGCGCGTTCCCTATGCCTTTGCTTTCGCGCTGGCCTTGTTCAACCTCGCGATCGTCGGATTCGTGCAGCCCTACGCCCGCTACGCTTACGAAGGGCTGCAGTTCGACCTGCGCTCGGGCGCGCTCGGCGCGTCGATCAAGGTCGGCGAATTCACCAAGATGGGCGAGCGCATGACGCTGCGCGTCGAGGAAAGCTATGACGACGGCCGCAGCCTGCGCGGCATTTTCGTGCGCGGCGAGAACAAGGACGGGCAGACCGTCTCGGCGACCGCGTCGCGCGGCCAGTTCATGGCCACCGACGATCCCGACACGATCATCCTGCGACTGTCGCAGGGCGTGCTGATCCACGAATCGCCGAAATTTTCCGTGCCGCGCGTGCTGACCTTCGACAATCACGACCTGCCGATCCCGCTGCCCAAGATCGAGGCGTTCCGCCTGCGCGGGGGAGCCGACCGCGAATTGACGATTCCCGAGCTGCTGGTCGCCGGCAAGGACAAGAAGGAATCGCTGAAGACCCGGCTGGAATCGCGCGCGAATTTCCATTTCCGCATCGTCGAGGTCGCGTCGATGTTCCTGATTCCGCTGATCGCGGTCGCGATGGCGATTCCGCCCAAGCGATCCACCTCGGCGCTCGGCGTCTTCCTGTCGATCGTGCTGCTGGTGACGCAGCACAAGATAAACCAATATGCCGAGGATCTGGGCGCGCGGGGGTCGGTCGATCCGATCATCGCGCTGTGGGTGCCATTCCTGTTATTCGCGGCGCTTGCAGTCTGGATGTACTATACGCTCGCGCACGTTCCCGGCGGCCAGCCGATCGGCGCGCTCGAACGCGTCGCGTCGAAGATCGGCCAGCGCGTCCGCGGCCTGATCCGCATCTTCCGGCGCGAACCGCGGACCAGCTGACATGCAGACCCTTAGCTTCTTTCCGTCGCGCACGATGGCGGTTTACGTCGGCAGGACCTTCCTCGTCCGCACGATCGCGATCCTGTTCGCGCTGGTGCTGGTGCTGCAGACGCTCGATCTGCTTGGCGAAAGCGGCAAGATTCTGGCGGTCGCAGGCAATGGCGACAATGATGTCTGGCGCTATGTCGGGATGCGGATGCCGCAGATCGTCGAGACGTTCCTGCCGTTTTCGGTGCTGCTCGCGACAATCCTGACGCTCGCGACGCTCAACCAGAACAGCGAAGTGATCGCGATGAAGGCCTCCGGCATGTCGGCGCATCAGGTCTTGGCGCCGCTGTTCCTCGCGGCCTTCCTCGTCGCCGGGGTCAGCTTCGTCTTCAACGAACGGATCGTCACCCGGTCGACCGCCGCGCTCAATGCCTGGCAAAAGGTCGAATATGCGCAGGTGCCCAAAGACAGCGGGGTGCGGGCGAATATCTGGGTCCGGTCGGGCGACGATCTGATCAATGCTATGACCGTAGAAACCGGCGGGCCGACGGTTATCCTCCGCAACATCACCATTTATGAGCGCACCGGCGGCGTGCTGTCGTCGATGCTGAAGGCCGATAGCGCAAAGCCGGTCGCGGGCGGCTGGGAACTGACGAACGCGCGGCGTTTCCTTCGCCGCTCGGGCACCCTCGAACAGCTCGGCACGATCGTCGCGATGAAAGATGTCCGCACCGACCAGTTCACGCTGGCGCAGGTCGACGGCGACGAACTGCCCTTCAACCGGCTACAGACCGCGATCAGCGAGCTGGAGACCGCAGGCCGGCCGGTCGATTCGCTGAAAGGCGTGCTGTGGCACAAGATTTCAGGGCCGCTGTCGTCGATCCTGATGCCGCTGCTCGGCGCCGTAGCGGCCTTTGGCCTCGCGCGGTCGGGCAAGCTGTTCGTGCGCGCGATCATCGGCATGGTGCTGGGTTTCGCCTATTTCGTCGCCGACAATTTCGCGCTCGCGATGGGCGATCTTGGTGCCTACACGCCCTTCCTTGCCGCGTGGGGACCGTTCATCTTGTTCGCGCTGATCGGCGAGATGATCCTGATCCGGACCGAGGAATAGGCGTCAGGCCGCCGCTCCCCGCGCGGAGCCTGCGACGAGGTTCAGCACCAGCTTCGGCAGGCTGCGATAGTTCGCCTTGTGATATTGCGAATCCACCGGCAGCGCCTCCTTCAGGCGGCGGTGCGCCTCCGCGAGCGCATGGTAGGGAACGCCCGGCAGCAGGTGATGCAGCGCATGATAACGCAGCCCGACCGGCGCCCAGAGTTCGGGCAGCAGGCCCGGCGGCGGGACGTTCACGCTGTCGAGGAACTGCGCGGTGACGGTCAGCACTTCGCCGTCATTTTCCCACAGATGCGCGACGAGGGTGCGGATCTGGTTGAGAACGAGCGTCGCGGCGGCGATCGCGCCGAAGATAAGCAGCGCGCGGAGCGGCACCCAGCTGAAAACGCCGGCAGCGACCAGCAAGGTCGACCAGAGCCACGCTCCGCCTTCCTGCCAGGCCCATTGGCGGCGGAACTCGCCCTCGGGCGACTTGCGGCGGAACATCGGGTTGATGATCATTCCCGAATAACGTTCGCGCACAATGCGGCGCAACGGCGGGATCAGGAAGGATAGCGGAGTCAGCACCGCATAGCGGAAGACGAGCGCGAGCGGCGCGAAGGCTGCGGCAACGACGAACAAGGGCACCGTCCAAGGCTTCATCAGCGCGAGCGGCAGATATTCGGGGTCCTCGACCGTGCCATATTTGGTGCGGTTATGGTGCAAGCTGTGGATCCCCTCATACATGAAGGAGGGGATCAGCAGCGGGACGCCGACGAGGATATTCCACGCGAGGCGAAAACCCGGCAACGCATTCTTGCGGATATGCGTCAACTCGTGGATGAAGCTGCCGGCGCGATAGAGCGCGAGCACGGAAACGAAGGCCGCAACCAGCATCCACGCCGTCGACGGCGCAAGGATGGCGGCCGCGATGCCGGCGTAACCGACGAAAGTCGATCCGAGAAAGTCGGTCCAGTAGATGCGCGCGCTGGGGGTCACCAGATCGCGCGTCAGCTCCGACGCGGCGCGGATCATCGCCATATCGTCGGTGATCGCCGATTTCGGGACCGGCGGCACGGACAAGGCCGAATGCCGGTCTGCAAGAGTGTTCATCGCAAACATAGCGGGTTCTTCATCATGATTTCGTGGCAGCAAAATGGCCGAATGCGGCTCGCCAGTGCCATAGCAATGCCCTAATGCGGCGCCACCAATATAGGGTGCCGCTTTCAGGAAACCAGTATGACCGCCCATAACGAAGGCCCGATCACCATCCATCCGGTCAGGAACAAGGCCGACACGCGCGAGTTCGTCGAGCTGGCGTACCGGCTCAATCGCGGCGATCCGGCATGGGTGCCGCCGCTGAAGGGTGAGGTGTTCGACCTGCTGACGCCGGGCAAGAATCCGTGGTTCGAGCACGGCAAGGCGCAATATTTTCTCGCGCGAAGGGGCGGCCGCACGGCAGGGCGCATTTCGGCGCATATCGACTTCCTCGCGCTCGAACAGCCCGCGTCGCAGGGCATGGGTCCGGGCACCGGAAACTGGGGCCTGCTCGAGGCCGAGGATGCCGACACCGCGCACGCGCTGATCGCCGCGGCCGAGGACTGGCTGCGCGGTCAGGGGATGAACCGCGCGCTCGGTCCGCTGTCGATTTCGGTCTGGGACGAACCCGGCCTGCTGGTCGACGGTTTTGAACGACCGCCGACGATCATGCTCGGCCACAACAGCCCGCTCTACCAAGGGTGGATCGAGGCCGAAGGCTATCGCCCGGTCAAGAAGCTGCACAATTATTCGGTCGAAATCCTGAACGGCTTCCCGCCGATCGTGAACCGCATCGTCGCCGCGGGCGAGAAGAACGCGCGCATCCGCATCCGCCGCGTCGACAAGTCGAAATTCGATGCCGAAGCGACGCTGATCATGGGCATCCTCAACGATGCCTGGTCGGATAATTGGGGTTTCGTCCCGCTGACCGACAGCGAAATCGCGCATGTCGGCAAGAAGCTGAAGGACATCGTCTACGAGGATCTGATCCGTGTCGCCGAAGTCGATGGCGAAGCGGTCGCTTTCATGATCGTGCTGCCGAACATCAACGAACGGCTGATCGACATGGAGGGATCGCTGTTCCCCTTCAACTGGGCGAAGCTGCTCTGGTGGCTGAGGAAGCCGCGCAGCAAGCGGCTGCGCGTGCCGCTGATGGGCGTCGTCAAGAAATTGCAGAACAGCCGTATGGCGAGCACGCTCGCCTTCATGATGATCGAATATATCCGCCGCGACGGCGTCACGATCTATGGCGCCGAAGAGGGCGACATCGGCTGGGTGCTCGACGACAATCAGGGCATGAACGCGGTTGCCGAGGTGCTGAACGCGACGGTCAACCGGACGTATCTGCTCTACGACAAAAAGCTCTGAAAAGCGGGACAGCTTTGCGACAAATGCGGTCGATCATGCGTTTCTGAACCGGAAAGGCATGGACATGGCACCGCAATATCTCGCCGCCAACCGCTTCGGCCTCGGTCGCCGCTGGGACGATCCCGTGGTCGCCGACCCCAAGGCCTGGTTGACGCGCCAGCTCGGCGATTATGAGCCCGCGCCGCCGGCCTTTGCGGCGCTCGCCGGGCGCGAGGCGATCGCGGCGGCCTATATTGCCTATCGCGAGGACAAGCAGGCGATGCGAAAGGAAGACGCATCGATGAGCGAGGACGAGAAAGCGATGCCCGCCGAGCTTCGCAAGTTATCGCGCTCCGAAATTCGGCGTCATTATGTCGAGGCGGCAGGCGCGCGGCTCGCCAACGCGGTCGCGACGCCGACCCCCTTCCCCGAGCGGCTCACCCATTTCTGGGCAAATCATTTCGCGGTGTCGGCGGACAAGCTGACGACAATCGGCTTTACGGGCAATTATGAATTTGAAGCGATCCGCCCGAATATTATGGGGAAATTTTCCGATCTGCTGATCGCGGCGGTACGCCATCCGGCGATGCTGCTCTACCTCGACCAGGCCCAGAGCTTCGGCCCCGACAGCCCCATCGCCGAACGCGCGCGCAACAGGCAGAAAAAGGCGAAACTCGGACTCAACGAAAACCTCGGCCGCGAGATCATGGAGCTACACACGCTCGGCGTACGCACGGGTTATACGCAGGCAGATGTCACGTCCTTCGCAAAGGCCCTCACCGGGCTCACCGTTGCCGGACTCGGCGGGGGCCCAGGACAGCGGCTGATGCCCGGAGGCGCGCGGCCCGGCGACACGGTGTTCATCCAGCCGCTCCACGAACCCGGCGCGCAGACGATCCTCGGCAAACGCTATGACCAGCCTGGCGCGAAGCAGGCGGAGGCGGTGCTGCGCGACCTTGCCACCCATCCCGCCACCGCGACGCACATAGCGACGAAGCTCGCCCGCCATTTCAGCGGCGACACGCCGCCACCCGCGCTCGTCGAGCGACTCGCGGCCGATTTCCGCAAGACCGGCGGCGACCTGCACTCGCTCTATCATACGCTGATCGCGTCGCCCGAGCCGTGGGCCGATGGGCGGGCGATGTTCAAATCGCCGTGGGATTGGATGGTCTCGACGATGCGCGCGCTGAAGGTTCCGGCGCTTGGGGATAAACAGAATATTCCCGCGCTCTTTAGCCAGCTCGGCCAGCCGGTGTGGCGGCCGGGCTCCCCCGCCGGGTACGACGACCTCGTCGCGACCTGGGCGGGGTCGGCGGCGCTGATGCAGCGCGTCGAACTCGCAAGCCGCATCGCGGGACGGATCGGCGACCTGGCCGATGCCCGAAAGCTGGCGCCGCTCGTCCTCGCCGACGCGCTGACCCCCGACACCGCGCAGGCGATCGCGCGCGCGGACAGTCCTGGGCAGGGACTTGCAATGTTGCTCGCAAGCCCGGCCTTCCTGCGGAGATAGAATGATGACCCTCTCGCGCCGTTCGATCATCCTGTCGGGCATCACCGTCGCCGCGGCCGCTGCGCTGCCGCGCTTCGCTTACGCCGCAGCCGGTACGCCCAAACGTCTCGTCTTCGTGATTCAGCGCGGCGCCGCCGACGGGCTGGCGGCGGTCGCGCCGACGGGCGACCCTGGCTTTGCCGATGCACGCCGCGCGCTCGCCGACGAGAGCGCAGGCGGCGCGAAGCTCGACGCCATGTTCACCCTGCATCCGGCGCTGGCGACGGGCGCGACATTGTTCGGCGCGAAGCAGGCGCATTTCGCCCACGCGGTCGCGACCGCCTATCGCGATCGATCCCATTTCGACGGACAGAATGTCCTCGAGGGGGGTGGTTCGCGCCCCTATGAGCGCGATGACGGCTGGGTCGGACGGTTGCTGACGCTGCTGCCCGCCGCCGAGCGCGATGCGATCGCGATCGCGCCTGCGGTGCCGCTGGCGTTGCGGGGCAGCCTCCCGGTCGGCACCTATGCGCCGAGCCGCCTGCCGCAGGCCGACTCCGACCTGATCGCACGGCTGACCGCGCTTTACGCCGACGACGCGCTGCTTCGCCCGTTGTGGGACAGCGCGGTCAAGACGCAGGAGCTGGCGAGCGATATCGGCGGCAACAACGGCCGCAACGGCGCCGACCTCGGCAAGCTGGCCGCATCGCTGATGCTCCCCGCCGACGGCGCGCGGGTGATGATGGTCGAAACGGGCGGCTGGGATACCCACAGCGGCCAGCGGGGCCGGCTGACCGCGCAGCTTCGCGGGCTCGACCAGCTTGTCGGCGCGCTGCAAGCTGGCCTCGGCCCGGCCTGGACCGACACGCTCGTCATCGTCGCCACCGAATTCGGTCGTACGGTCGAGGTCAATGGCACCGGCGGCACCGACCATGGTACGGCATCGACCGCGATGTTCTTCGGCGGCGGGCTGGAACAGGGCGGCAAGGTGTCGGCAGACTGGCCGGGGCTCACCGTCGCAGCGCGCCAGGACGGGCGCGATCTGAAGCCGACGCGCAGCCTGGAAAGCGTGATCGCGGACGCGGTGGCGCATCATTATGCGCTCGATCCGGCGCGGGTGAAGAAAACGCTGTACCCCGACGTTTGAGGGTCAGGCAAAGACCGCCCAGGTCGGCGCGTGATCGCTTGCCTTCTCACGGCCGCGATGATCCTTGTCGACGCCCGCATCGACCAGCCGGTCGGCCATCGCGGGACTGAGCAGCAGATGGTCGATGCGGAAGCCATGGTCGCGCTGCCAGCCGCCCGCCTGATAATCCCAGAAGGTCCACACCCCGCCCGCCGGATGGCGGCTGCGCACGGCGTCGGTCCAGCCGTCGCCGAGAAGGCGGAACCACGCATCGCGCGATTCGGGCTGCATCAGCGCGTCGTTCGCCATCGAGCCGCGCGGATCCCACACATCGTCGTCGTGCGGGATGACATTATAGTCGCCGGTCAGGATCGTCGGGATTTCGGACGCGAGCAAATCCTTCGCCCGCTCGCGCAACCGTGCCATCCAGCGCAGCTTGTAATCGAATTTCGGCCCCGGATGCGGATTGCCATTGGGAAGATAGATGCAGCCGACGCGCACGCCGCACACATCGGCCTCCAGATAGCGCGACTGCTCATCCTCGGCTTCGCCGGCAAGGCCGCGCTGGATTTCGACGGGCTGGGCGTCCTTGGCGAGGATCGCGACGCCGTTGAAGCCCTTTTGCCCGTGATAGAGGAAGCCATAGCCCGCCGCCTCGATTTCCTTGGTCGGCATCGTTTCGTCGCTCGATTTCAGTTCCTGCAGGCAGGCGACATCGGGCTGCGTTTCCTCGAGCCATTCGACGAGGCGCGGCAGCCGCGCCTTGATCCCGTTGATATTGAAGGTCGCGATTTTCATGGGCTCGCTATGCCAGCAAGCGCGCCGCTGTGAAAGGCGTCAGATCGAGAAGCTGGACCCGCAACCGCAGCCCGAGGCGGCGTTGGGATTTTCGACCTTGAACGACGATCCGCCAAGCGAATCGACGAAATCGACGACGCAGCCGCGCACCAGATCGATGCTGATCGGGTCGACCACGAGCTTCACGCCGTCGGTCTCGGTCACGATGTCGTCGGCGTCGATGCTTTCGGCGAGCCCGAAGCGATAGGTGAAGCCCGAGCAGCCACCGCCATCGACCGCGAGGCGGAGCGCCGCCTCACCCTCGCCCTTGCGATCGGCGATCCAGCGGACGCGCGCCGCGGCGGCGGACGAAAGGGTGATATCGGAAAGCTGCGTGGCCATGCGCGCAAGATAGGGTGGGCCAGCTCAAATGAAAAGGGCGCCCCGGCCGTTTAACCGTGGGGCGCCCCTCCTCTCCGACCCAGAGAAACCTGTTACTCGGGACCACCCATGGCGAGATTCTCGCCAGTCAGCGCTGCGATGGCCATCGAGTCCGAACGAACGAACGGCATCGGATTGACCGGCGCGCCCTCGATACGGACTTCATAATGAAGGTGGTTGCCAGTCGAACGGCCGGTCGAGCCGACATAACCGATGATGTCGCCCTTGCGCACCGACTGGCCGGGACGGACGATGTACGACGACATATGGCCGTAGCGGGTCTCGATCTCGTTGCCATGCTCGATCTCGACATAATTGCCGTAACCGCCAAGGCGCTGCGCGCGGCCGACGATGCCGTCGGCGGTCGCATAGATGGGGGTGCCATAGGGGGCAGGAATATCAACGCCATTGTGGCGCGCGAGCTTGCCGGTGACCGGATGGACGCGCATGCCATAGGAGGAGGACAACGACATCTGCTCGATCGGACGACGCGACGGCACCGAAACGCCGATGTTCGCAGCCAGACCAGTGTCGAGACGCTTCCACGCCTGGAAGATCGCGCGTGCTTCCTGATTTTCGGTCGGCGCGGTTACGCCAGCCGGGAAATTGTCCTGATCGGGTTCGTCGGGAACCGTGATGCTGGCGTCATTGCTGCCGGCTTCCGCCGCGTGAACCGCCGGAGCGGTGATCGCGGTTAGCGCGCTCGCGCAGAAAATGAGACCAAAATGAAACTTTTGCGCCAGAGAAGCGTATCGCACGTATCGACCCCGCAGTCCTTGTCGCCAGTGCCCTTTTTTGGGGGCCGCTGGTGCCGGATGTTTGTTTCGGTTGGGAATATTCCCTGCCCGCGAGTGTTGATGACGGCCCAGACCTTACCAAGCAATAACAGCGTAGAAGTCTTGCGTTAAACCGGCTTCATGGCGCGCCGAGTCGTTGAACGGAGGCCTTAGCGAGCCCCGGAATCGCGATTTTACGAGGCTTTGCCACGTTTCGACGGCGTTGAATCCCAGTTCATCGCACTTTTGGTTAAACCAGACTGTGCCGGCGGTCACATGACGGATTTCATCGTTGAAAATGCGCGACAAAATCTTTGCGGATGCCTCGTCTCCGGCGGCCCGAAAGCGTTCGATCATTGCCGGCGTCACGTCGAGACCGCGCGCTTCGAGGACCATCGGAACGATCGCGAGCCGCGCCAGCGCGTCGTCGCTCGTCGCCTCGGCCGACTCCCACAATCCGGCGTGCGCGGGCAAGTCGCCGTAGAAGCTGCCAAGCTGGCGGAGACGCCGGTCGAGCAGCGCGAAATGCATCGCCTCGTCGGCTGCGACGCCGATCCAGTCGTCGACGAAGCGGCGGGGAAATTCGCCGCCGAAGCGTCCGACGAGATCGACGGCCAGATCGATGGCGACGAACTCGATATGCGCGAGCGCGTGGATCATCGCGATCCGCCCGCGCGCCGAACCACCCTTGCGGCGCGCGGGCATCCGGCCGGGCGGCAGCAATTGAGGCTTCGTCGGCCAGGCAGGCCGTTCGGGCATCGCCACGTCGCAGCGATGCGCGAGATCGCCGCGCAGCCACGCCCGGGCGAGAGTGCGCGCCGCGCGGCGCTTCTCTTGCGGGTCCGGCGTCAGCAGAACCGCGCGCGCGGCTTCACCCAGCGTTTGCATTACAGGGCCTTTGCGGCCTCCAGCACGGCCTCGGCATGGCCCTTCACGCGGACCTTGCGCCATTCTTTCGCGAGCCTGCCGTCGCGGCCGAAAAGGAAGGTCGACCGTTCGATCCCCATATAGGTGCGTCCATAGTTCTGTTTTTCGACCCATGTGCCGAAGGCTTCGCACACCGCGCCATCCTCGTCCGAGGCAAGGCGGACGGTCAGGCCATATTTGTCGCGAAACTTGCAGAGCTTTGCCGGCGCGTCACGCGAAACGGCAAGCACCTGCGCGTGCAGATGCGCGAAGTCGGGCGCGAGGCGCGTAAAGTCCTGCGCCTCGACCGTGCAGCCCGGCGTATCGGCCCTGGGATAGAAATAGACGATAAGCGGCGCGACCTTCATCGCGGCAAGATCGATCGTCGCGCCGTCGGCGTCGAGCAGCTTCACAGCGGGAATCGCGTCCCCGATAGCAAGCGTCATGGCTTTGTCTCCTGCTGCGGCGGGCGAATCGAGGCCCACCAGTTGGCGATCTCCTGCCGCGCCGAATCGTGCGCGGCAAGCAGTTGCGGCCAGCCGGGTTCGCCGCACGCACTCGCGACCAGTTGACGCGCGGCGGGCGTCGCGGGTTCCCCCTCGGGCGCTGTGAGGCGAAGCATGACGAGCATCCGGCCGAGCAGACCGTGGGCCTCGCACACCTCGGCCGGCGCCAGCCCCTCGATGCGCAGGCAGGCGAGCGCCGAACCGATATTGGGATCGTGGCAGCGACCGGTCGCAAGCTGCGTCACCTGCATCGCGAATTCCAGATCGACGAGCCCGCCGGGACCGCCCTTGATGTCGAGCAGACCCTGTGGTGGCTTGTGCGCGGCGATCTTGTCGCGCATCTCGGCAGCGTCCTTTGCCACGCTATCGCGGTCGCGCGGTGCGGCGAGCAGCTCGTCGATGATGCGATGCACCTCCGCCTTGGCATGATCCGACCCATAGACCGGGCGCGCGCGGAGCAGCGCCATATGTTCCCACGTCCAGGCCTCCTCGCGCTGATAGCGTTCGAAGCTGTCGAGCGTGACGACGAGCGGGCCCTGCGCCCCTTGCGGCCGCAGCCGGGTGTCGACGTCGTAAAGCTTGCCCGCCGCCGTCGGTACGGACATCGCCGCGGTCACGCGCTGCGCGAGGCGGTTATAATAGGTCGTCGCACCAAGCGGCCGCGGCCCGTCGGATTCGGCGAGATGATCGCCGGTGAAGAGATAGATGAGATCGAGGTCCGATGCATGGGTCAGCGCCCTGCCCCCGAGCCGGCCAAGCGCAATGACGACGAGTTCGCTACTCTCGATCCGGCCGTGCGCCGCCACGAACTCGGCGACGGTCGCGTCGGCGAGCACCTGAAGCGCCGCCTCGGCAAGCTCGGAATAGCCGCAGGCGATCATCATCGGATCGGTCGCCCCGGCGATGAGCTGGACGCCATAGGCAAAGCGTCGCTCGCCGACGCGGTCACGGACGCGGTCGAGCAGCCGTTCATAGTCGAGACCCGATAGTCCCGACGCCCATTCGGACATCAGTTCATTCTTCGTGGCCGGCGCCTCGAACGCGCGCTTGTCGATCAGCCCCTCGATGAGCTCGACCCGGGCGCCGAGCGCGTCGGCCAGCGTCGGGGCGAGCGAAAGAATGCGCGTCGCGATCTTCGCCAGTTCGGGCTGCGCGGCGAGCAGATGGAAGAAATTGATCGCGCTCGGCAGCCCGCCGACGAGCTTGTCGAAGCGGATCAGCGTCGCCTGCGGATCAGCCGCAGCCCCGATCGCCTTCATCAATTCGGGCAGCACGGTTTCGAGCGCGTCGAGCGCCGCGGGACTGCGTAGCGCGCGCAGCTTCCCGCCGCGCCATTCGGCGATCGTACGGAGCGCCGCGTCAGGCGGCTCGAACCCCATCGCCATCAGCGCGCCGGCAAGCTCATTCTCTTCGCGCGGCAGACCCGTCGTCGTTGCACGCTCGACGACGAGCTGGTCGTAACAGGCCGCGACATCATTGGTGACGGGTTCGAGCGCCGCGAGCAGCGCCGCGCCATCGGCATGACCGTCGAGACGCGCGACGGCATCGAGCGCGGCCGCCTGTGTCGGCAAACAATGCGTCTGCTGGTCCTCGATCATCTGCAGCCGATGCTCGATCCGCCGGAGCGTCGCATAATGGCCGGTCAGCCGCGCAGCGAGGTCGGGATCGACGCGGCCCGCCTTCGCCAGCGCCGCGAGCGCATCCACGGTCGCCGGCACGCGGAGCGACAGATCGCGGCCGCCGTAGATGAGCTGGTGCACCTGCGCGAAAAATTCGATCTCGCGGATCCCGCCGCGTCCGCGCTTCAGATCATAGCCGGGGCCGAACGCCTGACCTTGCGAGAAATGGTCGCGGATCCGGTCGCTCATCGCGCCGATTTCCTTGAGTTGCCGGAAATCGAGGCTGCGGCGCCAAATGAACGGCTGGATCGCCGAGAGGAAGTTTTCGCCCAATGCGCGGTCGCCAGCCGACGCGCGCGAGCGGATGAAGGCCGCCTGCTCCCATGCCAACGCCTCGGACTCATAATAGGAGATCGCGGCGCTTTCGGGCAGCACGATCGGCGTCACCTCGGGATGCGGGCGGAGGCGGAGGTCGACGCGCAGCACATGGCCGTCAGCAGTTCGCGCCGACAATATCTCGACCATCCGGCGCGCGATCCGCACGGCCGCCTCATCGGGATCGTCGCGCGAACGGCGCGGCAAGATCTCTGGATCGAAGATCAGAATCGGGTCGATGTCGGACGAATAGTTGAGTTCGTGGCTGCCGAGCTTGCCGAGCGCGATCACCGACAGGCCGCGCGCTTCCTCGTCCGGAACGCGTTCGGCGAAGGCAGCCGCGAGCGCCGCGTCACACGCCTGGTCGGCAAAGACCGAGAGCAGCCGCGTCGTGGTCGCCACATCATGTTCGCCCGACAGATCGCCGAGCGCCAGCAGCAGTGCCATCCGTCCACGCCACTGACGCAATGCCCGCATGATGTCGTCATCCACAGGCGGCGGCGCCACTTTTGCCAGTGCGGCGTCGGTCCCCTGTGCCAGAAAGCGCGCGACGTCGTCCGGATTAATCTCGGCAAGCCGCGCGAGAAAGGGCGCATTGGCCGTGAGGCGGTCGAGCGCGGACTGGCGCGCGGAAGCATCCGTAACAGTCATCGCCCGCCGCTATCGCCCGCGCGGACGCGGGTGGCAAGCGCCTCAGGCCGGGACCGTGCTTTCGTCGAAGAACAGCACCTGAGAGATCGCCGCGCGCAGCGTCGCAGGCTGATAGGGCTTGGTCAGCAGGAAGGCCGGTTCGGGCCGGTCGCCGGTCAGCAGCCTTTCGGGGAAAGCCGTGATGAAGATGACGGGCACGCTCATGCTACCAAGAATCTCCTGCACCGCCTCGATCCCCGAACTGTTGTCGGCAAGCTGGATGTCGGCGAGGACGAGGCCGGGCAGGTGCTTCTGCGCCTCCGCCACGGCTTCGGTGTGGGTTGTGGCAACCGCAACGACGTCGTGACCGAGTTCGCGCACAATCATCTCGATATCCATCGCGATAATTGGTTCATCCTCGATGATCAGGATGCGCGCGCGGGTCTGACGGTCGATCTCGTCCATCGCTTCGGCGATAAGCGCATCGACCGCTGCAGCGTCGCGGCCGATGATTCGCCCCGCTTCCTCGGCGCCAAAACCCTCGACCGCAGTCAGCAGTAGCGCCTGACGCGCGAGCGAGGGAATGCGGCGAAGACGTGCGTCGGCGACCGCGATCTCGGCGGCAACGGTTTCGCCGGCCGCAGCGCCCTGATCGGCCATCAGGCCGAAATTGTCGTGGACCATGCGATAGAGCTGGATGCGAAGATCGCTGCCGGTGTCGATCGCGTCGGGATGCGCGACCAGCGTTTGGAGCAGCCGCGCGACGAGCGCATCACCGCTTTGCTGGCTTCCCGAAATCGCGCGGCCGTAACGCCGGAGATACGGAAGATGCGGCGCGATCGCCTGACCCAAAGACATAGAGAACCCTCCTGAAGCCGCAAGAAGCGGCGGATTTGCGGGCTGGGCAGCAATATATGCGCCATCGCCCGACATAATTTCACCCCTTGGGAACGATCTAGCCGTAAAATAGTTTCATAGGGAAGTAACTAAGGCGCATTGCGCTTTGGTTTCCGCGCGGTTAGCAAAAGAGCCCATGTCGAGCCAATGGCAATATGATGTCGTCTGAACCCGGTATGCCGCCCAAAAAGCCGTCCGGAAAAGACGCCGAAAAGAAACTCCCTGGCAAAGGCCAGGAGATTAACGTGGCGCTCCGCCGCGCCTATGATTCTGCGGTCGACGAGACGATTCCGCAGTCGCTCCTCGACCTGCTCAGCAAGCTCGACTGATCACTTCCTGTAGCGGGCGGCGAAGTCCGACTGGAACGCCGAAAACGCCCCCGCCGCGATCGCATCGCGCATCCGCTGCATCAGCGACTGATAGAAATGCAGATTATGCTGCGTCATCAGCATCGCGCCGAGCATTTCGCCGGCGCGAACGAGATGGTGGAGATAGGCGCGCGACCAGGTCGTACAGACCGGGCAATCGCACGACGCGTCGAGCGGCCCCATATCTTCGGCATGTTTCGCGTTGCGAATGTTGACCGGGCCTTCCCAGGTGAAGGCCTGGCCATTGCGGCCCGAGCGCGTCGGCAGGACGCAGTCGAACATATCGACCCCGCGCGCGACCGCGCCGACGAGATCGTCGGGCTTGCCCACCCCCATCAGGTAGCGCGGCTTGTCGGCGGGAAGCTGACCCGGCGCATAATCGAGCACGCCAAACATCGCCTCCTGCCCTTCGCCCACCGCAAGGCCGCCGATCGCATAGCCATCGAAACCTATTTCCGTCAGCGCTCCGGCCGAGCGGGCGCGCAGCGTCTCGTCCAGCGATCCCTGCTGAATGCCGAACAGCGCCGAGCGCGACGCGTGCTCTTCGCCCGCATCGAACCCTGCGCGGCTGCGGGCCGCCCAACGCATCGAGCGCTCCATGCTCGCGGCGGCGCGCTTTGCATCGACGCCATTGGGCGGGCATTCGTCGAACGCCATGACGATGTCGCTGCCGAGCAAGCGCTGGATTTCCATCGAGCGTTCGGGAGTCAGCATGTGGCGCGAGCCGTCGAGGTGGCTCCGGAACGAGACGCCGTCTTCGCTCTGCTTGGTCAGCGCCGACAGGCTCATGACCTGATAGCCGCCGCTGTCGGTGAGGATAGGCCGATCCCATCCCATGAAATTATGCAGACCGCCGAGCCGCGCCATGCGCTCGGCACCGGGACGGAGCATCAGATGATAGGTGTTGCCGAGAATGATGTCGGCGCCCGTCGCACGGACTTCCACCGGCCGCATCGCCTTCACCGTCGCCGCGGTGCCGACGGGCATGAAAGCGGGGGTGCGGATCTCGCCGCGCCGCATGCGGATCACGCCGGTGCGCGCGGCGCCGTCGGTCGCGGCGACCTGAAAAGCGAATCTGTCGGTCATGGCGCGCGCCTATGGCCCCGCGCGCGCCAAAAGTCGAGCCGAGCGGCCTAAGCCCGCTCCTCCTCGCTCGACGGCTCTTCCTCGGCCGCCTTCGCCTTTTCCTTCGGCTTTTCCTTTTCGAAGATCTTGATGAGTTCGCGCTTCTTGGCGTCCGACAGACCCTTTTCGGCGGTCGGGAACATCTCTTCCTCTTCCTCGTCGATATGGTGGAGATAGCGCTCCTTCATCGTGCGGAAGCGCGTGAGCCAGCCCGTCGAGGAAAAATCCATCTCGAAAAGCTCGGTCAGAAAATCCTCGATCTCCTTGTGCTCGGCGACGCTGTGCTGCGCTTCGTCGCGCAGGTCGGGGTTGGCGAGCATTGTCGCATAGAGCGACATTTCCTCCGACGCGGCGTGCGCGGTCACCTCGACGCGGAACATTTCGAACAGCGTCCGGCGATCGTCGCTGTCGCCCTGCGTCTTGTCGATACGGTCGAGCAGTTCGCGATGCCGGTCGTGATCGGCCTTCAGTCGTGCAAAGATCTTCGTTTCGGTCATATCCGCCTCCATTGCTGACAGAGAAACGGATCATGCGCGGTGCGGGTTCCCTGTCAGGCCGCCTTCCAGTCATTCGTCGTCGTAAAGGCGGGAAGCGCCAGTTGGGACGACGCCTGCTGGCTGGCCGCGGCGATCAGATAGGGCGAGACGCGGTGGCGCGTGCACAGCCCGCCATTGCCGTCGCTGACCAGCGATTGCTCGAACTCGACACCCTGTTGATGCTTCATCGAGCGGCGGACGGTGGAGGTTGCGAGTTGCCCTTCGCCGAAATCGATCACGAACTGGGTGCCGACGGGCACATCGAGCATCCCCTCGATAAAGGCGCCCGTCGCCGAGAGGTTGCGGATGACGACATTGTAGCGATGGTTGCCGTGGATCGCCCCGACCTTGCGGAACATCTGGAAACGGTCGTTGCGCTGGCGCGCCGGACCGGACGGCTTGATCGTCCACGATCCCGCCTCGCTATGCTCGAGCAGCTCGTCGCCCGACACCGGCTGGCTGTAGATATAACCCTGCACATGGCTGACATTGAGTTTGCGGATCAGGTCGAGCTGATCGTGCGATTCGATCCCCTCGGCGGTCGTTTCCATGTCGAGCGCCTCGGCGAGCGCGACGATCGCGGCAATGATGGCGGCGTTGCGCGATCCCTTCACCGTCGCACCGCGCACGAAGCTCTGATCGATCTTGATCTTGTCGAACGGCGCCGACTGCAGATAGCCGAGCGAGGAATAGCCGGTCCCGAAATCGTCGAGCGCGAGCCGGATGCCGAGCCCCTTTAGCGCCTTGAACATCCGCGCCGTCTCGTTCGAATCGCCGAGGAATACGCTTTCGGTAATCTCGAGTTCGAGCCGGTCGGCCGGCAGGCCCGCTGCGGCGAGCGCGCTCGCCACGACTTTCGGCAGATCGTCGTTGGCGAACTGCATCGGCGAAACATTGACCGCAACACGTAGTTCGCCGGGCCAGCGCATGGCCTCCTGGCATGCCTTGCGGAGCACCCATTCGCCGAGCGGCCAGATGAGATTGGCTTCCTCGGCAATCGGGATGAACAGCGCCGGCGAAATGACGCCGCGGTCGGGATGCGTCCAGCGGATCAGGGCCTCGACGCCGGTCACCATGTTGGTCTTGGCATTGACGACCGGCTGATAGGTCAGATCCATCTCGCCGCGCACGAGCGCATCGCGCAGATCCTCCTCCAGCTTGCGACGATCTTCGGCCACCTGATGCAGATCGCTCGAATAGAAGGAGAAGCGCCCGCGACCGTTGCCCTTCGCCGCATAGAGCGCAAGATCGGCGTTGCGGACAAGATCGTCGCTCGTCTGGCCGTCGAAGGGAGCGATTGCGACGCCGACCGACGCGCCGATGATGCAGCGGCTGCCCTCGACCGAATAGGGCTGCGACAGGCTGGCAATGATATCCGCCGCCATGTCGCCGAGCTTGCCGCGATCCTCGACGTCGGGAAGGATGATCTGGAACTCGTCTCCGCCGAGACGGCTGACCATTTCCTTGTCGCCAACGATCTTGAGCAGGCGTTCGGCGACCTGTTTGAGCAGCGCGTCGCCGGCAGGGTGACCGAGGGTGTCGTTGACTTGCTTGAAGCGGTCGAGGTCGAGCAGCATGATCGCGCAGCTACGCTGCTGCTGCGCGAAGGCAGCGAGTGTCGTGTCGAGCTTCTTCGAAATGCTGAAGCGATTCGCGAGGCCGGTCAGCGAATCGTAGAGCGCAAGGCGCGAGGCATCTTCTGCGGAGCGGCGCTGCGCGGTGATGTCGGCGCCGCTGCCGCGATAGCCCGCGAAATTGCCCGCGCTGTCGAAATGCGGTCGCCCCGATATCGCCCACCAGCGGTCATCGCCCTCGAACGCGCTGCGCAGTGGCAGCTCGTCGAACTTCGATTGCCTGGTGAACAGGAAGGGCAGGGTCCGCTGGCGTTCGCCATGGCTGTCGACGGGCAGAAACAACTCGGTGAAATTCGTGCCGACAAGTTCGCCGCCGGTGCGCCCCATCAGCTGCGCGACCGCATCGGTGATATAGGTCAGGCGCCCTTTTGCATCGGTCGACCAGAACCAGCCACGACGACTTTCCTCGAAATTGCGGAGCAGCAACAGCGCCTCGCGGGTGTCGAGATTGGCCAGCAGCGCGGCGTCGCTGCGCGGCCGCGCCTTGCGCGCGCCGAGCTTGCCGAAAAATCCGCGCGTGCCCTCGCTGGCCGCGCTGTCCCGGTCGCTGTCATCGATGCCCGACGGCATGTCCATTAACTAAGCCTTGCCCACCCCTTAAGTCAGGGGTCCGCAATGCCCGCAATGCCTTGCGATATTGTAAATTTTCCCCGCTTCGCACAGCAAGTTGTGCCATTCAGGGAAGCAGCAGGCTCGCATCACCATAGCTGTAGAAGCGATAGCCCTCCGCGATCGCGTGGGCGTAGGCCGCCTGCATCGTCTCCAATCCCATCAGCGCGCTGACCAGCATGAACAACGTCGAGCGCGGCAAGTGGAAGTTGGTCATCAGCCCGTCGATCGCCTTGAAGCGATAGCCGGGCGTGATGAAGATCGCCGTATCCCCTTCAAAAGGGGCAATGATATTATCATCCCGGGCGGCGCTTTCGAGGAGGCGGAGGCTGGTGGTACCTACGGCGATGACGCGCCCGCCGTTCGCGCGGACGGCGTTGAGGCGATCGGCAGTCGCGGCGTCGATCCGGCCCCATTCGGCGTGCATGACGTGGTCTTCGGTGTCGTCGGCCTTCACCGGCAGGAAAGTGCCGGCACCAACGTGCAGGGTCAGGGTTTCGGTGACGATTCCGGCCGACGCCAGTGCCGCCAGCAATTCGGGCGTGAAGTGCAGGGCTGCGGTCGGCGCGGCGACCGCGCCGTCCTTGTCGGCGAACATCGTCTGATAATCGCTGCGGTCAGCCTCGTCGGTCGCGCGCTTGCCCGCGATATAGGGCGGCAGCGGCATCGTGCCCGCGCGTTCGAGCAGGACTTCGACCGGCTCTTCGCCGCCAAAGGCGAGGATGAAACTGCCATCGGGCAGGCGTTCTTCGGCCAGCGCCTCGACCCCCGCACCGAAATCGACCGTCTCGCCGACGCGCAGCCGTTTGGCATTGCGGACGAAGGCCTGCCAACGGCGGAGGTCGATACGCTTGTGGAGCGTCGCGCCGATCTTTGCCCCCGACGCGCCTTGCGCGCCGTCCTCTTCACGAGCGCCGCGCTTTCCTTCAAGTTGCGCGGGGATCACCCGCGTGTCGTTGAAGACGAGGCAATCGCCCGCGCGGAGCAGCGACGGCAGGTCGCGCACCCCCATATCGCGCATGGCCCCGCTTTCGACCACCAGCATCCGCGCCGCGTCGCGCGGACGCGCGGGACGAAGCGCGATACGCTCGGGCGGCAGATCGAAATCGAAGGCGTCGACGCGCATGGCAGAGTCTGCCCTTTTTTTGGAGCGCCTGCGTTCGCGCTTACGGCTTGATCGGCGCGCTGAGCTCGTCGACGCTGACCGCCGGCTTCGCGGCCGGCTGATCCTCGACCAGCGCCGAGGCAGGCGGCTGCGGCTTGTTGTCGGCGGCGACCGACATCTGGACGATGCGCGACATCACTGCCGGCGGCTCGCCCTTATGCACCGCATCGACATATTGCATGCCCGAGATAACACGGCCGAAAGCCGTATAACGGTGATCGAGGCTGAAGCGCGGCTGCAGCATGATGAAGAACTGGCTGTTCGCGCTGTCGGGATTCTCGGCGCGCGCCATCGACAGCGTCCCGCGCAGGTGCGGCGTGTCGTTGAATTCGGCCTTGAGGTCGGGGAGCTGCGAACCGCCCTGCCCGGTCGCCGTCGGATCGCCCGTCTGCGCCATGAAGCCGTCGATCACGCGGTGGAACTTGACCCCGTTGTAGAAGCCCGCACGCGTGAGTTGCTTCAGCCGCTCGACGTGACCCGGCGCGACATTGGGATAGAGCTGGATCACCACGCGTCCGCCCGTCGAAAGGTCCAGGTTGAGCATATATTCGGGGTTGTTGATGTACTGGTCGGGCGTCATCGCCGGAACGGCTGGCGCCACTTCGGCAGCCGGCGCAGCCGTATCGGCTGCGGGGGCGGGAGCCGGCGCGGGAGCCGGGGCAGGCATTTCAACCGGCGGCACGGTCTCGACCGGCGGCGACGCTTCGCTGCCCTGCGGCGCGGGCGCCGGCGGGGCGTCCTGCGCGGCCGCCGAGGCCGCGAGGCCGATCGCCATTGCCGTCAGAAGCAGGGGGCGGAAAGTGAGTGTCATGCTGGATCGGCCTCTTATTGAAATCTGAATTCGCGCCCCGCTTGGGGCGACCTAGCGGGAAAAAGCTGAACGCTCAATGATTGCGATGGCGAACCGGTTCAGGCGTCGCCCTGGCGAAGGCCGCGCTCGTTGATGCGCGAGACCACGGCATCGCGGACCGCAGGAGTCACGAACTTGTGGATGTCGCCGCCGAAGATCGCGATTTCCTTGACCAGCCGCGAGGCGATCGGCTGCAGGCCGACGTCGGCCATCAGAAACACCGTCTCGATCCGGTCGTTGAGCTGCTGGTTCATCCCCGCCATCTGATATTCATACTCAAAGTCGGCAACCGCACGCAGCCCGCGCACGATCACGCTGGCACCTTCGCG
Organism: Sphingopyxis sp.; assembly: GCF_965279755.1. Classification (GTDB taxonomy): domain Bacteria; phylum Pseudomonadota; class Alphaproteobacteria; order Sphingomonadales; family Sphingomonadaceae; genus Sphingopyxis. The sequence goes on along the minus strand of NZ_OZ257261.1, from coordinate 2,140,331 downwards.
CTCTGCGAAATCCATCAGCAGGGCGTTGAAACCGACGACGCGGATATCGCCATCGATATCCGCGACCTCCTGCCGCACCATCTCGATCCGCTCGTCATCGTCGAACAGTGGCGACTTGGTGATGTTCGTGGTCACACCGATCACCAGCCGGTCGACGAGCTTCGCGCCGCGACGGATAATGTCCATATGGCCGAGCGTGATCGGGTCGAACGTCCCCGGATAAACCCCAATCCGCATCAATGGTCCCTTTCCACCACATAGCGTGCGATCGCGCGCAGCAGCGCCGCCTCTTCGCCGAAACCGGAAAGATGCGCAATCGCCTGATCGACGAGCAACCGCGCCTGTTCGCGCGCCCGGTCGAGCCCTATCAGAGTGACGAAGGTCGCCTTGCCCGCCGCATCATCCTTGTGCAGCGCCTTGCCGACGAGAGCCTCATCCCCCTCGATATCCATGATGTCGTCGGCGATCTGGAAAGCGAGCCCGATATCGCGTGCATATCCGCGCAGCGGGCGCCGCCCCTCCGCCGGAACGCGCGCCAGGATCGCCCCCGCCTCGACCGAAAAGCCGATCAGCGCACCGGTTTTGAGCTGCTGGAGCCGGGTGACGGTCGGAAGATCGAAATCGGACGTCTCGGCAACGAGGTCCATTATCTGGCCGCCCGCCATGCCGGCAGGGCCAGCAGCGCGCGCGAGTTCGCAGCACAGCTCGGAACGCACGAACGGGTCGCCGTGCGTCGCGGGATCGCAGAGCCATTCGAACGCCAGCGCGTGGAGCGAGTCGCCCGCAAGCACGGCGGTTGCCTCGTCATAGGCGCGGTGAACGGTCGGCTTGCCGCGCCGCAAGTCGTCATCGTCCATGCAAGGCAAATCGTCGTGGATCAGCGAATAGACATGCATCGCCTCGACCGCCGCGCCGACGCGCAGGCTGGACGTCCGGTCGACATGGAAGAGGTCGGCGGCGGCGCGAACGAGCAACGGACGTAGCCGCTTGCCCCCCGCGATCGCCGCGTAACGCATTGCCTCGTAAAGCTGCGCGCGCGGGTCCGCAGGGACGGCGAGCAGCCGGTCGAACAGCGCGTCGATTCCCGCCATCACCTCATCCTGCGCGGTGGCGAGCAATTCTGCCGTCTGGTCCATATCGCCTTCGACGAGGGTCATCGGCTCAGCCCTCGCCGAAGGGGGTGGTTCCCGCCGGCTGGCCGTCGGCGCCGAGACTGACCTGTTCGATCCGCGCCTGCGCCGCCGCGAGCCGCGCCTCGCAATGCGTCCGCAGCGCATGGCCGCGTTCGTAAAGCGCCACCGATTCCTCGAGGCTGACGTCGCCGCTTTCGAGCCGGCGCACGATGGTTTCGAGTTCGCCCATTGCGGCCTCGAACGACAGGGAGGAAATTGCGGTTCCGGGGGTTTCCGTCATCTTCCTGCTTTGGCCTCTTCGCCCCCCGATGGTCAAGTGCGGTCGCGCTTGACGTTGCCGGGCATGGCGATAATTTCGGCGCATGTTCATCGGGCATTTCGCACCGGCGTTCGTCGCCGCAGCTCGGCCAAGGGCCGCCGGTCTGGGCACGCTTTTCGTCGCCGCGCAGCTTGTCGACATCGGCTTCGCCGCGCTTCTGGTGCCCGGCATCGAGGCGATGCGGATCGTCCCCGGCATCACCGCGATGAACCCGATGGATCTTTATCACATGCCCTTCACGCATAGCCTGCTTGGTGCATTGCTGTGGGCTGCACTGTTCGGCCTGTTGGTACAGATCGCCACGAAACGGCGTGCAGCGGCGGTCGGCGCGGCGCTGGTGGTCGTCTCGCACTGGTTCATCGACTTGCTTGTCCATATTCCGGACCTCACCCTGTTCGGAGCGCCGCCAAAGATCGGCCTTGGCCTGTGGAATCATCCGCTGATCGCGATGCCGCTCGAAATCCTGCTGATCGGCGTCGCGCTGCTTTATTATGCGCGGCGAACGCGGTCGCCTCCGGGAAATTTGCGCCTGTGGATTCTCGCCGCGCTGCTTGCGCTCTTTCAGGCGATTGACTGGTTCGGGCCGAAAGAGCCGGTCTATTCGCTGGCAATTCCGGCAACGATGCTCACAGCCTATGCGGTGCTGGCCGCAGTCGCGGGGTGGGCGGGCGCAAACCGAAAGGTCAGGACATCATGATGTTGCCCTCGGTCGCCGCCTATGTCGCGACGGCCATCCTCTTCGGCCTGCTCGATGCGCTGTGGCTCACCAAAATCGGCCCCAAACTCTATCGCCCCGAGATCGGCGAATTGCTGATGGACGGGTGGCGCCCAGCCCCCGCGCTGGTCTTTTATGCGCTCTACATGCTGGGCATCCAGATTTTCGCGGTCCAGCCAGCGCTGGCTGCCGGAAAATGGCAGATCGCGGCGGGCTATGGCGCGCTGTTCGGCTTCTTTTGCTACATGACCTATGACCTCACCAATCATGCGACGATGAAAATCTGGTCGGTGAAGGTGACGCTGGCCGACATCGCCTGGGGAACGGTCGCGACGGGTCTGGCGGCGGGTGCGGCGGCATGGCTGGTGCTTGTTTTCTTACCCCGCAGCGCCTGACCCGTTCGCATATCCGCAATCACGGTTCGATTTTTTGCAATTGCCCGGCGGTGTTTCACCGCTCATGCTGCACCGCACAAGAAGAGAGGGGCTCCAAAGGCAAGTTTTGTTTTATAAACAAGGACTTGCATCATGAAAAAGATCATTCTTCCCGCACTGGCCCTGTTCGCACTCGCGCCTGGCGCCGTCCATGCCGAAGAAACCGCCGCGCAGCGCTTCGAGCATGACGGCAATATCTACAGCTATACGGTGACGCAGGTCGGCGACACGCGCATCATCAGCGGCTTCGAGGAAAAGACCGGCAAACCGTTCCGCCTGCGTATCGGCGAGCACCGCGTCCGCGGCACCGTCGGCTCGCAGCAGGTCAGCTTCTCGCTCCGCGAAGTCGAACCACTGACCAAGCCCGCGACGACGCTGGCCTCGCGCTGAAAAGAGAGCTCCGACCGCAGACCCCATATCGTCCAAAAGGCGATATGGGGTCTGTTCGTTTTGCGCCGGTGTCGCTAAAGGCGCGCCATGACTCAGACAGCAGCCGCGCCCGCCTCCGTCATCACCCCCGAGATCGTTGCCGAACACGGCCTCTCTCCGGAAGAATATGATCGCGTCCTGCACGCGCTCGGGCGCGAACCCAACCTTGTCGAACTCGGCATCTTCTCGGTCATGTGGTCCGAGCATTGCAGCTACAAAAGCTCGCGCCTCCACCTCAAGAAGCTCCCGACCGAAGCGCCCTGGGTGATCTGCGGCCCCGGCGAAAATGCCGGCGTCATCGACATCGGCGAAGGGCCGGACGGCAAGAAGCTCGCCGCGATCTTCAAGATGGAGAGCCATAACCACCCCTCGTACATCGAACCCTATCAGGGCGCGGCGACGGGGGTCGGCGGCATATTGCGCGACGTGTTCACCATGGGCGCGCGCCCGGTCGCGAACCTCAACGCGCTGCGCTTCGGCCGCCCCGATCATCCGAAGATGAAGCATCTCATCTCGGGCGTCGTCCACGGCATCGGCGGCTATGGCAATTGCGTCGGCGTGCCGACCGTCGGCGGCGAGGTCAATTTTCACAAGGCCTATGACGGCAACATCCTGGTCAACGCGATGACCGTCGGCGTCGCCGAGCAGGACAAGATCTTCTATTCGGCCGCGAGCGGAGTCGGCAATCCGATCGTCTATGTCGGCTCGAAAACCGGCCGCGACGGCATTCACGGCGCGACGATGGCGTCCGCAGACTTCGGCGAGGACGCCGAGGAAAAGCGCCCGACCGTGCAGGTCGGCGATCCCTTCACCGAGAAACTGCTTATCGAGGCGTGCCTCGAACTGATGGCATCCGACGCGATCGTCGCGATTCAGGACATGGGCGCCGCGGGCCTTACGTCGTCGTCGGTCGAAATGGCGTCGAAGGGCGGCGTCGGCCTCCACCTCAAGATGGACGATGTGCCGCAGCGCGAGACCGGCATGACGGCCTATGAGATGATGCTGTCCGAATCGCAGGAACGCATGCTGATGGTCCTGAAGCCCGGCCGCGAGGATTTCGCCGCCGCGATCTTCCACAAATGGGAACTCGACTTCGCGGTCATCGGTACCGTCACCGACACCGGCCGCATGGTGCTCGAACATCATGGCGAGATCGTCTGCGACATTCCGCTCGCGCCGCTCGCCGATGACGCGCCGCTCTACGACCGTCCGCATGTGCCCACGCCGAAGCAGGCGGAACTGACCAACGTGCCCGAGACGAAGGACGTCGCGGCCGACCTCAAGACGCTGATGGGTTCGCCCGACATCGCATCGCGTCGTTGGATCTACGAACAATATGACAGCCAGGTTGGCGGCGACACGCTGCAGATCGGCGGCGACGCCGCGCTTGTCCGCATCCACGGCACCAGCCGCGCGCTCGCCATGTCGACCGACTGCACCCCGCGCTATTGCTACGCCGACCCGGTCGAGGGCGGCAAGCAGGCGGTCGCCGAAACCTGGCGCAACATCACCGCGGTCGGCGCCACGCCGCTCGCGATCACCAATTGCCTGAACTTCGCGAACCCTCAGCGTCCCGAGATCATGGGCCAGATCACCGGCTGCCTCGACGGCATGGCACAGGCATGTATCGCGCTCGACTATCCGATCGTGTCGGGCAACGTCAGCCTCTATAACGAGAGCAAGGCCACCGGCGGCGGCAGCGCGATCCTGCCGACCCCCGCGATCGGCGGCGTCGGCGTGATCGAGGATTTAAACCGCGCGGTCGGCATCGGCTTCAAGCGCACCGGCGACATCGTCCTCGCGGTCGGCGAACGCGCCGGGCACCTCGGCCAGTCGGTGTGGCTGCGCGAAATCCACGGCCGCGAAGAAGGCCCGCCGCCGCCCGTCGACCTCCGCTGCGAAAAGCGCACTGGTGATTTCATCCGCGGCGCGATCAACGCCGGCTGGATCACCGCCTGCCATGACGTGTCGGACGGCGGCATGGCGGTGACGCTTGCCGAAATGGCGCTGAAGTCGAACATCGGCGTGCTGATTAGCGAAGAACAGCCCTTCGGCGTCGCCGAAAGCTTCTTCGGTGAGGATCAGGGCCTCTATCTCGTCACCGTCTGCGACACCTGCCTCGCCGACTTCCTCGACGCCGCGGGCCGCGCCGATGTGCCCGTCGACCCGGTCGGCCGCACGATCAAGGACCGAATTGTCTTCGAGCTGGAGGGCAGCGATCATCAGGTGACGCTGGCCGAGCTGCGCGAAGCCCATGAAGGCTTTTTCCCGAACCTGATGGGAGCCGACGCGGCGCTGGCCTGATATTCCCACCTCGTCATCCCGGCGAAGGGTGTTCAGAGGCACGTGACTCTGACACGATCTCGCCGGTGCGGAAAAGCGCGACGATGAGATCCCGGCCTTCGCCGGGATGACGGAGGTGTTGAGGTTATGAGCATTCACATCGGCATCGGCGGCTGGACCTTCGAGCCATGGCGTGGCCCTTTCTATCCCGACGGCCTCGCGCAGAAGCGCGAGCTCGAATATGCCGGCCAGCATCTGACCGGTATCGAGATCAACGGCACCTATTATGGCAGCCAGAAGCCCGAGAGCTTTGCCAATTGGGCGGCGTCGGTCCCCGATGGTTTCAAGTTCAGCGTCAAGGCGTCACGTTTCACGACCAACCGCAAGATACTGGCGGAAGGCGCCGGATCGATCGAGAAATTCCTGACGCAGGGGCTGACGCGGCTCGGCGACCGGCTCGGCCCGATCCATTGGCAGTTCATGGCGACGAAGAAATTCGACCGCGACGATTTCGCCGGCTTTCTCGACCTGCTTCCCGATGTGCAGGACGGAATGAAGCTCCGTCACGCAATCGAGGTTCGTCACGAAAGTTTCCGCGATCAGGCCTTCATCGACTTGGCTCGCGAACGGAACATGGCGATCGTCTATGCCGACAGCGACGAATTTCCCTGCATCGACGAGCAGACTGCGGACTTCACTTATGCGCGCCTTCAGCGCAGCCGGGATGACGTCGAAACCGGCTACGACGCCAAAGCGCTCGACGGCTGGGCGAAACAGGCAAAGGACTGGGCCAAGGGCGACCGCGACGTCTTCCTCTTCTTCATCGCAGGCGCGAAGGTCCGTAATCCCGCGGCGGCGCAGGCACTGATCGCGCGGCTATGACCGCCGGCTATTCGGGCACGCCGCTCGCGAAGAAATTGTCGCTGAAGGACGGCATGTCGGCGTGGCTCCACGCGATGCCGGAGAGCGTGCGGAGCGAGATCGGCGACATCGCCCTCGACGAGCGGCCTGCCCCCGAGACGGGCCTGCAGGCGGCGCACGTCTTCTCCACCGAGCGCGCCGAACTGGAACAGCTGCTCGCCGACCTGCGCACATTGATCGACCCCGCCGGCTTCGTCTGGGTGAGCTGGCCCAAAAAGGCCTCGAAAGTCCCGACCGACATCACCGAGGATGTGATCCGGGAAGTCTGCCTGCCGATGGGCTGGGTCGACGTGAAAGTCTGCGCGGTCGACGCGGTATGGTCGGGCCTGAAACTGATGATCCGCAAGGAACTGCGCTGATACGAAAAAGCCCCGGCTTTCACCGGGGCTTTTTCCGTTCACGCCATCGCAGCCTTTGCCGCGAGGAAGTTGTACGGATCGATGCCGCGGCTGCGATAGGCGCGGTGGGCTTCCTTATACAGCGTCGGCTCACCGATCCCGAGGCGGGCGCGCGCGGCGTCGAGCGGTTCGGCGAGGAGCGAGCGAATGTCCTGCTCGATGATCGCCTTCGAAGCCTTGCCGTTGCGCTGGCCCTGGCGGATCGCGCCCATCACCGGCGCATCGCTCTTGATGCTGCGCTTCACTTCATAGCCGCCGGCATAGGCGATGAAGAAATTGCCGTAATTGCCGGTCTGGCCGTAGGTGAAGCCCAGCACGCACTGTTCGCCGAGCGCATCGCGGCCGTAGCCGGTCAGGATGTGGAACAGGTCGTGCGTGTCGCGCAGGCGATTGGCGTACCATTGCACCTGATCGTCGAATTTGGGTCGGCCCATCTTGTCCGCCTCGGCGACCAGACCGGCCGCCGACAGGCCTTCGCGGCGCATGAAGGTGACATAGGCGTGGCCGACCGTGCCCTCGGGCAGCTCGTCGATCCAGCTATGGTCGTCGAGCAGGTCGGGCAGATAGGGCTCACGCTCCATCAGCTTGCGGCCGAAATCGCTTTCGACGAAGGCGCGGGCGTCGTCCATGAACCCCTTGCGCGGCAGGTTTTCGAAGATGTGAAAAACCTGCTCGGTATCTTCCTTGTCCTTGATGAGCTTGCGAAAGTGCTGGAACGCCTTGAACGGGCGGAACTTCTGCGGCTGACGATCGGGGTGGGAGAAGATGGTCGGGGTCATGGCGGCTCTTTCACGAATCATCTGATGCTGGGGGAATAGCATTACTGACATAGATGTCAATAGACGCTTAACAAACTCCTCGACGCTTCCCTGGCCGCCCGATAGGTCTCCTTTCTCGGCCGCAGGGGGAACCGGCATGGAAACGCAAGCAACCGCAGCACGCTACGAGAGCCTCGACGCGATCCGCGGTGTCGCGGTGATGGGGATATTGGCGATGAATATCGTCGCCTTTGCCCTGCCCTTTTCGGCGTACGTCAACCCGCTCGCGGGCGGGCCGGTCGGCGGTCTCGACCTCGCGACCTGGTTCTTCAACTTCGTGTTCGTCGATTCGAAGATGCGCGGGCTGTTCTCAATGCTGTTCGGCGCGAGCACCCTGCTGGTGATCCAGAGCGCACAGGCAAGCGGCCGCAGCGCGGCGGGATCGCATTATTCGCGCATGGTCTGGCTCGCGATCTTCGGCCTGATCCATTTCTATTTCATCTGGTTCGGCGACATCCTGTTTCTCTACGCGATATGCGGTCTCATCCTCTTCGCCTTCCGCAACCTGTCGGCGAAGGCGCTGGTGATCTGGGCCGTCGCCTTCTTCATCGTCGCGCTGCTCATCCTCGGGTCGGGCTGGCTGATGTTCGCGCTAGCGGAGGCGGGGAAGCTGCCGCCCGAGGCGATGGCGCAGGTTCGGGACGACCTCGCCAGGATGAACGCCGACATGGGCCCCGGGTCCCCGGGTTATGCGAAGGAAATAGCCGTCCACCTCGGCAGCTATGGCAGCATCGTAGGCGAGAAACTCGGCCCGAAAGCGACCGAACCCTTTGTCCAGGCATTGATGTTCCTGTGGGAGACGATGGGCCTGATGCTGATCGGCATGGCGCTGTTCAAAGCGCGGATGCTGACCGGCGAATGGGAGGCCGCGCGCTACCGAAAATGGGCGCTTGCCGGCTTTCTGATCGCGATCCCGCCGCTCGTCGCGCTTGGCTGCTATCAATATGCGAGCGGGTTCAGCGCCGTGTCGACCTTCGGCGCCTCGCTGTCGCTGTCGATGCCGTTCGACGTGATCATGACGATCGGCTGGTCCGCATTGATCATGCTGCTGATCAAGACCGTATCGAGCGACGCCGTGCGCGCGCGCCTAGCCGCGACGGGCCGCATGGCCTTCACCAACTATCTCACCACTTCGATCGTGATGACGACGATCTTCTATGGATATGGGCTCGGGCTGTTCGGCAGCGTCGGGCGCACCGCGCTCTATCTCTTCTGCTTCGGCATGTGGGCGGCGATGCTGCTCTGGTCGAAACCGTGGCTCGACCGCTTCAACTATGGTCCGCTCGAATGGATCTGGCGCAGCCTGTCGCGCCTGAGCCCGCAACCGATGCGGAAAACCGCGCCGCCTCAGTAACCGACGGCGCGACCGAAACCCGACGGGCGGCGCTGGACGAGCGGGTTCGCCTCGCGCTCGAGCGCGTCGAGCGTTTCCTCGAACAAAGTACGCAGCGTGACGACGTGCGGCAGATATTCCTCGGGGCTGATCTGCGCTTCAACGCAATGACGCCCGAACATCTCGATGTCTTCGGCAAGCGCGCCGAGGCGTTCGGCGCCGAACTGGCGCGCCTCGCTCTTCAGCGTGTGCGCAGGCATGACGAGACCGCGCGCATCGCGCGCGCGCATCGCTTCCTCGATCGCAGCCACCGACTTGGTGCCGTCCTCGCGGAAATAGCCGAGAATACGCACGAACGCCGCGCCCAGCTGGGTGCGCGTTGCACGGAATTCATCCCAATCGACCAGGATCTCGTCCAATGCCCTGTCCCTCGGTGTTCAAATTCGGTCGTGGTCCCGGGCCACCCTTGCCCAAAGTGGGTTAAAAGGCCGTTACGACGATCGGACGTTCCGACGAAAGACGCCCCATTTCGGGTCAGTCGCGGCGGACGATCCAACCGCCGGCGGCATGATCACCTATTTGCCAGCCATGCTCGGCCGCCAGCGCTGCGACTTCTCGGCCCGCTTGCGGATCGTCGGCGAGCAGCCGCACTTCGGCCGCTTCGCGCATCGCGCGGGCCAGCCGGAGCGCGGGCCAGGGACAGCGCATTCCGCGCGCATCGACCACCACGGCGGCCGTGTCACTCGTCATAGGGATTGCGCGAATTGCGGAAATTGAGCCGCACCGGAACGCCCTGGAACCCCAGTTCCTTGCGCATGCCGTTGACCAGATAACGCTCGTAGCTGCCGGGCAGCGAATCGGTTCGCGTGCCGAAGACGACGAAGGTCGGCGGACGCGTGCGCGCCTGCGTGATGTAGCGCAGCTTGATGCGCTTTCCGCCCGGCGCCGGCGGCGGATTGGTTTCCACCGCGCCTTCGAACCAGCGGTTGAGCTTTGCGGTCGACACGCGGTTAGTCCAGATTGCACGCTGCTCGAACGCGACGCGGACGAGCGTGTCGATACCCTTGCCGGTCGCGCCCGATACGCTCAGCACCGGAACACCCTTCACCTGGCTGAGCCCGTCGTCGAGAGCGGCGCGCACGCCGTTGTAGAGCGCCGAAGGATTCTCCGCGACGTCCCATTTGTTGAGCGCGACGATCAGCGCGCGGCCTTCCTGCAACACCCGGTCGGCGATGCGGAGATCCTGCGCCTCAAGACCTTTGGTTGCGTCGAGCAGCAGGACGACGACCTCGGCAAAGTCGACCGCGTGCAGCGCGTCCATGACCGAGAGCTTCTCGAGCTTGTCCTGAACCTTGGCGCGCTTGCGCATCCCGGCCGTATCGAACAGCTGGATTTCGTGGACCTCGCCGCCGTCTTCCCACTGCCAGTCGACGCGGATCGAATCGCGCGTGATGCCCGCCTCCGGCCCGGTGATCAGACGATCCTCGCCGATCATGCGGTTGATCAACGTCGACTTGCCGGCATTCGGCCGGCCGACGATCGCCAGCTTCATCGGGCCGAGCGGTTCATCCTCGCCCTCTTCGGCTTCGACGGCCTCGACGGCATCGTCCATGAACGGTTCGACGATCGGACGCAGCGCGTCAAACAGATCGACCAGTCCTTCGCCATGTTCGGCGCTGAGCGCGAACACGGTGTCGAAGCCGAGGCTGTACGCCTCCATCAGCCCGGCCTCGCCCTGCTTGCCTTCGGCCTTGTTCGCGCAAAGGATGACCGGCGTATTCTCGCTGCGCAGCCAGCGCGCGATTTCCTCGTCGAGCGGCATCACGCCCGCGCGCGCGTCGATCAGGAACAGCGCGGCGTCGGCCTCTCGCACCGCCTTTTCGGTCTGGACGCGCATACGGCCGGGCAACGTCGCAGCATCCTGATCCTCGAACCCCGCGGTATCAACGATCAGAAATTCGAGGCCCAGCAGTTTGCCGTCGCCCTCGCGGCGGTCGCGCGTCACGCCCGGCTGATCGTCGACGAGCGCAAGGCGCTTGCCGACCAGCCGGTTGAACAGCGTCGATTTGCCGACATTGGGCCGACCGACAATGGCGATCGTTGCGGATCGCGCCATGGCTTGGTTCCTATCTTATCCGGGCCGCCCCGGCCCGGACGCGATCAGCGCCAGGCCGTGATGGATCCGTCGTCTGCCAGAATATACAAAATATTGTTCGCGACCACCGGCGACTGCGACAGCGGCACCTTGAATTCGGTCGTCGCCAGTGTTGATCCGTCGGCGGGCGAGAATTCGACGAGCTGACCTTCGCTGTTTACCGCGATCAGACGTCCGCCGGCCAGAATCGGACCGGTCCAGCGAACCGGATCCTTCTTCTTCTTTTCGGTCTCGATCCGGTAGCGCGCGAGCTGCTGAATCCAGCGAACCTTACCGCTGGTGCGCGCGACGCACAGCAGCTTGCCGTCATCGGTCATCGCATAGACCCACTCGCCGACCACATAGGGCGTCGAGATGCCCGCGATCGAGATTTCCCAACTGCGCTGGCCGGTGACGAGTTCATAGCTCGCCATGCGGCCACCCTGGCCGAGCGCGAAGACACGGCCGCGGTCGATCACCGGATCGGCATCGACGTCCGACAGCGTCGAAACCGACAGCGCCATCGACGTGCGTGCGAGCGCGTCCTCCCAAAGGTCGCGGCCATTCTCGTAGCGATAGGCCTGAACCTCGCCCGACGAATAGCCGGCGACGATCGTGCCCTGCCCGGCGGCCGGCGAAGCCGCGCCGAACACGCTGCCGGGCTCCATCGACGCGGTCGCCTGCCACTGCACCGCGCCGTTCGCCTGGTTGAGGGCAAAAATCTGGTTGTCCTGGCTGATCACATAGACGCCACCGAACGCGATCGTCGGCGCGCCGCGCAGCGGCCCGGCGGGCTTCGCCTTCCACAGCACGCTGCCGTCGGCGACGTTGAGCGCCGCGACATCGCCCGAACCGCTCGTCGCATAGACGGTGTTGCCGTCGACCCCTGCGCCACCGCCAAACAGCGAGTCGCGATAATCCTTGCCGGTGCTACCGATCGACGCGCTCCAGAGCTTGGCGCCCGTGTCGGCGGCATAGGCCGTCACCACCGCGTCCGTATCGACGACGAACAGGCGATTGTCCGCCACCACCGGCGACGAGGCGAGACGCTGTTTGTTGGTGCTGCCGGCAACGCGCGCTTCCCACAGCTTGCTGCGCGCAGCGCCCAACGCCGGATGGCCCATCGACTTCGAAGCATTACCGCCCGATTGCGCCCATGCGACATTGACGGCGGGCTCGGGGAGCACGACCGCGACCGCCTCGGTTACCGGGTCGACCTTGATGCTGTTGTCATTCGAAAGGATCGACACGCGCTGGCCGACCGTCGGCGTCTTGGGGCCACCATTGCCCTTGAACGCGCCGCAGCCCGCAAGCGGCAGCGCCAGCAGCGCCGCGCAAATCACATAATGGCGTTTCCGCATCTTACTTGGCTTCCTCACTCTTTGCGGCCGCCGCTGCGCCCGGCGTGCCTTTCTGGTCCCCTGCGGCGGTTTGCGCCGCCTTTGCTGTGTCCGCGGCGGCGCGGGCGCCTTCCACTTCTGCCTTGAGGCTGTCCGCCGCGCGGTCGGCGACGGCATCGACGCCGAGCATGCCCGCCATCTGGACTGCGCGCGACTGCAACGTCTTGGTCACGGTCGGCAGCTTGGCGATACGGCCGTAAAGCTTGCCCGCCTGATCATATTGGCCCTGCTGATAATAAGCCGCGGCGCTGAGTTCGGCCGCACTGGGGAACCAGCTCGAAACCGGATCCTTCGCATCGACGATCGGCTTCAGGCGCGCGATTATCGTTTCGGGTTTCAGCGTGTCGAATTCGAGCGCGGTCTGGCGAATCAATGCCATGTCGCGGAGCGACTGGTCGATCTTGGTGTCGGCTGCGACCTTCGCCATCAGCGCGGCGGCGCCCTTCATGTCGCCCGACTGCGCTTTCAGGTTCGACTGCTCGATCAGCGCGGCGGCGCGATAGGCGGCATTGCCTTCGCCTTCGAGCGTCTTGAGCGCAGCGTTCGCGGCGGTCGGCTGGTTCGCCTTCACCTTGTCAAAAGCGGCAAGCAATTGCTCGGCCTTTTCGCCATGCGCGATGTCCTGACGGTGCCCCCAATAGAGATAGCCGCCGAATGCGAGGAGCGCGGCCACGACGCCGCCGACGATCCAGCGCCCATAGTTCTGCATGATCGTATCGACCCGATCCTTGCGGACCGCTTCATCGACTTCCTGCAACAATGCCGCATCGTTCGTCGGGCTCAGGGCCAATTAAACCTCCATAGACTTCAAATTGGCCCAGCGCCGCCGGCTTCCTTAGCGACGGCACCGAAAAAGGCCAAGCAATTCACTTGCGCGCTATACCCGGGCCTCAGCCTGCGTAGGTCTGATCCCCGGTCGGGAATGAACGAGACCTGACCTCGTCCGCATATTCCTTCACGGCGCCGTTCACGACACCCGCCATATCCTGATAGCGTTTCACGAATTTGGGTACGCGTTCGAACATGCCGAGCATATCGTCGGTCACGAGCACCTGGCCGTCGCATTGCGCCGATGCGCCGATGCCGATCGTCGGACAGGCGACCTTGTTGGTAATTTCGATCGCGATCGATTCGAGCACGCCCTCGATGACGATCGAGAAGGCACCGGCCTGCGCCACCGCAACCGCGTCCTCGACAATCGACCGCGCTTCCTCTTCGCTTTTGCCGCGAACGCCATAGCCGCCGAGGATGTTCACCGCCTGCGGTGTCAGGCCAACATGGCCCATCACCGGAATGCCGCGCTGGGTCAGAAATTCGATCGTCGGGGCGAGCACCTTGCCGCCCTCGACCTTCACCGCCGCGGCGCCGGTTTCTTTCAGCAGGCGAGCGGCATTGTGGAACGCCTGTTCGGGACCGCCTTCATAGCTGCCGAACGGCATGTCCACGATCACTGCAGCATGATAACTGCCGCGCACGACGGCGGCACCGTGCAGCGCCATCATCTCCATCGTCACGCCGACCGTATGCGGAAGGCCATAGATGACCTGCGCCAGCGAATCGCCGACCAGCAGCATGTCGCAATGCGGATCGAGCAGCTGTGCCATTCGGACGGTGTAGGCCGTGAGCATGACGAGCGGTTCGCCGCCCTTGCGCTGGCGGATGCGCGGCACCGTCAGGCGTTTCATCAACTGCGGCGTCGGGTTCGCGCGGCTTGTCGACGTGTCGAGGGTGAGGGTTTTTGGAAGAGTGGACATGGCGCGGGGGTCTAGCTCGTCCTGCCCACGAGCGAAAGCGCGAAACTCCGCCCCGACGCCCATGATGTAAAATCATCTTGACTCAATGTTAGATATTTTTAACATAGTGTCATTAATACAGAACATGGAGATTCGCCCGATGACATTTCGTGAGAAAATCGACTGGCTAACGCTGGCAGTAATCGCTCTCGCCTTTGGCTGGTACGCGATGGTTTTCCCCTGGGGACTGACGGGAACCCCGGCACTTGCCGTACAGGGCGGCATGCTGATCGTCGTCGCCATCGCCATGACGCTGGTCTTGACCGTCGCGTCGGTCGCACTGGCGATCCATCGCCCACGCGATGCCAATGCCCCGGCGGACGAACGCGACCGGGACATCACCCGCCGCGCGGCCAGCCGCGCCTATTATGTGCTGATCGTCGGCGCGATCTGCTGTTTTGCACTCGGTTACTGGACGGGCGATCTGGCGACGGTCCTTAATGGCCTGCTCGCATCGATCGTCGTCGCCGAACTGGTGCGGCTGGCAAGCCAAGTCAGCGCCTATCGGACCGGCGCATGATCATGTGCGCCGTTCTGCAGGGCAGCCGACATGGCTAAGCCGCCTTTCACCAACGACATCCGCACGCTCCGCTTTCTGGCCGGCGAGATGACGCAGGGCGAGCTGGGCGACCGCGTCGGCGTGACGCGGCAGACGATCGCGGCGATCGAGCAGGGCAAATATTCGCCGTCGCTCGAGGTCGCATTCCGGATCGCCCGCATCTTCGACAAGCCGCTTGAGGCAGTCTTTCAATGGGATGGTGACTGAGCACCCGCCCGATCCCACGCGCGGCCGCGCCGGCCCGGTACAGGCTCCCCCGCCCCCCCCCGTTGCCCGTGCCGGGCCTTCCCTCTCGGAAGGCTGCGTTCAGGCGCCCGCGGCGGTCAGCGCGGCGAGTTGATCGCCGGTCAACGTCACCTCGACGCTGCCCATGATCTCGTCGAGCTGCGCGACGCTCGTCGCGCTTGCGATCGGGGCGGTGACGCCGGGCTGTGCCGCGACCCAGGCAAGCGAGATCTGCGACAGCGTCGCGCCGGTTTCACCCGCGATGCGGTCGAGCACGGCGAGAACCGCCGGGCCCTTGCCCTCGATATAGGGTCCGACACGCGCGCCGCGCCGGCTTTTACCGAGGTCGTCGGCGCCGCGATATTTGCCCGTCAGATAGCCCGAGGCGAGGCTGAAATAGGTTATGACGCCCAGCCCCTGATCGATGCAGAGTTGTTGCAGCGCCCCTTCATATTGCACGCGGTCGAGCAGGTTGAGTTCGGGCTGCATCACCGTGAACCGCGGCAGGCCCCTTCCATCCGCAACGCGCAGCGCCTCGGCAAGCCGGTCGGCCCTGTAGTTCGAGGCGCCGATCGACCGCACGATCCCGCCATCGACCAGCTCGGCAAAGGCGCCCAGCACCTCGTCCAGCGGGACGTCGGGATCGTCCTTGTGCGCAAAATACAGGTCGATGGCATCAACACCTAGCCGGTCGAGCGACCCCTGCACCGCATCGCGAATGCAATCGGGCTTGAGCCCGCCGGGCATCATGCCGACTTTGGTGGCGATCAATATCTTGTCGCGTGCGCCGCTCGCCTTCAGCCAGGCGCCCATTTCGGTTTCCGACTCGCCGCCCTTGTGACCCGGAACCCATGCGGAATAGACGTCGGCGGTGTCGATCATCCCGCCGCCGTGCTCGACGAAGCGATCGAGGATCGCAGAGCTCGCCGCGCGATCGGCGGTCATGCCGAAGACGTTGCCGCCAAGGACGAAGGGACGGGTCGTCAAGCCGCTGCGGCCAAGGCTGCGTTCGGTCATTGCGTTGCTCCCGCGTTCACCGCCGGTACCGCTTCGCGCGGATTGTCGCTGAACAATCCGTCGATGCCGGTCTTCAGATAGGCCTCGATCTCGGCGCCGAGATCTCCGTGCCCCGCCGGATCGAGCCCGGCCTTGTCGGCGAGCGGCAGAAAATAATTCTCGCGCCGAAAGGTCCAAGGATGGACCTTGAGCCCCGCCGCATGCGCGTCGCGGACGAGGGCGGTCGGATCGCCCAGAGTCCCGAGCGCGCTGCGCGGGATGATCATTTCCTTGAACGGCCCGATCCCGTCGGCATAGGCGGCGACCGCCTTCAATCCTTCGGGCGTCGCCATCGCGGCATAGGTCTGTTTCGGGTCATCGGCGGGTCCGCCCTCACCGTCCATGAGCTGGATTAGCGGCAGGTCGCTCTTCGCGCGAAGGGCCTTGAGGTTGGCAACCTCGAAGCTCTGGATGAACACCGGCGCCGTCCGGCCGCGATAGCCATATTTCTCGAGGATCGCGAGCAGCGGCGCCTCGTGCGGCAATCCGATCGCTATGAAATAGGTCGGATGCTTGGTTTCGGGATAAACGCCGACGGGATGGTCACGTCCCCTGTTGGCGCGGACCAGCAGGTCGAGAATTTCAGCGAAGGTCGGGATTTCATATTGCCCGTCGTGCGCGGTGCCGCGCAGCTGTGGGATGCGTTCTTTCGCACGCAGCGTCTTGAGCTCGGCGAGCGTGAAATCCTCGGTGAACCAGCCGGTCACGGCCTTGCCGTCGATCGTCTTCGTCGCCTTGCGGGCGGCAAATTCGGGATGGTCGGCGACGTCGGTGGTTTCCGAAATCTCGTTCTCGTGCCGCGCGACGAGAACGCCGTCTTTGGTCAACACCAGATCGGGTTCGATGAAGTCGGCGCCTTGCTCGATCGCGAGCTCATAGCTGGCCAGCGTATGTTCGGGCCGTTCGCCCGATGCACCGCGGTGCGCGATGACGATCGGCGGCTTGCCGTCGAGGGTGGGTTGCGCGGCCATCGGTTCAGCCCCGCAGCCGGCGAGCGCCAGCAGCATCAGTACGGCGCGCCAGACCTTCATACCGCAAAGCGTTTCTGCCAGTCATCGACCGAGAAGCCCAGGCTAAGCGCGCCGTCGGCGTCGACCAGCGGGCGGCGTATCATCGCGGGCTGGTCGAGCATCAGCGCCTTCGCCGATGTGGCATCAAGGCCTTCCTTCTGTGCATCGGGCAGCTTGCGGAAGGTCGTGCCGCTCTTGTTCAGGAGCTTTTCCCAGCCGAGCGTGTCGATCCAGCCCTGAAGCTGCGACGCGTCGAGGCCGTCCTTGCGATAGTCGTGAAAGCGGTGGGCAACGCCATGATCGTCAAGCCAACGGCGCGCCTTCTTCACCGTGTCGCAATTGGGAATACCATAAAGTGTCAGTGTCATGCGCCTCGCCTAGGGTCCGCCTGTTACAGATCGAAGGCGGCAAGCCTATGCGATGGACGATCGGTCGGCAATGCGCGCATTGGCGGTCGCAAGCTTGCCGCGCAGCGCGCGCGCAAAGCCTTCGTGCAGCGCCGCCGCGACGTCTGGGCGCGCCGCCAGCCAGGCGCGCAAGCCCGCGGCGGGAATGAACCACAGCCGCGAATTGCTCGTCAGCACGACGGTGCCGGTCGCATTGGTCCCGTCAAGCACGGTCGCCTCGCCGATCAGCGCCCCGTCGGCGAGCGCGCCGACATCCTGACCGTCGCGGTGGATCGCCGCGGTGCCCTCGGCAAGGTAGAACAGGCAGGGCGCGGCCTCATTCTCGCGGATCAGCATCTCGCCGCGTTTTGCCGAAATCCAGTGTCCCTGATCGATCAGGGCGCGCGCCGCGACCGCACCGAGCCCGTCGAAGTGGCGATCACGCAGGGCCTGTTCCTCGGCCGAAAAGCTGACCTTGGCACGGTTGAGCCACAGTCGCGCGATCAGCCCGAGATTGACGAGTAGGATGGCGAGGATGAGCAGGCTGTAGCCGGTCCCGCGCCATCCGAAGACTGCGACCGGCAGCGCGAGCAGGGCCGCGATCGCGAGGCCGATACGGACATGGTCGACGCGAGCGACCAGACTGGCCGCGAGAAGCACCAGAAGCGCGCCATAACCGAACCAGGCGGGGTCGAAACTGGCCATATAGAGCCCTTCCGCGTCGAGGCCCTCAAGAGGCCATCAGCATCTTAACGTTACCGAGCGTCGAATGCCTTGGCTGCCGCGACCCACGCAGCCTTGTTGCAATAATTTATCACTTTTCACTGATCGAGAAAAGCATAGGTGCGTAAAAGCCACCAAAATGCTAATTTTTGCACGCGTTATCCTTCGCTGCATTGCGTCGGGGACGCATTCGCGCCATGGCGGCGCACGATTCGGACCCCGAAATGCAGAAGACGATAGATATGACGCAACAATGGCAACCGCACAGCTGGCGCTCGCACGATGCGCGGCAGCTCCCCACCTATAAGGACGATGCCGCGCTCGCGGCCGCCGAAAAGGAGCTGTCGGGCTATCCGCCGCTGGTCTTTGCGGGCGAAGCGCGCGACCTGACGAACGAACTCGCCAAGGTGGCGGAGGGCAAGGCCTTCCTGCTGCAGGGCGGCGATTGCGCCGAGAGCTTTGCCGAGTTCCATCCGAACAATATCCGCGACACCTTCCGCGTCCTCCTTCAGATGGCGGTTGTGCTGACCTTCGCGTCGAAGATGCCCGTGGTGAAGCTCGGCCGCATGGCGGGCCAGTTCGCCAAGCCGCGCTCGGCCGACATGGAGGATGTCGATGGCGTGTCGCTGCCGAGCTATCGCGGCGACATCATCAACGACATCGCGTTCGAGGCCGAAGGCCGCGAACCCGACCCGCAGCGGATGGTCAAGGCGTATAACCAGTCGGCGGCGACGCTGAACCTGCTGCGCGCCTTTGCGAACGGCGGCTATGCAAACCTGCATCAGGTCAACGCTTGGACGCACGATTTCATGGACCGCAGCCCGTGGGCAAAGAAATATCAGGAGACCGCCGCGCGGATTTCCGAAGCGCTCGCCTTCATGGAAGCGTGCGGCGTGACGCCCGAGACCGTCCCGCAGATCAAGGGCACCAGTTTTTACACCAGCCACGAGGCGCTGCTGCTCCCCTATGAGCAGGCGCTGACGCGGCAGGACAGCTTGACCGGCGGCTGGTACGATACGTCGGGTCACATGCTGTGGGTCGGCGACCGCACCCGCTTCGAGGGCTCGGCGCACATCGAATACCTCCGCGGCATCGGCAATCCGGTCGGCATGAAGTGCGGCCCCAGCCTCGAACCCGACGCGCTGCTGCGCCTGCTCGACACGCTGAATCCGAACCATGTCGCGGGCCGCATGACGCTGATCACGCGCTACGGCCACGACAAGATCGAGGCGCATTTGCCCAAGCTGGTGCGCACGGTAAAGGAATCAGGCCATCCCGTCGTCTGGTCGTGCGACCCGATGCACGGCAATGTCATCAAGACGCCCAACGGCTACAAGACGCGCCCGTTCGAGCGCATCCTTGCCGAAGTGCGCGGCTTCTTCGCCGTGCACCGCGCCGAGGGCACGCATGGCGGCGGCATCCATATCGAGATGACCGGCCAGAATGTCACCGAATGCACCGGCGGCGCGATGGACGTCACCCAGATGGATCTGGCCGACCGCTACCACACGCATTGCGACCCGCGCCTTAACGCGGGGCAGAGCCTTGAACTCGCATTCCTGCTCGCCGAAATGCTCAATCAGGAAATGTCGGAGCGCGCCAAGCAGGCGGCGTGACAGCTAACATCGCCCCCGCCTGCGCGGGGGCGACACCCTTATTTTCCCGGCCAGCGCTTCGTATCGGCGAAGGCGCGTCCCAATGCGACATGCAGGTCAGCATCCTCGGCCGCGCCGCCGAGCGGCACCTTGTCCGAAAATTCATCGGCGGGGCCGTGATAATCGCTTTCGAGGAACTTTTCGAGCAGCGGCATGTCGGAGAAGCTGCCGCCGACCATCAGCGATGTGACGCCCTTCGCGCCGAGCGCCCAGCCGTCCTGACGCTGGACGAAGGCATCGGCCTCGCCATCCTCGTCAAGCTTGCGGCCGAGTTTCGTCGCCACGTCGCGCACCACCGCATCATAAGCGGGCTTGCCGCGCCCGATCGTCGCGACCGGCGTTCCGCGCGGCGAGATGGCGATCGTGTCGATGTTGAGCGCGACGGTGATGTCGGCAAGCGGCACGACGGGATTGGCGGCGAAATAATGGGCGCCGAGCAGGCCCTTTTCCTCCGCCGTCGTCGCCATGAAATAGATGTCGCGATCGGGACGCGTGCCGCTGGCGAGACGCTTCGCCACCTCGATCAGCACTGCGATACCGCTCGCATTGTCGACGGCGCCGTTGCAGATCCGGTCTTTCGGATCGTCGGGCGCGCAGATGCCGAGATGGTCCCAGTGGCCGAGGAACAGCACCGCCTTGCCGTCGGGCCTAGCGCCCGGCAGCTTGGCAATGATGTTGTTGCTTTCAAAGGGGCGGACGATCGAGGTCGTCTGGATATCGGCGGTGACCGATAGCGCGGTGCCCTTGTAATTGGCGGCCTCGGCCGCCTTGCGTAGCGCGGCGCCATCCTGTCCGGCTTTCCCGAAGAGCACATCGGCCGCTTCGGCCGACAGGAAGCCCGTGACCGGGGCGCCGGGCTTGGCCGAGGCAAGGCGCGTCGCCTTGCTGCCGGCCGAAGCGCGAAGCTGGGTCCAGGGTACGGCATCGGTCGCAATGACGAGCACACCAGCCGCACCGGCCTCGGCAAGCATCTGGCGTCGCTCGCGGTAGCGCGGCAGCTTCTCGCCGAACGGGGCATTGTCGAACAGCATCACGGCGAGCTTGCCGGTGACATCGGCGTTGACCTTGCCCTTGCCGTCCAGACCATAGCCGACAAAGACAACCGGCAGGTTCGCGAGCGACACCGACGGGTCGCGGCCGGTCAGCGTGATGCTGTCGTCACCGAGCGTGACATTCTGGCCGTTCACCCTGAACGTCGCGGTGCCGCCGGTTCCCGTCGTCTCGACAAGCGGTACACCCTGCAGCCAGGGCGTCGTGCTGCCCGGAACGGCTTCGAGCCCGGCCTTTGCCCATTCGCCGACGACATAGGCGATCGTGCGGTCCTCACCCTCGGTACCGGGGGCGCGACCCTCGAACGCATCGCTGGCGAGCGTCTTGATATGGCTTGCGAGATCGGTCTCCGTAATCGGAGCGTCGCCGGCGGCGGGCGCTGCGGAGACGGCGGGAGCGATGGTGGCAAGGGCGACGGCCGCGATCGCGGCATGAAATTTCAGGATTTTCATGGACGCGCCGCATGGCATGGCGGAAAGATGCAGGCAAGGCACGTTCGTCGAACGACGAACGGCGGCTTCAGCGCCCCGCGCGCGTCAGCAAGGCGCGTGCGGCCGCAACGTGCATATCCTCGATCATCCGCCCCTCATGCCGCTGCGCGCCGCCGGTGGCTGCGGCGACGAGCGCCTCGGCCTCGGCGATCTCGCGCGCTGACGGCGCGAAAGCGAGGTTGCACGGATCGACCTGCGAAGGATGTATCAGCGTCTTGCCGTCGAAACCGAGCCGCCGACCCTCGGCCGCTTCGGCCGCGAAGCCAGCAGCATCGTCGATCGCGTTGTAAACGCCATCGAAGCACCAGACACCGCCCGCCCGCGCCGCGAGGACGATCGCCTGGATCGCATGGCTCATTGCGCGGCGGTCCATGCCATCGGGCAGTTTCAGTTCGTGCGCGAGGTCGTTGAGCCCCGCGATCAGCCCATGCGTCGCGGGATCGGCGGCGATGTCGCGCGCAGCATAGATAGCGGCCGGCGTCTCGATCATCGCGAAGATCGACAGGCCGAGCCCGCGCAGCGGATCGAGATCGGAAGTCGCATCGACCTTCGGCAGCACCACCGCGTCGAGCGCCAACCCAGCGAGCGCCGCAATATCATCTGCTTGTTCGCCGGTGCCCGTCGCGTTCACGCGAACCGCGATGCGCTTTTCCGGATAGCCCGCGTTCACGGCGGCGCGCATCGCCGCGCGCGCCTCCGCCTTGCGATCGGCGGGAACGGCGTCCTCCAGATCGATGATCAGCATGTCGGCGGCGAGTCCCTGCGCTTTTTCGAGCGCGCGGGCGTTCGATCCGGGGACGTAGAGCAGCGAGCGCGGAGCAAAGTCGGTCATGCGCTTTTCTGTGGCGCAGGGCGCGCATTGCCGCAATAAGGAAGGCACTGAATTTGCGAGAGGGGATGATCGATGGAATTCGCGCTTGCGCTGGTGGTGTTGGCTCTGGTGTTCCTGGTCTGGGCCCTGACACCCGTCCGGCAGGGCTATGCCTATACGATCGAGCGTTTCGGCCGCTACACGCACACCGCGCAGCCGGGGCTCAACTTCATCATGCCGATCTTCGATCGTGTGGGCCGCAAGGTGAACATGATGGAGCAGGTGCTCGACATTCCGGGCCAGGAAATCATCACCAAGGACAATGCGATGGTCGCCGTCGACGGCGTCGTCTTCTTCCAGGTGCTCGATGCGGCCAAGGCTGCCTATGAAGTCAGCGATCTTTATCTGGCGATCATGAACCTGACGACGACGAACCTGCGCACCGTGATGGGTTCGATGGACCTCGACGAAACGCTGTCGAAGCGTGACGAGATCAACACTCGCCTGCTCCACGTCGTCGACGACGCCACCACGCCATGGGGTGTCAAGATCACGCGCGTCGAAATCAAGGACATCCGCCCGCCCGCCGACATTTCGAACGCGATGGCGCGGCAGATGAAAGCCGAGCGCGAGAAGCGCGCCAACATCCTTGAGGCCGAAGGCGCGCGTGCGTCGGAAATCCTGCGCGCCGAGGGCGAAAAACAGGGCCAGATCCTGCAGGCCGAGGGCCGCCGCGAAGCAGCGTTCCGCGACGCCGAGGCGCGCGAACGCGAAGCCGAGGCCGAAGCCAAGGCGACGCAGATGGTGTCGGACGCGATCGCGGGCGGCAATGCGCAGGCGATCAACTATTTCATCGCGCAGAAATATGTCGAGGCGGTGAGCCAGTTCGCGACCAGCCCGAACGCGAAGACGATCCTGTTCCCGGTCGAAGCCACGCAGCTGATCGGCACGCTTGGCGGCATCGGTGAACTCGCCAGGGACGCGCTCGAACGCAAGACGGGAGCCTGACATGCCCGACTTCCTTTCCGAAATGGACCCGCATTGGGTGTGGCTGTCGGTCGGCGTGCTGCTCGTCGCCGCCGAGATCGTCGCGCCCGGTTTCTTCCTGATCTGGATTGGCGCCGCAGCCATCGTGACCGGGGTGCTCGCGTGGGTATTGCCGCTGGGCATCCCGCTCCAGCTCGGCATTTTCGCAGTGCTCGCGATCGTCGCGCTTTACGGCGGTCGCCGCTGGCTGAAGGCGAACCCGATCACCACCACCGATCCCAATCTCAACCAGCGCGGCCACCGTCTGATCGGCGAAGTGCTGACCGTGACCCGCGCGATCGAGGACGGCCGCGGCCGAGCGAAGGTCGGCGATGGCGAATGGCCGGTACATGGCCCCGATGCCGCCGAAGGAACGAAGGTCCGCGTCGTCAGCGCCGACGGCGGCGTGCTGGTGGTGGAGGCCGCCTAACCGCCCTTCGGCCGCGAATAGACGCCCACGACATTCCCCAGCGCGTCGCTGTCGCCGATGTGCCGGAAGCCGAGCTTTTCCGACACACGTTCCGATGCAGCATTGCCATGGTCGATGATGCAGCGCACTTCCGTGGCATCGAGGTTGGCGTCGGCCCAGCCGAGCGCCGCGGTCATTGCCTCGGTCGCATAACCCGCCCCCCAATGGTCGGCGTCGAACGCCCAGCCGGCTTCGGGAAAATCCTCCAGCTCGGGGATGCCGCGGCAGAAATAGCTCAAGCCTCCCATGCCGATCAGCGCGTCGCTGGCCCGGTCGGCAAACACCCAGTAACCAAAGCCCATCACCGGCCACAATCCGGCCGAGCTCAGATATTTGGCCCAGCTGACGTCGGGCGCACGCGGTTCGCCGCCGATGTAGCGCGTCACGCGTTCATCGGCCCACATCGCGATATGGATATCCTTGTCGGCAAAGCGCGTCGGGCGTAGGCGCAGCCGGTCGGTCTCGATGGTGGGGGGCGATGTAAACATGACCCCGACATGCCGCAGCGGAGGCGCAGCGGTCAATTGGGGATCAGGAAATGGTCGAACAGGTCGTGCAGCACTGCGGTGCCGTCGACCTGTCGCTTCGCGCGCAGCACTGCGAGGCTATCGATCCGCGCGAGCGTGTCGACATGCTTCAGCACCGTCCGATAGCTCGCATGATCGTCGAAACCCCGGAACAGGAACAGGCAGTCGGACTTGCAGTGGATCAGCGCCTGCAACAGGCACGCGACGCGAAAGCGACCGTCGATCAGCACCGCGTCGGGGCTGGCCGAAAGCCGGCGCCAGACATCGACATGATAGCGCGGCCAGTCGCGTGCGTGCGCGTCGCCGGCCGGATAGCCATGATCGCCCGTCGGCCCGATGTCGGCGTGGAAGGGGGTGAAGTCGATCGCCGCCCGCGCAAGAT
Organism: Sphingopyxis sp.; assembly: GCF_965279755.1. Taxonomy (GTDB): domain Bacteria; phylum Pseudomonadota; class Alphaproteobacteria; order Sphingomonadales; family Sphingomonadaceae; genus Sphingopyxis. The sequence continues at coordinate 2,115,851 of NZ_OZ257261.1, read as the reverse complement.
TCGCGCCGACCTCGGCAAGCCAGACGGCATCGCTGTCGACGCTGACGATATTTTGAGCCTGCCGCGCCGCGACGAGGGTGCTGTTGCCGCAACCGAACTGAAGCAACGAAGCGCGGCCCGCGAGCTGCAGCTCGATCTGCATCGTTTCCGCCGCCGATAGAGATGACTGCATGACGTCCCCTTCCCCACCGGGAAAGGAATATGGGAGAGCGCCGCGCGCGTCCAGTCCGGTGCGCCCCGCAAGGACGGGTCAGGAGGGGAGAGAGAGAATTCCGTTCCCGATGCCCGCCCTTGCGGAACCTCTGGATCAGGCGGCAGCTACGGCCAGATCGGGCGCCGACGAATGCGCGGGCATGATCGCGTCGGCATAATCGCTTTCATATTTTCCGATCAGCGCGCGGTCGTCGTGGTTCCAGGGATGAAAACCCGGCATGAAATAGGAAAGCCAGGGAAGGAAGCTGCGGCGGAGGACACCCGGCGAACCGAGCAAATACCACCAGATGCGCGCCGTGACGCGCCAGCCGGTGAGGCCGTCCTGCCCGAGCAGCGCCTTAATCCCCTTGACGCGGCGCGGCCAGAAACGCGTCGTGACGAGCAGCATCATCAGCGACTTGGCGCGCCAGCGGCGGAAGCGGCTCCAGTCCTTCGTCGCATGGAGCCAGGTGTCGTAGGCGACGCCCTTGTGCTCGATTTCCTCGATCGCGTGCCATTTCCAGAGCGCCCCCCATTCGGGCTCGGCGCCCTCGTACATCCTGGGGTCTTTCAGCATCACCGCCGCCATCATCGCGGTATAATGTTCGAGCGCGATCGTCGCCATCAGGTTGACGATCGGCGGACGAGCCTTGATCAGCGCCATCACCTCGTCGACGTCAGCCTCGAGTTCGCCGAGATCATATCCGGCTTCGGCCGCCTTCTTGTTGAAGACGACATGTTCGCGGCTATGGATCACTTCCTGTTGCGTGAAGGCGCGGATTTCGCGCGCCAGCTTGTCGGGCACGCCCTCACGGTGCGCCTTCACCGCCTCGATGAACATCGCCTCGCCCTTCGGAAAGGTCACCGACAGCGCGGTATGAAAGGCGGAAGCGATCGGGTCGCCGTTGAGCCACCAGCGGCCCTGCGTGTCGTCGCGTCCGAAGCGGACGTCGCGCGGCGTTATCGTAAGGTCATTCGGCGTCGGGGAGAGCGAAAGACTGGACATATGATCCTCACCGTCGGAAAGGGGTTGCAAGGACGTGGGGACGTCCGGTGGGGTGAATGTTAAAGGTTACTTACAGTGGTGTCAATTGCAGTCAAAAAGCGGCTGAGTCCGGAAGAGAGCCGGGCCGCCGCGCTTGAGGCAGCCCGTCAGATCCTGATCGAAAGCGGCCCGCAGGCCGTGACACTGAAAGCCGTCGCGGCGCGGGTCGACCGCACGCACGCAAACCTGCTCCATCATTTCGGCAGCGCGGCGGGGCTGCAACAGGCGCTGATCCAGAAGATGGCCGCCTTCATCACTACGACGATCCGCGAGACGATTTTCCGCCAGCGTGCGAGCGACCAGAATCCGCGCGAAGTCGTCGACCTTGCCTTCGACGCCTTCGACACCGGAGGTGCCGGCGCGCTCGCGAGCTGGATGATCCTGTCGGGCAACGAGAATGCGCTCGATCCGATCCTGAAGGCGATCCGCGACCTGGTCGAAGAGCTGCGCGAGGACCATAGCGAAGCAGAGGCCCCGATCGAGGACGAGACGATGCAGCTGGTACTGATGGCGCTCGGCGACGCGTTGTTCGGCGGTCCGCTGTCGCGCGCGCTGGGCGTCCCGCGCAGCCGCGCGCGCGAGATTGCGCTGGAATCGATGCTGTCGCACGGGATCGGCAAGCGCGGCTGAGGCAAAGCTGGCCTTTTCGGCGCCTTCCCACTAAAGGCGCTCGATGCATTTCCTCGATCAAGCCAAGATTTTCATCAAATCCGGCGACGGCGGCCCCGGCGCCGTGTCGTTCCGTCGTGAAAAATATGTCGAATATGGCGGTCCCGACGGCGGTAACGGCGGCAAGGGCGGCGACATCATCTTCGAAGCCGTCGCCGGGCTCAACACGCTGATCGACTTTCGCTATACCCAGCATTTCAAGGCAAAGCGCGGCACCCCCGGCGCTGGCCGCGACCGCACCGGTGCGGGTGGTCCCGATCTGATCATCCATGTGCCCATCGGCACGCAGATCCTCGACGACGACGAGGATCGCACCCTGCTCGCCGACCTCACGAAGGAGGGCCAGCGCGTCCACTTCCTGCGCGGCGGCGACGGCGGGCGCGGCAATGCCAGCTACAAGACGTCGACCAACCGCGCCCCGCGCCAGCACGGTCCCGGCTGGCCGGGCGAGGAAGCATGGGTGTGGCTGCGCCTCAAGCTGCTCGCCGACGCGGGGCTTGTCGGCCTGCCCAACGCGGGCAAGTCGACCTTCATCAACGCCGTCAGCAACGCGCAGGCCAAGGTCGGCGCTTACGCCTTTACCACGCTCCGCCCGCAGCTCGGCGTCGTCAGCCACAAGGGTAATGAATTCGTCGTTGCCGACATTCCGGGCCTGATCGAGGGCGCCGCCGAAGGCGCCGGGGTCGGCGATCGTTTCCTGGGCCATATCGAACGCTGCCGCGTGCTGCTCCACCTCGTCGATGCGAACGACGAGGATGTCGCCACCAGCTATCGCATCGTCCGCGACGAGCTCGAGGCCTATGGCGGCGACCTGATCGACAAGCCGGTGATCGTCGCGCTCAACAAGGTCGACACGCTCGACGACGAATTGATCGCGGCGCTCTCGGCCGAGCTTGAAGCCGAAAGCGGCCATCCGGTGATGGCGCTGTCGGGCGCGAGCGGCGCGGGAATCGAAGCGGTACTCGACAAGCTTCTCGAGGCGATCGGCTATCCCGAGCCCGGCGAGGACGAGAGCGAGGAATCGAGCGACTGGTCGCCGCTTTAGGAACGAAGATGGCCGCGACGAATTTCACACGGAACACAAGGAGTTCCGCATGACCCGCCGCAGCAGATCTTTAGCCTTTCTCTTCAGCACAATGCCGCTGGCATTTTTCGCGAGCGCGCCGGCGCACGCCTCTCAGGATGACGACGCCCCCGCGAAGCGCACCCGGATCATCCTTGGGCCGCAATTGTCCCCGTCATGGCCGGGATCGGAAGATTTGTCGGTCGGGCCGTATGTAGATCTCTCGCGTTCGCCCGAGGGGGTTCCGTTCGAGTTCGAAGCCCCCGACGAGAGTTTCGGTTCGCCGCTTGTCCATTCGGGTAAATTCGCGTTCGGGCCCGCCTTCGGCTTCATTGGCAAGCGAACCGCCGCCGACGTAGGAGCCGATCTGCCCAAGGTTGGTCTTTCGATCGAAGCGGGCGGTTTCGCGCAAGTCTCGCTGACCCCCTCCTTTCGCGTCCGCATCGAAGGGCGCAAGGGTCTGAGTGGCCACAAGGGCTGGGTCGGCGAAGCCAGCGCCGACTATATCACGCGCGATGGCGACGACTGGCTGTTCTCGATCGGCCCGCGCGTGACCTTCGGCGACGATCGCTATCACCGTGCCTATTTCGGTGTGACGCCTGCTGCCGCCGCGACATCGGGTCTTGCGGCCTATGATCCGAAGGGCGGCGTCCAGTCGGTCGGGGTCACCGCAGGCTATCTGCGCCAGTTGAGCAAGCGCTGGGGCGTCGCACTCTATGGCCGCTATGACCGCCTCGTCGGCGACGCGGCCGATTCGCCCGTCACGCGCGAACTCGGGACGCGCAGCCAGCCTTCGGTCGGCGTCGCGCTCAGCTACACCTTCGGCGGCGGCACGAAACAATAGCGTTGGCTCGCCGCGCGCGCTAAGCGGCGCGCATCATGAGCCTGTTTCCGCCCGCCTCCTGTTCACGCCTGATCGTCAAGATCGGGTCGGCGCTGCTCGTCGATACCGACGGCGCCGTCCGGCGCGACTGGCTGACGGGCATTGCCGCCGACATCGCCGAACGCACCCGCTCCGGCCAGCAGGTCGCGGTCGTCTCGTCGGGCGCGATCGCGCTCGGTGCGCGGCGGCTGGGGCTCGCAAAAGGCGGACGCGCGAGCCTTGAGGACGCGCAAGCGGCGGCTGCCACTGGTCAGATCGCACTGAGCCAGGTCTGGGCCGAGGTGCTGGGCGCCGAGGAGCTGACCGCGGCCCAGATACTGGTGACGCTCGACGATCTCGAGCATCGACGCCGCTATCTCAATGCCGCCGCGACGCTCGACCGCCTGCTCGGGCTTGGCGTCGTGCCGGTGATCAACGAGAATGACAGCGTCGCGACCGAGGAAATCCGCTTCGGCGACAACGACCGGCTGGCGGCGCGCGTCGCGCAGGCGGCGGGCGCGGGCGGCGTGATCCTGCTGTCCGACATCGACGGCCTTTACGACAAGAATCCTGCTCAGCCCGGTGCAAACCACATAGCGCGCGTCGAGCGGATTGACGCGGCGATCGAGGCGATGGCCGATACCGGATCGGCGTCGGGCATGGGATCGGGCGGGATGGTGTCGAAGATTTCGGCGGCGCGCATCGCAAATGCCGCGGGCGCGCACCTCGCGATCGCCTCGGGCCGGATCGACCGGCCGCTCTCGACCGCAGCGCGCCATACGTTATTCGTAGCCGAAAAGGGCGCGAGCGCTCGCAAGGCATGGCTCGCGGGCGGGCTGACGGCGAAAGGTCGGCTGACGATCGACGCGGGCGCGGCGAAGGCGCTGCGCGGCGGCGCGAGCCTGCTGGCGGCGGGCGTGACCGCCGCGACCGGCAGCTTCGTGCGCGGCGACATTCTCGACATCGCAGACCCCGACGGGCGTGTCATCGCGCGCGGCCTCTCCGAATATCCAGCCGCCGACGCCACCGCGATCCTTGGCCTCGGCCGCGACGCGCAGGAAGCCGCGCTTGGCTATGCGCCGCGCACCGCGATCGTCCACCGCGACCATATGGTGCTGCTGTGAGCGGCCGCGTGCTCGCGATGACCGGGGCGACCGGCTTCGTAGGGCGCGCAACCATGGCGCAGGCGATCGCGGCGGGCTGGCACGTCCGCGCGCTCACCCGCCGCCCGCAGGATGCCCGCGAGGGCGTAACGTGGATCGCGGGGGCGCTCGACGACAAGGACAGCCTCGCCCGGATGGCGGCGGGCAGCGATGTCGTAATGCACATCGCCGGCGTCGTGAACGTCCCGACCCGCGCCGATTTCGAGGCGGGCAACGCAACCGCTACCGCCAATGTGCTCGAGGCAGCGCAGGGCGCTGGCGTCAGCCGCTTCGTCCATGTCTCCTCGCTCGCCGCGCGCGAGCCCGACCTTTCCAACTATGGCTGGTCGAAGGCGCGCGCCGAGGCGGTTGTGGAGGCAAGCAGCCTCGACTGGACGATCGTGCGTCCGCCCGCCGTATTCGGTCCGGGCGATACCGAAATGCTCGACCTGTTCCGCATGGCGCAACGCGGCGTGGCGCTGGTACCGCCGGGCCGGATGTCGGCGATCTATGTGAGCGAACTCGCACGCCTGCTCGTCACCGTCGCGGCAGACCATAGCGTCAGCATCGGGCAGATTTACGAACCCGACGACGGCACACCGGCCGGCTGGTCGTATCGAAGCTTCGCGCAAGCGATCGGACGCGCGGTCGAACGCGCGCGCGTTTCGGCTATCCCGATCCCGCCGATCATTCTCAAGACCGCGGGGCAGCTCGACAAGCTCGTCCGCCGCGACAATGCCAAGCTGACCCCGGACCGCGCGCGCTATATCGCGCATCCCGACTGGGTCGCGACCGAAGGCGCCGGCCCGCCTGTCGAGCTTTGGAAACCCGAGCTGGAAACCGGCAAGGCCCTGGCAGAAACCGTGAGCTGGTACCGGCGCGAAGGCTGGCTCTGACGTCGCTGGTACGGCGCCATTGCCCGCCCGTCGAAGCGTGCATTGCCAAGGCCGAAGCGCATCCCTAGGTTCGCGCGCATGACCGACACCACCGCGACCTCTCCCAATGATCCCGCCGGCCCCTGGGCCATTCCCGTCCGCCGGCCGCTGCCCGGCGACGACAAGCCCGGCGGACGTACCAGCTTCCCGCGCAAGGTCTGGAACCTGCTCGTCGCGATCAAGGATGCGCTCGCGCTGATTTTTCTGCTGCTGTTCTTTGCCATACTCTTCGGCGTGCTCGCGGGCCGGCCCAATGCCGCGCTGCCAGTGAGCCAGGGCGCGCTCGTCATCGATTTCGACGGCATCGTCACCGAACAGCCGTCCGACGTCGATCCGCTTGCGGCGCTGTCGGGCAGCAACCAGCTCAAGGAAATTCGCACCCGCGATGTCGTCCAGGCGCTGGAAACCGCCGCGACCGACAAGCGCGTCACCTCGGTCGTCCTCGACTTCGACCGCTTCCTCGGCGGCGGGCAGGTCTCGCTGGCCGAGATCGGCGCCGCGGTGGACAAGGTGCGCGCCGCGAAAAAGCCCGTGCTTGCCTTTGCGACCGCCTACACCGCCGACAGCTATCAGGTTGCATCGCACGCCAGCGAAATCTGGTCGGACGAGATCGGCGGCGTCGCGATCGCCGGGCCGGGCGGATCGCGCCTCTATTACAAGGGGCTGATGGACAAGCTCGGCATCACCGCGCACATCTATCGCGTCGGAACCTTCAAGAGCGCGGTCGAGCCCTATCTGCGCAGCGACCAGTCGCCCGAGGCGAAGGAGGCCGATATGGCCTATGCCGGCGCGCTGTGGGAAAACTGGCTGACCGAAGTCAAGAAGGCGCGGCCCAAGGCAAAGATCGACGCGTTCGTCGCCGATACTGCCGGCGCGGTGAAGGCGGCGGGCAACGACCTGTCGAAGGCCGGCGTCGATGCCGGGCTGATCGACAAGGTCGGCAGCCGCATGGCGTTCAGCGCGCGCGTCGCCGAGATCAGCGGCGCCGACGACAGCAGCCGTCCGTGGGAATATAATGCGATCCCCCTCGAAAACTGGGTCGCGGCGAACCCGCCGTCGCAGAGCGGATCGGCGATCGCGGTGGTCCCGGTGGTCGGCGAGATCGTCGACGGCGACGCCGCGAACGGCACCGCCGGCGGCGACACGATTGCCGAGCATATCCTCGATGCCGTCGCCGATAGCGGCACCAAGGCGATCGTCCTTCGCGTCGACTCGCCGGGCGGCTCGGTGCTCGCGTCCGAGCAGATCCGGCAGGCGCTGCTTCAGGCCAAGGCGAAGAAGCTTCCCGTCGTCGTGTCGATGGCGAATGTCGCGGCCTCGGGCGGCTACTGGATTTCGACCCCCGCCGACCGCATCTTCGCCGAGCCCGAAACGATCACCGGATCGATCGGCGTGTTCGGTATCCTGCCCAGCTTCGATCAGGCGCTCGCCAAGATCGGGATCAACGCCGACGGGATCGCGACGACCCCGCTATCGGGCCAGCCCGACGTGTTCGGCGGCGTGAACGACGAGTTCAACGCCATGGCGCAGGCGAGCGTCGAGGATATCTATGCGCGCTTCACCGGCCTTGTCGCGAAGAGCCGCAAGCAGCCGGTCGAGAAGATTCGCGAGATCGCCGAGGGCCGCGTCTGGGCGGGCGGCACCGCGCGCCAGATCGGCCTTGTCGACCAGTTCGGCGGACTGCCCGATGCGCTCGCCTCAGCGGCGAAGATGGCGAAGATCGATGGCGCTTACTACGCCAGATATTATGAGGATGAGCCGAGCGAATTTTCGAAGATGATCGCCGCCTGGACCGGCGCCGAGCAACAGGAGAATGCGTCGCTGCCACGCGGCTGGTTCGGAATCGCCGCGATGAACCGCCAGCTCGCCGAACGACGCCTTGTGCAGGATATGTCGCTGCTCACCCGGGCAGGATCGGTGCAGGCATCGTGCCTCGATTGCCGCGCCTTCGTGCCTGCGGTGCCGCGGGTGAGCGATGCCGAGGCGAAGGGCTTTCTGGGAACGCTTGCGCTGTTGCTGAAGTAATTCTCGCCTCCTCCCGCCTGCGGGAGCGGGCGAGGTCAGGCCGCGACCGCAACCCCGTTCGCATGCTGGGCGACGGCGTCCGCCAACGTATCGACGAGCGCGAGCGGCAGGTCATGCCCCATGCCCGGGATTGTCAACAGCCGCGCGCCGGGAATAGTCTCCGCCGTGTCACGGCCGCCGGCGATCGGCACCAGCGGGTCGGCCTCGCCATGGATCACCAGCGTCGGCGCCTTGATGGTCTTCAGCATCGCACGGCGGTCGCCGTCGGCGACAATCGCGGCCATCTGACGCGCGACGCCCTGCGGATACCAGCCGCGCTCGAAGTCATTCCGCACGCGGCGCTGCAGCCGGTCCTCGGCCGCCGGATAACCGGGGCTGCCGATCACGCGCGCGGCGTTGACCGAATAAGCGATCAGCGCTTCCGGATCGCCGTTCATCGGGCGATTGGCGAGGACGCGCATCGCCTCCTTCTGCGCGCGCGGCAGGCGCGGATTGCCCGTGGTCGACATGACCGAGGTCAGCGAGAGTACACGCGCCGGATAACGCGCGGCGATATGCTGCGCGATCATCCCGCCCATCGACGCCCCGACGACATGCGCGCGCTCGATGCCGAGATGGTCGAGCAGCGCCATCCCATCGGCTGCCATGTCGGCGAGCGTGTAAGCACTCCGCACCGGCAGCTTCAGCGCTGCCTTCACGAACATCCATTTGAGGTTCGGAACCCCCGCCGAATCGAAGCGCGTCGACAGGCCGACGTCGCGATTGTCGTAGCGAATGACGCGAAAGCCGTGGGCGACGAGCGCATCGACGAACTCGTCGGGCCAGAGCGTCAACTGCCCGCCCAATCCCATCACGAGCAGGATCGCGGGCGCATCCTTCGGCCCCTTGTCCTCAAAGGTGATGCTGATGCCGTTCGCCGTCGTCTGTTCGGTCGTCATGCCACGCTGGCCCCTTGCTGTTAGCAGGCCAACATGCCGGATGACGCGGCGCGGTCAAGCCGGGACGGGACGATAATGCGCGGCGTTCGACTGGAATTCGGCGCGGCCATAGCTTTCGAGCTGACGGTTGATCCGGCGAACGAGGCGCCGGTCGGCCAGATGGCGCAGCCCCGGCACGCGCGACGCGACGCGGTACGCCACCATGCGCCCGGCGAGCGCGAGCATCGTCGCGCCGTAAATAATGTTGTCGCGGCGGCCGACGGGAACGCCGATGCTTTCAGCCGCTTCCTCATTGCCGTTGAGGAAGGCCTTGACGAAGAAGACCCGGCTGACCGAGCGTTCGAGCCGGCGCTTGACGCGGCCGGCGGGCGAGCTGTCGTTCGACAGCTCGGCCTCCATCGTCGCACGCAGGAGCCCGCCGCAGACCGGATCGTCATATTCATAACGGAGCGTCGCACTGCGCGTGCGCCAGATGCGGACGATCTCTTCGGGCGTATCGGCGAGCAAGTCCTCGGGCAGCCCGAGCAGGAAGCAGCGATAGCGCGCGAGTTCGACGCGCCCGCGCTCGATCCGGTTGAAGCTCTTGCGGCCGCTCTTCAGCACATCCTGCGACAGGAAATAGATCGGGATCAGCCCCGCAGGCATCTGGTCGAGCTGCGGAATCGGCACGCCATAGGTTTCGGCATCCCACATGCCGGGACGCGAGAGCACATTGACGCGCACCATCGAATGCATCAGCCGCACCATCGCCGCCGCCTTGAACCCTGGCCCGAAGCGATCGAGCGCGCCGGGCAGTGCGGTGGTGGCAAAGAAGGTCGCGGTCTCCTTCACGCGCCGCGCGGCGGTCGCGTGGCTGAGCGTGCCGGTCAGCGCCATCGGCAGCGCCGAATATTTGTTGAGGAAGGTCGCGATGAAGGCGCCGCGGATCAGAAAGGGCGAGAGATTGGCGGTTGCGTTGCGCTCATAGGCCGCGCCCTCCTCGACCATCGCCATATCGACCCAGTCGGGACGCTGTTCCATCTCGCGGATCAGCGCCACCAGCTCGGGCGGCGCGTCCTCGACGGCCTCCAGCCCTTTATCGCACGCCTCGGTCAGCATCGCGACTGTCCGCTGAAAGCCCAGCTTCGGCATCAGCGCCGCATAGGCATCCCCGGTCCGGTCGCCGAGCATAGTATATTCGCGGATGCGCGCGAGAAGGTCCGCATCGTCCAGATAGGCGCTGCGGTCTATCCCGCGCACGCTGCTGAGCTCGCTCGTCGCCTCCTGCTCGGGCGCCCAGCGCTCGGGCGGGCGATCGAAATCGAAACGGCCAAAGAGGTCGGGCAGAGCGACGGCCTGGTCGCGGACCTGGCGGGCGATGGTGTCAAGCGCAGCGGTCATGACACATAGAGTGCCATATTACTTACCATCTTGTCAGCCCATCAATCGCGACAGGATCGACGGGCGCCGAAGCGATCGGGGTTTACGACCTGTCAACGGTGTCAGACGGCGGCGAAGAAAAAGCCTGGCAAAGAAGGATGCGACCAGTGGCAGGAGGAAGATGATCAGCGACAGTCCGACAATCCAGCGCCCGGTCGACACAGGATCGCTGCACGCGCTCGCACAGCCGGGCGCCTCGACACCGGCGCCGAACAGGATCAACAATGTCGACAAAATGCACACGGTCCCCACGACACGCTCTCCTGCGCGTCAGCCGCGATCCTAGAGGATCAAAGTTAAACGGAGCGTTGCGGCTCGGTTAGGCCGCTGTTTACCGCGATTCGCGAGGCCCCCTATAGGTCGGAAGCCCCAATGACCAGCGAATTGCTGCACCGCGCAAAATAAAGCCCGCAAGTGCGCCCGCTACCGCGGCGATTGCGGTTCCGAGGCCGAGCCAAAGCAGAATGAGGTATAGGCCCGACGCGAGCGCCGCCGCGGTCACATAGATTTCGGGCCGCATGATGATCGACGGAACCCCCGCCAATATATCGCGGATCGTGCCACCGACGCAGCCGGTGATGACGCCCATCATCAGCGCCGGCACCGGGGGAACGCCCCAAGCGAGCGCCTTCGCCGTGCCGAACACCGCATAGGCGGCGAGCCCCACGGCGTCGGCCCATTCGAGCAGCTGCCCTTGCTGCCACCAGCGCTCGGGCGTCGCCCAGACTGTCAGCGCAATCGCGATGCAGACCGCGGCGATGGCCCCGTCCTGCACCCAGAAGACCGGCGCACCAATGAGCAGATCGCGCACGCTACCGCCGCCGACGCCGGTGACCAGCGCAAAGAAACAGGCGGTCACCAGCGTCTGGCGCAGACGCACCGCCATCAGCGCGCCCGACAGGGCAAACACGCCGATCCCTGCCAGATCGAGCAGGCGGATGATCAGTCCATTATCGATGCCGAGCATCGAGGTGTCAGATGTGGATCGGCTTGCCGGTCACCGCCATCGCGGCTTCCTTGATCGCCTCGCTGTGCGTCGGGTGCGCGTGGCAGGTGTAGGCGATGTCTTCCGACGTCGCGCCGAATTCCATCGCCTGTGCGGCCTGCGCGATCATCGTGCCCGCAACGCTGGCGATACACCAGACGCCGAGAACGCGGTCGCTCTTGGCATCGGCGATCACCTTCACGAAGCCGTCGGGCTCGTGGTTGGTCTTGGCGCGGCTGTTCGCGAGCATCGGGAATTTGCCGACCTTGACCTCGCCGCGTTCCTTCGCCTGCTCTTCGGTCAGGCCGACACCGGCGATTTCCGGCCAGGTATAGACGACCGACGGGATGACATCGTGGTTCACGATGCCGGTCAGCCCGGCGATATTCTCGGCACAGGCGATGCCTTCGTCCTCGGCCTTGTGCGCGAGCATCGGGCCGGGGATGACATCGCCGATCGCCCAGATGCCGGGGACCGAGGTACGGAAATCATGGTCGGTTTCGATCTGGCCACGCTGGTTGAGGCTGAGGCCCGCCTTGTCGAGGCCGAGGCCCTCGGTGTTCGGACGGCGGCCGATCGAGACGAGCACGACATCGGCTTCGAGCGTTTCGGCGTCGCCGCCCGCCGCCGGCTCGAGCGTCAGTACCGCCTTCTTGCCCTTCACCTCGGCGTTGGTGACCTTGGTCTTGAGCTTGAATTCGATGCCCTGCTTCTTGAAGATCTTGTTCGCTTCCTTGCGAACGTCGCCGTCCATGCCGGGCAGGATCTGGTCGAGATATTCGACGACGGTGACCTTCGCGCCGAGGCGGCGCCAGACGCTGCCGAGTTCGAGCCCGATCACGCCGCCGCCGATCACGACCATGTGGCCCGGCACCTTCGCGAGTTCGAGCGCGCCCGTCGAGTCGACGATAATCTGCTTGTCGTTATCGACCGCAACGCCCGGAAGCGGGGTCACCGACGAGCCGGTGGCGACGATGATATTCTTCGCGCGGACGCTCTTGCCCGCCACCTCGACGGTGTCGGCCGACGTGAACTGCGCATAGCCCTTCAGCCAGTCGATCTTGTTCTTCTTGAACAGGAATTCGATGCCGCCGGTCAGGCCCTTGACCGCGTCGATGCGCTGGCCGTGCATCGTCGGCAGGTCGAGCTCGGGCTTCACCTTGATGCCCATCTTCGCCATCGCGCCATTGGCGGCGGCGTCGAAATATTCCGACGCATGGAGCATCGCCTTCGACGGGATGCAGCCGACGTTGAGGCACGTGCCGCCCAGCGTTTCGCGCCCCTCGGCGCAAGCGGTCTTCAGACCCAGCTGCGCCGCGCGGATCGCCGCGACATAACCGCCGGGGCCGGCACCGATGACAAGGACGTCGTAGTCGTAATCAGCCATTTCCATTTACCTCAATGCTGCATCGCGGCCATCGCCGGACGCTTAAACGGGGAGCCCCGACTTCGCGGCGCATTCCTTCATTACCGGCATCGCATCCTCGGGCTTCAGGCCCATCAGATCCGCCGGGCTGTGCTTTTCGATCAGCGCGTCGGCGGTGCATTTGCAGACTTCGGCGATCTTGTCCGCCGACAGACCGCCGCCGCCCGCGCCGGACTGGCAGGACTTGTTGAAATTCTCGATGAACTGGGTCTTGAACCCGTCCTCGAAGCCTTTCTGCATGCCGTTCCCGGCGTCGCCGCAACCCGACAGCATCGCGATCATCGCGAGACCGAACGCTGCATCAGTCCTGACCGTCATAGCCCTATACTCCCCTGCCAGTGAAACCGGGTCCGGAAGGCGTCAAAGATCGATCAGCAGACGCGTCGGATCCTCGATCGCTTCCTTGATCGTCTTCAGGAACGTTACTGCCTCGCGGCCATCGATCAGACGGTGGTCATAGCTCATCGCCAGATACATCATCGGACGGATCACGATCTCGCCATTGCGGACGACCGGACGGTCTTCGATACGGTGAAGGCCGAGCACCGCCGACTGGGGCGGGTTGATGATCGGGGTCGACATCAGGCCGCCGAACACACCACCGTTCGAGATGGTGAAGGTACCGCCGGTCATGTCGTCCATCGTCAGCGTGCCGTCCTTGGCGCGCTTGCCGAGGTCGGCGATCGCCTTTTCGATCTCGGCGAACGACAGGCTGTCGGCATTGCGGACGACGGGCACGACGAGGCCGTTCGGCGCGCTGACCGCGACCGAGACGTCGAGATAATTGTGATAGACGATCTCGTCACCGTCGATGCGGGCATTCACGGCCGGAATGTCATGCGCGGCAAGCGCGACCGCCTTGGTGAAGAAGCTCATGAAGCCTAGGCGCACGCCATGCTTCTTTTCGAAGCTCTCGCGATATTTGTCGCGCGTCGCCATCACCGCCGACATGTCGACGTCGTTGAACGTCGTCAGCATCGCAGCCGTGTCCTGCGCTGCCTTCAGCCGCTTCGCGATCGTCTGGCGCATGCGCGTCATCTTGACGCGCTCTTCCTGACGGCCGGGCGCACCGCTGGCGACGGGCGCCGCTGCGGAGGCTGCGGCCGGAGCGGGCGCGGCTTCGGGAGCCGCACTGGCGGCCGCAAGCACATCTTCCTTGGTCAGACGGCCGTCCTTTCCGCTGCCCTGAATCTTTGTCGGATCGACCCCATGCTCGAGGACGAGGCGGCGAACGGCGGGCGACAATGTGGTCACGCCATCTTCGCTGCCCGTCGCGGCAGGCGCCGGAGCAGCGGCTTCAGCCTTGGCGGGCGCGGGCGCGGCAGGCGCCGGTGCAGCGGCCGCACCGCCGGCTTCGACCGTCGCGATCACCGCGCCGACGTTGACGGTATCACCGACCGCGGCAAGCTGCTGGCCCAGCACGCCGGCGACGGGCGACGGCACTTCGACCGCGACCTTGTCGGTTTCGAGGCTGGCAATGGGCTCGTCGAGTGCGACGGCTTCGCCGGGCTTTTTCAGCCATTCGCCGATCGTCGCTTCGGTGACGCTTTCACCCAGCGTGGGGACTTTGACTTCGGTGCTCATCATGCAGTTCCTTAGGGCTTAAGCTCTGGCTCAGGCTTTGTTCTTGGCACGGCGGATTTCGGCGCGAACCGAAAGGCCGAGGGCGTCGGCGACAAGCGCAGACTGTTCGGTCTGGTGCCGGCTCATCAGGCCGGTCGCGGGCGACGCAGCAGCGGCGCGGCCGGCGTAGCGCGGACGCATACCCTTGTGGCCGGCTTCGTTCAGCGCTTCCTCGATGAAGGGTTCGACGAAGAACCAGCTGCCATTGTTGCGCGGCTCTTCCTGCGCCCAGACGACCTCTTCGAGATTCTTCATCCGCTTCAGGCGCACCGCAAGCGGCTCGCCCGGGAAGGGATAGATCTGCTCGATGCGGATCACCGTCGTATCCTTGATGTCAGCGGCATCGCGCGCCTCCATCAGGTCATAGCCGACCTTGCCCGAACAGAGGACGACGCGCTTGATGTCACCGTCCGCGGGCGGGGTGCGGTCCGACATGATGCGACGGAAATGCGCCTCGCCGATGAAGTCCGAGCGCTGCGAGACCGCCAGCTTGTGACGGAGCAGCGATTTCGGCGTCATGATGATCAGCGGTTTACGGAAAGGCCGCAGCATCTGACGGCGCAGGACATGGAAATAGTTCGACGGGGTCGAGATATTGCACACCTGGATATTGTCGCCGGCGCAGAGCTGCAGGAAGCGCTCGAGGCGCGCCGAGCTATGCTCGGGGCCCTGCCCTTCATAGCCATGCGGCAGCAGCATCACGAGACCGTTGGCGCGCAGCCACTTGGCTTCGCCCGCAGCGATGAACTGGTCGATCATGATCTGCGCGCCGTTGGCAAAGTCACCGAACTGCGCTTCCCAGAGCACGAGGCTCTTCGGGTCGGCCATCGCATAACCATATTCGAAGCCGAGCACGCCATATTCGGAAAGCGGGCTGTCGAGCACTTCGAACCGGCCGTGCGGGACGGTGGTCAGCGGAATATATTTATGCTCGTCGGTCTGGTCGACCCAGACGGCGTGGCGCTGACTGAAGGTGCCGCGACCCGAATCCTGACCCGACAGGCGGACCTGATACCCTTCGCTGAGTAGCGTGCCGAAAGCGAGGCTTTCGGCGGTCGCCCAGTCGAAGATTTCGGTGTCGCTCTTGTCTGCGAACATCGCGGCGCGGCCGTCGATCACGCGGCGCAGCGTCTTGTGCACTTCCAGATCGGCGGGAATCGTCGTCAGCGTGCGGCCGATCGAATCGAACAATTTGTCCGAAACCCCGGTCGAGATATTGCGGCGGGCGTTCTCGGCGTCGGCGGGGGCGTGCAGTCCCGACCAGCGACCGGCAAACCAGTCGGCCTTGTTCGGCTTGTAGCTTTTCGCCGATTCGAAATCCTCTTCGAGCTGCGCGACGAATTCGGCGCGGCGGGCGTCGGCCCAGCCGGCGTCGATCACGCCTTCGGCCTCGAGTTTTGCGGCGCAGAGCTGCGACACCGGCGGATGCTGGCGGATGACGGCGTACATCAGCGGCTGCGTGAACGAAGGCTCGTCACCCTCGTTATGGCCGAAGCGGCGGTAGCACCACATGTCGATCACGACGTCGCGCTTGAACTGCTGGCGGAAATCGATCGCGAGCTTGCACGCGAAGGTCACCGCCTCGGGGTCGTCGCCATTGACGTGCAGGATCGGTGCCATCACGCCCTTCGCGACGTCCGACGGATAGGGCGACGAACGCGCATATTGCGGGCTGGTCGTGAAACCGATCTGGTTGTTGACGATGAAGTGGATGCAGCCGCCGGTATTGTAGCCGCGGATGCCCGAGAAGCCGAGGCATTCCCAGACGATCCCCTGCCCGGCGAACGCCGCGTCACCGTGGATCAGCACGGGCAGAACCTGCTCATGCTTGTCGAGATCGTCGCGAACGACCTGCTGCGCGCGGACCTTGCCGAGCACGACCGGATCGGCCGCCTCGAGGTGCGAGGGGTTGGGGACGAGCGACATATGCACCGACGCGCCGCCGAACTCGCGGTCGGTCGAGGTGCCGAGGTGATATTTGACGTCGCCCGAACCGCCGACGTCGTCGGGGTTGGCCGAGCCGCCCGAAAATTCGTGGAAGATCACCTTGTATGGCTTGGCCATGACGTTCGCGAGCATGTTGAGACGCCCGCGGTGCGCCATGCCATAGACGATTTCCTTCACGCCATATTGGCCGCCATATTTGATGATCGCTTCCATCGCGGGGATCATCGATTCGCCGCCGTCGAGACCGAAGCGTTTGGTGCCGACATATTTGCGCGCGAGGAATTTCTCCCACTCCTCGGCCTGGATTACCTTGTTCAGGATGGCGCGTTTGCCCTCGACCGAAAACTCGATGATCTTGTCGGCGCCTTCCATCCGCTCCTGAAGAAACGCACGCTCCTCGATATCGGAAATGTGCATATATTCGAGGCCGACATTGCCGCAATAATTGGCGCGCAGGATCGCCACGATCTCCCGGACAGTCGCCTTTTCAAGACCCAGCGCCCCGCCGAGCCAGACCGGCCGGTCGAGCGCGGCACCGGTGAAGCCGTGATATTCGGGCGTCAGGTCGGCCGGCAGCTCGCGCGTGCTCAGCCCGAGCGGATCGAGGTTGGCAGCAAGATGGCCGCGCACGCGATAGGTGCGGATCAGCATCATCGCGCGGATCGAATCATCGGCCGCGCGTTCGACCTCGGCGCTCGACAGCGGCGCGCCGGACTTTGCCGCAGCGGCCTTCACCGCGACCTGCATCTGCTGCGGATCGAGCGCGGCGGTCAGATCGTCGCTGTCGATCACGGGCCAGTTCTTCGGCGCCCAGCTGGGCCCGGCCTGGACTTCATCGACGTCGAAGCTTTGTCGTTCGAGGTTCATCTGCTTTTCCACGGGGAGGTTGGGGTAGATTTTATATGGGGAGCGAAGGCCCGCCGGCAAAGGGCGCCGGCGGGCCGGTCGATCAAACGCGTTCCTTCAGAACTTCGGCGAGCGTCGTGCCGAGTTCCGACGGGCTCGCCGACACCTTGATGCCGGCGGCTTCCATCGCCGCAATCTTGCTTTCGGCGTCGCCCTTGCCGCCCGACACGATCGCGCCGGCGTGGCCCATGCGGCGGCCCGGAGGCGCCGTGCGGCCCGCGATGAAGCCGGCCATCGGCTTTTTGCGGCCGCGCTTCGCTTCGTCGATCAGGAACTGGGCGGCCTGTTCCTCGGCATCGCCGCCGATTTCGCCGATCATGATGATCGACTTGGTCGCTTCGTCGGCGAGGAAGAGTTCGAGCACGTCGATGAAGTTTGTGCCGTTGACGGGGTCGCCGCCGATGCCGACCGCAGTCGTCTGACCCAGGCCGACGTTCGTGGTCTGGAACACGGCTTCATAGGTCAGCGTGCCCGAGCGCGAGACGACGCCGACGCTTCCCTTCGAGAAGATGCTGCCGGGCATGATGCCGATCTTGCATTCGCCGGGGGTCAGCACGCCGGGGCAGTTCGGGCCGATCAGGCGCGACTTGGAACCCGACAGCGCGCGCTTCACCTTCACCATGTCGAGCACCGGAATGCCCTCGGTTATCGCGACGATCAGTTCGATCTCGGCGTCGATCGCCTCGAGGATCGAGTCGGCGGCGAACGGCGGCGGCACATAGATGACCGAAGCGGTCGCGCCGGTCGCGGCTTTCGCCTCTTCAACCGTGTTGAAGTTCGGCAGGCCGATGTGCGTCGTGCCGCCCTTGCCCGGCGTCACGCCGCCGACCATCTGCGTCCCATAGGCGAGCGCCTGTTCGGTGTGGAAAGTGCCGGTGGCACCGGTCATCCCTTGCGTGATGACCTTGGTATTCTTGTCGATGAGGATGCTCATTTTCAGTCCTTCTTCAAGGAGGTCAGAATGACGGTTGCCACCTGATTTCCCGTGGATTTCTTAATTCCGACCGTCACCATATAGGGCATGCCCTCGATGACGGTGGCGGCCGACGCCTGATCGGCGTCATTCTTCCGATCGACAAGCGCTGCCGGCGAAGCCGCAGCCTCGGTGGCTGCGAACAGGCTATCCACCGTGTCCGAAGCTGCGATCGACGAGGCCAAAACGCACGCCGGGGCGCCCTTGTCCTTCAAAAAATATGCCTGATAGGGCCAAGTGAGTTCCGACGCCTTCACCGTCGCCTTCTGTGCCTTGGCATCGCCGGCGTGGTCGAGGCAGATCGCCTTCCACTGCGCGGCGATGTCCGGGGCAGACGGCGTCGCCATCAACTGGTCGAGCGTCGGCTGCTCGGCTGCTGCGGCCGGTCCGGCCGCAAGCAGCACAGCAGAAAGAGCGAAGCGAAGGCTCACGCCAGCGACGGATCCAGATTCTTGCACGCGTCGAGCAGTTCCTTGACCGCGTCGACCGAGACCTGAAGGCCCGCCTTGTCGGCGTCGTCGAGCTCGATCTCGACGATCTTCTCGACGCCGCCGGCGCCGATCAGCACCGGAACGCCGACGTACAGGCCGTCAAGGCCATACTGGCCATCGACATAGGCGGCACAGGGCAGGATGCGCTTCTGGTCACCCAGATAGGCTTCGGCCATCGCAATGCCCGACGCGGCGGGGGCGTAGAAAGCTGAACCCGTACCGAGCAGCGCGACGATTTCGCCGCCGCCGCCGCGGGTGCGCTTGACGATCGCGTCGATCTTGTCCTGGCTCGACAGGCCCATCTTGACGAGGTCGGGAACGGGGATGCCGTTGACGGTCGAGTAGCGGACGACGGGAACCATCGTGTCGCCGTGGCCGCCGAGCACGAAGGTGTTCACATCCTTCACCGACACGTCGAACTCATCGGCGATGAAGTGGCTGAAGCGCGCCGAATCGAGCACCCCGGCCATGCCGACAACCTTGTTCGCAGGCAGGCCCGAAAATTCGCGGAGCGCCCAGACCATCGCGTCGAGCGGATTGGTGATGCAGATGACGAAGGCGTCGGGGGCGTTCGCCTTGATGCCTTCGCCGACGGCCTTCATGACCTTCAGGTTGATGCCGAGCAGATCGTCGCGGCTCATGCCCGGCTTGCGGGCAACACCGGCGGTGACGATGATGACGTCGGCGCCCGCAATGTCCTTGTAGTCATTGGTGCCGGTGATCTTCGCGTCGAAGCCGGCGATCGGGCCGACCTGCGAAAGGTCTAATGCCTTGCCCTGCGGCACGCCTTCGACGACGTCGAACAGGACGACGTCACCCAGTTCCTTCTGCGCGGCGAGCAGCGCCAGCGTTCCACCGATATTCCCGGCTCCGATCAATGCGATCTTCTTGCGTCCCATGGCGCGCGGCACTCCCTTCGTGGCAAGCCCGGCTGTGGTTCACGGATCGGCGCGGTCACGGGCTAAAACCGCAATATCGATCCCAAGACTGGCGTCGCCCCTACGCCGATTCCCTTAACGAAACAACCGCGAAAAGGACGAAATTCCGGGTTTTTTTGAAAATAGTTCGCAATAGCGATAAACAAGGTTTAGCAGAGACTGTGATCTGGTTTTGCAAAAGATTGTGACCATCGCGTCACAATGCCTTGGCCTTGCCAGCGCCAGGCGATATGCGGTTGGTGCCCGGGAAAAGGGGGGAGCCTTTTCGGGAGACAAGATCATGTCGAGACTTACGACAGCGGGCGTCGCCACGCTGATGACTTTTAGCATCGCAGCGCCCGCCTGCGCCAGCGAGGATGGCTGGAACGATGCCGGGACGGTCGCAAAAAACGCGCTGATCGTCGCGGCCTTTGGCGTTCCCGCGGTTCAGGGCGACTGGGAAGGCGTTCTCGAAGCGGGGGGCAGCATCGGAGGCACGATGCTAATCACGCAAGGGCTCAAAGAGGCCTTCCCCTCGCGCCGCCCCGACGGCAGCGACAACAAGAGCTTTCCCTCGGGTCACACATCGACCAGTTTCGCCGCCGCCGCGACACTCCACAACCGCTATGGCTGGGAAGCGGGCCTTCCCGCCTATGTCGTCGCCTCCTTCGTCGGCCTCAGCCGCGTCGAGGCGAAGAAGCACCGCGTCGGCGACGTCCTTGTCGGTGCGGCGATCGGCACCGCAACCGGGCATCTGGTCACCACCAGGGCGAACGACCGCGTCCAGATTTTCCCGTGGGGCGACACCAAAGGCGCGGGCGTCGACGTGACGTTGCGCTTCTGACCTTTCCCGGAGGCCCGCCTTAACCCTCCCTTATCCGGCAAGGCCTAGGGTGGCACGGTGACGCGCGCGATCATCAGTTTCGACACCGAGCTGTCGGCCGGCCTCTACCAGCGGGGCATCGGTGCGCGCGCCAATTTCGAAAGCTCGATCCTCGGCCGCTGCCGCGAGGGTGATTTCGGCATTCATTTCCAGATGGACATGCTCGAACGCCACGGCCTCACCGGCGTCTATTTCGTCGATCCGATGCCCGCGCTGGTCCACGGCCCGAGCGTCATCGAGGCGATCGTCCGCCCCATCATCGAACGCGGGCACGAGGTGCAGCTTCATCTCCACACCGAATGGCTGACCTTCGCGCGCTTCAACCCGGCAGGACGGCTGACCGGACGCAACATCGGCGATTTCCCACTGGCGGCGCAGAAAAAGCTGATCGGCTTTGCCCGCGACATGCTGGTCGCGGCGGGCGCCCCCACGCCCATTGCCTTTCGCGCGGGCAATTTCGGCGCCAATGACGATACGCTCCGCGCGCTTGCCAGCCTCGGCTTCCGCTTCGACAGCAGCTTTAATGGCGCTTGGGCCGGACATGGATGCGAGATATCGCTCGACCCCGGCAACCTTGGCATGCGCGTGCATCATGGCCTGTGCGAAGTGCCGGTAAGCGGCCTGCTCGATCGCGCGAGCCGCTTCCGCCCCGCGCAGCTCTGCGCGATGTCCGAGGAGGAAATGCGCGACGCGCTCGACCATTCGGCCGCCAGCGACGCGATCCAGTTCTCGGCCTTCAGCCACAGTTTCGAGCTGCTGAGCCGCGACCGCGCGGTTGCGAACCGGCTGGCGATCGAACGGATGGAGGCGCTCTGCCGCGCGATCGCAGAAGATCCGCGCGTGACGAGCGGCGGCTTTGCCACGCTGCCCGCCCCGCCCGCGCAACCCCGCCGCATCCAGGTCGCGGCGCCGAAGCCGTTCCGCACCGCACGGCGTATCGTCGAGCAAGCGGCCGGCCATTTGGCGCATGAAGTGCGCTATGTCCGCGATTTGATCGCGGTCACCGTCAACTCCTCGCGCTGGGGCAAGATATTAGGCGGCGTCTTCCTGGCCGTGGCCTAGCGCCAGATAATCGTCGGATTGCATTTCGGACAGCCGGCTCGCCGTCCGCTCGAATTCGAATGCCCCGTCGCCCGCGATATACAGATCGTCGGGCTCGGCTGCGGCGCTCGCCAGCAGCTTCACCTTATACTCGTAAAGCGAATCGATCAGCGTCACGAAGCGCGCCGCCTCGTTGCGGTTTTCGGGTCCCATGCGCGGAATGCCAACGATGATCACGGTGTGAAAGTGACGGGCGACCGCCAGATAGTCCGACGCGCCGCGCGCTTCGGCGCAGAGCCGCTTGAACGAAAATACCGCGACGCCCTTCAGCGCCTTAGGCACGTGCAGCAACCGCCCGCCGCCAACGTCGAGATCGAGCGTCGGCACATTGGCGCGGTCCTCGGGGGGATAGTCGGTCAGGCGAAAAAATGCTGCGGAAAGTGCCGCGCTCGCAGCATCGTCGGCGGGAACGAACCAGCGCTTGCCATCGCCCAACCGGTGCCGCCGGTAATCGGTCGGCCCGTTGAGGCTCATCACGTCGAGCTTCGCTTCGACCAGCGCGATGAAGGGCAGGAAATGCTCGCGGTTGAGCCCGTCCTTGTAGAGGTCTTTCGGCGGCCGGTTCGACGTCGCGACGACGGTAACGCCATGGTCGATCAGCGCGGTGAACAGGCGCGAGAGGATCATCGCATCGGCGCTGTTGTTGACCACCATTTCGTCGAACGCGAGGCAGCGGACATTCTCGACCAGCATCGCCGCGACCTGCGGGATCGGATCGCCGCTCTCGGTCTTGCGGGCCTCGCGCATCTTTGCGTGGACGTCGAGCATGAAGGCATGGAAATGCACGCGCTTCTTCCGCTGGATTGCGAGCTGGTCGTAGAAGAGATCCATCAGCATCGACTTGCCGCGCCCGACCGCACCCCAAAGATAAACGCCGCGCGGGCTCTCGGGCTTGCGGCCGGCGATGCGCCAGAGCAGGCTGCCGCGTGGCGGCGCGGCCTCGAGCTCCTCCTGCAACCGGTTCAGCCGTTCGGCCGCCGCGCGTTGCTCGGCATCGGGTTTCAGCTCGCCCGCCGCGACGAGCGCATCATAGGCAGCGAGGACTGTGGTCATTTTTTGCTGGCCTTGCGGATCGTGCCAGCGAAGCTGAGGACGATATGCGCGTCGCCCTCGCCCTGCACGACCAGGCCGCGCAGGAAGATCAGGCGTCCGGTTTCGCGCACCAGCTCGACCACCGCGTCCATCGGTTCGCCGAGCCGGCCCGCCCCGACGAACTGCGTCGACAGGTCGAGCGTTACCGAATGGCCGGCATCGAGCGATCCGAACTGGTGCGAGGCAGCGAAGAGCGCAATGTCGACGAGCGCGAGCGTCACCGCGCCATGGACATTGTCGCCGAGATTGCTGTGCTTGCGCTCCGGCAGCATCCGGACGCGGGCGCGCGGGCGGCCATCCTCGGTCGGCCGCTCGACGCGCACCGACAGTGGCTCGATGAAGGCGTTGAAGCGGCTCGGGTCCTTGAGATTCCAGCTCACCCAGCCGTCCGCCAGTTCCTCGGCAGTGAAATTCTCGCGCCGCTTCGGTTCCTCGATGCCGTCGTTCATGCCTTGCAATATCCGTCCAGTTTTCCGCCGCGGATCAATCCGCCATAATAATCAGCCATCGCCTTCGCACGCGCCGTGTCGTCGCCGATCCACGACTTGGCGCCGGCAAGCCAGCCTGCCGAACAGGCCTCAAGCGCGCCCGACCCGCGCGTGCAAGCCATAAAATCGGTGAAGGCGCGATGCCAGCCGTTGAACTCGGCGATCGTCATCAGGGGGCCATGCCCGGGAACGACCTGTCTGGCACCCGAGGACGCGATGTCGTCGAGCGCCTTCAGCCAGCCCTCGGGACATGCGGTATCGAAGAAGGGGGCAGGGAGGGTAACGAGATCACCCACGATCGCGCGCTTCTCCGCCGCGTCATAGATCCAAAGGTCGCGTTCGGTCGCAGCGCGGCGCGCAATGCGAAGCGAGAGCGGCCGACCTGCAATACTCAGATCGCGCGGTTCGTCGACGACCACATCGGCGCGAAGCTCTGCCCCGCGCGCGATGGTCGCAAGGTCGCCTTTGACATCGGGAATCGCGCTTTCGGGCACGCTGCCGTCGGACAGCGCCTTGCGCGACGCATCCGCGCTCGTGGCCAGAAACCCTGTCAGCGCGCCATCGATCGCCGACGTGCCGTAGACCTTCACCCCCGGATGAAGGGCCCTGAGCGTCGGATTGCCGCTGACATGATCGAGGTGCCAGTGCGTGTTGACGATCGCGGCCAGCGGAAAGCCGAGCGCACGAAATCCGCGCTCGATCGCTTCGACATGACCGAGGTGCCGGCCCGTGTCGACGAGGATCGCGCCTTCGGGACCAGCCAGAATGACGCTGTTTCCGTCGGGCGAACGCCCGGGCTCGAAACCGCCCGGAATGAGCCATGTCGCACTGCCCAGCGCCACCGCATCGGGCAGCCGCGGCGCCTCCAGAAGGACCGGTTTCGGCGTGCAGGAGGCGAGCGCCAGCGCGGCGAGCGCTACGCCCCGGCGCATCAGACCTGTCGCTCGGCCTCGAGCTTCTTGATCTCGGCGATCGCGCGCGCCGGGCTCAGGCCCTTGGGGCAGGCGTTGGCGCAGTTCATGATCGTGTGGCAGCGATAGAGACGGAAGGGGTCTTCCAGCTCGTCGAGGCGTTCACCGGTCATTTCATCGCGGCTGTCGGCGAGCCAGCGATACGCCTGAAGCAGGATCGCGGGGCCGAGGAACTTGTCGCTGTTCCACCAATAGCTCGGGCAGCTCGTCGAGCAGCAGGCGCACAGGATGCACTCGTAAAGCCCGTCGAGCTTTTCGCGCTCGGCGGGCGACTGGAGGCGTTCCTTGCCGCTGGGCGTCGTCGTCTTGGTTTTCAGCCACGGCTCGATCGACGCATATTGCGCATAGAAATGGGTGAAGTCGGGGACGAGATCCTTGATGACTTCCATGTGCGGCAGCGGGGTGATCTGGATGTCGCCCTTCAGATCCTCGATCGCGGTCGTGCAGGCGAGGCCGTTCTTGCCGTTCATGTTCATCGAACAGCTGCCGCAGATGCCTTCGCGGCACGAGCGGCGGAAGGTCAACGTGCTGTCCTGCTCGCTCTTCATCTTGATCAGCGCGTCGAGCACCATCGGACCGCACTTGTCGGTGTCGATCTCGAACGTGTCGAAATGCGGGTTCTGTCCGCTGTCGGGATTGTAGCGATAGACCTTGAATTTCTTGACGTTGGTCGCGCCATCGGCCTTGTGGACCTGTCCGCCCTTTTGCGGGCGGCTGTTCTTGGGCAGACGAAATTCGGCCATGTCTCTGGCTCCCCTGATGCAGTCGCGGTCGGCCTAGACCTGAACGAGGGAGTCGGCAAGAGGGTGATGCTCGCAAATGCGAAAGCCGCTGGCGGGGCGGGGGCTGAACCGCTAGGGGCGCGAAACATGAGCGAAGAGACCGCCCAGCCCACAGTAACCAGCCGCAGCGTCGCAAAGGGGCTCGGCACGACCGTGCTCGCCCGATTGGGCGCGGTGGTCGAGATCGTCGCACAGCCGCTTTATGTGCTGATGTTCGGGCTTGCCGGTTACGGCCTGTACGCCGTGCTGTGGGCGACGGTGAACCTGCTCGAAAATATCTTTGATATGGGGATGACGAGCGCGATGCAGCGCACGGTGCCGCAATCGGCGAGCGATGCCGAAGCAGCTGCGGCGCTCCGCACCGCGATGATCTTCGGCGTCGGGCCGTGCCTGATCGTGGCAGGCCTGATCGCTGCCTTTGCGGCCGATCTCGCCCCCTTCCTCAATGTCGCCGAGCATGACCGGCCGCTCGTCGTCCCCGCGATCCAGCTGTTCGTATGGGCGCTGCCGCTCTGGGCCTTTGTCGAGATTGCAACCTCGGCGATGCGGGCACGCATGGTGTTCGGCGCCGAAATCCGGCTGCGTATCGTCTGGGAACAGATCATGCGGCTGGTGTTCGCCGGGCTGTTCTTCGCGGGCGGCCTCGGCCTCAAGGGCCTGTTCATCGCGCACCTCTGTTCCCTGGCGATCACGGCGATCCTCTGCGTCCGGCTGCTCGCGCGCTATTATAATTTCGCCGATCTGCGCGGCGGCGGCCGAGGCAGCGAGGTCGAACGCAACACCTTCTGGGCCGGGTTGTCGATCCTGCCTTCGAACATCATCGCCCGGCTGTTCGGCGATGCGCCGGCGCTGATCCTCAACCTGCTGCTGCCGGGCTCGGCGGGCGCGAGCGCATCGGCGCTCTTCACGATCGCGCGCAAGCTGTCGAGCGTGGTCCAGCTCGTCCGCATCGCCTTCGTCTATGTGATGGCGCCGCTCGCGGCGAGCGCCGAGCGCGAAGACCGCGCGCAGGTTTCCGACATCTATGCCTATGCGACGCGGTTGATCGCGGCGATCGCCCTGCCGCTCGCCGCCGTGCTCGCGGCGGGCAGTTCGTCGCTGCTCGGGCTGTTCGGGCATCAGGCGCATATCGCGCAGGGCGCGGTGATCATCCTGCTCTTCGCGCGCGCGCTCGAAGCCGTGCTCGGCATTTCGCAGCCGGTGCTTCAGGTGGTCGCGGCGTTCCGGCATCAGCTCACCGCGAGTATCGTGGGCGTGGTCGTCGCGCTCGGCGCGGGCTGGCTGATCGTCGGCCATATGAACGAACTGACCGGCGTCACGCTGGCGATGTCGATCGGCCTTGTCGTGATGGCGGGAATCCCCATGCTGCAACTGGCAACCAGCGAACGACTGCACCCCTTCGACCATCAATTCCCCAAGGTCGCGCTGCGCGGCTTGGCGATTACGCTGGTCGCCGGCGGCCTGGCATTGCTCGTCAGCCGCCTGCCCGACGCGATCGCGCTGCCACTGATCGTCGTCATCGCGGCGGGCGCAATCTGGTCGTCGCTGCGCTTCGCGCTACCCCACGCCGACCGCGCTTCGCTGGGCAAGACGGCGCGCAAGCTGCGGCTCGTGTAACTTAGGTCTTAATTTGGCCGCAAAATCGGTTAGAGGGGACGCCAGATAATTGCCGCATCTGCGGCCAACAGGCGGAATCCCATGTATCAGCAAGAACTCGCCCGCAGCGGCAAGCGCCTCTTCTTCATTCGCGGCACCTATATCTACATCACCATCGCGATCTCGGTCATGATCGCCTGGTGCAGCAAGGATTGGGGTCCGTTCCAGACCGCATTCGGCGACTGTGCCTGGTTCTGGCTGTCGCTCGGCGTCGCAAGCGCGGGCGCGATCGTCCGCATCTTCACCAGCGGCTGGGCCGCGCTCGGCACCTCGGGCCGCGCCAAGGTCGCCGCCGAGGCGAGCGAACTCAACACGACCGGGCCGTACAGCCTGGTGCGCAACCCGCTCTACGTCGGCCGTATCCTGAACTTCACCGGCCTCGCGATGCTGTCGGGCAGCTGGGTGTTCGGCGCAATCGTCTTCCTGCTTGGCGTCCTCATCTACGAGCGCATCTCGATCTATGAGGAAGAATTCCTCCGCGAGAAATTCGGCGCGGCGCATGCCGAATGGGCGAAGGACGTTCCTGCGCTACTTCCGCGCCTCCACGGCTGGGTGAAGCCCAAATATCCCTTCTGGTGGAAGCGCATGATCTGGCGCGAACAGAACAAGCTGTTCCTGCTCGCGACGACCGTCTTCCTGACCTGGTTTGCGCGCCTCGACTTCAACTTCGACGTGCTGACGCCGCAGCAGTGGACCTGGGTCTATGCCTATGGCGCGCTCGTCGTCGTCCGCTTCATCATCGGCGGGCTCAAGATGGTCGGCTTCTTCAAGGAACTGAGCTGATCGCATGGGGAGCGATCTCGCTCCCCTGATTGCGGTGGTCGGCAGCGACGGATCGGGCAAGTCGACCCTGTCGGCGGACCTGCTCGCGCATGTGCAGAAGACGCGAGCTGCCGAGAGCGGCTACCTTGGTCTTGGTTCGGGCGAGCAGGGTCGTCGTATCGGCCGCTGGCCGATCGTCGGCCCGCCGCTCCACCGCTTCCTCGACGGAATTGCGGACAGGCTCCGCGAGCCCGGCGAGCCGATCCCCGGACAGATCGCCGCGCGCTACGCGCTGAACAAGTCGAAGAAGCGCCGCGCGAAGTTCGAGGGCCTGCTCGATGCGCGCCGCGCGGGCATCACGATCGTCACCGACCGTTATCCGCAGCTCGAGGTGCCCGGCCTCCACGACGGCCCGATCCTCGCAGGCCGCGCCACGAACGCCCGCCTTGCCGCGATGCAGGCCGAGGAACGCGCGCTCTATGCCGATATGGCGGCCTATGTCCCGACGCTCGTGATCCGGCTCCACGTCGATGTCGATACGGTGATGGCGCGCAAGCCCGACCATGATCGCGCGCTGATCACCCGCAAGGTCGAGACGGTGCCGCTGCTCGCCTTCAACGGCGCGCCGATCGTCGATATCGACGCGACGATTCCCTATGAGGATGAACTTGCGCTCGCGATTGCCGCGGTCGATCAGGCGCTCGCGTCGGCCTGACAATTCCCGTCATTGCGAGCGAAGCGAAGCAATCTCCAGCTATCGTTTGCATATGCCGATGGCTGGAGATTGCTTCGTCGCCTTCGGCTCCTAGCAATGACGTGGTGCTCAGCGCGCCGCCATGATCTTTTCGATCAGCACGATGTCGACGGGCTTGTCGGCGTCGATGCACGCCTCTCCCTCCGACATCGGCACGACTTTCGCTTTCAATCCGAAGCGCAGCCCGGCGCGTGCGATCCCCTGCTGGATCGTGAACAGGCGCAGCAAGGCGCCGAGCAGCAGCCACGGCCCGAACGCGGCGATGATCTTCAGCCCCTTCTTGCGGTCGCGCTCGATACGGCCCCAGAAGTCGAGCAAAGGCAGCACGCGGCGCCCGCGCAGCCGGAACATGTTCGCGCCCGACCACCAGCCGCCGCGAAATTTCAGCCAGGTGCGCTTCGATTCGGGATAGCGCGCGAGCAGCACGTCCTTCTCGACCATCGCGACCGCGACATCGCTATCCCCGGCACCGGTCAGGAACTCGGCGATCATCGAAGGGGTGAGCAGCACATTGTCGGCGGTCGTAACCAGCACCGGCGCATCATTATCGGGAAGCGCCGCGGCGAGCGAGCTGCTGATCCCCTGCCCCGAATCCGAAAAATGCAGGTCGGCTATGCCCGCAAGACCCGCCTCGGCCGCCAGTTCGGCACTGTTCTGCGCGAGCAGCGTGATCGGCCCGACAAGCGGCGAGGCGCGGAGCGCGCGCACGACATGGACCAGCATCGGCTGACCCGCGATCGGAAGCAACGCCTTGGTCGATGCGCCGCTGCCGGTCAGCAGCGGATCGGGACCGGGACGGCTGCCGGCCATGACGATGGCGGGAATGCTCATTGGGCGGCCTGCTCCACCGGCGCGATTCGGCGCCCCGTCACGCCGCGCAGAAAGTCGGCCGCTTCGGCGAGCACCGGTCCCTTGCTGCGGAACGGCCCGGCGAGCGCCATCACGATGCCGGTGTGGCCCATAGCCGGATAGATGCGCAGTTCGGCCGAGCCGCCCGCCTTCTCGATCGCGGCGGCGAGGTTCTGGCTGTTGCGCGGACGCACCGTCGTATCCTCGTCACCGCTGGCCAGCCACAGCGGGGGTGCATCGCCGCGCGCATAGTGGATCGGCTGGGTCTTTTCGGCGGGCATCACCTTGCCCATCGCCTTGTCCGCAAGGCCGCCCTTTTCCATCGGCAGGAAATCATAGGGGCCCGCGAGTCCGGCAACGCCGCGGATCACCGACGGGTCGCTCTTCGCGGCGCGCAGCCAGGTCGGGTCGAGCGCGAGCATGGCGGCATTATAGGCACCCGCCGAATGCCCCATCAGCGCGATCCGGTCGGGATCGCCAGCGAGCCCGCCGATGTAGCGATGGGTCCACGCGACGGCGGCGGCGCTGTCCTCCAGAAAATCGGGCCAATGCGCCTTCGGGGTCAGACGATAATCGGGAATGACGACAACGAAGCCCTTCTGCGCCAGCGCGCGACCTGCAAAGCCATAGCTGGCGCGGTCGCCGCTGTCCCAACCGCCGCCATAGAAAAAGACGATCACCGGCAGCGCTGCATCCGCGCCCGCATTTTCGGGTACCCAGATATCGAGCATCTGGCGCGGGCCATTGCCATAGGGCTGGTCGCCGAGCAGCAGCCGGGCACCGCCGTCCGGGCCTAGCAGCCGGTCCGCCATGTTCAGCGACTTGGCGCCGCCCGCGACGACCATCTTGGTGCCGCCGCCGAAGATCAGCAGCAGAAGCACCACCACGATGATGAATTTGATCAAACGCCGTCCTTTGACTTCGCGCCCCGCAGCCCGAGCGCCCTACAATCCCCGGCCTCCCCGAACAAGCGCGACCTTTTCGCCTTTCGTGCGTAGGATGGATCGATGACCAGCGCCTTCTCCCGCCCCGCCCTCCTCTGCAACAACCGGAGCGGCAGCCACGATCCCGCGATCGAGGCCGCGATCGCCGACGCCTGCAAGGCGGCTGGCGCCCCGCTCGTTGCGACCTTCGCCCTTCCCGATCAGGATATTCCCGATGGCGCCGCGCTTCGCAACCATGGCGTCGATCTGCTGCTCGTGTGGACCGGCGACGGCACGATCAACGCCGCGGCGGTAAAGGCTGCCGGCTGGAACGGCGCGATCCTGCCATTGCCAGGCGGCACGCTCAACCTGCTGTCGAAGGCGCTGCACGGCGACCGGCCCGCGCCCGACATCCTGGCCGATGCGCTCGCCGGCAAGGCGCGGCAACGCCCCATCCCGACCGTGCGATCGGACGGCGGCGAGGCGTTCATCACCGTCGTCGCAGGGCCGGCGACGCGCTGGGCCGAGGTGCGCGAGACAATGCGACAGGATGGCATCATCGAGGCGAGCCGGGCGGCACCCGAAGCGCTCGAGGCGATGCTGAACGCGCCCGGCGTTCGCGTCGCCGGACATGGCAAATCCTATCCCGCTGTGATCCTGACCCCGACCGAAACCGGCCTGCGCGCCGACGGCATATTGACCGAGGGCAGCATCGACGTGCTGCGCCACGGGCTTGCATGGCTGGGCGGCGATTTCCGCGAGGGGCCGAGCGAGTCCCTCGCGACCGCAGAGACGATCATCCTGGAAAGCGACGCCGAGATCAGCCTCGAATATGATGGCGAGCTGGCCGAAATGTCTTCGCCTGCGCGCTTCGCGCTGGGGATGAGCAGGGTCGATTTCGTCGCGACCCTATGACCCGGCTCTTCCATATCAGCGACCTGCATTTCGGGCTGGAGGATCGCACTGCACTCGCGTGGTTCGAGGATTGCGTGCGCCGCGAGACGCCCGATGCCGTGCTGATCACCGGCGACCTGACGATGCGCGCGCGCAGCCACGAGTTCGCGGCCGCCTGCGACTGGATCGACGCGCTCGACGTTCCTGTGACGGTCGAGGTCGGCAATCACGACCTGCCCTATTTCAATCCGCTCGGGCGCTTTTTCTGGCCCTATGAACGCATTCGCGGAATCGAACGGCTCGTCGAGCGCGAGCTTGATCTGGCCGGCGTCGCGGTCGTCCCGCTGAAGACAACCGCGCGCGCGCAATGGCGGCTCGACTGGTCGAAAGGCTGGGTGACCGGTCGCGCCTTGGCCAAGACGCTCGCCGCGATCGACGCACTGCCATCCGGCACGGTCACGCTCGTCACCGCGCACCACCCGCTGGTCGAGGCGGGAACACGGGGCCGTGCCCTGACCCGCGGCGGCGAGGCGGCGCTGACCGCGCTCGCGGCGCGCGGCGTTGCGGCGGTGCTGACCGGCCATGTCCACGACGCCTTCGATCTGGTGAAGCAAACCGCCGCCGGCCCGATCCGCATGATCGGCGCGGGGACGCTGTCGAAGCGCATCCGTTCGACCCCACCAAGCTTCAACGAACTGGCCGTGGATGGCGCGCGCATCGACGTGCACGTCCGCAATCTGGAGCATGTTCCGACCCCCGACATGCAGATCGACGATGTCCCGCCCGACGCGCTGCCGCCCCGCGCACCCGGCGAACCGGTGGCTCCCGTCGGCGCAGTGCCGCCGATCGACCCACCCGTGCATTGACGCGGGCCATCTTCCCGTTACGTTGCAAGAAAAAACGGGATGAGGACATATGCTGACAAAAGGCGACGATTTTCCGT
The DNA here is from genome assembly GCF_965279755.1 of Sphingopyxis sp. GTDB lineage: Bacteria > Pseudomonadota > Alphaproteobacteria > Sphingomonadales > Sphingomonadaceae > Sphingopyxis. The sequence continues at coordinate 2,084,195 of NZ_OZ257261.1, read as the reverse complement.
TGCATCAGACCAGCGAACCTATTGCGTTCGCGGGGACCGACCGCAACTTCTATGACCGCTATTTCTTCAATGGCTACAGCCCCGACGGGTCGGTCTTCTTCGCCGCGGCAATGGGCTTTTACCCGCAGCTTGGCATCGTCGACGCCAGCTTCTGCGTTATCGTCGACGGCGTGCAGCATAATCTTCGCGCCAGCCGCCGCTCGGGCGGCGAGCGCCTCGACCTGTCGGTCGGTCCGATCGCGCTTAGCATCGATGCGCCGCTGGAGGTCGTCACACTCCGCGTCGGCGCGAACGACGGCTCCCTCACCGCCGAGCTGACTTTCACCGGCCGGCATTTCCCGATCGAGGAACCGCGCTTCATCCGCCGGAACGGCACCCGCCTGTTCATGGACTACACCCGCATGACCCAGAACGGCCGCTGGTCGGGCTGGCTGTCGGTCGATGGCCAGCGCGCCGATGTCGGCAGCGACTGGACCGGTACCCGCGACCGCAGCTGGGGTGTCCGCCCCGTCGGCGCGAGCGAGCCGCAGCCGCCACCCGAGGGCAATTTCAACCAGTTCTTCTGGCTGTGGACGCCGTGCAATTTCGAGGATCGCGCGCTGTTCTTCCACAGCAACGACGATGGTGCGGGCAATCCGTGGAACCGCCGCGCGGTGATCGCGCGCGACGGCGGCACCGAAGAACATTTCGACGCCTCGACCTTCGACGCGACATGGGCGTCCGGGTCGCGCCGGATCGCGAAGATGACCGCCGATCTCGGCAGGGGCCGCTCGCTGACGCTGTCGCCCACGGGACCGGTGTTCGCGATGAGCGGGCTCGGCTACACGCACCCCGTCTGGGGCCACGGTCTCGACCACGGCCCCGAGCTGGCGGTCGCACATGACAGCATGGCCGAGGGTGAGCGCGGCTGGGGCAATCCGCTCGCGATGCACATCCAGGCGCTGGTCGCCGCCGAACTCGACGACGGCGGCAGCATCCACCGCGGCGTCGGGGTGCTCGAACAATTGTTCGTCGGCCCGCACAGCCCCACCGGCCTCACCGGCCTGATGGATCCCGCGTCTTGAGCTTCCCGACCTCGCCCGAGGCGATGTCACCCGCATGGCTCGCCGGCAAGCTGGGACAGGAAGCGGACGCGCTGCGCGGATTCACCGCAAGCAAGGTCGGTACCGGGCAGATGTGCGACAGCTTTCGCCTGACGCTCGACTGGGCGCACGAAGTCGACGCACCCGCAACGGTGGTCGCCAAATGCCCGAGTCATGACGAGGCGAGCCGCAACATCGCCAAGATCACGGGCACCTACATCAAGGAAGTGAGCTGGTACCGTGAACTGGCGGGAACCAGTGGCGTCGCCGCACCGGTCTGCCACCATGCCGAGATCGCCGACGACGAGGTCGATTTCGTGCTGATCCTGTCGGACCTTGCCCCGGCGCGTCAGGGCGACCAGCTCGCGGGCCTCGGTCTCGCCGGCCTCGTTCCCTGCATCGAGGCCGCCGCCGGGCTGCACGCGCTGCTCTGGGACGATTCGCGGCTCGACTCCTTGCCTTGGCTGACGCGCGACAATGGCGACGTGATCCGTGCGATGTTTCCTCAACTCTATGCCGGTTTTCGCGAGCGTTACGCGACGCGGCTCGACTCCGGGGTTCTGGACATCGGCGCGGGGATCATCGAGCGGCTCGACGCCTATCTGACGCGGCAGCCCGCGGCGCGGACGATCGTCCACGGCGATCTGCGCATCGACAATATTCTCTTTGGTCCCGCCGGCGACCGCTGCTGGCTCGTCGACTGGCAGACGCTGGGACGCGGCAGCGGCGCGACCGACCTCGCCTATCTGGTCGGCACCAGCATCGCCGATCCGTTCGAGCGCGCGGCCGCCGATCGGCCGGCCTTCGATCACTGGATCGCGGCGCTGCGTCAGCGCGGGATCGATCCCGATACCGAAAGCCTCTGGACCGACTATCGCATCGGCGCGCTCAGCGGCTATTTCATGGCGGTCTTCGCCTCGATGAGCGTCGAGCGCACGACACGCGGCGACGAGATGTTCGCGGTGATGGCCGAACGCCCGGCGCGGCAGGCGCTCGCGCTCGGAAGCCTCGACCTGCTCTAGCCGAGGCGGTGCGGCGTCGGGTCGCCGATTTCGCCCGCCAGCTGCTGATAGGCCTGCGTGCGGCACCGGACGTAGAGCTCGCCGAGTTCCTCGCGCGATTTAGGCAAGTCGTTCGCCAGCCCGTCAAGAATCGCGGGGTCGTCGTGCAGCGCGATCGACTGCACCAGCACGCCGCTGTCGATTCCCAGTGCTTCGGCCATCAGCCTGAAACTGCGCGCACGCTGCCGGAACTCGAAATCCATCAGCCGGGCCGAATCCTTTTCCTCCTTGCTGAGGAGCGCGCGGCGAAGGTCGAAAACCATGGCGCCAGTTTAGGTCGCCCTGTGTCCGGCTTCAATGCGCAACAAAAAGGGCGGCCCGTTTCCGGACCGCCCCCTTTTTCACTTCCCGCTTCGATCAGAAGTGGAAGGTCACCGTACCGCGATAGCTCTGATACGAGACATCGCTGCGGCCGATCGTCGTCTCGGCGCCGACCGACAGGTCGACATTGCCGGTCGAGACCGTCAGGCCGCCGCCGACTTCAAACCAGTCCTTGTCGCCGCCGGCGAGGCCGAAGACCGCATTCGGTCCGGGGCCGCCAACGAAGGTGCCGCCGAACGAGGCCGGTGCATCCATGAATTCATGGACATAGTCGGCCCGCAGATGCGGCTTGAAGCTCGCGCCCGGCTTGCCCGACAGTTCGAGCCCGAGGCGGCCCTGCGCACTGTTGAACGCGCTGCGATCGAGCCGCAGGGCGGGACCACCACCATTCTCCTTGATGTCGGAGAAGCCGATGTGGCTGGCGCGCAAACCCGCACGCGGACCGAACTCGACCGAGCCGAGGTCGAAGTCCTTGCCGAGCGTGACCTCGCCGGTGAACACCAGCGAGCTGTCCTTGCCGGTCAGCGTGAACGGCGTCCCGATCAGGCTGGCAATGCGCGTGCTCTTCGAATCGAAGGCGCCCGCGCTGATCTGCGTCGACAGTTCGACCCCACCGCCGAGCTGGGCCTTGCCATAGAGCGTGCCCTGGATCAGCGTGCCGCTGACAGCCTGGCCGGCCGAGGCAGTGTTGCCGTCGATGTCGGTGTAGCTCAGCGACAGACCGATGACGGCATTGTCGTCGAGCGCGGTTTCGAGACCGCCCGCGACGTAAAAGCCGTCGAACTGGTCACGACCACCCGCGGGCACCGCTGCGGCCATCGGACGGCTGTCACCATCGAGATAGCCACCGGCGAGGAAGCCGCTGACGCTCTCGGGCAGGCGCCCTTCCTGCACGGTCACTTCGCCGCCCGCGTCGGTGCGCGTCTGGTCCATGCCGGTCGCGTTCATGCTGAGCGAGGCGAGCTGCACCGGCTTGCCGATCATCGCCAGCTTGCCGCCCATATCGCCGGCGTCGAGGCTGGCGAGACGGTCGCGGTAGAAGCGCGACATATTGTCGGCCGCCACCGTCGCGAGCGAGCTACGCAGCGTTTCGGTGCGCGGCGCCCAGCTGTCGAGCGTCGCCTGGATCGTCGCCGCATTCTGCAGATCGAGCGTGCCATAGATGCCAGCCAGCCCGGCGTTGCCGCGCGACTGGTCGAGCAGCTGCGCATAGGCATTCTGCACCGACGAACCATGATTGACGGCGTCGCGATACAGACCCGCCTGGATCAGCACCGACACGGCGTTCGGGCTGTAGGTCAGTTTTGGCGTCAGGATTGCCGACATCGAGCCAGGATTGCTGAAGGTGCCGGTCACACCGCCCGCTGCGGTCAGGAAGGTGTAGCTGTCACCCGCCTTGATCGAATAGCCCGCCGCCGGTGAGAAGTTGACCACCCCGCCAAGGTTGGCGGTGCCGGTCGACGTGCCGTTGGCGACGACCGCCAATCGGTCCGACGTGCCGTTGGGGCCGAGATTGATGAACAGCCCGGTGCCCGATGACAGGACCACATTGCCGCCGATCGTCAGCGTACCGACCGTGGTCGAAGTTCCCGGCGCGATCTGGCCGAGAACGCTGGTCAGGAAGGGCGCGTTGACACGGCCGCTGCCGAGCAGCGCACCGCCCATCAGGCTGTAGTCGCCGACCGACGACAGCGTGCCGTTGACCATGACCATGCCCGCGAGCTGATTGACGTTCATCAGCGAGCTGAGCGAAGCACCCGAGTCGACCTGCAGCCCCGCACCCGCCGTTGCGATGGTCAGGCGATCGATCGTGACGTTCGCCGCCGAGAGGGTGGTAAGCCCGCTCGCGGTGAGCGTGACGTCGAAATAACGCGGCGCCGTGCCGGCAGTGCGAACCGGATCGGCATTGTTCGGCACGAAGTTGCTCGCGCCCGGCAGGCCGTTCGCCAGCGTCGCGGGCGGCAACGCCGCGGCAACAGCCTGCGCCTCGGGCGTAAGGCCCGGGATCAGATCGTCGCGTGTAACCGCCGTGCTGGCCTCCGCGGTCTGTTCCGCCGACGACGCATCTGCGTCGCTACCCGTTCCGATCGGCCGGGTTTCGACGGTTTCGACACCGGTCTTGGTGTCATAACAGTCGCTCGTCCCGCCGCTCTGGAAACAGATCTGGCCGAAGTCGCCGGTCGTTCCGGTCTTCTGCTCACCGGTCAGGGTCGGAATGCCGTTCACCAACTGCCCGCCCGACAGGATCATGTACGACGGGTCGAGCGTCGTCACCCAGTGATTGGGGTCGGTCCACGAGCCGTTTCCGGCCTTGGCCGAGACATAATGATACGGATTGTTCTCCGCGATCCAGTCCCAATAGAGATAGAGCGGCTGGTAGAAGCTGACCGCGCCATAGCTATAGGGAAGCTGGCCGTTGAAGAAGCGCGAATAGCCGCCCGACAGAACGCCGGCGACAACCTGCTTCGAAAAGGTCTGGAGGACCAGCGGGCCGCCCGAATCGCCAGGCGCCGTGATGCCTTCGGTCGGCGTGCCATTGGTCACCCGCGCATTGTCGCGGAACGCGTTGAAGTCGAACGGGCTCGCACCGCTGATGCCGCGGCGCGGATCGTCGAAGTCCATGAAATACAGATTCTGGGTCAACCCGTTCGGCGCGCCGCCGAACAGGAAGCCCTCGAACGTCTGCAGATCGGTCAGCGCGCCGATGACATTCTCGGCCGCGCGGCGACGGAAATCCGAACCGGCGGTCTGGCCAGCCTGTCCGGTACCGATGCCGCCGTAACCGAAGATACCGACATTATAGCCAGTGCCCGCAGCGCCAATGGTGCCGGGATCGGGAAGCGGCGAGAAGAGCAGTGCCCAAGTCGGCACATTGGCGGCCGGCGTGTCGAGCGTCGCCATCGCGACATCGCCATAGAGGAACTTGTTCGCCGCAGTCTCCAGCGAGAGATTGTTATAATTCACCCAGTTGGAGTTATAGAAGGACTGGGCGAGATTGGTCTTGTTCGCGTTGGCGCCCGTGATCCACAGCAGCAGCTCGTCAGGCTGGCCCGCCGCATTAGCGCGCGTGTTGTTCTCGAACCCGAAGGCAATGGGCGTGCCGCCCGAATTCGCTCCATAGGCGGTCGCGGTGCGCGAATTGACGCAGTGGGCGGCAAAGATGACCGTGCGCGGATTGATCAGCGTCGCGGTGCAAAGACCGACGGTGCCGTCGCCGTTGTTGATGATCATCTGGCCGATGCCGGTGACATTGTTCGGATCGCGCGCGGTAACCGTCGTTCCCGGATTGGCGATCAGGATTTCGGGTTCGGGCTCCGCGACGATCGAAACGATCTGCGGGCCTGGGGTGACCATAGCCAAGGTGGCCTGTTGCGGTTCGGGATCGGTCGCTGTGACGAAGCCTGCGCCACTCTGCGCTTCGGGCTTCAGGTCGGCAAGGATATCACCGCGCGTCAGCGGCAGCGTGGCCATGTCCTGCGCGAGCGCAGGCGCAGCCTGCATCAGACCCGCGACGCATACCGACGCCATCAGGCCTCCGCGGCGCACGCGCCGCGAAAAAACGAACTTATTCATATACTACCCCCGTAGTTTGGTGACGCCTCGTCCGGGTCGGGACTCGGCGACATGGGGGCAGCTTAACCGCGCGGAAAAATTACACAATATTTGGTTACAGACTGTTAACCGCTTTGCGACGAGCCGATTACACTCCCGTGAAACCCACGAAAAAGGGCGGCCCGTTGCCGGACCGCCCTTCCCTTCTTCGCCCGTCGGCGAAAGAAACTTAGCGCTTCGAGAACTGGAAGCTGCGGCGGGCCTTGGCCTTGCCGTACTTCTTACGCTCGACCGCACGGCTGTCGCGGGTCAGGAAGCCTGCCGCCTTCACCGGGCTGCGAAGCGCCGGTTCGAAGCGGGTCAGCGCCTGCGCGATACCGTGCAGAACGGCACCGGCCTGGCCCGACAGACCACCGCCCTTGACGGTCGCGATCACGTCATACTGGCCAGTGCGTTCGGTCAGACCGAAGGGCTGGTTGATGACGAGACGCAGCGTCGGACGTGCGAAATAAACTTCCTGGTCGCGGCCGTTGACGGTGATCTTGCCCGTGCCGGGCTTGACCCACACGCGGGCAACGGCGTCCTTGCGGCGGCCGGTCGCATAGGCGCGGCCCTGCTTGTCGACCTGCTTTTCGCGGAGCGGCGTGGTCGAAACCGGAGCGGCAACACTGCCTTCGACGGCGCCGGCGAGATCCTTGAGATCGGTCATGGTCTGTTCGTCAGCCATTATGCACCCACCTTGTTCTTGCGGTTCATCGACGCGACGTCGATCACTTCGGGGCTCTGCCCTTCATGCGGATGTTCGGTGCCGGCGAAAATGCGCAGGTTGCGCATCTGCTGGCGGCCGAGCGGGCCACGCGGAATCATGCGTTCGATGGCCTTTTCGAGCACGCGCTCGGGAAAACGACCTTCCAGAATCTTCTGGGGGCTGGTTTCCTTGATGCCGCCGGCGTAGCCGGTGTGCTTGTAATAGCGCTTGTCGGCCAGCTTCTTGCCGGTGAACGCCACCTTCTCCGCGTTGATGACGATGACATTGTCACCGCAATCGACGTGCGGGGTGAACGACGGCTTGTGCTTGCCGCGCAGGATGTTGGCGATGATCGATGCAACGCGGCCCACAACGAGACCCTCGGCGTCGATCAGCACCCATTTCTTTTCGACCGTGCCGGCATTGGCCGAAGCGGTCGTCTTGGTCAGCGCCTTCATCATGGCGACCTCCTTGACAGATATGGACTAGGACGAGCAGCCATGCCGCCGCCCGAAAATAAACCGCGCCGCCTGTCCCGAATGGACGAAGCGGCGCTTCGGAGCGGGCCAATGGCGCCACGCACGCGCAAAGTCAAGCTTGAAGCGGCTTTCCTGACGGGTATTATGATACCATCAGCTTGGATCGCCGCGCGTGAGGCCGCGGATCCGCTCTTCGACAAGGCGCGCTTCCGCGCCGGCCAACGTCTTGCGCTCCTCGCTCAGGACGAGCCCGGTCGCGGTATCGATCGTCCAGACGGTTGCGATCTCGACCTGCTCGTGGGAGTCGGGCGCGCCAGCCCCGATGGCCGTCCGCTCGACCCGCGTCACGGTGCGCCGGCCGCCTTCCTGCACCACCGCCACATCGGCTGCACTATTTGAGGCGGGGATCGCCATATTCGCCGGGGCCACGAGCGCGCGGACGTCAGCCGTCACCATCTTGTCGCGATCGGCCGGCGACAGCGCGGCAAGCAGCGCCGCCAGTTGCTTCGCCTCGTCCCGTTCCGCCTTTGCGCCCATATCCTGGACGCGGTCCAGCACGCGTTGCCACTGCGCGTCGGGATCGACCAGGTCGATGCTGCTGCCGTCAGACGCGACAAGATAGGTCATCGGCTGACCGACAAGCGGCCGCAGCAGGCCGGTCAGCCTCCGCGCCAGTTCGGGCCGCGCATCGGTTTCGATCCGGCGCAGCGTTGCGGTCAGCTGGAGCCCGCGCCCCGCGCGGTCCCATTGCAGTGCATAGACAAGCGCATAGGTCATCATCGCCCCGTCGCGCCCCAGCCGCCGGCTGGTCACGCGATAGGTCATCGGCTGGCCGAGCGGCGGCGCGAACTGCAACGGCGCGACGGCCGATGGAGCAGAAAGCGGCGGGGTCGGCGGCGGAGGCGCGGGGTCGAGCTGGCTTGCCAGCAACAGCAGCGCCGCACCGATCATGCGGCGAGGCGGCCGAGACGGTGGAGCGATGCGGCGGCGGTCGCGACAAGGATCGCGCCGGTCACCTGATGCAGCACCGCGATCCACATCGAGACGCCGGTGACGACGGTCAGAATGCCGAGCGTCATTTGCGCCGCGACGACGAGGACAAGCAGCGCCGCCTCGGTGCGCGCGCCTTGCCGGGCTAGCGTGCGGGCGACCAGCAGGATCGCCAGCGCCGCGACCCATGACCACCAGCGATGAAGAAAATGGATCAGGAACGGATCGTTGGTCAGCGCGAACCCGATGCCATGCGACCAGTCGATCCCTTCGGGAACGAAATGATCGTTCATCGCGGGCCAAGTGCTTGCGACATAGCCCGCGTTAAGCCCCGCGACCCAGGCGCCGAGCAGCAGCTGGACGAACAGGATCGCGATGACAACGCCGGCCGTCCGCGTCAGGCGCGCCTTGGGCGCTGCAGGGTCATGCGCCATCAGCGCAAAATCGCGCGCGGTCCAGACCAGCGCGGCGAGCAGGAAGAGCGCCGTCAGCAAATGCGTGGCAAGCCGGAAGTGGCTGACATCGGTGCGATCGACGAGGCCCGAGGCGACCATCCACCATCCAATTGCGCCCTGCAGCCCGACAAGCGCCGCAAGGCCAAGCAGCCGCCAGCCATAGCCCGCGGGGATCATCCGCCGCCACGCGAAGAAGATAAGCGGGACAAGCAACGCCATGCCGACCAGCCGGCCGAGAATGCGATGCAGCCATTCCCAGAAAAAGATGCCCTTAAACGCGGCCAACGACATGCCGGCATTGATCTCCTTATATTCCGGGATCTGCTTGTATTTCTCGAATTCGGTCAGCCATGCCGCATCGGTCAGCGGCGGCAGTACGCCCGAAACGGGCTTCCATTCGGTGATCGAGAGCCCCGATTCGGTGAGGCGGGTAATGCCGCCAACCGCAACGACCGCGATCACGAGCAGGGCGACGATCCAGAGCCAGCGCGAAAGCAGGGCGGGTCGGTTATTGGGGCGCGACATGGCCGCCCTATCGCCGCTTGCCGGGCGATAGGCAAGAGGCGCTGCAAATCCCGCACCGGCGAAAAGTCATGGCCGCGAAAGGTCGCGATTGATATGCGGCAAGGATGCGATCTCTCCTCCTTGTCGCCGCTACGTTGTTCGCGGCCGCACCGACGGTTCCCGCCGCGGCGTCGGCATCGGCTTCGTCGCCCTATCCCGAACTCGCCGCGCTCGAGGGGCGGATCGCCGCGATCGGCTTTCGCCTGACCACTGCGAACGCCGCCTGGTGTCCCGCGCTGCAGCCGCAGTTCGGCTGGATCTGGGGCGATGCCCGTCTTTACAGCGCCGCACAGCGGCCCGCGGCGCTCGCCGCCTATCGCGCAAGCGATGCCGACGCGCCCTTCCTTGCCGCCATCGCGCCCGGATCGCCGGCCGACCTCGCCGGACTAAAGGTTGGCACGCCCGTGCTTGCGCTCAACGGCGTCGCCGTTCCGTCGGGTGACGACAAGGATCCCTTCGCGCGCATCGCGGGGGCTGAGACGCTCTTCGCAGCCCTGCCCGCCAGCGTCGTGGCACGGATATCGGGCGCGTCGGGTCCGGCGGTGTCCGTCAAGCCGGTCCCCGGCTGTGCGACCGACTTCCGCGTCGATGCCCGCGACAGGCCCGAGGGTGCGGCCGACGGCAGGCTGGTGGTCGTAAGCGGCGGCCTGGTCCAGTTCGCCACCAACGACGATGAACTTGCCGCCGCGGTCGCGCACGAGCTTGCGCACAATATTTTACGCCATCGCGTCCGCCTCGATGCCGCGGGTGTCGATCGCGGACTTGGCAAGCAGTTCGGCCGCAGCGCGCGGCTGTTCCGCCAGACCGAGATCGAGGCCGATCGGCTGTCGCCCTGGCTGCTCGCCGGCGCGGGGTACGATCCGCATGCCGCGATCCGTTTCTGGACGAGCTTCGGCAAACATGAGGGACAGCCCCTGTTCCAGGCGGGCACCCACCCTCGCTGGCGGGCGCGCGTCACATCGATCGAGGCCGAGGTCCGCGCGATCGATGCCGCACGCGCCGCCGGCCTCGCGCTCGAACCGCCGCTGATCGCCAGCCCGCCGCCCTTGGAATAGGCGTTCCTCAATCCTATTTACGGGGCATACCTTTCCCATCGAGGATAATGCCATGACCCGTGAGACCGCAATTCTGGCCGGAGGCTGTTTCTGGTGCACCGAAGCGGTGTTCCAGTCGCTCAGCGGTGTCGACGGCGTCGAAAGCGGCTATATCGGCGGCACCGTCGCGAACCCGACGTACAAGCAGGTCTGCGGCGGCGATACCGGCCATGCCGAAGCGATCCGCATCACCTTCGATCCCGCCGTCATTACCTATGGCGACCTGCTCGACGTGTTTTTTGCGACGCACGATCCGACGCAGCTCAATCGGCAGGGCAATGACATCGGCACCCAGTATCGCAGCGCGATCTTTCCGCAGGGTGACGCACAGGCCGCCGCCGCCGAAGCGGGCATCGCCCGCGCCGGCGCCGAGTGGCCCGCGCCGATCGTGACGACGATCGAACCCGCATCGACCTGGTATCCCGCCGAGGATTATCATCAAGCCTATTGGGACGGCGAGGGTCAGCGCAATCCCTATTGCATGGCGGTGATCCCCCCGAAGCTGGCGAAGCTGCGCAAGGGATTCGCCGAAAGGCTGCGCGCGGATTAGGTTCTGACTCAAAGCACTCCCTGGCAGCAACATTGTTGCAAAATGGCCGCAATGCGCCGCTTTTCCTTGACTTGACGGTGGTTTAGACTAGCCGACGCCCCCGCTTCCGGGCAGGATCACTTCCTGGATGCAGTTGGGGGTCGCTGCAAAGTGCTGGTTTCGCTTCTTCTGTTCGGATCGTCCTACTCGGCGCCCCAGATGGCGATCCAGGCTGCGAGTCAGACGGTCGTCGAAGACAGCCCCGAGGGGCTGACGCGCGGCGTCAATCGCATCATCGGCGGTATCGTCAGCTATGCCCACTGGTCACCGCCCGCGCCGCGCACGATGTGCATTGTCGGCGCGCCGCGGCTGACCGACCGGATCGCGCCAGCAATCCCTGGCGGACGGGCGATCAACGTCCGCCGTACGACCGCTGGCGGCGCGATGGCCGGTGGCTGCGACATTCTCTTCCTCGGCCGCATGTCCATCTCCGATCGCCAGAGCCTGATCGGCTGGGTGCGTGGCAAGCCGGTGCTGACCATCTCCGACGACGATCCGAATTGCAGCTTCGGCGCGATGTTCTGTTTGAGCGCCCGCGCGACGAAGATCAGCTTCGCGGTCAATCTTGACGCAATCGGCCGCGGCACGCTCAGGATCGACCCACGCGTTCTCAAGATCGGCAGCGATGACGGAGGGGCGCGATGACCGACCGCTCTTCCGAACGCCCAGCGACACCGCGCACGACATTACAGAAGCTGCTGTCGCGCTTTCATTTCGGCATTACGCTGTTCGCCGTCGCGTTGTCGGGCATGACGATCCTGCTTGCGGGCATCACCACCCTGCGCAGCTACGCCGACCGAAATATCGAACTCGCAGCGAAGCTCGGCGCCTATGGCGCCGAACCCGCGTTGGTGTTCAACGATCCGCAGGCCGCGCACGAAGGGCTCGAACCGCTGATGCGGATCCCCGGCATCGCGCGCTTGCGCCTCGTCGATGATCGTGAGCGGTCGCTCTATCAATGGACGTCGCCGACAAGCGATCCTGCACCACTTCTGACCCGCCTTTTCTTTCCGCAGCCCTATGCCGCCACGGTCGAACGCAACGGGTCGGTGATCGGCCGGATCGAGGTGTGGGGCGACAGCTCGACGCTGATCGATTATGTCCGCATCGGCGCGCTGGCGGGTCTCGGCTGCCTGCTCGTCACCGCGCTCGGCACAATCATACTCGCACGCCGTTTTGAATATGAGCTGGTCAAGCCGCTCGGCGAAATCGCGACCGTCGCGCACGATGTGCGTCTCCATCGCCGCTTTGACAAACGCGTCCAGCCGCTCGGCATCGCCGAACTCGACCGGTTGGGCGGCGACATCAACGCGCTGCTCGACGAGTTGCAGGGCTGGCAGGGTACTATGGAGAGCGAAAAGGCGGTGCTCGCGCACCGCGCCTCACACGACATGCTGACCACGCTGCCCAACCGCGCCGCGTTCGACGAGCAACTCCGGCTGCGCATCCAGACGGCGGAGGCGAAGGGCCAGCGGTTCGCACTGCTGTTCATCGACGCCGACAATTTCAAGGCGGCGAACGACAACCACGGGCATGCCGCCGGCGACGCCGTGCTGATCGCCCTGTCGGAGCGGATCAAGGAAACGCTGCGCAAGGGCGACTTTGCGGCGCGCATCGGCGGCGACGAATTCATCGTCCTGATCGATCCGCTCGACGAAGCCATCCGCCCCGAAGGGCTCGCCGAGCGCATCCGCGCCAGCGTGTCACAGCCGATCGCACTGCCCGGCGGCGAATCCTATCGGCTTGGCCTCAGCGTCGGTGCAGCCGTCTATCCCGACGATGGCGCCGATGCGCGCGCGCTGCTGACCGCTGCCGACGCCGCCATGTATGCCGACAAGCTGATCAACCGCTCGAAGTAGAGCCAAGCGGAGAGATATCGTGACCCACCCCCTGCACACGCCGATCCGGCACCTCGCCCTCATCCTGCTGACCGCACTTCTTGCCGCCTGCCAGAGCATGCCCGTTCCAAAGGGATTCAGCCCGACACAGGTTGCCGCGCTGAAGAGCGAAGGGTTCGTCGAAGCGGGCGACGAATGGTCGCTCACGATCAACGAACGGTTGCTCTTTCCCGTGAATGAAAGCGGACTCCTGCCCGATCAGATCGACGCGCTGGGCAAGCTCGCGCAGCATCTGGTCGCGGTAGACATCCCGACCGCGCGCGTCGAAGGGCATACCGATTCGACCGGTGCCAGCGCCTATAACCAGACGCTGTCGGAGGCTCGCGCGCGGGTCGTCGCGGGCGTGCTGCAATCGAACGGGATGCGCTTCACCCCCGAACAGATCATCGGCCGCGGCGAGACGATTCCGCTCTCGCCCAACGACACTGAACAGGGACGGCAGGATAACCGCCGTGTCGTGATTGTCGTCACGCCGCCGGCCTGACACGCTCGCGCCGCTTTCCAGTCGTCCCCCGAACCATTAGAAGCGCGTTCATGAAACCGATCCGCAAAGCCGTCTTTCCCGTTGCCGGCCTCGGCACCCGCTTCCTGCCCGCAACGAAGGCGATCCCCAAGGAAATGCTTCCGGTCGTCGACCGGCCGCTGATCCAATATGCGGTCGACGAGGCCCGCGAGGCAGGGATCGAGCAGATGATCTTCGTCACCGGCCGTGGCAAAAGTGCGATCGAGGATCATTTCGATATCGCCTTCGAGCTCGAAAAGACGATGTTGGAGCGCGGCAAGGATCTGTCGGTGCTCGAACCCACGCGGCTAGGCCCCGGCAATTGCGCCTATGTCCGTCAGCAGGAGCCGATGGGGCTGGGCCACGCTATCTGGTGCGCGCGTGATATCGTCGGCGACGAACCTTTCGCGATCTTCCTGCCCGACGAGTTCATGCACGGCTCGCCAGGCTGCATGAAGCAGATGGTCGACGCCTATCACAAGGTTGGCGGCAACCTGATCTCGGTGCTCGAAGTGCCGCACGAACAGGTGTCGAGTTACGGCGTGATCGCGCCCGGCAAGGCCGATGGCGCGCTGACCGAGGTCAAGGGCCTCGTCGAGAAGCCGAAGGGCGCCGAGGCACCGTCGAACCTGATCATTTCGGGCCGCTACATCCTCCAGCCCGAAGTGATGCGCGTACTCGAAAATCAGGAGAAGGGCGCCGGCGGGGAAATCCAGCTGACCGACGCAATGGCGACAATGATCGGCGAGCAGCCCTTCCATGCCGTCACCTTCGACGGCGCGCGTTACGATTGCGGATCGAAGGCCGGCTATATCCAGGCCAATCTCGCGGTCGCGCTTGAGCGGCCCGACATGGCGGACGAAGTCCGCGCCTTTGCGATCGACTTGCTCAAATAGGACCGGCGGAGCAGCGCCCCGCCGGCCGGATCGTCATTCGCCCTCGATGTTGGGCTTGGGGAAATTGTCCGCCCCGATCGTCTTGTAGAGCCAGCCGCCAAGCACGCCGCCGATCAGCGGGGCGACCCAGAACAGCCACAGCTGCTGCAGCGCGATACCGCCGACGACGAGCGCCGGCCCGGTGCTGCGCGCCGGATTGACCGACGTGTTGGTCACCGGAATCGAGATCAGATGGATCAGCGTCAGGCCAAGGCCGATCGCGATCGGCGCGAAGCCGGCTGGTGCGCGGCCGTCGGTCGATCCCATGATGATCCACAGGAAGACGGCGGTCAGCACGACCTCGATGATGAGGCCCGACCAGAGATCATATTTGCCCGGAGACGCATCGCCGAAACCATTGGACGCAAGCTGGTTCGTCGCCGGATCGAAGGTTCCGGTCCCGCTCGCGACATAATAGAGCAGAAAGGCCGCGACGATTGCCCCGAGCACCTGTGCGACGACATAGAGCGGAATATCGCGCGCGCTGAAGCGCCCGCCCGCCCACAAGCCGACGGTCACGGCGGGGTTGAGGTGGCAGCCCGAAATATGGCCGATCGCATAGGCCATCGTCACCACGGTCAGGCCGAAAGCGAGCGAAACGCCGAGCAGGCCGATGCCAACGTCGGGAAAGGCCGCGGCCAGAACCGCGCTCCCGCAACCGCCGAAGACCAACCAGAAAGTGCCGATGAACTCGGCCAGACCCTTTTGGATATTCGTCATATGACCCTCCTCCCCCGGCGGCCAGCGCGCCGCCGACGCAAGAAGGAAGCTAGCATAGTCGGGCCAGCCGGCAAGTCTTTGTAAACCATATGTCCCGCGCCGGGATTGAGCCTTCATCAGGCGGCTGCAATGGCCCCGACGAACTGGTTGGCGCGCTCGTGAAGCGACAGCGCGGCGCGCGTCAGCCCCGACGACAGCTCGCCCAGCGACACAGCGCCCTGCCCGACCGCCGAGGCGCCGCGGCCGATATGGTGGACGCGCCCGTCGATCTCGTGTCCCGCGGCCACCGCCTGCTCGACATAGCTTGCGATGAGAAGCGTCGTCGCGCTCTGTCCGTCGACCGCCTCATCGACCGCATCGGAAAAGCCGTTGTTCGCGTCGATCGCGCGCTCGACCTCATGGAAACCGTCGGCGACCTGCGCGACGATTTCGCGGATACGCTCGATATAGGGGGTGATATCGGTGGCAGCGGCGCGCGTCTGGGTGGCGAGCGTCTTCACCTCGGCCGCGACGACCGCGAAGCCGCGCCCCGCGTCGCCCGCCCGCGCCGCCTCGATTCCAGCGTTGAGCGCAAGCATGTTGGTGCGGCTCGCCATGTCGATGATCAGGCGGAGCATTTCCTCGATCGAGTGGCTCGCGGTCTGCAGCGCGCTCGCGCGCGCGCCGGCCTGCCGCACCTTCTGGTGGGCGTCGCGGCGGATGACCCGTGCCCGGCTGCCGTCGTCGACGATCCGCGTCATGCTGGCCGCAAGCGCGCGGCCGCGATCGCCAAGCTCCTGCAGTCCGGTCAGCGTCTGCGCGGTCGCGCCGGCAACCGATACCGCATCGCGGCCCGTCTGTTCGGCGCGTTCGCCAAGCCCGCGCGACACATCCTCGACCTCGCGAGCCATTTCGGACAACGCGCTCGTCAGCGCCGCGATATCCTGCCGGAAACGCCGGCCGGCGTCTTCGACCGATGCGGCCCGCGCCGCACTCTCCTGCGCCAGCTCAACCTCGCGCAGCATCGCCAGCCTGGCGAGCTGCGCGCCGTCGAGCGTTTCGACGAAGCGTCCCCGGTCGACGAGCACCAGCGCTTCCTGGGATTTCGACCGCGCTGCGATGCGCAGCAGGCTGGCGGTCGATTCCCCGATGTCCGCGGTATCGCAGGGCTCGACCATCGATTCGATCGATCCGCCGATCGACGGGTTCTGCATCAGCGAGAACCAATAGGGGCAGAACAGAAGTTCGCGCACCCGCTGCTCGCGTATAATGCCGGCTGGCGCGCCCTCCTCATCGAGCACGGTCAGCACGCGCAATTGCGGCCGGGTACGGAAAATGTCGATCACTTGCGACAGATGCGCGTCGCTCCCGATCGCGGCCGAATGGCCGGACGCAGGAGACAGGGCAAGGTCGACAGCGTTCATCATAATCCCATGAGCAGATCGGTGTGGCGCCGCCGACCTACCCAAACTGGGTAAACGGGACTTTAACCATTTGTTTCAGTGATATGACAGATGCGCCGATTGTCGCCACTTCCCGTCGCAATCGACTGTTCACCTTCGCGCGCCTATGCGATGAGAAGGCATCGGCGAGGAGAGAATTATGCGAGCCCTGATCGTTGCGGCACTGGCCGCCCCCCTCCTCACCGGCTGCGTCAGCGCGGTCAAGACGGTCGTCACCGCTCCGGTGAAGGCGGTCAGTCAGGTCGCCGACTGGTCGACGACGAGCCAGGACGAGGCTGACCGCAACCGCGGCCGCGCGATGCGCGAGCGCGAGGAACGGCTGGGCAAGCTGTCGCGCCAGCGCGACAAGGCGGCCGAAAAATGCCGCGACGGCAAACAGGACCAGTGCGAGCGCGCCGAAGTGCTCGAGCATGAAATCGAAGCGGTGATGGCGCAGCCGATGCCCTGATGACGCGTAGACGCAGGCTTGGCCGCGATCGCGTCAGCGCACCCGCCGCCCCGTCCAGACGACCCGGCCGACCAGCTGGACCGCCGCCATCGGCAGATCGTCCCAGCTGCGATATTGCCGGTTGTCGCTGATGACCGAGAGGCGCCCCTGCCCCGGCGCGCGGGCGATGCGCTTCACCATCAGCACATCGTCCATCCGCAACACATAGATGCCATCGCGCAACCGCGCCGCCGCATCGCCGCCGTCGACCAATATGTCGTCACCGTCATTCAGCGTCGGCGCCATCGAATCGCCCTCGACGCGAATGATACTGAGCGCGCGCGGATCGGCGCCGAGGTCGCGCAGCCATTTGGGGTCGAACGCGACCTGACCCTCGACCGCTTCGCCCTCGATACTCGCGCCCGCACCCGCCGAGGCGCCGATCGCCAGTTTGGGAACGAGCACCATGTCACCGCCGCGCTGCCGTGCCGGGACTGCGACGCGGCGTTCGGGTCCGCCGAGCAGCGCCTCCGTCACACCGAGATAGGCCGCGATCCGCGCGCGGTCCTCTTCGGCCAGCCGGCGCGGCGACCCGCGCTTGATATATTGCTGGATATAGGCGGGATTGCGCCCGATGCGCGCCGACAGCTGCGCATAGTCGATGCCGCGCTCGGTCAACAGTCGGTCGAGCGCGATGCGCGGATCGGGGTCGAAATCGGTCATGGAGTCACCGCTGGCTGGTCCTTCCTATTTCATACATAGCGATAGGAATTTTCCTAGACAAGTAGGAAAACGCCTACCAAATAGGAAATATCCTATCGGGCGAGTCGCCTGGAAACTGCGGAATCGGGAGGACAATATGGAGCGCAGCCTGTTGCAGCGGATCGAGGCTTTTCTGAAGGAATCGCAGATGCCGCCGAGCGTCTTCGGGCGCGCCGCCGTGCACGACCCGCGACTCGTCAGCGACCTGCGCGGTGGACGCGAGGCCGGCCGCCGCATGACATGTCGCGTGGAACATTTCATGAACAAATGGCGGGCAGACCATTACGCCGGACGGATCGCGCCATGCGGCGACCGCCGTTTCGGCGCCGGAGGCCGGGCATGAGCCGCTGGTCCCCTGCCGCGCCCGCGCATCCGTCCTGCCCGCATCGCCGCCTGACCCGCCTGCTCGCCGCCGAGCTCGGCGCGGGCGTCACGCTGGGGCAGTCGACTCTGCGTCCTTGGGCAAGCGCCAATTTTGTCGGCGCGCGCCATCTGTTCGATTGCGCCGCCGAAGGGGTTTCGCTGGAGGCGCTCGGCAAGCGACTGAATACCGCCCAATGGCGGCTACCGGGTCATATCGTCGCCGATGTGGCGATCGAGCCCGGTGAGGATCGGGCCTTCCGGATCGAGATTTTGACCGTGGAAGATTAGCCGGCCGTCGACCGGTTCATCCGCTGGAGCGTGCTGAGCGCGGCTTCGAGCGCGAAGTCGATTTCGGGCTCACCTTCTTCGACCACTTCAGCACCCGGAACCGGGATCGCTGGCGCGGCGACAGGGCGGCGGCGTGCAAGCCCCGCTTCCAGACGCGCGACCATCGCGGCGATCGAATTGTCGGCGGGATCAGGCATAGCGGGGCCGGCGCGCTCGACCGGCTGCAACCAGGGCTCGGCGCCGGGTTCCTCGACTTCGACCGGCGCAAGGTCGGCGAGGATCAGTTCGTCCTCTTCCCGTTCGTCCATCGCCTCGGGAGCGGCAGACTCGACGGCCGCGCCCACAGGGCCCAGCCCCTCAGCGGGGAGATCGCGACCCGCCCGGATCGGCGAACGCGGCAAATCATCGGGGTGCAGGTCGGCGCGGCGGCGCACCGGAATATCATCATCCTGCTCCTCCGCCTCGCGGCGTTTGAAGCGTCGGCCGAGCGCGGCGAGGCCCGATTGCTCGGGCTCGGCGATCAGCAGCGCGACGAAGCCGGCGATCAGCGCCGCAATCAGCGCCATGCCAAGCGCGAGCGACAGCCGCGCGGCATTGCCGACCGGCGGCACGAAAAAGTCGGACAGGCGGTCGAGATAGAGGTTCCAGCTGATCCCCGCGACCCAAGCCATGGGTATAACGGCGGCGAAAAGGAAGGTCAGTGCCGCCGCGCCGATCACCGCGGGGAGAGCCGGACGCAGGGCGCGCAGCAAGGCGCCCCTACGGCTGGTCTTCGGCGCTTCGCTATAATCGTCCATATCGTTCAGATCTCGTCAGGCCGCCCGCGGCGCTTTGGCGCTGAGCAGGCGTTGGTAAACCGGTTCGTAACGTAAAATGTTTGACGACCAGTTACGATGCGTTTCGACAAAAATACGCGCGGTGCGCCGACGGTCTTCCCACATCGCGCGCTGCCGCAGCAGGTCCGCCAGCGCAGCGGCGATCGCCGCCGGATCGTCGGGCGCGAACAGCGTGCCGGTCACGCCATCCTCGATCAGCTCGCGGTGACCGCCGACATCCGACGCCGCGACCAGCTTGCCCTGCGCCATCGCCTCCAGCGGTTTCAGCGGCGTGACAAGATCGGTCAGCCGCATCTTCTTGCGCGGATAGGCGAGGATATCGATCAGCGAATAATAGCGCGCGACCTGATCGTGCGGCACGCGGCCGACGAAATGGATCCGCTCCGCGACCGGCGATACCGCGGCCTGCGCCTTCAGCGCGGCCTCCATCGGCCCGCCGCCGACGAGCAGCAGGCGCGCGCCCGGCTGTGCCGCGACGAGCGCGGGCATCGCCGCGATCAGATCGTCGATCCCCTCATAATCATAGAAGCTGCCGATGAACCCGATCACCACATCGTCTACCGCAATGCCGAGATCGGCCGCCAGCGCATCCTCGCGCGGCGGCGGATTGCCGAACAGGTCGAGGTCGACGCCGTTCGGCGACACGACGATCTTCGCCGGATCGATCCCGCGCGCGATCAGGTCGCCGCGCAGCCCCTCGCAGATCACCGCGACCGCATCGGCCGATTTCACCGCATGCGTCTCAAGCTGGCGGGTCAGGAAATAGCGTGCGCTGCCTTCGCGCCCCGTGCCGTTGCCGACCGATGCATCCTCCCAAAAGGCGCGGATTTCATAGATCACCGGAATGCCGAGCCGCTTGCCGGCGCGCAGCGCGGCGAGGCCGTCGAGCACCGGCGAATGCGCGTGGAGCAGATCGGGTTTCCATTCGCGCGCCAGCGCTTCGGTCCGCGCCGCCAAAGCCGCAATCTCGCGCCATTCGCGGATCGGCGAGCGTGCAGGCGCGATCGCGGGGGTGCGATAAAAAGTCAGCCCGTCGACCGTCTCGACTTCGGGGCCCGGCACCGGATGGCGCACGCCGGTAACCCCCGCAACGGCCCAGCCTTTCGTTACCTGCGCCTTCATCAGCGCGCGCGTTCGAAAGGTGTAGCCGCTGTGCGCGGGCAGACTGTGATCAAGGACGTGGAGAATACGGGTCATCGGGTCAGTGCTTTGACATATAAGCCTTAACGCGGCGTCAACCCAAGGGGGGTAGAGCCACGGCAAGGCACTTGGGCCATGCGGGGTTTTCGGGCAAACAGTATCGATGGTCGACAATTTTTCCATTGGCCTGACGCACGTCCTGATGGCGATCGCGCTTTGGCGCCTGCTCCACCGCGACGACCTCGATCACGAGGTGAGCCCGCGCAAATTGTGGCAGCAACGCCGCGATGCCGAAGCCGGCGCAAAAGACAGCTCGTCCGATGCGTGACATTGCCTTCGTCGCCTTTCTTTTCGCCTTCATCGGGCTCGGCTTTCGCAAGCCGTTCCTGTTCGTGCTGTGCTTCTGCTACATCGACATCGTCGCGCCGCAGCGGCTCAGCTACTTCCTCATCAACTCGATCCCGATCTCGCTGATCGTATTCGGACTCGCGATCGTCGGCTGGCTCACCGTCGACGACAAGCGCGACACGCGATGGTCGGGACGACAATTTCTGCTCGTCGCGCTGCTCTTCTATTGCTGGATGACGACGATCAACGCCGACTTCCCGGTCGAGGCGGCGGACAAATGGAGCTGGGTGTGGAAGGCGCTCGTCTGGGCGATCTTCCTGCCATTGACGCTCCGGACCAAGCTCCGCATCGAGGCGTTGATCCTGATCATGCTGCTGTCGGCGGCGGCGATCGCGATTGCTGGCGGGATCAAGACCGCAGCGGGCGGCGGCGGTTACGGCCAGCTTCAGCTGCTGCTCAACGAGAATTACGGGCTCTACGAAGGCTCGATCATGTCGGCGGTCGGCATTTCGATCATCCCGCTAATCCTCTGGTATCGCAAGCACGGGACCATATTCACGCCCGACTGGCGCGTTTCGACCTTCTGCTTCGCACTCGTCTTCGCCTGCGCACTGCTGCCGATCGGGACGCAGGCGCGCACCGGCCTCGTCTGCCTCGTGATCCTCGCGATCCTGTCGCTCCGCGCGGTCCAGCACCGCTTCCTCTATATCGCCGGCGCGGTTCTTCTGACCGTAGCGGTCGTCCCGTTCCTCCCCGAAAGCTTCACCGCGCGGATGGAAACGATTCGCGATCACAAGTCCGACCAGTCTGCCTCAACGCGCGTCGCAGTGTGGGCGTGGACGTGGGAATATGCCAAGGAACATCCCTTCGGCGGCGGGTTCGAGGCCTATATCCAGAACCATGTCCGCGTCGAAAAGGCCGCCAGCGCCTATGACCCGAACGCGCCGCAAAATGCCGAACCGACGGTCTATGAGGAGCATTCGCGCGCCTATCACTCGAGCTATTTCGAAATGCTCGGCGAACAGGGCTATCCGGGCATCGCGCTCTGGCTGCTGCTCCACGGCGTCAGTATCATCCAGCTCGAACGGTTGCGGCGACGCTATCTGAAGACCCGCCGCGGCGAGGAGCAATGGATCGCACCGCTCGCGACTGCGCTCCAGCATGGTCACATCACCTATATGATCGGATCGCTGTTCGTCGGCATCGCCTTCCAGCCATTCATCTACATGATGCTTGCGCTCGAAATGGGGCTTTCGACCTATGTCCGGCGGCGGGAGCACGAGGCCGGCTGGCGTCCGCTCACCGCGCGCCCGGCACAGGTTCCGGCGCGGCACACCCTTCCCGCCGCCAACTGACGCGGGAACCATCGGCGGGGACGGGGCGCTATGCCTCCATGTCCGCCGTTCGCCTGATCCATGTCGATGACAGCCTGCCCGGCATCAGCCGCGCGCGCTCGGGCGTCGGCTGGCGCTATCGCGACGCCAAGGGAAAGATCATCCGCGACCGCGACGAAATCGACCGGCTGAACGCGATCGCGCTGCCGCCCGCCTATGAGGACGCGTGGTTCTGCCCCGCCCCCAACGGCCATATCCTTGCCACCGGTTACGACGCACGCGGGCGCAAGCAATATCGTTACCACCCCGAATTCCGGCTGGAGCGGGACGCGGGAAAATATGACCGCTGCGCCGCCTTCGGCCATGCGCTTCCCTTGCTCCGGGCGCGGCTCGAGGATGATCTGGCGCGGCGGACGCTCTGTCAGGATCGCATCGTCGGTGCGGTCGTCCGCCTGCTCGACCTCGCCGCGCTGCGCGTCGGCAATGAGCAATATGCCACGGCGAACAAGAGCTTTGGCGCGACGACGCTGCGCCAGCATCATGCCACAATCTCGGGCAAGACGCTCCGCCTCACCTATCGCGCCAAGGGCGGCACGAAGAAGGATGTGAAGATCAGCGACCGCAGCCTCGCCACGCTCGTCCGCCGCCTCCAGGATCTGCCCGGCCAGAATCTGTTCCAGTATCAGGACAGCGGCGGCGTCTGCGCGGTCGGGTCGGGCGATGTGAACGCCTATATCCGCGATGCGATGGGCGAGGAGTTCAGCGCGAAACATTTCCGAACCTGGTCCGCGAGCGTCGAGGCCTTCGCCTTCCTGTATGACGCCGCCGAACCGCCGACCTTGAAGGCGATGCTTGCGCATGTCGCCGACGGGCTCGGCAACACGCCGGCGGTCGCGCGCAAGGCCTATGTCCACCCCGCGATGATCGCCGCCGTGCAGGAACGGAGCGATTTTGCCGCCAAGGCGGGGCCGCTGCCGCGCGCGACGCGCTATCTGTCGCGTTACGAACGCGGTCTTCTTGCCTGGCTCGAACGCGCGCCCGACGCCGCGGCGTTGCTTCGTTCCGCCTGATCCGCCAAGAGGAAAGCATGACCCTGACGCTTCTCGCCGCCGCCAAAACCGCGCCCGCCGAAACCACTGCGGCAGCCGCGGACCCGCTTGCCGACCTGCGCCACTATTGGGATGCCAGCGTCGGCTGGGTAAATACGCACTGGTTACAGATCGGGATCGCGGTCGGCGCCGGGCTCCTCATCTATTTCCTGCTTTCGATGGTCCGGCGCTTTGCGCTGAAGCACGCCCTGTCGGCCGAGGGCGAGATGACCTTCACGCACATCGCGGGCCGCGTCATCCACAAGACCAAGTCCTTCGTCCTCGCGATCGTCGCGATCCGGCTCGTCGCGGGTTATGCGCAGCCGCCCGCCATCATCATGCAGTTCGTCCAGTTCGTCTTCACGATCGCCGTGGTGATGCAGGTCGCGATCTGGGCGCGCGAGATCGTCCTCGGGCTGATCCAGCGCCGCGCCGCGGAGGGGCATAACGAGACGCTGAGCAACGCGATGGGAATCATCCGCCTGCTGATCAGCGTCGCGCTGTTCGCGATCGCGGCGATCGTCATCCTCGACAATATGGGGGTCAATGTCACCGGCCTGATCGCCGGTCTTGGCATCGGCGGCATCGCGATCGGCCTCGCCGCGCAGGGCATTTTCTCGGATCTTTTCGCCTCGCTCTCGATCATCTTCGACCGGCCGTTCCGCGTCGGCGAGACAATCAAATATGACACGAGCACCGCGACGGTCGAACGCATCGGGCTGAAGAGCACGCGGCTCCGCTCGCTCAATGGCGAATTGCTGGTCATCTCGAACACCAATTTGCTGAGCAAGGAAATCACCAATTTCGCGCATCTCCACCGCCGCCGGATCACCTTCAAGATCGGCGTCATCTATCAAACGACCCCCCAAATGCTGCGCGACCTGCCAGCCTTGCTCGAGGAGCAGGTTACCGCCGCGGGTCATGAATTCATCCGCTCGAGCTTCCTGAGCTTCGGCGCGTCGAGCCTCGATTTCGAGCTGCTCTTCGACGTATTCAGCGATCAGTTCGACGAAGTGGCTGCGGCGCGCACCGATGTCGCGATCCGGCTGTTCGAGGCGATGGCAACGGCAGGATATGAATTCGCCTATCCGACGCAAACGACCTTTACCGCGGCGCCCGACGGAACGATGATCATGCCCTATCCCGAGTCTCCAAAGCCCAAGCCAGCGGCGGCAAAGGCAGCCAAGGCCACCTGACGCTACGGCGCCGTAGCGTGGCCGCTAGGCCCTTGTGCAACGCGGCAAGAGAGGCCTAGAACGCGCCCCGAACCAGCTATTGAGGGGATGAACATGGCCACCATCACGCCGCAGGAACTGCAAGCCAAGGTCGGTGAGAACATCGGCACGTCCGAATGGGTGCTCGTCGATCAGGACATGATCAACAAGTTCGCCGACGCGACCGGCGACCATCAGTTCATCCACATCGACGAGGAAAAGGCCAAGATGACGCCCTTCGGCGGCACGATCGCGCACGGCTTTCTGACGCTGTCGCTGATTCCGATGCTCGGCGCGAAAACCGACGCGCCGAAGATCGAGGGCATCAAGATGGGCGTCAACTATGGCGGAAACAAGGTTCGCTTCCTTGCTCCCGTCCGCTCGGGCAAGCGCGTGCGCAGCCATGTAAAGCTGCTCGAACTCGACGAGAAGCGCCCCGGCCAGTGGCAGCAGACCAACGAAATCACCGTCGAGATCGAGGGCGAGGAAAAGCCGGCACTGATCGCCGAGTGGATCACGCAGTTTTTCATCTGATCCCGTCAAAGATCACCCGCCGACCTCCCCCGAAAAGATAATAAACGGCACCAAGCAGAAGGAACTCCACCATGCGTGACGCAGTCATCGTTTCCACCGCCCGCACCCCGCTGACCAAGGCGGGCCGCGGCTCGTTCAACAACACCCTCGCCCCGACGCTCGGCGCGCATGCGGTTCGCGCCGCGGTCGAGCGCGCCGGCATCGAAGGCGGCGAGATCGACGACGTCGTGTTCGGCGCCGCGATGCAGCAGGGCTCGCAGACGATGAACGTCGCCCGCCTGATCGCGCTGCGTTCGGGCCTGCCCGTCACCGTCCCCGGCATGTCGATCGACCGCCAGTGCTCGTCGGGCCTGATGACGATCGCGACCGCCGCAAAGCAGATCATCGTCGACCGTCAGGACATTGCGGTTGCCGGCGGCATCGAGTCGATCTCGAAGGTCAGCGGCAGCGGCAAGGTGTTCATCGAGACCGACGCCGAGCTGATCGCGATGCACAAGGACACCTACATGCCGATGATCGGCACGGCAGAGGTCGTCGCGAAGCGTTACAACATCAGCCGCGAAGTTCAGGACGAATATTCGCTCCAGTCGCAGCAGCGCACCGCCGCCGCGCAGGCCGCGGGCAAATATGACGACGAAATCGTCGCCTGCCCGGCCACCATGGCTGTCGTGAACAAGGAAACGAAGGAAGTCACCTTCAAGGACGTCATCGCCGACAAGGACGAGTGCAACCGCGCCGACACCACGCTTGAAGGGCTCGCCAGCCTGAAGCCGGTCATGGGCGAAGGCCACACGATCACTGCGGGCAACGCCAGCCAGCTCGCCGACGGCGCCTCGGCGTGCGTCGTGATGGAAGCCAAGGTTGCCGAGAAGAAGGGCCTCCAGCCGCTCGGCCGCTATGTCGGCATGGCGGTCGCGGGCACCGAGCCCGACGAAATGGGCATCGGCCCCGTCTTCGCGATCCCCAAGCTGCTCGAACGCTTCGAACTCAAGATGGACGACATCGGCCTCTGGGAACTCAACGAAGCCTTTGCCGTGCAGGTTCTCTATTGCCGCGACAAGCTCGGCATTCCGAACGAACTGCTCAACGTCAACGGCGGCTCGATCTCGATCGGCCACCCCTTCGGCATGACCGGCGCCCGCTGCGTCGGCCACGCGCTGATCGAGGGCAAGCGCCGCGGCGTCAAATATGCCGTCGTCACCATGTGCATCGGTGGCGGCCAGGGCGCGGCGGGCCTGTTCGAGGTCTTCTGATTTGCGTCTGACGCATCCGCGTATCGAGCCGGTCGATCTCGACCGGCTCGATACCGACCAGCACGCCGCGCTCGAACCCTTTTTCGCGACCGATGGTGCCAATAAGATCGGTGGGCGCGTCGGCGGCGGGCGCATCCTCAATATCTTCCGCACCCTCGCGCACGCGCCCAAGGCGATGACCGCCTTCCTCGGCTGGGGTAATTATATCCTGTCGAAGCGCAGCGCGCTTACCCCGCGCGACCGCGAACTTATCATCCTGCGCACCGGCTATAACTGCCGATCGGGCTATGAGTGGACCCAGCACAAGCGCATCGGGCTCGACAGCGGCCTCTCCGAAGACGAAATCGAGCGGATCAAGGCCGGCCCCGACGCCGCAGACTGGACCGACATCGAGCGCGCGATGCTTTGCGCAACCGACGAGCTGACCGCCAATCATTTCGTCAGCGACGCCAGCTGGGCCGCGCTTGCGCCGCTCGGCGACAAGGGCCGCATGGATCTGGTGATGACCGTCGGCCAGTACACACAGGTTTCGATGATGCTGAACAGCTTCGGCATCCAGGTAGAAGACGGGTGGGAGGTCGATCCCGACCTCAAGGCCTGACATCAAGGGAGAATGACATGAGCGCCATTGGAGTGATCGCAACGCTGCGCGTGCAGGCCGGCAAGGAAGCCGATTTCGAAGCCGTCTTCGCCGAGCTCGCCGCCGCGGTGAATGCCGACGAACCCGGCAACAGCTATTACCGCCTGTTCCGCACCGACGAGACCGGAACCTACAAGGTGCTCGAATGCTATGACGACACGGCGGCGGTCGAGGCGCATCGCGCCGCGTCGCATTTCCGCGAAATCGGCGCCCGCTTCGGCCCCTGGCTTGCCGGCGCGCCCGAGATCGAGCGCCTCGCGGCGGTCTGAGCGTCCGGCGCCCGGCGCTATTTGACCCGGTGGAACAGGTTCGCCCGCATCCCGGGCGTGCCCTCCCTGGTGAAATAGACCACGGTCTCGGTCATCGTCTTGCCGTCGGGCGACACCGTATAGGCGCGCATCGATCCCGGCACGCCGCCGAGCGCGAGCGCGGTGATCATGACATTCGGTTCGGGCATCCGCGTCGCGACGGTGTCAGCCTCCAGATTGCCGTCGACATGGACGGGCTTGCCGTCGGGCGTCCATGTCGATTTCGCGCGGACGGTCTTTCCGTCGGGCATCGTCACATCGACCAAAGTCCGCCACTGGCCGCCGCCCGCGTCGCTATAGGTGATCGTGACGCTCTTCGGCCGCGCCTCGGGCGGGATCGGCAGCTTGTCGATATCGACCGCCCAGGTGCCGATCAGCGGCGAGACGGCCACTTCCTCGGCCAGAGCGGGACTGGCCTGCATCGCTCCCGCGATCAGCAGGACCGGATAGAGCGCCTTCATCGAACCTCTCCAATTATTTCCCATCGCAGCATTTTATCCGGCCCCGGCCGGGCGTCAATCGACCTCGGCTATCTCGCCTGCCCTGTCGCCGAGCAGATAGCGCGGCCCCGCGCCGCGCTGCGCCGCCTTGTCCTGCGCATTGTAGAGCCCGCATTTCTTCAGCGACAGGCAACCGCAGCCGATGCACTGGTCGAGCAGGTCCCGCGTCCGTGCCAGCGCCGCCAGTTGCGCATCGATCCGCGCGCGCAGCCCGGTGCTGATCCGCGTCCAGTCGGCGGCGTTCGGCGTGCGCCCGGCCGGTAGATCCGCAAGCTCCGCCGCTATCTCCTCGAGGCTCAGCCCCATCTGCTGTGCGATCAGGATGAACGAGACGCGGCGGATATCGGCGCGCAGAAAGCGGCGCTGTCCACCGCTCGTGCGAAGCGACTCGAGCAGCCCCTTCGTCTCGTAAAAGCGGATCGCCGACACCGCTGTGCCGGTACGCGCGGCGAGTTCGCCGATCGCGATCAGGTCGGTGCGGTGCATCGTCGCTCTCCTTCGCTTTACGCTTGATCTAAACTTCACTTGAGCTTTCATATGTCGCGGCGTCAACCCGAATCACGAAAGCCAGAGTCATGACGCACCCCTTCATTGAACATGTGAACCTGACGGTCAGCGACCCCGACCGTACCGCCGGCATCCTGTCGGCGATTTTCGGCTGGCACGAGCGCTGGCGTGGTCCCGCACGCGACGGCGGCCGTACGATCCATCTCGGCAGCGACGCCGCCTACATCGCACTCTACACCGGCCCCGACGGCCAGCATGCCGACACGCACTATCCCAAGGGCGAGCCGCTCAACCATGTCGGCGTGCAGGTCGACGATCTCGATACGATCGAGATGCGCGTGAAGGCGGTCGGCCTCACGCCGTTCAACCATGGCGATTACGAGCCCGGCAGACGCTTCTATTTCTTCGATCCCGACGGTATCGAATATGAAGTCGTCAGCTATTCGGAGCCACGCCTGCGCTGAAGCGCGCAACATCGCGCGATGCCGCGCGTTTATCGTTCATCGGGGGGCCGACAAGGAGTGCCGACCGATGAGCGACGATATCAGGAAAAGCTTCTGGAAGGCGCTCGACGCCAGCCCCTATGTGATGGTCGGCCTGACCGGCGAGCGCGAACATCATGTCCCGATGAATGCGCAACTCGACAAGGATGCGAACAGCGCGTGGTGGTTCTTTACCGCAACCGATAACCGCCTCGCCGCGGGCGGCCCGGCAATGGCGCAATTCTCATCGAAGGGTCACGACCTCTTCGCCTGCATCTCGGGCACGCTTCGCCGCGAGGAAAGCCGCGCGGTGCTCGACAAATTGTGGAATAACGGCATCGCGGCCTGGTACCCCGGCGGCAAGGACGATCCAAAGCTCGTCCTGCTGCGTTTCGACTTGGAAGACGCCGAAATCTGGACCGCCGACCCCGGTATTAAGGGCCTGTTCAAGCTGATGACGGGCATGACGATGAAGGACGGCGATCTCGGCAAGCACGCCGAAGTGGCGCTCTAGGCGGACTCCGCTTCCGCGCGCTCGCGCGCCTCGATCGCAATATCGATCAGCGCCGACAGCACCCGCCGCGCCGCGGCGATGTCGTCGGCGCTGACGCGCGCCGCAAGCTTGGCGTCGACCGCGGCGCGCGCCTTGCCCTGTATCGCAGCGGCGGCCGCGCCACGCTCGGTCAGGCGGATCACCAGCCGGCGCCGGTCCTCGGCATCGACCTGCCGCTCCAGATAGCCGCGCATAACCAGCGTATCGACCAGCTGACCCGCCGCCTGCTTGGAAATGCGCAGATCCTGAATCAGCGCGCTCAGCGGCACATCCTCCGCGCCGAGCGCGAGCCCGCCAATCACATAAAGGCCGTTGGCGGGAATGTCGTCAAAACCCGCGCGATCGAGCGCTCTGCGCATCGCGCCGCCATAGGTGGTGCGGGCATGGCGCAGCAGCGCGGGCATGACGATGTCGTGGTGACGGGGTTCGTTGCTCATGCGGTCAACAATATAGTCCGGAAGACAGATAGTAAAATTACTTTACTGTAATGTTTCCGGACCAATCACAGCGACGGCGCGATCCGCCCCTCGCGAAACTCGAACCCGCCCTCGCGGTCGCGCGCGAGCAGCGCTGGCCCGTCGAGATCGACCCATTTGGCGCGCTGCGCCAGCACGAAAGCGGGGGCGATCGCCAGGCTGGTGCACAGCATGCAGCCGACCATGATCGACAGCCCCGCCGCGTCGGCGGCATCGGCGATGCGCAGCGCCTCGGTCAGCCCGCCCGCCTTGTCGAGCTTGATGTTCACCCCGTCATAGAAGGGCCCGATCCGCGCGACGTCGGCGGCAGTGTGACAGCTTTCGTCGGCGACGAAGGGGACCGGCGCATAAAGCTGGTCGAGCAGCGCGTCGGTTCCGACCGGCACCGGCTGTTCGATCATCTCGACCCCCATATCGGCGAGCGCCTCGGCCTCGCCCAATATGTCGACCTGCCCCCAGCTTTCGTTCGCATCGACGATCAGCCGCGCATTCGGCGCGCCCTTGCGAACCCCCGCAACACGCAGCCGGTCGCCCTCGCCGGTGAGTTTCAGCTTGAGCAGGTGATAGCCGTCGGCCTCGGCCGTCGCCGCCGCCTCGGCCATCGCCCCCGGCGTACCGAGCGAAATGGTGAAGGCGGTCGTGCGCGCGGTCGGCGCCCCCCCGCAGCCCGCAAGTTGCCACAGCCGCAGTCCGCGCTGCCGCGCCTCCAGATCCCACAGCGCGCAATCGAGCGCGTTGCGCGCCGCGCCGGGGCCCATGATTTCCTGAATTGCGGCGCGCGCGTCGGCCGCGCCCATGTCGGCGATATGCCCCGATGCGTGGAGAATCCGGTCGCGGCATCCCGCCGCATCCTCGCCCAGATAATAGATCGGCGTCCCCTCGCCGCGCCCGGTCGCGCCCTCTCCCTCGACCTCGGCGACGATCACGTCGACATGATCGGTGGCGCCGCGACTGATCACGAACTGCCCCGCGACGGGCCAGCGTTCGACACGCGCGCTTTTCAGTTGGATAGCCATGAACGAAGGCTAGTGTAGATCGCGATGACCGGCAAACCACTTTCGGGCAAATCGCTTTCGGAGCGTATCGGCGATCTCGGCCACCGGCTGGCGGTCGAGGCGCACGCCGCCTGGCTCGCCGCGCGCGACCCCCGGGTGCCTTGGTACGCCCGCCTGCTGGCGGTCGCGGTCGCCGCCTATGCGCTGTCTCCGATCGACCTGATCCCGGACTTCATCCCGGTGCTCGGCTGGCTCGACGACCTGATCATCGTCCCGCTCGGCCTGATCCTTGTCCGCCGGCTGATACCGGCCGCGCTCTGGACCGAACTCCACGCCGCCGCCGAAGCCGTCAGCGACCGCCCATCGAGCCGCACGGGCATGGCGTTCATCCTGATGCTGTGGGCGGGGCTGCTCTATCTTGTCTATTGGAGCGTGCGGACGTCGCCCTGGCATTGAGGAGCGTGCCATGTCTGCTTAGGGGTGGTGGCGGCTCTTCTCGAGCAACATCTATAAAACGCCCCCTTCAGACGCTCAAATCACCCGGCATTTGAACAAGCGGAACGCCTCGCTAAGGCCCGCTGCATCCAGCGCATCGCCTAATGGGCCGCTCAGGAAAACGGATTGGAACAACATATCGTCGAGCCAGACATCCGGCCCTTTCAATGCCCGACCTGAAACCGCGACATCATCGTCAGCGGGAGTCCAGGGCATTTTCCACCAAAGCCCCTCAATCTTTGGCGCTCTGACGTTTCGTGAGTCTTGGCTCAGAAACGCGGATTTCTTATTTCCGAATATCCAACAGAAATATTCTTTCGGGAGCCGGGTCTCATTGTCACTCTTAAAAACCCCGTCGCTCACCGGGTATAGCGCGCCTCCGCCGAGATCGAACCGACGAAGAATATCCGCAGCAAATTCTGAGACAATCCAGTAGCCTCCTGCAAAAAACAGATCGGGATCGGGATTCCTCGTTTCGAATGCCATGTCATGCTCTTCAACACCCGACGATGCCCAAATTCTGGTGGGAAAAAGATCTTGCGAAACAGATCCGCCGTCCTTGTTTTTCTGATCTGCCTCTACAACGTGCTCTATATTTACATTTGTTCTAACAAAAGCGCCTAGAGAGGCCTCACTATTCAGGATATTGCTAACCCAGACGTGTTCACTCATCGCACCGCCCCTAGGAAATCTCGTCGCGAGATATGAGTACCGTCTGGTCCGAAGCGCTATTCACGCAAGACAGACCGCACCCATCAACATACGGCAACCGTTAGCCACGATGTCTTTCTAATTTCTGATTATTGACCGCTGTCGGGTGCCTCGCAAGTCTCGACAACTGTCGGCCTTCGGTCGTTACCCGCCGTTGCTGCAAATCCACGTCTCGACCACCGGCGCGATCTCGTCACGCCATTTCTTGCCGTTGAAGATGCCGTAATGGCCGACGCTCTTCGCCATCAGGTATTTCTTCTTCTCCGCCGGCAGTGACTTGGCGAGCGTCAGCGCCGCCTTCGTCTGGCCGATCCCCGAAATATCGTCGCGCTCGCCCTCGATCGCGAGGATCGCGATATCCTCGATCTTCGTCAGGTCGACCGGCTTGCCGCGGTGGAGCATCTCGCCCTTCGGCAGCAGGTGGCGCTGGAACACGACGTCGACCGTCTGAAGATAGAATTCGGCGGTCATGTCGCAGACGGCGCGATATTCGTCATAAAATTCCTTGGTCTTGTCGGCGCTCTCGCCGTCGCCCTCGACCAGATGTTTGAACATGCCCCAATGGCTCATCATGTGATTGCCAAGGTTCATCGACATGAAGCCCGCGAGCTGCAGGAACCCCGGATAGACGCGGCGCCCCGCGCCCGGATACCAGGCCGGAACGGTGACGATCACATTTTCCTGGAACCAGGCGTGCGGGCGCGTCATCGCATGTTCGTTGACCGCGGTCGGCGCCTTGCGCGTGTCGATCGGTCCGCCCATCATCGTCAGCGTCTTGGGCCGGCATTTGTGCTTGTCGGCCGCCATGACCGCCGCGGCGGCGAGGCTCGGCACCGAGGGCTGGCATACCGCCAGCATATGGGCGCCCGGCCCGATATGCTCGAGCCACGAGATCAGATAGTCGACATAATCGTCGAGGTCGAACTTGCCCGCTTCCAGCGCCACGTTGCGCGCGTCGCGCCAGTCGGTGATCCACACGTCATGGTCGGGGATCATCCGCTCGACCGTGCCGCGCAGCAGCGTCGCATAATGGCCCGACATCGGCGCGACGATCAGCAGCTTGGGCTTGCCCTCGCTCGCCTTGTGCTTGAAATGCTTGAGCTGGCCAAAGGGTTTGCGCGCCTCGACCTTCTCGGTCACGCGCACCGTTTCGCCCTCGACCACCGCATCATACAATTCGAAGCCCGGCTTGCCGCGCGGTGCCGCAGCGTGCGCGAACACTTCGAGCGCCGAGGCGAAGGCCGGGCTGCCCCCGAAATAGCCGAGCGGGTTCGCGGGATGCTGAATCACCTGCGCCCCTGCGGTCGCCAGTGCGCTCGCCCCCGCGAGCCAGCTCTTCTGCATGTCAAAGGCGTGATACAGCATGTTCAAACTTCCTTGCGTCCGGTGGGGCGCTCTGGCGGCGCCTGCTTCCTGAGCAGTCTAGGGAAACGCTGTCATTGTGCAATGCATCAAAATCATTGCGCGCCCGTTTCGTCGATAATATTATGGGACGGCGGGCACCGTTGCGCCCTTCGGAGCGATTATGTCTGAGATTGCGGGCAACCGCTAACATCCCGGCGAAAGGGATGATGCAAGTGCCGCTGGCCCATGTGTCGGCGCGCCTTTTGTTGCTCGAAAAATCCCGGACATTTCCAATGAATATCTCGAAATCCGAACAGCGCGTGCTGCACGTGCTGGCGCAGGGTGGCATGATCCGTCACCGCCGCGACGAGGACGGCCGCCTGATCGAAGCGCTCTGCTTCACCCGCGACGGCCATATGCTCGAAAGCGGCGGGCTCGGCCTGTTCCGGCGCCTCCGCCGCCGCGGCTTCATCGCCTCGCACGGCGGTGCGCCCTATCGCATCACGCAGGCGGGCCTGCGCGCGGTGCGGGCGCAGCTCGACAACCGCTGAAGCCGGCAACGAGGGAGCGCGAGCGGGTCTCGCGCTCCCTTTACGCAGCCCCGCTTCATGGTCCTTGAAGCCGTGCACCATTCTGCGGCGTTGAGCGGCACCCGCGCGGCTGCTAGGGGCGATGGCAATGGCGACCAAATCCGACCAATCCGCTCCGCCCCGCAAGCTGTCGAGCCTGCGCATGGTCTGGCACTATGCCAGCCGGTATCCGCTCCAGTTGCTGGTCGCGGCGATCGCACTCGGCGTCGCGGCGCTCGCGACACTCGCGATCCCCTATCAGTTCAAGGAAATGATCGATTCGGGGTTCGTCGCCGGCGGCGGCGACGTCAGCCCGCATTTCCGCTTCTT
Source organism: Sphingopyxis sp. (assembly GCF_965279755.1). Taxonomy (GTDB): domain Bacteria; phylum Pseudomonadota; class Alphaproteobacteria; order Sphingomonadales; family Sphingomonadaceae; genus Sphingopyxis. Next base: position 2,050,266 of record NZ_OZ257261.1, on the reverse strand, counting down.
TTACGTGATCGTGGTGATCCTCGCGCTCGCAACCGCAGTGCGCTTCTATTTCGTGAGCTGGCTCGGCGAACGCACCGTCGCCGACATCCGCGAAGCGGTGCAGCGCAACCTCCTCCGCCTCGCTCCCGGCTTCTTCGAGGAAAACCGCCCGTCTGAAATCGCCTCGCGCATGACGTCGGACACCGCAATTATCGAGCAGACCGTCGGCACCACGGTCTCGGTCGCACTGCGCAACACCGTCATGGGGATCGGCGGGATCGTCTATCTCTTCTCGCTCTCGCCCAAGCTGACCTCGGGCATCCTCGTCGGCATTCCTGTAATCATCATGCCGATCGTCCTGCTCGGCCGCCGGCTGCAGAATGTCTCGCGATCGAGCCAGGACCGTGTCGCCGATATCGGCGCGACGACCGCCGAGCAATTGGGCGCGATGAAAATCGTCCAGGCCTTCGGGCAAGAGGCGCGCGAGGCCGACCGTTTCACCAGCGCCGTCGAGAGCAATTTCGCGACCGCAAAGCGCCGCATCCGCCTCCGCGCGACAATGACCGCGATCGTTATCGGTCTTCTCTTCGGCTCGATCACCACCCTTCTCTGGTACGGTGCAGCGGGCGTTGCGGCGGGCACGATCACCGGCGGCACGATCGCCGCTTTCGTGCTGACCGGCGGTCTCGTCGCGGGCGCGTTCGGCGCGCTGACCGAAGTCTATGGCGACCTGCTCCGCGCCGCCGGCGCCGCCGAACGCCTCCATGAACTGCTGATTGCAGAGCCGAGCATCGCCCCGCCCGCCAGCCCGCGCGCATTGCCCGAACCCGCGACCGGCACGCTCGAGTTCGACCATGTCGAGTTCCGCTATCCGACGCGGCCCGATGCTCCGGCACTCCACGATTTCAGCCTCGCGATCCAGCCGCGCGAGACCGTCGCGATCGTCGGCCCCTCGGGCGCCGGCAAATCGACGCTCTTCCAGCTCGCCGAGCGCTTCTACGATCCGCAGGGTGGCCAGATCCGTCTCGACGGCGTGCCGCTGCCCGATCTCGACCCCGCGCATCTCCGCGCCCGCATCGCGATGGTGCCGCAGGAAACGGTGATCTTCGCCGCCTCGGCGCGCGACAATCTTCGCTATGGCAACTGGCTCGCGACCGACGACGAGCTGTGGGACGCCGCGCGCGCCGCCAATGCCGAGGAGTTCCTGCGCAAACTTCCCGACGGGCTCGACACTTTCATGGGCGAAGGCGGTGCGCGCCTTTCGGGCGGCCAGCGCCAGCGCGTCGCGATCGCGCGCGCGCTGCTCCGCCGGGCGCCACTGCTTCTGCTCGATGAAGCAACCTCTGCGCTCGACGCCGAGTCCGAAAAGCTGGTGCAGGACGCGCTCGAAACGCTGATGCACGACCGCACGACGATCGTCATCGCGCACCGTCTCGCGACCGTCCGCGCCGCCGACCGCATCGTGGTGATGGACGATGGCCGCATCGTCGAGGAGGGCAAGCATGACGCGCTCGTCGTCGCCGACGGTCTCTACGCCCGCCTTGCGCGGCTCCAGTTCCAGGACAATCTCGCCGCCGCCTGACCCAGCGATCCTTCAAGGGAAGCCACCATGCCGATCACGATCTACGACCTCACCATACCCGCCTATCAGAACGGCCTTCGCGCGCTGTCCGGCCAGCTCGGCAGGGCGCTCGACTGGGGAGAGCAAAATGGCGTCGGCGAACTGCAGTTCATCGCTTCGCGCCTCGCGCCCGACATGTTCCCGTTTGCCTCGCAGGTCCGCTTTTCCTGCGCCCAAGCGATTCAGGCTGCGACACGCCTCGGCGCCACCGGCGCGCCCGATCTCGGCGAGGATGCGGGCGATTTCGCCGGACTTCAATCCCAGATCGCGGCGACGCTCGCATGGCTCGATGGCCTCGATGCGGGCGCGTTCGGCGATGACGACGGCAGGGCCGTCAGCTTCGACCTGCCCAATGGCATGGTCTTCGACATGACCGCCGCCACATATGTCCGCGACTGGGCGCAGCCGCAATTCTACTTCCATCTCGTCGCCGCCTACGGCATCCTCCGTCACATGGGCGTCCCGCTCGGCAAGGCCGACTATGTCAGCTATTTCACGCAATATCTCCGCCCCGGAACCGCGCCCGCCAGCTAAGCCGGCGGACGCACGCGGCGGCTCAGATCAGCCCGCCATATTGGTGAATGCCCGGGAAGGCGATCTTGCTGCCGCCGTTGCGGCGGATCGCGCCGATCGCCTGATCGACCCGCAGATAGCGCGCCTGCGCGTCGGGTTCGAGCATCAGCGTCGGCTGCTCGGGCCTTTCGGCCGCGGTTTTGACCAACTGGCCGAGCTGGGCCAGATCGACCGCTTCGCCGTTCCAGCGGATGACGTCGCTGGTGTCGATCGTGACCCGGTTTTCGTCGAGGATCTTGCCGTGCCCACCCTCGGTCGGCAGCGTGATATCGACGCTGTGCGTCGGCGGCGGCAGGGTGATGATGAACATCACCAGCATCACCAGCATGACGTCGATCAGCGGCGTCGTGTTGATCGCCGGCTCGCCATTGGGATCGGCCCGGAAAATGCTGCGGTGGAACTTGCTGCGTCTACGCATCCTGTCGCTCCCTGTCGGGCGGCCCGAGGCGCCTCACACGCTCGTCCGCGCTACTGGCGGGGCTACGGCACCCGAACCGCAGTCTCCCGACCGGATATGTTATGGTATAACATTTTTCGGAAGCTGCAAATAAAAAGCGCGCCGGAACGCGGGACGGTCACACAGCGAGGACAAAAAGAAAGGGCGGCACCTTGCGGTACCGCCCCTCTTTGTCTTCCAACCCGAAACCGGGCCTGAAAATCTTAGTTGCCCGAACCCGGGCCGTACTTGATTTCCACGCGACGGTTCTGGTCGTTGCGCACGCCGTCGGCGGTCGCGACAGCCGGACGGCTTTCGCCGAACGCTTCTGCCGAGATGACGCCATCCGAGATGCCGCGAGCGGTCAGGTAGCTGCGGACCGCATCGTTGCGGCGCTGCGACAGGCCGACGTTGTACTTGGCCGAACCCGAACGGTCAGCGTGACCGGCGAGCCAAACCTGCGTACCCGAGCAGCCACGGTTGTAGGCGCTGATCGCGTTGTCCAGCGTCGAAGCGGCTTCCGGCGTGATCGCCGACTGATCCCAGTCGAAATACACGATATACGGTCCGGGCTGGCAAACCGGCGGCGGCGGCGGCGGCGGAGCCACGACCGGCGGCGGCGGCGGCGGAGCCACGACCGGCGGCGGCGGTGCTACGACTTCCGGACCACCGAAGTTGTAGGTCAGCGTGCCGAGGATCGAGTGCGAACGGAAGCGCGTCGAAACGTCGCGACCGACCTGATCGACCAGATCGAGGTTGCTGGCGTTGAAGAAGCGATACTTCAGGCCAACGTCCCAGTTCTTGCTGATCGGAGCGCGAACGCCCGCGATTGCCTGCCAGGCGAAGCCGGTGTCCGAATCGTCAAGGAACGGACCGGCGAAGACGGGTTCGACCGACACGCGGGCGACACCGACACCACCGCCGACGAAGCCCTGAAGGCCATCATCGTCACCGAAGTCAAGCAGGCCGTTGACCATGAAGCTCAGGGCGTTGCTGTCGCCGTTAAGGCGCGGCGAACCCGTGTAGAGCAGGCCAGCGCCGCTCGGAGTCTGCGGAATGCCGGGGGTCACGAACGTGCCACCCTTGATGTCCGCTTCGCGATAGCCGACTTCGACTTCAGCGCGGAAACCACCGAAGTCGTAACCAACGGTGCCTTCGACGTCGTAGCCCTTGCGATGATCGAGCGTACCAGCGTTATTGACAGTGCCAATGTCCAGGTCGAGATCTTCGACCAGCATCACACCACCACCGACACCAACATACCACGAGTTGTCGCGCGCCAGAGCAGGCGACGCCAGGGCAGTGGAGGCCAACGCCACAGCGACGGCAAGCTTCCTCATAGTGAATTCCCCTTTCAATTGAGATATACGTCTCGACAGACGTCCTACCTGTGCCTTTGGTTCCGCGCAAGCTAACAAATCGTCAATCTGTTGCCAAAAAGTCGCACTTGCCATTCGAATAAAGGCAAAATCAGCCTGAAATCAGAAGGCCATGCGCCTCCAGTAACAGAATCAAAGCCGAAATGGCAACACGTGCTTCAGCATCGATTGTGACACCCCCGGCCGGAGTCGAAACGGCCTCCGGTCCGGACCATTCGCCGCCTCGATATCGGAGCACCGCTCCGTCGGAAACCCGAACGGCGCGCGTGCCGGCGCGCGGCGCCACGAACCTCCAGCCGCCATCGCACCAGAGCGCGATGCTGTCGGCCTGCCCGGTCCAGTCGCCGCTCGCACCCGCTGCTACCAGCCAGCACTGCCCGGAATCTGGCGTGGCCGGCGGCGTGGCGATCGGTCCGTCCTCGATCGCAAGATGAACCAGCGCGTCGAGCAGGGTCAGCGCTTCATTATGCGTCACCTCCTTCTGGGCCTGCGCCATCGCGAGCAGCGGCAGGGAAAAGCGTGCGGTTTCCATCGGTTCGGCCATCAAAGCCTCCTCATCAATTCAGCGGCAGGGAAAGCGGCGGGGAGAGGGTGAAGTCGCCGATCTGGCGGATCGAGACGATCGTGGCCGGCGGCAGCACCGCCACCGTCGCGGCGTCGATCACCAGCGATGGTAAGCTGGTCTCCCACGGCCCGACACCCGGAAGCACGGGCATCAAGTCGATGCGCCAGGCCTCGCGGCTCTCGCCGCCTGCAACATCAACATGGTCGCGCCACCCGCTATCGACCCGCGAACATCGCACCCAGCCGATCTCGATCCCGCCATCGCCGGTGCGACGCAATCTGCCATGCACCGGCGCCGGCGGACGCAGCGCCAGCCCCACCGCCGGCACCGCGATTGCGCTGACGGCACTGTCCGTTCGCGACGCCCATTGCAGGATCGCACCGCCGCCTTCGGCCATCCGTGCGAGATCGTCGGGAATCGGAAGCAGAAAAGGATCCTCGACCAGCGCGAACGCTTCCCCCGCCGCATGTGCTGTTGAGTCCGACCCGCAACGCCCGCGCAGCAGGCGCGACAATCGCCAGACGTCGGCGCCGACCATTTCGGCGCGTCCGAACTGCAGCAGCTCGCCGCCCACCATCGCCCGGTTCGCGCCCCCGAGCAGCGCCCGGTCGTCAACCGATTCGAGCGTCATCGACGAATTGACCAGTCTCACCTCGATCGCATTCGCCAGATCCAAAAGCCGGGTCGTCCCCGCGGGCAGCGCCGCATCGAGCATCCCCAGCGCAGCAGCGGGGCGCGCCGAACCAACCGCAATCGGCTCGGCGCCTGCCGCGGGCTGCATCCAGACATCGGCCCCGCGCCAGCCGTCGTTGCTCCCCGCGGCAGCGACGACCAGTCGGGGCGCCGTGGCCGCCGCTCCGCCGATATTTGGCAGGTCGAACAGGCTCACGACCGCGTCGGCATCGGGCCAGTCGGGACTCGTGACCGGGACGCCCGGATCGGCGGCAACCATCTCGACCGGCGCCGGTTGATGCCGCCGCAATTCCAGCATGATATCGGCATCGCGCACCGTGCGCGCCGCGACCTGCCAACGGCTTCCGTCGCCGAACGCGATCAGGCCGCCGACCGGCAGCGCGAGCGCGGCGAGGTCCGCCGACCATAGCAAGGTTTCGCGCCCATCGGCAGCCGACCGCGCCAGCTTCCCGGCGAGCGCGCGCGCCGATCCCGCCGCCAGCACCGCAGGCAGGTCGATACGCTCTTCGCGAACCCCGCCGCCTGCGACGGCCGTCATCTGCTGCCCAAGCTGATAATCGCGCTCGGGCTCATAATGGCGAAGGCGGATTGCGCCCGGCAGCGACGACAGCGGCGCACGGCGCCGCTCGGCGATGTCCGCCGGCGCCGACACGCGCCTGTTCTCCGCAAAATCGTCGAGCGCGAATGTAGCGGCGTCCGGTGCCGGCGCGGCGAGCCGCCACCCTGCCGGATCGCTCGCCAGCCGTGTGCCGTCGATCTCGAACAGCGGCGCCAGCGCATCGCGCACCCTGTCGCCCGACGCCGCATAACCATTGACCGGCCACAGCCCGGCACACCGCTCTGCCTCGCCGAGCAGGCTGTTGCCAACGAAGCCGCTATCGACCGGACCCGCATCGGCCTCGACCTCAAAGGTCAGCGACGGGATGCGGTTGCCGAACGCGCCAAGCTCCAGTTCCTCGAACACCACATAGGCGAGACCCCGAAACGCGCTCGCAGAATCCATTCCGACGGCAGAGGCAATCAGCGGATCGACCGGCTGGTCCTCGCGCCCGTCGTGCCAGCGAAAGACGCAGCGCTCCTGAAACGATCCGCTCGCCCCGCGCAGCAGATTGCCGTCGGCCCAGATGCGGCGGATCGCGCCCACCGGCCGCGACGACAGCGCGACCGCCAGCGACACCGCATAGCTATATTCGGTCGTCGAGGGCCGCCCCTTGCCGCCGCCGCGCTTGTTACGGCGTTCGATCAGGTCGGTCGCCCAGATCACGCTCCCCGCGACGCGCATCGTCCCGAACAGTTTCGGAATCTGTTGACCATAGGTTGAGGCCTGCACCTTCAGGTCGGCGAGCCGCGGCCCCTCGCGCCCCTTGGGCTTGAAGATCGCCGCATCGATCTGCTGGCCCACCGCCGCGCCGATCGCCGCTCCTACCGGCCCGCCCACGATCCCGCCGACCACCGTCAGCACCAGAGTTGCCATGATTGTCCCCCTGTCATTCGAACCGCCAGCGCGTGGCGTCTGCAAACCCGTCGTCCGGCGGCGTTTCGACAACCCGCCGCAAGCCGGCATGCGCGTGCACCATCCGGTCCCCGCCGATCAGCCCGAGATGAAATTGCCCCGCGGGCAGCGCGATCAGCGCCACATCGCCATCGCGGACATCGGTCACGACGCGAAATCCCGCCGCCGCCAGCGCAGCGACAATCCGCTCCTCGTTCCACCCGCGCAGCGGATAATCGCGCGGCGCCCGCAGCATGCACCCCGCCCTCGCATAGGCCGCCCACACCAGCCCCACGCAGTCGAGACCCGTCCCCGGATCGCGCCCCTGCGGCCGGAACCGCGCCCCGACCATCGCCCGCGCCGCCGCGAGGGCACGCGCGCCGATATCGTCAGCCACCCGGGTAGCGCGTCAACAGATCATTGCCCGGCAGATGCGCCTCGCCGCGAAAATTGACTGCATTGGCAAAGCGCGCCCGGCACGTCGAAAGCTGCTTGTCGCACCCCTCAACCAGCCGCACGCGCAGCGGTAGCGGCGGCAGCACCGGCGGCATCTCGGCCAGGGTGAGCGTATCGCCGTCCGCGCCGATTACCGGACTCGCCAGCCCGCAGACCGCGCCTTCCAGCCAGCCAAGCTCGCCGAACGTCATCACGCCGGGCGCGAGCGGCGTATCGAGCGTCACTGTCCGTTCCTCCGCCGCGACCACACGCCGGACATGCGTGCGACCCGCCAGATCGACACGGCACGCCGGATCGCCCAGCATCGCGCGGCACGAGGGCGAAGTCGCTGGGCATGCCGGCTGGTCGAGTGCGCGCGTCACGCCTTGCAACTCCACGGTAAACGCCGCGCCGCGTCGCTCGACCGCGCCTAGCGACCCGCGCGCGACGGTCACCGGCTCCGCGTCAGGCGCGGTCCAGTCGGTCACGAACAGCGTCAGCTCCGCCCCGTCCCAGCGCCCCGCATCGAGATCGGCGGCCGCAATCGCCTCGCTGCTGACCGCACCTTCCAGATCCATCGTGCTTGCGTCGAGGCTATCGCTCGTCTCCAGCGCCGAAGGCTTCATCCCCGGCGCCGCGCGATAGGGCACGCCCCCCACGATCAGGTCGCGGTCGTGCGAGGTCAGTCCGATCACCACCCCGTCGCGCCGCGACAATCGCCAGCACCAGGCGAGCGACACCAGCTCTTCGCGCAGCCAGTCCGGAGCGCTCACCATGGCGCCCGCACCTCGACCAGCGGGACGCTGGCAATCTCGCCCGCCAGAAAGGTCGCGCGGCTCACCTCGAGCCGGTCCTCGGCGAAACGCACCGCGACGTTGAACAGAAAACCCGCGCGCACCGCCACGCCATCAGACGGCGGCACATCCAGCAGCACCTCGCCGTCCCCGGTCACCACAAAAGCGGCCGTCTCGATCCCGTCGACCGACACGCGCACGCTCTCTTCGACCGGCAGGCGTATGCTGCGAACCTGTTCGGCGTCCCCCACGCCATAGCGCTTCACCAGCGCGAACTGACGACGCACCCCGTCGCCCAGCTCGAGCAGTTGGTCTCCCGGCCCCGGCAACCCGCCATCGCCGGCCGAGCTGCAGTCAAACAGATCGCGAAAGCGGAACGCCCGCGCCGCCCCGCGCCGCGCCCGGAAGAAGTCGGCGAGCGTCCGCACGTCGGCTTCCGACCGCACCCCTGGACCCGCATCATAGCGCATCCGCGCCTCGGCCCATTCGCTCGCGCGCTGCTCGTGCCCCGACGGCGAACGGACGACCTGTGTGGAAAATTCGGTCAGCGCCGTCGCCTCGCGCCCGATCGCCAGCGGAAAATCGACCGCATCGAAAGCCTGCACATCATCCTCCCCGTCGAACGCCACAAACCCGTCGCGCGCCACCTGCGGCAACGCCCAGACGAAGGTCCGCGCCACATCGCGCCGCGCCGCGTCGGCCGCATCGGCAATCGCTGCCCATTGCGCGCGCTCCTCGGCGCGAAGCACAAAGCCCGAAAAATAATGCTGCGCCTCAACCGGATAGCCGAGCCGCACCGCCATCGCCGTCCGCGCGCCCGCGGTCGCGCCGCCGCGCCCGCCGGTCACCCAGTCATAATCCTCGAGCTGCAGCACATCGAACGCGGGCGCGGCCCAGCCCATCGGCACATTGGCGCGGCGAAGCTCGGGCGCGGCGGGGTCGAGCACGGTCGGCAGATAGACGAGCAGATGGCTCGTCACCGCCCCGCCCGCCTCGTCGCGCGCCGCCGCGACCAGCGCATCGGTCGACGCCGACAGCAGCGCCCCCAGCGCATCGAGCATCGCCCGCTGCGGTGCCGTCAGGCACCCGCGCACATCGCCAATCGCCACGCTGGCGCTGCCCAGCGCCGCCGTGGTCGCGGCGTCATAGGCGCAAATCCGTCCGCCGTCCGCGACCCACCACCATGGCTCGCCCACCTGGAATTTTACCGCCATCCCCGCCTCGACCGCCAGCCCCACAAACGCCCGCGCGACAAGCTGCACCCAGCCCATCGCCTCGTCATTCGCAGGCGACAACAAAGTCGACGGCGGCTCCCAACCGGTCAGCGCCGGCGCGCCATCGGCGTCGCGCTGCTTCCAGCCTTCGGGGCAATAGGCGTCGAACAATTCATAGGAGAGCGACCAGATCAGCCCCAGCCCCGCCGCCGCGCATTCCCCTGCAAACGCCCGGTGCCACGCCATGCACGGCGCATTGATCGCCCCGCCCGCGACGCTCGTCCGAAAGGCATCGCCATCGGCCGCGAGCCGCATATAATGACTCATCCCGACATAATGGACGACGTCGCCGCGATAGCCGAGCTGGACGATCTGCCGCACCACGCGGGCGGGCGTCAGATGATAGACATCGTCATAGCCGTTCGCGATCCCCAGACCCTGTTCGGGCAGCACGGCATCGCCGACCGCCAGCACCGATCCCGACCCGGCAGCCGCGATGCCGCGCATCTCGGCCCAGCCCTCCGCCGGCGCCGCGAGTCCGCCCGATCCGCCGTCATAACCCGGCGGCACCAGCGAAATGAACATCCGGTCGACATCGCCCGCCCACACCGGGTCGGCCTCGCCGGGGTGCAGGAAACCGCCCGCCAGATTGTCGAAATCCAGACTGACGATCGCCTCCTCGCCCGTCCCGACGGCATAATTCCACAGCCTTACATACCAGGCGCGCGGGCTCCCCGCCGCGTCGCGCCCCTCGATCGTCAAGGTCGGCCCGTGCAGCGCGTCGAGCGGCTTCACCCCGCCCGATCGCCAGCGGAAGCTCAGCTGCGTGTGCCGGAAATCGCGCTTCGTCTCATAGCCGAGCAGCACATGATCCCAGCGGTCCACAGCCTCCCATATCAGTCCCGCCAGATCCTGCTTCCGGTAAAAGACCGCCTCGACCCGCAGCGCGTCGGGCGCGGTCGTCACCACGCTCGCCATCATCGGCCGCGCGAAATCGACCGTCCAGAAACGCGGGTCGAAGCGCTTCAGCCAGCTCTTGCGATGATGCGGCTCGGCCGCCGCGAGCAGCGCCCAGCCCATCAGTCTTCACCCGCCGCAACGGCACGCCGAACCGCGCGCGCCAACTGCCGTCCGGTCTGCGTCAACCGCTGCGGCTCGCTCGCCGCCTGCCCCTGCACATTCACTGTGATTGCGATATTGCGCACTGTGCCGCCAGCCGCCTCGACCCGCCCGCTCGCGGTCGGCACGAACAGCTCGGGCCCGCGCTCGCCGACGCGATAGGCACGCCCCGCGCTCACCGGCCCACCCGTCGCGCGGCCCGGCGCGCCGAACAGCGCCATCGCGATCGAGGTGCCGAGCGACAGCAGCCCGCCTCCACCGCTCGCCCCCGATCCGCCGCCCGTCGCCGCACCGATCCCGTTCGAAATTGCGGCGCGCGCGATGTCGGCCATCACCGACATCGCCAGCCGCTTCAGATCCTCGAACCCCAGCTTGCCGTTCAGGATCGCGCGCGTCAGCGCCCGCTCGATCCCGCGTCCCGCCGCGTCGGCGCCCGCCACCAGCGGCCCCTCCAGCTCGCCGCGCAGCGCCGCGATCTCGCGCCGGAAAGCGCCCGTGTCGGCGCGCACCGCCACGACCATCTCTTCGATCTCATCCATCGGGAAATTGCTCCATCATCGCCGCCAGCCCCATCCGGTCCAGCCCGCCGTCGCCGCGACCCTCGCGCCACGCCGCCAGCACCGCGGCGACGTCGGCGGGCGTCGCCATCCAGAAATCATCGGGCCGCCAGCCCAGAACGCGCGCCGTCACCCCCGCCAGCACCAATGCGGCGGAACCGAAGCCTTCCTCCGTCACGTCACCGTCCCTGCAATATCTGCCCCAGCAGCACGCGCAGCGCCGGGGTCACCGCCGCCAGACCGCCGGCGACAACCGCTTCGCCGACCGCCTCGCGCGTCAACGCCGTCGGCCGATCGCGCAGGCAATGCCAGAACAGGGTCGCCAGCTCGCCCAGCCCCAGCCGGCCTTCGGCTGCGCGTTCGACCAGCGCGAACAGCGGGCCCAGCTCCGCCTCGGCCGCAACCAGCGCGGCAAAGCTCGGGCGCAGCACATGCACGGCCTCGCCGACGCGCAGTTCGGCCTCGCCGCGCAGGCCATTCGCCGCGCTCACAGGCTCACCACCGCGCCGCTCGATTCCAGATTCAGCGTATATTGGCGCTCGCCATTATAATCGCCTGCATAGTCAAGGCGCGTGACCAGAAACCGCCCGCGCAGCCGTTCGCCGCTCTCGAAGCTCAGCTCATAATCGTCGATCGTGCCCGCCAGCGCATGGCCGCGCAGCCGCACCTCGGCGGCGGACCCGGTGAAGATGCCCGCCGCGCTGACCGAAACCGACCGCACCCCTGCCCCCGACAGCAGCTCGCGCCAGCCGCCCGAATCCTTGGTCGTGACGTTCACCGCCTCGCCGTTCACCGCCATCTGCGTCGTGCGCAGCCCGGCCACGGTCGCAAAGGCCGGCGGCGCCTCGCCGTTGCCGATCTTCAACAGAAAGGCACTCCCATTCTCGATTGCCATCGTCTAATCTCCTCGACACAAAAAAGTTTCTGCAAATTGGGGAGTCGCAGGATGCTGATTTTGAGTATGGCTCTGGCCGCCATGGCGCCCGCACCGGCCGGCAACGTCGACACGACGCGCAACGCCTTCACCAAATGCCTTCGCGGCCACCTCAAGAAATCGCTCGAGGCGAAGATGGGCGAGGCCGAATATGAAATGTCGCTAAAGGGTGCGTGCGATACCGAGCGCGAAGCCTTCCGCGCCGCCGTCACCGCCGCCAACCGCGCGGGCGGCGACAATGCCACCGACGCCGCCGACAATGCCGAAATGCAGGTCGAGGATTATCACGCCGGCTTCACCGACAAGTTCAAGGATTATTCCTCGACCAACACGATGCCCGGCGACGATTGAGCCACATGCCGAGCCGACGATTGTCGGCTTTGGAGTGGAACGCGGACGTCCTCTAGAGCGCCGTCTTTGTCGCCTTCGCCTTCCTCTGCATGAACGCCACCGGGGCAGCGATCAAAAGCGCACCCATTGCTGATGCAATAATACGCGGACCGTTCGGTAAAAATCCAAGCACGGCCAGATGTAGCACCGGTAGTGCGAACAGGTAGGTCAGCACCGCATACGCCTTCGCGCGCCAAAGCAAGGCGAGGCCTACCAAGCATGAGGCAAACGCTACTGCGCCTGCTACAAGAGCGATGAAATTCATGACCAGATCATAGCCGAAAGTAATATGTCCGCAATCGGTCGTTAGCTGTCACCCCACGCGTCGCTAACCCGCCAGACACCGGCACCGCACGACCACCTCCTGCCGCCACCCGCCTTCGCGGGCAAAGGCAAAGCGCGTCCGCACCACGCACGCGCCGACGATCGCCCATACGTCCGCCGGCCCGCGCAGGCTGCCCACGGCCCGTTCGATCCCTGCCGCCGCCTCGTCGGCGCGGCTTTCGCCTGCACCGAACAGCGTCACCGTCAGCCGCACTTCGCGCCCCGGCCGGTCCTTGGTGCCCCAGCCGCTGCTCTCGGCCCCGCCGACCACGATATAGGGCGCCGTAACACGCGGCGGGTTGCCGTCGAACACGCCATGGACGCGCCCAGCCAGCGCCTCGTCCGATACCAGCAGCGCAAGCACGCGCGCGCGAACCGCCTGCTCGGCCGTCTTCATCGCCCGCCGCCCAGCGTCATCCGGCGCCACGGTTGCCAAAGCGCCGCGATCGCCGCCGGGGGCGCCGCGCCGCCGCCGTCGCGCGCTTCGTGCAAATGCTGCGTCATGCGCAGGATGCCCTGGCGGATCGCCTCGGGAATCCCGTTCGCCTCCGCCGCCATACCGGCGCGACAGGCGATCCGCGCCCGCGACGCCGCACCGCGATCGTGGATGACGATCGTCGCGCTGCCATCGCGCGCGATCGTCACCCGGTATCCGCTCTCGGCCAGCACCGTCTCGCTGCCGTCAGAGGCCAGCAACGCCACCGCATCGACCGCGACCACCGGCCGCACACCGAGCCTGATTGCGCCGTCGCCCAGCGGCACCACCTCCCCGGCCTCGCGCACGATCAGCCATTGGCCGATAAACGCCTCGCAGACGTTCGTCGCGGCACGGATCAGCTGCGCGACGACCGCATCGTCGATCGTCGCACCCAGCCGCAACCAGCCGCGCGCCTCGTTCAGATTGACCGGAGCATCGCCCGGCACGGCGCTTTCCGCCATCATCTCTCCTCCACCCGCACGCTGATCGATCGTTCGTCGATCTGCCCGTCGCCCATCGTCACCCGGTTGGTCACGCGGTACACATGCCCGGCGATGCCGCCGGTCAGCGTCGCGGCGGCGTCGGTCAGCCCGTGTCCCGCCGCGGCGACCGTCAGCCCGTCCGCTTCGTCGGGGACGACGCTCCACGCGCTCGCCATTATCGTCTGCCCGTCGGGATAGGCGGTGCTCCATTCGAACGCATGGTCGATCCGCGACCCTGGATCCTTCAGCATCATCGTCATCGTCATTCCCTCCGCTCAGGGTTTGCGGACGACCGCACGGCGGTCCCTGTCGCGCGTCACCACCATGGCGCCCGCCACATCCGGCGCCGGACCGCCCCATTCGCTCGCCATCTCGCGCCGCGCGACGTCGCCCAGTGCGCGCGATCCCAGTGCCTCGCCGCCGATCATGCCGCCGCCTCGATCGCGGCAATCCGCGCGTCCTGCCCCGCGATCAGGAACAGCGCGAGCTGATCGACACGGATGCCGAAGCGTCCGCCGGGCGTTTTGCTGTCGCTGTCGCCTTCGTCCTCCCATGCATCGTGGCACAGAAAGGCATAGCGGCTGTCGGGCGGCGTCTCGCCATCCAGCGGATCGATCAACCCCTCGTCGGCCATGATCGCCCAGACCGCCTGCGCGCGTACGCCGAAGTGCAGCCGCGCACCATCGGCGCCCTTTTCGGCGATCGCATCGTTCCAGCGATAGAAGCCCAGCGCGGCGGTGATGCGCTGCGCCGCGCGGATTTCGGCCGCGCTCGCGCCGTCGCGCCAGCTCTTTTCGCGCGCGTCCGACGTGTTGATCGTCCCCGTCCCGGCATAGAGCGTCGCCATACGCAGCGACGCGCTGCCGATGTTGCGCGAATTGTCATAGCCGGGCAGCCAGTGGCCGCCCGCATCGAAGCGCAGCGCCTCGGCGGCATTGACATCGAACGCAACGAAATCGGTGCCGATACGGATTCCGTCGCGCCCTGCCGACGCGCCCGCGACATTGAACAGCCCCAGCACATTGGTGTCGGCGTAGAGGTAAAGCGACTGGCCGCCCGCGCATTCGAACCGCGCGGCGTCGCCCGCGCCGGCTGCGCGCACATGCAGCGGCGCGGTGATCGCACCGCCGAGCGCGTAACGCCCGTCGGCGCCGCGATACGCCAGGCTCGACAGCGGGATATTGACCCAGCCGTCCGACCGGCGCGCGGTGACCATATCGCCCGCAGCGCCCGTCGCGACGCTCTCGTGCATCGTCGATAGCGGTTGCTTGCCCGCAATCGCACTCGCCGCCGCGTCGGCCTCGGCCGATGACGTAGCGAACCATTCGGCGGTCACGGTCAGCGCCAGTGTCTTCAGCCCCGGCGAGAAATCGACGCGACCGCCACCGCTCGACGAGGCGGCGATGCTGTCGCGCACCAGCCGCCCGGCGCCGTCGATCCGGCCGGTGCCGGTCTCCCACTGCGCCGGCTGCGCGATCCCCGCGATCGCATAATGAAACAGGGTCTCGGCCGGAACGGCGTCGGCGAAGCGGCGATGGCCGGGCACCGCGCCGGTCGGCGTCAGCGGCCCGGTCCCGCCCTCCTGGCACGTCTCGCGCACCAGATCGGCGAAAAAGGGGGTCGGCATGGCAAGGCCATCCTTTCGAAATGTCGGAAAGTCGGGAAGAAGTCGGCGCCCGGCCCGATCCCGAAAGGGAAGGGAGCATGGACCGGGCGCCCTCGCGCACCAGCGCTGCTTAGCTGGCGGCGAACTTCATCAATTTGATCGCCTGTGAATCGATGATCGCACCGCCCACCCTTTTGGTTGCATAGAAATGCACAAAAGGCTTGTTGCTGAACGGATCGCGCAAGATCCGCGTCTCGCCGCGATCGGCGACGAGGTAACCGGCGCGAAAATTGCCGAACGCGATCGACAGGCTGTTCGCGCCGACGTCGGGCATATCCTCGGCCTCGACCACCGGATAGCCGAGCAAGGTCGCCGCCTGCCCCTCGACCATCCCCGGCTGCCAGATGAACGCGCCGTCGGTCGTCTTGAACTTGCGGATACGCGACAATGTGTCGCTGTTCATCACCCAGCACGCCCCCTGCCGGTACGGCGCCTTCAGCGAATGGACCAGCTCGACCAGTTTGTCCTGCGGGTTCGATGCCGGAAAGGCGCCCGCGGTCCCCGTCGCCAGATATTGCAGCGACCCGAAGGCACGCACGCTGTCGACCTCGTTCGTCGCCGTATAGGTCAGGAAGCCCTTGGGCCGGTTCGTACCGTTGCCGTTCACGAAGGCGCTGCCTTCCGCCACCGCGAACTCGCGGCCGAGCTGCTCGGCCAGCCAGTCCTCGACATTGAACATCGCATCGTCGAGCATCGCCTGGCTCGCCGCCGGATTGGCGTAGAGCTCGCCCGATGGCGGCGCGATCTCGGCAAAGCTGCGCGTCGCGGTCTCGGGCCGCGCCGCGGTCTCGCCGACCCATCCCGTACCGAACGATCCCGTCGCGACCAGCTTGCGGTATCCGCTCGTCCCCGTCTGCACGACCGTCGCGATGCTGCGGATCGGCGACAGCGTCTTCAGCGTCGCCGCGATGCTCCCGTCGATCTCGCGCGGCACCGCATAGCCGCCCTCGCCGGCACTCGCCCCCGACAGGCTCTTCATCTCGACGCCGGCATCGATCCCGCGCCGCAGGTAGCGATCAACAAAGGCCTCGCGCGCCGGATCGGCCGCCTTCGCGCCGTCGAGCGGCAGCCGCGACGCCGCCACCGCCTGCGCGTCGACCTGCGCCTTCAGCGCCGCAACCGACGCCTTCAGCTCATCGACCGCCTCGGCCGCCAGCACCGCATCGAACGCCCCGTCGAGCGCGTCCGCTTTCACTTCCATATCGTCCATGCTTGTCACTCCTTCACCACCTGAATCACCCGCGCCAAAGGTTGCATCGGCGCCGCCACAAGGCTCACCTCCGCCAGATCGAGCGCCACCAGCTCGCGCGGATTGTCGCCGCGTGAACCCCGCACCCGATATCCAAAGCTCAGCCCCGTCAGCGCGCCGCGCGCGACCAGCTTCGCTGCCGCTGGATGCGTCACCCGCGCCACGACGCGCAGTCCCCGCGCATCCTCCGCCAGCATCTCGATCGTCCCCACGACAGCTCCCGGCCGATGCTGCCACAGCAGCGGCACCGGGCGCCGCTCGCGCAAGCTCGCCGCAAAGGCCCCGCTGCGCACGACGTCGCCGCCGCGGTCGACGCGGTCGAACACCGATGCATAGCCCGCAAAGCGCACGCTCACTTCAGCAGCCCCGGAAGCCCCAGCTTCATCGCCAGCCCGACGACGAGCAGCGCCAGCATTCCGCGCACCGCCCAATCGACGATCGCCGCCCACACGCTCTTCTTCGCATCGCGCCACGCGCCGAGCAGCTGCCGCAAATCGCTCACATCATCGCGCGCCGCCTCGTCGGCGAGGCCGAGCCGCGCGAGCGCCCGCCGCGCCCCCAGCTCGCTCGCTTCCTCGACGACTGCGCGCAGCAACGCCGCATCAGGCGCACCGGGCGCTCCGGCCGCACTCGTCCCCGCCAGCGCGATCAGCCGCGCCAGCGCTTCGTCTTCATCCATCGCCATTCTCCAATATCGTCATCCCGGACTTGATCCGGGATCCACAGCAGCGCCGAAGTCATGGACCCCGGATCAAGTCCGGGGTGACGACGCGATCTAGGTCACCCCCAACAGCGCCTTCTTCTCGTCCGGGGTCAGCCAGTCGGCCGCCGACACCTCGCGCCACAGCGCCATCCGGTCCTCGGCCAGCGCCGGCACCTTATCCAGATCGACGCGCAGCTCGGCCCCGTCGAACCAGCCGCGCAACCCCTGCGAAATCGCCCCCAATATCTTTGCGCACAGCGGCAGCACCGTCAGCCGCCACAGTGCGCGGTTCGCTTCGCGATAATTGGCATAGGTCGCGTCCCCGGGCAGCCCGAGCAGCATCGGCGGCACCCCGAACGCTAGTCCGATCTCGCGCGCGCTCGAATCCTTCAGCGCCAGAAAATCCATCTCGGCCGGCGACAGCGACAACGCCTGCCATCTGAGCCCGCCTTCGAGCAGCAAAGGCCGCCCCGCATTCGCCCCGCCCGCAAAGCTCTCGGCCAGCTCCTCGCGCAGCCGATCCACTTGCTCCGCCGACAAGGGCATCCCCTTGTCGCCCGGATCATGCACCAGCGCTCCCGAAGGCCGCGCCGCATTCTCCAGCAACGCCGCGTTCCACTTGGCCGCTGCATTATGCGCCGCGATCGCACCCGCAGCGGCACCCAGGCACCCCGCGCCATAATGATCGTCGAGCGGATGCAGCGCCTTCACATGCACCACCGCGACGCGCGCCGCGCCGTCCTCGGCCGGCAGCACCGCCGCCGACCCGCCGGCCTTGTAGCGATAGGCCACCGGCCACCCGCGCGCATCGGCCTCGACCGTCACCCGCTCGGGCCGCAACGCAAACAGCTCAGCCGGCGCCCCCGCCCCATCGGTCAGGATCTGCACATAGCCATTGCCGTGCAACAGCAGCTGCGACGCCAGCGTCTCGACCAGACCCTGCCCGCCCGACGGCGCGGCCACGAGCGCCGCCAACGCCGGATCGCTCGCCACGACCGGCGCGCTCCCCGCAGCCTCGGCCACAAGCCGCACCGCCCGCTGCACAATCGCATTGGCGAGATACCCCTCGCGCACCTGCGCCTCCCAGCTCATCGGCGCCGGCGCCGACCAGCTCCCATACACACGCGACAAAGCAGGCCGCGCAGGCACCTGCGCAGCCTTGCGGCCAAACCAGTTCATGATGTTCTCCTGCGTGCTTCGTTTCGCTCGACGGCCTGAACCGTTATCTCGTCACCCCGCGCCTGACCCGCGGCCCACCTATTCCGCTCGTTCGTCATCCCGGACTTGATCCGGGATCCACAGCAGCGCCGAACTCATGGCCCCCGGGTCAAGCCCGGGGTGACGGCGGATAATGAACTTTATGGGCTAGCCAAGTCGTCCCGAGGTCGTTTCGACCGCAGATAATCTCGAATGCGGAATGCAATAACGACGGCAAGACCAACGCCGATAAGCGCCGTAACAACATCGTCGCCGAGCCATTTGTCTATGGCCCGCCCCGCAATAAGCGTCAGACAGATCAGCGTCAGTTCTTGTTACCAATTCATCGCGTTAACTCCGCTGAATATCGGGATGATATGCCCAGATCGACGAATGACCGCAACTCGGCAAATCAATCCAGGATCGCGCACTCGGATATCTCCGTCCCGAATATTCCAGCCGCGCCCCGCTCATATTCCTCGCACCAATAATTATATCCCGACCTCAAGTCATAAGTCGCGCTGGACTTGCCGAGCAATTCGGTGACGCTGTTGCAAAAGGTGGCCTTGCTGAATGGCATATGTTCGACGACGGCTTCCCCATATTCATCGATCAGCGCGATATGGACGATGCAATCCCCTCCAATCGTTTCGACTAAAAGAACGACAGCTTTGCAGTTCCCTATCTTCTCGGCATGCTTCACGAGCCATATCTGGCCAGCCTCGACATCGAAATCACGGTTCACAGATCGTCCTTTCAATGCCGGTCCATAATTTCCGGATCCACGTGGTGTAGCCAGCCTCCGCTCGCTATGAAAGCCGGCTACCAGTCTCAAAACCGCCGCACCCCCGGCCCTTTCCCCTTCCGCCGCCCCTCCAGCAAAGCCGCAAACACCCCGCATGCACCACCTGCCTGCGCTCATAGGCGATGGCGACCGGCTCCGCGCGCCGCGCCTTGCCGACGCTCGCATCCCCCGGGGCGCACGCGCGCCTTTCAGGCCGTCCGGCAAGGTCTCCGTCCCCCGACAGCCTAGCTTGGGTCGATCAGCCGTAACATCACGCTGGTATCGTCGATGCGATCGACGGCGAACAGAAGGGACGGATTTTCCTGTCCACCGATAATCCGGAAATATTCCTTGCCATCCCGAATGTCCTTCGCCCTGCCACCGTGCTTCATGGCGCGAAAAAACTCTTCCACACAGCTTCTGTTCGGGAAGCCGATGACGAGCTCCTTCGTTCCCGCGCCGAACGCGGTCGGTTCGCCGCCAAGAATCCTGGCCTCCTCGCAAATGTCGATGTGAAACAAGGCTTCGACAGCCGCGATGGTCTTCACATTCTCGAAGCGATCGCCTGGCGCCGAGCATCCTGCCACAAGGGTAGGCAAGATCGCGATCAGAGCTGCCATCGAATGTCTCATTCGCCCCCCAAGGCCAGCGTTGTCCGCCATGTAGATTCAATCTCTTGATGCGGTAAAGCTCAAACCACCCGCACCCCCGGCACCTTCCCCTTCCGCAGCGCGTCCAGCAAAGCTGCGAGTGCCCACACGCAGGCATCCGCCCGATCGGGCGACCGCCCCGGCCCCGCATAGCCGCCGCCAACCTGCAATCCGCAAAGCTGGTCCTCCAGCGCCGCAAATACCCCGGCATGCACCACATCGCCGCGCTCGTAAGCGATCGCCACCGGCTCCGCCCGCCGCGCCTTGCCGACGCTCGCATGCACCGGCACCACCGGCAGCGCGCAGTCGGCCTGGCGCAGCGTGCCCTCGACCATCTCGCCCCCCATATTGCTCTCGGCGACGATCCGGTCGGCGCCCCAGCGCGCCGCCGCACTCGCGACCGCCTGCGCCCACACCGTCGGCGGCGGATTGTCGACGCTGGCATCCTCGACCACCGCGAGCCGCCCGTCGCGCAGCAACGCCGTGACGACGATCCCGCACGCATCGCCATGGCTCGTCGCAGGCGGATCGACGCCGATGATCACCCGCACGGGCTTGCCGATGCTGTCGGCATCAACCCGACACCGCTCGACCAGCCCGCGCGTCCACAGCGCGCCTTCGACATCCTCGAGCAATTCGCCGTCGAGCTCCTGCCGTCCCAGCCGCGTCCCGCCATAGCTTTCCATCATCGCGACGACGAAATTGTCGGGCAAATGGGGATTGTCGCGCGTTTTCCCCAGCGTCTCCACCATCCCCGGCGCCATCGTCACCCGTGCCATCGCCGCGTTGACGCGCGGCGTCGTTGTGACCAGCGCGCGCGGTCGGTCGCCAAGCCGCAACCCCATCATCAGATTGTCCCACGCCGCCTCGCCGCGCCGCCATTTGGCAAGCTCGTCGCACCAGGCGAAATGATGTTCGGGCCCACGCAGCTCCTCCCCCGCTTCGGCGGAATAGAGCGTCGCGACCGCCCCGCTCTCAAAGACAAGTTCGCGCCGCGCGTTCGTCCAGCGCGGTTCTTCGCCGCCACGCGCGACCGCGAGCAGACCGCTCGGTCCCTCGATCATCACCCGGACCCCGTCCGGCTGCGTCGCCGCGACGAGCGCGATCCGGGCCTCGGGCCAGTCGCGCGCAATCTGGCTGACCCATTCCGACCCTGCGCGCGTCTTGCCAAAGCCGCGCCCTGCCCGGATCAGCCAGATGCGCCAATCGCCCGAAGGCTCGCGCTGCCCGTCATTCTCGAACCCGTACCAACGCGTCGCCAGCTCGGCTTTCTGCGCAGGCGTCAGCCCGCGCAAAATGAAGCACAATTCTTCGCGCGTCATATCGTCGAACTCTTTCGTAATATGGTCCGACACGATCCGCAGTTCGGCTGCGCTCTTGCTACTCCCGGCCTTCACGGATTGTCCCCGTCGTCGATCGGGCGCGCGACCAGCTCGCCACCGTCGACGGTTGCCGAGCGCCGCGCCCGCTGGCGCTTGACCATCGCGATCCGCTTGAGCAGGACCGCATCGGTCTCTTCCTGCGTGGCGATATGCCGTGCCTGCGGCCGCCGCCGATAAGCGGCGCCCTGCTGGACACTCCGCCGATGCTGATTCAGAAGCCCGATCGCCTGTTCGACGGACATTTTTTCGACCGGCTCCTCGCGCTCGTCGAGTTCGATCTCGCCCACCACCTCCAGCGCGCGCCGCAACAAGGCAGTCTCGAGCCGTTCGAAACCTACTCGCAGCGCCTCCTGCCAGCCATGTGCAAAGGCCGGGTCGCGCTGACGCAGTACATAGGCGCTACGATCCCCCATACCCGCGGCTTTGTGGGCCCTCGTCACGTTGCAGCTATGCGCCAACTCGGCAAGAAAGGCCGCGCGCCGGACCTTGGTCCAGCTTTGCGGCTTTGCCTTGCGCCGTTGAAGCGGGCCTGTCTGGAATGCCGCGATTTCATCCTCTCCCTCACAATCCGCCATAGATCGCACCCCAAAAACATTCGGGCCGGAACACCCTTCCGCAACGGAAAGGCGCCGGCCCGACTCGCAATTCTTCATGATGGGATGCTTGTGCCATAATAGCGTGACGATGTCAATAAAAAATAACCTATATGGTTATTATTCGCAGAACATCGCGCTGCCGCGCCCCTAAAACCATCGCGTCACATCAGTGTCATAGGCGGGGAATAGCTGGTCGCCATTCCGACTCCGGGGGACCACCGATGAATGCCACGACCGCCAACGCCGCCGACCTCGCACCCGTCGATCGCCCCGATCTCGACAAGGGCCTCGGCGCCGCGGGCAATATCGGCTTTGCCGCCGCGATCCTCGCCGCGCTCGGCTATGTCGCCTACAGCGTCTTTGCCGACGCCGCCGCGGCCGGGGTCCATGCGACCGCGTTCCTGCCGTTCGCGCTGCTCTTCCTCGCGCTGCTGATCGCGCTCGGCTTCGAATTCGTGAACGGCTTCCACGACACCGCCAACGCGGTCGCCACGGTCATCTACACCAATTCGATGCCCGCCAATTATGCCGTCGTCTGGTCGGGCTTCTTCAACTTCCTCGGCGTGCTGCTCTCGACCGGCGCGGTCGCCTTCGGCATCGTCTCGCTCCTCCCCGTCGAACTGATCCTGCAGGTTGGATCGAACGCGGGCTTTGCGATGGTCTTCGCGTTGCTCATCGCCGCGATCGTCTGGAACCTCGCGACCTGGTATTTCGGCATCCCCTCCTCCTCCTCGCACACGCTGATCGGTTCGATCATCGGCGTCGGCGTCGCCAATGCGATGCTCCATGGCAAAAGCGGCACGGCCGGTGTCGACTGGAGCAAGGCGACCGAGATCGGCTATGCGCTGCTCCTCTCGCCGCTGCTCGGCTTCACCGTCGCGGCGCTGCTCTTCCTCGCGATGAAGGTGCTGATCCGCAACAAGACGCTCTATGAAGCGCCGCAGGGCAACACCCCGCCGCCGCTGTGGATCCGCGGCCTCCTCATCTTCACCTGCACCGGGGTCAGCTTCGCGCACGGTTCGAACGACGGGCAAAAGGGCATGGGTCTGATCATGCTCATCCTGATCGGCACCGTCCCCACCGCCTATGCGCTCAACCGCGCGGTGCCCGAGAAATATGTGCAGGAATTCGTCGTCAATTCGAACGCGGCGGAAGGCGCTCTCGCTGCGCACGGCGCCGGCGCTGCGCCGCCCGCCGATGCCACGCGCGCCGTCACCGCCTATATCGCCGACAAAAAGCTCTCGCCCGAAACCCTTCCGGCGCTTGGCGCGCTCATCGACAAGGTCGAAACGCAGGTCACCGGCTATGGCTCGCTCGCCAAGGTTCCTGCGGCGGCGACCGAGAATATGCGCAACGACATGTATCTCGCCTCCGAAGCGATCAAGCGGCTCGGCAAGGAAAAGACGCTGACCTTTACCCAGGCGGAAACCGAAGCGCTTACGACCTACAAGGGCTCGCTCGACAGCGCGACGCGCTTCATCCCGACCTGGGTGAAGGTTGCGGTCGCCTTTGCGCTCGGACTCGGCACGATGATCGGGTGGAAGCGCATCGTCGTCACCGTCGGCGAAAAGATCGGCAAGTCGCACCTCACCTATGCGCAGGGCGCCTCGGCCGAGCTTGTCGCGATGGGGACGATCGGCGCCGCCGACATGCTCGGCCTGCCGGTCTCGACTACCCACGTCCTCTCGTCGGGCGTCGCGGGGACGATGGCCGCGAACCGGTCGGGGCTGCAGATGGCGACGATCCGCAACCTGCTGATGGCGTGGGTGCTCACGCTGCCAGTCTCGATTCTGCTCGCGGGATCGCTATACGCGGTCCTGAACGCCATCTTCTAAAGGAGCCGCGCCACGGCCAGCAGGGGCGAACCGCCGGCCCCCGACTTCGGGGCGATCGTGATGCAGCCAGGGCTGATCTGGGGCTGCGCGCGCACGGCGGACGGCACCGCGCTGGTCGATGACTGCGACGATTGCGCCGACGCCAGCTTCCGCTGGTTCCACCTCAATCTCGCCGACGAGCGGACGCAGCGCTGGCTCGAACGGGCAACGAAGTTGCCCGAGCCCGTCCACGAGCTGATGCTCGCGCGCGACACGCATCAGCAAGTGATGGTCGAGGGCGGTATCGTCGGCCTCGTCCTCCAGGATTTCGAGCGCGAGTTCGACGTCGCGCAGACCTCGCAGATCGGCGCGCTCCACATCGTCATCACCCCGACGCTGATGCTCACCGGTCGCTATCACCCGATCCGCGCCGCCGACGTGATGCGCCAAAGGATCGCTGCCGGCTTTGACGTCTCCGACGGCGCCGATGCGCTCGGCCTCGTCATCGGTACGATGGTCGACGGGCTCAGCCAGCATGTCCACGCACTCTCGGCCGATATCCAGACCGCCGAGGACGAGTTTCTCAACGAGCGGATGAGCCCGGCGACGCGCGATCTCATCGCGGTGCGCCGCCGCGGTGCGCGGCTCCACCGCCTCGTCGCCGGGATGCGCGCCGCGCTCGTCAGGCTCGAACGCGATCCCGACCTGCCCGTGCTCTTTGCCCCCGTCGCCGAACGCCATGTCCAGCGCCTCCACGCGCTCGACACCGACGTCGCGAGTACGCAGGCGCAGCTCCGCCAGCTCCGCGACGAGCTCGACCTGCAGGCCGCGCAAAAGACCAACCAGAATCTCTATTTCCTGTCGGTGATCAGCGCGCTGCTGCTCCCCGCGACCCTCGTCACCGGCTTCTTCGGGATGAACACCGGGGGCCTGCCTTTCGCGCACACCGAAGCGGGGACTTTCGTCGCCGCCATCGCCGCGGTCGCTTCGTCGCTCGCGACCTGGCTGCTTTTGCGCCGTCGACCGTAATTTTCTTCCGTGCAGATTCAATCGCTTCGCGCGGCCGGACGATTAAATCGCATACGATTTAATCGCGCCCTATTGACCTCTGCCTTCGGCTGACCTAATTAAATCGCATCCGATCTAAACGGATCCGATTTAATCTCGAAAGGAATGACCAATGGCTGACAAAATCCTCTTCACCGGCACCACCCACGTCAAAGGCGGCGCCGAAGGCTATGCCCGCAGCGACAATGGTGTCGTCGATATCCAGCTCGCCGAACCGCATCCCGCTGCCGAAAATCTCTTCGCCGCCGCCTGGTCGGCCTGCTTCCTCGGCGCGCTCGGCCTTGCTGCCCAGCAGAAGAAGGTCGCGCTTCCCGTGACCCCCGAAATCGACACGACGATCGACCTGCTCCACAAGAACGGCGGCTTCGTGCTCCGCGCCCGGCTTGCCGTGCAGGTTCCGGGTGTCGACCGTGCCGTCGCGCAGGATCTGATCGAAGCTGCCCATGCGATCTGCCCCTATTCGAAGGCGGTTGCAGGCAACATCGACATCGACCTGACGCTCGCCGAACCCGCTCTCGCCTGACCCTCGCCTTGCCGGGCGGTGCCTTCGCGCGCCGCCCGGTTGGCAAGCGGGCCTTGCGATCTTATCGTGCGCGATGGAACGCACCCAAGGACCGACGATGACCCAGCCCGCCACCCCGAAGACCCCGCCGCTCAGCGACTATCTCTGCTTCGCCGTCTATTCGGCGAACCTCGCCTTCGGGCGCGCCTACCGGCCGATCCTCGAACCGCTCGGGCTCACTTACACCCAATATGTCGCGCTCGTCGCGCTGTGGGAGCAGGACGACCAGACCGTCGGCGCGCTCGGCGAAAAACTGTTCCTCGAATCGAACACGCTGACGCCGATCCTCAAAAAGCTCGAGCAGACGGGCTTTATCGAGCGCCGCCGCGACCCCGCCGACGAACGGCAGGTCCGCATCCGCCTCACCCCGAAAGGCCGCGACCTTCAGGACGAATGCATCGGCGAAAAGCTGATCGACGCGACCGGCCTCGGCGGCGATTTCGCCAAGGTGCAGCGGGCGATCGCGACGCTGCGCGACAATCTGCTGGAAACGGGCGCAGCCTGAACTGTTTCGGGCCTAATATTTCTCGGGCACATACATTTCGGGCGGGATCTCGTGCCGCGCATAATCGTCGTGCCGGACACGCTCGGGCAGGACGACTGCCGGCTTTTGAACCTCGCGATAGGGTATCTGCTCCAGCAGATGCGCGATGCAATTGAGGCGCGCCTTCTTCTTGTCGACCGCCTCGACCAGCCACCACGGCGCTTCTTCGATATGCGTGCGCTCCAGCATATCTTCCTTCGCGCGCGTATAATCTTCCCAGCGCCGCCGCGATTCGACGTCCATCGGCGACAGCTTCCACTGCTTCAGCGGATCGTGGATGCGCATCTGGAACCGGAACTGCTGCTCCTCGTCGGTGATCGAGAACCAGTATTTCAGCAGGATGATCCCCGACCGCACGAGCATCCGCTCGAACTCGGGAACCGACCGGAAAAATTCCTCGCACTCGTCCTCGGTGCAAAATCCCATCACCCGTTCGACCCCGGCGCGGTTGTACCAGCTGCGGTCGAACAGCACGATCTCGCCCGCAGCGGGCAGGTGCGGGACATAGCGCTGGAAATACCATTGCGACCGCTCGCGCTCGCTCGGCGCGGGCAGCGCCACGACGCGGCAGACGCGCGGATTGAGCCGCTGGGTGATCCGCTTGATCGCACCGCCCTTGCCAGCCGAATCGCGCCCCTCGAACAGCACCGCGACCTTCAGCCCCTGCGTCTGCACCCAGTCCTGCAGGATCACCAGTTCGTGCTGCAACCGGAACAGTTCGCGAAAATAGATGCGGCGGTCGATCGACTCGCGATCCGGATGCTCGGCCATGTCAGCCAGCAAACTCTCCAGCCTGCTCTCGTCCATTTCCATCTCCAGCTCCTCGTCGAAGCTGTCGGCGATTTCTTCCTTGATGCGGTCGAGGTCGGAAAGGCTGTCGTCCATCGCAAGGCTCCTTTGCCACAGCGCTATGGCGGCAAGATTGCCGTCCCGTGACAGCGCGGCGGTTCACAAAGGCGCCGCCGCTGGCTAGGCTCACCCTTCCAGACAACCGGAAAGATTTTCATGACCTTGCGCCTTGCCGCCGCCGCACTCCTCCTTACCGCCTCCACCGCTCCCGCCGCGGCGCAGGATATCAGCGCAGCGAACTTGACCCAAACCGTCCGGACGCTCGCCTCGGACCAGTTTCAGGGCCGCGCGCCCGGCACGATCGGCGAGGAACGTACGATCGGTTATCTGATCGGCCGGCTGCAGGCGCTGGGGCTCGAACCTGCCGGGACGAACGGCGGCTGGACCCAGCCGGTGCCGCTCCTCCACACCGCGCTCGGCACGCCGGCAAAGCTCGCCTTCGGCGGCAAGGGCACGGCGCCGTCGCTGGTGCAAGGCACCGACATCTACGTCTCGACGCTTCAGCCCAATGATGTGGCGAAGGTCGCCGACGCGCCGATGGTCTTCGTCGGCTATGGCGTTACCGCACCCGAACGCGGCTGGGACGATTTCAAGGGCGTCGACCTCAAGGGCAAGGTCGCCGTCTTCCTCATCAACGATCCCGACTTCGTCGCCGCGAAGGGCGAGGATGCGTTCGGCAAGTTCGGCGGCCGGACGATGACCTATTACGGTCGCTGGACCTACAAGTTCGAGGAGGCGGCGCGGCGTGGCGCGGTCGCGGCGCTGATCGTCCACGACACCGACGGCGTCGGCTATGGCTGGAACGTCGTGAAGAGCGGCGGCGGCGAGAATTACGGCCTCGTCGTTCCGGCCGAAAAGCAGACCAGTCTCGTGCTGCAAGGCTGGATTTCGGGCGAGACCGCCGCGAAGCTGTTCGCCGGTGCCGGGCAGGATTTGGCGAAACTCCGCGTCGCCGCGCGCCGCAAATCCTTCCGCCCCGTCGATCTCGGCACGACCTTCGCCGCCGAAGTTCCGGTGAAGCACGAAGTCGTGCAGAGCCAGAATGTCCTCGCCAAAATCCCCGGCGCCAAGCGCCCCGACGAGGTCGTGATGTATGGCGCCCACTGGGATGCCTATGGCGAAGGCAAGGCGGACGAACAGGGCCGCATCTACCGCGCGGGTGCCAATGACGACGCGCTCGGCGTCGCAGGACTGTTCGAAATGGCGCGGCTGTTCAGGGCCGCACCGCCGCCCGACCGCACGCTTCTCTTCGCCTTCTGGACCGCCGAGGAACGCGGCCTGCTGGGCTCCGAAGCCTATGCGCAAAATCCCGTCTACCCGCCCGAAAAGACCGTCGCCAACCTCGGCCTCGATATTCTCCAGACTGCGGGCAAAGCGAAGGACGTGATCCTCGTCGGCAAGGGGCAAGGCACGTTGGAGGACGATCTTGCGCGCGTCGCCGCCACGCAAGGCCGCACCGTCAGCGTCGAAAGCCTCCCCGAACGCGGCCTCTTCTACCGCGCCGACCATTTCAGCATGGCCAAACGCGGCGTTCCCGTCCTCCTCATGATGGGGATCGCGGGCGCGTCCGACCTTGTGACCGGCGGCAAGGAAGCGGGGCAGAAGTGGGTCGATGACTATACCGGCAAATGCTATCATCAGGCGTGCGATGCGTGGGATGCCAGCTGGAACCTCGATGGCGCGGTTCAGGATATTCAGATTTTTTACCAGATCGGTGATGAACTCGCCCGCTCGGCCAAATGGCCCGGCTGGAAGCCCGACAGCGAATTCAAGGCGATCCGCGATCGCAGCGCCGCTGCACGCCGATAGCAGGAGGTCCGATCGATGAGCGTCTTGTTGGGCATCGCGCTCGCGACCACTGTCCTCGCCGCCAATCCCTCAGCGGTCGCCCTCGACGACCTCGCCCGTACCGGCAAGCTGCTGGTCGCGTCGGGCGACCGGCCGAAAAGGCGCGAGAAGGTTCTGGAAATTCAAATCCATGGCTGCATCGTCACCTTCAAGACAAGGATCATGCCCAATGGCTTTGCGGCGCAGATGATCGACATCGGTCAGGGCAGCAAGGTCGAACGCACAGGCCGCGACACGGTCCGCCTGCGCGGCTCGACCCGCTTCCCTGAAATCACCGTGCTGGTCTCGGGCGGCGAGACGAAAACGCTCTTCGACGAACTGGAGACCGTCCGCAAATCCTGCGAGACGTCGGACCAGATTTTTTAGGCTCGTCCCCGATGCGGCCGGACGACAGGAAACGACCGATTGCGGTCGTTCGAAGCAGCAAATAGCCTGCTCTCGCAAAGCGACACTAATCGCATGGAGCGACGATGACCAAAATTGGCAAAGCGATAGGCTGGGTCGTATTCGGCTTCGGGATACTGTTAGGTCTTTGGGGATGGTTCGGCACTCTCAATCCGCCCGCAAATGGCGGCTATGAGGTGACAAGAGCCATCGCGGGGGGTGGCGCAGTCATAGCGCTAATTGGGTTGGGGATAATTGTGATGGTTCGGCAGATGTCGTTTGCTTGGCGACGGATCGAATCAAGGATAGCGGAGCAAACGTTCGCAGAATGCACGCTTTGTGCGCGAGCGCTCAATGTTGAGAACGACCCTATGTCGAGAGACTGCGGGGGCGATTGCTGGGGATGCATCGGAAAGATCGAGGCTGACGAAGCTTGGCAGCCGTCCGTCGATTATGTTCAACTGGAAATCGGTGAGGGATGGCGTTTTCCAGACGGCACGGCCAAACCCACGCCTACGAATTGATGTCGGCAAACGACCGGAAGCGGTCATTGAAATCCTCCCCATCGACTTGCGATGGGGAAGATCGACAAAGTCCGCTTCCTAAGCCCAAACCGCCCATCAAATCATCCGGTTAACTCGGTCGCCAACACCTCCAGACCGCGCCGCAGAGCCGCGCGGTCGAGCGCCCCACCCAGTGACACCCGCAGCGCACCGGCGTCACCTTCACCCGCCGCAAAGGCATGTGCAGGAATCGCCATCATCCCGACGGCGCGAAGCACCGCCGCTGCTTTTTCTGCGCTGCGGCCTGCCGGCAGCGGCACCCACAGATGATAGCCGCACGGATGCGCAGCATAACTTTCTGCGGGCAAAATCTCGGCCGCCAGCCCCAGCCGCGCGACCGCCTCGGTGCGCGTTTCGGCAATCAGCCGGTCGTAGCTGCCGTCCTCCAGCCAGCGCGTCACCAGCGCGGCGTTGAGCGGCGGTGCCATACCCCCCGTCTGGTGCGCCTCGGTCGCAAGCGCCATCGCGGCGGAGAGCGACGGCGCGCGGACATACGCGACGCGCAGCGCGGGCGAGATGGTCTTCGAGGTGCTCGCAACATACCAGCCAAGCTCGGGCGCAAAACGCGACAAGGGCGCGATCGCCGTTTCGGCAAGCTGGCCATAGGCGTCGTCCTCGATGATCTGGACACCATAGCGTCGCGCTACTGTGGCGAGTGCGGCGCGCTCCTCCTCGCCCAGCGTCACCGTCGTCGGATTGTCATTTGTCGGCACCACATAGACCGCCGCGACCCTGGTCGTCCGGCACAGCGCCTCCAGGGCTTCGGCATCCAGTGGCGCCAAAGGCGCGAGCTGCAGCCCGGCCTTTTTCGCAATCGACAGAAAGCCCGGATAGATATGCGCGCCGCATGCGACGACATCGCCCGGCGCCAGCGCCGCGCCGACGATCGCGTGCAGCGCGTTCTGCGCGCCTGCGGTCACGACCACCTGCCCGGCCTCGCTCACGAGCCCCATCCGCGCGAAGATCGCCGCCCCCGCCGCGCGGTCGGCCTCGCGCCCGCCCGCCGGCGGATAATGCAGCCGCCCGCCGGCGCCCGGCGCGCGCAGCAGCGCACTCGACGTCCGCTCCCACGCCGCGAGCAGCGTTCCGCCCTCGACCTCGGGCGGCATGTTCATTCCGGTATCGCGCGGCGGCGGCCCCGCCGCGATCGCCTCCTGCGGCAGCACGAAGCTGCCCGCGCGTCCGCGCGCACCGATCAGCCCGCGGCTGCGTGCCTGCTCATAGGCCTTGGTGACCGTGGTCAAATCGATGCCGAGCCGCGCGGCCAGATCGCGCTGCGGCGGTAGCCGGTCCCCCGCCCGCAGCCTGCCGGTTTCGACCGCGCTCGCAATCGCCTCGGCAATCGCGACATATTTGGCGCCGCCCGCGCGCGCGAGGTCGGGAACCCAGTTGTCAGCCGTCACCGTCGACCGTCTCCCCCTTTGCGCGGGCATGGAGCTTTGCCCACAGCGCATCGGTGCCCGCCTCCTGCGCCTTGTTCACATATTGCGAGGCGACGAGCCAGCCCTTGATCGGTTGCAGCACCGCCAGACACGGGATGACCATCAGCGGGATCGACGTGAACAGGTGCATCCACCAGGGCGGGTTCAACGCGACCTCGAACCACACGACGAGGAACAGCAGCGGAAAGGCGATGAAGCAGAGCGAGAAGAAGGCCGGGCCGTCGTCGGGCGCCGCGAAATCATAGTCGAGCCCGCAGTTCGGGCAGCGATCCTGCACCTTCAGCCAGCGCCGGAACATCTTCCCCTCGCCGCAGCGCGGGCAGAGGCCGTGCAATCCCGTCCGATAGATCCACAGCCATTTGTCACGGCCTTCAAGCTCGCCCGTCATCGACTCGATCCCAGATATCCATACACAATACCATACATAATGACGGACATGACAAATGTCGAGGGGCGGATTAATTCCGGGCCATGAGCGACGACAAAATCTACATCAGCGCCAACGACCTTCTCGCCGATTCGCTGCGGCTCGGGATGCAGATTGTCGACAGCGGTTTCAAACCGACGCACCTCGTCGGCATCTGGCGCGGCGGCGCGCCGGTCGGCATCGCGGTCCAGGAACTGCTCGACTATCACGGCCACCATTGCGACCACATCGCGATCCGCACCTCCTCCTACAAAGGCATCGACGATCAGGATCCGCACGTCCGCGTCTTCGCGCTCGGCTATCTCATCGACACGCTTAACCCCGAGGACAGCCTGCTCATCATCGACGACGTTTTCGACAGCGGCCGCAGCATCCGCGCCTTCATCGCCGAGTTGAAGGCGCGCTGCCGCCACAATATGCCGCGCGACATCCGCATCGCGACCGTCTGGTTCAAGCCCGGCCGCAACGTCACCGACCTCCGCCCCGATTATTTCGTCCACGAAACCGACCGCTGGCTGATCTTTCCGCACGAGATCGACGGGCTGACGATCGACGAAATCCGCCGCCACAAGCCCGAGGCGGCGATCATCCTGCGCGAAGAGGACGCTCCCAATGGCTGACGGTTTCACATCGGCGGCCGAACGCGCCGCTTTCATTGCCGGCCTGCCCAAGGCCGAGCTGCATCTGCATATCGAGGGTTCGCTCGAACCCGAACTGATGTTCGAACTCGCGCAGCGCAACAAGGTCGCCATTCCCTTCGCGAGCGTCGAAGAGGTGCGGGCGGCCTACGCCTTCTCGAACCTTCAGGATTTTCTCGATATCTATTATCAGGGGATGGGCGTCCTCCAAGCCGAACAGGATTTCCATGACCTGACGGCCGCCTACCTCGCGCGCGCCGACGCCGATGCTGTGCGCCATGTCGAAATCTTCTTCGACCCGCAGGGGCACACCGAACGGGGTATTGCGTTCGCAACGGTGATCGGCGGCATCACCCGCGCGCTCGACGATGCGCGGGCGCGCTACGGCATGACGTCGAAGCTCATCCTCTGCTTCCTCCGGCACCTCAGCGAAGCCGACGCCGAAGCGACGCTCGACGAAGCGCTGCCGTATCTCGACCGCATCGATGGCGTCGGGCTCGACTCATCCGAGGTCGGCCACCCGCCCGCGAAGTTCGAACGCGTCTTCGCCCGTGCGCGCGGCCTCGGCCTCAAGATCGTCGCTCACGCCGGCGAGGAAGGCCCGCCCGCCTATGTCCACGAAGCGCTCGACCTGCTGAAGGTGGACCGCATCGATCACGGCAACCGCAGCCTCGAAGACGCCGCGCTCGTCGCGCGGCTCGCCAGCGAAGGCATGACGCTGACCGTCTGCCCGCTTTCGAACCTCAAGCTCTGCGTTGTCGACGACATCGCCGACCATCCGCTCAAGACCATGCTCGACGCCGGCCTCCGCGCGACGGTGAACAGCGACGATCCCAGCTATTTCGGCGGTTATGTGAACGCCAATTATCAGGCGGTCGCCGACGCACTCGACCTGTCGAAGGCCGACCTCGTCACGCTCGCCCGCAACAGCTTCACCGGTTCTTTCCTGAGCGACGCCGACAAAGCGAAGCATCTCGCCGCTATCGACGCCTACGCCTGACGCGCGACCTCAGCGCGGATGCAGCCGCGCCAGCGCGATTCCTGCCAGATTCTGCGCGCGCCCGACATGCCGGAGGCGTGGGGCCGGGCCATCGCCGACAATACCGCGGAATGCCGCCAGATGCTGCTGGCCCGCACCCCGCGCACGCACGGCACCGGTCGCCTGCGCGATGACCGCCGCCGCATCGCCGAGCAGGACGAAATCATCCATCGCACGTTCGCGTGCCAGCCGCAGCGCCGCAATCAGCGCCAGCCATTCGGCGTCGAGGCTGCTGCCGAAACCGGCATCGCGGTCGATGATCGCGACCCCGCCGGTCACCACCGCAATCTCCATTGCGCCCGGATTGGGCCGGCAGCCTCCGTCGAAATAGATCTTGATGCGGCGGGTCATCCCGCAGTCTTAGCCGATTTAGGGTCAGGACCCATTGATTCCGCGATCGAGGTTTGAAGCGATTTTGCTCAAGGCGAGGAGAAAAGGCGCCGGAATATGTCAATATTTCCAGACTTATCGACGAAGCCATGGGCAAAATCGGTCAAATCCCGAAAGGACGCCGAAATGGCTTCGATCTCGCGCCCGCGCGGCCTTACGGGTCGCGATGCTATCCGCTGCATCGGCACGGACCCGATATCTTCGCCATTTCGACGCCTCGAGCGGGGAATTAATGGGCCCTGACCCTAAAATTTCCCGCGCACCGAAAAGGCGAAGATCGGCCCGATCAACCGGTCGCGCTCCTCGACGAACGCGATCGCGCTCGCCCCGCGCAGCCCCTGATAGACCGTGCGATCGCGCCGCGAGCGGGCGTTGAAGATATTGTTGACCGACGCGCGGACAGTCAGCCCCATGACATTCTTGTGCTCGACGAACACCGATGCCCACACCGGCCCTTCCCACACCTTGTCGGTCTGGCTACGGCGATAATTGGGCTGGTTGTGCGAATATTCGGCATGGCCGCCCCACGCCCAGTCGCTGCCGGGAATATCGTGACGCAGGTCGATGCTCGCCACCGTGTCGGTGAACCCGCTCCACTGCCGCTTTTCGCCGGTGAAGGGGTCGCGCAGCGACGACTTCTGGAGCAGCACGCTGGTATCGATTTTCACGCCCTTCAATCCTGCGGGGTCGAGGTTGATCGTCGAACTCCACTCGATCGCGCCGGCCTTGGCCTTGTCGATGTTGCCGACCGCCTCGCCATCCTCGCCGATCGGGATCACATCGACCCGGTCCTCGACGTCGCGATAGACGACATAGAGCTTCGTCGATCCCCACGCGCCGAGCTTCTTGTTGATCTCGAGCTCATAGCTCCAGTCCTGCTGGGGCCTGAGGTCATTGTTGCTCTGATTCTCGTTGCCGTCGTTGAGGAAGGCGCGCGCGAGGAAATCGTAGAAGCTGAGCTGCAGCACACGGCGCCGGGCCTTCAGCGAGGCGTCGAAATCGGCTGTCGGTGTCCACGACAGCGTCAACGACCCCTTCGGCCGGAAGAAGCTCCGCGTCAGGCCGTTCGGCCCCGTCTGCGTGATCGTCGAATGCTCGGCGCCCGCGATCAGCTGAAAGCTCAACTTGTCGGTCAGCTTGCGGCCAAAGCTCAGCAGTCCCTCATAGCGATCCTCGCTGACCCCGCCGGTGCCGCCCTCGAACGGCACATCGACGAACACGCCGGCAGGGTCGAGCACCGCAAGCGAAGCCACATTGTCGAGTGTGTTGAACGCCGCCTCGCCCGACAGCTGCCAGTCGCCGCCGAACATCTTCCACTGATATTCGCCGCGCGCGATCGTCTCGCCCAGATCGCCGACCTGTGAAAAGCGGTCGCCGATCGCCGGCGATCCGTCGGCCGGCGTCGTCACGATTTCCTGCTTATAGGGTTCGTGGCTGAAACGCCTCAGCCCGATCAGCTTCAGCTTTCCGGGGCCCAGGCCGAACTGATAGTCCCCGCTGACCTCGTAATTCCAGCTATCGGCATTTTCATAGACGGTCCGCAGGCGGTCGGGCGCGCCGGGGCCGATCCGCAGGCCATCTTCATAATAGCGGTCATATTTCCGCTGATAATGACCGCCAAGGTTTGCGACCGTGTCGCCCGGTGGATCCCAGGTGATGCGCCCCGACAGCTTGGGCGTGTCATAATGGGTGTTCCAGATATCCTTGCGCCGCTCGATAATATTGCCCGCGCCATCATAGATCAGCGTCGGACCGCCGGCACCGCTTCGCGCCGAGTCATTGTTGTTGAGCGCCGCCTCATATTCGATCTCGCCCGTTCGTCCGCGCACCGACACGTCGCCGCGCGTGAACAGCGGATCGGTGTAATGCGCACGAAACTCGGGCTTCCACGAAAACTGGCCCGAAAAACTGTCGGCGCGATACACGATATTGGCCACCTGACCCGACAGACCCGGAATATCGAGCGCCGCGCCATCCATGATCTCGATCCGCTCGACATTGCCCGCGGGGATCCGCGACAGCTGCGTATACATGTCGTCGGCCTTGTTCGACGGCCGCTCGCCGTTGAACAGCACATTGCCGGTCGCCTGTCCCAGTCCGCGCAGATTTTCATTGTCGCGGATCGAAAAGCCCGGAACCTGGGCCAGCATGTCATAGGCGTTGCGCGGCGCGTAGCGCGCGAAGTCGGCGGGTGTGAAGACCTGCCGCGCCGCGCTCTTCGCGGTCGCTGGAACCTCGGCCCCGGCGGGCGGCGGCGTGTCGCCGGTCGGGACCGGCGCCGCCTCCTGCGCCGCCGCAGGCATTATGGAAAGCGCGGCGGTCAGCGCCGCGAGGCTTATCGCAGATTTCACTGACCACTCCCCCGCGCGCGGTTCATCGCCGCCGCATATTCGGGCGAGACGCCCAGCGCCTTCATACCCACGACATCGTCCGCACTCAGTCCTCGATACCCCGCCGAGGCGAGCCCGCGCACATAGGCGCCATCGACGCCGAGCGCACGGCACGCGATCGCGTCGCCGATCGTCGTCAGCGCCATCGCCTCGGACTTGAGGTCGCGGACATAGGCGGGCGTGACCTTCAGCGCCGCGGCGGCGATCAGGTCGCCGTCATCCTTGGGCTTCACGCCTTCGGCGGTCAGCCCGTCGGCCAGTTCGATCGTCGCATCGACCAGCAACATCGCGAGCAGGTCGTCGCGGTCCTCGGGCGCCAGTCCGCGCGACGCCAGCCCGGCCTCGAAGTCCGGATCGGCAGCAAAGCGGCAATGTCCCGATCCGTCATACGGCGCCTTCAGATCGCCCGAACAGGCGAGCGTCCCGGCCGCATGGACGATCGTGAAGGATACCGGCCCGCGCGCGCTCCGCAGCACCGCCTCGACAGGGCCCAGCTCGCGGCGCGACCCGTCCAGCTCGACATCGCTGTTCGATTTCCCGCGGCTGACGCGCAGCCGCGGATCGCTCTTGCCGGCGGCCGGAGCCGCTTTCCAGGCAACGTCGTTCAGCACCAGCGGGTCGGCGGCGGTGCTCGGCGCGGCGCAGGCCAGCACCGTCATCAGCGCGGCGCCGGTCGCAAAAATCAGGGTCTTCATGGCACACTTCTCCCTTCGCGCGCCGGACGAGCGCCATCGCTCGCCGTCGCAACGGCAATTCAAAACAGGGGTTCGATCAACGGAAGTCGGGGTTGGACGAACGTCCGAACGTCAGTTTTCGGGGGTCGCCGGCGGCTCGGGCGGTTCGGGCACCGCGATCCGCGCGACGCGGCCGTTGGCGCGCGCCTCGATCCCGCCGGGTCCGACATCGACCCGCGTTTCGTCGGTGCGGATCGTCGTCTGCCGCTTCGGTCCGGCCATCATGCCGGTGGCGCGCAGCTCGATCGCGGCGTCGGCATCCTTCACCGAATAGCCGGCTCCGCGCATCTTGCGGATATAGTCGCCGGTTATTCCCATGGCACGCATCGCGGTCAGGTCGTCGATCGACAGATCGCGGAACTGCTTCTTCATCTCGGCGGCATAGCCGGGCTCGATATGCAGCGCCGAGGCGCCGATGATCTCGTCCATGTCGGCGCCGGGGAAGACCCCGCGCATCGCGCGCACATAGGCAGCGTCGACCCCGGTCGCCTTCGCGGCGATGATGTCGTCGGGGTCCATCGAACCGCCCTGCTCGCGCATCCGCTCGACATATTCGGGGGTCACCCCGACCGCGCGCATGCTGACGAGCTGTTCGGCGGTCAGCGGCTTGTGCGACGCGCTCGCGGCGGCAATCGCAGCTTCGCCTTCGCTCCGGGCAGCGCCCACGGCCGTGGCGGACGGATGCGCCACGGCCGGGACGGCGGCGAGCGGAGGAACCGGGGAGACCTCCGTCGCCTTTTGGTCGGCGGTCGCCGAGAAAGCGGCGAGCGGCGCGGTGATCCCGGCCAGCAGCACCAGGCTCATCAGAATCCAGCTCGCGCTGGCGGGACCGCGCTTCAGGCTGCCGTCGAGCACGCGGGTGATCCGGCGCTTGAGGCTGCCCTTGCCCGGCGCGACGCCATGCGCGGCCATAAGCGCCCCCTGATTGTCGTGACGCGCCGCGCCGACGAGCAAGGTCGCATAATCGGGACCGTCGATGTCAGCCATCAGCACCGCATCATCGGCCGCTTCCTCACGCAGTTGATGGCTCTCGCGCGCCAGCATCCACACGAGCGGGTTGAACCAGAAGAGCGCGCAGACGGTGCGTGCGCCGAGCAGCTTCGCCCAGTCGAGCCGCGCAACATGCGCCAGTTCGTGCGCGATGATCGCTTCGGCCTCGCCCACCGCTTCGACCGCGACGGGGCTCAGCACGATCGTCGGGCGCAGCACGCCCCAGCTGATCGGCGAGCGCAATTCCTCGCTGACCAGCAGCGCGGTGCCGTGCTTGAAGCCCATCCGCCGCTGCGCCTCGGCCAGCGCCGACAGCCACGACCCCTCGGTCAGCACCTCGGCACGGCCGCGCATCGCGAACAGCCGGATCACCGCGATCAGCATCATTCCAGACAGCAGCGCCAGCGGGATCGCATAGAGAAAGGGCGCAAGATCGCCGACCTCCGGCAACGCGAAGCCCGCCGTCTCGCTCGCCGCCGGCGCGGCCGACACCACGGGTCCGGCCTGCATCGCCTCCGTCGCAACCGGCGGCAGCGCGACCGTGGCAGGCTCCGCCGCAACGCTCCAGCTTTCGGGAAGCGGCGTCCACGAAGGCAGCAGCAGCATCGCGGCAGGCAGCGCGAGCAGCGCGATGATCCCGGCGTGCGCGATCATCGACCGTTCGCCGGCCGAGCGCGACCGTGCAAGGCGCAGCAGGCCCAGGGTCAGACCCGCGACTAGCGCCGATTTCCAGGCAAGGCCCAGCAGCATGGCAGTGGTGATCATGACGGTTTCCCTTCGCGCGCTTTCGCGATCATCTTTTCCAGATCGTCGAGCTCCTGGTTGCTCATCTCGTCCTGCATCCCGAGCAGCGCGGCCGCGGCGCTGGTCGCCGATCCGTTGAAGAAGACGCGAACGACCTGGCTCAACGCCGACTTGCGCGCGGTCTTGTCCGACACGCTCGGCGCATAGACGAAGCCGCGTTCGGACGCCTCGCGCGCCACGAAGCCTTTCGCCTCGAGCCGCTTCAGCATGGCGCGGATCGCCGAACCCGACAGTTCGTCGGTCAGCGCCTCGCCGATTTCGGTCACCGTCGAGGCGCCCCGTTCATAGAGGACATCGACAATCTCGCGTTCCCGCGGCGGTAAACTGGACAGCATCGCGAATCACTCCAATGCGCTACATTTGTAGCGTGCTACATTTGTAGCGCATGCCTTGCAAGCGATTTATCGGACCAACACACATCGGCGACGCCGCAAGACCATTTCCCCCGCAACCACCACCGACTAAGAGAGCGCAACGCAAGGAAGGAAACGCCGCCGATGCCGATCATGGCCGCCCGCCACTATCATCAGGGCAAACTCGTCCGCGAACTCGGACCCGATGACGTCATTCCAGAGGATTGCGACACTGACGATTTCTTCTGGCTCGGCCTTTACGAACCGACGCCGGAAGAGCTCGGCGGTATCGCCAAGCGCTTCGGCCTGCACCCGCTCGCGGTCGAGGACGCGCTGAAGGCGAAGCAGCTTCCAAAGGTTGAGGTGTATGGCGACCAGCTTTTCATCATCGCCGCGACCGGCAATCTCGACGGCGACACGATCCAGGGGGGCGAGACCGCGATCTTCCTCGGCCGCCACTTCGCCGTCACCGTCCGCCACGGCTCTGCGCGCGCGCATACCGAAGTGCGCGCGCGGCTCGAAACGCTGCCGCACAAGCTGGCGCACGGCCCCGACTATGTCCTCTATGCCATCCTCGATTTCATCGTCGACGGCTATTTCCCGGTGATCGACGCGATCGAGGACCGGCTATTGCTGGTCGAGGAAAGCGTCATGGACACGCCGCTCGATGCCGGCGAAATCCGTCACCTCTATTCGCAGCGGCACGAAATCATCCGCTTCCAGCGCATCGTCGGGCTGATGAAGGATGTCGCGAACCGCCTTGTCGGCACCGACGACCTGCCGTGGATCGACGACGCGGTGCGTCCCTATTTCCGCGACATATGGGACCATGTGCAACGCGCCGAATTCCGCCTGCAGGGCCTCCGCGAGGTCGCGGCCTCGGTCGTCGACACCAACTCCCTCCTCGAACAGCAACGCCAGGGCGCCATCACGCGCCAACTCGCCGCCTGGGCCGCAATCCTTGCTGTGCCGACGGCGATCGCGGGCATTTACGGCATGAATTTCCAACTCATGCCCGAACTGAGCTGGAAATTCGGCTATCCCTTCGCCCTCGCACTGATCTTTGGCGGCTCCGGCTCTCTCTTCTGGCGATTTAAACATATCGGCTGGCTCTGACTCATCGGTTTGGCATAAAAATCGGGGCGCGATGCAAC
This sequence comes from Sphingopyxis sp., assembly GCF_965279755.1. Taxonomy (GTDB): domain Bacteria; phylum Pseudomonadota; class Alphaproteobacteria; order Sphingomonadales; family Sphingomonadaceae; genus Sphingopyxis. Next base: position 2,010,581 of record NZ_OZ257261.1, on the reverse strand, counting down.
TTGCGGCGCTCCGGCGCATTTTACACCGACGTGCCGGACCGGGGCGCCCGATGCTAACCTTCTTTTAACGGCTTGCCCCGACACCTTCTTCCATGGCCATTTCCGGATATTTTCTCCCCGCGGCGCCCGGCGCCGACGCGCGCGGCAGCGCTCGCCGCAAGCTCAGCCTTCCCGCCGAAGGGACGCAGAACGGCGGCGGCGGCATCAAGGTGCTGATCCACAATATTTCCGAGAGCGGCCTGCTGCTGGAAAGCGACGTCGATCTGTCGGCCGGTGACCGGATCGAGATCGACCTGCCGCATGCCGGCGACAGCTCTGCGACCGTGGTCTGGGTCAGCGACCGCCTGATCGGATGCCGCTTCGACGCGCCGGTTTCGCAGGCGGCGCTCAGCGCGGCGCAGCTCCGCAGCGCGGTCACCCATGACGAGGAGCCTGTCCCGAGCGCGGAGGACGAAGCCTTCGGCGCCCGCCTGCACCGCCTCCGCGTCCGTGCCGGGCTCAATCAGGCCGAGGTCGCCGACCGTATGGGCGTCAGCGCCCCGTCGGTATCGGGCTGGGAAAAGGGCCGCGCGCGCCCGAAGCATGGCCGGATGGCGGCGCTCGCCGACATTCTGGGCGTGCAGGCGTCCGAACTGCTCGGCGATCACGCGCCCGAGGAACTCCACGACCTGATCGACCGGAGCCGCCGCCAGATCGCGCTCGCGATGGGCACCAGCGAAGCCAAGGTGCGGATCATCATCGAATTATAGACATGGTGTGACGACCGCTAGCGACCGATTGTGGACAGCTATTCGCTGTCGGTCTTACGAACGATCTCAAATCCGGCAACACTAAGTGCTTCCATGATATTGAGTGCAATCACTTCATCGGTAGCGGGTCGAAGCCGAATAAATCCCCCGGTTAACACAACTTCTGCTCGTAAAGCGTCTTCGATAATCTTCGCTGCATCTTCGTAGTCAGACATCTGCCGCCCCCTTCTTATCCATCACGCTAAGAGGGCCGGCACTTCGGGTCAACGTCCGCTCCCCACCCCTAAGTCGCCACTCGCTCGCCCCTTGCCCATTCGCGAATCCGCCCTATAGTTCCGCCTCATCCAACCCCCAAGGAGTGAACAGGATCATGGATCTGAACTGACCGCATCGCCCGCAAGCCTTGCCTTCAGGAAAGCTGTATCCATGTCCTCGATCACCCTCGCCAATATCAGCTGGTCCACGCCCGACGGCCGCGCCGTCCTTTCGGACCTCGACCTCGCCTTTCAGACGGAACGCACCGGCATCGTCGGTCGCAACGGCGTCGGCAAATCGACGCTGCTGCGTCTGCTGACCGGCGACCTGACACCATCGTCGGGCACCATCGCCATCGACGGGACGGTCGCGATGCTGCGCCAGACGGTGCAGGTCGACCCGCAGGACAGCATCGCCGACCTGTTCGGCGCGCGCGCCGGGCTCGTGCTGCTCCGAAAGGCCGAAGCGGGCGAGGCAAGCGTCGACGAAATCGGCGATGCCGACTGGACGCTCGAGGCGCGCATCGACGAAGCGCTTGCCGCCGTCGGCCTGCCGCTGCCGGCCGACACGCTGCTCACGGCGCTGTCGGGCGGCCAGCGCACCCGCGCCGCGCTCGCCGGCGCGATCTTCGCCGAGCCCGATTTCCTGCTGCTGGACGAGCCGACGAACAATCTCGACCGCGCCGGGCGGGCTGCGGTGCAGGGCCTGCTTCGCGGCTGGCATGGCGGGGCGATCATCGTCAGCCATGATCGCGAATTGCTGGAGGCGATGGACGCGATCGTCGAGCTGACCTCGCTCGGCGCCGCACGCTATGGCGGCGGTTGGAGCGCCTATCGCGCACGCAAGGATATCGAACAGGCGGCGGCCGAAGCCGAACTTGCCGGGGCCGAAAAGCGGATCGATCACGCCCGCCGTCAGGCCCAGGCCGCGACCGAGAAGCAGGACCGCCGCGACGCCGGCGGCCGCCGCAAGGCCGCGCGCGGCGACATGCCGAAAATCATCATCGGAGGCCTCAAGCGCCGCGCCGAGGAAACGCGCGCCTCCGCCACCCGGCTGGCCGACCGCCAGCGCGGCGAGGCCCAACAGGCGCTGGAGGCGGCGCGCGGCCGGATCGAAATCGTCGATCCGCTGTCCGCCGGGCTCGCGTCCACCGGCCTTCCCGCCTCGCGCACCGTCCTCGACCTGGATCATGTCGTTGCCGGATATGAGCAGGGCCGGCCGATCATCGATGGCCTGTCGCTGACCGTCACCGGTCCCGAACGGATCGCGATCACCGGCCCCAACGGCGCGGGCAAATCGACCTTGCTGGCGTTGATCGCCCGAACGCTCACGCCATGGGCGGGGAATGTCCGGGTGCCGGTGCCGTTCGCAATGCTCGACCAGCGCGTCTCGCTGCTCGACCCCATGCTGTCGATCGCCGGCAATTTCCTCGCGCTGAATCCGGGAACGACCAACAACCAGTGCCGTGCGGCCCTCGCGCGGTTTCGCTTCAGGGCCGAGGCCGCCGACCATAGCGTCGGCAAACTCAGCGGCGGCCAGATGCTTCGCGCCGGGCTCGCCTGCGTGCTCGGGGCGCCGCAGCCGCCGCAGCTCCTGATTCTCGACGAACCGGGCAATCATCTCGACCTCGACTCGCTCGCGGCGATCGAGTCCGGTCTTGCGGCTTATGACGGCGCGCTACTCGTCGTCAGTCACGACCCCGTGTTCCTGGACGCGATCGGGATCACGCGCGAGATCGCGCTCGGCTGACGCGGCGGCGGATCGTCGTCCAGCCAGCCGCCATGGTCGGGCGCCGGAAATTTCAGCCCGTGCAACGCGACGACCGTATCGCCTTCGCAGACGGGAGCCGCGATCAGGCGGATCCAGCGCGAGCGCGGCAAGGTTCCGCCGAGTTCGACGTCGAGCGTGAAGCCGCGCCGGTGGGTGATCGCATGCGCGCGTAGCCGCTCCATCGCGACGCGCGATCCCTCGCAATATTGCGCCACCGCATCGGCGCGCGCGATGGCGGCCTCGCGCGGAAACCCGAACAGGTCGAACACCGTGTCCGACCAGGTCAGCCGGTCGTCCGCCAGATCGCATCGCCACAGCCCGACGCCCATCCGCGCCATCGCCTCCTCATTATCGAAGGTCGCAGCGGCTTTCCCTTCGGGTGGACGCACGCTCGCGCGGTTGGTCCAGCCAAGGTCGAAATGCTGCGCGCTTTCGAACAAGGGCCAGCTGTGATGCAGCGGCAGGGGGTATCGGTGTCGCAAGGTCGGTCGGTTCCTTCGCGGCCAATGCTAGATCGTCCGCCTTAAGAAAGTCTCAGCGATCAGGCGGCCAGCACCTTCGCGATCAGCCGTTCCTCCTTCGCCACCCATGGCGCGAGGCTGGGGCGCGACAGGATCGCCTCGCTCCACGCCGCGACCTTCGGATGGACGGCGGCATCGATGCATGCGCCGCAATGACGGAAGTTCATCAGCGGCGACGCGACCGCCAGATCGGCCAGCGTGAGGCGGTCGCCGACCAGATAGCCCGACGCGGGGATCGCGCTTTCGAGATAGTCGAGCAACTTCGGCAGTTCTTCGGCCTCCGCCTGCGCCGCCGCAGCCAGATCGCCTTCGCGGCCGAGGAATTTGGGCGAGACGATGCGGTTGAAGAACATCTTGCCGCTGCACGCCGCGAACACCGTGTCGCCGAACTCGTCCCACCAGATGACCTTCCCGCGCTCCTGCGGGTCGGCGGGGATCAGCGCGGGCTCGGGATATTTCGCTTCGAGATAGTGGATGATCGCGCTCGAATCGGCGAGGAGATAGCCGTCGTCGTCCATCGCGGGCATCTTGCCGAGCGGCGAGGCGGCGCGGAACCCCGGATCGGGATCGCCGATGCCGACGCCCTTCAGCTCGAAATCGATGCCCTTTTCGCCCAGAAAGCCCAGCAATTTGCGCACAAAGGGCGATACCACCGAACCATAGATGATCATCGCGTCTCTCCTCCTCGTTCCCGGCCGCCAGCATAGGCGAAAGGTTGCCCGCCGCAACCCGTAGGGCACCACCGGAACGGCGACGAAATAATCTTGCTATCGCGCGCCCGGCATGGAACACGGCATCCGGAGGGGGGCGCTGCTGCGGCAGCAATCAGCGGGATTCATATTATGCGCCCTTCTACCTGGGCAGACCGGCTGATGGGGCTGCTCGTCCGCTTTGTCGGACTTGTCATCCTGCTCGCAGCGATCGTCGCGTCGGCGGCGAGCTTTCTCTACAACCAGTCCGAGGAGGCCGATCAAGCCTCGCGGGTCGCGATGCAGGTCAACATGCGCCTACGCGATCATGTCGCGGTACTCGAAGGCGTCCGCGCGCTCTATCAGTCCGATCCGAGCTCGAGCGGCCCCGGTATCCGCGCATATCTCTCCTCGCTCCAGCCGCAGATCCGCACCCCCGGGATGGAGGGCATCGGCATCGCCGCTGCGATGCCCGCCGGCATTCCCGACCTGCCGGAGGCGCAGCTGCGCCAGAATTATGGGCAGGACATCAAGGTGTGGCCCGCGGCGACCGACCAGAAAATCGGGTTCGTCGTCACGCTCGTCGAACCCTATACGCCGCGCCGTCAGGTCGCGCTCGGCTTCGACATGTACAGCGACCCCACGCGCCGCGCCGCGATGCGCCGCGCCTGGCAGACGGGCCAGCCCGCCGTGAGCGGGGTCGTGTCGCTGGCACAGGAACGCGCCGCGACCCACAAGCAGAAGGGGTTCCTGATCTATATCCCCGTCTATACGCGCCAGCCTGTCTCGCCGCTGACGAACATAGCGACGCGCCCCGGGACGCGCCCGGTCGAGGCGTTCATCTATGCTCCGTTCCGCGCGCAGGACATGATGCAGGCGGTGCTCGGCGAGCAGATCAACGGCATCACGGGGATCGAGGTCTATGCCGGCGACGGCCCGAACGCGCAGCTGCTCTATCGTCACGGCAAGATCGGCTGGGACGCGCACGAACAGAAAATACGCGTCGCCGACCGCGAATGGACGATGCGGATTTCCTATGGCCGTCTGCTCGAACGGCTGGGCCGGCCGTTCGGCATCTTCGTCTTCGGTCTGCTCCTCGCGATCCTCGCGACCCAGCTCCATCGTGTTCAGCAACGCCGCGTCGGCGCGGCGCAGGCACTTGCCGAGGAGCAGGCACGCCACGCCGAAGACAAGGAATTGATGATCGGCGAAATGGCGCACCGGATGAAGAACGCCTTTGCCCGCATCGGCGCGCTCGCGCGGATCACGCTGCGCGAGTCGAGCGACCTCAAGGATTTCGAGGCGAAGTTCGACGGCCGCCTGCGCGCGCTGTCGGATGCCAAGCAGATGCTCGTCACCGGCGCCGTCGGCTTCGTCGAGCTGGGCGCGATCATCCGGCGCGAGCTCGAACTGGCGGGCTGGTCGGCCGAACGGCAGGCAGGCGTCACCGGCCCCGAAGTCCGGCTCGACGACGATGCCGCGCAGACGATCTCGCTCTCGCTGCACGAGGTCGTGACCAACAGCATCAAATATGGCGCGCTGTCGGGCAATGGCGACCTTGCGGTCGACTGGCGGCGTAGCGACGGCGACATTGAGCTGCGCTGGATCGAGAGCAATCTTGCCGCGACGCCCGAGATCGGCACCGAAAGCTTCGGCACCCAGTTCATCCGCTCGCTGATCGAACGGCAGCTCAAGGGGAGCTGGCAGCGCACAGCCGTTGACAACAGCCTCGCCATCGTCATTCGATGGCCGGACAATGGCTCCACCATCTGACGATCGCTGGCACATCTGGATCGACCGCGGCGGCACCTTCACCGATGTCGTCGCGCGCGGCCCCGATGGCGCCGTCGTCACCACCAAATATCTCAGCGAAGACCCCGCGCGCCCGGGGGACGCCGCGGTCAATGCGATCCGCGACCTGACCAGCGCCGGGACGGGCGACCTGCCCCCGCTCGCGATCCGCATGGGCAGCACCGTGGCGACCAATGCGCTGCTCGAACGCAAGGGTCAGCCAACCCTGCTCGCGATCACCAAAGGCTTCGGTGACGCGCTGACGATCGGCTATCAGGACCGCCCAGACCTTTTCGCGCGGAAACTCGACCGCACCCCGCCGCCGCACGCCGGGGTTGCCGAAATTGCCGAACGCGTCGGTCCCGAAGGCGACATCCTGACCCCGCTCGACGAGAGCGCCGCACGCGCATTGCTGCAAGCCGCGCGCGACCGTGGGCTGTCCAGCATCGCGATCGTGCTGATGCACGGCTATCGCTTTCCCGCGCACGAACAACGCCTCGCCGCCATCGCGCGCGAGACCGGCTTCACCCAGATTTCGACCAGCCACGACGTCAGCGCGCTCATCAAGCTCGTCGGTCGCGGCGACACGACGCTCGCCGACGCCTATCTCTCGCCGGTGCTGCGCCACTATGTCGATCAGTTCGTCGCCCAGCTCGGCGCCAACGTTGATGGAGGCATCGACCCGCAATTCATGAAGAGCTCGGGCGGGCTCGCCTCTGCATCGGCCTTCCACGGCCGCGACGCGATCCTCTCGGGCCCCGCGGGCGGGATCGTCGGCATGGTCGGCAGCGCCGCGCCGCTCGGCAAGGACCGCCTGATCGGTTTCGACATGGGCGGCACCTCGACCGATGTCAGCCATTATGCCGGCCGGCTCGAACGCGACAATGAGGGCGTAGTCGCGGGCACACGCATCCGCGCCCCGATGTTGCGCATCCACACGGTCGCCGCCGGGGGAGGCTCGATCTGCCGCTGGGACGGCGCCCGCCTGCTCGTCGGCCCCGAAAGCGCCGGCGCGAACCCCGGCCCCGCCGCCTATGGCCGCGGCGGGCCCTTGACGGTCACCGACTGCAACGTCCTGCTCGGCAAGATCCAGGCCGATCATTTCCCGAACCTCTTCGGCCCGAACGGCGACCAGCCGCTCGATCGCGAGGTGGTGGTCGAGAAATTCGCGGCGCTGGCAGCCGAGGTCGGCAATATCACCCCCGAAGCGCTCGCCGAAGGCCTGCTAAGCATCGCGGTCCAGCAGATGGCGAACGCGATCAAGCGCATCACCATCGCGCGCGGCCATGATCTGACGCAGGGCTACAGCCTTGTCGGCTTTGGCGGTGCCGCAGGCCAGCATGTCTGCCTCGTCGCCGACGCGCTCGGCGTCGATGAGATCCTGCTCCACCCGCTCGCAGGCGTGCTCTCGGCCTATGGCATGGGCCTCGCCCGGCCGTCGGCGATCCGCGAGCGCACGCTGGCGATACCGCTCGACGCAGCATGCGCCGCAACACTCGCCGCCGCCGAGGCAGAACTGTCGGACGCGGCCCGTGCCGATCTCGCACCGGACGCCCGGACAAGCCGCGAAACCCTGCTCTTCGTCCGCCTCGCCGACAGCGACAATGCGATCGAACTCCCGCCCGGCTCACCCGCCGATGTCGCGTCCGCCTTCGCCGCCGCCTTCCGCCAGCGCTTCGGCTATGCCCCGCATGACAGCCTCGTCGTCGACCGCATCCGTGTCGAGTTGACCGAGACCGGTGATGCGCCAGCGACGCTGCAACCGCTTGCCGCCGCGGCCGGCACGCCCCCTGAAACCGTCACCGCCTGGCTCGCCGGAGGGCCACGCAACATCCCGCTCTACCAGCGCGGCGCTCTCGCCGCCGGCCGAACCATCGCCGGCCCCGCGATCATCATCGACGCGCTTTCGACCACGATCGTCGAGCCGGGCTGGCGCGCCGAGGTGCAGCACGAGGGCACCCTGCTCCTCGCCCGCGCCCGCACAGCGAATGTCGCTGCGGTCATACGCGACGATCTCGCCACACCCGACCCGATCCGCCTCGAAATCTTCAACAGCCTGTTCATGGCGATCGCCGAGGAAATGGGCGGCGCGCTCCAGCACAGCGCCTCGTCGATCAACATCCGCGAACGGCTCGACTTCTCATGCGCGATCTTCGACAGCGAGGGTCGCCTCGTCGCCAACGCCCCGCATATGCCGGTGCATCTCGGTTCGATGGGCGAAAGCGTGCGCACGATATTGCGCCAGCGCACGGGCGATGGCCGCGGTATCAAACGTGGCGATGCCTATGCGCTCAACGCCCCCTACGACGGCGGCACCCACCTCCCCGACATCACCGTCATCATGCCGGTGTTCATAGAAAGCGATACCCCCGCCTTCTTCGTCGCCACACGCGGGCACCACGCCGACCTCGGCGGCATCGCCCCCGGCTCGATGCCCCCCGACAGCAAGAGCATCGAAGACGAAGGCATCCTTTTCGACAATGTGCTGATCGTCGACGACGGAAGCTTCCTCGACGCCGACGTCCACGCGCACCTTCTCGACAGCGACTGGCCCGCCCGCAATCCCGCGCTCAACATCGCCGACCTCAAGGCACAGGTCGCCGCCTGCCAGCGCGGCGCCAGCGCGCTCGCCGACCTCTCCACCGCGCACGGCGCCCGGACTGTCGCCGCCTATATGGCCCACGGCCAGCGTCAGGCCGAAGCCGCTGTTCGCCAGCTTATCGCGCGCCTCGACGACGGCGCCTTCACCTACGCGATGGACAATGGCGCCGAAGTCGCGGTCGCCGTGAAGGTCGACCGCGAGGCGCGCCACGTCACCATCGATTTCACCGGCTCGTCGGCGACGCTCCCCGACAATTTCAACGCGCCCGCACCCGTCGTCCGCGCCGCCGTCCTCTACGTCCTGCGCACCATGCTCGACGATCCGATCCCGATGAACGAGGGCTGCCTTGCTCCGGTCACGCTGATCGTTCCCGAAGATTCCATGCTCTCGCCGACCTATCCAGCTGCGGTCGTCGCGGGCAATGTCGAGACGAGCCAGGTCATCACCGACGCGCTGTTCGCCGCCTTCGGCGCGATGGCGCCCGCCCAAGGCACGATGAACAATTTCACCTTCGGCAACACCGCCCATCAATATTATGAGACGATCGCCGGCGGGTCGGGCGCCGGCCCCGGCTTCGACGGGACGAGCGTGATCCAGACGCATATGACCAACAGCCGCATGACCGACCCCGAGGTGATGGAAACGCGCTTCCCCGTCATCGTCGAGGAATTTTCGATCCGCAAAGGCTCGGGCGGCGCGGGCCGATGGCGCGGCGGCGACGGCGCGACCCGCCGCATCCGCTTCCGCGAAGCCATGGCCGCGAACATTCTCGCGAACCGCCGCCGGATCGCGCCCTCCGGCCTTGCTGGCGGCAAAGACGCCGCGCCCGGCAGCAACCGGGTCGAACGCGTTGACGGTTCGGTCGAGATGCTCGCCGCCACCGGAAGCGCCGATGTGCAAGCAGGTGACGTCTTCGTGATCGAAACGCCGGGCGGCGGCGGCTATGGGAAGGCAGGGGACGACAATTGACGGCAGCGGCGCAAATCCTCCTTCCCCCTCGATCGGGGAAGGATACGCAGCCTTATCGCGAAGCGATTAGGCGAAGTTGGATGAGGGTGAGGGCACGTCCACGCACGACCAACTCAGGTCGACAACGCACCCCCACCACTGCGACTAGGCGGCAAGCCGCCAAGTCTCGCTGCCTCCTCCATCGAGGGGGAGGGAATTAAGCCATGCTCGTCCTGATCGGCATTGCCATCATCATCGCGGGTTTCCTGCTCCGCTTCAATCCGCTGCTCGTCATCATGGCCTCGGCCCTCGCAACCGGCCTCGCCGCGGGGCTCGACGTAACCGCGATTATCGCGGCCTTCGGCAAGGCATTCAACGACACGCGCTATGTCTCGATCATCTGGATCGTCCTTCCCGTCATCGGCCTGCTCGAAGCGTACGGCCTGCAACAGCACGCCCGCAACATCATCGGCCGGTTGAAGGGCGCAACGCTCGGGCGTTTGCTCACCGGCTATCTTTTCCTGCGTCAGGCCTTTGCCGCAGTCGGCCTCACTTCGGTCGCGGGCCATGCCCAGACCGTACGTCCGCTCGTCGCCCCGATGGCCGAGGCGGCCGCCGAGGCGCAGTGCCCGGCGCTCACCGACGACGAGCGCGAGGAAGTGAAGGCCTATTCGGCCGCGACCGACAATGTCGGCGTCTTTTTCGGCGAGGACATCTTCCTCGCCTTCGGTTCGATCCTGCTGATGCGCGGTATCCTCGAAGGCTATGGCTATCAGATCGAGCCGCTTCACCTTTCGCTCTGGGCCATCCCCACCGCAATCGCGGCCTTCCTGATTCACAGCTTCCGCCTCGGGCGCCTCGACAGGCGCATGCGCAAGCAGGAGGCGGGCGCATGATCACGCTCGATTTCGTCTATATCCTCGCCGGCTGGACTTTCGCCGCCTTCGCGCTGCTCGGCCTCTACGATCGCGGCAATCGCAAGCGCTTCGGCAACGCCGCCTTCTGGGGCCTTCTCGCATTGTCGATGATCGGCGGCGATTATCTCGGCGATTTCGGCAACGGCCTGCTCGTCCTCGCGCTGGTCGCAATCGCCGGCACCGGCCTGACCGGCCGCGCGGCCGGCGGCGAGGTTCCTGTCGAGGTGCAGGCGGAACGGGCCGAGAGGCATGGTCCTTTCCTGCTGCTGGTTGCCCTCATCATCCCCGCGGTCGCGCTCGCGGGCACCTTGCTCTTCAAATGGGTGCCCGGTCTCGCCGATCCCAAGCAGGCGACGCTGATCTCGCTCGCCTGCGGCGTGATCATCGCGCTCGCCGTGGGCATGACGCGCCTCAAACCACCGCCTTTGCTCCCGCTGCAACAGGGCCGCCGCCTGCTCGACTCGGTTGGCTGGGCCGCGATCCTGCCGCAGATGCTCGCCAGCCTCGGCGCGGTGTTCGCACTCGCCGGAGTCGGCGAAGTCGTCGGCGGCCTCATCGGCACCGCAATCCCGCAGGGCAGCCTGTTCGGCGCGGTGCTCGCCTTCGGGCTCGGCATGGCGCTCTTCACCATGGTGATGGGCAACGCGTTCGCCGCCTTTCCGGTGATGATGGCGGCGGTCGGTCTGCCTTTGCTCATCAAGCATTATGGCGGCGATCCGGCGGTCGTCGCGGCGATCGGCATGCTCGCGGGCTTCTGCGGCACGCTGATGACCCCGATGGCGGCGAACTTCAACCTCGTCCCCGCCGCGCTGCTCGAACTCAAAAACCCCTATGGCGTGATCAAGGCACAGATCGGTACCGCAGTCCCGCTGCTCGCGGTCAACATCCTCTTCATCTACCTGTTTGCTTTCTGACATGACCCACCTCACCCCCGACCACGCCGTGCGCTTCGCCGCCGCGACCCTCGCCCACCTCGGCCGCGAATATCCGTACAAGATGGACCTCGTCCTCGTCGGACCCGAGGACGCCAAGCCCCCGCGCGAGCATCACCCGATCTTTCACGGCAGCTTCGACTGGCACAGCTGCGTTCACGGCTGGTGGCAGATACTGCGCCTCGCGCGCCTTTTCCCCGACCTTCCCATCGCCGCCAAAATCCGCGCCCGCGCCGGCGAAATGCTCGTCCCCGAAAAGGTCGCGGGCGAACTCGCCTTCCTCGATCGTCCTTATTCGGCTGCGTTCGAGCGCCCCTATGGCTGGGGCTGGCTCCTCACGCTCCATGCCGAGGCCGAACGGCACGAGGCGCCATGGGCGGCCGCGCTCGAACCGCTCGCCCTCGCCTTCGCCGCGCGCTTCCATGCCTTCCTGCCCAAGCTCACCTACCCGCTGCGCGTCGGCACCCATTTCAACATCGCCTTCGCGTTGCTCCTCGCGCGCCATTGGGCCGCGAGCCGCGATCCCGGACTGGTCGCACAGATCGACGCCCGCGCCCGCGACTGGTTCGGCGAAGACCGCGACTGCCAGGCATGGGAACCCGGCGGCGACGAGTTCCTCTCTTCCGCGCTCACCGAGGCGCATCTGATGGCCGTCGTCCTCGGTGGCGATTTCACCGGCTGGTTCGACGCCTTCCTGCCCCGCGCGACACAGGAACAGCCCGCCACCCTCTTCACCCCCGCGACCGTCTCCGACCGCAGTGACGGCAAGATCGCGCACCTCGACGGCCTCAATCTCAGCCGCGCGTGGAGCTGGCGCGCGATTGCCGCAGCGCTTGGCCCGGCCCACCCCGTCGCCGCGGTCGCCGAAGCCGCCGCAGCGCGCCACCTCGCCGCCGCCCTCCCGCATGTCACCGGCGACTATATGGGCGAGCACTGGCTTGCGAGTTTCGCGCTGCTCGCGCTCGACGGCCTCTGACCACCGATTGACAAGCCCCCGCGCGGACGCGAGAGACGGCCGGAGAGGGGAGACGGACTGCACATGAAAACGCTGCGCCCGACATCGTTCGACGTCGCCGAGCGCGCCGGCGTGTCGCAATCGACCGTCTCGCGCGCGCTTCGGGGCAGCCCCGGCGTCAACGCCGAAACGCGCGCACGCGTGTCGGCCGCCGCCCGCGAGCTCGGCTATGTCGTCGACCGCCACGCCTCGTCGCTACGCCTGAAAAGCAGCGAGACGCTCGCGCTCGTGACCATCTGCCGGCCCGGCGAGGATCGCAGCGCGATCAATCCCTTCTACTTCGCCCTCCTCGGCAGCATCGCCGCCGCAACCTCGGCGCGCGGTTTCAACCTGCTCGTCTCGTTTCAGGAGAGCGAGGCCAATTTCCGCGCCGATTTCGTCGCCTCGGGGCTCGCCGACGCGATGATCGTCATCGGCACCACCAGCAACCGCGCCGCGTGGGACTATTTCGCCGAGGCGCAGGGGGCGGGGTTCGACTTCGTATGCTGGGGCAGTCCCGGCGATCCGTTCCACTGGATGCGCAGCGACAACGGCATCGGCGGCCGCCTCGCCGCGGAGCATCTCGTCGCATCGGGCCGCAAGCATATCGCCTTCGTCGGGCCGCAGCGTTCGCCGCAGCGCCAGTTCGACGAGCGCCGCGACGGCTTTGTCGAGGCGCTCGCGGCGCACGGCATCGCGCCGATCATTTCGGAGCCGCCCGCCGCCGCCGACCGCCACGCGCAGGGTGTCGCCGCGGCGCACGCGCTGCTCGCCGCGCACCCGGAGGTCGACGCGATTTTCGCGGCCAGCGACATGCTCGCGCTCGGCGTCTTGCAGGGTCTCAAGGAAGCCGGGCGCCGCGTGCCGCACGATGTCGCGCTGATCGGCTTCGACGGCATCCGCGCCGGCAACATGGCCGACCCCGCGCTCACGACGCTCGAGCCCGATCTCGACGCCGCGGGCGAAGCGCTCGTCGCGATGGCGCTCGAGGATGAGGATTTCACGCGCAGCGGCACGCGCATTCCAGTGCGCCTCGCTGTCCGCGGCACGGCCTGACATCGGGGCACGGCACCGGCCCCCTCCCCCGCCCGGCCTCCCAGACAATAGTAGCCTATGGGGGGCCGGGTGGGGAAGCGGGCCGGTGCCGCTTCGACGAAAACCCCATACTCCTAACCGTTACACACTGTCCGCGGCGCTCCCGCTGCCGTAACCACTTGTTATCTATGGTCCGGCTAGCATCGCGCGGGGGCCGGTGCAGGATGTCGCGTTGAACGGACAGCTCTTCATTTCGCTTCTCAACCCGGGCATTGGCCTGCTGTTCGCAACCGCCTTCTTCCTGATGTGGTTGCAGCGGCGCGAGCGCTATGTCGCCTATGCCGCCGCCGCCTATCTGTTCACCGCGCTCGCCTTCCTGATCCAGGACGTCGCGCCCGTCCTGCCGATGGAGCTCCAGCGGCTGCCCGCCAACGCCGGCTTCCTCGCGACGGGCATTTTCTTCGCCGCCGCGATCATCCGCCGCTATGGCCTGCCCGTCCCGTGGCGCGTCATGGGCCTTGTCGCCGCGGTCTCGCTCGCGATCTTCACCTGGTTCCTGCTGGTCAGCCCCAGCATCCCCGCGCGCATCTATGCAATCAGCGTCGGCGCCGGCGTCATCGCGCTGATGGTCGTCCGCGCGCTGTGGCCCGTCGCCAAGCCGCACCTGATCGACCGCCTGCTCTTCTGGGTCGCCGCCTTCTCGGCCGCCAACCTCATCGTCCGCCCCGTCGTCATCCTGACCTTCAGCGGCGGCTTCGACGATTATGTCGGGTTTCAGCAGTCGGTGTACTGGACCACGGTCCAGTTCAGCCAGGCGATGGTGTCGATCGTCGCGGCGATCAGCCTGATGGTCGCGGTCGCGATCGACATGATCGCCGAGCTGAGGCGCGAGGCCGACGACGACCAGCTCTCTGGCCTGCTCAACCGCCGCGGGTTCGAGGCCGCGGCCGGCGCGGCGCTCCGCCGCAGCCTCGACGCGGGCCAGCCCGCCGCGCTGCTGATCGCCGACCTCGATCATTTCAAGGCGGTCAACGACACGCATGGCCACGCGGTCGGCGACGCAATTATCGCGGCGTTTGGCGCGCATGTCCGCGCGGTCGGCCCCGCCGCCATGGTCGCGGGACGCATCGGCGGCGAGGAGTTCGCGCTGCTCGTCCCCGGCCTGACCATCGACGCCGCCCGCCAGTTGGCCGAAACGGTGCGCAAGGGGCTGCACGCCGCCTGCGCCGACCGCATTCCGCCGGGCCTCTGCCCGACCGCCAGCATCGGCATCGCGGTCGGCACACCGGGAGAGGGCCTGTCGCGGCTGATGAAGGGCGCCGATCAGGCGCTCTACGAAGCCAAGCGCGCCGGCCGCAACCGCGTCCGCGCCTTCCGCCCCGCGCCCGTCCCCCTCGGCGCCACCGCCTGATCCGCCGCGCGCGCCGCGCCGTTAACGCATTTTCCCAACCATCGCTTCGTACCCGCCCGCTATCGCCGGGCAAGGCACAGCAGCGGGAGCGACAGGATGATACGCAGGGCCGGATTGTTACGCGACCAGCGCGGCGCGACCGCGATCGAATATGGGCTGATCGCGGCGCTGATTTCGGTCGCGTGCATCATCGCCTTCCAGATGCTCGGGCTCAACCTCGCGACCATCTTCACGACGATCGCCAACGCGCTCCGCTGAGCCGGGCCGCGCGGCCGGCTCAGGCACGGCGTCAGGCTCCATCCTGCGGCGACGGCAGTAACCGCTGCTCCGCCTTCGCGCGCGCGCGCGCATCCATGTCATATTGGCTCAGCATCATCGGCTGCCCGCACGCGAGGCACTGTCCCTTGATTCGCCGCTGATGCCTTTCGTAGCGCCTGACCATCTCGATCCGCTTGATCAGCACCGCGTCGGTTTCTTCCTGCGTCGGCCCCTGCACCTTGCCCGTGCCCGGATGCTTGTCGAAGACCATGCCGCTGAAATATTCCTCGCGCGACAGGAAGCGGTGCCGCACCGCCTCGGGCAATTCATAGGTCTTCGCTTCCTCGGGTGTGAGCCGCACATCGCGCCCGTTTTTCAGGTCGCCGCGCTTCAGCAGCATCGCCAGCAGCGAGTCCGACGGCACGATCCGCCGCTCGACCTCCTTGCCGCCCCGCAGGATCACCATCTCGCGCCCCTCGACCGCGCGTTCATAGGCGACCGCCTCCAGCCCGCGCAGCGCCTTGGCCAGCGCGTCGCGGCACGCCTTGTCGAACGGCGCGAATAATTTGCGCGCGCGATTGACCGAAGTCCGGCTGACCCCCGCCACCCGCGCCGCGTCGGTCACGCACCCCGTCTGCGCCAGCAAAACCAGAAACGTCCGCGTCCGCGCCACCGTAAAGCCATCCTCGCGAATGCGCAGGCCGGGCATGAGGGGATTGTCTCGCCCGTGAACCCCGGACTTGATCCGGGGCCCAGCACCGCGAGCCGCGTTACCACCCTCAGAAACCCCCGATTTCCCCCGCGAACCCCGCGCCACTTTACGCCCCATAGCTCCATCTCCCGAATTACCTGGAATGAATCGGAATGATTATGAACCTATTTGGATAATGTAGGAAAGTGGGTTTTGGAGTTTGCGATAGGGTTGGAGGTATTCTTAGACCATCATGTTCGAGGACAGCGTGAGTAGCGTCAGAATTTCGCCACCGAAGGAGGCCCGGGTATGCTCGAACACACAATGTCGCTCGGCATCACGCCTATCGAACCAGACGTGTGCTCCAATCTTCGACGGTCGATATTGACGAGTGCGCTTATGCAACACTTCTAGCGCACGAGAACTCGCATCCAGCTCGCTGCGCGGAAACCATTGATCTGACGCTGTGCGGCTACGTTGAAACCAACGCCTTCCCCTCACGTCATGGCAGATCAGTATGCACGGCAACTCGGTCAAGGATACGTACCGCAAGGCTGTTGCAACGCGACTTGTCGAGAACTGCGCCGATAGATCGTCTATTACCTCGAATGAGGATGGGGACGACACGCCCATCATGGCTTTAAAGATGTAGCTCGGCATCAAAAGGTCCGCGGCATAATTGTCAGCCTGACGCTCCGCAGAATTGCTGCTTGCAGGATTACCGATTTCAGAAGGACGGCAGAGGGAGGATCGTCCTCGATGATAGTGCCAATGGCCTAGTTCGTGCGCGATTGAAAATCGGCGGCGGCGCCAATCTCCTGCCCCCCGCACGGTAATAATGGCCCGATCTTGAAAGCCAATAATGCGAGCTTCACAGCTCGCCAAACGCCCATCCCGTACCTGTGCACCCGCCGCCCATGCGATCGCCTCGATATCGATCTCATGGGCGTGGGTTATTCCGAGAGAGTGGAGCAAATTCTCGGCCGGACCGACGGGTTTCAAATCAAGTTACCCGTGTCGTCAATAGCTCCAAGCTCCAGCAAATCTTCCAATATCGATGACATTTCTTCCTCTGTAATACCTTCACCATTACGGGCCGCCATGGTGAGGCGGCTCTTTAGTTTCGGGTCGTTAGCTGCAACGCGCTCAAGCAGTGCTTTTTTTTCAGGAATGCCGATCACGCGTCGGTTATGAGACGCTCTTGATCGATTCTGCTGAACAGCCGCTTTCGCGCGGGCGAGTCGCGCCTTCCCATCATCTAAAATCGCTAGCTGAATTAACTCTCGCATATCGGCGACAACCATTGCTGGGTTCGCCCCCTCCTCCTCAAACTCGGCAAAGATTTCGACATCTGTTAGCCGAGTGACGTCGTTGATCAGTTCTTCAAAAAGCGGGTCGAATGTGGGGTCGCATGGTTTCTTTCCCGTCACGATTCCCATCCATTGGGGAACCTCCGATCAATTCGGCGGCGCACGCGCCGTCGAATCGTGTCGTAGGCGATTTCGTCAAGATTATTCATCGTCATAATCTCCTCCTTCTCCAACCCCTCCAGAAGCGCCCAAAGGAAAAGCGTCGCAGGCTCATCACCCGCAAACAGCTCCTCCAACGCAGCCTTCCGGAGGCCAATTTCTTCTTCAGCCGCGCAAACGTCTTCAGGGTCGCGCTCATGTGAAGGCACTGTTTCATGAACCAGCAATCCGACCGGACCTTCGGCGTCCAAGGCGACCATCTCAGGGCCTCTAACTTGCGATTCCTTGCGCGCAGACGCCCTGCTTCGAATTACGCCGACCAGAAACTGAAGCATCGGCATGTCGCGCGGGCATTTTCGAGCCCCGCTTAAGGTCGAAGCTATTGCGTCATTGAGTAGTGGTCGGACTTCGCAACCGGCTCGAAGCGCAAAAATTCGGCCCATCTTCTCCACTCGAAGAAGATCGGCATCGGACAGACCGGCGATTGCCTGCCTAGCTTCTTCAAGGGTCAAACTGAGTCCGCTCACCGCTCTCCGCCATGTTGCTCGCTGGGGTAGGCCGACAAAAAGCAGTTGCGCGGACATTGTAGGAAAATTTTTTTCCGATGTCCGCATGGCCCAACTTCCGCCGCCCACTCCCCTGAAAGCCAATCAGGGCGATCGGGAGCGGTGTCGCAAACCGTCTTACCCTCACGCGAGGAAGGAGGATATACCAATGGCAGGCAAGAACCAACATGTCGTCCCGCACAATGATAGCTGGGCGGTACGGGGCGCTGGCAACGAGCGCGCGACCTCGATTCATGAGACGCAACAGGCCGCTATCGACGCGGCACGGAACATCGCTCGGAACCAAAGCAGCGAACTCCTGATCCACGGCCGGAATGGCCAAATTCGGGAGCGCGACAGCTACGGCGAAGACCCGTTCCCGCCGCGCGGCTGACCAGGGGCCGCTTTGACGCGGCCCCTCATTTTCAAGACGAAGGAGCACTCTGATGGCCAAGGGAAAAGGCGGATCATTTCGTAGCGCGATATCTGGACGATTTGTCACAGCGAAGCACGGCCGCGCCAGCCCCCGCACCACTGTACATGAAGCACGCGGCGGCGGGAGCACCGGCGGCACCTACCGCAGCGCCATCTCCGGACGTTTCGTTACGACCGCACATGGCAAGCGTAGCCCCAACACAACCATAAAAGACAGTTAATCCTCCGGGCGGGTGATGAGCAATCGTCTCCCGCCCGCTTATTTCGAGCGAAGTTTCTCGCCCCCCCACCCCCTTGCATTTCCCCACCCCCGGCGTAAGGCGGCGCCAACATAAACCGCGCGTGCGACTCCCGTTGGCCCCGCTCTCCCGCTCCGCCACCGGACAGTCATTCCCCGCCGCGCCAACATGGGGACTGCAATCCTATGACGACCACGGGCAACGACACGCTGGGAACCCGCTCGACGCTGAGCGTCGGCGGCAAGAACTACGCTTATTATTCGCTCGACAAGGCCGCGGCACAGCTCGGCGACGTGTCGCGCCTGCCCTTCTCGATGAAGGTGCTGCTCGAAAACCTGCTGCGGTTCGAGGATGGCGGTTTCACCGTCTCGACCGACGACGTCAAGGCGCTCGTCGATTGGCAGAAGGATCCGCATTCGAACCAGGAAATCCAGTATCGCCCCGCGCGCGTGCTGCTCCAGGATTTCACCGGCGTGCCCTGCGTCGTCGACCTCGCCGCGATGCGCGATGCGATCGCCAAGCTCGGCGGCGACACGTCGAAGATCAACCCGCTCGTCCCCGTCCACCTCGTCATCGACCACTCGGTCATGGTCGACGAATTCGGCCACCCCAAGGCGTTCGAGCAGAATGTCGAGATCGAATATTATCGCAACGGCGAACGCTACGACTTCCTGAAATGGGGGTCAAAGTCGCTGTCGAACTTCAAGGCGGTGCCCCCGGGCACCGGCATCTGCCACCAGGTCAATCTGGAGCATATCGCGCAGGCGGTGTGGTCGAGCGAGGACGCATCGGGTGAGACCGTCGCCTATCCCGACACCTGCGTGGGCACCGACAGCCACACGACGATGATCAACGGGCTCGGCGTGCTCGGCTGGGGCGTCGGCGGGATCGAGGCCGAGGCCGCGATGCTCGGCCAGCCCGTGTCGATGCTGATCCCCGAAGTCGTCGGCTTCAAATTCACCGGCAAGCTGAAGGAAGGCGTCACCGCGACCGACCTCGTGCTCACCGCGACGCAGATGCTGCGCGCCAAGGGCGTCGTCGGCCGCTTCGTCGAATATTTCGGCCCCGGCCTCGCCTCGCTGAGCCTTGCCGACCGCGCGACGCTCGCGAACATGGCGCCCGAATATGGCGCGACGTGCGGCTTCTTCGGCGTCGACGACAAGACGCTCGACTATATGCGCCTGACCGGGCGCAGCGACGAGAATATCGCGCTGGTCGAGGCCTATGCCAAGGCGCAGGGGCTGTGGATCGTCGAGGGCGCCGCGGACCCGATCTTCACCGACACGCTCGAACTCGACCTCGGCACCGTCGTTCCGTCGCTCGCGGGGCCGAAGCGGCCGCAGGACCGCGTCTCGCTCCCCGACGTCGACGATGTGTTCAACGCCGACATGGTCAACACCTATAAAAAGGCGCAGACGCGCGTGCCGGTCGAGGGCAAGGATTTCGACATCGGCGACGGCGACGTCACCATCGCCGCGATCACCAGCTGCACCAACACCTCGAACCCCGGCGTGCTCGTCGCCGCGGGTCTGGTCGCGAAGAAAGCCGACGCGCTGGGCCTGAAGCCCAAGCCGTGGGTCAAGACCTCGCTCGCGCCGGGGTCGCAGGTCGTCACCGACTATCTGGAGAAGGCCGGGCTGCAGAAGCATCTCGACAATATCGGCTTCAATCTGGTCGGTTATGGCTGCACGACGTGCATCGGCAACTCGGGGCCGCTGGCCGAGCCGATCTCGAAGGCGATCAACGAGAATGGCCTCGTCGCCGCGGCGGTGATCTCGGGCAACCGCAACTTCGAAGGGCGCGTGTCGCCCGACGTCCGCGCGAACTTCCTCGCCTCGCCGCCGCTCGTCGTCGCCTATGCGCTGAAGGGCACGGTGATCGAGGATTTCACCACCACGCCGATCGGGCAGGACCAGCAGGGCAAGGACGTGTTCCTCGCCGACATCTGGCCGACCAATCTCGAAGTCGCCGATGCGGTTGCGGGCGCGGTCGACCGCGACATGTTCGTCGCGCGCTACGCCCATGTCTACAAGGGCGACGCGCACTGGCAGAAGATCGAGGTCGAGGGCAGCGACACCTACCAGTGGCGCGCGGGCTCGACCTATGTCGCCAACCCGCCGTACTTCGAGGGTATGACGATGACCCCGGCGCCGGTGTCCGACATCGTGAACGCCAAGCCGCTCGCCATCCTCGGCGACAGCATCACGACCGACCATATCTCGCCCGCCGGTTCGATCAAGGCGGACTCGCCGGCCGGAAAATGGCTTATGGAACATCAGGTTAGCAAGGCCGACTTCAACAGCTACGGCGCCCGCCGCGGCCACCACGACGTCATGATGCGCGGCACCTTCGCCAACATCCGCATCAAGAATGAAATGGTCCCCGGCATCGAGGGCGGCATGTCGCGCTACGGCGCCGAGGTCATGCCGATCTACGACGCCGCGATGCGCCACAAGGCCGACGGCACGCCGCTGGTCGTCATCGCCGGCAAGGAATATGGCACCGGATCGTCGCGCGACTGGGCGGCGAAGGGCACCAATCTGCTCGGCGTCCGCGCGGTGATCGTCGAGAGCTTCGAGCGTATCCACCGTTCGAACCTCGTCGGCATGGGCGTGCTGCCGCTGCAGTTCCTCGAAGGCCAGAGCCGCGAGACGCTGGGCCTCACCGGCGACGACCAGTTCACCATCACCGGCGTCGCGGATCTCAAGCCCCGCCAGACCGTGACGGTGAACGTCACCCGCCCCGATGGCTCGACCTTCAGCTTCGACACGCTCTGCCGCATCGATACCGCGAACGAGGTCGAATATTATATGAACGGCGGCATCCTGCATTACGTGCTGCGCAAGCTCGCGGCCTGATGTAGACCAGGGCGATGAGCGGGTTTCTTCTCTTCGCCCTCGGCTTCCTCTGCGGCGCGGGACTGGTCCTTGCGCTGCGTCGTGGCGGCGGGCGCGATCTGACGAGCCCGCCGCGCACGCTGTCGCGGCCGCCCGTCGCCGCAAGACCCGCCGTCCCGGTCGACATCGCAATCGATGACGAGGGCATTCGCGAGCTGATCCGCCAGAACCGCAAGATCGAGGCGATCAAGCGGCTGCGCGACGCGACCGGCCTTGGCCTCAAGGAAGCGAAAGACGCGGTCGAGGCGCTCGAACGCACGATGCGCTGAGCGCGCGCCAACCCCCGAAAAGGATCGACATGGACGCACTGCGGATAGCGATCGAGGTTATCGGCTGGTCGGCCGCGGTGCTGATCCTCGCGGCCTATGTGCTGCTGTCGCTCGGCAAGCTCGAGGCGCGCGGCTATGTCTATCAATGGATGAACGTGTTCGGCGCGGCGGGCTTCATCGTCAATTCGGGCTATAATGGCGCGATCCCCTCGGCCGTGCTCAATGTCGTCTGGGCCGGAATCGGCCTCTTTACGCTGGCCGTCGTATGGCGCGCGCGCAACACGGGTCGCGGCAAATCCGTCTGACCCGTTGGCGGGCTCCCCATTGGCTTATCCTGTCGCCTCGCCTATGGCGCCCGCGCAGCCGCCTCTTTCGGGTTTCCGGCCGCTGCCTCATTTTCGAGCCCGCTACAGGAGATATCCGATGGCGTGGTTCGTCCTCGGCCTTGCGGTCGTAACCGAAATCATCTGGGCGCTGAGCCTGAAGTGGGCCGCAACGCATGCCAGTTGGCAGGCATCGATCGTGCCCGTGACACTCAGCTTCGTGAACATGGGCCTGCTCGCGCTGGCCATGCGTGGACTGCCCGCGGGCACGGCTTATGCGGTCTGGACCGGGCTCGGCGCGGTCGGCGTTGCCCTGCTCGGCGTGACGCTCTTCGGCGAGCGGCTGAACTCGACGCAGATCGGGTTTCTCGCCCTGATCATCGCCGGCGTGATCGGCACCAAACTGGCCTCACCGGCTTGATCGCAAAAAGGAAGGATCCGGCGGTGGTGGGCGCTGACGGGCTCGAACCGCCGACCCTCTCGGTGTAAACGAGATGCTCTACCAACTGAGCTAAGCGCCCCGGCGCAAAACGCGGGAAGCGCGCCCCTGCCACAGGCCGGGCGCGCTGGCAAGCGCCCGCCTACTCCTCCAGCGCCTCGAAATAGCGCGCTATCGCCTCGAAAGCGCTTTCCGACAGCGCGATGAAGATGCGCCGACCGTCGAGCGGATCGGCTTCGCGCAGGAAAAGCCCGGCATCGGTCATTGTCTTGATCCAGCGGAGCGCGGTCGTCGCCGGTACCGCAGCAGCGATGCAGAGGCTCGATACCGATACCGGCTGACGTTCGAGCCGCGCCGCATAAAGGTCGAGCAGCATGTCCCATGCCGGATCTGCGAACAGGTCGGCCGGGAAATATTGTTCGCGCATCCGCCGCTGGCGCAGCATCCGGCGCACCGCCTTGGCGCGCTGGCGATCGATCGTCCGCTCCTCCGGCACAAAGCTGCGCGGCATCGCGGCGAAATCGCGCCCGGGCGCGCGAACCTGCCCTGCATAATCGTCATAATCCTCGTTCGCCGGCGCATAGGCTGCGGGCGTTCCGGTAAGCCCCCCGCGCTGCCCCGCAAGCTCGCCGAGCAGGCGCGAGATACGGGCAACCTCTTCCTGCAGCCGGTCGATCCGCTCCATCGCGGGATCGCGCGTCACCTCATGCACCACCTGAGCGTCGGCGCGGCGTCGCGCGGCGGCCAAAGCCACACGCCGGTCGGTCGCATCGGCGTCGACCAGCCATTCGACCCGGAGATCATCGGGAATCGCCGCCGCCAGTCGATCGATGTCGTCGAGCGATGTCTCGCACACCAGTGCCGCACCCCGGTCGACGAGTGCGTGGCAAAGCGCGCTCAACAGCGCCGCGTCGATGCCGTCCGCCGGCGCCAGCCACAGCAGATCGACCACAGGACGCGCGCGCAGATGGTCCACGGCCGTTTCAGCCGGCACGAATGAAACACCGACGCCATCGATCTTTTCGAGTTCACTGCCGATGGCCGAATGTCCGACGAACAGAAGACGGGATTTGCCGCCGCAATGGCCCGGCTCGCTCATTCGCATTCCGCTCGACGGGAATGTCGGCATCCCCGACAGCATCTGAATTGCCTGGTCCATATCGCGTCCCCTGTCCCTTTGCTCCGCCCCGGCGTCCTTATGTCGTCATTCCGGTGATATTCACCTTTTGTTCGTTCGCATCTGCCGCCATATCGGACTCAGGCAGCGAATGAGCATGAGCCGTTGCGAGGCGACCGTGCGGAAGATGGTCCATTTTGGACACTGTTTGTTCTCAAAGTCAATTCCTTATTCACGCTTGCCAAGGCCGTGCCCGCGCGCCAGTCGATGGCCATGCCGCTCTCGCCCCTCACCCGCATGCGCTGGCGCCGTCGCCTGCGGTCGGCCGCAGCGCTGCTCCTGCTCGCGGCGCTTGCCGTCGCGGCTTGGACGGGAATGCCGCCATCGGTCACGCCCGTCCCGCTCACCCACGTGATCGACGGCGACAGCCTGACGATCCGGCAGGATCGGGATGATACGACCATCCGCCTGACCGGTATCGATGCGGTCGAATATCGGCAGGATTGCGCCAGCGCCGATGGCAGCCGCTGGCCGTGCGGACGCGAAGCCCGAAGCGCGCTCGAAAAAATTGCGGGACGCGGCCCGCTCCATTGCGAATTCGCTGCGAAAGACCGTTATGGCCGCACGCTCGCCACCTGCCGGACCGCCGCCGAACCCGAGGGCGTCGACCTCGCCGCCGAGATGGTGCGGCGAGGATGGGCGGTCGCGGCCGATGAGGCCTATATGGTCGAGGAAGCCGGGGCGCAGGCCAAACGGCTGGGCATATGGCAAGGCCACTTCGATCGACCCGCCGACTGGCGCGCCACGCACGAACGCCCCGCCGGCGCACTGGCCGCACCCGACGCATAGGCATGGCAGACACGCGCGCTTTCCGCCGCGTGCATTTGCGGCTAGGGCGGGCAGCATGAACGGACTTTTCCCTGTCATGGTCGGCGGTGCGATCGGGGCTGGCGCGCGCCACCTGATCGGCCAGATCATGCTCGCGCGCCTCGGCCCCGGCTTTCCTTGGTGGACGCTGTCGATCAACATTCTCGGCAGCCTGTTGATGGGCCTGCTCATCGGCTGGCTCGCGCGCAGCGGCGGCAGCGACACGGCGCGCCTGTTTTTCGGCGTCGGCATCCTTGGCGGCTTCACCACCTTCTCCTCCTTCAGCATGGAATTCTGGTCGCTGTTCGAGCGCGGACAGGTTGCGCAGGCGGCCGCCTATGTTCTCGCCTCGGTGGTCATCGGCATCGCGGTTTGCGGCGCCGGCCTGCTAATAATGCGACAGGTGCCGGCATGAGCACGGACGCCAACAACATGGACGGCGCCACCATTGCCGAAGACGACGACGGCATCCGCCTCGACCGCTGGTTCAAGCGCCATCGGCCGGGCACGCCGCACGCGCTGCTCGCGCGTTGGGCACGCTCGGGACAGCTGACGCTCGACGGCAAGAAAGCCGATGTGTCCGATCGCATCGAGACGGGGCAAAAGCTCGTCATGCCGACCCCGCCCGTCGAAACCGCTGCCCGTCCCGCGCGCAAGGGCCGCCCGCTGACCGACGCCGACGTCAAACTGGCCGAATCGATGCTGATCCATCGCGACGCGAGCGCGCTGGTGCTCAACAAGCTTCCCGGCCTCGCGACGCAGGGCGGCACCAAGACCGAACAGCATGTCGACGGTCTGCTCGACGCGCTCAAATATGACGGACCGGTGCGGCCGAAACTCGTTCACCGGCTCGACAAGGACACGTCGGGCGCGCTGCTGATTGCGCGGACCCCGCGCGCCGCCGCCTATTTCGCGAAGAGCTTCTCGAACCGCAGCGCCAAAAAGACCTATTGGGCGCTCATCGTCGGCGTACCCGACATCGCGCAGGGCGAGATCGACCTGCCGCTCGCCAAGCAGCCCGGATCGGGCGGCGAAAAGATGCATGTCGACGAGAAAGGCCTGGCCTCGAAGACGCGCTACCGGATTATCGAACGCGCCGGGAACAGCGCCGCCTGGGTCGAACTGCAACCGCTCACCGGCCGCACGCACCAGTTGCGTGTCCATATGGCGGCGATTGGCCATCCGATTGTCGGTGACGGCAAATATGGCGGCAAGGGTGCCTTCCTGACCGGGACGATCAGCCGCAAACTGCATCTGCACAGCCGCCGCCTGCGCATCGATCATCCCGACGGTGGCAGCATCGACATCAGCGCCGAAATCCCCGAACATTTCGCCACGAGCTTTGACGCGCTCGGCTTCGACCTGTTGCTCGGCGACATCGGCGCCGACGACGGCCCCAAGGGCCCACCCCCGAAAGCCGCGGCCAAGGCGGCAGCGAAGGCGCACAGCAAACAGATCCGCAAAGCCCGCCGCGGCGAGCGGCGCGGGCGCACGGCGACGAGCAAACCGACCGATCATGTCGGCAAACCAAAGCCCAAGGCGAAGCCGAAGCCGAAAACCGCCAAGCCCGCCGCGAAACGCCCGGCCCCGAAGGCACCGCGCCCGCCCAAGGCCCGCTGATGCATCCCGACCCCAAATTCCGGCCGCGGCAGGATGATCTGCCCGCGCTGTTCGTGCGCGAGATCGCCTTCGCGGGAATCTTTGCGGACACGCCCGACGGCCCGCGCGTCGCCCACGCACCGGTCGTGCTGAGCGCCAATGCCGCGACCCTGCAATTCCACGTGTCGCGCGGCAACGGGCTGACGAAGCATCTCGACGGCGCCAGGGCGCTCGCGGTCGTGCAGGGCCCCGACGCCTATGTCAGCGCGAGCTGGTACACGGCGCCCGATCAGGTTCCGACGTGGAACTATGTCGCGATCGAGATGGAGGGCACGCTCCGAAAGCTGGGCGATGCCGAACTCGTCGCACAGCTCGATACGCTGTCGACCGAGCATGAGGCGCGCGCCGGCGCGAACCCGCCATGGACGCGCGACAAGATGAACCCCGCCCTGTTCAGCCGGATGACCGGTGCGATCACCGGCTTCGAAATGCGGATCGTCGCGTGGCGCTCGACCCTGAAGCTGTCGCAGAACAAAACACCCGATGAGCGCGAACGCGTCGCTGCGGGGATCGAGGCGGGCGGGCACGGCGCCCTTGCGCATTTGATGCGCCAGCTTGGAGGCGATAGGGACGGCGCATGACTCAGGCCAACGATGCTCTCGCGAAGACACGCTTCTTCGCTCTCTCTGCGATGCGGCTGATGGGCGCGCTCTTCATTCTCGCCGGCTTCGTGCTGATCCGTGGCGGCTTTGTGCTGGCTGGCCAACCGACCGATCGCTGGATCGGGGTTGCCGTGGTGCTGGTCGGCGTGTTCGATTTCGCGGTGATGCCGAAGATCCTCGCGCGCCGCTGGCGGTCGCCCAAAACCCTATGAAGCGTTTCTGGAAACAGGCCGACGTCATCGCGGAGGATGGCGGCTGGGGCATTGCGCTCGACGGGCGCCCGGTCCGTACGCCATCCCGCGCCCCGCTGATCGTTGCGAGCCGGGCACTCGCCGATGCGAGCGCCGCCGAATGGGATGCGCAGGGCGAAGATATCGATCCCGCGTCGATGCCGATGACGGGAATGGCTAACGCCGCGATCGACATTGCGGGTGCCGATCCCGTCGCCTTCGCCGAGCCGATCGCCGCTTATGCCGAGAGCGAGCTCTTCTGCTACCGCGAGGACCGCGACGCCGTGTTGCAGGCCGAACAGACAGCAAGCTGGAACCCTTTGCTCGCCTGGGCGGAGCAGCGCTATGGCGTCGAATTCGCCTTGGCGCAGGGCGTGCTTCCGATCGATCAGCCGGGCGCAACGGTCGCGGGTCTGCGTGGCGCGGTCCTGGCGCACACCCCGTTCCGCCTCGCCCCGCTGACCATACTCGTGACGATTGGCGGATCGCTCGTCGCCGGACTAGCGCTCGCCGAAGAAGCCTATCCTGCCGAAGCCCTGTGGACGGCGGTCAGCCTCGACGAACTCTATCAGGAGCGCCGCTGGGGTGCCGACAGCGAAGCGCAAAAGGCGCGCGCGCGGCGCGAGGCCGAATGGCACAATGCCGCGCGCTTCCTAAGCCTGCTCTGACCAATCCTCCCAGTCGCGAAGCGATGAGGAGGTGGCAGCCCGCAGGGCTGACGGAGGGGCCGAGCGTGTAGCGCTCACTGACGCTTGCAGCCCCTCCACCACCTTCGGTGGTCCCCCTCCCCACGGCTGAGCCGCAGGGAGGATTTCAGTCGGCGAAGTTCGGCTTCCGCTTTTCCATATGCGCCATCACCGCCTCCATCTGGTTGGGGGTGCGGATGACCTTCACCTGCTCGTCGCTCTCGGCCTGCAGGATTTCGGCGTCGGTCGCATCGGCGAGCATGTTGCAGAGCCGCTTGGCGCCGCGGATCGCGTGCGGATTCTTGTTCGCGATCACCTGCGCCAGTTCCATCGCCTTCGCCAGCGGCTCGTCCGAGACATGGGTCGCAAAACCCATGATCTTCGCTTCCGACCCGGTGAATTCACGGTTGGTATAGATCATCTCGCGCAGCACATCGTCGGCGACCTGCGTCCGCCACAGCGCCATGCCTGCAACGTCGGGAACGAGGCCCCAGCGCATTTCCATGATCGCGAGGCGCGTGTCGGGATGGACGATGCGGATGTCGGCGGCAGCCATGATCTGGCTACCCGCGCCAAAGGCGACGCCGTGCACCGCGGCAATCACCGGAACCGGCAATTCGCGCCAGCCCCATGCGGCGTATTGGGCATTGTTCGACAGGCCGCGCATCCGGTCGGACAGCGTCCCACCCGCGCTGCTCGCGCCCGGATCGCGATCGGCGCTGAGGCTCGACAGGTCGAGCCCGGCGCAGAACGCGCGCCCCTCGCCCGACAGCACGACGACGCGCAGACCTTCCTTGGCCTTCAGTTCATCGATCGCTTCGGCAAGGGCCGACCACATTTCGGCGTCGAGCGCGTTCATCTTGTCAGCGCGGATCAGCCGGACATCGGCGATGCCGTCCTTCAGCATGGTGATCGAAATGCGGTCCTTCATGGGAGAGTCCTTCATCGTTTCAGAGCCGCCTCGACGAGCGGCAGTTGGTCGTTGCCGAAATACATATCGGTGCCGTCGACGAAAATCGTCGGCGATCCGTAGCCGCCGCGCGCGACAACCTCTTCGGTGTTGGCACGCAGCCGAGCCTTGACCGCATCGGTCGCCGCCGCAGCGCGGATCGCGGCGCCATCAAGCCCTTCGGCGTTGGCGACGGCTTCCAGAACGTCGGGATCGTCGAGATTGTCTTCGCGGCCGAAGTAGCTTGCGAAAGCGCCGCGCGCGAACCGCTCCAGTGCCGCCTGATCCTCCTCGATCGCGGCGGCGAAACGCATCGCATTCACGCTCTTCGCCGGGTGCCATTGCGACGGAAAATTCATCGGAACGCTCGCAAGCTGTGCCCAGTCCTTCAGCACTTTCCAGCCGTGCTGCATCCGCCGGTTGTCGGCCTGCTCACGCGCCGCATAGACCGCCGGATTGACCGCATTAAACACGCCGCCGACCAGAATCGGACGCCATGTCGCGCGCGCGCCGGTCCGCTCAAGCACCCCGGGCAGATTGTGAAAGGCAAGGCACGTCCACGGACTCGAAAGATCGAAAAAGAATTCGACGCGCGCAGTCATGCCTCAGGCTCCCGCCTTCGCCTTCTCCCAATATTGGTCGCGCAGCAGGCGTTTATAGAGTTTGCCCGTGTCGTGACGCGGCAGTGCGTCGAGGAAGTCGATGCGCCGCGGGATTTTCACGCCCGACAGCTTCTCGCGCGCATAGGCCAGCAGTTCGGCGCGGAACGCGTCGGTAGCATCGGCCATGTCGGCAGGCTGGACCACCGCGATCACTTCCTCGCCCATCTCCTCGTGCGGCCCGCCGACGACCGCGACGTCGGCGACCTTGGGGTGGGTGACGAGATGATTCTCGATCTCCTGCGGATAGATGTTCACGCCGCCCGAAATGATCATGAAACTCTTGCGGTCGGTGAGATAGAGGAAGCCGCCTTCATCGAGCTTGCCGACGTCGCCAAGGGTCGACCATCCCTTCGAATTGCGGCTCGACGCCGTTTTCTCGGGGTCGTCATGATATTCGAAGACGCTGTCGCTTTCGAAGAAGACTGCGCCTTCCGTACCGACGGGGACTTCCGTCTCATTATCCTCGCCGACGATATGGACGAGGCCGTTGAGCGCCCGCCCGACGGTGCCCTTGTGCGCGAGCCAATCCTGACTCGTCGCGAAGGTCATGCCATTGCCTTCGGAACCCGCGTAATATTCGAGCAGCACCGGCCCCCACCAGTCGATCATCGCCTGCTTGACCGGCACCGGGCAAGGGGCAGCGGCGTGGATCGCACTCTTCATCGAGGTCACGTCATATTGCGCGCGGATGTCGTCGGATAGCTTCAGCATCCGGACGAAATGCGTTGGAACGAACTGCGCGGCGTTGCAGCGATAATGCTGGATCGCCGCGAGCGCACCCTCGGGATCGAATTTCTTCATCAGGATGACGGTGCCGCCCAGCCGGTGGACCGTCATCGACCAGCGCAGCGGCGCGGCATGATAGAGCGGCGCGGGCGAGAGATAGACGCTGTCGGCGTTGATCCCGAAGGCCGCATTCGCGAGCATGACCAGACTGTTCGCCGCGTCGATCGCCTGCTCTTCGGGCAGCGGAACCTTCACACCCTTGGGCCTGCCGGTCGTGCCCGACGAATAGAGCATGTCGACCCCTGCACGCTCGTCGGCGATGCGGGTCGCGGGCATCTTCGCCAGCTCGTCCTCGATCTTCGGCCAGCCTGGGATGTCGCCGCCCATCGAATAACGTTCAATCTGCGTCGTGAGCTGCTGCGCCGCCGGCGCGAGGCTTGCCGAAACGACGAGCATCTTCGCACCCGAATTTTCGAGGATATAATCGGTCTCGTCCTGCGTCAGCCGCGACGAAATGCAGACATAGCGAAGCCCAGCGCGCTGCGCGCCCCAGGTCAGACCGTAATAGTGCGGCGTGTTGTCGAGCATGAAGGCAACGACGCTCTCATGCCCCAGACCATGCGCGCGAAACAGCTGCGCCGCGCGATTCGAAGCCTCGTCGAGCTCGGCATAGCTGATCGCTTCGCCGGTTTCGGCCACGATAACGGCGGGCTTGTCGGGATGGGTCTGGGCGTGGACTGAGGGGTGCATCGGGCTCTCTCTCCAAGGGGCGTGTTCGTATCTTTATGTCCAAGACCCGTAGCAAACTGAAACTTTCGGTCAAGCAAGCTGCAACCCATGACAGGCGCCAGCTCAAAAAGCGTCAAATCCGCCGGAAAGATCGGTCAAATCGACAGCACCGGATCCGGCCGCGAGCGCAAGGCATAGCCGCGCCCCTGGACCGTCTGGAGCATCGGCCAGGCAAAGCCGCGATCGACCTTAGCGCGCAGCCGCGACATATGCACTTCGACCCGGTTGGTCCCGGGATCGAAATCTATCCGCCACACCGCCTTCAACAGCGCCGCGCGCGATAGCGGCCGGTCGGGCACGCGGGCGAGATTCGCCAGCAGATCGAATTCGCGGAGCGGCAGGCGGATCACCTGCCCCGCCCGTTCGACACGCCGGTCGATCAGGTCGATGCGAAGCTCGCCCTCGCCCAGCTGGCCCGAAGCAAGGCGGCTGCGGCGTATCAGCCCCGCGATGCGGGCGATGAGCTCGGCAGGATCGTCGATCCAGCCGAGCGCGTCGTCGGCCCCTCCGTCGAGTCCGGTCATCCGGTCCTCGAACGAATCGCGATCCGATAGCACCAGCAGCGGCCGGCGCCCCGCAAGGCTGCGCGCGAGTCGGACAAACTCGAACGGCTCCTGCCAACCCAGAAAGGGGTTGATGGCGAGAATATCGAAACAGCAATCGAGCCAGGGCCGAAGCCCGTAAACCGGATCGGGCAGGCCATGCGCCACCATCCCCGCCGACGTTACGGCATCGTAAAGCGCCGCGCCGCGCGCCGGATGGAAAAGCGCGATCAGCGGCATCCGAACCGCGTCCGCCTCACCCCCGACTTCGCCCATCCGCGCCCCCCGATCGCTGTTCCCCCGGCATTGCGCCGCGCCTCTGACGTGCTAACCCTCACCCCATGACCAGCGCCTCATTGCTCGACTCCGACTTCGCCACCCTGCCCGATCTGGTGCGCGGCTACGCCGCCGAGCGCCCCGACGACATAGCTGCCGCCGACCCGGCGCGGCGACTGAGCTGGTCCGAACTGGACGCAGTGATGGACCGCATCGCGGCGCGGTTGCAGGCCGACGGTTTTGTGAAAGGCGACCGGACCGCGGTCGCCGGACTCAACAGCGTCGAGCAGATGGCCGCGATCCTCGGGACGCTGCGCGCCGGCGGCGTCGCGGGGCTGATCACCAACAGCGCGACCGGCGAACAGATGGCGGCGATGATCGCCGACACCGGCGCGCGCCACCTGTTCCTCGATGCCGCCGCATCGGCCAGCCTCGAAGGCCAGACGGTAACCGCGACCGATCGCATCGCAATGGACGGCAGCGATGTGGGCGTGCCGCTAGAAGAATGGATGACGCCCGCAGGCGTGAAGCCCGAACCGGTAGACATCCAGCCCGAAGACGGGTTCAACATCATCTATTCATCGGGCACCACCGGCACGCCGAAAGGCATCGTCCACAGCCATGCGATGCGCTGGCAGCATATCCAGCGCGGCGCGCCCGCCTATGGCCCCAAGGCGGTGACGATCCTGTCGACCCCGCTCTATTCGAACACGACGATGGCCAGCTTCATGCCCACGGTCGGATCTGGCGGACAGGTCGTGCTGATGAAGAAGTTCGACGCGCACGGCTTCCTCGAGCTCGCGGCGCGCGAACGCGCGACGAACACGATGCTGGTGCCCGTGCAGTATCGGCGGATCATGGCGCTGGAGGATTTCGGCGACTTCGACCTGTCGAGCTTCGTGATGAAATATTGCACCTCGGCACCCTTCCCTGCAGCGCTCAAGGCCGATGTGCTGCAACGCTGGCCGGGCGGGCTCGTCGAAATCTATGGCATGACCGAGGGGGGCGCGGCCTTCATCCTCGAGGCGCACCAGTTCCCCGACAAGCTCCACACCGTCGGTAAGCCCGCGCCCGGCCATATCGCGAAGGTGATCGACGAAGAGGGCAACGAACTGCCGCAGGGCGAGGTCGGCGAGATCGTCGGACGCTCACCGGCGATGATGACCGGCTACAACAATCGCCCTGACGCGACCAAGGCGATGCACTGGCACGATGCCGAGGGGAATCTCTTCTATCGCCACGGCGACATCGGCCGGATCGACGAGGACGGTTTCCTGACGCTGATGGACCGCGCGAAGGACATGATCATCTCGGGCGGCTTCAACATCTTCCCGAGCGATCTGGAGGGCATTTTGCTCGCCGACGATCGCGTCGTCGAGGCCGCTGTGGTCGGTATGCCGAGCGAGGAATGGGGCGAGACGCCGGTCGCCTTCGTCGTCCTGAAACCGGACGCGGATGCCGAGAGCGTTCGCGCCGACTGCAACGCGAAAGTCGGCAAGACCCAGCGGCTGAGCGCGATCACCGTCGTCGACGAACTGCCGCGCAGCGCAATCGGCAAGGTGCTGAAGCGCGAACTCCGGGATGCCTACGCGGGGTGAACGACAGCTAACGACCGATTGCGGACGTCGATGGATGAGCTATTCCACCCTCATGATGCGCGCCCTTTTTCTTTTGCCTCTGCTCTGTGCGGGATGTGTCACGTCTCAAGGCGGCGTGAGCGATGAAGGCGAACTTGTCGTCATCGGAACGCTCAAGAATCTCAATTTTAGACCTGACAATGATTGGATGGTCACCACCGGAAGCGCGACGGCGGAGTTACGCGTCACCCGCGTTTTGTCCGGGCGACCTCCTTCACGTGTGCTCAAAATTCAATACTTGGCACATATGTACTGGCGCGAGAATGTTGAGGGACGCTTCCGTCTGCGCCGATCCGACGAAGGCATCTATCTGGTTTGTAGTGAAAATGGTGGGGTCGGATACGTTTGCCCGTAGCACCCGGCAGAAAAAGGTGTGGCTAACGACCGGTAGCGGACGTTGGCTAAGAGTGGTCAATATCGCCAATCTGAATGATCTCGGCCAATGAAATTGAAAAAACGCCGCCTTTGGCCCTTCGCCACTCCGCGAGTCCTACCCGATAGTCTGGAAACTGACCAAAATCCTGCGCCAATCGTGTTATGCTGTTTTCCAAGGTTTGGCGTGAGACGGGTGCGTGCGGAAGTTCCGTTCCATGGAGGCATCGAAGGCCGATCATCGAAATATGGAAAACCTCGTCACCGTCATCCGGATGTAATTCAATCTTCTGAATTTTGACGAGCGCGTGCTTCTCGCCTCCGCGCGCGCGAAACTCCCAGACCTGTCCTTCACTCAATTGTATCATGCTCGGCCATTCGCAAGACGCCGCGCTTGTTGTCAACTTGAACGTCCGCTTCCCACCCCAAAGCCGACAACCATATCCGTCCGCCGCTACACCAGCCCCGCCGCCTGAATCGCTCCAAGCGCATTCTCCAGCCGCTCGTTCCCGTCGCCGGTGACCCAGGCCCATGGAAGATTCCGCCGCTCAAGCTCGCCGATCGCGACGTCCATGAATTGCCGCCGCGCCAGGTCGCTGCCGAAGAGGCGCGTGCCGTCTTCCTGCCAGGGCAGGTCCATCGCGGGGACCAGATAAAGGTCGGCGGTCTCGTCCCACAGATCGATCTCGGGCAGGCGGCGGCCGAGCAGCATGATCGCCCACGCCTGCGTCATCAGCGGATCGGTGTCGGAGACGAGCCATTCGGGCTTTTGCGCGAGCGCCGCCTTCGTCGCCGCGACATGGCCGTCGAAGATTGCGAGCAGGTCGATCTCGTCGAACTCGGTGCCGTTCGCCTCGGCATAAGTGCGGCCATATTCGGGGACGACCAGCGCGCCCAGCTTGAACGCCAGTCGCGGCGCGAGCGTCGATTTGCCGGTACTTTCGGCGCCGTGCAGGCAGATGTGACGCGTCATGCCGTCGCCCCGGTGGCGGCGGCGCGGCGCCACTGGACCAGCCCGTCGATCGACAGGCCGAGCAGGACGATATAGACCGCGCTCGTCGCATAAAGGCCGCGCCACGCAAAGAGCGGCACCGCGATCAGGTCGACGAGAATCCAGAGCCACCAGCTTTCGACCCGCCGCCGCGCGAGCAGCCATTGCGCGGTGATGCTGAGCATCGCGATGCCGCCGTCGATCCAAGGCGCCACCGCGTCGGTGTAGCGGTGCATCAGCGAACTCCACGCGATCCAGGCCACCACCGTGACGCTTCCCCAGATCGCGCGGGCGCGCGTCGTCATCCAGCCGACCGGAATGCCGTCGTCAGCGCGCGCGCGCAGCCATGCCGCCCAGCCGTAAAGATTGAGCGCGAAGAAAAAGCCCTGCAGCAGCATGTCGCTGTACAGCTTCGCCTCGAAGAAGACGAAGGCGTAGAGGGTGACCGCGACGAGCGCGAAGGGATAGTTCCACACGCTCCGCAGCGCGACGAGCGCAACATTGACCAGCACGAATGCCGCCGCCGCCCATTCGAGTTCGCTCATGCGGCGACCCCGCCGGCTGCTTCGCCATGCCGCGGCCGCGTCCACAGGCCGTCGCGGCTGATCCGGTGCTGCGGCGGCCGGCGCAGCACCGACCAGCCCGCGCGCGCCACCCAGCCGAGCTTGGAAACAAGCGAGGTGCCGGCGCGGTGGTCCCACGCATGATCGCCTCGCGCCTTCACCTCGCGCGCGATATCGCCATAGATGCCCGCGGCGGCAAGCACCGCCCAGCGGCTGCGCGGCGGCAGCTTGCGCGCGCCCCAGCGCGCCGACGCCTCATATTCCTCGGCCATCTCCGACAGCCATTTCGCCATCACCACAAGGCGCGGGCGAAAGGCGGGGTGCATATGCTGGCCGGGCGGTATGTCGAGTTCGACCATCCATTCGACGGGCAGGTAACAGCGGTCGGCAGCGGCGTCCTCCGCCACGTCGCGCGCAATATTGGCGAGCTGGAACGCCATGCCAAGGTCGGCGGCGCGATCGAGCGTCGTTTCGTCTTTGGGGTCGATACCCATGACAAGCGCCATCGCGACCCCGACTGCGCCGGCGACATGATAGCAATAGCGAAGCAGATCGGCCTCGCTGCGCGGGCGCCAGTCCCTCGCGTCGAGATCGAAACCCGCGATGATGTCGTCGATAACGACGCGCGGTATATCGACCTCGGTCAGCAGAAAGCCGAGCGCATCGAAAGCGGGATTGCCCGTCGGATCTCCGGCAAAGGCGCGGTCGGTCAGTGCGCGGATTCCCGCGACCGCCGCCCGTGCATCGTGGCCGGACGTCATCGCGCCGCCATGATCCTGCCCGTCGGTCAGATCGTCGGCGGCGCGGCACCAGGCGTAGAGCAGCCAGACACGTTCGCGCGTGATGCGGTCGAAAAGCTGGCTGGCCAATGCGAAGCTTTTCGACCCGCGCGCGATGCTGTCGTGCGCGAAGCCGTGAAGGGCCTGTGCGTCATAGCCCCCCCTGTCCGGCATCAGAGATCGTCGGCCTTCATCGCAAAAATGGGTTCGTGCGGCTGATAGCCCGCCATCTTGTCGAGCAGCTCGTCGAACCCGGCGTCGACGATCATGATCCCGGCGTGCGCCGGGCGGATGAAGCCGACCTCGATCATCCGGCGGTTGAAGGCGATGAGTTCGTTGTAGAAGCCCGCCGCATTGAGCAGCCCCACGGGCTTGGCATGATAGCCGAGCTGCGCCCAGCTGATCGCCTCCCACAATTCGTCCATCGTGCCGACCCCGCCGGGGATGGTCAGGAAGCCGTCGCTGAGGTCGGTGAACATCTTCTTGCGCTCGTGCATCCCCGACACGACGTGCAGCTCGGTACAGCCGCGATGCGCGACTTCGGTCCCGACGAGCGCGTCGGGGATCACCCCGATTACTTCGCCGCCGGCTTCGAGCGCGCTGTCCGCAACGGCGCCCATCAGCCCCAGCCGGCCGCCGCCATAGACGACGCCGATCCCGCGCCGGGCCAGCGTCCGCCCGACGTGGCGCGCGGTTTCGATGTAGATCGGATCTTCGGGGGTCGCGGACCCGCAATAGACGGCAAGGCGTTTCATTCGATCACTCTGCTCTAGTTTTTCGTCCCTGCGAAGGCGGGGATCCAGCTGGCTTCCCGCCTTCGCGGGAATGACGGGAAAGTAAAGACTCTATCCGCTTTCGAGCATCAGAGCAGCCGTCGCCTTCGCGCTGCCGACGACGCCCGGGATGCCTGCCCCCGGATGCGTTCCTGCCCCCACGAAGTAGAGGTTGGAAATCGCATCGTCGCGATTATGCGCGCGAAACCATGCGCTTTGCCACAGGACGGGCTCAAGGCTGAACGCGCTGCCGAGATGCGCCGACAGGTCGCGGCCGAAATCTGCGGGGGTATAGTGGAAGCGCGTGACCAGATTGGCGCGGAGGCCCGGCGCGACGCGGCGCTCGACCTCGTCGAGGATCGCGTCGGCGAAGCGCGCGCCGAAATCGCCGTCCCACTCGGCCTTCGCCTTCCCCAGATGCGCGACCGGGGCGAGCGCATAGAAGGTCGAATGTCCGGGGGGCGCCATGCCCGGATCGGTGATGCTGGGATGGTGGAGATAGAGCGAGAAGTCGTCGGGCACGACCCCGCCATAGATATCGTCGAGCAGCCCCTTGTAGCGCGGGCCGAAAAGGATGCTGTGGTGCGCGAGGTCGGGGTAGTCGCCCTTCACCCCGAAGTGGACGACGAACAGCGAGGGCGACCAGCGCTTTCGTGCGAGGCCCTTCGCGACCTTCTTTGCGCGCGGATGAGCGAGCAAATCCTTGTAGCTGTGCATCAGGTCGCCGTTGCACGCGATCATATCGGCGTCGCCGCGCCAGCCGTTCTGGGTCGTCACGCCA
Organism: Sphingopyxis sp.; assembly: GCF_965279755.1. Taxonomy (GTDB): domain Bacteria; phylum Pseudomonadota; class Alphaproteobacteria; order Sphingomonadales; family Sphingomonadaceae; genus Sphingopyxis. Next base: position 1,973,401 of record NZ_OZ257261.1, on the reverse strand, counting down.
GTCGCGCGGTCGCCCGCGGTCTCGATCGCGGTCACCGGATCGCCAAGGCGGAGCGTCCCGCCCAGCCGCTCGAACAACCGCACCATCGCGTTCACCAGCGCATTCGTCCCGCCACGCGCGAACCAGACGCCGCCGTCTTTCTCGATCGTGTGGATCAACGCATAGATGCTGCTCGTCGTCATCGGATTGCCACCGACCAGCAAGGTGTGGAACGACAACGCCTGCCGCAGCCTTTCGTCCTGCACATAAGACGAGACGATCGAATAGACGCTGCGCCAAGCCTGATATTTCATCAGCGCCGGCGCCGCCTTGATCATCGAGGCGAAGTCGAGGAAGGCAACGGCGCCCAGCTTGACATAGCCCTGCTCATAGACGCCCCTGGAATAGGTCAGGAAGCGGTCATAGCCATCGACATCGGCGGGATGGAGTTTCGCGATCTCGGCGCGGAGTGCCGCCTCGTCGTTCGAATAGTCGAAGTTGGTGCCGTCGGGCCAGTTGAGGCGATAGAAAGGCATGACCGGCATCAGGTCGACGTCGGCCTCCATATCCTGTCCGCTCAGCGCCCATAAGTCCTGCAGGCACGGCGGATCGGTGATCACCGTCGGGCCGGCATCGAAGGTGAAGCCGTCCCTGACCCAGTGATACGCCCGCCCACCGGGCTTGTCGCGTGCTTCGACAATGGTCGTCGCCACGCCCGCCGACTGGAGCCGGATCGCAAGGGCGAGGCCACCGAATCCGGCGCCGATGACGATTGCGGTGCGGGTCATTTCCAGTCGAAGCTCCTGAGCGCGGCGAGCGCGCGGCCGACGGCGACAGGCGGCTTGCCCGACAGGACACGCAGCTTGTCGGCCGCCCGCGACCGGCCGGCATAAAAACGCGCGATCAGGCCGGGCGACAGGCGATAGAAGCGCTCGAAGATGCGATAGCGTTCGGCAGGGGCCGCGGCGCGGAACAGCATCGCGCCGAGCATGCGATAGAAGCGCTGACGGCGCCACGACGCCGCGCCGCGCTCGCGAAGCCGCTCGGGCAATTCGGGGCTACCGACCAGATCGGACAGCGCCGCCGCAGTTCGCACCGCATCGGGCAGCGAATAGCCGGTCAGCGCGTGAAACACCCCGGCGCGCACGCCGATCCGCCCGGTGCGGTCGGATTCGGGCCAGAGTCGATCGAAATCGCCCGCGATCACCACGGGAAGCACGCCGGTCTCTTCACGGGTCGTCGCGGTCACATTCCATTGGCGGCGCGCGGCATAGCTGGCGATCCGCTCGCGGACGGTGGCGACGTCGAGGTCGGGGGCATCGCTGTAATAGGTATCCTCGACGAAGACCGTCTCGGCATCGAAGGGCAGCAGATAGACGAACCGATAGCCGTCGATCTGATCGACGGTCGCATCCATCACCAGCGGGCGCTCGATACCGTGACCGCCCTCGACGGTCAGCGCCTGTCCGACGAATTTCTGCCAGCCGCAGTCGAGGTCCGAAAGCTTGCCCGCGCCGCGCGCGTCGATGACATGCTTCGCCGAAAGCCGTCCGCCGCGCGCGAACAGCACATGGTCGGGTGCGACATGCTTGGCCTTGTCGGCGATGATGCACCCTGCGGGCAGCGCCGCCGCGACGGCCTCGGCCAGCGCTTCGCCGGTTATGCTCTTATATCCCATGCGCAGCGTCCGGCCGTGCGCGGGGAAGGCGACATCATATCGATCCCAGTGATAGCGGACGAGCGGCGCGACGAGCCAGCGATCGCGCTTTTCGATGTCGCTGTCGAAAAAGGACCAGACATGGTTGCCGCCGACGGGGCCGGGTTCGACCAGCCGGACGTCGAGATCGGGCCGCTTCGCCGCGAGCGCCAGCGCCGCGAGCCCGCCCGCGAGCCCGCCGCCAACGATCGCGATGTCGCAGAAGTCTGAATTGCGCACAGCCATGCGTCTGCCCTAGCCGCCGCGCGCGCGGGCGGCTAGGGCTCGTGGATGCCTGCGATCCTTTTCTCCGCGCTCGCGATGACCGCCATCGTCGGTGTGCGGTATCTGCTGAGCAGCGGCGGTTTTGCGCTCGCGACGCGTTGGAAGCATCCCGGCCTGTATCGGGGGCTCGGCCCGCAGATGCAGCGCGAGATCGGCTGGAGCCTCGCAAGTGCGGCGATCTACGGCATTCCCGCCGGCGTCGTCGCATGGGGATGGCAGGACCATGGCTGGACGCGAATCTACACCGACATCGACGCCTTACCGCTATGGTATCTGCCGGTCAGCCTGTTTGCCTATCTGTTGATCCACGACACATGGTTTTACTGGACGCATCGCTGGATGCACCGTCCTCGGCCGTTCCGCATCGCGCATGCCGTCCACCACCAGAGCCGTCCGCCGACGGCGTGGGCAGCGATGAGCTTTCATCCGGTCGAGGCGATCACCGGCGCGGTCGTTATCCCGGCGCTGGTGTTCCTGATCCCGATCCATGTCGCGGTGCTGGGGCTGGTGCTGACGATCATGACGGTGATGGGCGTCGGCAATCATATGGGGTGGGAGATGTTCCCGCGCGCACTCGTTCATGGACCCGCAGGGCGCTGGCTGATAACCGCAACGCATCACGAGGCGCATCATGCGGCCTATCGGGGGAATTATGGGCTTTACTTCCGCTTCTGGGACAAGGCGTGCGGCACGGATATCGGGCTTGGCACTTTTGCCCCTGCTGCTCGCCGCCGCGAGCGCGCCGCCGACGATTGAGGTCAGCATCACCGGGCTGCGGAGCACCAAGGGCCAGATCCTCGTGTGCCTGACGACCAATCCCAAGGCCTTTCCCGATTGCAGCAAGGACAAGGCCTCGGTCCGGATGGCGGTGAAGGCAGTCGATGCCGCCGATTTCAAGGTTCAGGCGCCCGCGGCCGGCACCTATGCGATCGCCGTCGTGCATGACGAGAACAGCAATAACAAGATGGATCTCGCGATTTTCCTGCCCAAGGAAGGCTTTGGCTTTTCGCGCAACCCGACGATCACCGTCGGTCCGCCGAGCTTCAAGGCGGCGAGCTTTGCCGTGACGGGCGACCTGCGCCAGTCGATCAAGATGAAATATATGCTCTGATCATTCGGCGGCGAGACCGAAGCATTGCGCCAGTTTCGGCTCGGTTTCCTCCTCGGGCAGCGCGTCGAATGCCTCAGGTGAGAAAACGCCCTCGGCTGCGAGCAATTCGGCTGCGGCGACATCAGAGCCGACGCTTTTGACCAGTCGCGCCTTCAGACGCATCTTCATCGCGGCAAGTTCCTTTGCTTCGTCCTTGAAAGCCGGAATGCCGATCGAAACATGGCCCAGAATGACGTAGCATTGCGCGGCATCGGGCATTGCGACGCCGTCCACGCGCATAACCGGCTTCAGTCCCGTCACTACGCCGTCACCGTCTCCCGACAGATCGATGCTGGCATAGAGCGGCGCGCAATCCTTCATGGCGGCGTCGAGCGTCTTTTGCGCGGCCTTCTGGCCTTGCCCGTCGCCCAGCGCGGCAAAACTATAATCTTCGAAATCCTGTTTGTAGACGGCCTTCACCTCCGCCTCGACCATCCCCGTTTCCTGCATGAGCGCCTCTGCAAGCCGCCCGGCAAGTGCCTCGGCTTTTGCATCGCTCAGGCCATAGTCGCGCTTGGACACGCCGCGGCCGACATCGTACATCACGGCATTGGCCAGCATTGCGCATCGCACCTCGCGTCGGCGCGGCTCGGAAAGCGCCGCCAGTTGCGCAGCCGCCATCGCCTGGCCAGCCGCGTCTTCGACTGTGTCCGTCGTCGCCGGTTCGTAAGCTGAAACAATGCTTTGCGAAGCACCCGTCAACGCGAAAAATATCCACCACATGACATTACCCCCCAACGCACACCCCACCGCATGCTGTGGAAATGCAGGATGCTTGGCAAGCGCCATTGTGGGGCGGCGGACGCGCGGCTAAAGCTGCGCGCGTGACCGCGATCTCCTCCCGCATCGCCGCTTTCGCCGACCGCTGGCCAAAGCTCCTCGCCCTGTTGCTCGGCGCCGTATCGGCGACAGGGTTCGCACCGCTGAACCTGTGGCCGCTGACCCTGCTCGCCTTCGCCGGCTGGATGCTGCTCGTGGCTCGCAGTCCGCGCAAACGCAGCGCCTTCGGGGTCGGCTGGGCGTTCGGCGTCGGCCACTTCACGATCGGCCTCAACTGGATCGCGACCGCCTTTACCTATCAGGCCGCGATGCCCGCGTGGCTCGGCTGGGTCGCGGTCGTGCTGCTCGCGCTCTACCTTGCGGTCTATCCGGCGCTGGCGGCGCTCGGGGCGTGGCTGGTGCGGCGGCTCGGCCCGCCGCGAACGGAACTGACGCTTTCGTTCGTGCTCGCTTTTGCCGCGCTCTGGACGCTGACCGAATGGCTGCGAAGCTGGGTTTTCACCGGCTTTGCGTGGAATCCGCTTGTCGCAACGATCGGCGACTTTTTCGGCCTGCTGCGTCTGATCGGCACCTATGGTGGATCGGCTACGGTCATTCTCGCGGCCGGCTATGTCCCTTGGGTCATGCAATCGCGCGTTAATGACCCCGGTCTCAGCACCGCCCCGAGTCCGCGCTCGCAGCTTTTGCACCAACTCGGGGCGGGCGCGGCGATCGCCGGATTCCTGGGTCTGCTCTATCTGCTGCCGAACGGCTCGACATCGACTCCCACGGCGAGCAATATCGCTATCACCGTCGTCCAGCCCAATGTCGGGCAGCAGGACAAATGGGAGGGTGACAAGGCCGAAGCCAATTTCGCCAAGCTCGCGCGGCTGACCACACCGAAAAACGACACCCCGCGCCTGATCCTCTGGCCCGAGGCGGCGATTCCCGACTATCTCGAAACGGGGTATCCGGCCGTCTATTACGACCGCTCGCCCGCGGAAGCGCGCGGACGGCTGACCAGTCTGATGAACCCGGGCGACCTGATGCTGCTTGGCGCACTCAAGCTGGAGTTCGCTTCCGACGGCGAAGCGATCGGCGCGCGTAATGCGGTGATGACCGTCCATGCCGACGGCACGCTCGGCCCGCGTTACGACAAGGCGCATCTTGTCCCCTATGGCGAATATCTGCCGATGCGGCCGATCCTGTCGGCGATCGGCCTGTCGCGCCTCGCCCCCGGCGATCTCGACTTCTGGCCCGGCCCCGGCCCGCACACACTCGACCTTGGCGCCTTCGGCAAGGCGGGCCTGCAGATCTGCTACGAGATCATCTTTTCGGGGCAGGTCGTCGACCGCACGCATCGTCCCGATTTCATCTTCAACCCATCGAACGACGCCTGGTTCGGTGGCTGGGGTCCGCCGCAGCATCTGGCGCAGGCGCGGCTCCGCGCGATCGAGGAAGGGCTGCCCGTCATCCGCGCGACGCCGACCGGGATCAGCGCCGTGATCGACGCCAACGGCCGCATCCTCGACTCGCTGCCGATGCACCAGGCGGGGCGCATCGACGCCTTCGTTCCCAAGGCGCATGCCCCGACACCCTTCGCGCGCTATGGGAACCTTCTGCCCGTCGGATTTGCGCTGTTATTGCTCGCAGCCGCCATTGCATTCCGGCGGCGCGGACGCTAACAGCGCCCACACATAAACTTTTCTTTATATTCGATTCACGAAAAGGCCCCCCATGCGCAACAGCTTCCTCTTCACGTCCGAAAGCGTTTCCGAAGGCCACCCCGACAAGGTCGCCGACCAGATTTCGGATTCGATCGTCGACCTGTTCCTGTCGAAAGATCCGGAAGCGCGCGTCGCATGCGAAACGCTGACCACGACGCAGCTTGTCGTGCTCGCCGGCGAAATCCGCTGCAAGGGCGTGTTCGAGAATGACGAATGGGCGCCCGGCGCACTCGAGGAGATCGAAGCGACGGTCCGCAACACGGTCAAGGAAATCGGCTATGAACAGTCGGGCTTCCACTGGAACGAATTCCGCTTCGAAAACAACCTGCACGGCCAGTCGGCCCACATCGCGCAGGGCGTGGACGAAGGCGCCGACAAGGACGAAGGCGCCGGCGACCAGGGTATCATGTTCGGCTATGCGTCGGACGAGACCCCCGACCTGATGCCCGCGACGCTCGATTACAGCCACAAGATCCTCGAGCGCATGGCCGCCGACCGCAAGGCAGGTACCGCGCCCTTCCTCGAACCCGATGCGAAGAGCCAGGTCACGCTGCGCTACGCCAACGAGCGTCCGGTCGAGGCCACCGCGATCGTTGTGTCGACCCAGCATGCGCCGGGTTATTTCTTCCACGGCGGCGAAGGCGACGAAGCGAAATATCAGGAGCTGCGCAAATATGTGCTCGGCGTGATCGCCGACGTGCTGCCCGCCGAGCTGCTGACCGCGAACACCGTCTATCACATCAACCCGACCGGCCGTTTCGAGATCGGCGGACCCGACGGTGACGCCGGCCTGACCGGCCGCAAGATCATCGTCGATACTTACGGCGGCGCCAGCCCGCACGGCGGCGGCGCGTTCAGCGGCAAGGATCCGACGAAAGTCGATCGTTCGGCCGCCTATGTCACGCGCTACCTTGCCAAGAACATCGTCGCCGCAGGCCTGGCGCGCCGCTGCACGATCCAGCTCAGCTACGCGATCGGCGTTGCCGAGCCGCTGTCGATCTATGTCGACCTGCACGGCACCGCCGCCGAGGGTGTGAGCGAAGCCGCGATCGAGCTGGCGATCCCTCAGCTTGTCCGCCTGACGCCGAAGGGCATCCGCACCCACCTCGGCCTCAACAAGCCGATCTACAAGCAGACCGCCGCCTATGGCCATTTCGGCCGCACCGCGACAGGCGACGCCTTCCCGTGGGAACGCACCGACCTCACCGACAAGCTGAAGGCGGCCGTCGCCGGCTGATATACCCCGCCTCCGCTTGCCGGAGGCGGAGCGGCTTGCCCGCGTCCGGCCACCCGGCTAGGGCGCGCGGCATGACGGCTTACAAATCAGGCGATCCGACGACACTCAACCGGCTCTATGGCCGCGCGAAGGGCAAGCCCCTGCGCGCGGGCCAGCAGGATCTGGTCGACACGCTGCTGCCGCAGATCGCGGTTCCGGCCGAAGGGCCGGTGACGGCACAGCTCCTGTTCGGATATGACCGGCCGCTGCATTTCGAGATCGGCTTCGGCGGCGGCGAGCATATGGCGGGACGCGCCGACATGCTGCCCGATCATGGCTTTATCGGCGCCGAACCCTTCCTCAACGGCGTCGCGCAGGCGCTCGTCCATGTCAGCGGCGATCCGCATCTGGAAGGGAAAGGCGGCGCGCATCCGCCGCTCGGCAATGTCCGCATCCATCACGGCGACGCGCTGGAAGTGCTGCGCCGCATTCCCGACGCAGCGCTGAGCTTCGCCTATTTGCTCCACCCCGATCCGTGGCCGAAGGCGCGCCATGCCAAGCGGCGGATGATGAACGACGGCCCCGTCGACCTGATCGCGGCAAAGCTGAAACCCGGCGGCGAATTCCGTTTCGGCACCGACCACCCGATCTATCTCGCCCACGCGCTGATGGTGATGCGGCGTCACCGTCACCAGTTCGAATGGCTGGCCAAGGATGCACGGGATTTCCTCGTCCGCCCCGCCGGTTGGCCCGAGACACGCTACGAAGCCAAGGCCCGGGCGCAGGGGCATGAGGTCTGGTATTTCCGCTACCGGCGCAAGTAAGCCGGCGCGGCGCTATTTCCCCTGCGCCGCGACGACGCGCAGTATATTGCCGCTCCACATCTTCTCGATGTCGGCGTCCGAATAGCCCGCTGCCTTCAGCCGTTCGGTGACCTTGGGCAGCGCCGAAATATCCTCGATCCCTTTGAGGCCGCCGCCGCCATCCCAGTCCGCACCGAAGCAGATATGATCGACGCCGCCGACCTCGATCGCGCGCAGCACCATCTTCATATAGGCTTCGAAATCGGCGGCCCACATCTGCTCGGTCTTGTCGAGTTCGCGCCATTGGCGGGCGAGCTCCGCCTGCGCTTCGGGCGTCATTTCGCCAATCTTCTCATATTCACCGAACAGCTTCGCGCGCGCGGGCGACATGTTCATCTCCGACATATAGATGGTCGAGATGCACATCGCGCCGCCCTTCGCGGCGAGCGCCTTCAGCCGCCCTTCGTCGAGGTTGCGCGGATGATCGTGCGCCGACCGCAGGCTTGAGTGCGACAGCAGGATCGGATATTTCGAAAACTCCAGCAGCTGGTCGAAGGTCGCGTCGGACGAATGGCTCGCGTCGATCACGATGCCGAGGCGGTTCATCTCGGCGACCCATTGCCTGCCCAGCGGGCTAAGGCCGTTCCAGCGCGGCTTGTCGGTGGCGCTGTCGGCGAACTGGTTGTTCTTGCCATGCACGGGGCCGGCGAGGCGCAGGCCCTTGTCATAGAATTCCTTCAGCAGCGACAGATCCTCGCCCAGCGGATAGCTGTTCTCCATCGACTTGAAGGCGATGAGCTTGCCTTCGCGGTTCAGACGCCGCGCATCATCGGCGGTGCGCGCCGCGCCGATCACGCCGCTGTTGCCGGCCACCATCTTGTCGATCAGGTCCGACCGTTTACGCGCATGTGCCAGTGCGGCGGCATAGCCCGCCGGGGTCAGCGGCCCCTGATCGGTGTAGATGGCGAAAAAGCCGCCATCGAGATTGCCATCCTTCATCCGCGGGATGTCGAGCTGCGACAGGTCGGTCGCGAGGTCATGGCGGTCGGCGAAGTTCCAGCCCTGCCGCTCGAAATGGAGCGGAGTATCGAGATGCGTGTCGAGCACGAGCATCCGGCTGTGCAGCGGCGCCTCGGCCACTTTCGGCTTGTCACCGCCGCCCGAACAGGCGGCAAGCATGGTCGCGGCCAGCAGGGCGGCGGCGCGTTTCATTTCTTGTCCTCCACCGGCTTCAGGTCGAGATCCTGATAGTCCCAGCTGAAATCGGCGATCTTGCTGACGGGCTTCAGCGTTACGCCGGTCACCTTGCCATCGGCGTCGAGCGCAAAGGTTACATAGGCAGGCTCGATCGCCGGATCGCCGAAATCTGTGACGAAGCTGTCATATTGCCAATGCTTCAGCCGCCCCGCCATCCGCGGCGTCGAGGTGAAGTCGATCGTCAGCCCTTTCGCATCCTGTCCGATCACGACATCGCCGTACCATGGGTCGCGGTAGCGCCCGGCATAGTCGGCAGGCTTCAGCGACGGGCCGACCTTCGCCGGAGAGGCTTTCGCCTGCTTGAGGAATTCGACCCCGCCGGCAAGCCGCGCCTGATACCAATCTTCCCATTTCTGCGTCCAGCCATAGTCCGGCGACCCGAGATAATGATCGAGCAGCTCATAGGTGAGGCCAAGCAGCATCCCGCTGTCCTCGCTGTTCATCATGATCGCAAAACCGACATTCTTGTCGGGGATCATCACGACGCGGGTGATCGATCCGAACACGCCGCCGCCATGCTGGATGATGCGGTGGCCGCGATAATCCTGCACCTGCCAGCCGAGCGCATAGGCCTGTTGCGTCGGCTGCGCGGGTTTGAGCGCATCGGGCAATTCGCTGATCGGCATCGGCGTTACCGGCGCCCACATTTCCGCTGCCTGCTTCTGGCTGAACAGCTGTTTGCCGTCGGGCAGCGCGCCATACGCGAGCTGGATCTTGAGCCACGCCGCCATATCCTCGGCGCTGAGCGCGAGTCCGCCCGCCGGCGCGCCGTTGCGGCCGAGCTCGTCGCGCTCGTTCAGCGCCTCTGTCGGTCCGATCCCGCGCAGCACGCCCGACAGGCGCGCGTGCGGCCACGACCGGTTGGCGACGGCAAAGCGTTCCTCGCTGTCGCTCGTGGCATTCTTCATGCCGCCGGCACGCAGTACGCGCGCGCGGATGAAATCCTCCCACGTCTGGCCGGTGACCTCTTCGATCAGCTGGCCGGCAACCGCGTAAAGGATGTTGTCATAGGCATAGGCCGAGCGGAAACTCGTCTTGGGCTTGAGATAGGCGACATGCTCGACCGTCTGCTTGCGCGTCAAATGCGTGCGCGGCACGAACATCAGATCGCCCTGCCCAAGGCCGAGCCCGCTGCGATGGACGAGCAGGTCACGGATCGTGATCTCGCGCGTGACCCACGCATCATACATGCGGAACCACGGCATATGCTTGATGACGGGATCGTCCCACGCAATCTTGCCTTCATCGACCAGCACTGCCAGCGCGGCGGCAGTCATCGCCTTGCCGGTCGAGCCGGTCTGGAAAATCGTCTGGGCGTCGATCGGCGCGCTTTCGCCCAGCTTGCGGACGCCCCAGCCGTGCGCAAGCGTCGTCTTGCCATCCTCGACGATCGCGATCGAGACGCCGGGAGCGCCTACCTTTTGCCGCAGCGCCTCGACACTGGTGACGATATCGGCGGGCGGATCGGCCCACGCGGGCGTCGCGGCGGACAGCAGCAGCGACAGGGCGATCAGGCGAACGGCTTTCATGGCAAGGCCTCCATATGGGGAGCGGTGGACGGGCGCAGCAGGCGCCAGGTGCCGAGCGTCAGCAGCGGCACGACGAAGACGGCAAGGAACAGCCAGGCAAGGAAGCGGTATCCGCTGGCAATCAAATCGACGAGGCCGATCTCGCCCGCGACGAACATGCAGCCGGTCAGGATCAGCGCGCCGATGATCGCGCGCGCCTTCGGCGACAGAGGCGGACGCCCGCGGCTTTCGACCGCGCCCGAAATCCGCTCGTTGATCGCATGGATCGCGCCGGCGCCGCTTTCGAGAAGCGCGGCGAAGATCATCACCTGAAACAGCACATGGAACCAAGGCATGTTCATCTGGCGGAGCAGAAAGTCCGACGGCAGGGTCTCGGCCCCGATCGCAGGATAGAAGGCCATCATCGCGACGAAGAAGAGGATCGCGGGGAGCATCGAGAGCGGTCCCGCGAGCAGCCCCGCGACGACCGAATCGCGCTGGCTGGTCAGGTGCCGCAGCACCGGCAGGATCACCACCGCGCCGACGATATTATAGCTGGCATAGGTGATGCCGCCCGCCAGCCAGTTGCCCCCCATCCAGCCACCAGGCGGAGGCGGCGCGTTGGCGAACCCCTGCCCGATCAATCCGCCAAAGCTTGCCAGCGCGAGGACCAGGAACAGGCCATAGACGGTGTAGAGCAGGATCGAGACATATTTGAACATCTGCTCGACAACGCCGGTCCCCCATGCCGTGACCGCGACGATCAGCGCCGCCAGCAACAGCGATCCGGTCCATTCGGGCCAGCCGAAGGTCGCCGCACCGATCGCCCCCGCCGCCGCCCCGAATACCGCGAGGATCAGGACGACGAAGATCAGATAGGCGGCCTCGAACGCGACCCATCCGGGACCGAGCAGCCCGCGAAAGAAGGCGCGATAATCATAGGCGCCGAGCTTGCGGGCGAGCGCGAAGGTAATCGCCGCAACGACGCTCCATATGACCGTCGCAAGCAGCATCGCGGCCAGCCCGCCCCACGGCCCCGACGGCACGAAATATTCGGCGAGCTCGCGCCCGGTCGCATAGCCGCCACCGATGATGACCGCTTTCAAAGCAAAACCGGGCAGCAGGAAGCGCTGGAACCAGCTCGCCCTGCCGCCCGTCTCGCCCACACTCATGCGAGAATAGTTTCGACGAGTGCCTCAAACGCCGCGCCGCCGCGGATCGGGTCGGCGACCGGGAGCCCAAGGCGGTCCCGTTCGGCCGCCATCAGCTTTTCGGCAGCCTCGGCATCGTAGCTCGAGGTGTTGAAGCTTACGCCGCCACAGCGGATCGCGGGATTGGTCCGGCTGCCGAGCCGGATCGTCATGTCGATGACCTCTTCCACCGACGGCAGCGCGAAACTTTCCAGGCCGAGAATCACTTTGCGCGTCGGATCGTGACAGACAATGAAGACATCGGGCTGACTACCGTGCAGCAGACCGAGCGACACCGGAGCATAGGCGGGGTTGAAGATCGAGCCCTGCCCTTCGATCACATCCCAGTGATCGTCTGGGGCGTCGGGGCTGAGCATCTCCGCCGCGCCAGCTTCGAAGTCCGAAACGACCGCGTCCATCGGCATGCCGCCGCCGGCGATCATGATGCCCGTCTGGCCTGTCGCACGGAAATCGGCATCGAGGCCGCGCGCGAGGAAGGCACGGTGCAGCGCCAGCGCCGTATATTTCTTGCCGAGCGCGCAGTCGGTTCCGACGGTGAGCAACCGCTTGCCTGTCCGCTTGCGTCCTGTGCCCACACCGATCGACGGCGGCGGGGTCCGGATGTCGATGAGCCGCCGCCCGGTACGCCGCGCGGCTTCGACAAGCGCGGGAACGCCGGTCAGCTTGGTATGAAGGCCGCTGACGATGTCGAGCCCCACCTCCATCGCCTCGACGAGCACCGCCACCCACGCTTCGCCGATGATACCGCCCTGATTGGCAACGCCGATCACCAGCGACCGCGCCCCGGCGGCGCGCGCTTCGGCCGGCGCCAGTCGCGGGAGTCCCGTCGTAACGGTGCAACCCTCGATCGCCCACTCGCCCGTACAACGATCGCCCGCCCAGTCCGCGAGTCCAAAGGCCGTCTTGGCATAGCTTGGCTCGGTCGTATCGCCGAGGAACAGCAGATAGGGGGACGGCAGGGTCAGACTGTCGGCCAGCCTGCCGATAGGCGCGTTCATCGTGTCCAACTCCCGTTCGCTCAGAAGGCCATGTCGAGTGCAACGCCGATCGTACGCGGCTGCAACGGCGAGATCGCGAGGAAACTCGGCCGGTTGAGCCCGTCGGCCATCGTCGAACGCGCCATCTCGCCCTTGTTGTCGAGAAGGTTACGGGCATAGGCCCGCAGCGTCCAATGATCGTTGAAGGTCAGCGAAGCATTGAGATCGACGGACGTGTAGGGTTTCGCGCGGGCGGTGAGCGGATCGCTCTCGACCAGCGACAGGCGGCTGCCGGCATGGCGAACGCCGGCGCCGACGCTACCCTTGTTACCGCCGAGTTCAAACTCGTAATCGGCGCGCAGCGCGCCGCTGAACTTCGGCACTGCGGGCAGGCGGTCGCCGTCGAGGCCGCTGATTTCGGGCACATCCTCGCTGAGCGTCGCATCGGTATAGCTGCCGGTGGCGGTGATTGTCAGGCCCGGCGCGGGACGGAAAGCGATATTGCCCTCGAAGCCCTTACTGGTCGCCTTGCCGCCATTGGCACCGCCCGACACCCCGCCAAAGGCACGCGTGACCTGAATGTCGGTCCAGTCCATCCAGAAGCCCGCGACATCGACCGTTACCATGCGGTCGGCCAGATCGGCCTTCAGCCCGACTTCATAGTTGGTCATGCGGTCGGCATCGACGCTGGGCGGAACATTGGGAACGATGACGTTCGGGCCGCCGGGGCGATAGCCGGTGGCGACGCGCGCATAGAGCATCCCATCCTCGTTGATGTGGAACTGCGGGCTGACCGAAAAGGTCCACACACTTTCGGCCGAGGTGCCCGGATCATTGGCGGTCGGGACGATCGCACCCGAACTGATCTGGGTGAAGGTCTGCTCGTTGCGCGCCCAGCGAAGGCCCCCGGTGACCTCGAACTGCTCGCTCAGCTTGAAGGTCGCATTACCGAAGACCGCATATTCCTTATAGGTCGCGGGCAGGCCCACGGTCGCCAGCGGATCGAGCGGGGCAATCGGATTGCCCGCCATGTCATACGACCGGACAAGCTGCGCGTTGCTCGTCGTTTCGTCGGTATAAAAGCCGCCGATCATCCATTCGAAGCGCCCACCGCTGGGCGATGCGAGACGCACTTCCTGCGTCCATTTCTTGAGCCCGAGATCGAGCGAGAAAGGCGTGATGCCCGGCGCGATCGCGCCGCCGGTGAGCAGCGGGAACAATACGCCGAAAGCATAGCTCGCATCCTGCACCTGGCGGCTCTGAGTCTTGCTGTAGGTTGTTGCCGACGTCAGCGTCGCCGCGCCGAAATCATAGTCGATCGTTGCCGCATAATAATCGAGATCGATGTCGTAGGATTCGGGAACATAGTTGTTGTAAGAGCGCCCGTCGCCCAGCCGGTTTCCGGAAAGATCAGCGGCGTAAAGCCCATTGCCGTCCGAATCGAGCGACTGCCAGATGCCGGCGAGCTTCACACTGAGCTGCGGTGTCGGCTGCCAGAGCAGAGCGACGCGACCACCGCGCTGCTCATAATCATTCTGGTCCTTGAGCGCGGCATTGTTGACGCTGTCGACCCAGCCCGGCGTCTTGCGCCAAGCGAAGCTTCCTGAAATCGCAAGCGTGTCGGTCGCGATCGGCGCGTTTACGAAAACCTGTCCGCCCCAGCCGAAGCCGTCGCCGCCCTTGATATCAAAGCCTTCGATCCCGGCTCGCACCTTGAACCGACGCGTATCGGGCTGGACGGTGACATATTTGACGAGGCCGCCGATCGAACTCGCGCCATAGAGCGTACCCTGCGGCCCCTTCAGCACCTCGATCCGTTCAAGGTCATAGGGCATGAGGTCGATCGTGAAGGCGCCGGCGCGGTTGTAGAGCGCGCTCGACCCCACGGGCGCGTCGTCGAGATAGATGCCGACGGTCTGGCTGGCGTTGAGCGGCGCGACGCCGCGCAGGGTAATCGTAGTCTGACCCGGCGTACCGCCGTTGCTGACATTCATGCCGGGAACATAACCCGCATAATCGACAAGCGAAGCCGAGCCCTGCTGTTGCAGTTCCTCGCCGCCGACGACGCTGATCGAGATCGGAACGTCCTGCACATTCTGGACGCGCTTCTGCGCGGTAACGACGATCTCGCCGCCGCTTTCGTCCGCGGCCTCGTCGGCCCATGCCGGCGTCGCCGCGACCAGAGCGAGCATGCTTCCTGCAATAAACAACCCATGTTTCATGGTCTTACCCCCAGACTTGGCCGAGCAGGCGGCGGAAATTGCCCCCCAGAACGGCCGTGATGTTTTCATTCGAATAATTGCGCCGGATCAGTTCCTCGGCCAGGTCGAAGACCTTCCGGGGATGATCGAAGCCGTCGATGTCGATCTTGTCGCGAAAGGCATAGCTGCCCTTGTAGCTCGCCTTCAGCGCGGCATATTCCTCCGGCACCATATCGTCATAGCCGTTGAGGTCGGCGTCCGATCCGATGCCTACATGCTCGATCCCGGTCAGCTTCGCGACATGATCGATATGGTCCACCATATGGCCGACGTTGGTCGGGTCGGTCGCGCGGACGAACATGCGGACGCCGGTGATCCCCATCACCCCGCCTTTTGCAGCGACGGCCTTGATTGCCTCGTCGGACTTCGCCCGCGGATGGCCTGCCAGAGCGCGCGCATTGCTGTGGGTGATCGCGATCGGCCCTTTCGCGATGGTGATCGCATCGAGCGTCGTCCGGTCGCCGCAATGCGACACGTCGACGAGCATCTTTTCCTTTTCCATCGCGGCGATGATCGCCGCGCCATAGTCGCTGACCCCGCCGTCGACGCGTTCGGTGCTGCCCGATCCGATCATATTCTGGCTGTTATAGGTGAGCTGCGCGCAACGCAGGCCGAGGCGGCGGAACAGCGCGACATCCTCGACCGCCTCGAACTGGTCGGCGTTCTGGATGCCCATGATGACGGCGCATTTGCCGTCCTTCTTGGCGCGGTCGAGATCGTCCACCGTATCGACGAGCGTGAAGACATGGCTGTTGCGGCCGGCGAAACCCTGCCAGCCGGCCATATATTCGAGCGCCTGAGCCTTGGCGTCGGGGCCGCCGAGCCCGTAGCTGTTGTGAAAGCCGGTGATGCCGCTCGCCCGGAACTCAGCCGCCTCGGCGTCGGTCAGGCGATGCGCGATATAATCGGGCGACATGGTGATCTTCAGCGGCGCGAGCATGTCGATGACGAGTGACGCCGCAACCAGATCGACCGCGCGGCGCGAATAGGCGCGCGCCGGTTCCGCCGCGAAAGCGAAGGCGCCGCGATTGATCATCGGCGCAGACAAAGCGACCCCGACCGCGCCCGCGAGTGCCGCGCGGCGCGTCATCGGGAATGACGACGTCATTCCAGCCTCCCTTTGTGAATATCCCTGAAGCAGGACTATTGTCCTAATCGGAAAATTGTCAACCCGTTTAGGACATCAAATTGTCATGAACCCCAGATTTCGTCGGGGCAGCGTATCATCCCGCCGCGATATTCGACGCCGGGTTCACGGTCGCGCGCAAGGAAGGTCGGCCCGTCGAGGTCGACGATGTCGCAGAGCTGGCCGACGATATAGGAGGGCGCCATCGACAGGCTGGTGCCCATCATATTGCCGACCATCACGTCGAGCCCCAGCTTCTTCGCCTGCCGCGCGATCGCAAGGCCTTCGGTCAGCCCGCCACACTTGTCGAGCTTGATGTTCACAACGTCGAAGCGACCGACGAGCGAGACCGTGTCGGCAAGCGACAGCGCGCTTTCGTCGGCGACGAAGGGCAGCGGCCGCTTCAGCCCGTCGAGGTCGGCTTCGCGCCCGCGCCGGAGCGGCTGTTCGAGTTGCGCGACGCGCGTGTCGACTAGAACCGGAAGCAACGCCTCCAGCGTCTCGCGATCATAGCCCTGGTTCGCATCGACCCCGATCCATGCGTCGGGACGCGCGGTGCGGATCGCGACGACGCGCGCGATGTCGTCGGCCAGATCTCCGGTCAGCTTGACCTTCACCGGGGCCTCGGGGTCGATCGCGAGCGACGCCTTCGCCATATTCGCCGCGCTGTCTGCGCCAAGCGTCAGCGTCGAACGCAGCGCCGCGGGGCGATCGAGCCCCGCCAGCTCCCACACCGGCCGCCCGGCCTGCTTCGCCTCAAGATCCCAGAAGGCGCAGTCGAGCGCGTTGCGCGCGCCGCCCGGCGGCAGCAGCGTCTGCAGATCCTCCCGCGTCGCGCCAGACTCGATCGTGCCCTGCACCCGTTCGGCCTCGGCGAGCATATGGTCGATATCGTCGCCGAGATAATAAACCCCCGCGCCCTCGCCGCGTCCCGCATGCGTGCCGTCCGAAAGCTCGGCGACCAGCAGCGCGGTCTCGGTAAAGACATGACCCGAGATGCGGAAAGGCTGGTGATAGGGAAAACGCTCGACCCGAAGGTCGAGCGTCAGATTCCTTATGCCCTGCGTGGCCATCAATAGACCATCCCGAAGCCATAGAGGTGGAAGGCGAGCGTCACCCAGACGAGCACCAGCGCGGCGAGGATCAGCAGCACCGCGCCCAGCTTCATCGTCCATTTGCGCTTGCCCTGGACGCTGAGCCACAGATGCCATGCGGCGGTTGCCAGCAGACCGAAGGCGGCAACCGGGGTCAGTACGCGGAGCAAGTGGATCAGCCAGTCGAGCGGGCCGCCGATGCTGCCGATATCGGCGGAGAAAGCCGCGATCAGACCGATCCAGCCCGCAACCGCTGCGATCACCAGCCAGGCGAAGACGCGCGACAGGCGGTAGGCGCGGCGTGCCTTGCCCTCGAGCGCGAAGGTCGCGCCGAAATTGCGGCGGACGATCGCGCGCACCGGCCAGGCGAGCGCCGCAAGCACGGTGATGAACAGCGCAAAGATCAGCGCCGGATTGAGCACAGCAGCATTCACCCCGGTCGACGCCGGCTCGAACACCATGAACGGCGATCCGGCATCGAGGCTCCAGCGCACGACCTTGCCGTCCTTGACCTCGGCGGCGAGGCGCTCGCCGCTGTTGGTGTCGCGCCACACAAAGGGTTCGACCTCGACCCAGTCGCGCGCGCCCGCGCTCAGCCCGTCGAGCCCGGGCACGGTGATCTTGCCGTCCTCGGTCAGGCCGACCGTCGGCTGGCCGAGCAGACCGAACAGGCTCATGAAATTGGTGAACGAGCCGCGGCTGCTGACATAATTGCCGACCATCATCTGTGCATGCTGCTTCGCGGTCTTGGCATCGACCTGACCGGTCGGCGCGGGACCGGGCAGATAGCGGTCGGCGAATTTGTGGAACAGCGCGCTGCGGATCGCGCCCGCGGCACCTTCCTTGCCGGCGCTGTTCATCGAGATGAAGACGCCGACATCGGCGTCGGGGAACAGCCACAGATAGGAGTGGAACCAGACCGTATCGCCGCCATGCGCGATCGCGCGGTGACCATTGACCTGCTGTTCATAGAATCCGAGCGCCATGCTGTTGAGCGGACCGACGCCGGGGGCCTTGAAATCATGCATCATCTTCGCGGTTTCGGGCCTCAGCAGCCCTGCGCCGTCATTGAGGTGCGCGATCATGAACTTGCCCATGTCGGCGCCGCTGGCCGACAGGCTTCCCGCCGGGGCGGGGATCACGATTTCAAACGGCCGCGCCTTTTGCGTGACGTCGGGATAGCCCCCCGACATATCGGCGACAAGATTGGCGGGCAGCGGCTGGAGGAAGCTCGCGTGCGTCATGTTCAGCGGCTTGAAGATATGGTTTTCGACGTAGGAGTCGAAGTCCTCGCCGCTGACGCGCTCGACGATGTAGCCCGCGAGAGCGGTCGCATAGTTCGAATAGGCAGGCGTCGTGCCCGGCGCGAAGACACGCTGCGGCAGCGCCAGCGGCATCTGCTTCTTCAGCGTCATCGCCGCCTTCGGATCGTTGCTGATCAGATAGCGGACCGATTCCTCGAAGCCGGCGGTATGCGTCATGATGTTGCGCAGCGTGATCGGCTTGCCCTGATAAGGCGGAATCTTGAAATCGAGATAGCTGTTCACATCCTTGTCGAGGTCGAGCTTGCCCGCCTCGACCTGCTGCATCACCGCGGTCCAGGTGAAGAGCTTCGACACCGATCCTGGCCGAAAAAGCGTGGTCTCGGGCAGGACCGGCTTGCGCTTGGCGACATCCGAAAAGCCATAGCCCTTTTCGAGTAGCACCTGATCGCCGCGCACTACGACGACGACTGCGCCCGGAATCCGCCCGCGTTCGAGCGCATAGGGGAGGAAACCATCGAGAAATGCTTCCAGATCAGCGGGATTGAGCGCGGCGGTATCGACGGGCTCCACCACCGGTACGGGCGCTGCAACACTTTTCTTGGCGGCTGGCACAGGGACCGGCCCCTGCGCCGCGAGCGGCACCGCCGCCAGTGCGGCAAGCCCGATCATGGCCTTGCGGATAAAACGCATCGTTTTCCCCTTTCCCTTGCACATTCGCTGGCTCTTGCGGCGAACGTCGCGACCCCTTACCAAGGGACAACAACTGTTGACCCGGTGGGGACATAATGATCCTGATTAGAAAATTGTCAAATATGGAATGGACATTTTAATGGCAGACCGGGCGAGTCCGCCGACGCTTGGTGCGGTGATGAAGGGAATCCGGGCGCGGAACGGCTGGACCCTCAAGGAAATGAGCGCGAAATCGGGCATTCCCGTATCGACGCTGTCGAAGGTCGAGCATGACCGCCTGACGCTCAGCTACGACAAGCTCCAGCAGCTCAGCCAGCGACTGAAGCTCCGCATGTCGGACCTCTTCGCCGAGGATGAGGAAGACGCGGCGCCGCGCGTGACCGGCCGGCGCAGCATCGCGACGATCGACCGTGCGGCGCGCGTAACCACCGACAATTACGACTATCACTATCTCTGCACCGATCTCCGCCAGAAGCGGATGATCCCGATCCTGACACGCATCCGCGCCCACAGCGCGCGCGAGTTTGGCGAGCTCGTCCACCATCAGGGCGAGGAGTTCATCTATGTCCTCGAAGGACGGATCGAGGTGCACAGCGAATTCTACGACCCCGTCACACTCGAGGTCGGCCAGGGCATCTACATCGATTCGTCGATGGGCCACGCCTATGTCGTCGCTGACGGGTGCGAGGAGGCGCTCGTCCTGGGCGTCTGCTCAAGCGCCGACGACGGGCTGATGGACTCGCTGATGAGCCTGCACGGCTGAATAATCCCGAAAACGACAGGAGACGCGCATGGCATCCGGCCGGACCTTCACCCTCGCCCTGATGCTGCTGTGCAGCGCCGCGCCGGTTGCGGCGGCGGACCCCGCCTATGACGTCGTGATCCGCGGCGGCACGATCTATGACGGATCGGGCAAGGCGCCGGTCGTCGGCGATGTTGCGATCAAGGGCGACCGGATCGTTGCGATCGGCAAGGTAACGGGCAAGGGCCGGACCGAAGTCGCGGCCAGGGGCATGGCGGTCGCCCCGGGCTTCGTCAACATGCTGAGCTGGGCGACCGAATCGCTGATCGCCGACCCGAAGAGCCAGAGCGACATCCGGCAGGGCGTGACGCTGGAAGTGATGGGCGAAGGCTGGTCGATGGGGCCGCTCAACGCCACGATGAAGCGGCAGGAGACCGAGCGTCAGGGCGACATCAAATATCCCATCGAATGGACCAGCCTCGGCGATTATCTCGGCTATCTGGAAAGGCGCGGCGTTTCGACCAATGTCGCAAGCTTTGTCGGCGCGGCGACGGTGCGCGTCCACGAACTGGGCGAAGATGATCTCGATCCGACCCCCGAACAGCTCGGGCGGATGAAACTGCTCGTCCGGCAGGCGATGAACGACGGCGCGCTCGGCGTCGGCAGCTCGATCATCTATGCCCCCGGATCCTATGCCGAAACCGACGAGCTCGTCGCGCTGATGACCGAGGCGGGCAAGTGCGGCGGCATGTATATCAGCCACATGCGGTCCGAAGGCGACCGGATCGAGGACGCTGTCGATGAGTTGATCGAGATCGCGCGCCGGTCGGGCGCGCCGGCCGAAATCTATCACCTCAAAATGGCGGGCCGCAGCAATTGGGGCAAGCTCGACACGATCGTGAAGAAGATCGAGGATGCCCGCGCCGAAGGGCTGAAAATCACCACCGACATGTACACCTATACCGCCGGCGCCACCGGGCTCGACGCCGCGATGCCGACCTGGGTGCAGGCGGGCGGGCTCGAGCAATGGATCGCGCGACTGAAAGACCCCGCTATCCGCGCCCGCGTCGCGGAAGAAATGAAGAAGCCCGGCACCGACTGGGAAAATCTCTATTTCGGCGCCGGCGCCGACAAGATGATCCTGTCGGGCTTCAAGAGCGAGGCGCTGAAACCGCTCACCGGCAAGACGCTGGCCGAAGTCGCGGCCATGCGCGGCAAATCGCCCGAAGAGACCGCGATGGATCTGGTCGTCGAGGACGGGTCGCGTGTCGGCACCGTCTATTTCCTGATGTCCGAAGACAATGTCCGCAGGCAGATCAAGCTGCCGTGGATGAGTTTCGGGTCCGACGCCGCATCGCAGGCGCCCGAGGGCGTCTTCCTGAAATCGGGCGCGCATCCGCGTACCTATGGCAATGTCGCGCGCCTGCTCGGCCGCTATGTCCGCGACGAGAAGCTGATCCCGCTCGAGGAAGCGGTGCGCCGCCTCACCTCGCTGCCCGCAACGAATCTTCGTATCGAAGGCCGCGGCGCGCTGAAGCCGGGCTATTATGCCGATGTCGTGGTGTTCGACCCCGCGACGATCGCCGACCACGCCACTTTCGAGGATCCGCATCGCTATTCGACCGGTGTGCGCGACGTGTTCGTCAACGGGACTGCGGTGCTGCGGGACGGCGACCATACCGGCGCCACGCCCGGCAAGGCCGTGCACGGTCCCGGCTGGAAGCGCTGCACCTGATCCTTGCGAGTCCAAATAAAATGGGGCGACCCTTTATAAGGTGTCGCCCCAGTTTGTGGGGTCCGTCGGGGAGAGGGAGAGGACGGACCGGAGATTAGGTGTCAGTTTGTCTTAGCGCGACGCCATCTGGCTGTCGGTTTCGACTTCGGCGACGCCGGCGAGCTTGAGCGCGGCGCGGAACTGCTTGGCGGCGGCGCGTTCGTTACCGGCTTCGCAAAGCTTCTTGCCGGTCACGACGAAGCGCTTTGCGCTGGCCTGCTTGCCACCTTCGACGCCGTTGGAGGCGGTGTAAGCCTGCTCGGCGAGGCCCGAGCAACGATAGTCGCTGCCGGTCTGGGCATAAGCCGGGGTGGTCGAAGCCATCAGGCCGGTGAAGGCGAGAGCCGAACCCGCGACGATCGCGAAGGCGGCAGGAAAGCGGCGGAAAGCGGAGAGCTGATTGGACATGGGAGAGGTTCCTTTCGTTTCGTTGTGCAACCTTTTTAGGTGCTGTTGCGCAAATAGATAATCCTCTATAATCTGCAAGTGCCTTGAAGCAGGATTTAACAATCCCCCATGGGGCGCTCGACGGGATCGAAGCTTTCCTCCGCGTTGCGGAGAGGCGGAGCTTTTCTGCGGCTGCTGCCGACCTCGGTGTCTCCCCTTCCGCGATCAGCCAGACCATCAAGGCGCTTGAAGCCCGCATCGGCGCGCCGCTTTTCATGCGGACGACGCGCAGCGTCGGCCTGACCCAGGCCGGCGAGATGTTCCTCGAGCGCGCCGCCCCCGCCTATTCGGGGATCGCCGACGCCTATGAGGCCGCACGCAATCTCGGCAACCGGCCCGCCGGGCGGCTGCGCATCAACCTGATGCGCGGCGCGGTGCAGCCACTGTTCGAGCCGATCATCGCGGGCTTTTGCGAAACCTATCCCGAGATCGAGCTGGAAATCTACGCCGACGACGCGCTGTCCGACCTCAGCGCGGGCGGCTTCGACGCCGGCGTGCGGATGGGAGAATCGCTCGACGCCGACGTCATCGCGGTCCGGCTGACCGGTCCCTTCCGCTTCGTCGTCGCCGGCACGCCGGCCTATTTCGAACGCTATGGGCGGCCCGAGACCCCCGAGGACCTGCGAAACCATCGCTGCGTGCGCTTCCGCCTCGCATCGGGCGGACTGATGCCCTGGACGTTCGAGAAGGGGAACCGCGACTTCGACGTCGCGGTGACCGGCCCGGTGATCGTCAACGACTGGATTGCGGCCACCGTCGCGATGCGGAGCGGCATCGCGATGATCATGACCGCCGAGCCCGTCGCCAAGGCAATGGTCGAGGCGGGCGAGGTCGAATTGACCCTCACCGACTATGCCGCCGCGACGTCGGGCCTGTTCCTCTATTATCCGAGCCGGAAGCAGGTCATGCCCAAGCTGCGCGCCTTCATCGACTATGTCCGCGAATTTTTGCCCGACAATGTGACCGGCTAGGCAAAGCCTTTTGGCCGCGGAAACAAATCCCTTCATCGCCAGCAGAAAAATTGGGCTGGCGAATCCCCGAAAAAACCGCCAGCCGGTTCTCTATTAAAATAGTTGGGATGTAGATATGTTCGATCTGGCGGCGCTGGACCCCTCTTCGCTTTTGCCCTTCATCCTGATCGGTTTCGCCGCACAACTCGTCGACGGCGCGCTCGGCATGGCATTCGGCGTCATCTGCAACACCCTGCTCGTCGCGGTGATGGGCGTGCCGCCCGCAACCGCATCGGCGCGGATCCATGTCGTCGAAGTGTTCACGACCGCAGTCTCCGGGATCAGCCACCTGATCCACCGCAACATCGAATGGCCGCTGTTCTGGAAGCTGCTGATTCCGGGGGTCATCGGCGGCGTCCTCGGCGCCTATGTCCTGACATCGCTGCACGCCGACTTCGTAAAGCCGTTCGTGCTCGCCTATCTCGTCGCGATCGGCATCTGGCTGCTGGTGCGCG
Organism: Sphingopyxis sp.; assembly: GCF_965279755.1. Lineage (GTDB taxonomy): Bacteria > Pseudomonadota > Alphaproteobacteria > Sphingomonadales > Sphingomonadaceae > Sphingopyxis. Next base: position 1,949,969 of record NZ_OZ257261.1, on the reverse strand, counting down.
GCCTGCTTTACCCGCCGAAGGTCCAGAAGCCGACGGTGATCGCGCCGCTCGGCCTTATCGGCGGCTTTCTCGACGCCGCGGGCGGCGGCGGCTGGGGTCCGGTCGTCACCTCGAACCTGCTCGTCCAGGGGGCCGAGCCGCGCAAGGTCGTCGGCACGGTGAACAGCGTCGAATTCTTCCTGACGCTCGCGGTCTCGGCGACCTTCATCTGGAATCTGGGTTTCGCCGACATCGCCGGCGCGACGCTGGGCCTGTTGATCGGCGGCGTCCTCGCCGCACCGGTCGGCGCGTTCATGGCGAAACGCTTCTCGGTGAAGCTGATGCTGACGCTGGTCGGCGTCGTCCTCACCGCGACCAGTGCGTTCGGCCTCTACCGCGCACTATTTGCCTGAACTTCAGTTCGCCGGCTTGGTCTCGTCGACCTTCTCGACCCACTCGGGATAGAAGCTCGGTTCGCGCGCCGACCAGCCCGGCGCGGTCGCGGCCGCTTCGCTGATCGACTGGAGCAGAACCTTGCGCTTGTCGGGATGCAGGTGCGGCAGCGATGCCGCTGCGCAAAAGGCGCCCGGCAGCCACGGCCGCGCATGCGCGCCGAGCAGCCGTTCATAGAGGAAGCGATAGGGCGCAAAGGCGTGGAGGCGGTCCTGCCCCAGATCGAACGCCGACACCGCGATCAGCGGCGCCATGAAATGTTCGAGCGCGTCGAGCCCGCTGTCGTCGGGAATATGTCCGCGAATGTCGTGCAGCCGCTGATAGACGCGCGCCTGAACGCGGATCGCGGTTTCCTCGACCATGTCACGCGACCAGCGGGCGATCGCATCATCGCGTTCGAGCCCGATGTCGAGCGAACGGCGGATATACCGCTGCGTCGCGGCCGGGAAGCCTGCGAATTCCTTGATTTCCGAGATGGACAGGTCGCCTGCGGCCGGTCCTGAACGCGTCGCCATGGTCATGCTCCCGCACGGCGCCCAGGGAGCCATCCCCCCGGAGGCCTGCATCCGACAATCTGCCACAAAAATGGTTAGTGGCAGGTTAACCATGATGTCGGTGATCGTTCACCGGATCGAGGGGCGTTGCACGCCGCGACGAGCGGGCCTAATCAGCGTGTATTCAAACCAGAACACGCAGGACTCGCATGTCGCACGCACCGCAGCCGGTCATTTCCGCAACCGGCCTTTTCACCCCCGCCGAACGCATCTCCAACGAAGAACTTGTCACGAGTTTTAACCAGTATGTTGCGCTGCACAATAGAGAAAATGCAGCGGCGATCTCGGCAGGCGATATCGCCGAACTCGCTGAATCGAGCGTCGAATTTATCGAAAAGGCGAGCGGGATCGGATCGCGTTACGTCGTCGACAAGGCCGGCATCCTCGACCCCGAACATATGGCGCCGCGCATCGCCGAACGCGGCAATGACGAACTGTCGATCCTTGCCGAGATCGGGGTATTGGCCGCAAAGGATGCGCTGGCGCGCGCCGGGCGCGACGCGGGCGACGTCGACGCGGTGCTGTGCGCCGCGTCGAACATGCAGCGCCCCTATCCCGCGATGGCGGTCGAGATTCAGGACGCGCTCGGTATCGACGGCTTCGGCTTCGACATGAATGTCGCCTGCTCGTCGGCGACCTTCGGCATCCAGACCGCCGCCGATTATATCCGCGCCGGCCACGCGAAGAGCGTGCTCGTCGTGAACCCCGAAATCTGTTCGGGGCACCTCAACTGGCGCGACCGCGACAGCCACTTCATCTTCGGAGACGTCGCAACCGCGATTTTGGTCGAGGACAAGGCCATCGCACCCGCCGGACATTGGGACATTCTCGGCACCAAACTGAAGACGCAATTCTCGAACAACATCCGCAACAATTTCGGATTCCTCAACCGTGGCCACGGCGGGATCAACCAGTCGGGCCCGAAGAGCGACAAGCTTTTCGTTCAGGAAGGCCGCAAGGTGTTCAAGGAAGTCGTGCCGTGGGTCGCAAACCTGATCGTCGAGCAGATGGCGGTGCTGAAGCTGGAGGGCGCCGACATGCGCCGCCTGTGGCTGCATCAGGCGAATACGAACATGAACCGCCTGATCGCGCACCGCGTGCTGGGTCACGAAGCGAGCGAGGATGAGAGCCCGACGGTGCTCGACACCTATGGCAACACGTCGAGCGCGGGGTCGATCATCGCCTTCCACCTCAACCATGAGGATATGGTCGCAGGCGATACCGGGCTGATCTGTTCGTTCGGCGCAGGCTATTCGGCGGGAACGGTGTTCGTCCGGAAGTCGTAAAAACAGGCTGTGTACCCCCCGAAGGCGGGGGTCCATCTCCGGATAGTGCTATTTTGAACCGGCAGGAGATGGGTCCCCGCCTTTGCGGGGACACACAACTATAGCTTGGCTCAGGGCACGAAGGTCGTGAACAGGTAGATCGCGAACAGCATCAGGTGGATCACCCCCTGCAGCACGGTCGTGCGGCCGTTCGCGAGCGTCTGCACCGACACGATCAGCGACAGGAAGAGCAGCACGGTCGACTTGGCGTCGAGACCAAGGCTGATAGGCAGGTCGGTGATGATCGACAGGATCGCGACCGCCGGAATGGTGAGGCCGATCGTCGCGAGCGCCGAACCGAGCGCTAGGTTGAGGCTGGTCTGCAGGCGGTCGGCCTTTGCCGCACGCACCGCCGCGAGCCCCTCCGGCGCGAGGATCAGCGCGGCGATCAGCACGCCGAGGACGGCCGGCGGCGCGCCCCATTCGGCGAGCAGCGCGCCCATCACGGGCGACAAATTCTTTGCGAGCAGCACCACCGCAAACAGGCTGGCCAGCAGCAGCGCGCCCGAGGTCGCAGTGCGCTTGATGCTCGGCGGTGCGGCATGGGCGTCAGGCTCGTCATGCTCCTCGCCATCGGGAAGGAAATAGTCGCGGTGGCGCACCGTCTGCACCAGCGCGAAGGTCGCATAGAGGATCAGCGACACCGCCGCGACGAACCCGAGCTGCGTCGCCGAATAGAAGGGCCCCGGAACGCTCGACGTGAAGTTGGGAAGCACCAGCGTCACGACGGTCAGCACGGTCAGGGTCGCGAGTGCCGCGCCGATGCCGGTGCGCTGGAAGCGCTGTTCATGATGGCGGATGCTGCCCGCAAGCAGACAGAGGCCCATCAAGAGGTTCAGAATTACCATCACCGCGGCGAACACCGTATCGCGCGCGAGCGTCTGCGCCTTTTCGGGTTCGGCCTGCATCAGCGTCAGGATCAGACCGACCTCGATCACCGTCACCGCGAGCGCGAGGATCAGCGTCCCGAACGGCTCGCCGACACGGTGCGCGATCACCTCGGCATGGTGGACCGCCGCGACGACGGCGCCCATCAGGATGACCGCGACGAGCCAGGCGTTGAGCGGCATCGCGAAGCTCGCCATCGCGGCGACAAAGCCGAGGATCGGGAACAGGTCGTTGGTGCGGTCGGCGAGACGGAGTTTGGAAGTCATAAGGCTTCTATTGCAGCCCCCTCCCCCCATGGCCACCCCTCAACCGGCAGAAATCCAGAAACCCTCCCCCTTGATGGGGGAGGCAGCGAGACTTGCCAGCTTGCTGGCTTAGTCGCAGCGGTGCGGGTGTGGTTGCGGTCCGGGCCGACGGTGCGATAACGCGGCATCACCCTCATCCAACTTCGCCCATCAAGGGAGAAGAAAATTCAGTGCGCTCGCACCGGCAATCCGGCGGCGGCGAGCCGCGCGTGCGCTTCGGCGACCGTTGCTTCGCCGAAGTGAAAGATGCTGGCCGCGAGCACCGCGCTCGCGCCGCCCTCGATCACCCCGGCGACGAGATGGTCGAGATTGCCGACGCCGCCGCTGGCGATCACCGGCACGCTGACGGCGTCGGCGATCGCGCGGATCAGCGCGAGGTCGTAGCCATCCTTCGTGCCGTCGCGGTCCATGCTGGTGACGAGCAACTCGCCCGCGCCGAGGGTGGCGAGCCGGACAGCATGGCCAAGCGCATCGATCCCGGTCGGCTTGCGGCCGCCGTGGGTGAAGATTTCCCACCGCCCGTCTTCAACGCGGCGCGCGTCGATGCTGCCGACCGCGCACTGGCTGCCGAAACGGTCGGCGATGTCGGCGACGAGTTCGGGCCGCGCGACCGCGGCGCTGTTCACTGCAACCTTGTCGGCACCCGCGAGCAGCAGCGCGCGCGCATCCTCGGCGCTGCGCACGCCGCCGCCGACAGTCAGCGGCATGAAACAGACCTCGGCGGTGCGGCTGACCATGTCGAGCAAGGTGCCGCGCCCCTGATGGCTGGCGCTGATATCGAGAAAGCAAAGCTCGTCGGCGCCGGCCGCGTCATAGGCGCGCGCGGCCTCGACCGGGTCGCCCGCGTCGCGCAGGTCGACGAAATTGACCCCCTTCACGACCCGCCCGTCGGCGACGTCGAGGCAGGGAATGACGCGGACGCGGACGGTCATGCCGCCCCCGCCGCGATGGCCTCGGCCAGATCGAGCCGGCCGTCATAGAGCGCACGGCCCGTGATCACGCCTTCGATGCCGTTCGCAACGTGCGGGCGCAGCGCGTGGATGTCGCCCAAGTCGGCAACGCCGCCCGATGCGATCACCGGAATATCGACCGTCTGCGCCAGCGCCACGGTCGCCTCGACGTTGCAGCCCTTGAGCAACCCGTCGCGGCCGACGTCGGTGAAGAGCAGAGCGGCAACACCCGCATCCTCGAAACGGCGCGCGAGATCCTCGACCCGAACGTCCGACACATCGGCCCAGCCCTCGGTCGCGACCATGCCGTCGCGGGCATCGACGCCGACGACGATCCGGCCGGGCAAATCGCGCGCGGCGGACTTCACGAATTCGGGATCCTTCAGCGCCGCGGTGCCGATGATGACGCGCTCGACGCCGAGCGCCAGCCAGCGGTCAACGCCCGCGCGGTCGCGGATACCGCCGCCGACCTGCACCTTGCCGGGGAAGGCCGCGATGATGCTTTCGGCTGCCGCGCCGTTGACGCTCGCACCCGCAAAGGCACCGTCGAGATCGACGACATGCAGGTGCGATGCGCCCGCATCGGCGAACAGCCGCGCCTGCGCAGCCGGATCGTCGCCATAGACGGTCGCGCGCGCCATATCGCCCTCGGCAAGCCGCACCACCTGCCCGCCCTTGAGGTCGATCGCAGGGAAGAGGATCAGGGGCGCCATGCGAGAAATCTTTCCAGGGTCGCAAGGCCATAGGCCTGGCTCTTTTCGGGGTGATACTGAACGCCGACGATCGTGTCCTTCGCCACCGCAGCGGTGAAAGCCCCGCCATGGCTGCTGGTCGCGGCGACATCGACCGCATCGGCGAAATGATAGCTGTGCAGATAATAGGCTTCGCCCGCCGCGATCACCGGATGCGCGAAGCCCGGCACGACATCGTTCCAGCCCATGTGCGGAATGCGCAGCCCCGGCGCGGGATCGAAGGCGCGGACAGTACCACCGATCCAGCCCAGTCCCGCGTGCCGACCATGTTCCTCGCCCGCATCGGCGAGCAATTGCATGCCGACGCAGATGCCGAGGAAGGGCGCGCCGTCGCCGCGCACACGCTGGCCCATCGCCTCGATCATCCCGTCGATAGCCGACAGGCCGTTCATGCAGGCGGCGAATGCACCGACGCCGGGCAACACGATACGGTCGGCTTTCGCAACAACGTCGGGATCGGCGGTGACGGCAACATTCTCCGCGCCCGCCGCGACGAGCGCATTATGCACCGAGCGAAGATTGCCCGCGCCATAGTCGATCAGGGCAACAACGCTCATGAACGGCCTCTAGAGAACGCCCTTGGTCGACGGGATCGCATCGCCCTTGCGCGGGTCGATCTCGACCGCCTGACGCAGCGCACGTGCGAGCGCCTTGTACATGCTCTCGGCGATGTGATGGTTGTTCTCGCCATACAGCGTCTCGATGTGCAGCGTGATCCCGGCGGTCTGCGCGAAGCTGTGGAACCAGTGCGGAAACATCTCGGTATCCATCTCGCCGAGCCGCGGCTGCGAGAAGCCGGATTTGTAGACGCAGTGCGGGCGCCCCGAAATGTCGAGGACGCAGCGCGTCAGCGTCTCGTCCATCGGCGCATGCGCCTCGCCGTAGCGCGCGATGCCGCGCTTGTCGCCGAGCGCCTTGGCGACCGCCTCGCCGAGCGCGAGCGCGCTGTCTTCGACGGTGTGATGCTGGTCGATATGAAGGTCGCCCTTCACCTGCATCGAGATGTCGATCAGCGAGTGGCGCGACAATTGCTCGACCATATGATCGAGGAAACCGATACCGGTGGACACCGAATAATCGCCCGTTCCGTCAAGATTGACGGCAATCGCGATATCCGTTTCCTTGGTCGTGCGCTGGACAGTGGCGGTTCGCATGGCCGACGCCTTAGTGGCTCTGTTTCGCGTTGCAAGGCGATTCTCCCCCCTTGACCCCCGCCCGCGCCGCGTTCATTTCCGCCGCATGAGTGACGATGTCCGCGACAGCCTGATTCCCTATGACGAAATCGTGCAGGATGCGCTGCGTGCCGTGGTCGGCCGCGTGCTGTCCCAGATCGAGGGATCGGATCATCTGCCGGGTGAGCATCATTTCTACATCACCTTCAAGACGCAGGCACCCGGGGTCGACATTCCGGCGCATCTGATCGCGAAGTTCCCCGACGAAATGACCATCGTGCTTCAGAATCGTTTCTGGGATCTGACGGTCGCGGAGGATCATTTCAGCGTCGGTCTGTCGTTCAACCAGACGCCGTCGATCCTGACGATTCCCTATGCCGCGATCACCGCCTTCGTCGATCCGTCGGTCGATTTCGGGCTGCAGTTCCAGGTTGCCGACGACGATGTCGAGGCGCCCGAGCCGCATGACGAAGCCGACAATGATCGCCCCGAGGTGTCGAGCGAGGACGGATCGAACGTCGTCACCGTGGACTTCGGCAAGAAGAGGTAGCGCGGTGGGTGCCAACTGGCCCCCCAGCCGTTTCTGGCAATATTGGGCCCTTGCGGGGATGCTCGTCCTGACCGGCGCCTTCTGGTGGGGGGTCGAAGGCTATGCCCTGTTCGAGGATGGCTATGCGCAAAGCCAGATCGCCGACGGCCTGCTGCGCTTCAGCCTGATCGTCCTGACCCCCGCACTGGTGATCGTGTGGCTCGCCGCCGCCTGGTTGCGCCGCCGCATCGGCGACGGGGGTTATTGGCAATTGCTCGGTCTGGTCGCGATGATCTGGGCGAGCGCGCTTCTGGTGACAAGGATGTTGATTCTATGAGCGAAACGCGGATCGAGAGCGACAGCATCGGCGAGATCGCGGTGCCGGCCAATGCCTATTGGGGCGCGCAGACCCAGCGCTCGATCGAGAACTTCCCCTTCGGCGCGCGCGAGCGGATGCCGATCGAGATCGTCCACGCGCTCGCGCTCGTCAAGCAGGCCGCCGCAAGGGTGAACCGCAAGCACGGGCTGACGGCGGACAAGGCCGATGCGATCGAGGCGGCTGCGGCAGAGGTCGTCGCGGGAGAGCATGACGAACAGTTCCCGCTCGTCATCTGGCAGACCGGCAGCGGCACCCAGAGCAATATGAACGCCAACGAGGTGATCGCGGGCCGCGCCAACGAGATGCTGACCGGCACGCGCGGCGGCAAGACGCCCGTTCACCCCAATGACGACGTCAACCGCAGCCAGTCGTCGAACGACAGCTTTCCGACGGCGATGCATGTCGCGGCGACAATCGCGGTTGAAAAACGTCTGAAGCCGGCGCTCGGCCTCCTGATCCACGAGTTGATGGAAAAGGTCATGCAGTGGGACGGTATCGTCAAGATCGGGCGTACCCATCTGCAGGACGCAACGCCTCTTACGCTCGGGCAGGAATTCTCGGGCTACGCTCAACAGCTAAGCCGATGCGCGTACCGGATAAATCAAGCGCAGGAGGAGATTCTGGCGCTGGCACAAGGCGGCACGGCGGTAGGAACGGGGCTTAATGCCCCCCACAATTTCGGTGAAGACATCGCGGCGGAGCTCAGTGAAATAACCGGGCTTGGCTTTGCATCGGCCGCCAACAAGTTCGAGGCCCTTGCTTCGAACGACCCGCTGGTTCAGCTATCGGGAACGCTCAACACCCTCGCCGTCGCGCTCACCAAGATCGCTAACGACATCCGCCTCCTCGGATCGGGCCCGCGCGCGGGGCTTGGCGAGCTGGATCTGCCCGCGAACGAGCCCGGCAGCTCGATCATGCCGGGCAAGGTCAATCCGACCCAGTGCGAGATGCTGACGATGGTCGCGGCGCAGGTGATCGGCAATCATCAGGCGGTCACCGTCGGCGGGATGCAGGGGCATCTGGAGCTCAACGTCTTCAAGCCGCTGATCGGCGCCAATATCCTGCGCTCGATCGACCTCCTCGCGACCGGAATGGAAGGCTTTGCCGAGCGCTGCGTCGAAGGGCTGCAGGCAAATGAAGGCCGGATCGCCGAACTTGTCGACCGCTCGCTGATGCTCGTCACCGCGCTCGCGCCCGAGATCGGCTACGACAAGGCCGCGAAGATCGCAAAGCACGCGCATGAAAGCGGATCGACGCTGCGCGACGCCGCGCTCGAACTCGGCTATGTCGATGGCGTGACGTTCGACCGGGTGGTCGACCCGCGCGCGATGCTCGGCCCGGACCGCTGAACCGGAACCAAGCCGGCCTTCTGCGGATTATGGGGGGGAGGAAGGAAGATGAAGATGATCGGTCGCATCGTAGGCGGCGTTCTCGGAAGCGCCATCGGTCGCCAGAAGGGTGGCCACCCCATCGCAGGCGCTGTCATCGGCGCGGGCACGCTGTTCGCGGCGCGCCGCCTGTTTCCGCAGCGCTATGCCGCGCTCGCCGCGACAGCCGCGGCCGCCTATCTCACCAAGAAATGGGCCGACCGTGCCGAGGCCCGCAAGGCCGCCGAAGAGGCGCATCTGGCCGATCCGGAGCTGACCCGCGCCGGCGTCGTCGACACCTATGCCGGAACCGCGACCCTGCCCACCGACGGGCAGACGATCGGCGATGCGCTGCCGCCTGCCATTCCGGTTTCGAGCAACGGGCACGGCAGCGCAGTCCACTAGGCCGGCCGCACGCGGCCCTCCGGCGACAAAGCGGCATTGTTTCGCAACATTGTGAAACATGGCCGACATCCGGCCGCAAGGTGCGGCCCCTAGCGTTCCTGTCGGCGCAACGATGCGTCGCTGACAAGGAATGCCGATGCTTCGCGTGCCGTTCGTCCTCGCACCATTGCTGACAGCCACCGTCGCTGCCGCGCAACCCCCGGCTCCACCTGCACCACCACCTCCCGACCATCGCGGCTTCATGCTCGCCGACGTCGATGGCGACGGCCGCGTGACGCTCGACGAACTCGAAACCCTTCTCCACGCACGCTTCTCGGTGCTCGACGCCGATAGCGACGGCCAGATCTCTATCGAGCAGCTGAAACAGACAAACGGCGGCGGTCCCCGTGGACCCCGGGTCGCGGGCACATTCCGCGGTCCGCCGCCGGGCGGTCCCGGCGGGCGCCCTCCGGGGCCTCCGCCGGGGCCTCCACCCGGCGGCGCACACCCGGACGGCGCGCATCCCAACGGCCCTCCCCCTCCGCCGGACATGGGCGGCGGCTTCCCCTTTCCGCAGCCCGAAGACAGCAACGGCGACGGCTTCATTTCGCGCGCCGAGTTTGTGGCGCCCGCTGCCGCGATGCTCGACGCCTGGGACCGCGACCGTGACGGCGCGGTCACCGCCAGCGAAGCGCCCGACCTTCCGTCGGCGCGCGCCTCCGATCCCCCCCGAAAAGGAGAATGACGATGAATATCCGGCATATGCTCGCCGGCGCCCTGACGGCGGTCGGCCTGGCCATGGCACCGCAGGTCGCGGCTCAGGGCCGGCCGCAGGCAGGCCACCAGCAAACCCCGCCGAAAAAGGAAACGCCGAAAGCCGACACGCGCTTTGGTCAGTGGAACAGCGGCTGGGGCGCCAAGCCGCCCGCGCCGCCGAAGCATTTCACCAAGCAGGGCGAATGGTATCGCCACGTTCGCGCCTGCCAGGTGAAGTTCCGTTCCTACAATCCGCGCACCGACACCTATCGCGCCAGCGGCAACCGCACGCTGCGCTGCCGCCTCTGACGCGCGCGTCGATCCGAATTGCTGACCCCGAACATGCCATCCCCCGTTTGGCAACCGGGTCCGCCCAAAGCCCCGCCGGGTCCCTCCGGCGGGGTGGAGGCGTCCACCCGCCGGGTCAGCCGCCGGCCTGCCAGTCCTTCACCGCCTCGATGGGCGAAACCAGCATCAGGACATTGAGCGTCAGATTGTCGCGGATCGCCCACAGGGTGAACAGCTCGAACGCGATCGCGATTCCCAGCGTCGCCCACCAGCGCATCCGGCTTGCGGCAAGGAAACCGAGCATCATGAAGCCGGCATCGGACACCGAGTTGAGGACCGAATCGCCTGAATAGCCATAGGCCATCGTGACCTCGCGATAGCGGTCGATGATGATCGGCGAGTTTTCGAGAATTTCCCACGCGCCCTCGATCCCGATCGCGACCGCCAGCGCCGCCCAGAGGGGCGCGCGCGGCATGAGCAGCCGCGACAGCCCGAAGAAGATGAAGCCGTGGATGACGTGGCTGAAGCTGTACCAGTCGGAAATCTGCTGGCTGTTCTGGTTCGACTGGACCGTCCCGTGCCACAGGCTGACCGTACCGCACGGGCAGATCGGCGGGCGGCCCATCGCGATCAGGATGGCGGCGAGCAACGCCAGCAACGCGCCCGCGACCAGCCAGCCTTTTCGTGAAATCCCGGCCATCCGCCCTGCCCCTTGACCACCGCGCCTCATCGCGCAATTAGCGCGCATGACCGAAAGCGTCCATCTGAACCGCCGCGGCGTGTTGTTCGTCCTTTCCTCGCCCTCGGGCGCGGGCAAGACCACCATCTCGCGCATGATGCTCGATGCCGACAGCGACATCGCGCTTTCGATCTCCGCGACCACCCGCCCGCCGCGCCCCGGCGAGGTCGACGGCGTCCATTATCATTTCGTCGACACCGAAACCTTCAAGAAGATGGCCGCCGACGGCGAGTTCCTCGAATGGGCGCACGTCTTCGGCCACCGTTACGGCACGCCGCGCGCGCCGGTCGAAGAACTGCTCGCGGCGGGCAAGGACGTCCTGTTCGACATCGACTGGCAGGGCGCGCAGCAGCTTTATCAGGAGGCCGGCCCCGACGTCGTGCGCGTCTTCGTGCTGCCGCCGACGATGGAAGAACTCGAACGCCGCCTGCGCAGCCGCAACACCGACAGCGACGAGGTGATCGCCGCACGGATGGAGCGCGCCGCGAACGAGATCAGCCACTGGGACGGCTATGACTATGTGCTGATCAACGACAATGTCGACGGCTGCTTCGACGAGGTCCGTGCGATCCTGCGCGCCGAGCGGTTGAAGCGCCGCCGCCAGATCGGGCTGATCGGCTTCGCACGCGACCTGATCCGGTCGGTGCCCGATGCGGACAAGAAGCTGTAACTCACCTCGTCATTGCGAGCGAAGCGAAGCAATCTCCAGCAATCGATCTTTCCGAAGGTCGATAGCTGGAGATTGCCGCGTCGCCTGCGGCTCCTCGCAATGACGAAAAATCAGGCCGGCTTCGCCAGCTTCGCTTTCAGCTCCGCGACCATCTCCGCGCGCAGCGGTTTCGCTTCGCCGTCGGTACGGCACACGACTACCGTGTCGCAGGTCGCGATGCAGCGGCCGTTCTGGAACATCGCCTGGACGATCGTCCAGCTCGAGGTGCCGAGGCGGCCGATACCGGTCGCGATCAGCACGGGGTCGGGGAAATTGCCCTCGGCGAGATAGTTGATCTCGACCGCCGCGACCATCGTGCGCTCGTTCGACGGCCGCTCCGTCAGCGGGCGGACTTCACGGTTCAGCAAGACGCGGCCGCTTTCGAACAGCGCCGCGAAGGCCACATTGTTGAGGTGGCCGTTGACGTCCATGTCCTGGAACCGCGTCTGCAGATCGAGGTGGACGGGGTAGCTGGCGGCATTCAGCCGCCAGCTCTCCGGTTTCGGCATATCAGCGCGGCGCCATGCGGATGCCGCCGTCGAGGCGGACGTCCTCGCCGTTGAAATAGCCATTCTCGATCATGCAGAGCGCGAGATTGGCATATTCGGCGGGGTTGCCGAGGCGCTTCGGATTGAGCACCGAAGCACCAAGCGCATCACGAACATTCTGCGGCGCGCCGGCGAGCAGCGGGGTGTCGAAGATGCCCGGCAGGATCGTGTTGACGCGGATATTTTCGGTGTTGAGGTCGCGCGCGATCGGCAGGGTCATGCCGACGACGCCGCCCTTCGACGCCGAATAGGCGGCCTGACCGATCTGGCCGTCCTCGGCCGCAACCGACGCCGTGTTGACGATCGCGCCGCGCTCGCCGTCTTCCATCGGGTCGAGCGTCATCATGCCCGCCGCCGACTTGGCGATGCAGCGGAAGGTGCCGACGAGGTTGATCTGGATGATCCAGTTGAAGGCATCGAGCGGGAAATGCTTGATGCTGCCGTCTTCCTTCGAACGGCTCGCGGTCTTGATCGCGTTGCCGGTGCCGGCGCAGTTCACGAGGATGCGTTCCTGTCCGATCGCGGCGCGCGACTTTTCGAAAGCGGCATCGACCGACGCGTCGTCGGTGACGTTGCATTCGCAGAACACGCCACCGAGTTCGGCAGCGAGGGCGGTGCCCTTTTCTTCCTGCAGGTCGAAGATCGCGACCTTGACGCCCTTCGACGCGAGCAGGCGCGCGGTCGCGGCACCGAGGCCCGAGGCGCCACCGGTGACGACGGCGGATACGGTGGAATCGAGTTTCATTTTTCTCTCCGTTTAAGCCCTCCCCTTCAGGGGAGGGTTTGGGTGGGGCATGTTGGCGGGGACGCAAGCCGACAGGCCCTCCCCCGACCCCTCCCGCAAACGGGAGGGGAGATTTTGATCAAAGCCGCTCGATGATCGTGACGTTGGCCTGACCGCCGCCTTCGCACATCGTCTGCAGGCCATATTTGCCGCCCGTCGCGTCGAGTACGCCGAGCAGGGTCGCCATCAGCTTGGTGCCCGAGGCACCGAGCGGGTGGCCGAGCGCGATCGCGCCGCCATGCTGGTTGAGGCGCGCGTGATCGGCGCCGAGATATTTGAGCCACGCGAGCGGCACGGGCGCGAACGCCTCGTTCACTTCATAGGCGTCGATGTCCTCGATCTTCATGCCCGCCTTCTTGAGCGCGCGTTCGGTCGCGAACAGCGGTTCTTCGAGCATGATGATGGGGTCGCCCGCAGTCACCGAGATGTGGTGGATGCGCGCACGCGGCGTGAGGTTGTGATCCTTCAGCGCCTGTTCCGACACGACGAGCGCCGCCGAGGCACCGTCGCAGATCTGGCTCGACGAGGCCGCGGTGATCGAGCCGCCTTCCTGAAGCAGCTTGACGCCGGCAATGCCCTCGAGCGTCGCGTCGAAACGGATGCCTTCATCGACGAGGTGGATCTGGCGGCCTTCGGGCGTGTCGATCTCGACGCCGACGACTTCGCGCTTGAAATGGCCCGCTTCGGTCGCGGCCTTGCCGCGACGATGGCTTTCGAGCGCATAGGCGTCGAGGTCATCCTTGGTGAAGCCGTGCTTCTTGACGATCATTTCGGCGCCGGCGAACTGGCTGAACATGATGCCGGGGAATTTCTCCTCGAGCCGCTCCGACTTGTAGTGGCCAAGTCCCTCTTTCATGAACAGGGTCGCGACGCTGCCCATGGGCACGCGCGTCATGCTTTCGATGCCGCTGGCAAGGACGATGTCCTGCGTGCCCGACATCACCGCCTGCGCCGCGAACTGGATCGCCTGCTGCGACGAGCCGCACTGGCGGTCGATCGTGACGGCCGGAATCGAGTCGGGCAGTTTCGAGGCGAGCACGGCGTTGCGGCCGACGTCCATCGTCTGCTGGCCGCCCTGCGACACGCAACCCGTGATGACGTCGTCGATCGCGTTGGTGTCGAAATCATTGCGGTCGGCGATCGCGTCGAACACCGCCGCGCCAAGATCGACGGGGTGGACACCGGCGAGCCGGCCGCCGCGCTTGCCACCTGCGGTGCGGACGGCGTCGACGATATATGCATGAGCCATGGGAGAATTCCTTTCCTGCGATTAGCGGATCAGAGCTTGCGCCCGATCAGTTCCTTCATGATTTCGTTCGTGCCGCCGAAAATGCGCGTCACGCGCGCCGCGCGCCAGGCACGGGCGATCGGATATTCGTTCATATAGCCCGCGCCGCCGAACAGCTGGAGGCACTTGTCCATCACCTCCCACTGCAGGTCGGTGTGCCACAGCTTTGCCGCGGCGCCCTCTTCGGGAGTCAGTTCCTTCTTGAGGTGACGCGCGAGCGCCCAGTCGAGGTGTGCCCAGCCGACCTGCAGCTTCGCCTTCAGGTCGGCGAGAACGAAGCGGCTGTTCTGGAAGTCGAGGATCGGCTTGCCGAACGCCTTGCGGTCGCGCGTATATTCGACCGTGTCATCGAAAGCGCGCTGCGCCGAAGCCTGCGCCGAAACCGCGATCGACAGGCGTTCCTGCGGCAGTTCGCTCATCAGATAGATGAAGCCCTGTCCCTCTTCGCCGAGGCAGTTGGTGATCGGCACGCGGACGTCGTTGAAGAACAGCTCCGACGTGTCGGCCTCGTCCTGTCCGATCTTGTCGAGGTTGCGACCGCGCTGGAACCCTTCGCGATCGGCTTCGACGAGAACGATCGACACGCCCTTCCACGCCGGCTCGACTTCGGTGTCGGTCTTGACGCAGACGAGGATCAGGTCGGCGTTCTGGCCGTTGGTGATATAGGTTTTCGACCCGTTGATGACATAGTGATTGCCGTCCTTCTTCGCGGTCGTGCGCATGCCCTGAAGGTCGGAGCCGGTGCCCGGTTCGGTCATCGCGATCGCGGTGATCACCTCGCCCGATACCATCCTGGGCAGCCAGTGTTTCTTCTGCTCTTCGCTGCCGTAGCGCGTGATATAGTTGGTAACGATGTCCGACTGGAGCGAGAAGCCGGTGGTCACGCGGCCATAATAAGCGCTCTCTTCATCGACGATCGCGTTGTAACCGAAGTCGAGGCCAAGCCCTCCATATTCCTCGGGCACCGTCGGGCAGAGGAGACCGAGTTCGCCGGCCTTGGGCCAGATGCTCTTCGGCACGATGCCATCCTCCGCCCATTGCGCCTGATTGGGAGCAATTTCCTTTTCGAGGAACTGGCGCACCGTCGAGCGAAAGGCCTCATGGTCCTCGCTGTAGGCCGTGCGCGAGAGGTTATCGAGCGACATCATCTTTCCTTTTCCCGGGGGCGTCCGGGATTTGAAAACCGGTACGCGACATGCCCCGCCCCTTGCGGCACGGGTTTCGCTGCGCAACTGACCTTACGTTTACGTCCACGTCAAGTAGAAATGCCGCTACGGCAGCAAAGACGAGCAAATCGCGCGCCGATCCGCGCCACACCGAATAGGTTTGCGACCGCTGGGCAGCGCCGGCGGGGCGCGCTAGGGTGCGATCATGGCTGAACTGCTTCTCGATGCCGGCGCGTTGCTCGGCGAATCGCCCCGCTGGCACGTCGCCGAAGGGCGCCTCTATTGGGTCGATATCGACGCGCATCGCATTCACCGCACCGACCCCGAAACGGGCACGACCGAGACGATGCAGCTGGCCGGCCCCGCCGGCTGCGTCGCGCCGCGCGCGACCGGCGGGCTGGTGATGGGCCTGAAAAACGGCTGCGCGCTGATCGACGCGTGGGGCGACACGCCGCGACCCTTTGGTCCGGCGGCGCTCGCGGGCATTCCCGAACAGCGCTTCAACGACGGCTGCGTCGATGCCGCAGGCCGTTTCTGGGTCGGCAGCGTCACGAGCGACAAGGCAAACCCCGGCGCGATGCTCTTCCGCCTCGATCCCGACGGATCGCTGACGCCCATGGTCGGCGGGCTGCTGACGAGCAACGGTGCGGCGTTCAGCCCCGACGGCCGCATCTTTTACCACGCCGACACGCCGACGCATGCGCTGCGCGCCTATGACGTCGACCCGGCAACGGGCGAACTTGGCGAGGACCGCCTGTTCCACCAGTTCGAGTTCGGCCACGGCCGGCCCGACGGCGGCACCGTCGATGCCGAAGGCTGTTACTGGTCGGCGCTTTGGGACGGCTGGCGCGTCGTCCGGCTGTCGCCGCGGGGCGAACTGCTCCAGACGGTCGAGCTGCCCGTCCAGCGCCCGTCGATGATCGCGCTCGGCGGCGCCGACATGAGGACCGCCTTCGTCACCAGCGCGGGCAAGAATCTGACCGACGAGGAGCGCAAGGTCCAGCCGCACGCGGGAGGCCTCTTCACTTTCCGGGTCGATGTGCCGGGCGTGGTGCAGCCGGGATTTGGCGCATGACCGATGGCCGCCAGCGGGCTGCCGTCGCGACCTTGCTGGCCGTCCAGTTGATTGTCGCAGCCATCAGCATCGGATCAGTGCCGCAGATCGGCATTTTCTGCACGGCATCGCAGGACCCGGCTCTCGAAAACTTCGGCTGGGTGCAGGAGGGACGTCTATATTGCGACGCCCCCTAGACTTGCACCTTTTTGCCATCTCGGGTTAAGGCTCGGGGCAACATGGTTTCAGTCGAAACCGTTTCCCCGGGGAGATACAAGAATGTCGCGCAAGGCGCAGCCTTTTGTCCGTTCGTCGATGCTGCTTGCATCGACTGCCTTTCTGATGGGTTATAGTCCGATGACCATCGCTGCCGAAACCGCCGCCAAGCCCGCCGCCGCAACCGCGGATGCAAACCCGATGCTCGCGCCCTGGACGGGCCCCTATGAAGGGGTGCCGCCGTGGGACAAGCTCGACCCCGAACTCTTTCCCGATGCCTTCACCAAGGGCATGGCCGAGGTGAAGGCCGAAGTGCAGGCGGTGATCGACAATCCCGCGGAGCCGACCTTCGAGAACACCCATGTGCCGATGCAGCTCGCAGGCGAATCGATGGAACGCGTCTTCGCGCTGTGGGGCGTCCAGACCTCGAACAAGTCGAACGACCGCGTCGAGGATATCGACGCCGAATGGAGCCCGAAGCTTACCACCTTCTACACCGAGCTGTTCCTCGAACCGAAACTCTTCGCGCGCTACAAGGCGGTCTATGACAAGCGCAATTCGAGCGGGCTCAATGCGCAGCAGATCCGCATCGTCGAGCGCAGCTATGAAGAGATGGTCCGCGACGGGGCGAATCTGTCACCTGCGAACAAGGCAAAGCTCGTCGGCCTGAACTCGAAGCTCGAAGGCCTGTTCTCGACCTTCTCGTCGAAGCTTCTCGGCGATGAAAAGCTCTATACCTTCGTCACCGACAAGGCCGAGCTCGACGGCCTCGCACCCGGCTTCGTCGCCTCGCTTGCCTCGGCCGCCGAGGCGCAGGGCAAGACCGGCCAGTGGGCGATCAAGAACACCCGCTCGTCGGCGCAGCCGGTGCTGCAGAATGCGACCAACCGCGCCCTTCGTGAAAAGGTCTGGAAAGCCTTCGTCAATCGCGGCGACAATGGCGACGCGAACGACACCAATGCGACGATCGCCGAAATCCTGAAGCTGCGCCAGGAGCGCGCGGTGCTGCTCGGTTTCCCGACGCACGCCAATTACCGCATGGCCGACACCATGGCAAAGACGCCCGAAAAGGCGATGGAGCTGATGATGAAGGTGTGGCCCGCCGCAGTCGCGCGCGTGAAGGAAGAGGTCGCCGATATGCAGGCGATCGCCGACGCCGATGCCAAGGCCGGCAAGGGTCCGAAGATCACCATCGAGCCGTGGGACTACCGCTTCTATGCCGAGAAGGTCCGCAAGGCGAAATATGACCTCGATGAAAGCGAGGTGAAGCCCTATCTTCAGCTCGACAAGCTGCGCGATGCGATGTTCTGGTCGGCGGGGCAGCTTTATGACCTCGGCTTCCGCGAGAATAGCGGCAAGATCCCCGTTTTCGATCCCAAGGTGAAGACCTTCGAGGTCTATAACCTCAAGACGAACGAGAATGTCGGCGTCCTCTACCTCGACAATTTCGCGCGCGACGGGAAGCGGTCGGGCGCGTGGATGACGACCTATCGCAGCGAGCAGGGGCTTGGCGGCGAGCGCAACGTCCTAGCCTCGAACAACAATAATTTCACCGAGGGCGCGAAGGGCGAACCGACGCTCGTCAGCCTCGACGATGCGACGACGCTGTTCCACGAATTCGGACACGGCATCCATTACCTGCTGCAGCACGTCTATTATCCCGCGCTGGCCGGCGTGCCGCGCGACTTCGTCGAATATCCGAGCCAGGTGAACGAGAATTGGCTGATGACGCCCGAAGTGCTGTCGAAATTCGCGACACACTATCAGACGGGCGAACCGATGCCGCAGGCGCTGGTCGACAAGATCCTCGCCTCGGACAAGTTCAATCAGGGTTTCTCGACGGTCGAATATCTGTCGAGCGCGATCCTCGACATGAAGCTCCACGACCGCAAGACGCCGGTGACCGACGTCGACAAGTTCGAGCGCGAGACGCTGGCCGAAATGGGTATGCCGAAGGAAATCGTCATGCGGCACCGCCTGCCGCAGTTCGGCCACCTGTTCAGCAGCGACGCCTATTCGGCGGGCTATTATTCCTACCTCTGGTCGGAAACGATGGACGCCGACACCTGGGCGGCCTTCAACGAAGCCGGCGGCCCGTGGGATCGCACCGTCGCCGACAAGTTCCGCACCATACTGCTGATGACGGGCAACGAGACCGACCGCGCCGAAGCCTATCGCGCCTTCCGCGGCCGCGACCCCGACGTGAAGGCGCTGCTCCGCAAACGCGGTTTTCCGACCGAATAGGTTCGAACAGAACCGGGGAAGGCAAAGGGGGTCTTTATGGCCCCTTTTGTTTTGCCCGCGCGAATCCCGTTGACCGCCGTGCGAAACGATATAAATATGATATCATCATTATATCGAATGATTCGGAGGGAAATATGGTCGACAGTGGAACGCCGGCGCTGAATCGCAGCCGCGAGACGCGCGCCGCTACGCAGAGCGGCTATCTGATGCTGCTCATCTGGGTGCTGCTGGCGGGCGTGGCGGCCTGGGCGGTGATCACCAACATCAACGGGGTCGAGGTCGCATGGAAATGGGGCGTGCTGATCGCGGCTGCGGTCGCGGGCTCGATCATCCTGTGCGGTTTTTACCTGATCAACCCCAATGAGGCCGCGGCGATCCAGTTGTTCGGCGCATACAAAGGCACCGACCGAGAGGAAGGGCTGCGCTGGGTGCTGCCCTGGCTGACCCGCAAGAAGATCGCGGTGCGCGCAAACAACGTCATTTCGGAAAAGATCAAGGTCAACGACGCGCGCGGCAATCCGATCGAGATGGCGGCGCAGGTCGTGTGGCGCGTCACCGACACCGCGCAGGCGCTGTTCGATGTCGAGGATTACAAGGAGTTCGTCCTCGCGCAGATCGAGGCGGCCGTACGCTCGATCGGCTCGCGCTACCCCTATGACGACCATACGCACGACGAGGTCACGTTGCGCGGCAACCACGACGAAGTCGGCGGCGAGCTGCGCAAGGCGCTGATCGAGCGGCTCGACGTCGCCGGCATCACGGTCGACGAATGCGGGCTGACCCACCTCGCCTACGCCCCCGAGATCGCCGGCGCGATGCTTCGCCGCCAGCAGGCCGAGGCGGTCGTCGCCGCGCGCGTCAAGCTGGTCGAAGGCGCCGTGTCGATGGTCGAGATGGCGCTGACCCAATTGTCCGAAAAGCAGGTGGTCGAACTCGACGACGAGCGCCGCGCGGCGATGGTATCGAACCTGATGGTCGTACTCTGCGGCGAACGCGACACCCAACCGATCGTCAACACCGGCTCGCTTTACTGAGTTCGTCCGATGTCCGCGCAGTCGAAGAAAGCTTTTGCCCTTCGTCTCGATCCGGCGCTCTACGCCGCGATCGAGCGGCTGGCCGCGGCCGAACTGCGCAGCGCCAATGCCGAGATCGAAATCCTGCTGCGCGAAGCGCTCGGCCGCCGCGGCGTGACCGTCAAACAGTCCGAAGCGCCGAAACGCGGCCGGCCGCCAAAGAAAGAGGAAAGCTGAGATGCTCCATCTTCTGTTCGACAATCGCCCCTGGTTCCGCCCCAAGAGCCGCGGCTATGGCACCGGCATGCCGATCGCCTGGCGGGGATGGGTAATGCTGGCGATGCATATCGCGCTGATTACCGGGGTGACCATGCTGCTGCGGAACCAGCCGGTTCCCATGATGGTCTTCGTGGTCCTCGCCGGGCTTGCCCCGTTGCCGCTCTATCGTGCCAAAACGGAAGGCGGCTGGCGCTGGCGCTAGGCGCCCGCAAGTTTATTTGTGGACAGCCGCTGATAGCGGCCCTCGCCTGCTTGCCCGACCCGTGACAGATGGTTAAGGCCGATGGCCATGACCGCTACGCCGCCGCCCGTCCGTATCTCGCCCTCGATCCTCAGCGCCGATTTCGCACGGCTGGGCGAGGAAGTGCGCGCGATCGAGGCGGCGGGCGCCGACTGGGTCCATATTGACGTGATGGATGGCCATTTCGTGCCGAATCTGACGATCGGTCCGATGGTCGTCAAGGCGCTTCGCCCGCACAGCAGCCTGCCGTTCGACGTCCATCTGATGATCAGCCCCGTCGACCATTTCCTCGACGCCTTCGCTGCGGCGGGCGCCGATATCATCACCGTCCATCCCGAGGCGGGGCCGCATATCCACCGCAGCGTCCAGCATATCAAATCGCTCGGCAAACAGGCCGGCGTGTCGCTCAACCCCGCGACCCCGGCGAAAATGCTCGACTATCTGATCGACGACATCGACCTGGTGCTGATCATGAGCGTCAACCCCGGCTTCGGCGGCCAGAGCTTCATCACGAACCAGCTTCGCAAGATCGAGGCGGTCCGCAAGATGATCGACAAGTCGGGCCGCGACATCAGGCTGGAGGTCGACGGCGGGATCGACGCGACCACCGCGCCACTCGCGATAGCCGCCGGCGCCGACGTCCTCGTCGCCGGGACCGCGACCTTCAAGGGCGGTCCGGACGCTTACGCCGACAATATCCGGCGCCTGCGCGGCGGCGCCTGATCCAATGGAGGGGAGACCGCTGACCTCTGCCCCGTCCAGTCCGATTCCCGATCCGGGCGCCGACGCCCCGCCGATCGATGACAGCATCGAACCCGGCAAGCGGCTGATCCGCCTGCCTGCCGACAAGGGCCTGTCGCTTGGCGACCGCGTCGGAAATTACATCACCCGCCTGACCTGGCGCACCCCGCTGCATGCCTTTCGCCTGAAAGGCCGCTTCCCGCTGAAGCTGCTCGGCGTGCCCACCGATCCGGTGCCGGGCGACAAGCGCGCGGGCACCGCGATCCGCGCCGGCCATTTCCTGCACCGCGGGCTGCGGCTCTCGCTGGGCGAGCTGGACTTCGCCGCGCTCGACGTCGCGCCGACCTTTGCCGACTATCTGCACAGCTTCGCCTGGCTGCGCGACCTCGCCGCGACCGGCACGCGCGCCGACGGCGCGCCGATCGCCGAGGCAATCGTCCGCCACTGGCTCGGCACGCACGGCGAGACGGTGAGCGAACCCGCGTGGAAGGCCGACAACACCGGCTGGCGTATCCTGTTCTGGGCGGCGCACGCACCGCTGATCCTGTCGTCGAGCGACCTCGTCTATCGCTCGGCAGTCCTCAACCATCTCGCGCGTTCCGCTCGCCACCTCGACCGTGTCGCCGACAAGACACGCCCCGGCACCGGGCAGCTGGTGGCATGGATCGGCATCGTCGCGGCCTCGCTGCTGATGCCAGGCGGCGAGCCGCGGCAGGTCTTCGGCGAAGCGGGGCTCCGCAAGGTCATCGAAACCAGCTTTTACGCCGACGGAGGCAATATCGCGCGCTCGCCGCAGGCACAGCTTGATGCGATCATGGCGCTGTCGATGCTGGCCCGCATCTATGACATGCGCCGCATGGAGGTGCCGCCCTTCCTTCATGAAGTGCTCGCACGCGCCGTCCCGGCGCTGCTCGGCCTCGTCCACAGCGACGGCGGCATGGGCAGCTGGCAGGGCAGCGGCGCGACCGCGGCCGCGCAGATCCAGGCGGTGGTCACCGCCAGCGGCGTGCGTACCCGGCCCCTGAAGCAGGCGCGCGACTGGGGCTATCAGCGTCTGGTCGCGAACAAGGTCGTGCTGCTCGCCGATGCGGCGCCGCCGCCGATCGCGCGCGTGACCGAGGCCGGCTGCGCGTCGACCCTCGCCTTCGAACTCAGCGACGGCGATGAACGCATCGTCGTCAATTGCGGCGGCGCGGCGCTGACCGGCGCGACGATCCCGGCCGATCTGGCGCGCGGGCTTCGCACCACCGCCGCGCATTCGACGCTGACGATCGGCGACACCAATTCGACCGCGATCCTTGCCAGCGGCGCACTTGGCCGCGGGGTCACCGAAGTCGAGCTCGACCGGCGCGAGACGCCGCAGGGCAGCCGCGTCGAGATGAGCCACGACGGCTATGGGCGCCGCCACGGTCTGATCCACCGCCGCCTGCTGATCCTGTCGCCGAACGGCCGCGAGCTGCGCGGCGAGGACATGCTGCTCCCCGCCCCGCGCACCCGGCGCAAGGGCGACAAGAAATTCATCATCCGCTTCCACCTCGGCCGCAATATCTCGGCCAGCCTGACCGCCGACAAGCTCGGCGCGCTGCTTCGCATATCGGGCGGCCCGCTGTGGCAGTTCCGTACCTCGGAAGGCACGCTGGATATCGAGGAGAGCCTGTGGGTCGACGGCGACGGCCGTCCGCACCCGACCGAACAGCTCGTGGTCACCGGCACCGCGCCGGCGGGCGGCGCGAGCATCGGCTGGATCTTCAAGCATATCGGTTAGGGAGCGGCGGGACTAATCCGCCCCCTACCCGATATCTCGTCAGAAGGCGTATCGCGCCATCAGCTGGAACACCGGACCGGCAGTTTCCTTTTCGAGTTCATATTCGTCGAAGCTGCGGTCATTCTGATCTTCGATCGTCGTGAACTTGTTGAAGCGCTCGCGCTTCGCTCCATTCAGCAGGTTCTGACCCACGGCACGGATCGTGAAGCTTTTGCCGAAGCGCTTTTCGACGAAGATTTCGAGATCGGCACCATAAGTGGTGAAGACTTCCTCCCCGACCGTGCGATCAAACGCGCCGCCCTGCTTGCGATATGTCGCGCCGAAGGCAGCACCGATCGACGGAACATCCTGGATCACACCGAAGTTGTAGACATATTCGCTCTGGCCGTTGAAACGACGCTTGCCGAATTCGTCGACGATCTTGCTGTCGAGCCACGAGACGTTGCCAAAAACGCCGGTGTCGGGCAGGCCGACGAAGCCGAGGTCGGTCGACAGGTCGAACTCGACGCCCCACACCTTGCCGTCGCCGATATTCTGCGGCTGGTAGACAAAGGTTCCCGCGCCCTCCGAACCAACGACGCCGGTATTCGTGACTTCGATCAGGTCGTTGACCTTGCGATAGAAGACATTGATTCCGGCGATACCCGAACGGCCCAGGCGCTGCTCATAGCCGAGGTCGAAGCCCCATGCGGTTTCGGGATCGAGCAGCGGATTGCCGAGCAGATCATTGTCGCCGAGTTCGGCCTCCAGCGTCGCGGGCGACAGGAAGTTGAACTCGGGACGACGGCTGGTACGCGCCGCCGACGCGGTTATACGGCCCCGCGCGCCGACATCGATTTTCACCGATGCCGAAGGCAACAGCTTTTCATAATCGTTCGTCGTGCGCTGGATCGCCGCGGGCACCGTGAGGTCGTCGATGGTAAGATCGGTGGTTTCATAGCGGACGCCGGCTTCCCACTTCACGCCGGGCATGTCGCCCTCGACCAGAACGAAGCCGTCGAGGCGCTTTTCCTGGATCGTGTTCACGCCGCCGACCGCGGGCACGAAGGCACCGAAAGGACGCATGAACTCAGTCGGGTTGCGTGTGAACTGATCATAGCCCTGACGGTTCGCCGCGGTCAGATTGTAGCGGTCACGAACGGCCTCGGTGATCGAGGTGTCGCGATCCTTGTCCTGCCACAGCCCGCCGAAGACCAGTTTCGCGGTGTCGCCCAACTCGACCTCATGCTCAAGCCGTACCGAAAATTCCTTGTCGGTAATCCCGGTACGCGTCTGGTCGCCGGTGAAGCGCGGCAGCGCGCGGTCGAACTCGACCTCATATTCGGTTTCGAAGCGATCTTCGTCGAAATAGGCGTAACCGACCTTCAGGCTCGTCTCGCCGGCCGACCAGCGGTGAGCGAGCTTGCCGTTGACGCTGTAATTGTCCTGATTGATCTTAGCGACATTGGCGTTGTCGACGGTCAGATTGCCCGGAGGCGTCGCACGGATCGGACCGTTGATCGCCGTCGGATCATTATATTCGAAGCTTCGCTCGGTCTCGGTACGGTCGGTATGAACATAGAAGCCGTTCACCGAGAAATCGGTCGTGTCGCCTTTGATGTCGTACGTCGCGTTAAACGAGTAATCCTTGCCGTCGCGTACATCGCTCTGATCCTCGCGGTTTTCGAAATCGTCGGTCGCATAGTTCGGATTATTCTCTGGCGAATCGCTGTAACGCAGCGACAATTTCTTCTTCGGGTTGTGGCGGCCCTGGAAGTTGCCGCCGATCAGGAAGCGGCCTGGCCCGAGCGCGCCGCCGACGACACCGCCGAGGCTGGGTTCGAGTTCATTGTCGTCGAAATAGAGGCCCCCGGCGCGGATATATCCGCCGTCGAGCTCATAACCGTCGCGCAGCTTGATGTTGAGCGTACCCGCAACCGCGTCGCCGGTCCGGCGCGCCGACGACGAACGGACGATCTCGACGCGGTCGATCAGTTCGGCGGGGATGCGGTCGAGGAAGAAGCTGCGGTCGGCGTTCGAGCCCGGCACCTTCTCGCCGTTTATCAGTATCTGCGTATAGCCTGGCGGCAGACCGCGCAGGCGAGCGCCGTCGCTCTCGATCACGTCCGACAGAAAGGTTACCGACGGCACGCGCTTCAACGCGTCGCCCGCGGTCAGCGGTTCGAAGCGCTGGAAGAATTCGCTGTCATAGCTGACGACCGGCTCGGCTTCATTCTCGCTACGGTTGCGATAGCCGATGCTGCCGAGGACGACGATGTCCTGCGCGCTGGTGATCGAGCCGTCTTCATTCTGGATCGGCGCGGTGTCCTGCGCGGCGGCGGGGGTGGCGGCGAGCGCCGTCGCGATGGCGAGAGCGGCGGCGGAATGCAGGCTAAAAGGTCGAATCATGGTTGTTACCCCCTTGTTGGTTGCCGGGCCTCTAGGGGGGCCATGTGACAGTTTGCGGCGATGCACATGACGGTTCGATGTCAGATAAGTGACGGAAATATTGTTGTATTGACGGATCGATGCTTTGCTGGAACGGGGCGCAGCCGATTGCACCACAGAGCATCGAACCACAGGGGAAATGCCATGTCCGGCAAGGGCAAAGCGAAACTGTTGATTTCACTGGCGCTTGGTTCGGCAGTAGCTGCCGCCGCGGCGACCGCCGCCGAGCCCGCCTCGACGGGCTTTCCCATCGTGACGCAGACGGAGGATGGCCAGCCCATCCCCCGCTCTGCGGGTCTTCCCTATGCGCCCAAAAATCTTCCCGACCGCATCGTCCTCACGCCCGGTGCAGACCCGGCTCGCGAGATGGCGGTCGCCTTTCGCACCGACACCGCACAGGCCGAGTCCCAGGCCCAGCTTGCGGTGTCGGTCGATGGGCCTACGCTGGAGGAGAAGGCCGCGCTGGTCACCGGCAAGGCGATGCCTGTCGACAGCAGCTATGGCCCGGCGCTTTATCATCAGATCCGGTTCAAGGATCTGACTCCCGACACCGTCTATGCCTATCGCGTCAAAGGTTCGGCGGGCTGGAGCGAATGGTATCAGTTCCGCACCGCGGCGGCCGAAGTGAAGCCCTTTCGCTTCCTCTATCTCGGCGACATCCAGAACGGCATCCTGACCTATGCCAGCCGGGTGATCCGGCAGGCGTTCCACGCCAATGGCGACATCCGCCTCGTCGTTCACGCTGGCGACCTCGCCGCGCAGCGCGACGACCTCGACCATGACGACGAATGGGGCGAGTGGAATCAGGCGGGCGGCTACAACTACGCAATCGTCCCGCAGGTGCCGGCGACGGGCAATCACGAATATGTCGACCTGATCAAGCCTGACGGCACAGAGAGCCGCCGCCTCGGCCCCTATTGGCCGGCTCAGTTCGCGCTGCCTGCAAACGGCGCCGATCCGGTCAAGGCGACGACCTATTACACCGACTATCAGGGTGTGCGCTTCATCGTCCTCGACGGCACCGCTGCGATCGACCTCGGCTCGATGCAGGCGCAGACCGACTGGCTCGACAAAACGCTGGCATCGTCGAAGGCGACCTGGAACGTCGTGCTGTTCCACCAGCCGGTCTTTACCTGCGCGCGTCCGAACGACACGGCGGAGATCAAGGCCGCATGGAAGCCCGTTTTCGACAAGCGCAAGGTCGATCTGGTGCTGCAGGGCCACGATCATTGTTACAGCCGCCTGACGTCCGAGGCTGGCCGCGAGGCAAGCGCGAAGGCGCGCGCCGACGGCATGATCCAGGGGCCGGTCTATCTGGTCTCGGTAACCGGATCGAAGATGTATACGCTCAACGACCGCACGCCATGGCAGCCCGACAGGATCGCCGAGGCGACCGAACTTTACCAGATCATCGACGTCGATGCGAAACGCCTCAAGTTCCGGACCTTCACCGCATCGGGCAAGCTTTATGACGGCTTCGATCTGGAGCGGACGGCCAAGGGCAACCGGCTGAGCGAAATCGACGAGCCGACGCTTGCTGCGCGGCGCTGTTCGGGCGACACCGGCCCCGACGGCGGGCGCTGCGTTGCGCGGGGCAAATAAAACAGGGAATGATCATGAACCGGATTTCGAAATTGCTTGCCGTATCGGCGCTCGCCATCGCCGGCGCGGGCTGCGCCGCGAGCGAACCTGTCATCACCGGCCTGCCCCCGGTTCAGGTGACGGCAACCGGCGAGACCGCGCCGGTCGGCACCGGCAAGGCCGATGCCGCCGACGACCCGGCGATCTGGGTCGACCCCGCCAATCCGAACCGCGCGCTGATTATCGCGACCGACAAGAAGGCCGGTGTCCATGTGTATGACCTCAGCGGCAAGGACATCGCCTTCATCAAGGGCGGGCTCGTCAACAATGTCGACGTCGCGGGCAATATCGTCGCCGCGAGCGATCGCAACGATGGCATCAACGCCCATATCGCAGTCTTCCGTCTCGACCCGGCAACCGCCGCGCTGACGCCGCTCGGCCGCGCGCCGGCGGGCACCGGCGAGGCCTATGGCTTCTGCCTCAAAAAGACCGCAGCGGGCGCGCCGCTGACCGCCGCGCTCATCATCAAGGATGGCACGGTTCGCGTCGGCACGCTGACCGTCGATGGCACCCCGAGCTTCACGACGCAGTGGGAATATAAGATCCCGACCCAATCCGAAGGCTGCGTCTTCGACGGCGACACACTCTATGTCGGCGAAGAGGATGCCGGGATCTGGCAGCTCGTTCCGGACGGCCGCACCGCGACCGCACGTCTTGTCGCGCCGGTCGACAACCAGCGCCTCGTCGCCGACGTCGAGGGCCTTGCGACGATCGATCACAAGGGCCAGCGCTACCTGCTCGCGTCGTCGCAGGGCGACAATGCCTATGCGGTCTTCAAGCTGCCTTCGATGGATTATGTCGGCCGCTTCGCGGTTGCCGCAGGCACGTTCGGCGCGACGAGCGAGACCGACGGGATCGAGGCGGTAGCGGGCAATTTCGGCCCCGCCTTTCCAGACGGCATCTTCCTGGCGCAGGACGGCGACAACGCGCCGAACGCGCAGAATTTCAAACTGGTGCGCTGGGACCAGATTGCGGTGGCGCTGGGCCTCTAAAAAGGGGCGGAAGGGTTGCGATAGCGGCCCCACCCGCCTAGGGGGGCCGCGTCTTTCCCATCCTGCAAAGGCCGCCCTTTCCATGACCGACCTGATTCCCGTCCGCCGCGCCCTCCTGTCCGTCAGCGACAAGGCGGGGCTCGCCGAGCTTGCCGCCGCGCTTGTGAAGCATGGCGTCGAACTGGTGTCGACCGGCGGGACCGCCAAGGCGCTGCGCGAGGCGGGGCACAATGTCCTCGACGTCTCCGACCTCACCGGCTTCCCCGAGATGATGGACGGCCGCGTCAAGACGCTGCACCCGACCGTGCATGGCGGAATCCTCGCGGTGCGCGACGATGCGGCACATGTCGCGTCGATGGAGGAACATGGAATCGGCGCGATCGATCTGGTCGTGGTCAACCTATATCCCTTCGCCGCGACGGTCGCGAAAGGCGCCGCCCGCGACGAGATCATCGAGAATATCGACATCGGCGGCCCCGCGATGGTGCGCTCGTCGGCGAAGAACCACGCCTTCGTCGGCATCGTCACCGAACCGGAGGATTATGCCGCGGTGATCGCCGAAATGGACGCCAATGGCGGTGCAACGACGCTCAGCTTGCGCAAGCGCCTCGCCGCGACCGCTTTCGCGCACACCGCGACCTATGACGGGATGATCGCGAGCTGGTTCGCCTTTGCCGATCAGGGCAAGATGTTCCCTGACACGCTGCCGCTGACCGCCAAGCTCGCGAACGAACTGCGTTATGGCGAAAACCCGCACCAGAAGGCCGCGCTCTATCTGCCCGCCGGCCCCGCCGCGCGCGGCATCGCGCAAGCCGAACAGGTGCAGGGCAAGGAGCTCAGCTACAATAATATCAACGACGCCGACGCGGCGCTCGAACTGGTCGCCGAATTCCGCGAAGCCGATCCGACCTGCGTGATCGTAAAGCACGCCAACCCGTGCGGCGTCGCGACCGCCGCGACGATCGCCGAGGCCTATGACGCGGCGCTGAAGTGCGACGATGTCTCGGCCTTCGGCGGGATCATCGCGGTCAACCGGCCGCTCGACGGCGCGACCGCAGAACTCATCAGCGGCATCTTCACCGAAGTGGTCTGCGCCCCCGACGCCGACGCCGACGCGCGCGCGGTGTTCGCGAAGAAGAAGAACCTTCGCCTGCTGCTCACCGGCGAACTGCCCGACCCCGCGCGCGGCGGGCTGATGATGAAGACGATCGCCGGCGGCTGGCTGGCGCAAAGCCGCGACAATGGCCACATTACCCGCGCTGACCTGAAAATCGTCACCGACCGCGCACCGACCGAGGAAGAACTGACCGACGCGCTGTTCGCGTGGACGATCGCCAAGCATGTGAAGTCGAACGCGATCGTCTATGCGAAGGGCGGATCGACCGCGGGCATCGGGGCGGGGCAGATGAACCGCCGCGACAGCGCGCGCATCGCTGCTGTGAAAGCCCGCGAAGCGGCCGAATCGCACGGCTGGGCGCAGCCGCGCACCGTCGGTAGCGCGGTTGCGAGCGACGCCTTCTTCCCCTTCGCCGACGGCCTGCTGGCGGCGGTCGAGGCGGGCGCGACCTGCGTGATCCAACCCGGCGGCTCGATCCGCGACGATGACGTCATCGCAGCCGCAAACGAAGCCGGCCTCGCGATGGTCTTCACGGGCATGCGCCACTTCCGTCACTGATCGTCTCGACTTAGCTCGAGCCGGGCGGCATAGACGTCGCAGCGCAATTCTCGCGCCAAGGGACCAGCATGACCGAAATCGTCCGCAAGCCGTCGATCATCCAGCGGCTCTACAACTGGACGATGGAGAAGTCGGCGCACCCGCACGCCGAATATTGGCTGGCACTGGTGGCGTTCGTCGAGGCGAGCTTCTTTCCGATCCCGCCGCACCCGCTGCTCGGGCTGATGTGTCTGGCGAACCCGAAGAAAGCGGTGCGCTATGCGATCATCTGCACGCTCGCGTCGGTCGCGGGCGGCATGCTCGGCTATTCGATCGGCTATTTCCTCTATGAAAGCGTGGGCCTGTGGCTTCTCGGGGTACTCGGGCTGACCGATGCCTTTCCGCCGGCCGCCTGTTACCTGCGCGAGTTCGGCGCCGAGATCATATTGATCAAGGGCGCGACGCCAATCCCGTTCAAGCTGCTGACGATCACCGCTGGCTTCATCCACATGAATTTCTGGACCTTCCTGTGGGCCAGCCTCGCGAGCCGCGCCTTTTCCTTCATGCTCGTCGGAATCTTGTTCCGGTTGTTCGGGGCGCCGATCAAGGCGTTCATCGACAAATATCTGATCTGGGTGACCGGCGCATTCCTCGTCGCGGTGGTCGCGGGTTTCCTCGCGATCGGTGCCCTGTCGGGCGACGGCAAGACCAAGGAAGCCGACAAGTGCAGCGGCGCGACGCTGGAAAGCATCGGGCTCGACCGGAAGTAATCGCCGTCATTGCGAGCGAAGCGAAGCAATCTTCAGCCACCGGCGTTGTGCTTGACCGATGACTGGAGATTGCTTCGTCGCTACGCTCCTCGCAATGACGGAGCGTTTTACTCGTTCGCCGCCTGATGCAGCCAGTCGGCGTGGCGCGGCGCCTTCTTCGTCTGGCTCCATTCTTCGAGCATCAACGGCGCGACGCGTTTCAGCTCGGCATATTGCTCGGCGGTGCCGATGTCGCACGCCAGTTCGACGCGGTGGCCGTTGGGGTCGAAGAAATAGATCGACTTGAAGATGCCGTGATGCGTTGGGCCGAGCACGTCGACGCCTTCGCTTTCCAGATGCGCCTTGGCGGCAACCAGCTCTTCATAGCTGCCGACCTTGAACGCGAGGTGCTGAACCCACGCCGGGGTATTCTCGTCGCGGCCCATGACGGGCTGGTTCGGCAGTTCGAAGAAGGCGAGGATGTTGCCATTCCCCGCTTCAAGGAAGACGTGCATGTAAGGGTCATATTCGCCGGTCGACGGCACATGATCCTCGGCAAACGCGGTCGTATAGGTCATGCCGAGCATGCGCTCGTACCACTCGACCGTTTCCTTCGCGTCCTTGCAGCGATAGGCGGCGTGATGGACGCCGCCGAGTTTGATCGGGCTCGTCATTCGGCAGGTTCCTCGACAGTCAGGGCTCCGCGGCGAATCTGGTCCATTTCCATCGATTTGAACAGCGCGGTGAAATTGCCCTCGCCGAAGCCCTCGTCCTTCTTGCGCTGGATGAATTCGAAGAAGACGGGGCCGATCACGGTCTGGCCGAAAATCTGGAGCAGCAGGCGCGGATCGCCTTCGGTCGTCGATCCGTCGAGCAGGATGCCGCGCGACTGGAGGCCCTCGACCGACTCGCCATGACCCGGCAGACGCTCTTCGAGCATCTCGTAATAGGTCGCCGGCGGCGACGGCGCGAAGGGGTTGCCGAGTGCCTTGAGCTTGTCCCACGCGGCGTAGAGATCGTCGCAGCTGAACGCGATATGCTGGATGCCCTCACCATTATAGGCGCGCAGATATTCCTCGATCTGCCCCTTGCCGCCCGCGCCTTCCTCGTTGAGCGGGATGCGGATTTTGCCGTCGGGGGCGGTCATCGCCTTCGAGGTCAGGCCGGTATATTCGCCCTTGATGTCGAAATAGCGGATCTCGCGGAAGCCCGCGATGCGCTCGTAAAAAGCCGCCCAATGCGCCATCCGGCCGCCATAGACATTGTGCGTCAGGTGATCGATCAGCTGCATGCCCGCGCCAACGGGGTGGCGATCGACGCCTTCCTCATAGATGAAGTCGATGTCGTAGATGCTGAGGTCGTCACCATAGCGATCGATCAGATAGATGATCGAGCCGCCGATGCCGCGGATTGCGGGGAGGCGGAGTTCCATCGGACCGGGATTGACCTCGACCGGCTCGGCGCCACGTTCGACGGCTTCGCTATAGGCTTTGGCGGCATCGCGGACGCGCCAGCCCATGCCGCACGCCGACGGGCCATGCTCGGCGGCGAAATAGGCCGCGGGCGACTTGGGTTCGTAATTGGCGATCAGGTTGATGCCGCCCTGGCGCCACAGCTGGACGTCCTTCGAGCGGTGATGCGCGATCTGGGTAAAGCCCATCGCTGCGAACACAGGTTCGAGAATGCCCTTTTCGGGTGCCGAAAATTCGACGAATTCAAAGCCGTCGAGGCCCAGCGGATTGTCGAAAAGGTCGGCCATGTCGCATTCCCATCTAGTTTCAATTGAAACTATTATCTCTCACGCCATCGCGCGAGTCAAGGTCTGGGAGGCTCGCTGGCTACGGTGCTTGTGAAAGCGCGCGGTCGTCCGAATAGCCGGCCCGCGTGGAAATCTGACCGGCGTCTCCGGCCCGGATTTGGACCTGATAATAATATTTGTCGGTCGGCGTGCCGCCATCGTCGAAAAAGACGATCTTTACGCGTTGTGCCACGCCGCGCACCAGCGTGATGCGTCCCTTGAAACGCCTTTCCGCCGCCTCCAGCCCTTCGCCGCCCGCGAGTTCGGTCATGACCTTGGCCGGAATGGCGATCGTCAGGCAATTGCGATCACGATAGTCGGCTTCGGAATTGAGGTAGTAAACCCCTCTCTGCTCGCCGACCGCCTTGACCTCCATGCGAAAGGTGCCTGCAAGGCCGGCCTTCGGTGCCAGATAGGAAGCATAGGTTACTGCTTCGACCGGCGAAATACAGTCATCGGCGCAAAAGACCGGCCGCGCAGGCGCCGGCGGGCGCGCGACAACGACAGGATCGCCGGCGAACAGGAGCAGGGTCAATAGAGGCATCGGGCTATATTTCCTTGCGATTCGAGGAAAGCGAAGCCGCTTTCTCACGCGTGGAACCGCCCGAAACAAGCCCTCTCGGAACGCTACGCCGTCGCCGCCTCGAAAGCCTCCAGCGCCTCACTCGCCGCTACCCAGCGCTGCTCCGCTGCTTCCTGTGCCGCAACGATCTTGCCGCGCCGCTGCGACAACTCGCTCATTGTCAGACCCTTATATTCGTTCGCGGCACCCTCCGGATCGAACATCGCCCTGTCGATCGCGGACAGGATGACCTGATATTTCGCCAGATCGGCCTCGGCATCCGAAACCTCTTTTTTGACCTTCGCGGCGGCCTCGCGCGCCGCTGCGGCAGCCTTGCGGTCTTCCTTCTTGTCGGCCTTCGACATCTTTTCCTTCGACGGGCCCTTGCCGAGGATCAGGTCGACATAATCGTCCATGCTGCCCGAATATTCGCGCGCGGTGCCATCGTCGACGAGCACAAGCCGGTCGGCGGTGAGTTCGAGCATGTGGCGGTCGTGGCTGACCAGAACGACCGCGCCGTCGAAGGCGTTGAGCGCCTGCACCAGCGCCTCGCGCGCATCGACGTCGAGGTGGTTGGTCGGTTCGTCGAGGATCAGCAAATGCGGTGCATCGCGCGTGATCAACGCAAGCGCCAGCCGCGCGCGCTCACCACCCGACAGCTTTTTAACCTCGGTCGTCGCCTTGTTGCCCGAGAAGCCGAAGCGACCGAGTTGAGCGCGGATCGCCGCCTGCGTCTTGCCCTCCATCACGCGGGTCATATGCGCAAGCGGGGTATCGCTGCCGTCGAGTTCCTCGACCTGATACTGAGTAAAATAGCCGACGCGCATCTTGCCCGACGCCGCCATCGCGCCCGCCATCGGCGCCAGCTGCGCGGCGAGCAGGCGCGCGAGCGTCGTCTTGCCGTTGCCGTTGCGGCCGAGCAGCGCGATCCGGTCGTCGGGATCGATGCGCAGGTTCAGACGCTGCAGGACCGGGCGATCCGCGTAACCCACGCTCGCAAGGTCGAGCGTGATCAGCGGCGGCTTCAGTTCGTCCGGGCTCGGGAAATCGAACGCCAGCGTCTGGTCTTCGGCGAGCGCGGCGATCGGCTGCATCTTGGCGAGCAGCTTGGCGCGCGACTGCGCCTGTTTCGCGGTCGAGGCGCGCGCGCTGTTGCGCGCGACATAATCCTGAAGCTTCGCGCGCTGGGCATCCTGCGACGCCTTGGCCGCCGCGAGCTGCGCCGCGCGTTCGGCGCGCTGGCGCTCGAACGCGTCATAGCCGCCGGCGTAGAGCGTCACCTTCCCGCCTTCGAGGTGGAGGATATTGTCGACGACATTGTTGAGCAGGTCGCGTTCGTGGCTGATGACGACGAGCTGCCCCGGATAGGCGCGCAGGAAATTCTCGAGCCACAAGGTCGCTTCGAGGTCGAGGTGGTTCGACGGTTCGTCGAGCAGCAGCAGGTCAGGTTCGGAGAAGAGCAGCGCGGCAAGCGCGACGCGCATCTTCCACCCGCCCGAAAAGCTGTCGAGCGGCTGGCCCTGCATATCCTCGTCGAAACCGAGGCCGATCAGGATGCGCGCCGCGCGCGCGGGCGCGGTATAGGCGTCGATCGCGATCAGCCGTTCGTGGATATCGCCCAGCTTGTCGGGATCCTGTTCGGTCTCCGAAGCTGCCAGCAATTCGGCGCGCTCGGTGTCGGCAGCGAGCACGGTGTCGAACGGCGTCGCAGTCCCGCTCGGCGCTTCCTGCGCGATATAGCCGACGCGCGTCTTGCGCGGCATGTCAATGCTGCCCTCGTCGGCTTCGAGCTGGCCGATCATCACCTTCATCAGTGTCGATTTGCCCGCACCGTTGCGCCCAATCAGCCCGACGCGGCTTTTCGCCGGCAGGCTGGCCGTGGCGCGTTCGAGAATGGCGCGCCCGCCAAGGCGTACTGTGATTCCATTGATTGTCAGCATGGCCGCGCGCCTAGCATGGTCTGCGCGCCAGCCCAAGCCCGGGCTGGCATTCGATCGACAGCTGCGGCAAAACCGGTGCATGACCGAAATCGCACCCTTTCACATCGCCTTCCCCGTCGATGACCTCGCCGCCGCGCGCCATTTTTATGGCACGGTCCTTGGCTGCCCCGAAGGACGCAGCGATACCGACTGGATCGACTTCAACCTTTACGGCCATCAGATCGTCGCGCACCGCGTCGCGCGGCGCGAGAATGTTGCCGGACATAATCCGGTCGACGGCCATGACGTGCCCGTGCCGCATTTCGGCGTCGTCCTGCCGCCCGACCGATGGCGGGCACTCGCCGACCGGCTGCAAGGTCACGGCGTTGCCTTCGTCATCGAACCGCAGACGCGCTTTGCGGGTCAGCCGGGCGAGCAGTCGACGATGTTCTTCCTCGATCCCGCGGGCAACGCACTGGAGTTCAAGGCGTTCGCCGACCTGGACCAGCTGTTCGCCAGATAGCGCGTCTCTTCTACCGCATTTCCCCAGCCGTCAGGCGATTTCGCCCGACTTCGAAACGCTCTAGTGCCCGCCGCCCATGGAAATCTGTTTGGGCCGCGGCGCGAACCAGACCGAAATCGCAGCAATCAGGAACACCACCCCGGCGGCGAGGAAAAGGTGAAGCACACCGAGCGTGGAGGCCTGCACGTCGACCAGCCGCTCGATCGAGGCGCGCGCCTGTTCGAGCGTCAGCCCGGCATTCTGAAGCGACGTCATGGCCGCATCGGGATTGTTGAGCGAGGAGGCGAGTTCGGAGCGAGAGGTCCGGCTCGCATCGTCCCACGCGGTCGTCGCAACCGCGGTGCCGATCGCGCCGCAGAGCGTGCGCAGGAAACTCATCAACCCCGCCGCTGACGTCTGATGCTGCGCCGGCACCGAACTTAGTGCGAGCGCGGTCAGCCCGACGAAGAAGAAGGGCATACCCATCCCCTGCAGGATATGCGGCAAAGCCAGCGTCCAATAGCCGACATCGGCGTTCCAGCTCGCGCGAAGGATCGACATGAACGCCATCCAGAGGATGCCGCCCGAGATGGTGATCCGGACATCGATTTTGGTCATCAGCCCGGCGGCGACCGGCGACAACAGCACCGCGAACACGCCGAGCCAGGCGACGATGAATCCGGTCTCCGTCGCCGTATAGCCCGCGACCTGTTGCAGCCACAGCGGTGTCAGCACGACCTGCGAGAAGAAGGCGCCAAAGCCCAGCGATATCGCCATCGTCGCAAAGGTGAAGCCGCGGAAACGGAAGATGCGGAGGTTCACGACCGGATTGGCGTCGGTCAGCTCCCAGATCACGAAGGCGGCAAAGCTGATCGCGGCAACAATCGCGAGGCCGACGATCCACGCCGAGCCGAACCAGTCGTGCTCGCGCCCGGTGTCGAGCATGATCTGGAATGCGCCCACCGACACGACGAGCAGGATCAGGCCGATGACGTCGATACGCGCCTTGGCGCGCTTCGTCTCGAAGGGCGTCAGGAGCGTGTAAACGCCGAACGCACAGATCGCGACGACGGGCAGGTTGATGAAAAAGATCCACGGCCAGGTCCAGTTGTCGCTGATCGTGCCGCCGAGGATCGGCCCGAGAATCGGCGCCGTGGTTGTCGTCATCGCCCAGATCGCGAGGCCGACCCCGGCCTTTTCCTTGGGAAAGATTCGCAGCAGCAAAATCTGCGACAGCGGCATCAGCGGGCCGCCGGCAAGGCCCTGCAGCACGCGGAAAAGCACCAGCCCGTCGAGCGTGCGCGACACGCCGCACAGGAACGAGAAGATACCGAAGCCGATGATCGAGATCATGAACCAGCGCACGGTGCCGAAGCGCATCGCAAGCCAACCCGTCAGCGGCACGCTGATCGCGTCGGCGACCGCATAGCTGGTGATCACCCATGTCCCCTGGGTCGGCGACACCGCGAGCCCGCCCGCGATATGCGGCACCGAGACATTCGCGATCGTAGTGTCGAGCACCACGACGAAATTGGCGAGCGCGAGCGCAAAGGCCGCGACGATCAGCCGGACGCCGGTAAGCGGTTGCGGCTCGGCGGGGATGGCAGATGCGGGGGCGGCGGCGCTGGCCATCGGTCGGCTCAGTTCCCGCGCGTGTCGATCGTCGCTTCCATCGACAGGCCGACGCGCAGCGGATGCGCCTTCAGGTCTGCCGGATCGAGCGCGATACGCACCGGCAGGCGCTGGACGACCTTCACCCAGTTGCCCGTCGCATTCTGCGCCGGGATCAACGAGAAGGCCGCGCCGGTGCCGCCGGCGATGCCGATGACCTTGCCGCGATAGACGACATCACCGCCATAATAGTCAGAGGTCAGCTCGACCGGCTGGCCGATGCGGATGCTCTTGAACTGGCTTTCCTTGAAATTGGCGTCGACATAAGCGGTCGAGACCGGGACGATGATCATGATCGGCGCGCCGGCGGCGATCCGCTGGCCGACCTGCACCTGACGGTTGGTCACGACGCCATCGACCGGCGCGCGAATCACCGTGCGTTCGAGATCGAGTTGCGCCTTTTCGAGCCGCGCCTGCGCGGCAGCGACATCGGGCGCGGTATCGATCGTCGTGCCACGCACGACCGCTTCGGCTGCGCCCAGATCGCCGCTTGCCGATCCCCGCGTCGCTTCGGCAGACGCGATGCCCGCGGCGGCCAGATCGCGCGCCGCAGCCGCAGACGCCAGTGTCGTCCGTGCCGCGGTCAGTTCCTCGGCCGAAACCGCGCCGGTGCCCGCGATGCTTTCGCGCCGCGCGAGTTCGGCGCGCGCCTTGGCGACCGTCGCGTCGGCGTCACGAAGACGCGCCCGGGCCGACGAAATATCGGCGCCGCGCGCCGTCACCCGCGCCCGCGCGGCATCGGCGGTCGCGCTCGACTGGCCATAGCGCTGGCGCGCCTGCCGCAGCGCAGCTTCGGCGTCGGCGACGGCGATCCGCTGGTCGGCGTCGTCGAGGATGACGAGAATATCCCCCTTCTTCACCGTCTGCGTCCCGCTGACGCGTACCTCTTTCACCGGGCCCGGGACGAGCGCCGTGACGGTGGCGGAGTCCGCGCCGACATAAGCGTTGTCGGTCGACACGCGGCCAGCTTGCGTAAGGAAGTACCAAACGCCCCAAATCAACGCGATCGTGATGACAACGAGCGCGAGGATGCGGAGCAGCCGCTTGCGCTTCTCGGGCGCCGCGCCGTTTGCTTCGGGAGTTTCGGGGGTCGCCGCAGCCGTATCTTCGGCCATCGTCATTCTCCTGTCTGGGTCTGATAACCGCCGCCAAGCGCACGGATCAGGGCAATATCGAGCGAAAGTTTGCGCGCTTCGAGGTCGGAGACCTGACGCGCGAGCTGGGTCATGCTGTCTTCGGCGACGAGCTGTTCGAGCTGGTTCGACAGGCCGGCACGATAGCGGAGGCCGGCGAGCTGCGCCGCATCGGTCGCAGCCTTCAGCGCCGCGCGGCGGTCGGTCAGCTGGCGCGTCGTCGCGGCGCGGCTGGCGACAAGGTCGGCAACATCGCGCAGCGCTGCGATCAGCGTGCGGTCGTAATTGGCAACCGCAGTGTCAAAATCGGCGCGCGCGCCGCGATAACGGCCCTGCAGCCGGCCGCCATCGAAGATAGGCAGGCTGATCGCCGCGCCGAAATTGCCATATTCGGACCCTTTGTCGAACAGGTTCGACAGGCCGAGCGACTGGAGCCCGATCAGCGCCGACAGATTGATGTTCGGATAGAAATCGGCACGCGCGACATCGATGCGCTTCGCCGCGGCTTCGGCACGAAGCCGCGCCGCGACAATGTCGGGACGCCGGCCGACAAGGTCGATCCCCGCCTGCGGCGGCAGACCGATATCGGGCGTAGCGAGCGTCGGACGCGTGATCGCAAGGCCGCGATCGGGACCGGCGCCGACGAGCGCGGCGAGCCGGTTGCGCGTCGTGGCGATCGCTTCATCGAGCGCAGCGACGTCGGCGCGCGCCGAGGCGGCACGGCTTTCGGCCTGACGCTCGGCGGACTGGTTCTCGATCCCCGCCGAGGCGCGTTTGCCCGAAATATCGGCGCTGGCGCCGCGGACGCGCACCGCGTCCTTGGCGACGTCCAGCGCCCGATAATAGCCGGCAAGATCGGCATAGGCCGAAGCGATCCCGGTCGTCAGCATCAGCCGCGCCTGCGCCTCGTCGACGCGGGCAGCCTCCGCTTCCGAGGTCGCAGCAGCGAGTGCTGCCCGGTCCTTGCCCCAGAGGTCAAGGTCCATGCCGAAGGTCGCGGCGACATGGCCGGTGTCCTGAATGCCGTCGGGCACGAAGGCGGGCGGGATACCCAGGTTCTTGCTCTGCTGAGTGCCGCCGGCGCTTCCTTCGACGCCGACGCGCGGAAGCAATGCGGCGCCGGCCTGCTGCGCCATCGCTTCGGCAGCACGGACGCGCGCTGCGGCGGTTGCGATATCGGGTGAGCCTTTGAGGCCTTCGGCGATCAGCGCATCGAGCTGGGCATCACCAAGGCCCTGCCACCAGCCTTCGACCGGCCAGGCGCCCGGCGCATCGGCGAAGCTTGCCGACGACTCGAGCGCCCCGGCCGCGACCGGAACAGGCTTGGGCCCAAGATCGGGAACGCTCGCACACGCCGAAAGCAGGCTGAAAACAAGGGCGGAGGGGAGAATTTTATTATGCATGGAATCCAACGATACTAGCTGGTATCATGCGCCAATGAACCCCGGAGACTAAGTTGTCAATCGAAATGATACCAGCCAGTACGGCACCCGCCGACGATGCGACCGCGCAGCGGCGCAAGGCCTTTATCGATGCCGCGCGCGAAGCCTTTTTCGCCAATGGCTATGCCGGCACCACCATGTCCTCGATCGCGAGCAAGGTCGGCGGCTCGAAAACCACGCTCTGGAGCTATTTTCCGTCGAAAGAAGATCTGTTCGCGGCGATCGTCGACGATATCGTCGATCATTATGGCCAGGTTCTGACGCTCGACCTGCCGGTCGATCGTCCGGTTCCCGAAGTGCTGCGCAATTTCGGCAATGTGCTGATGACCAAGCTGACCTCGACCCCGCTGCTCTCGCTCTACCGGCTCGTCGTCGGCGAGGCCGACCGCTTCCCGCACCTCGCCGAAACCTTCTACGATCGCGGCCCGCGCCGCGGCAAGGCGCGCGCGGCCGAATGGGTGGCCGAGAAAATGGCGCGCGGCGAGCTTCGGTTGGGCAACCCCATGCGCGCGGTGCAGCATTTCTCGGGCCTCTGCCAGTCCGGTCTCTATCAGTTCGCAATTCTCGGCCTGCCGGAGGGGCGCGACCTCGACCGGGTCGCTGCCGAGGTCGAGGATGCCGTCGACACCTTCTACCGCGCATGGAAACCCGACGCCTGAATCCGTTGCAGGCGAAAGCCGATTGCGAAAATCCGACGCTGCGCTATGGGCGGCGGCGCGGGGCGATGTCCCGCATGATCGCGCCGGTGCCCCGCAAGGGGCTTAAAAGGGAACATGGTAAGCGGCCTCCGTGGCCGACGAATCCATGGCTGTCCCTGCAACTGTAAGTGGCGAGCGCGACGCACCGCACCGGACCCGTCCGGGGCAGCCACTGGGACCTGTTCCCGGGAAGGCGTGCGTCAAGCGATGACCCGCGAGCCAGGAGACCTGCCGGTGTGGGTCGCTCAATGCCTCGGTCCAGGGAAAGGCCAAGGCACGGAAAACTCCGTCGAGCGACGACCAGGCGGCCGGGGCCGCCTCGGTGTGAGGGATCGCGGCGCAAACGCCCGTCATGATCCGCGCACTGGCCGGTCGCGCAGCGCCGGCAGGCCCCAGCCTCGCTCGTGGCGTGCGGGGGTTTCCCATGTTGAAGCATCTTCTTCTTTCCACGGCCGCGCTTGCGGCTTCGACGCCGGCGCTTGCTGCGGACGGCGACAATCCGGATGACATCGTCGTCACCGCGTCGGGTATCGAGCAGCCGCGCGACGAGACCGGCCAAGCGATCACGATCATCGATGCCGATACAATCAGGACGCGCCAGACGGTCGATATCATCGACCTGCTTGCCACCACCCCCGGCGTGCGCTTCAACCGGACCGGGAGCACCGGCTCGGTCGCGGGCGTCTCGCTGCGCGGCGCCGAGACGACGCAGACGCTGGTGCTGATCGACGGGGTCAAGGTCAACGACCCAAGCGGCATCGGCGACGGCTATGATTTCGGCCATCTGCTCACCGCCAATATCGACCGGATCGAGATCCTGCGCGGTTCCAACTCGGTCGTCCACGGCAGCCAGGCGATCGGCGGCGTCATCAGCCTGACCACCGCCCGGCCCGCCGAAGGCTTCGCGGCGAACGCCTCGGCCGATTATGGCTATAACGACACGCTGGGCGCCAAGGCCGATGTGTCGGGCACGTCGGGACGCATCTCGGGCGGCATCGGCGGCGCCTATTTCCGTACCGACGGCATCTCGTCGGCGGCGGTCGGGACCGAAAAGGACGGCTACAAGAATTTCGCAGGCAACGCCCGGCTCAAGATCGCGTTCAGCGATGCGCTGAGCCTCGACCTGCGCGGTTACTACATCCACGCCGACCTCGACTATGACAGCTTCTTCGGCGCCCCGGCAGACAGCGGCGATGTCGCGAAGCTCGACCAATATACGGGTTATGCCGGCCTCAACCTCGCGCTGTTCGATGGCCGCTTCACCAGCCGCGCAGCGGTGACCTGGCTGCGGAACGACCGCGACTATTATTTCGTCCGCGGCACGCCGGCCGACTATGGCTATTCGGGCACCAATTTGCGCTTCGAATATCAGGGTGTCGTCGCGCCCGTCGACTATGCAAAGCTGGTCTTCGGCTACGAGCATGAGCGCCCCGATTATGACTTCTTCGGCTTCGGCTCGACCGACAGCCAGAAGGCGAACATCGACAGCGTCTATGCGCTCGGTATCGTCCAGCCGTTCGCCGGCCTTTCCCTGACCGGCGGCGTTCGCCACGACGACCACAGCCAGTTCGGCGGCGCCACTACCTTCGGCGCCAACGCCAATTATTCGCCGAACGACGGCGCGACCAGCATCCGCGCCAGCTACGGCGAAGGCTTCAAGGCGCCCTCGCTCTATCAGCTTTACGACGCATTCAGCGGCAATGCCGCGCTCCGCCCCGAACGCTCGAAAAGCTATGACTTCGGGATCGATCAGAGCCTTGCCGACGGGCGTGCGACGCTCTCGCTGACCGCGTTCCTTCGCAACACGACCGACCAGATCAATTACGACAACGCGACCTTCACCTATGGCAATATCGACCGCACCCGTGCCAAGGGTATCGAGGCGGCGATCGCGTTGCGCCCGGTCGATGCACTGAACATCACCGCTTCCTACAGCCTGATCGACGCGCGCGACCGGTCGGGCCGTCCGGGGTTCGACGGCAACCGCCTGCCGCGCCGTGCCGAACATGCCGTCAGCCTGTCGGCCGACTATGACTGGTCGTTCGGCCTGTCGACCGGTGCAACGTTGACGCTGGTCGGCGACAGCTTCGACAATGCGGCCAATACCGTGCGGCTCGATGGCTATGCCCTCGCCGGCATCCGCGCGTCGTTCCCGATCGGCCAGAATCTTGAGCTTTACGGCCGCGTCGACAATCTGTTCGACGCCGATTACGCGACCGCGTTCAATTACGGGGTCCATGGCCGGTCGGCCTATGGCGGTGTGCGGGTGCGCTTCTGATGAAGCCGCCGCGTACCGACGCCGAGCACAAGGCCAGGATGGTCAAGCTGCAGGCGGCGCAGGCGAAAAAGCTGGCGACCAAGACCGTCGAAAAGGGGCTGGTGATCGTCCATACCGGTCCCGGCAAGGGCAAGAGCTCGGCCGCCTTCGGCATGGCGATCCGCGCGATCGGTCATGACATGAAGGTCGGTATCGTCCAGTTCGTCAAAGGCGCGATGGCGACCGGGGAACGCGCGGTGTTCGACCGCTTCCCCGGGCTTGCCGAGTTCAAGCCGATGGGCGAAGGCTTCACCTGGGACACGCAGGACCGAAGCCGCGACATCGCGGTCGCGCGCGAAGCGTGGGAGGAAGTGAAGCGGATGATCGCCGATCCCGCCTACAAGATGGTCATCGCAGACGAGCTCAACATCGTGCTGCGCTATGAATATCTGCCGGTCGAGGAGGTGCTGGAAGCGCTCGCGGCCAAGCCGCACATGACGCATGTCGTCATCACCGGCCGCAACGCGCCGCAGGCGCTGATCGACGCCGCCGACCTCGTCACCGAAATGGCCCAGGTGAAACACCCCTTCCGCGAACAGAATGTCCGCGCGCAGGCGGGGGTCGAGTTTTGAGATCGGTCCATGCGGCCGGTGCGGCGTTGCTGCTCGGCGGCGCGGGCGCATTATGGGCGGCCGTACCGGGGCCGGCAGTCAAGGCGCCTGCTGTCCCGCAGCGCATCGTCTCGATCAACCTCTGCGCCGACCAGCTCGTCCTCGCGCTCGCCGACCGCAGCCAGATTGCCGGGCTGACGCATAATGCCGCCGACCCCGAACTGTCGGGCGCGGCAGCGAAGGCCCGGGGCCTGCCCCTGCTCAGCAATTCGGCTGAACAGATATTGGCGATCGACCCCGATCTGGTCGTCGGTATGCCCGCCAGCCGCAGCGCCGCGCTGGCCGCACTCCCCGGCCAGCATTATCCGTTGCTCGACCTCGACACCGCCGACCGGCTCGACCAGATTTATGCCTCGATCCGCCAGACCGCCAAGGCGGTCGGCCATCCGGCGCGCGGCGAAGCGCTTGTCGCACGCATGAACGGCGATCTCGCGGGCCTGCCGAAACCCGGGCGCGGACGCGTCGCCGCTTATTATCAACGGCGCGGCTATATGACCGGCACAGGCACGTTGATCGACGAACTGATGGGCCGCGTCGGCTTCGTCAATCTGGCCGGCAAGCTCGGAAAACCGCCGCTGTCGCAGCTCAGCCTTGAGGAGATGGTTGCGGCGCAGCCCGACTTCCTGATCGTCGAGAGCGCGACCGACACCATCACCGATCAAGGCAGCGAAATGCTCCACCACCCTGCCCTTCAAGGCATCCCGCGCATCAGCATCCCGCAGGCCTGGACCGTATGCGGCAGCCCCGAATATACGATCGCAGCGCGCAGCATTGTGGCGCAGATCGCGGCCATCGACGGGATCCGGCAATGACACGCACGCGCACCCCGCGCTGGATGCTGATCGCGGCGCTCGTGGCGCTGACATTGATCGCCGCGGTTGCCTCATTGCTTTATGGTCCCGTCGACCTGTCGGTCGCGCGCCTGATCGTCGCCGCCGGTGGTCATGGCGATGCGATCGCCACAACGATCCTGTTCGACCTGCGCCTGCCACGCACCTTGCTGGCGCTGATCGTCGGCGCCGCGCTCGGACTGTCGGGGGCGGCCTTGCAGGGCTATCTGCGCAATCCGCTCGCCGAACCCTCGGTGCTCGGCACGTCGAACGCCGCAGCGCTCGGCGGGGTCGCGGCGCTCTATTTCGGCTTTGCGCAGATGCACCCGGCGGCACTGCCGCTGCTCGCGATCGGCGGCGCCCTGCTCTCGCTCGCCCTGCTCTTCGCGCTCGCGGGGCGGTCCGAAAGTCCGTTGACGCTGATCCTTGCCGGCATCGCCGTCGGCACCCTTGCCGTTGCCGGCACCAGCCTCGCGCTCAACCTGTCGCCCAATCCCTTTGCGGCGATGGAGATCATGACCTGGCTGCTCGGCAGCCTCGAGAACCGGTCGTTCCAGCATGTCTGGATCGCGCTGCCCTGCGTCGTCATCGGCATGACGATGCTGCTCTGGAATGGCCGCGCACTCGACGCGCTGACGCTCGGCGAGGATGCCGCGCAGGCGCTCGGCGTCGATATCCGGCGGATGCGGCTTCGTCTGCTCGTCGGCACCGCGATTGCGGTCGGCGGCGCGGTCGCCGTGTCGGGCGCGATCGGTTTCATCGGCCTGATCGTCCCGCACCTGAT
The DNA here is from genome assembly GCF_965279755.1 of Sphingopyxis sp. Lineage (GTDB taxonomy): Bacteria > Pseudomonadota > Alphaproteobacteria > Sphingomonadales > Sphingomonadaceae > Sphingopyxis. The sequence continues at coordinate 1,905,371 of NZ_OZ257261.1, read as the reverse complement.
CCGCCCGCTCACCGACCGCAGCCCGTCGGCGATCCTGCTGCCATCGGCGATCGGCGGCGCGGCCTTGCTGACGCTCGCCGACATCGGCGTGCGAATCATTCCGACGACGAACGAGCTGAAGCTCGGCGTTGTGACCGCCTTCCTCGGCGTCCCGGTCTTCCTTGTCCATCTGATGCGGGAGAAACGGCTGTGGTGACGATCGCCCTCGACAATGTCGGCGTCGCGCTCGGTCGCCGTACCGTCGTTAGCGGGGTCGACGCCCGTTTCGACGCCGGCACGCTGACCGGCATCGTCGGCCCGAATGGCGCGGGCAAATCGACTTTGGCGCGCGCGATGCTGGCGCTGGTTCCGGCGAGTGGCAGCGTGCGTATCGACGGCATCGACGCCGTGGCATTGCCGCGCGCCGACCTCGCGCAGCGTATCGCCTATCTGCCGCAGGGCCAGACGCTGCACTGGCCGCTGACCGTCGAACGGCTCGTCGGGCTCGGCCGCCTGCCACATCTGGCGCCGATGTCGCGGATCAGCGACGCCGATGCAGCCGCGATCGAGCGCGCGATGGAACGCGCCGATGTGCTGGGTCTGCGCGACCGGATCGCGACCGAATTGTCGGGCGGCGAACGCGCTCGCGTGCTCTTTGCGCGCGCGCTCGCGGTCGAAGCACCGGCGCTGATCGCCGACGAACCGCTCGCCAGCCTCGACCCCGGTCACCAGATCGATGTGATGGATCTGCTCCGGGCCGAGGCCGATGCGGGCAAGCTCGTGCTCGCGGTGCTTCACGACCTCACCATGGCGGCGCGCTATTGCGACCGGCTGCTGATCGTCGATGGCGGCCGGATCGTCGCCGACGGAAGCCCGGCCGATGTGCTGACCCCTGACCTTCTGCGCGCCGTCTATGGCATCGACGCGCGGGTCGAGAGCAGCGGCGACTGGCCGACGGTCACCTTGTTCGGGCGCACGCGATGACCCCGGAAGCCCGGTTTGCCGACCAAGGCCACGCCGCCCTGCCCATATTCGATCGCGCGACCGTGCGCGCGGCAGCGGACGACATTGCCGCGCATATCGATCGCGTGTCGCGCGCGCTGTACCTGCCGTTCGAGCAGAGCTGCCCGGACGCGCCGCTGACCGAACGCATCGACCGGATCTATGCCCGTGAACGCAGCGTCGCGAACCTGCTGCGCGTCGCGGTTTGCACCGACGCGCATCGCGGCGCGCGGCTGCAGGCGCTGGCGAACGACCCGCGCCTCGTCGAAACGGCAGAAGCGCTTTGCGGGCGCAAGCTGGCGGGCACGATCGTCCGCGTCCGCGCCAGCATCGCCTGTTTTCCCGAGCATCGCCACGCCTGGCACAGCGATGTCGCGCGCGACGACGGCACCGGCTGCGGCAAGGTGCTGGTCACCGCATGGATTCCGCTCGCCGACGCGGGGCCGGACAGCGGGGGTCTGGAAGTCGTGGCGGCGCGCCAGCCCGCGCCGCTCGGCGAACAGGTCGATGATGGCTTCGAAATCCCCGACTATCGCCTTGCCGGCCTGCCGCGCATCCGCCCCTGTTGTCCGGCGGGCACGGCGCTGTTCCTCGATCGCTTTACCCCGCATCGCACTCTGGCCGCGCGCGTCACGCGCTTCGCGCTTGTCGTCTGGATGAAGGCGGCCTGATCGTGCTTGCAACACAGCAATTGACCGCCGCCCCGATATTGCGTTAGGGGCGCCGCCAGCGACAGGTTCCCCGAGAGGGGATCAAAAGGGAATGGGGTGCGAAACCCCGGCTGCCCCTGCAACTGTAAGCGGAGAGCCATCGGGCCACATGCCATTGGGACTTACATCCCGAGAAGGCGGCCCGAACCGGCATTGACCCGCGAGCCAGGAGACCTGCCCGTCGCCGTCGTCTTTCGTGCGGACAGGGTGTGCCGGGCGGACGGGGAGTGAACCCGAGCGACGACAAAGGTGGCCGTGCGTACGCACGGGCCGATGTCGTGCGTCCTGCAAGGACGGGCTCCGTCGACCCTGCGCGCAAGCGGCCTTGTCGATGGGGTTATCATGTTCAGGACTGTTTTTCGTACCACCATTTCCGTGGCCGCCATCGCGGCTGCGCTGCCCGCCTTTGCCGAAGAAGCGGACGATGCCGACAGCATAGTCGTCACCGCAACGCGGGCGCCGTTGACGCTCGACGAGATCCCGTCGTCGGTCGCCGTGCTCGACAAGGATGCGATCGACCGCGCGCAGGATATCGGTGTCACCGAGCTGCTGTTGCGTACGCCGGGGGTCAGCATCTCGCGCAACGGCGGCTATGGCACCTCGACCTCGCTGCGTATCCGCGGCGCCGAATCCGACCACACCGTCGCGGTGATCGACGGGGTGAAACTCAACGATCCCTCATCGACCGGTGGCGGCTTCAACTTCACCAATCTGCTCGTCGGCGACATCGACCGGATCGAAATATTGCGCGGACCGCAGTCGATCCTGTGGGGCAGCCAGGCGATCGGCGGGGTCGTCAACATCGTCACCGCGTCGCCCGAAAAGCCCCTCGAAGGCAGCTTCGATATCGAGGCCGGGTCGCGCGACACGGTCAGCGCGCGCGCCGCAATCGGCGGCAAGACCGGCCCGCTCGCATGGCGTCTCGGCGGCCAGCGCTTCTTTACCGACGGCATTTCGTCGCACGCGAAGGCGTTCGGCGGTATCGAGGCCGACGGCTATCGCAACACGAATGTCTCGGGCCGCGCCGAGCTCGCGCTTGCCGACAATGTCAGCGCCGATGTCCGTGGCTATTATTCGAGCGGACGGGTCGAATTCGACGGCTTCAACACCGACAGCGCAGACTATGGGCTCAACAAGGAATTCGTCGGCTATGCGGGGCTTAATTTCAGCCTCCTGAACGGCCGTTTCCGCAATCGTGTCGCCTATGCCTACACCGACACCAACCGCGACAATTATAACCCGACGCGCGCGCGGCCACAAAGCTTCGAGGCCGATGGCCAGAACAAGCGCTGGGAATATCAGGGCAGCTTCGCCTTCAACGACCGCATCAACGCGATCTTCGGCGTTGAAAACGAGCGGTCGGATTTTCGCAGCCGCTCGCCGGCCGCATCGCTCGCGACGCCGGTCCCGGCCTTTGCGCGCGGCAAGGCCGAAATCACCAGCGTCTATGGTCAGCTCAGCGTCGAGCCGCTTGCCGGGCTGACGCTGAACGGCGGCGTCCGCTACGACGATCACAACCGCTATGGCGGCCAGACGCTGTTCGCGGCGGGCGGCGTGTGGCGCCTGTCGACCGGAACGGTGCTGCGCGCCAGCTATGGCGAAGGCTTCAAGGCGCCGTCGCTCTATCAGCTGTTCAGCGAATACGGCAATGTCGGGCTTGAGCCCGAGGAAGCCCATGGCTGGGAAGCCGGCATCGAACAGCATCTGTTCGACCGCAAACTCGTGATCGGCGCAAGCTGGTTCGACCGCAAGACGGTGAACCAGATCATCTACAACAGCTGTTCGTCGACTTCGACCGTACCGCTGTGCTTCGTACCCGGTGACCCGACGACCCGCCGTTTCGGCTATTATTCGAACGTCGCGCGCAGCGAGGCGCATGGCATCGAGGCGGCGGCCGCGCTGACGCTGGGCGGACTGCGGCTCGACGGCAATTACAGCTGGATCGTCGCCGAGGACCGCTCGCCGGGCACCGCGAATTTCGGCAAGTGGTTGCCGCGCCGTCCGCGCAACATCGCGAATGCGTCGGCGAGCTATGGCTTCGATTTCGGGCTCGAGCTCGGCGCCGCGGTTCGCTGGTCGGGCAAAAGCTACGATAATGCCAGCAACGCGCAGCGGCTCGACGATTACACGCTCGTCGACCTGCGCGCCGAATATGCGCTGACGGACGCGGTCAAGCTGTTCGCGCGCGCCGAGAATGTCTTCGACGAACACTATATGACCGCCTACCGCTATGGCTCGCTCGGCCGCAGCATCTATGCCGGCATCCGGGGTCGCTTCTGATGGCGGCGCTTTCGGACCGGGGCGCCTCGACCTTGTGGGTCGCGCTGCTCACGGGGGCGAGCAGCGTAACGACGCTCGCGCTCGGCTGCGCGACGCCGTTCCCCTCGCTCGCGGCGCTCGCGGCGGTGCATATGCGCCGCCGCGACGGGCTGGCGCTGATGCTGCTCGCCTGGGCGGTCAGCCAGTTCGTTGGCTTCGCCCTGCTTGCCTATCCGCACGACGCAACGACGATCGCGTGGGGTGCCGGTCTCGGCACCGCTGCGGTCGGTTCGGCACTGGCGAGCTATGCCGCGCTCGGCGCGCTGCGCTACCGTTCGGTCGTGGCGCGGCTGAGCTTGGCCTATGCGGCGGGCTTCACCGCCTTCAAGGCGATCATCCTTGGCTGGGCGCTCGTGCTGGGTGGTCTCCACACCGCGATGGCGCCCGACCTGCTTGCCGAGCAATTCGTGCGAAATGCTGCGATCCTGATCGGCCTCTACGCGCTCTATCGCGCGCTGGTGGCAATCGGCGTTCCGGCACCGCCGCACGCAGCGACGGCCGGCTGATGCTGACGCGCGTCGATCCCGGGCCCGCGGTGGTGGTATGCAACACCTGCCGCCACAGCCGCGAATCCCGGGACGATGCAGGCGGCGTGCGTGGCGGCGCGCGCCTCGCCGAGTTGCTGAAGCGCCTCAAGGCGGACGAGTCGCACTACGCAGGAATCGCGGTGCAGGAGATGCCCTGCCTCTTCGCTTGTCAGGACCATTGCACCGTGCATCTGCGCGCGCCGGACAAGGTCGGCTATGTCCTCGGCCGGTTCTCGCCGGACGAGGACGCCGCGCGCGCCATCCTCGACTATGCCGTCCATTATGCCGCGAGCGAGCATGGCCGCGTCGCCTATGCGGTCTGGCCCGAAGGCGTCAAAGGCCACTTCATTACCCGCACCCCGCCCGCAGGATATGTCGCCGAATGACCTTTCCATCGATCGCCTCGTTCGAAGACGCGCTTGCCGCCGCGCGCGCGCCCGACGGCGCGGCGACGACGGCGGCGCGAGCCCGGCAGGCGGCGCTCACCAAACCCGCCGGATCGCTCGGCCGGCTTGAGGAGATTGCGATCTTCTTCGCGGGCTGGCAGCGCCGCGAGCGTCCGCGCATCGATCGCGGAAGCATGATCGTCTTCGCCGGCAACCATGGCGTCACCATTCACGGCGTCAGTGCCTTTCCGGCGAGCGTCACAGGGCAGATGGTCGCCAATTTCCGCGCGGGCGGAGCGGCAATCAATGCGCTGTCGGGCGCGGCCGGGCTGGAGCTGAAGGTCGTCGCACTCGACCTCGATCGCCCCACCGCTGACTTCACCATCGCGCCCGCAATGGACGACGCCGAATGCCTCGCCGCGCTGAACGCCGGAGCCGGGGTCGTCGAGGAAGGCCTCGACCTTGTCGTCCTCGGTGAAATGGGGATCGGCAATTCGACCGCCGCGGCGGCGCTCTGCGCACGGAGCTTCGGTGGATCGGCGGCTGATTGGGTTGGTCCCGGCACCGGCGTCGACGCCGGGGGCATCGCACGAAAGACCGGGGTCGTGACGCAGGCCCTCGCCTTTCACGGCGCCGCACCGAACTCGGCGGTCGAGACATTGCGCCGCGTCGGCGGGCGCGAGATCGCAGCAATCGCGGGCGCAGTGGTCCGCGCCCGCCAGCTCGGGATTCCGGTATTGCTCGACGGTTTCATCTGCTGCTCGGCAGTCGCGCCGCTCGCGGCCGATAATCGGGCGATCACCGCGCACTGCCTTGCTGGCCATTGCTCGGCCGAGCCGGGCCACGCGCGGCTGCTCGACCGGATGGGACTCGACCCGATCCTGTCGCTCGGCATGCGGCTCGGCGAAGGAAGCGGGGCGGCGGTCGCGGCCGGGATCGTCCGCGCCGCGCTCGCCGCGCATGGCGAGATGGCGACTTTCGAGGAAGCGGCGGTCGCAGCCAGCCTATGACCGGGTTCACGCTCCACCTGCTCCGCCACGGCGAGCCCGAAACGCCCGGGCTGTTCATGGGTCGCACCGACGGCGCACCGACGGCGGAGGGTATCGACGCCTGTGTCCGGCAGAGCGAGGGAATTGCATTCGAGCGGCTGATCACGTCCGACCTCCAGCGTTGCGCCCGCGCGGCCGAAGCGATCGGCAAGACAAGAAATCTGGAGCCGGCATCCGACGCCCGCTGGCGGGAACTCGACTTCGGGGCGTGGGAGGGGCAGGCCGCAAGCACCGTCGATGCCGACGCCCTCGCGCGCTTCTGGGCCGATCCCGACGCCAACCCTCCTCCCGGCGGCGAACGCTGGTCATCACTCGTATCCCGCGTGTCGGGGGCGATCGGTGCGCTGGCGCCGATCGAGACGCTCGTCGTCACCCATGGCGGCGCGATGCGCGCGGCGCTTCACCATCTCTGCGGCTTCAACCAGCGCCAGCTCTGGGGGTTCGACCTGCCCTATGCCGCACGGCTTTCCTTCCGCATCTGGCGCGGCGAGGCGCCGGATGCCCAGATCATCGAGCTTCGCATATGAAGGCTTTGCCATGAAAGGTCTGATCGTCGCGATCCAGTTCCTGACCCGGCTGCCGACGCCGCCCCTTACGGTATCGGGCGCCGAGTTCGCGGCGTCGATGCGCTGGTTTCCGGCCGTCGGGCTGATCGTCGGCGGGATCGTCGCTGCGGGCGGCCGGGCTGGTGCGCTGATCGACCCATGGACGGGAGCCTTCGCCGCGCTGCTGATCTGGGTTGCGGTTACCGGGGCGCTCCACCTCGACGGGCTTGGCGACATCGCCGATGCGAGCGGCGCAGTACACAAGGACCGCGAGCGCCTGCTCGCCGTACTCGGCGACCCGCACGCCGGCAGCTTCGCGGTCGTCGCCATCGCGCTGCAGTTGATCGCCAAGTTGGTGCTGCTGCACGGACTGATCGACACAAAAGCCTTCATCGCCATCGCGCTCGTCCCCTTCGCGGCGCGGATCGGCCCCCTGGTCTGGTCGCGCTGGCTGCCCGATCTGCACAGCGGGTTGGGATCCAAATTCCGCGGAGTCGTGCGGCCGGTTGATTTCGGCGCCTGGGCATTGCTGCTCGTTGCTTGCGCCCTTGCATCGCCCTCACTGCTGGCAGCACCGCTCGCGCTCCTGCTCTGGGGTTTGTGGTTGCAACACCGGATCGGTGGCATTTCGGGCGACGGTCATGGCGCAGGGGTCGAGATAACAGAAAGCCTGTTGCTGTTCGCAGCACTGGTTTGGGCCCATATTGCATGACCCCCGACTGGACCTGGCACGGCGGCGCGCTCGAAGCCGCGAAACGGCATTTCGGCACCGGCGATCGGCCGTGGCTCGATCTCTCGACCGGGATCAATCCGCACCGTTGGCCGGGCTCGGATACGATCGCGATCGACTGGCACCGGCTGCCCGAGCGCGAAGCGCTGGCCGATCTGGAAGCGGCGGCGGCGGCTCATTTCGGCACCGCGCCGCACTATGTCTGCGCTGTTCCGGGGAGCGAGATCGGCCTTCGTCTCGTCGGGCAGATCATCGGCGGAAGCGCCCATTATGTTGCGCCATCCTATCGCACCCATGGCGAAATATTCGCGAAGATGATTCCGGTTGGACGAAGTGAAGCAAAGGACACCGAAGGCACGCTGCTACTCGCCAATCCGAACAATCCTGACGGATGCCTTACCGATACCGGGCAGCTGCAGGCGCGCAAAGGCTGGCTGCTCGTCGACGAGGCCTTCGCCGACTGCACCCGCGCGATCAGCGCCGCACCCAAAGTGTCGGACGACGCGCGGCTCATCCTGTTCCGGTCATTCGGCAAATTCTTCGGCCTTGCGGGCGTGCGGCTCGGTTTCGTCGTCGGTCCTCCGGTCCTTCTGGATCCGCTGCGCGCCCTGCTCGGTGCCTGGCCAGTTTCCGCCGCCGCCATCGCCATCGGTACCGCCGCCTATCGCGACCGGCGCTGGATCGAAGCGATGCGCGCGCAGCTCGACCATGAGGCAGTCACGCTTGACACCGTGCTTCTACGTCATGGCCTCGCGGCTACCGGCGATTGCCCGCTGTTCCGGCTCATCGAAACGGACAATGCGCGCGGGCTGTTTGAGCGGCTCGCTCACGCTGCGATCCTGACCCGGCCGTTCGCCGATCAGCCGCGCTGGCTGCGCCTTGGCCTTCCCGGCAGCGACGAAGCGCTCGCCCGGCTCGCGGGCGCGCTGGCGCATGGCTGATCCCGTCGCGTTGACAGCACTCGCGCTCGACGCCGCGCTCGGCTGGCCAACAGCGCTCCATCGCCGCATCGGCCATCCCGTTGGATTGTTCGCGGCGATGCTCAATATCTGCGAAGCGCGCTGGAACCGGGCCGGGGCAAGTTTCGCAAAGCGCCGTGCGCTCGGCATCCTGACCCTGCTTCTGCTCGTGCTCGGCACCGGGGCCTTCGCCGTCGCCCTCGATCGACTGCTCCAGACGGTCTTCGGCAGTTTGGCGTGGGTCGCCATTGCAATCCTCGCCTGGCCCGCGCTCGCGCAGCGGAGCCTGTTCGACCATGTCCGCGCCGTGGCAGCGGCGCTCGAAACCGGGCATCTCGCCGATGCGCGCCACGCGGTCGGCGCGATCGTGGGGCGCGATACGGCGGCGCTTGACGAAGCCGGCGTGTCGCGCGCCGCGATCGAAAGCCTCGCCGAAAGTTTTTGCGACGGCGTCGCCGCACCGCTGTTCTGGCTTCTGCTCTTCGGGCTACCCGGCGTCTGGATCTACAAGGCGGTCAACACTGCGGACAGCCTGATCGGTCACCGGGAGGAGCGCTGGCGCGCTTTCGGCTGGGCGTCGGCACGCGCCGACGATGTCGCCAATCTGGTGCCCGCACGGCTGGCTGCCTTGCTGCTCTGCCTCGCCGGTGGTGGCGGATGGCGCATGATGTGGCGCGATGCACACAAGCATGCTTCACCGAACGCCGGCTGGCCCGAAGCGGCGATGGCCGGCGCACTCGGGCTTCGTCTTGGCGGGCCGATCCCCTATGACGGGATCATGCACGACAAACCCTGGATCGGTGATGGACAGACAAATGCCTCGGCGTTCGACATCCGGCACGCGCTGCGTGTCTATGTCGTCGCATGCCTGTTGCTGTGGCTGATAGTGGGAGCCGCGGCATGGGCGCTTTGATGCTGCAAGGAACCGGATCGGACGTCGGCAAATCGGTGCTCGTCGCGGGCCTTTGCCGCGCGCTCGCCAACCGGGGGTTTTCGGTCCGGCCCTTCAAGCCGCAGAATATGTCGAACAACGCCGCGGTCACGATCGACGGCGGCGAAATCGGCCGCGCGCAGGCACTGCAGGCACTCGCCTGCCGGGTAGCACCGCACAGCGACATGAACCCCGTGCTGCTGAAACCGCAGGCCGACCGCACGTCACAGCTGATCGTCCACGGCCGCGTCCGCGGCACGCTCGGCGCAGCCAATTTCCGCGAGGCGCGGCGGCCGCTGCTTGGCGAAGTGCTCGAAAGCTTCGAGCGCCTTCACGCCGCCGCCGATATCGTGGTCGTCGAGGGGGCGGGCTCGCCTGCGGAGATCAATCTGCGCGCGGGCGACATCGCCAATATGGGCTTCGCGCGCGCCGCGAAGGTCCCTGTGGTGCTGGTCGGTGACATCGACCGCGGCGGAGTGATCGCTGCGATCGTGGGGACGAAAGCGGTAATCGATCCAAAGGATGCGGCGATGATCCAAGGCTTCCTCATCAACAAGTTTCGCGGCGATCCTACGTTGTTCGAGGACGGTTATCGTGAAATCGAGAAGCGCTCGGCATGGCGTGGTTTCGGCGTCGTGCCGTGGCTCGCGTCGGTCAGACACCTCCCGAGCGAGGATGCGGTCATCCTCGAACGTCACGCCGAAGCGGCGGCGGGCGAGATCATCGTCGCATACCCGATCCTGCCGCGCATTTCCAATTTCGACGACCTCGATCCGCTGAAACTCGAGCCGGCCGTGCGGCTGGTGATGGTACCGCCGGGGCAACCGATCCCGGCCGAAGCAGCGCTGATCGTCCTGCCGGGATCGAAAGCGACGATCGCCGATCTTGCGGCGCTGCGCACTGAAGGCTGGGATACCGACATCGCCGCACATGTCCGGCGCGGCGGCCATGTTCTGGGGTTGTGCGGCGGCTATCAGATGCTCGGGCGCGGCATCGCGGACCCCGACGGGATCGAAGGCATTCCGGGGCGCGTCCAGGGCCTCGGCCTGCTCGACGTCGATACGCGCCTCACGCCGGTAAAAATGCTCCGCTCGGTTTCGGGAACCGCGTTGGGCGCTACGATGACCGGCTATGAAATGCATATGGGGGAAACTGTGGGACCGGCAACCGGACAGCCGTTCGCGACAATCGAGGGAGCGCCCGAAGGCGCGGCAAGTGCTGATGGGCGGATTATGGGAAGTTATCTCCACGGGGTGCTTGCGAGTGCAGAGGTCCGACGGGCCCTTCTCGCGCGCCTTGGCGCCGAAGCCGGAGGCAAGGACTATGCCGCGACGGTCGACGCCGCGTTAGATGCCGTGGCAGCAGAGCTCGAGCGCCATATCGCGATCGACGCGCTGATCGATCTGGCGATGGAGCGAAGCGTAGCATGAGCAGGGGACATATCCACCTGATCCTCGGCGGCGCCCGTTCGGGCAAGAGCCGCCACGCCCAGTCTCTTGCCGAAGCATTCGGCGGTAATCTGGTTTTCGTTGCAACGGGGGAAGCGTGGGACGCTGAAATGGCCGAACGCATCGAGCGCCACCGCGCCGATCGCGGACCGCGATGGCGCACCGTCGAAGCGCCGCTCGCGCTCGCCAGGGCAATCGACGCCGAGACAGCCCCGGACCGCATATTGCTTGTCGATTGCCTGACGCTCTGGACGTCGAATCTTATGCACGCGAACCGCGATATTGGCGCTGAAACGCAAGATCTCGTCGCAGCGATGGGCTCGGCAACGGGCCCGATCCTGCTCGTCGCAAACGAGGTCGGGCTCGGCATCGTTCCCGAAAACGCCCTCGCCCGCGCGTTCCGGGATGCGGCGGGCCATATGAACCAGACAGTCGCCGCCGCGGCCGACCGCGTGACGTTCGTCGCGGCGGGGTTGCCGATGACGCTGAAGGGGTGAACGGCGTCGCGGCACGCAAATTGCGGACACGAAAAAGCCCGCCAAGTCGAAGACCGGGCGGGCCAATTGTTGGTTGCGGGAGTAGGATTTGAACCTACGACCTTCAGGTTATGAGCCTGACGAGCTACCGGGCTGCTCCATCCCGCGTCAACCAGTTCACGGCGCCATTTCAGGACCGCAAAAACAGCAAAAGGCCGGCATTTCTGCCGGCCTCTAACTTTGTGAATGGGTTTCCGTTTCGACCTTACGTCGGCTGCAATGCCTGGCGACGTCCTACTCTTCCAACGCTTAAGCGGTAGTACCATCGGCGCTGTCAGGTTTCACGGCCGAGTTCGAGATGGGATCGGGTGGGTCACTGACGCCATGGTCACCAAGCAATGAAGCCGGCGTAGGGTCAAAAAGGGTTTCAATCGATATCCGTGCAATACTGTCTGATCAATCATCCGTCACTCGCGGACAAACCGGTCAGGCTTGTCGTTGATGGCGGGACTCTTAAGTGCGAATAGAGCAATTAGTATCGGTTAGCTCCACACGTTACCGCGCTTCTACATCCGATCTATCAACGTGGTGGTCTTCCACGGCTCTAAGAAATCTTATCTTGAGGGAGGCTTCCCGCTTAGATGCTTTCAGCGGTTATCCCGTCCATACATAGCTACCCTGCTGCGCGGCTGGCGCCACGACAGGTACACCAGAGGTATGTTCAACCCGGTCCTCTCGTACTAGGGTCAACTCCTCTCAAATTTCGACGCCCACGGCAGATAGGGACCAAACTGTCTCACGACGTTCTGAACCCAGCTCACGTACCACTTTAATTGGCGAACAGCCAAACCCTTGGGACCTGCTCCAGCCCCAGGATGTGATGAGCCGACATCGAGGTGCCAAACGATTCCGTCGATATGAGCTCTTGGGAATCATCAGCCTGTTATCCCCGGCGTACCTTTTATCCGTTGAGCGATGGCCCTTCCACTCGGGACCACCGGATCACTATGACCGACTTTCGTCTCTGCTCGACTCGTCAGTCTCGCAGTCAGGCAGGCTTATGCCATTGCACTCTAACAGACGGTTTCCAACCGTCCTGAGCCTACCATCGCGCGCCTCCGTTACTCTTTAGGAGGCGACCGCCCCAGTCAAACTACCCGCCACAGAGGGTCCCTGATCCAGTTTCATGGATCGAGGTTAGACATCAGAAAACAACAGGGTGGTATTTCACCTATGGCTCCACACCGGCTGGCGCCAGTGCTTCAAAGCCTCCCACCTATGCTACACAGTTCTTTCCTAATGCCACTCTGAAGCTGCAGTAAAGGTGCACGGGGTCTTTCCGTCTAACCGCGGGTACTCCGCATCTTCACGGAGAATTCAATTTCGCTGAGCATCTCCTGGAGACAGTGGGGAAGTCGTTACGCCATTCGTGCAGGTCGGAACTTACCCGACAAGGAATTTCGCTACCTTAGGACCGTTATAGTTACGGCCGCCGTTTACCTGGGCTTCATTTCGGAGCTTGCACCCCTCCACTTAACCTTCAGGCACCGGGCAGGCGTCAGGCCCTATACGTCGTCTTGAAGCCGACTTAGCAGAGCCCTGTGTTTTTGCTAAACAGTCGCTACCCCCTGGCCTGTGCCCCCTCAAACCGGTTGCCCGGAATGAGGGCCTCCTTCTTCCGAAGGTACGGAGGCAATTTGCCGAGTTCCTTCAGGAGACTTCTCTCAAGCGCCTTGGTATACTCTACCATCCCACCTGTGTCGGTTTAGGGTACGGTCTATAATGGAGGGGCTATTTCCTGGAACCTCTT